>CAVYPA010000022.1:0-207500 GCA_963770295.1 uncultured Alphaproteobacteria bacterium
TTTTCGCCATTCGCCGAATGTCTGTTGCCAGAGAAGAACGGAATTTCCAACGCCACCAGGCCCCGCCCGCTAGCTTCCGTCCGGCCAGCCCCCTGCGGTCCGAACAAAGCATCCCCGACGTCCGGCAGCCTCACTCCCGCGGGTCAGTAAGAACCGCGGCTTTGGTCACTGCTGCGTCCCAGCGCGACGTCGAGACATATCACCTTCGTCCTCGATCACCTGGTGTACGGTTCAGTAGATCCCGAGCACCGCTTTGCCGAGGTTGTCGACGTCGCGCCGGCGACGATCCGGGACGCCGGCGGCGATGGTGACGAACGTCCAGCTCTAACTCCAATCCAAAAGTAGAATGAAATAGAATGGTCGCGAAGGGCGCCCGAACACAATCCCCGGACGTTCGCCAGGTCACCATCAACGCCGTGGACAGGGTGGGCGCGCTCGGCATGGGAGGACCAACTCCCCCGTCAAAGTTGCGGGCGACGAGACATAAACGGCCCATAGCACATCGCCGTTGCGCTTTACCTCGAAATGTCGGCTTTCGAAGCATTCCTGTCGTGCCGTGAAGCACCGACGGGGACTTTGTGCCATAAGCGGTCGTGAGCATCTGCAACAAGGTGTGCCTACAGAGAGGTAATTACTCGATCACCTCGTCGGCGCGCGCGAGCGGCGCAGAGGAAATGGTCAACCCGAGTGCCCTGGCGGTCCTGAGATTGATTACAAGCTCGAACTTCGTCGGTTGCTGCACTGGCAAGTCGCGGGGCTTCTCGCCGCGGAGGATGCGATCGACGTACGATGCCGCTTGCCTGGGTTGCTCAGCGGTATCAACGCCGTACGACATCAGAGTTTCCGCCGGCCGCGACGTAAAAACGAAACACATAAATGCTAGGCAACCTGTTTCGAACCGCCACTCGAGCAATCAGGTCTTTATTTTCCTCTGCGAGGGGGTTTGGCAACACGATCAGACCCCCGTTCGGTTCCCGTCCGAACGCATCGAGCGAGCGCTCGATGTGATCACGGATCGAAATGGGTAGCAGCTTCACCGAAAGCGACGGCGCCACAGCCTCAATGGCACGTAACATGCCGGCCTGCGGGCGCTGTTCTGGATTGAGCATGACAGCCACGCGCGTGACGTGGGGCGTGGCCTCTTCGAGAAATTCCAGCAGCTTTCCGTAGGTCGAGAACTCGGCGAGGGTGAACCCGGTGATGTGACCGCCGGGGCGCGACAAGCTGGCAACAATGCCGCTACCAACCGGATCAGTGATGTTGGTGAACACTATCGGAATGCTGCCAGTTTGCTGTTGCAGCGGCGCCAATACGAGGTCGCTGCTGACCAGGATTACGTCGGGATCGAGCCGAACAATCTCGGTCACGAAGGTTCGTATGCGGTTGGGATCAGTGCCGGTCCAGCGATAGTCGATGCGGACGGTCTGCCCGACGACCCACCCTCGCTCGCGAAGCCCCTTCTCGAATGCTCTAAGCCGGCGTTGCCCCTCGGGATCATCCTCCATGAAAGGCAGCAGCACGCCAACCCGATAAACCTTCGGCTGCTGTGGACGCGCGCTCAGCGGCCAGGTGACTGCCGCGCTGCTGAGGAGCGATATGAACGCGCGTCGCCTCACTCAATCACCTCATCGGCGCGGGCCAGCAGCGAGGGCGGCACGGTGATGCCCAGCGCCTTCGCCGTTTTGAGATTGATCACGAGTAAATACTTAGTCGGCTGCTGAACCGGCAGGTCTCCTGGCTTCTCGCCGCGCAGGATGCGATCGACATATGACGCCGCTCGCTGCCACAGGTCGATAATATCGGTTCCATACGACATCAGGCCGCCACTCGCGGCGATCACAGCGCCCCCATATATCGCCGGCAGGCGATGGCGTGCAACTAACGCGGTAATGAACTCGCGATGAATTGAAACGGTCGCGTCCGGCAGAAATCATAAGCGCCCCATTCGGCTCACGCGCAAAAAACTCGACGGCGCGTTCGATCTCGTCCGGCGCATGAACGGGAGCGAGGGTTGCTCGAACTGTAAGAGCTACTGCCGCCGCTTCGAACCAACGGGGGATCACAACGGCTGTCGGATTTTCGGGGTTGAAGATGAGCGCAGCGCGGTTCATCCCGGGGCTGATCTGCTTCAGCAGTTCCAGCATCTTGCCGACGACCGAGTTTTCCAAGACCGTGAAACCGGTGAGACTACCTCCTGGCTTTGCAAGGCTGGTGACCAGGCCGGTTTCGACCGGATCGCCAACCCCGACGAATACGACCGGAATGGGGCTAGCTTGCTGATGAAGGACCGAAGTCGCCCGATGGCTCCAGACCACGATCACATCGGGCTTGAGGTCCAGGAGCTGCACAGCGCCGCCCCGCACGCGGTCCATATTGTCGGTGGTCCATCGCTCGTCGAATTGCACGTTGCTGCCTGCGGTCCAGCCAAGTCTTGCAAGCTCTTCCCGCAGCGCGCGAACATACTTTTGATATTGTGCGTCGGCTTCGGGATATGGCATCAGAATTCCAACGCGCCGCATCGGCCCCGCCTGCTGCGTACGCGCCGCAAGCGGCAAAGCAGCCGCGGCGCCGCCGAGAAAAGTGATGAACTCCCGCCGCTTCATTTGACCCCCCATCAAGCGTGTCTGACCCCCCATGAAGCATGTCGCGAGCGTATCAGCTCTTAGCGCTCATGGCATTGGATTGCTGCATCGCGACGCGCGCGCTGGCGAGGACAGCTGTGGGTCAATAACGCCATCGACCGTTTGTCGGCTATCGGGGTAAAGCGGCCACGGGGCGGGACCAATCAGCGTCGGAGGCGCTTTCCCTTGCCCGTCTCTTCATCGAAGAAACACTCCCGGATCAAGGTGTAGGCCGCTCGACGTGTTGGGCCGGGCGTGCAGGTAACCCTGACGTGGTGGCGATGTTGCCGTGGCCCAGCGTCGACTGCACCTCGGGCAGAGAGGCGCCGCGGTCGATGGCATGCGAGCCGTGCGCGTGGCGCAGCCAGTGCGGCGATACAGCCTCGCTGATGACCGCCTTCCTGGCCGTGCGCTTGACCATGCCGTTGACGGCCCGCTCGGTCAGGTGCCAGGCTTTGCGGCTGGCGAACACGGTGATCGTTGGCGCCGGCATCGACGCGCAGGGATAGTGGTGACCGGCTGACGATGTTCTGCAGGAGCACCTGGCGCACCTTGCTGCCCTTGCCCAGGATCGACACTGCACGCGATCGGCGCGGGCACGGTGGCGGGCTTGGCGCAGGGCAAGACAGTGCGCAGCCGCACGGCAGGCCCGGCAAGACAGTGATGGCGTGGCGGCGCGCCCGTACAAAAACCCCTCGCAGGAGATCGGAGATCGCGGAAACCCCAAAACGCGCAGCGCTCTACGTTCGGGTCAGCACCGACCACCAGTCTGTCGAAAACCAGGTGAGGGAGCTTCGGGAGGTTGCCGAACGCCGTCGCTGGAGCGTCGCGGAGGTCTACCGCGACGCTGGATCAGTGGTTTAGGGCCGCGACAGCGACCGGGGCTCAATGCCATGCTCAAGGATGCCAACCGGCGCAAGTTCGATGTGGTGATGGCCTGGGCATTGACCGGCCGTGATATCCACCTGCGCGTCGTACGAAAACCACTTGTTTATCTATCTTTTCCGAGACGAGAGCGAGAGCGAAAATTTTGCCTTCTCGGTCGACATGACGGGAGCAAATATTCCGCCGATCACACCGCTCACGGAGTGGATTTTCCTGGAGGCAATCAACACACTGAAGTTTGTAGAGCCTTGGGACATTGGTGACTTCCAAGAGGTACTCGAGCATCTGAAGGTGGATGGCTACTACCTATTCCAGGGTGAAATCATCCAGCCATCGCTGGGCAAGCGTCGGCAACCTTCGCCGGAGTGCTGAATGTTGGTCGCCTTGCCGCCACACTGTTTGCGGAGCGTGAATGGCGAGTTTTCAACGGGACGCTAAGAACGCGCTAGACGACGATTGATGCGCCGCCCTGGTATCCCGGTTTTGGAAAGGCACCCGTTCCGCCGGGTGCCTTTTCGTTTGGAGCGAAGAACGATCCCCCGGTCCCACCTAGAGCACCGGCGCGTCGGCCTTGATGCGGACCACGATGTCCTCGTCGCTGTCGCCCTCGCCGGGCCCAATCACGCAGCCGGGCCAGGCTGGGCCTGAAAGCAGTTAAAGTTTGAACCTGTAGCCGCTACAGGTGGGAGTTTTTCGCAGAACAACCTGGCTGTCATATCTAACCGCTCTAGCACTCCCAGTGAAGATGGACGGCCTTTACGCTTTGGTGGCGGTTCAATAAACTCCGAAGACGTAATACCCATCTGCCTTCAGATGATCCAGAACCCCTTGGAAGTCGGTGATGTCCCACGGGTCCGGAAACTTCAACGTGTCAAGGGCTTCGAGGAAAATCCACTCTGTGTGCGGCGAGACGGGCGGAATGTTTGCTCCCGTTGGCGTCTGTCGAGAAGGCAAAAGCATCGCTGTTGCTTTCATCCGAAAAAGATAGATGCGCATCGCTTTCCCCTGCGTCCGCGCAAAATGTATACTACGAAATGCGACTTTCTTGTTTGCGATGAGGAACACCTAAGTTCTCGTGTGGTTCCAAAATTTTTTGCTGTGTTCCCGGAACTGAGAATTGTTTGCAACTAGGGGAAACGCGGGAGGCTTTCATGTCCAACGAAGAACTAGTGGGACGTATGGCGGCGCTAGAAGTGATCGCCATGACAGCACTGGGTTTGCATTTGGCCAACGCTCGAAACGACCCTGACCACCATAGGTCTGGCGTCCTGCTTACCACTATGCGGGATGCCCTTAGAACCCAAGCAGCAACGCTGCCCACAGAAGCCCAGCAACATACGATTTGCTACGGCAACCACCTCCTGGACGCGGTAGCGCAAATCTATCGCGGCTTAGGGAAGAGGCCAGTCAACTAAACTGAAGAGCATCTCCGACTGCGGGCCCAAAAACCTTGAAGGCGCGCAGTCGGGAAATCGAGACGAGAAATGACGACCAAACTCGACCTGAAGGAATGGATCGTGGAAGCCCTAAAGGCACATGGTGGCTGCGCTCATCCTATCTACGTGGCGAAGTACATTTGGGTGAACTACCAGGACGAGCTTCAAGGAGCGGGCGACCTCTTCTACACCTGGCAACACGAGGTGCAGTGGGCCATCGATGAACTCCGAAAAGAAAACAGGTTGCTACCTAAATCAAAGGGCGAAGGTCACAAAGGTCCCTGGAGGCTTGCCTGAGTAGGGGCACGGCCGCGCGTATTTGATACAGATGGCTGGCTTCATAGCACCGGACGCGCGGGCACCGGCTCGTCGGGCCGAAGCACCGGCGCATCAGCCGTGATGCGCTGTCGCCGCTGCCGTTGCCGACGGAGACCGAGATGCCGCCGCCCTGCACTTGCCGGTCTCGGCCACTTTGAAGAGGCGGGCCTCTACCTCCTCGATCTGCTCCTTGGGCGGGAAATCGACCGGGCTGCTGTAGGTGGCATTGACCATGTCCTCCCCGATCACGATCAGGTGGGGCTGTGATCATCCTGTTATGCTTAAGCATACCCCGCCAAATCTCCGGTACTCTGTGCGGCCGCTTATTTGCTCCACGTCCCGACGCTCGCCTTCCCCTTCATGACGAACCACTTCTTCTCACCCGCTGTCACCAGTGTGAAGCAATTCTCCTTGCTGCCCTTCCAGGTCGTGCAGAAGCCGTCCTTCGAAAGCTTCCAAGTCCCCTCACCCCCCACCCCGGTTTTACCTTGTGGTTTGCGCGTCACCTTGCCATCCACCTTAAACACCATCGTGAACTTAGTATTCGAAGGCGTTGAGGACGTGAACGGCTGGCCATTGCAAAATTCGGCCTGGATCTCCTTCGGTGACAGTCGGCTTGCGGCATCGGAGGTGTTGGTGCCGGCAAAAAAAAACGCTGCTGCGAATACGCTGCTTGAGGCACGCACGGCTTCTCCTCCCAGGCTCATCAGGACGCAGGTCATACGTCCAAGCGGTGAAGTCACAAACTGACAGAGCGTAAGCAGACAACTCGAACTACAAGAATGTTCAGGCGTGTCCCGCACATCTCCGAACCGTGAGCTCGTCGCGGAATGCGGCTCGACCTAGCGGAGCTCTAGCGTACTTGTGCCTTCGCCTTGGGCATGATCGCCTCAACATCGAGGTTATCAAGACAAGTCTGGATGCGCTTGCAGGTATTCGACCATGCCTGCCGGGTCATATGCGTCCCGGCATCCCACATCCCTCTGCAGTCAGCGACGGCGCTGTCATGCAGGTTCGGCTGTGGGCGGAGCGACGGCCTCTGCGGGTCTTCCGCTGGGGGCACCGCGCCTGAGGGCAGACGATGGTTCAGAGATATCGGGTTGCCGTCTGGCGATCCTGGCGCGGCGCCTGATGCAGACGATCCGCCAATGTTGGTCTGAGCAAGCGATGGTCC
Source organism: uncultured Alphaproteobacteria bacterium (assembly GCA_963770295.1). Taxonomy (GTDB): domain Bacteria; phylum Pseudomonadota; class Alphaproteobacteria; order Rhizobiales; family Hyphomicrobiaceae; genus AWTP1-13. Next base: position 6,435 of record CAVYPA010000022.1, read on the forward strand.
AGTTCCCAGACTGGTCACGATTACGAGGACGAGCAGTCGCATGGGACGATCCTCAGACGCCGGAAATGGGCAAAAGCGCCAATGCAACAAGCCGGGCAGCTGGGCACTGAAAAGGCTGGCCACATGCGTACGGCGAGAAAATTTCATGCCACCCGAAAGCATCAGCGCATGCGGCGACCGTGCTGCCAAGGTTCGGAAAGTGCTTATCCGTTTCAATCGGATGCGGCGAAAACTACGAAACCCCAAGCCAGCGCAGATACCTCCTCGACATTGCCTGAGTTCGAAATGTGGCGATCCACAGGCACGCGCCCTTCTTCGCCGGGTTCCGTCAAATTGGCGTCACCACCGACGCTTACTTGAACACGCTCTTGATGTTGTCCCAGATGCTACGCAGCCCGGCTCCAGTATCGGCGGTGATCTCTTTGAAGATCTTCATGTGCGCGAGCGTCGCTGGCCCGGCCATCCCATCGGCGACGAGCCCGTTCTTCTGCTGATAGTCGCGCACGGCCTTCTCAGTGGCCGAGCCAAACTGCCCGTCGGCGCCGATGGCTAGCTTTTCCTGTAGCTTCTTGACCGCATCGCCGCGCGTCCCCTGTTTGAGCAGCACCAGTTCATAGAGACCCATCGCCATGAAGCTATCGGGGCCCGCGACACCGTCGGCACTAAGACCGTTCTTGGTCTGCCAGTCCTTCAACGCCTTTTCGGTGTTCGGCCCGAACTCTCCGTCGGCCTCAATGCCGAGTTTAGCCTGCAGCCGCCGTACAGGTTCCCCTGATAGACCTTTCTTCAGCATCGCCATGAGTTCCTCCTCAAGTTGATCTATGGTTCGTTTCGGTGTTTACGGCTTGCTCACTCAATTGAATGAGAGCATCTATGACCTCCGGGAGGCATTGCGGCTAGCCTGCGAGACTGCGAGCACCAGTTTAGGAGGTACGTTCCGGCTTCACAGAGATCAGCTTCTCAATGGCGTGCACCTTGCGGTCAACGAAGATGACGTTGGCAATCTCGATCGTTGCCCCGCCCGCGACTGTCGCTTTGAGGTCACCGGCGCCGAGACCCAGCACAGCTCGGAAGAAATCTGAGCCAAGCTTCTGAAATCGCAAACCGTTGGTGTCAAAGCTCTCCGCGGCACCGCCGATCAGGTGCTCTTCGGTCATCTGCCCCGGCCGTATGCGCCAATAGGTCAGCCGGTCGAACACGAAGAACATCATCAACCAAATGATCAGCAGGCCCGTCGAGAACACGAGGTAAAAGCCCGTGTTCATATGCACCGACAGATACGGAATCAACTTGGCGATATCGTCCCACCAGCCGAACCAAGCCAGCAAGACAGAGATGAATGCGACAGTGAGCAAGGCCACAACTGAATGGATGCCGCGTAGTCGGACATTGGTGAAAACGATCAATAGCAAGAGGATCGACAGGTAAGTGAGCCCGAGCGCTGAGCTCGGCTGGCCGCCTTCAGCAGTAGCTAGGAACTTTTCCTGCCCGGCGTTGAGAATGGCGAAGACGAAGCCGCACGCCCAGGCCGGCCACCAATAGAGAAGGGTCGAGTGGCTGTATATGTTGATCTCTTGCAGAGCGGCCGGATGAGGCACCGCCGCGACGAGCGCCGCATCCGCTTGGTCGATGGCGAGCTGTTGTGTCATGGCCATGTGAGCTCAGCGCTTGATGTGCGACCGGGCAATTCCGGATGCAGCGTGGCCCCGCGACGGGAACGCAGCAAACGAAGTGGCGTGCGGGGAGTTGCATCATTCGCACGTGCCCCGATCAGCGGAGCGGCCTTCAGCTTAGAACCAGCGCCGCCGGCCCCAATAGCCACCGCCACCCAGAACCAGCAGCACGATTAGAATAATCAATAGGGTTGTCGCGTCCATGTTGCTCTCCTGCGGCTCGCGAATGCGCGCGAGAATCACTTCACCCTATCTCTAGGCAGAACGAGGTGGAGCGGATAGCCTCGGAAACTACTCACCGCCACGACCCCTGCGTTTCGCTGCCTTCCGAGCTACAGAAGGGCCAGCACGCCCAGCAGCACGCCAATGTGCAAGCCGACGAACACGCCGATGCGCAGCATGAGTGGGAAGCGCCTTATCATGGGTCACCTGCTCAGTCCGACTGCCGTGTCACGTTCACCGCAGCCTCATTACAGGGGCGCGGATGGTGGCGGTACCGGACAGGCCGTCATCGCGCAGCCAATGAACCGCGGCACCAATGCGTTGAAGCTTAAAGCAGTATTGTTTCGCGTCCAGCCATCGGTGCCAACGCTGGCAAAGACGATCGTCGGCCACCCACCATTGGCCGCGGTCCCTTCTCGGTTCCCAGACTTGCGACGAACGCAGGGCGCCTGGCCTGTCATCGTGCCATCGCTCTTGTAGCGAATCGGAAATGCGCCGATCTGCGTTTCGATCAGCACGGTCCTACCGGACATAGCCTGTCGCAGCGCCTCGCCCGTTGGCTTGGAGGGCTCTGCCAGGGCACTGACCGCCAAGCCAAACTGGATCACGAGCACAAGAAGCAACTGCTGAAACATTGAAAACGCCACAATCTGATGAGGGAACCCGATAGCGAGCTCGCGCCTCAACCGTTACTGCTTTGTCGGCTCGCCCTTGCTCATGTCGTCTATTTTCTTGGCGGCCTGGTTTTTCAGCTCAACCGCTTTGTCCGCGGCCTTGTGGCCCAGATCGCTCGCCTTATCCTTCACCTTGTCGAAGGTGGTCTTTTCGGTGGCATTGAACTCCGGCGCCTTCACAAGGGCCTCCTTGCTTAGTGCAACGACGATGACGCGCTCGCCGTTCTTGCCGACATTGAAAGTCAGCGCACTAAAAGGAATGCCCACGCTCTTCTCGCCCATACTCAGGAAACCGCCGACGCCGAGAATGACGGCGCCGATGCGGCCTTGGCGATCGAAAACGAGATCATTGACGTCGCCGACGGTCTCACCAGCAGCGTTGTGAACGGCATGGCCGATAAACACTCGCGCGAGCAACTCGTTGGCTGCCTGTTGGGTGACGAACGACACGGTGGCACCGGACGTGTCCGCCGTCTGGGCTGACGCTTGGCCGAAAGGTGGAGCTGCCGCCAGCGCCAAAGCCCCAGCCAGTGTGAGGATTTGCAGTTTCATCGTAATTCTCCGCTAAAGTCTTGCTGGGTTGACCTTAGAGGATAGCGGCCGGCTGAAGCAGCCTCGGAGACTACTTATGTTGGCGCACGGCCCTGTACCGCTGCACACGATAGCCATCTAACGCACGCGACCGAAATGGGTATTTTCCAAATCTTGGTGCCACGCCGTGCTCGTGCGGTTCATGAGTGGCGCAGTTTGGCCATTCGTGAGCGGGGCGGCGTAGAAGCACGTTTATCAGCGAGCTGATTGACGCTCCACACAACCCTTTCTTTTTAGTTTTTGGAACACTAGCGGAAAGCACACGTTTCCACCAAGCGTCGGGTCCGCAAACTGAAACAATGATCGGAGAAAGTATGAAACGCCCACTCGCCTGCCTTATCATCGCCGGCACCTTCACGTTCGGCACCAGTATGATTGCGAGCGCTGCGCCATCTGTCCCTAGCAGCGTGCAGACCTCGCAAAGCACCGTACAAAAGGTCCGCGACGATTACACAGTTTGCCGCCACGGATATCGCCACACGCGCAGCGGACGCCGGATTGCGTGCGGCCACAGCTACACAAGTCCTGGTGTTACGATCCGTTTGGGTAACGGCAATCGCCGAAACGATCATGATCACGACCGCAACCGGCACGACAGGTACCGCTAAAGATTCCTGGAGGCGAGTTGGCCTTCCGGCCGGCTCGCTTTCGCATGTGCCCATCATGCTTCGACGACAAAGCGACGTACGCTATAGCCTCTCCTGGAAATGCGAGCGGTGGCGTGGAGCGATAGGCCGGGAGCCGCGTAGGCGTTTTGCAGGAAAGCGGCGGCGCTAGCATACGCAAAAGAAAAGAACGCCGTTTAGGATAGTCACGGCGTTCAGTGGGTGGCCATTCAGGAGTTACTCTGGGCGGGGAATCTCGGGCGGCGAGCTCAATGCACAAAGTATGCAGGCCGACCCGCACTAAGCTTAGCCTAAGCCATTCGGCCATCGCAATGGACCCAAAGTCTAGGTCTGAGATGGGCCGATCCGTCGTGCTCTTCACGGTAAAACTTCAATGACCCGCCAATGGCGCCCACAAGAAATCAAAGGACAGCGAGAAGCCCATCAGCGGCTGACGCTCAATGGGTGGCCCTGACCGATGAAATTTGGCCGGAAGGCAAAGTCCTCATAAGTTTACCTCGGAGGCTCCGAGTTTGGTTGAAGTAACCCTAGACCCTTCTCCACGTCTGCAAAGAATGCTTGCGCGCGTGCAAGCGTTAATTGACGGACGCGTTCATTATCTTGCGTGCGTGGAGCATCCACACCGAGTTGGGCGATGCCATCTAGAACACCATTCTTCAGAACAGCAAATGACTCCGGACGCGACTTCGCGATCCCTAGAACAAACGCGATAAGGACACTGCGAACGACCTCGATGTCGGCCGACATTTCGTTGATGAAAACCTCTTGCTGCGAAATAGTCATTTTTTCCTCCAACCCTTATCGAAAAAATAAATTTTGAGCCGGTCTCAGAAGGTTGTCGCCGCTCGCGCAATCGTCGTGCGGTGAACCTTCAGGATCGCGGCGACCTCTCTTTGACTGTTTTGCCATCGCTGAGCAGCTCTCGTCTACGGTCCAGCAGTTGGACGCTTTTCAGATACGCGCCGCCGGATTAATCAACGACTACTCGCAGCGCACCAATGTGTTGAAAGATCTGTGGATTGTTCGTAAGATACGCAATCTACACTCATTGCGCGGGGGTTGGGGCACGTGCGAATATCTGCAGCAGAGTTCGTAAGGCAGTTTGGACGACGGTGCGATGAGGCACTGGCCCAGCCGGTGATCATCACACGCAACGGCCGCGATCGCCTGATCGTCATGTCACTCGCGATGTATCGCGAGCTCACGAACCCAACCAACCCAGCGAAACCACACAGCCACAAGCAAGCGGGCAACGGCCGAAGCCGTCCCCGAAAGCGTTGACATCGGCTTCGAGGTTGCAGTGTGACCGCGTCCGATAAACAGTCTCCAAACCTCGTCGTCGGCATCGGCGCTTCCGCCGGCGGCCTCGCCGCCTTTAAGAGCTTTCTGGCCCACACGCCGGCCGACACCGGCATGGCTTTCGTGCTGGTGCAGCATCTCGCCCCGGACTACAAAAGTCTTCTAGTCGAGTTGCTGGGCGCGGAGAGCCCCATTCCCGTGGTGGCAGCCAGGGATGGCCTTGCCGTCAAAGAGAACTGTGTCTTTGTCATCCCGCAGGATGCTACGCTCACTATCAAGGATGAAGTTCTCCACCTCGCGACGCCTGCACCGGCGCGGGAGCTTCGCCGGCCCATCGATACGTTCTTCACATCGCTGGCCGCGGACTGCGGCGAGCGCGCCGTCGGCATCGTACTTGCGGGCGTCGGTAGCGATGGAACAATTGGCATAAAGAGTATCAAGGAGCACGGAGGCCTGACACTGGCCCAGGCCGATTTCGATGCCACGGCCTTACAGGGAATGCCAAGCAGCGCGGTGGCTACCGGCTTAGTCGATCACGTTTTGCCGGTCGATGCCATGGCGGCCAGGCTCATTGACTATCACCAGCATCTGATTGAGGTGGCGCAGAAGAAGGATGGCGACGGCAACCGCGGGGACCTGCAGGAGCACCTGGCGAAGATCACATCGATCCTGCACGCACGCAGCGCGCACGACTTCAGCGGCTACAAGCAAGGGACCCTGATCCGTCGGCTGCAGCGCCGTATGCAAGTGCTGCACATGGATGACGCCGTCGATTACGCCGAGCGCCTCCGAACTGACCGGGGCGAGATCGAGGCGCTATTCCAGGATCTCCTCATTGGCGTGACCCAGTTCTTCCGCGACCCGGAGGCCTTCGACGCACTGACGGCCATGGCGATCATGCCATGTCTCAACGCCAAGGGTGAGGATGAGCCAATCCGCGTGTGGGTGCCGGGTTGCTCGACAGGTGAGGAAGTCTATTCCATTGCCATTTTGCTCAGAGAAGCCATGCGGGCCAGCAGCCGCATCCCCGACGTAAAAATCTTCGGCACCGATATCGACCCGAAAGCTGTGGCTATCGCTCGGGTCGGGCGCTATCGCAAGGGTGTTCCGGGCCTCTCGGCCGAGCGCGCCGAGCAATGGTTCACCACGGTCGGCGGCAACTACGTCCCGGTACCGGAGATCCGCGACATGTGCGTATTTTCCACCCACAGCCTGGTCAAGGACCCTCCGTTCTCCAAGCTCGATCTGATCTCCTGTCGCAATCTTATGATCTACCTCGATGAGGAGCTGCAGGCTCGGCTGATGCGCGCGTTCCATTACGCACTGCTCCCCGGCGGTTACCTGTTCCTCGGGACAGCCGAAAGCGTAACGCGCACCTCCAGGCTGTTCACCGCCCTCGACAAGAAGCATCGCATCCTGCAACCCCGCGACGCCGGCGATATCCTGCCCGCCTTCCAGCCCAAGCCGGCCCTGGAGCCGACGCCGTCACTGCCGGCGCGACCTCATTCAGCCGACGACAGAATCGACAAAGCCGTGGCCCGCGTGATGCAGCACTCCGCGCCGGCCTATTTTGTGATCGACCGCAACCACGAGGTTACCCGCTTCTCCGGCGCGGAGACCGGCCACTATCTCGAACCTTCACAGGGCGCGGCCAGCCTCAACCTGTTCAGCATGGTGCACAAATCGCTGAGACCCTCAGTCAGGGCCGCGGTGAGCCAAGCACTCGTCGATGGACATACGGTCACCAATGAGAACCTGACCATCCGCATTGACGGCAAAGCCCGCTCACTGACGCTCATCGTCGAACCGATTGCTGGCCAGAACACAGCAAAAACCGGTGGGAGCTGCGTGGTTGCCTTCCGCGCCACCACTCACGTGGCTGCAGGAGGAGCTAGTGAGGCACCGGCTGCAAGCAGCGATGCCAACGTGCAGGCGTTGGAAAGCGAACTGCGCGCCACCAAGATGCAGCTGCAGGCCGCCGTCGATGAGCTGGAGACACGTATCGAAGATATGAAGTCGACGACCGAAGAATTTCAGGCCGTCAACGAAGAGTTGCAATCCTCGAACGAGGAGCTCGAGACCTCGAAGGAAGAGATGCAGTCCGTCAACGAAGAGCTGCAGACGATCAACAACGAACTCAGCGACAAGCAAGAGCTACTGACGCGCGCCAACTCTGACCTGCAGAACTTGCTGGACAGCACGCAAATCCCTACCGTCTTCCTCGACGATCAGCTGCGCATCAGGCACTTCACGCCTGCACTGACGCAACTGTTCCCCCTGCGCGACGGCGATCATGGCCGCCCCATCACCGATATCGTCAACCAGTTGGACTACACGGAAATCCGAGCCGACGTGGAAAAGGTGCAGCGGGAGGGCGCTGTCGTCGAGCGTGATCTTGCCCTCAAGGATGGTGCTCACGTCTTCATGATGCTCATCCGACCCTACCGCACAGCCAAGAACGACATCGATGGCGTCGTCGTCACATTCGTTGATATCACTGAACGCAAGCGGGGCGAGGGGCGACAACTGCTGCTGACGAGCGAGCTGCAACACCGCACCAACAACTTGCTCGCGGTGATCCAATCCGTGGTCCAGCAGAGCCTCTCGGGCACCCAATCACTCACCGAAGCGCGAGAGACCTTGACGGCCCGGCTGCATTCGCTCGCGAATGCGAACGCATTGTTGACGCAGACGGACTGGTACGGCGCGACCCTAGAGGACGTCATCATTCGTGAATTGGCGAGCTTCAAGGCCCGCGCCTCGATCGATGGACCGCCGATCCGGCTGACCCCGAACGCAACCCAGGGATTTGCGCTGGTCATCCACGAGCTGTGCACGAATGCCGCCAAATACGGTGCGCTTTCTACCCCTGCCGGCAGGCTTGAGATCCGCTGGTCGGTCGAGGAGGGCGGCGACGAACCGAGGCTAGTGTTTCGCTGGCAGGAACGAGGCGGTCCGCGGTTGGCTTCGCCCCAGCGCACGGGTTTCGGCACCACTCTGCTCAACAGCGCCATCAGCGGCGGCGACGGTACGCCACGCATCGAGTACGCGCCTGAAGGCGTGCGCTACACGCTCGAAGTCCCGCTTTCCTCCGTCGCCGCCAAGACCGAGCGGTAATGCGAGGGCAATAGGACCCTATCAATGAAGGCTAAGAGTGTTGCAAAGGATTTTCCTGTCGTCTGATGGGGCGAGGCATCCCGCAGGCATGGCTCTGCGCGATCGGCGGTCACGTTTACCGCAGCCTCATTGCAGGCGCGCGGATGGTGGCTGTACCGGACAGGCCGTCATCGCCAGCCAATGAACGGAGACGATCGTCGGCCACCCACCATTGGCCGCGGTCCTTCTCGGTTCCCAGACTTGCGACGAACGCAGGCGCCTGGCCTGTCATTGTGCCATCACTCTTGGTTGGCTGCTGCGCTGAGTTGTGCGGTGATTTCCGCGTCGTTCAAGGGAGCTGGTTGCAGGGACGGCGGTAACATAGAAGCGACCACGCCGGAGCGTGGCCGCAGGTTACGGAGTGCTCGCCGCAGGACGCTATCGCGACTACGCGATCACGATGATTTCCACGATCTCGTAAGTCTCTGGATCGACGATGCAAATGCGGTCAGGGTCGCCGATGACAAAATAGCGATAGCGACGGTAGCCCGGCACAATGACGATGATATCTTCGGGGACAGAATAGAGTTCCACGGTCCGCGGCACGGCCACGCCAACATTGATGGTAATGTTCACGTTGGCCGATTTCACCTTGTGCTTTGCGAACGAGGTCTGCACCTTGGTGCGCTGTTCCTGCGTGAGGGTCACGGCCCCAGTTCTGCCTTTGGCATCGGCCTTGCCGTCCTTGCCAGGTTCTTTGGCGACCTCCTTAGGAGCGTCTTTCGTCGTCTCCTTGGCAGCCTTCTTTTCTGTCGGTTCCTTCTTTTCTTCTTTGGCGGCCTTAGGAGCGTCTTTGGTCGTCTCTTTGGTAGCCTTCTTCTTGTCAGGGGTTTCCTTTTTTTCGCCGCTCTTGGGAGCGTCCTTCTCAGCAGGGGCACCTTCCTTCACAGCCGGTGGGGACGTTTCCTTTTGGCCCTGCTCTCCTTTCGGTGTCTGCGCTAAGGCTATAGACATTGTTGCCAATAGGGCGACCACGCTGGTCGTGACAAGGATCGTTTTCATGAGCTCTGCTCCAGGTTCAGCCTTGCTCCACTTGGGACAAACCCAAACCCTCGACAGGTGGGGCCATTTCGAAGCAAAACGCTCTTTCAAAAGTATAAGTTCCAGCCCGCCGCACGCGAATAGAGTCTGGGGTTAATAGGTACGAGCCCGCCAAGGGTCGTCGTACTAGTTAAGACTGGCGGCCAGCTCAGAGCGGCGAATTGTTTCGGTTAGATGGCCTCCGCTGCGGCCGAGAAGTGTTGTTGTTGCTGCTTGCGGATGCAAAGCCTCATCCGCGCATGAACCATAACGCCCGGTCTCACGTAAGGTCGTTGCTGCACAACAACCTTCGCTAAGTCGGGGCCCCGATGTCCCTATCGAGTGTGAGAAAGACGGGCTAACCGCGACCGGATTGGACCTGCTCCAATTCAGCAATCTCGCGCTCGAGGTTCGTCGTGTTCTTGAGCAGCTCGCGCGCCACCAAAATTAATAGGGACGCTTGTTGCCAAGCGTAGCCGCACCATGGGAGGCAGACATGGTGGGAGCGCAGAAAGGACCGCACCGCTCGCTAGGGTTTGCGTTTGGTTACTGGTTCCAAACAAACGGCGCTCCCGATGCCAGCGATATTACTGTTCGCGGAAATAGAACACCGACCCTTAGGCCGTCGCTCGCAATCGGAGCGGCTTGTGGTTTCGCAGCCACATTCAATGCATCAGACCCGCTCCAATTCAGCGATTTCCCGCTCGAGAATAGCAACGTGCTTGCGCAGCTCGCGCGCAATGCCCGGGCTCAGATCCGGTCTGCCGCGGGCTGAGACGCAAGCCCTATTGGAAGCGGTGCGGCAGCGGGCTGAAAAAGCCCAACGCAGCAGCTACACGGGCGCGCAATAAGGCCGCCAAGCAAGACTAGCGGCGGCGTTTCAGTGAGCTGAAAATTAAGCCCAGTAGGTCGGCAATAATGGTCAGCTTGACGACCTGGGCGGCGATGAAGGTTGCCAGCGTGATCGCGGCGCCAGCGGTGACGAATTCCGGCAGCCAAATGGCAGCGATCGGCACGCTCAAGAATGCCAGGCCGCAGGCGATGACCAGAATGGTGGAGAAGCGCTCCGGCATCTGAACCTCCGCACGCAGGAACTTATGCCAAACTGTACCATGCGGCGCTGTGGCGGATTTCACACGCGCCTTTCAATTTTCAAGACAAACGACGTTAGTCGGAAATGCAGTCTTGCCGGCGCGTCATGATGTTTCCAACTCGGCAATCTCGCGTTCCAACACGGCCACGTGCTTGCGCAGCTCGCGCGCGATACCGGGACGCAAATCTGGCGCCTGAAGCCGCTCCCGGACGCGGGCGAGCTCCTGCCGTTTTCTTATGAGCACCTTTTGCTCTTCGGTGAGTTCAGGTTTCTTCTTGTTGCCCTCGAACAGGCGATAGCGCTCCGTGTTGTCGCGTGCCCAACTTTCGCATTTTGTTTTGAGCCAATTTCGACTCGGCCCGCTCGAGTAGCTCGAGGCCAGGCGCTTGCTAACGATGCCCTCGAACCCGAAACGATTGCAATAATCGAGCAGCGTATCGCCATCGGGGAACTGCTCAACCTGGCTGAAAAACGGCACGCGGGATTTGCGGCAAAGCCGCTTCAGGTCCCGCTTGCGTTCGGACAGGGGAAGGCCGCGAAGGTCAACTCCATCTTGATGAAGAAGATCAAAGGCCAAAAACATCAATTGCGCTTCGTCCGGGTGAGACGTGCGCATCTCCCTCATCAGCCGGTAAAAGTGCGCGCCACCCCTCGGATTGATCAAGACCAATTCGCCGTCCAGGATTGCGGACGGCGCGGGCAGCTTGCCGAAGGCCTCGGCCATCGTTGGTAACCGGGCCGTATAGTCGGCCCCACTCTTCGAGTGGAAACGGACGCCGGCGCTATCCTTGATGATTTGAAATCTGAAGCCATCCCATTTCGGCTCGAAAACCCAACCCTCACCCCGGGGTGGGCGGGTAGCGGTCGACGGGACGCACGGACGGATAAATGCGAGATGGCCAGACACGGGCTGAGATTTAACCATCGCCTGCGGATGCAAACAAATCGGCTGTGGTCGACCCCTCGTAGCCGAACCATTTTCTGCATATATTGAGCTCCCGATCGGCATTGGTCAGGACCCAATAGCCTTCACCGGCAAGAATGAGAGTCCAAAGCAGAAGAGCACTCCACCGCCGGCCCTCGCCCCAGGCCCACGCACCAAAACCCATGCCGATCGCCACGAGCGCCGCGACGGCGATGATCATCGGCGCCTCCACGGAATTGTAACCGCCCACATGCAGCACGTTCAGATGCGTGACGGTTGCCACCACGTCAAGCCCAGCCACACCAGCTAGAATACGTCAAATCATTTCATTGCCTTCTGTAGTGACTGCCCCAGGACCGCGATCGCATGCTCGACCAGGTCTGCTTGCGACCAGGTCCGCCCGTCCCGCGCAGTGAACTGGGTAATGATTTCGTCGGCGAGCGCCTTGGTTGCATCTGATATCCGCACATTGAATTGGTTGGGGCGTTTGACGCCGCGGTTCCGGCGGCCATCCCCAGGTTTCATCATCGCCAGGCGCTCGGCCTTCGCCCGTTTGTTGCGGTCGCCGTGCTTGCCGAACCCACCAAGGAGTTCTTGGAAGGCGCTGCCGTCCTCCTGCTCTCCTGCGGTATAGGCATGGCGTCTCTCGTAGCTATCGTCGCTGGGCGCCGGCGCGGCTTGGTCACGACTTAGCTTCCTTCGGCTTGCCGCAGTGCGGGCAGGGCTCCCTTTTGCGCGCCATCGCCTCCGCGCATGCGTTCTCGATCGTGTCGCTAAGCGTCCAATCTCGTTCCTTCGACCTGGTCTTGAGCGCGCGCGCCAGGTCGGGCGTGGCGAAGACTTCCAGGTGTTCGGTGCGGCCGGCTTGACGATCCTGGTCAGACTGCCGCGGTGAACGTGCCACCAGCTTCGCGGCATCAACGAGATTCCCGCCCTTCTCCTGCGCCTCAAAGGCAGCAAGCAGCAGCTCGAAAAAGTCACCTCTGGTTAGGTCTTCGCCGGCGCCTCCAGAGACCTTGAGCGTGCGGCCGTAGGCTTCCTCGAAGCGCTCGCGGGTCCGTGGTCGCACCTTGTTGTTGCATTGGACTAGGCCCTTCTGAGGACGCTTCTTGGGGGTGCGGACCACCTTCGTCTTAAGATTGCCGTGCGTCTCCGCCGCCGTGGGCGGTGGCATGTGCCTAAATTCGGATTCGCTCTTCACCACGTCTCCCCCTCCTTCAAAGTGAAGCGGCGTGGGAGGTCGCCTGCACCTTTCGTGCCGCCTTCAAGATTTCGCTGACCACCTCCAGAGCGCGCTCGCGAGGCCCCTCTGCCGAGGCCTCAGATGCCGCCCTCCCAACGTCAGCCGCCCTGCGATAGATAACCTGGTCCTCGAGTGCGGGCTTCAGTACGCGCTCGCTAAGGTTTGCCTCGCCGAGATAACTGCGGGCGAATTTTTCTTCGGGAGCGGTGCGGATGCGGTTGATGACGATCACGATGCGTGCCGCGGCGACGCCTTCGTGCACCAATTCGTGGTACAGCCGCACTGTCGGCCGCAGATCGTCGACGCTGGGCGCCGTCGGCAGGATCACAAGATCGGCCACCTCGGCGATGAGCAGCGTCATCTCGTCCGAAAATCCCGGTGCATCGAGGATGATGAACTGATGATCCTTCGAAAGCTCGGGAACGCGAAAATCGCGGTGCTCGTTGGGATCGACGATCGCGATCTTGAGCGCAGGGGCGATGTTGTTCGCAGCCCTGGCATCGTTCCAGTCGGCCGCCGTATGCTGGCCAACATCGAGATCAAGCAGTGCGACGGTTTTCTTTTGGCGGGCAAGCTCAGCAGCCAGCGCCCTGGCGATCAAGCTCTTGCCGTTTCCACCCTTCTGCCCTGCGCAGGCCAGCACGATCGACAAGGTCTCCTCCTCAGCGGCGGCCTTCCACCCATTCGATGGCATCGTCGTCGAGCACGAATCGGCGCGAGCCATTCGGCCGCAATTCAATTGCGGACCCTGCAGGTTTCGGCGGGCGGGCTGGTCCTCGCCCGACCAGTCGATGGTTAAATTCGTACCTTTCGGCGGTTATCTCGTGGTTAGCCGGCAGTGCTGGCATCGGGTTATCCGGCGGATAACCTCGGCGCCAATTCCGCCAAGGCTGCGGCATTGCTGGCGTTTTCAGCGTGACGGCGATGTTGGCGAACAGCATCATCAAAAGCGTCATGCCGAGCGGGATCAGCATCGGTTGGTAGAGTCGGACCTGAGCCTCGGTGATCCAAGGCACGAGCGCGGCGAAACGGCTCGCGCCCGGGTCTGGCGTCGTCTCAGGGGTCTTCCTCACGTGTGAGCGATCAATAAGAACGCGCGGTGCGTGACCCAGCCGCTCTAGGAGGCCATCATGGCTGACAGAGCGGAGCCACGACTTTCGTTAGGTGAAGCCGCGAAGCGGTTTTTCCCCGACGGCAGCATCACCAAAAACGCTCTCAAGCACCAAATCCGTCATGGGCGCCTGCGCGCCGAACTTATATGCGGCAGGTATTTCGTAACGGAATTCGACCTGTTGGCCCTGTGCCGGGCGGGCGAGCGGAACGGGCAGGCGCCACTGGCCGGCATCGCTGACACCATCACCCCCGACCTTGCCGGCATCGCCCAGCCGCCGCCTGGAGGCCAGCATGGCTGACAGAGCGGATGACAGCGTGCATTCGACGACACGGCGTGACGCCGATCGCCGGCGCTTCGGACAGATCCGGAGCCGGCGGGCACCGTTCCGACAAGCGGACCTGCGCCGTGCTCTGCGGGCCACCAAGGCGGAGGGCATGCAGGTTTCGCGGATTGAGATTGATCCAACTGGCAAGCTTGTCATTATGATCGGCGCGGCCGAGCCCGAACAGCAATCCGCGTCCGTCCTCGACACCTGGTTGGCCAATCATGCGCGTTCGTCTTAAACACCTGCATTCGGCACACTGCCGTCTCGCTGATGGTCGCAAGCAGATTTACTATTACGCCTGGAGAGGCGGGCCCCGGCTTCAAGGCGAGCCGGGCACGGCCGAATTCATCGCCAGCTATAACGAGGCGGTCGCTCGCAAGGTGGTGGCGCCGGGCGGCGGCACCATGATGTCGTTACTGCGGGCCTACCAGGAAAGCGGCGAGTTCCGAGACAAGCTGGCCGAACGAACCAAGCGAGATTACGCCGGCAAAATTCGCTTGATCGAGCGGAAGTTTGGCGATTTTCCGCTGGCGGCGCTGGCCGATCCGCGCACCCGTGACGTGTTCCTGACGTGGCGAGACAGCTTGCCTGGCAAATCGCGCCGGCAGTCCGATTACACGATCACCGTGCTGGCGGCCGTGCTGTCGTGGGGCCTGGAGCGCCGCAAGATCAAAGTCAATCCGCTTGTGAACCCGGGCCGCATGTATAGCGGATCCCGCCGCGACAAGATCTGGACCTACGACGACGAGGCCGCCTTCCTCGAGCTGGCGCCTGCTCATATGCACCTGCCCTTCATGCTGGCGATCTGGACCGCGCAGCGGCAGGGCGATCTGTTGCGGCTGACCTGGACCGCCTACGACGGCAAGTGGATCAGGCTGCGCCAGTCAAAGACAGGCACGCACGTGGCCGTTCCGGTCGGTAAGCCGCTGAAGATCGCCTTGGATGCGGCCGCCAAGGTGAAGAAGAGCCCGCTCATTCTGGTCAATAGCGACAACCAACCGTGGACTAGCGATGGCTTCCGGTCATCCTGGCGTAAAGCCTGCGCGAAGGCCGGCGTTAAGGGCCTCACGTTTCATGATCTGCGGGGGTCTGCGGTGACGCGGCTTGCCCTCGGCGAAGCCAGTGAGGCCGAGATCGCCATCTACAGTGGACTGTCGCTTGCCGACGTGCGCGCCATTCTCGACAGGCATTATCTGAGCCGTGATCCGGCCCTCGCCGAGAGTGCTGTGCGCAAGCTCGAGGCTGCCGTTCACAAGCTCGAAACGGGAACGAAATCTACAAAATGAGCTACAAAATGGTCTACGATGCTCTATAGAGTTGAACGGCAAAATCGCTGTAGTTTCAACTGGCTGGGGAACCAGGACTCGAACCTGGACTAGCGGAGTCAGAAGTCCGCTGTTCTACCATTAAACTATTCCCCAGCAGGCGTGGGACATCTGGGGTCCCCACACCTTACTGCCGAGCTATCTAGCAAGCACGACCGCGCGCGGCAAGCACGACCGCCCTGCAGCGGCGGGGATGGCGGCAAGCCTAGCTGAAGCAGGAGCACGCACCGGCAAGCGCAAATGGACTACTCGAGCCAGATGTCGCCGAGATCCTGGTTGGCGAAATGCGACGGTATGATCTTCCAGCCCTTCATATTCGACGCGTGCGCCACGATCCGACTGTACCAAATCACCGGAATGCTGTTGGCATCCGTTATGACCTTACGCTGCATATCCTTCGCCAGCTGCAGGCGCGCCGCCTCGTCGATTGCGCCTTTGAATTGGTCGTAGATGGCGTCAAGCTGCGGATTGCTATTGCGCGTCATGTTGCGCGGCGAACGTTCCTTGGAAAGATAGGGTAATAGCAACGGGCCGGCATCGTCCGTGTCGGCACAGAATGCATCGATTGCCACCTGATAGTCGCCGTTTGCAATCGCCGCCTTCTGCTGGGAAACATCAAGCTGTGCGTGCTCCGCGGCGACGCCGATTCGCCGGAATTGGTCGACCATAAAGACGCCGACCGGCGTAAAGGGGTGATTGACGTTGCGATTGATCAGTTTGAATTTGAGGTCTTGCACGCCGGCTTCGGCTAGGAGGCGCTTGGCCTCGGCTCTTGATTTCTCGATGTCGCGTCCAAAGCCGGGCAGGCTGGTAAGCTCTTCGTTGCTGAGGGCAAGGGGCGACCCTGGCAAGAGCGGGCCGCCAACCGGCTTCACGATCGTGATCTTCGAAAGCGCGTCGGAAGCTTGCCAGCGGTCGACCGCCAGCGATAGCGCCTGGCGAATCTTTGGGTTGTCGAATGGTTTCGATTGCGTGTTGAAGAGCAAGTCGATCTTGCACACCCATGGCGATTCCTGAACCGCAATCCGCTCCTTGAGGCTGTTGAGGAGTTGCGTGCGTTCGCCGGGCGAAATGCTGCGGAATTCCGCCTGGATCTGGCCACCTTGCAAAGCCGTGACTACGGCTTGGGATTTGATAAAGGTGGCGCGGAAACCGTCGAGGTAGGGCTTGTTGCCGTCCCAATAACGATCGAAGCGTTTGCCGATCCAGTGCGATCCGTTGACATGCTCGACGAATACGAATGGTCCGCTGCCCATCACGGTTTTGGCGGGATAGTTTGCATCTTGGGCCAGTCGGTCTGCGCTATAGATGCAATTGTAAGGAAGGGCTAGCGTATCGAGGAAGGAGGCATCCGGTGCCTTCAGCTTCATGACCACGGTGCTCGGGTCCGGTGTCTCGATACTGATGATATCGGCAAACAAGGCTTGCCGAATGGAAATGATGCCGGCCGGAGGCGCGCGCAGCCGGTCGAAAGTGGCCTTGACATCCTTCGAGGTCAGCGGGCTGCCGTCATGGAAAACAACATTCTCACGAACCTTGAAGGTATAGGTCAAACCATCCGACGATACGCTCCAACCCTCCGCCACATCTGGCTTCAGTTTCGGATAGTTGTCCGCATCGACCCTAAGGAGCAGCGAATAGTGTGGCGCGAGCACGTGGATGGCGGCGTAAGTCGTGGTGGCGTGACAGTCCGTTGTGGGTGCCTCCGCCGTCACGGCATAGGTGAGCGTCCCGCCCTTTTTTGGCGCCTCGGCAACAGCCAAGGACGGCTGGCCCAGGAGCAGCGCCAGGCAGGCGATTGCTACGCGCGGTCGCATCTTTCGTCTCCTGCAAATAGCGTCGTGCTTGTAAGCCATTTGATGCCGAGGTAGTTGGCATGGTCAAGCGCCGGCCCTGGCCCCTGAATTTGTCACCGGCTGGGGGCCGGGATCACAAAGGAGGAAGGCCACGATGTACGTTCGCGTTACGACATTTGAGGTCGACCCCTCAAACGTGTCCAAGCTAGCGGGCAAAATCGCCAAGATCGCGCCCATCGCCAAAAGCCTTCCGGGTGTTGCCGATATCTACGTTGCCTGGCGCGGCGACGGTCACGGTGTGGTGGTCTCGGCCTACGAGAGCGAAGATGCCGCAAAAAAAGCGGTGGCGCGCCTGCAAGCCGTATGGGGTGAGCTGGCCGGCGTGCTCAAATCGCCGCCACGCACCGATAGTTTTGAGCAAGTGGAGCATGTCATCGGATGACCGCTGCGAGCGACGGCGCTTGGCTAGCTCGTTCGCGTGCCGAGACGCCGCCCGCAAAAGGTGTGCGTCGGCCGGCTGCGATTAGCCCTGGCGTCTAGGGTTATGGTCGTCGGAGGCCGCCCTCGACGGGGATGCTTCTGTTGTGCACAAAGGCGGCGAAAAGTACAGAAATCATGCATGACAAGCGCTAAGACTGGCCCGGCCTAACCGTGCCATGTGGGGTGTGCGCCACCCAGTTGGCGCCAAGGCGAGCGAAGCGACGAGTTTGGCATGGACCGAAGGAAGCTCACGAAGCTGCGCGCCCAGTATGCCTCACAGGCCCCGGGTGCCGTTAGGAACCCGGAGTTCAAGCGGGTCGCCGACATGATCTTCGCCGGCACGGACCGGCGACCCAAACCTTATGAAGGGGTATCCACTTTTCTTGGCGCGCCGCTGCGGCTCGACGCCCCGACAGCGCCGGATTTCGGTGGGTTGGACGTGGCCTTGGTTGGCGTACCGATGGACCTGGGGGTCACCAACCGAAGCGGCGCACGGTTGGGACCGCGCGCCGTGCGCGGGATCGAACGGCTCGGTCCCTATCACCACGTGCATCGCCTGGCGCCGCTTGCTGAGTTCAAGGTTGGCGACGTTGGCGATGTGCCGTTTCGCAGCCGTTATAGTCTGAGCGATAGCCACGAAGATATTGAGCGCTTTTTCGAGGCCCTGGCAGCGGTTCGGGTGGCGCCCATCAGCGTCGGTGGCGACCACTCGATCAGTCTGCCGATCTTGCAGGTTCTAGGGCGGGATCGCCCGTTGGGCCTCGTGCACATTGATGCCCATTGCGATACTGGTCCGCCTTTCGAAGGTCAAAAATTTCACCACGGGGGCCCTTTCCGACAGGCGGTGTTGGCCGGCGTAGTGGATCCGGAGCGCACCATCCAGATTGGGATTCGCGGCGGCGCGGAGTTCCTTTGGGAGTTTTCTTACGATAGCGGCATGACGGTGATTCACGCCGAGGAGTTCATGCGCCTTGGTGTCGAACAAACGGTGCAAAGGATTCGCGACGTGGTTCGGGACGGCCCTGTCTATGTCTCCTTCGACGTCGACAGCCTCGATCCGGCATTTGCGCCTGGCACCGGCACCCCCGAGGCGGGCGGTCTCAGCACCCGAGAAGCCATGGAGCTCGTGCGCGGATGCGCTAGTCTCGATGTGATCGGCGGCGACGTTGTGGAGGTGGCTCCGCAATACGATGCCACGACCAATACGGCGCAGGCCGGAGCGCAGATGCTGTTTGAGATTTTGGCGCTCGTCGCGCTCGCGCGCAGACGCAGGAACGCGTGACGCGGTGCGGGCGAGGTACCTTCCCGCGCCTGCTCATGGCACGAGGTGGCACGCGCCTCGCAGCGAGGGAGAAGGACCATGAAAATTCTGGTCGCGGGCGCCCAAGGCCAAGTTGCGCGCGCCTTGCATGCCTGCGCAGCCCGCACCGGCACCCATGCGCTCGTGGCGCAAGGACGTCCAGGCTTCGATCTTTTGCAGCCCGAGGCGATGGCGCGCACGCTGGCCGAGCTGAACCCCGACCTCATCGTCAACGCCGCCGCCTATACGGCCGTCGACAATGCCGAGCGCGAGGCGGCGACGGCCTATGCGATAAATCGTGACGGCGCTGGCGCGCTGGCCGTGGCGGCGGCAGCCCGGCGCTGCCCCATCATCCACCTATCGACCGACTATGTCTTCGCCGGCGCAAAGGCTGGTGCCTACGGCGAGGACGATGCGACCGGGCCGACCGGCGTCTACGGGCGATCCAAGCTCGAGGGCGAGGCGGCGGTGGCGGAGGCAAATGCCCGCCACATTATTCTGCGGACGGCCTGGGTCTACGCTGCCTACGGCAGCAATTTCGTGCGCACCATGTTGCGCCTTGGAAAGGAGCGGCCGGCGCTGCGCGTGGTTGCCGACCAACGCGGTAATCCAACTTACGCACCGCACCTCGCCGAGGCGATACTGACGATCGCAGCCGTGATCGGGAGCGGTCGGTCTTCGCCATGGGGCATCTATCATGCCGCTGGAACGGGCGACGCGAGCTGGCACGAATTTGCCACCGCCATCATCAATGCCGCGGGCCCGCTTGGAATAGCGCCCGTGCCGGTGCTGCCGATCACGACGGCTGAGTTTCCGACGGCGGCTCGCCGCCCAGCCAATTCATGCCTTGATTGTCGAAAGCTGGAGCGCACATTTGGCGTGCGTCTGCCGCATTGGCGACAAGGTTTGCACGCCTGCATCAGCGAGCTGGCGGGTAATGCAAAATCGGGCTAGCGCCAATGCGGATCGGCGGTTGAATTTGTCCATTGCCGACCCTACGCTCACCGCTAACGTCAGGCGACGCTGAGCGATCGGAGCTTTGGTGATGTCTAATCCCAACATCAATGCGGGTCCCTTTACCACCCGGCCGGAGATCGATGGTACCTTCGGTGTGGTGGCGAGCACCCATTGGATCGCTACCGCCGTCGGCATGGCGATTCTGGAGCGCGGAGGCAACGCTTTCGACGCCGGTGTCGCCACCGCCTTCGCCCTGCAGGTCGTGGAGCCGCACCTGTGCGGGCCCGGCGGCGACGTGCCGGTGATGCTCTATGATACGAGGCACGCCCGGGCGATCGTCGTGTGCGGCCAGGGACCTGCTCCGGCCGGCGCCAGCATCGCGCATTTTCGCGATCAGTTGGGTCTCGACATTGTGCCGGGCACGGGCCTGCTACCCGCCTGCGTGCCGGGCACGTTCGAGACCTACATGCTGATTCTGCGCGACTTCGGCAGCATGCGGCTGCGCGACGTGCTCGAGTATGCGATCGGCTATGCGCGCAACGGCTACCCGCTGGTGGAACGCGGCTGCGCCACCATCGCCGTCGTCGCCGATCTCTTCCACCAACATTGGCCCACTTCAGCGGCAGTCTATCTGCCGGACGGCAAAGTGCCGCGGCCCAATTCGCTGTTCAAGAACGTCAAGCATGCCGAAACCTACGAGCGCATCTTGCGGGAGGCGGAAGCGGGAGGGGGTAGCCGCGAGCAGGAAATTGAACGGGCACGTCGCGCCTGGAGTCAGGGCTTCGTGGCCGAAAGCATCGACGCCTTTTGTCGCAACAACGAAGTGATGGACGTTAGCGGCCGACGGCACAAGGGAGTTTTGACCGCGCACGATATAGCGACTTGGTTGCCGACGCTGGAGGAGCCGGTTCACTTCGACTACGGCAACTACCGTGTTCTCAAGCCCGGTGCTTGGACACAGGGGCCGGTCCTCCTGCAGATGCTGGCGCTGCTCAAGGGTTTTGACATCGACAAGCTCGCCGCGACGGACCCCGATTTTGTGCATCTTTGGGTCGAATGCGCCAAGCTCGCTTACGCGGATCGTGAAGCCTTTTACGGCGATCCCAAGTTCGCCGACGTTCCCCTAGATACGCTACTGTCGGAAGGCTACAACGCCGAGCGGCGGCGATTGATCGGCAACGATGCTTCGTTGGAGCTGCGGCCCGGAAAAATTCAGGGATTTGCAGGTCGGGTGATCGTCAAAGAAGCGCGCACGGCGGCGGCGGGTGCGGGCGAGCCCACCTTCGCTGAGCTCAATACCGGTCATGGCGCAGACATGCAGGTGGGCTCAGCCGGCAAAGTCATCGGCGACACCGTGCATATCGATATCATCGACAAGGCCGGCAACATGTTCACCGCCACGCCATCGGGAGGCTGGCTGCAATCATCGCCCGTGATCGCAGACCTTGGTTGGCCCCTCGGTTCGCGCGGGCAAATGTTCTGGCTCGAGGAGGGATTGCCGGGATCGCTCGTGCCAGGCAAACGACCGCGCTCGACCCTCTCGGTGGGCTTGGCACTTCGCGACGGCAAGCCGTACATGAGCTGGGGTACGCCCGGCGGCGATCAGCAGGACCAGTGGAACTGCCAAATGTTCCTGCGCCATGCCAGCGCCAGCAGCGCCACTGCGAAGATGAACCTGCAGCAGGCAATCGATGCGCCATCCTGGCACATCGAACACTTTCCTTTGTCGTTTTGGCCGCGCACCGCGCGCCCCGGCGTCCTGGTGGTGGAAGCGCGGCTGCCGAAGAGCACAATCAAGGAGCTCGAGCGTCGCGGCCACAAGGTCGAGGTCGGCCCCGACTGGTCGGAGGGTCGCTTGAGCGCCGCCGCGCAAGACCAGGGACGCCGCAAGGCCGCGGCAAATGCTCGCGGCATGCAAGGCTACGCCGCCGGGCGCTGAGGCGCATGCGCGCCGGCCAGCAAGCCCCAGACCACGGCCAGCAATAGGTAGAAGTGGCGCCAATGGTCGATATCGATCACGCCCGCTTCGACCGCGTGTCCAGCAAAGGCCGCGAAGACGGCAAGAAAAATTGGCTGCTGGCGCGGGCAGCGCACGGCATGGCGCAGGCCGTGCCAAAGCGTGGTGGCAATGATGACAAGGAACATCGCTCCGCCGAACCAGCCGGCGTTGAGACATAGGGCAAGGTAGGTGTTGTGCGGCTCCTCGTGATGAAAGTAGGGAGCGAATTTGTTGGGCGCCGATGCCCAAGACGTGCTCCAGCACCAGGCCGGCTGCCTTCTGCTGGCCGCCGAACCGACCGTCGGGCCCTTCGTCATAGTCCTGGGTCAAAGCCGCGCGCTCGGCAAACAGGTCGGCTACCCCGTCCAACTGCAAAGTAAACCCAAGGGCCTGCGGCGCATTCGGGCGGTCGGCGCGGTTAAAAAAGTGCAGGCCGACAAAGAGCAAAAAGCCAACGCCGGCGCAGAGCCAAGCCCGCGTGAAAAGCTCCACAGGATACCAAGACCGAGGACCGGCAGGGCGCCGAGCCACAAGAAGGCGTCGGCGGATCGAGCCCGCAATGAGCCGGCTCATGACATCGAGCATGGCGGGGACTAAGAACGGCCCAAACACGTTGGGATCTTTGAACAGGCCCGTGGCGCGACCGTAGCGCGTCATCATTTCGCGGGCACCGGGTAGCAGATCGAAATAGCCAACGCTACCCACCAGGGCCGCAACCATGGCGGCGCAAAGATAGGCGTTGAGAACCAAGCTGGCGTGCGCTCCCGGCCGCTTGGCGACGAAGCCGGCGATGACGATGGTCGCGAGGTAGAGGTAGAGCGAAATCCCCGTGTGGGCGAGGGCGAGCTCGATCTCGAAGCCGTGGTGGCGCCCAGCAAGGCGGCTGCTGCGGCCACGAGCATCATGCTCAGCCGCAGCCCGAGCGCGGGCTCGACGTGGACCAAGCCGGCTAGCGGCAGCAGAACAATCAGCGCGAGCATGAGGAGGTCGGCGGGGGCCAGTTCGGGAAACACCACCGCACCCATGGCGACCGCCAGCCTTGTCAACGCCAGTAGCAAGCGATCGGGGACGTCGCCGGTATGCCACACGATCGCACTGGTCATGGCCCACATCGCTATCGTTGCTCAGTAGGCGTTCTTGGCCGAAAGCAAGGCCAGCGGCGTGCGCAGCAGGATTTAGAGATCAAATAGCACCGACCAGTTGTCGATGTAGTATAGATCGTGCTCGACGCGCTTGTGGATTTGCTCGGGCGTATCGGTCTCGCCGCGGCAGCCGTTGACTTGCGCCCAACCGGTAATGCCCGGTTTGACCTTGTGCCGCGCGAAATAGCCATCAACCACGTCGTGGTAGTGTTCATTGGCGGCTTTGGCGTGCAGGGCATGCGGGCGCGGCCCTACCAGGGAGAGTTCGCCGCGCAGGACATTGAAGAGCTGCGGCGGTTCATCGAGGCTGGTTTTGCGAATTAAGCGACCGACCTTCGTCACGCGCACGTCGTGCTCGCTTACCAGCTGCCGGGCGCCGGCGTCGGCCTTGTCCGCATACATGGAGCGGAACTTGAAAACCTCGATTAGTTCGTTGTTGAAGCCATAGCGTTTTTGGCGGAACAGAACCGGTCCAGGACTGTCGAGCTTGATTGCGAGCGCGACGAGCGCCGTGACCGGTGACAGGGCGATGCTTGCCAGGGCAGCGCCAACGATATCGACCACTCGCTTAATCACCACGTTCCAATCCGTAATTGGCTTGGCGATGATGTCGAGCACGGGAACGTTGCCGACGAACAAATAGGCGCGCGGGCGGAAGCGCAGGGTCGAGGTTTGCGCCGCCAGGCGGATGCCAATAGGGAGTACCCATAGTTTCTTGATGATTTCGAGCACGCGCCGTTCCGCCGAAAGCGGCAGCGGCACGATCATGAGGTCTATGTGTATGCTGCGGCAAAAGCGGATCAAGGCCTCGAGGTCGCCCAGCTTGGGACAGCCGGCGACGCCTTCTTGCGCGCGGTGCTCGCCGCGGTCGTCGAACACGCCGCAAATTTTGATATCGCTGTCGGGTCCCGTTTCGAGCGCGTGAGGAGCCCTGCGCAGGGCTGGTCGGCTCCATAGATCGCGGCGCGTGGCGGTCCATCCGCGCCAGCGTGCCAATACGATAAAACCTACCCTTCACCATCTACGTTTGTACGGACTTCGCCGCACGATCTTCTTCGTCAAAGGCCGGTGCGGTATTCTCGCGCGCCCTGGCTGGCTCTCTGGTTCCTGACGGCATCGCGGGTCTTATCGGCTTTCGGGCCGGAATTGGCGCTCTCACGCGGCGCGGCCTCGGCGCCGGCACCCTCAGCCGGCACAGCAGCAGGGCAAGGGTTGCCGTCCAACCCAAGAGCAGGCGCGGCAACTGCACAACGGAGACTATCAGCATCCGCGCTATGTTAAGGTGTTCCTGAACGGCGCTCTCTTTGCGTTCGCGAACCGCAGGCGGACGCCGGCAGCACAGACGGCACCGTTGCACTAGACCTCGGCGCTTTGCCGCTCCGGCGAAGCGCCGCATGCCAATGCCCCTGAAAGCCAACTATGACTGCGGCCATGGCAAATGCTTCCTCTCCGCCGGTGGCTGGCACGGCCCATAGTTTGGCACCGCTTCGCATCTGGCTTTTCGCCGTGGCGGCCTTGGTGCTGCTTATGCTCAGCCTGGGCGGCGCTACCCGGCTGACGGGCTCGGGCCTGTCGATCACCGAATGGAAGCCGATCATCGGCGTGCTGCCGCCGCTGACGGACGGGGATTGGCAGGAGGCCTTTCGCAAATACCAGCAAATTCCCCAGTATGAGTATGCCAACAAGGGCATGAGCCTTGCGGCCTTCAAGGTGATTTTCTGGTGGGAGTGGGCTCACCGCAATCTTGGGCGTCTGATCGGCATCGCCTTCGCGTTGCCGTTTCTCGTTTTCTTGATGACAGGACGCATCTCGCGCCCGCTCGGCCTAAAACTCGTCGGCATTTTCGCACTCGGGAGCCTGCAAGGCCTCGTCGGCTGGTACATGGTAAGCTCCGGGCTCACCGAGCGCATCGACGTCAGCCATTACCGCCTGGCTTTGCACTTAGGGCTTGCCGTTCTCATCCTCGGTGCCCTGCTGTGGACGGCCTTGTCCTTGCGGGACGGCGACGATGCCTCAAGGGGAGGATCGACGTTCTCGCGACATGCCGCGGCCGGCATCGGCATCCTTGTGTTTGTGCAAATCCTGCTCGGCGCGCTGGTGGCTGGCCTCAAGGCCGGCCAGGCCTATAACACCTGGCCATTGATGGATGGCCGGATCATTCCGTCGGGTCTCGGGGCGCTCGAGCCCTGGTATCTAAACCCGTTCGAGAATGCCATGACCGTGCAATTCAATCACCGCGTCGTAGCCTATGCGCTGCTGGTCGCGGTTCTATGGCGCGCAGCCGCCGTCTCGAGATCCACGGGTCAGCGCGGGGAGCGCAGGTCCGCCGGCTACTTAGCGCTCGCCGTGGCGATGCAGCTGGGGCTTGGGATTTGGACCCTACTCAGCCACGTCCCCCCGGCGCTTGGCGTCGCGCATCAGGCCATGGCCGCGACCGTGTTTGCGCTCGCCGTCTGGCATTGTTACGAAAGTCGGTCTCCTCGGCGCCTATCGCAATGCTGAACCTCATCCTGGTCTTCGACCTCGACGATACGCTTTACCCCGAGCGGCAGTTTGCGCTTTCTGGATTTGCCGCGGCCGAACGCTGGGCGCAGTCCAGCCTGGGCCTCATGGGCCTGGCGGCGGACATGACGCGCCTTTTGGATCAGGGCCATCTCGGTCAGCTATTTCGGCTCGCGCTGAGCCAGCAAATGCCCGGACATGAGCCCGAGCACCTCGCCGATCTCATTGCGGCTTACCGCAATCACACACCGAAGCTGACGCTATTCGACGACGCCTCCTGGACGCTTGCGCATTTCGCCAGCCGGCTGAAGCTCGGGCTGATCACGGACGGCACTCACAGCGTGCAGCGGCGCAAAGTCGAAGCACTCGGAATTGCCGGCCACTTCCGCGAAATCGTCTATACGGATGCCCTCGGCGGCCGGGCCTTCGCCAAGCCGCATCAGCAAAGTTACCAGCGCATGGAGGCGGCGCTCGGCAGCGGCAACGACCGCTTCGTCTATGTCGGCGATAATCCTGCCAAGGACTTCGTTGCCCCCAATGCGCGAGGATGGATAACGATCATGATCGATAGACCCGGGGTGCCAAAGATCCACGCCGGAGCCAAGCCAGCCGAGGGAGGTAGGCCGCAGCACACCATCGCCTCGCTGACCGAGCTGCCGGCTGTGCTCAAGCTCTAAGCGAGCCCATCGGCAAATGCCCGGTGCTATAGTCGGCGGCGCACCGGGGCCGATGCGAATAGCCCGGTGAGCGAGAGCGCCAAAGCAAGGAAATTTCCAGCCAGGCCATGAGCGTCAAACCTCCTCCCGCGCCGGCAGACGCTGCCATCCCCGACGCGCCGCAAGGCAATTGGGTTGATCGGCTGGCACCCGAGAGCTGGCGTGCGTTTCTGCGGCTTGCCAGATTTGATCGCCCGATCGGCGCCTGGCTGCTGCTGTTTCCCTGCTGGTGGGGGCAGCTGCTTGCCGAAGGATCGCTCGGTCACGCCGCTGCCGATGCGTTCTATCTGTTCCTCTTTCTCGTCGGCGCCTTTGTCATGCGCGCAGCGGGCTGTACCTACAATGACATTGTCGACCGAGACTATGATGCGCGCGTTGCGCGCACCGCGGCGCGGCCGATCGCCTCCGGGCAGGTGAGCTTGGCCGAGGCGCAAATGTTTCTGGGCGTGCTGGCCCTGATCGGCTTGCTCGTCCTCATCCAGTTCAACGTTTTCACCATCGCGCTCGGCGTCACGTCCCTGCTGCTCGTGGCCGTCTACCCGTTTGCCAAACGCTACACCGATTGGCCTCAGGTCGTGCTCGGCCTGACCTTCAAATGGGGCGCTCTCGTTGGCTGGTCGGCGATCACCGGCGGGCTCTCGACGGCTCCGCTTACGCTTTACGCGGGCTGCGTGCTGTGGACCGTCGGCTACGACACCATCTACGCCCACCAAGACAAAGACGATGACCTGGCGATCGGGCTGAGATCGACCGCGTTGACACTCGGTGATGCCACGCGCCCCGGGGTGGCGCTGCTTTATGCCGGCGCCATCGTCATGTGGGCCGTGGCGGGAGCGCTGGCGGGCGCCGGCCCGGCGTTTTTTCTCGCCCTTGTGCTGGCGGGCGGGCAGTTCGTCTGGCAGCTCGCGACGCTTGTCACGGAGGACGCCGCCAACTGCCTCAAGCGCTTTCGCTCCAATCAGCTGGTCGGTTGGATCTTGTGCCTCGGGCTTGTCTTGGACTTGAGCAGCAGGATGCGCTTTTGACGGCAGAACTGCGGCGTCAGCGGCGGTGCGCCGCCGACACCGTGTTTGCGTCCCGTCAACCCCTGAGCGGCCGTCTCAAGCAGCCTTTGTAGGGTGAGGCTCGCATAAAAGACTTCCGAAGCGCTTAAGCAAAAGCGTTAATGGGGCGTTACCTGCGGAATGGGGCCGCGCCGGCTCAGCGGTGCGCAAAAGCACACCCGTGTTGCTCGCCGAGGAGGGGGCGTGTAATGACGACTGACAGCACCGCGAGACCTGCCAAGCAGCTCTTGCATCTCGTCTTCGGTGGCGAGCTCAAAACCTTGGCGGACGTGGAGTTTAAAGACCTCGATCGGCTCGACATCGTCGGCATCTATCCGAGCTACGCGGAGGCCTATAAAGCCTGGCGGGCGGCGGCCCAGCGCACCGTCGACAACGCCGATATCCGCTACTTTATCGTGCATATCCACCGCTTGCTCGATCCGGCGCCAGCATAGCTTGAGCGGGCCGCCCGCGCGGCAATCGCCCACAGGTCTTGCCGCGGCTTGTGGTGGTGCGCTGTGCGGCGACCTGGTATCTACCAGGGCGCGTGGCAACGCGTTGGGAGCACCTTGGGCAACACCTCAAAGCTTAGAGCCAGGAAGGCCAGGTCCTTGGCCCTCAATGCGCGCGAGCGCGGGTTGATGCGGCGCTTTCTTGCGGATTGGATTTGGCCGCGCTGGCGCCAAATCGTGCTGGCACTGGTGTTCACCGCGGGATTGGCGGCCGCGACCGCGGGCTACCCGCTGATCATCAAGGCGGCATTCGATTCCCTGATGCAGCCGGGCAGTTTGGCGCTGCCTTGGGTGCTGGCGTCCGTAGTTGGCATCACCGCCTGCCGCGGGCTCTTCCTTTATCTGCACCAGATCACGACGGCGCGCATCGTCACGCGCATGGTGACCGACATTCAGAAGGCGGCCTTCGCGCATCTGATCAATGCCGACTTTGCGCGATTTGGTCGCGAAACTACGGGACACCTGGTGTCGCGGCTCACCAATGATCTGACCTTCATTCAGCAGGCGGCCCAGATCTCGCTGGTTGCCTTCGTCAGGGATGCGCTGACCGTGATCGCGATGATTGCGGTCATGTTGAGCCTCGATTGGGCGATGACGCTGGTCGTGCTTGCCGCCTGCCCCATCGCCATCGTGCCGGTCCGCAATATTGGACGGCGGCTGCGGTCCGTCGCCCGGCGCACCCAAACCGAGCTCGGGGGCATGACCTCCCGACTTACCGAAAAGTTCTCCGGTGCGCGGCTCATCAAGGCCTTCCGGCTCGAGCGCTATGCCACCGAACGACTGAACGAGAGCTTCGAGCAGGTGTTCAAGCTGCGTATGAAGGCGGTGCGGGCGCGGGCTAGGGTGGCGTCCATCCTCGAAGCCTTGGCGGGCATCGCCATCGCGGTTTCGATTGCATTTGCCTACTGGCGCATCGCCTCCGGGCTTGGCACGGTTGGCAGCTTCGTCGCCTATGTCACCGCCCTGCTGTTGACGGCGCAGGCCATCAAGTCGCTCGGCTCCTTGAGCAATTCTACTTCCGAAGGCCTGGCCGCGGTCGAGCGTGTCTATGAATTGCTCGACGAGAGGCCGACGGTTGTCGATCGGGAGGGGGCGCGTCCAATCTCGATCAGGACCGGGACCGTGGCCTTCGAGAAGGTAGGGTTCGCCTACCCATTGGCGCCGCTGAGCCCGGCGGTGAAACAATTCTCCCTGCTGGTACCGGGCGGCAAGACGGCGGCCATCGTCGGTCGCAACGGCTCGGGAAAATCCACCGTACTCAATCTCGTCGCCAGGCTGTTCGACGTGCAGTCGGGTCGGATTTTGATCGACGGGCAGGATGTACGAGACGTCACGTTGGCAAGTTTACGCGGTTGTGTTGCGATCGTCAGCCAAGAGGTGACCCTGTTCGACGACAGCATCAGGGCCAACATTGCGCTGGGTCGCCTCGGCGCCACGCAAGAGGACGTCGTCGCCGCCGCAAAAGCGGCCGCCGCCCACGATTTCATCATGGCCCAGCCGTGCGGCTATGACACGATGATCGGTGACGGGGGTTTGCGCTTGTCGGGCGGACAGCGGCAACGGCTGGCCTTGGCGCGCGCAATCCTCAAGGACGCGCCCATCCTCCTGTTGGACGAGGCCACGAGTGCGCTCGACAGCGAGTTCGGAACGGCTTGTTGGCGACGCTCTGGCGCGCTTCACGGAGAACCGTACCGCCTTGATCATCGCACATCGGCTCTCGACCATTCAGCGCGCCGATATCATCTGTGTCATGGAGGCCGGGGAGATTGTCGAGGTCGGCAAACACGCCGATCTGATGGCGCGCGAGGGTGCCTACGCGCGCCTATGTCACTCGCAGATTTTCGACGACCGCCAGGGCGCCAAATCGCGACCGATCGAAGCGGCCTGAGAGCAGAGCTAAGGCCCCAATTTATTGCGTCGGATTAAAGGGCTATGGAGGACAAGCAAGGATGGGCTATAGAAACGGCGAATCCCTTCCGCCGAGGCAACCAATCGGGTAACGCTCGCAATGGCGAACGCCCAACACAAGCCGCAACCCGGACCCCGATCTGGGTCCCAAGCCGGGCTGGTCGAGTTGTGGATCAGCTCGACGTTGGCGCGCTATATCAAATTCGTGCACCGTACCTCCTGGCAGACCGAAGCCATGACGGAGACGCTGGAGCAGCATTACCACAATCATCCCTGCATTGTGGCGATGTGGCATGGCCAGTTTATGCTGCTGCCTCTCATCAAGCCGCCGTTCATCCCCGTCGATATCATGCTAGCGCGCCATCGCGATGCCGAGATCCTCGCGGAAACGCTGCGCCACTTTGATATGCAGCTGATCCGTGGTGCCGGCGCTGCCTCACGTGGCCGGGACCGCGGTGGTGCGCATGCGTTCATGGCGGCCGTGCAGGCGCTACGCGACGGGCGCACGGTGGCCATGACCGCCGACGTACCCGGTGGCAAGGCGCGCTCGGCCGGGCCGGGCATCGTCATGGTCGCGCGGCAATCCGGGCGCCCGATCCTGCCGGTCGCCATCGCCACCTCGCGCTATCTGGCCTTCAATACCTGGAGCCGCATGACGGTTAACCTTCCCTTTTCGGGCTTGGGTTTTGCCGTGGGACCAATGGTGCGCGTGCCGCGCGAGGCCAATCCCGGCGAGCTCGAGACCTATCGCCAGGCCGTGCAGACATCGCTCAACCAGGCGACGGCCCTTGCCTTCACCCGCGCCGGCGCCGACCCGACGCGCGCCACGCCGCGCGCCGCGCTCGCCAGCCGCACCACGTCCGGCATCTCGATCAAGGCCTACCGCGTCGCCACCGCCTTGGCCCGCCCCGTAACCCCGCTGTTGTTGGGACTGCGCGAACGCAGCGGCAAGGAGGACCGAGTGCGGCGTCCGGAACGGCTCGGCTGCCCGAGCGTTTCGCGGCCACCGGGCCGCCTTGCCTGGTTTCATGCGGCCAGCGTCGGGGAAACCATGGTGGTGCTGCCGCTGATTTCGGCGTTGGCGGCGGAGCGCCCGAGCCTGTCGTTTCTGCTCACGACCGGGACCGTGACGTCGGCCGAACTCGCCCGCCAGCGGGTTGGCCCGCGCACGATCCATCAGTATGCCCCGCTCGACGTGCCGCGATACGTGCACGGCTTTCTTGAGCATTGGAAGCCCGATTTGGCGGTCTTTGCCGAGTTAGAGATCTGGCCCAACTTGATCATTGAGAGCGCCGCGCGCGACATTCCGCTCGCCCTGATCAACGCGCGCATGACCAAACGATCTTTTCGCAGATGGCGCCGCGTGCCGGGGCTGGCGCAAGCTTTGTTCGGTCGCTTCGCACTGGTGCTCGCGCAAAACGAAAGCCTCGCCAACCGCTTCAGCGCGCTCGGGGCTCCCGCAACGATGTCGGTCGGTAATCTAAAAGTCGATGCGCCGGCGCCGCTGGTGGACAGCGCAGCGCTGGAGCGGCTGCGCGCGGCCTTCGCCGGCCGTCCGCTGCTGATGGCGGCCAGCACGCACGATGGCGAGGACCAAGTGGTGGCCGAAGCCCACCGCGCCTTGGCACAAAGTCTGCCTGGCCTGTGCACCATCATCGCCCCACGGCATCCGGAGCGCGGCGGAGCCATCACGGAAATGCTGAAAGAGCGCGGCCTTCAGGTGGCGCAGCGATCGCGCGGGATGCTGCCGGATCGCAGCAGCGAGGCATACGTCGCCGACACGATCGGTGAACTGGGCACACTCTACAAACTCGTGCCAGTTGCTTTTATCGGCGGCTCCCTGGTCAATCGCGGCGGGCAGAACCCAATCGAGGCCGTGCGCCAAGGCGCCGTCGTGCTGACGGGGCCGCACTGGCAGAATTTCGGCGACGCCTATGACGTCCTCATTCGCAATCGCGGCGCCATCGTTGTGCATTCCGCCGAAGAACTGGCCGCGGCCGCTCGGCACCTGATCACCGATCAGGCCGAACTCGGTAGTATGCGTGCGCGCGCCGATGCCGCGCTTGCAAAAATTTCGGGCGCCTTGCCGCGCACGATCGCTGCCCTGCTTCGCTACCTGCCGAACGAGGAAAGCCTGGTGCGTGCTTCTTGACGAGCCCTCGTGGTGGTACCGCGAGGCCCCGGGCGCCGCTGCGAAAATTCTGCAACCACTGGGCGCCGTCGTTGGCTGGGCGGCCCGCGCGCGCTACTATCGAAGCCGCCCGCACAGGGCGCGCTTTCCCGTGATCTGCGTCGGCAACTTTACGGCCGGCGGCACCGGAAAGACGCCGCTCGCTCTCTACCTTTGCGAACAGCTCAAAGCCGCCGGGCACGAGCCGGTCGCGCTCACGCGCGGCTACGGCGGGCGCCTCACCGGTCCCTACTGGGTGAATGCCGGCACCGACCGCGCTCGCGACGTTGGCGATGAAGCCCTTCTGCTCGCGCGCGTGGCGCCAACCCTGCTGGCTCGGAACCGCCGTCTGGGCGCGGAGGCCATCGCGCGCGGCCCACATCCGGTCACGGTCATTGTTATGGACGATGGCTTGCAAAACCCGACGCTCGCCAAGGATCTGACGCTCGCCGTCGTCGATGGCCGACGCGGGCTTGGCAATGGCCGCGTCATGCCGGCCGGACCGCTGCGGGCCAGCCTCGATATGCAGCTGGAGCTGACCGATGGCGTCGTGGTCAACGAGCCGGCGCTTGCGCCGGGCGAGGTTGCCGATTGGCTGCGCCATCGGTTTGTCGGACCCGTCCTGCGCGCCAGCACCACACCGGCGTGCGCGCTCGACTGGCTAAGAGAACGCAAGGTTCTGGCTTGGGCCGGCATCGGCGCGCCGGAGCGCTTTTTTTCCCTCTTGCGCGGGCTGGGCGCGGACCTCATCGAACGCGTGACGTTCCCCGATCACCACCGCCCGTCGGAGGCGGAGGCGGCGAGACTGCTGGCGGCGGCGCGCTCCTCGTCGGCAACGCTCGTGACCACCGAAAAGGACGCCGTGCGCCTCAGGGGAGAAGCCGGAGCCCTTGAAGAGCTCCGGCGCCAGTCACGTCCCGTGCCGGTGCGCTTGCAGTTCTCCGCTCAAGAGGCCGAGCGCTTGGCGGTGCTGGTGGACGCGGCCTTGCGCCGATCCTGAGCGGGCGCGCTCGCCGCGCCGGCAGGTCTTATAGCAGTTCGTTTTGACCCTGCCCGTGGAGCCCGTGCTGGGGACAATTAGCCTTGCTTCCGCCCTGATCCTGCCCCATATACCCGCGCAGCCGGTGTACCCCTATGCGGGTACGTCCTCAAGATTGCGGTTTTGCTGCTTGCCCAAAGGGCGGTTTGCCTTCCCACGTCTGAGATGCAGGGCCGAGCGTGCGGCCCTAGATATGACCGGCCAATCCACGCTTCTTTGGGAAAGGAAATCCCCACATGCGCGTCACTGGTACGGTGAAATTTTTCAATACGGCTAAGGGTTATGGTTTCATCCAGCCCGAGAACGGCGGCAAGGACGTGTTCGTCCATGCCACGGCGCTCGAGCAGGCTGGCATCCGTTCCCTCAACGAGGGCGACAGGGTAACGTTTGTGCTCGAAGACGACCGGCGCGGTCGCGGCAAGCAAGCGGGTCAGATCCAAAAAGCTTAGGGCCCTCGCGAGAATTTGAACTGAAGAGCGCTCCCTGCCGGCGGCAGGGAGCGCTGGCGCATGTCAAGGGGCGAACTGTGGGTGCGAGTTGGAGTGCGCGTATGTCAGGCCATAAGTTCAAGGTGGGTGCCACCGTCGATTTCAGACCGGGGCGGATGGGGCTGCCCGCGGCTAGTCGCGAATGCACAATCGTGCGCGTCCTACCCACCGATGGCAGGGATCTGCTCTACCGCATCAAGTGCACCGCCGAAGCCTTCGAGCGCGTGGTTTCCGAGGGCCAGCTCGCCGAGCGCACCTGAGGCGAGCAGCGCCAGGCGACCTCTCAGGCGATCTCTTGGCCGGTCTTCTTCCAATCGGCCAGGAACAGGTCCAGGCCTCGATCGGTGAGGGGGTGCTGAACAAGGGCACGCAAGATGGCGGGTGGCATGGTTGCGGCGTCGGCGCCAATCATGGCCGCTTGCGTCACGTGCAAGACGTTGCGAATCGAGGCGGCCAGCACCTGCGTTTTCAACTCAGGGTAGTTGTCATAGATGCTGCGAATCTCGCGGACGAGGTCCATGCCGTCGGCACCCGCATCGTCGAGCCGCCCAATGAACGGTGAGATAAAGGTGGCCCCGGCTTTGGCCGCCAGCAACGCCTGATTGGCCGAAAAGCACAACGTGACGTTGACCATGGTGCCTTCCGCGCTCAGGGCACGGCAGGCCTTGAGGCCTTCCCAGGTGAGCGGTACCTTGACCGTCACGTTCTTGGCGATTTTGGCGAGCGCGCGACCCTCGCGCAGCATTCCCTCCAGGTCTGTGGCGGCCACTTCCGCGCTGACGGGACCCGCCACGACGGCACAAATTTCGCCAATGATCGCCTTAAAGTCGCGCTTGGCTTTGGCAACCAACGAGGGGTTTGTCGTCACCCCGTCGAGCAGGCCGGTGGCGGCCAACTCCTTGATCTCAGCCACATCCGCGGTGTCGACGAAGAATTTCACGGTGCGCCGTGCTCCCAGTTGCCTTGGGCTTGCCGCAGGGGCCGCTAAAGTGCCTCACTGCCGCGAAGCTGATTTCGGCGTTCTAGTCCTCGAGAGTCCGTTTGGAAAGTCTGCTCGCACCATTTGAAGACGGCGTACCGGGCGGGGGCCTTGACGGCCCGGCTGTGCCGGTGCTGTTGCCGGTGGCGCTCGATCAGACCTACGACTACCTCTTGCCGGCCGACGGCGAGGCCAAGCCAGGTGCTTTCGTCGTGGTGCCGTTTGGACCACAAACACGCATCGGGCTCCTTTGGGATCGCGCCCTCGGCGAGGCGGCCGGCAAGGCCGGGGCCGACAAGAGGCTCAAGCGCATTACCCAGGTCCTGGCCGATGTGCCCCCCTTGCCCACCCTGTCGCTGCGCTTTGCGGAATGGGTTGCGCGCTACACCCTGACCCCGCTTGGCATGGTCGCGCGCATGATGATGGGACCGAGCTCGCTGTTCGAGCCAGCGCGGCCCCGCTTTGGCGTGCGGCTGGCGGCGGCCGCCCCGCCGCGCCTTACGCCTGCGCGCAAGCGCGTCCTGGACATCGTCGCCGATGGCCTTGTGCGCGCCAAACCCACGCTGGCGGGCGAAGCCCAGTGTTCGACCGGCGTCATCGACGGGCTGATCGCGGCCGGCACGCTCGTGGAAATCGCCATTCCCGATCGCCGCATGCCGCTCCCCAACCCCGCCCATCGTAAGGTCGATTTTGCCGGCGCACAGGCCTATGCCGTCGAAGCGGTCGGCGCCGCGGCCGCCGCGGGGAGCTTCTCCGTGACCCTCCTCGACGGTGTCACGGGTTCGGGCAAGACCGAGGTCTATTTCGAGGCGGTGGCCCAGACGCTGCGAAAGGGCGGCCAGGCGCTGATCATGTTGCCGGAAATCGCCTTGACCAGCCAATTCATGGATCGGTTCGCCAACCGCTTTGGCTGCCTGCCCGTTGAATGGCACTCGGCGCTTTCCGCGGCCGAGCGCGCGCGGGCATGGCGAGCGACCGCCACTGGCGAGGCACGCGTCGTTGTCGGCGCGCGCTCGGCCCTCTTCCTTCCCTACCGGGAGCTCGGGCTAATTGTCGTCGACGAAGAGCACGACCAGGGCTTCAAGCAGGAAGACCGCGTTCACTACCAGGCCCGCGACATGGCAATCGTGCGGGCAAGCCTCGGCAAATTTCCCGTCGTTCTCGCCTCGGCGACGCCCTCGATCGAGAGCCATGTGAACGCGCGCACCGGTCGTTATCGCTACGTCGAACTGCCCGTTCGCTTTGCCGGTGCCAAGCTGCCGGAGATCGTCACGATCGACATGCGCAAGGAGCCACCCGCTAAGGACAAGTGGCTGGCCCCCTCCCTGGTGAGCGCCGTGACGGAGACGCTCCAGGAGGGTCAACAGTCGCTCTTGTTCCTCAATCGGCGCGGCTATGCGCCGCTGACGCTGTGCCGTTCTTGTGGTCACCGTCTGGACTGCCCCCAGTGCACCGCCTGGCTGGTCGAGCATCGCTATCGGCATCGCCTCAACTGTCATCATTGCGGTTTCGCCCTGCCGATTCCGGAAAAGTGTCCGAAGTGCGGCGACGTGAACTCCCTCGTTGCCTGCGGACCGGGAGTGGAGCGTATTGCCGAGGAGGTGGCCGAGCGCTTTCCAGGCGCTCGTGTCGCCTTGCTCTCTTCCGATCTGGTGCCCTCGCTTGTGGAAATGCGCCAGATCATCGGCAGCATTGAGTCCGGTGCGATCGATATCGTGATCGGCACGCAGATGGTGGCCAAGGGCCATCATTTCCCGCGGTTGGCCACGGTTGGGGTGGTCGATGCCGATCTGGGGCTTGGCACCGCCGACCCGCGCGCCGCCGAGCGTACCTTTCAGCTTTTGCACCAGGTGACGGGCCGCGCTGGACGCGTGCTCACCTGCGGCCGTGGTCTGGTCCAGACTTATCTGCCGGAACATCCGGTGATGCAGGCCATTATCTCGGGCGACCGCAATGCCTTCCTGGAAAGCGAGATACGCCAGCGCCAATCGACGCTGCTGCCGCCCTATGGCCGCCTCGCCGCCCTCATCGTCTCCGCGCGCGACAAGGAATTGGCGGCGCTGGTGGCCCGCGATCTGGGCCAATGTGCCCCCGCTGCCAGCCGGATCGAGGTGTTAGGTCCGGCCGAAGCGCCGCTGGCCGTCATCCGCGGGCGTCACCGCTGGCGGCTGCTCGTCAAGGCGCCGCGTGAGCTCGACATCCAAGGCTATGTGCGTCTTTGGCTTGGCGGGTTGCGCAAGTTGCCAAGCGATGTGCGCCTCACCGTCGATATCGATCCCTACAGTTTTCTCTGACTACCGGCCAAAGACGTCGGGCCATCCCAGCAGGGATGGCCCGGCCCCATACCGCACGCACCTACTTGCTCGCGCTAGCGCAGGTAGGGGCAGACCCGTTTCTCCCCGGAATAGGCCGTGTAGAGCCCCGTGTTCCACTCGAAGGAGCGGAAGCGCTGCGCACACAGGTTGCGCGGATCACCGGCAAAGTCGGCGGGCTCGTCGTAGGGGCCATCGTAGGCATAGTCGTCATAGTAGTAGCCAGCGCGCGGGCGATAAGCCTCATTGGCGATGACCGCGCCCAAGACGCCGATCCCGAGCCCGACGCCGAGACCAGCGCCAAATCCCCCGTGCCGGCGGTATTGCACCTGAGCAACGCCGGTGCCTCCCGCGGCGCTCACCGCCGGCGCAGCGCGGCTCACGGCCGGGGCCGCGGCAGCCCCAAGGGGCGCAAACGCCAGCGCGGCAGCGAGGGGCCATCCCATCCATTTCAGCATTACCTTCTCCTGTTTGTGGGCTGTGGTGCCCCCCAAGTCGCGGGCCAGTCAGCTCAATGGTGCTCCCGACGCCCCCCGGCAGTGCTCGCTATAACGTCGCGCGCGCCCGGCTCCGTCGCGGCTTGGCACGCCCCGCGCAGGCCAAGCCCGATGCGGCATTCGATGCAGCGGCGGCAGGTTGCTGGCAAAGGCGGCCCATGCTATGCGCGGGGCGCACGCAGGCGCGCAAGCGAGGGCGTTGGCCTTTTGGCCCGGGCGGCGAGGCCGGACGCCGCCAACCGACGGTTGTTCTCTGAAAGTTCTTGGGGCGAGACCACGCACTTGGCCACGGATGATCCCATGATGGCTGGCATGGCTGGACGCTATGCCGCCGCGCTTTTTGAGTTAGCCAAAGAGCAAAAGCAGCTCGAGCAGGTCGAGCGCGACGTTGCCTCCTTTCAAGCCCTGCTCGAGGGCAGCCCCGATCTGGTGCGCCTGGTGCGCAGCCCCGTCATTTCCGCCGCGGCGCAAGCGCGCGCGCTGGACGCCATTCTTGCCAAGGTCGGCATTTCCGGGTTTACAGGCAACTTTTTGAAGTTGATCGTGCGCAATCGGCGGCTGTTTGCCATCGGCGATATGCTGCGCGCCTTTCAGGCCCTGCTGGCGCGCGAGCGCGGCGAGGTCAGCGCCGACGTGACCTCGGCCCACCCACTGTCCCAAGAACAGATGCAAGTGCTGTCCGACAGCCTCAAAGCCTCGATCGGCAAGCACGTTCAGATCCGCACCCGCGTCGATCCCAATCTGCTCGGCGGCCTGGTCGTCAAGGTTGCAAGCAAGATGATCGACAGTTCACTGCGCACCAAACTCGACAATCTCAAAGTTGCGATGAAAGGTATCGGCTGATGGACATTCGCGCCTCGGAGATCTCCTCGATCCTGAAGGAGCAGATCAAGAACTTCGGCAAGGAGGCCGAGGTTTCTGAAATCGGTCAGGTTCTGTCGGTCGGCGACGGCATTGCCCGTGTCTATGGCCTAGACAAGGTTCAGGCCGGCGAGATGGTCGAGTTTCCCGGCGGCATCCGGGGCATGGCCCTCAACTTGGAAGCCGACAATGTGGGAATTGTGCTCTTCGGCGATGACCGCGGCATCAAAGAGGGCGACACCGTCAAGCGCACGGGAGCCATCGTCGAGGTGCCGGTTGGCAAGGGTCTGCTCGGCCGCGTGGTCGACGCGCTCGGCAATCCGATCGATGGCAAAGGGCCGATCAAGGCCGACAAGCGCATGCAGGTCGACGTCAAGGCGCCGGGCATCCTGCCGCGCAAGTCGGTGCACGAACCGATGGCGACCGGCCTGAAAGCGATCGATGCCTTGATCCCGATCGGCCGTGGACAGCGCGAACTCATCATCGGCGACCGTCAGACCGGCAAGACCGCCATCATTCTCGACACCTTCCTGAACCAGAAGCCGCTGAATGCCACCGGCGACGAGAAGGTCAAACTATACTGTGTCTACGTGGCCGTCGGCCAGAAGCGCTCCACCGTTGCCCAGTTCGTGAAGGTGTTGGAGGAGCGCGGCGCGCTCGAATACTCCGTGGTGGTAGCGGCAACCGCCTCCGACCCGGCACCGATGCAATATCTGGCGCCTTTCGCGGGCTGCACCATTGGTGAGTTTTTTCGCGATAACGGCATGCACGCCGTGATTGCCTATGATGATCTTTCCAAGCAGGCCGTCGCCTACCGCCAAATGTCCCTACTGCTGCGACGGCCGCCCGGCCGCGAGGCTTATCCCGGCGACGTCTTCTACCTGCATTCCCGGCTCCTGGAGCGTGCGGCAAAGCTCAACGAAGGCCATGGTGCGGGGTCGTTGACGGCGCTGCCGGTGATCGAGACGCAGGCCAACGATGTGTCGGCCTATATCCCGACCAACGTTATTTCCATTACCGACGGACAGATCTTTCTCGAGACCGAGCTTTTCTACCAGGGAATCCGACCGGCCGTGAATGTCGGCATCTCGGTGTCGCGCGTTGGCTCAGCGGCCCAGATCAAGGCGATGAAACAGGTGGCGGGTCGCATCAAGGGCGAACTGGCGCAGTACCGTGAAATGGCGGCCTTCGCGCAGTTCGGCAGCGACCTTGATGCGATTACCCAGAAGCTCTTGGCGCGCGGCGCACGCCTGACGGAACTTTTGAAACAACCGCAGTTCTCTCCCATGAAGGTCGAGGAGCAGGTCGTCTCCATTTTTGCCGGCACGCGCGGTTATCTCGATCCCATTCCCGTTGACGCCGTGGGTCGGTTCGAACATGAAATGCTGCGGACCATTCGCGACCAGCACGCCAACGTTCTGGAGGAGATCCGCGCCGCCAAGGAATTGAAGCCCGCGACCGAAAAGAGCTTGGTCGAGGCGCTCGATAAGTTTGCCAAAGCCTTCACGGTATAGCGCGACTTGAAGCGGTCCCATGCCAAGCCTCAAAGACCTCCGCAATCGCATCGCCTCGGTCAAGGCGACGCGTAAGATCACCAAGGCCATGCAAATGGTGGCCGCCGCCAAATTGCGCCGGGCCCAGGAGGCGGCGACGGCCGCGCGTCCCTATGCGGAACGCATGGATCGCCTGCTTGCCAACCTGAACCGGCGCGCCAACAAAGAAAACGCGCCCCGCCTGTTGGTCGGGACCGGGAAAGATGATGTGCATTTGCTCATCGTCATGACCGCCGAGCGTGGGCTGTGCGGTGGCTTCAACGCGAATATCGCCAAGCTGGCGCGGCAAGACGCACAACGGCTGCTGGCCGCCGGCAAGACCGTCAAAATCCTTTCCGTCGGTCGCAAGGGCGCCGACAATCTACGCCGATCCTATAGTCGCCAGATCGTCGATCGCGTCGACTTGCGCGGCCTCAAGCAGATCGGCTTTGACGCCGCCACCGGTATCGCCGACAAGGTCCTGGCGATGTTCCAAGCCGGCGAGTTTGACGTCGCCACCGTGTATTTTTCCGAGTTCAAGTCGGTCATGACGCAGAAGCCGACGGCGCTGCAGATCATTCCGGCGAAGCTTCCGCAAGGCGGCGCGGAAGCGGCCGCCGGCGGCCAACAGGCGATTTACGAGTACGAGCCGGGCGAAAATGAAATCCTGAGCGAGCTGCTGCCGCGCAATATCGCCAGCCAGATTTTCCGCGGCCTGTTGGAGAATGCCGCCTCCGAACAAGGCGCGCGCATGAGCGCCATGGACAGCGCCACACGCAATGCTGGCGACATGATCGACAAGCTGACGCTGCGCTACAACCGACAGCGGCAGGCTAACATTACCAAGGAACTCATTGAAATCATCTCCGGCGCCGAGGCGCTTTGAAGACAGCGAAGGGTGAAGGAAAGCTATGGCTAGCAGCAAGGTCGGGCGTATTCGCCAGATCACCGGCGCGGTGGTCGACGTCCAGTTCGACGGAGATCTGCCGGAAATTCTCAACTCACTCGAGACCCAAAACCGCGGTAACCGTTTGGTGCTCGAGGTCGCCCAGCATTTGGGCGAGAACACGGTGCGCACGGTAGCTATGGACTCCACGGAAGGCTTGGTACGCGGCCAGGAGGTGACGGACACAGGCGCCGCGATCGCCGTTCCTGTCGGCGACGAGACGCTGGGCCGTATCATGAACGTGATCGGCGATCCGGTGGATGAGGCGGGACCGATCAAGACCTCGGCCAAACGCGTCATTCATCAACCGGCGCCCTCTTTCGTCGAGCAGTCGACCGAGGCCTCCATTCTGGTGACCGGCATTAAGGTGGTCGACCTGCTCGCTCCCTACGCCAAGGGCGGCAAGATTGGCCTATTCGGCGGCGCCGGTGTCGGCAAGACCGTGCTGATCCAGGAGCTGATCAATAACGTGGCGAAAGCGCACGGCGGCTATTCCGTGTTCGCCGGCGTCGGCGAGCGCACACGCGAAGGCAATGACCTTTATCATGAGTTCATCGAATTGGGCGTCAACAAGGATCCCAAAAAGAATGACGGCTCGACCAAGGGATCCAAGTGTGCCCTGGTTTATGGGCAGATGAATGAGCCGCCCGGCGCGCGCGCCCGCGTCGGCCTATCGGGTCTGACCGTGGCGGAGCATTTCCGCGACCAGGGTCAAGACGTCTTGTTCTTTGTTGATAACATCTTCCGCTTCACCCAGGCGGGCTCGGAGGTGTCGGCCCTGCTCGGCCGCATCCCATCTGCGGTGGGCTATCAACCGACGCTGGCAACCGACATGGGGGCGCTGCAGGAGCGCATCACCACGACGCAGAAGGGGTCAATCACCTCGGTGCAGGCGATCTA
This sequence comes from uncultured Alphaproteobacteria bacterium, assembly GCA_963770295.1. Lineage (GTDB taxonomy): Bacteria > Pseudomonadota > Alphaproteobacteria > Rhizobiales > Hyphomicrobiaceae > AWTP1-13. The sequence goes on from CAVYPA010000022.1 coordinate 47,800, forward strand.
CGTGCCCGCCGACGACCTGACCGATCCGGCCCCGGCGACCTCGTTCGCCCACCTCGATGCCACCACCGTGCTCGCGCGCGGCATTGCCGAGAAAGGCATCTACCCCGCCGTCGATCCGCTCGATTCCACCTCACGCATCCTGGAGCCGCGCGTCGTCGGTGAGGAGCACTATCAAGTGGCACGCCAGGTGCAGGCCATCCTGCAGCGTTACAAATCGCTGCAAGACATCATTGCCATTCTCGGCATGGATGAGCTTTCCGAAGACGACAAGCTCACCGTGGCACGGGCGCGCAAAATCGAGCGCTTCTTGTCACAACCTTTCCATGTCGCGGAGGTGTTTACCGGGTCGCCGGGTAAGTTCGTGAGCCTGGCCGATACGATCAAGGGGTTCAAAGGCTTGTGCGCGGGAGACTATGATCATCTACCGGAACAAGCATTCTACATGGTCGGCACAATCGAGGAGGCGGTCGCCAAAGCGGAACAGCTCGCCGAGGCGGCATAGCGATTGACAGGGGGAAACGATGGCGACGCAGAGTGCAGGCAACAGTTTTGGCGCGTGTTGTGAGACCCTTAAAGATGCCATGCAGGGCGAGGACTTTGAGCCACTGATCGCGGTCGACGACGAGGGCGTCCTTTACATGTCCGTCGGACTGCTCGGCCTCGACGGTCACGACGACGAGGCCAACACCATAGACTATCCGGTATTTTTCTGCCCCTTCTGCGGCACCAAGCTGCAGACGGCGGAAGACATCGATGCCAAGGCCGGTGGCACCAACTAAGGGGTCGATTGAGAACGATCCTCGCAAGGACCAGGAGCCATGGCAGATACCTTCAAGTTCGAGCTGGTCACGCCCGAGCGCATGTTGTTGTCGGAGGACGCGAGCCAAGTCGTCGTGCCGGGCACGGAGGGCGATTTCACCGTGCTCGCGGGCCACGCGCCGGTGATCTCCACGATCAGACCGGGCGTGATCGCAGTATCCCTAAGCGACAGCCGCACCGTCCGCTTGTTTGTGAAGGGCGGGTTCGCCGAAGTCGAACAAAACCGATTGACCGTGCTTGCCCAGCGCGCGCTTGAGGTCGATGCCCTGGATGCAGCGCGGATTGCCACCGAACTCAAGACCGCGGAAGGCGAGCTGGCGGCAGCGACGGACGATGCCGCACGGCTCGCGGCCCACGCCGCGGTCGATCAGCTGCGCACGCTGCAGTCCTGAACGGAGCGCTTGCTGCAGCGCACCCGCCCGCGGTCGCCGCGTCGCATCGAGCTCGGGGCCCGTCGAGGCTAGGAGCCATGATCGGCGGGGCCTGCCCCTGCCGGGCCCGCGCCTGCAAACCCCTTGGGGTATTGGCCCGTCTGCGGCGCGCCCGCAAGCCGTCCCGCCTTGCGCGGATGGGTCGTGCCAGAGGGGGGGCGCGCCCCCACCCCGCCTGCGCAGGAAACCGAACTGGTACCGCCTCCCCGGCTCGAACGGGGGACCTCTAGATCCACAATCTAGCGCTCTAACCAGCTGAGCTAAGGCGGCCCATCCAGGGGGGACCGGACCCGCCGCCAGCCGCGGCAGATCCTCCATGCTGTCGGCGGCAAGATAGTGGCCAGCGGGGCCCATGCCAAGTGGGACCTTGTGCCGACGCCACCCCCCGCGCCGTCCCCGCCAGCCTAGGCCTGCCCGCGCCCTTGGCTGGCCCGCGCACTTTTTATCTGCAACCACGCGGATGATTTTGCAGCCGCAATGGACGCTTCGGCCCAATTCGCGCTACCAGACGGGCGGAACGCTGATTCGTCGATCGACACATGCCCTTAGCCCTGCAAGCATCGGCTGACGCTCAATTGGGCGGCGCAGGCTTTGCCCAAGAACCGACGTTCGTGGTCGACGCGGCGACGGGCGCGGTCCTCAGCGCCAATGCCGCAGGCTGGATCGTCTGGGGGGTCGAAGGCGGCCCGGAAGTCCCGCTCTGGATCGATCGGGCGATGCCGGCGCTCGACCGCCTGCGCGCGCTGGCCGCGGCCGGTGAACGTGCTGGCGAGCTGGAACTCATCCTCACGTTCTGGACCGTGCGCGGGATTGTGCAGCCGAGATGCCTAGTCAGCGGCCCACAGTCGCCGCAGGGCGCCCGGTTCCTGGTGCGCCTTACCGCGCCTACCAGCGCTGCCGCCAGTGACACGGGTGTGAGCGAAGCGGTCGAGCAGGCGAAGCTGGCGCACGAGATCAGGACGCCACTCAGTGCCGTGATTTCTTATGCCGAGGTGCTGAAGGACGAGCACTTCGGTCCCTTGGGAAATGCCTGTTATCGAACCTATGCCTCCAACATCTTCGAGAGCGCACGGCACGTGTTGCGCCTTGTGGACGGCATGTTGCAGAGCTTTGTCGACCGCTCAGGCGCCTCGCGCCTCACGTTCACCAATGTGGCGGCCGACGACGTAATCGAAAGCTGCCTGGTCCTGGCCCGGCCGGTGGCCGAAAGGGCCGGGGTTGACCTCGTCGCGTCGCTGCCGCCCAATCCACCGCACGTCGTTGCCGATGAACTCAGCCTCAAGCAGATCCTGCTGAACCTGCTTGCCAATGCCATCAAGTTTTCACGCCGGGGCGATCGCGTGAGCGTCTGCGCACTCAATCCGGCGAACGGAGTGTTGCACATCTCGGTGGCGGACACGGGACCGGGTATGCCCCAGCCCGGCGGTGCCGGCTGCCCGCCGTCGGCAGGCGGACGCAAGGCAGGACTAGGCTTCGGTCTGCCGCTTGCCAAAGCGCTGGCGGAAGCCAACGGTGCCTCGCTCCAGATCGAAAGCGAACTCGGGCGCGGAACCTGTGTGACCATAACCTTCGGCAAGGACCGCGTCGTCCCCGTGTGAAGGCGCCGCCGCCGTGCCATTTGTGCGGGTCACCCGCCGGGGCGGGCGACCGCACCATGTCACACGGCAGAGGTCCCCGCAATCGGCCTATGCTCGCCGCAGGTTGAGGGAAGGCAGCCCCCGATGAGGCCCAAACGACAATCGACGGCGATCGAGGCCGCGCCCGACGGCCGGGCGCCGGGCTCATTTCGCGGCGCCGCTCGGCGGCTGAGGCGGGGACCAAGCCGGGCCGAGCCAACGCGTGCCTGGACGGTCTTTGCTGCCGTGCTGGCGGGCATCATCTTGCTGCCGATCGGCACCATTGTCGTTCTGGCGCTTGGTTCCGAGCAAAACGTATGGCCACACTTGTTGGCCACCGTGCTGCCGCGGGCCCTCGCCGACACCTTTATTTTGATGGCGGGGGTAGGAGCCTTGTCGCTGGCGCTCGGAACGGCAGCCGCCTGGCTCGTCACCATGTATCGGTTCCCTGGGCGTGGCCTTCTCGACCGACTGCTCGTGCTGCCGCTGGCGATGCCGACCTACATCGTCGCCTATTGCTACGTAGAACTGCTTGACTATTCGGGACCCGTGCAGCAATTGCTGCGCGCTTTGTTCGGCTGGCAGAGTGCGCGGGATTACTGGTTCCCCGAGATTCGTACGCTGGGCGGGTGTGTGCTGGTGCTCTCGAGTGTGCTTTACCCGTACGTTTACCTGTCGGCCCGGGCCAGCTTCGCGCAACAGTCCGTGTGCGTGCTCGAGGTTGCCCGCACCTTGGGACAGACACCGTTCGGGACGTTCCAGAGCGTGGCGCTGCCGCTGGCGCGACCGGCCTTGGCCGCGGGCGTCGCGCTCACTTTGATGGAATGTCTCAATGATTTGGGTGCCACCCAATACCTTGGGGTGCAGACCCTGACCGTCAGCATCTATACGACGTGGTTGCAGCGCTCCAACCTGGCGGGGGCGGCCCAGATTGCCCTGGTGGCCTTGCTGTTGGTGTTGGCCCTGCTGCTCGGCGAACGCTTCGCGCGCGGCGGCGCGCGCGTCCATCACACGACCGGGCGCTATCGCGCCATTCCGTTTTCGGATCTGCAGGGCTGGCGCGCCTATAGCGTTGCGGCCGCCTGCGCAATACCCGTGATCGTCGGCTTCATTCTGCCGCTGCTGGTGCTCCTGGCTCAGGCTTCGACCTATCTTGCCGAAGCACTGATGCTCGGTTTCTGGCGGGCGGTGCGCAACAGCGTGACGGTGGCGGGAGCGGCAGCCCTATCCACGGTTGGCGCGGGCCTGGCCCTCGTCTATGCGCGACGGTTGACGGCAAATGCGTTCGTGCGTGCCGTCGTGCCGATCGCCAGTCTTGGCTATGCGCTGCCTGGAACCGTATTGGCGCTCGGCCTGTTGTTGCCGCTTGCCGCCTTCGACAACGCCGCCGACTCTTTATTGCGATCCGCGATCGGAATTTCGAGCGGTCTCTTCTTGTCGGGAAGCCTGTTTATCATTGTTCTGGCCTACACCGTGCGCTTCCTTGCCATCGCGCTGGGCTCGCTCGAGGCGGGCTTCGAGAAACTGTCACCGAACCTGGATGCAGTCGCCAGGACCTTGGGCGAGACCGCTCTTTCCTCGCTTCGGCGCGTCCACGTGCCGCTCTTGATCCCAGCGCTGGGGGCCGCCGCCCTGTTGGTCTTTGTTGACGGCATGAAGGAACTCCCCGCGACGCTGCTCCTGCGACCCTTCAACTTTGAAACATTGGCAACGCACGCCTACAGCTACGCGGCCCTGGAACAGTTCGAACGCGCCGCGCTCGGGGCGCTGACCATCGTGCTAATCGGTCTTGTGCCGGTTTTGCTCTTGCATCAGGCGGTGGCCGGCGGCCGGGCCGGCGCTTGGCTTGTCGAGGGCGGCGGCAACCCGCCAAGGCCGGGCCGGTAACCGTTTGGCTCCAGCCCTGTGCGCTTCAATGCGCGAGCTCGGTGAGGTTGCGATAGAGCTCGAGCGCCTCCGGATTGGCAAGCGCTTCCTTGTTCTTGACCTCGCGTCCGTGCACGACCTCGCGAACGGCAAGCTCGGTGATCTTGCCCGACTTGGTACGGGGAATGTCGGCCACTTGCACGACCCTGGCCGGGACGTGGCGCGGGCTGGCTCCGGTGCGGATCTGGCGCTTGATGCGCTCGCTCAGCCCGGCATCGAGCGTCAGGCCTGGTTTCAGGATCACGAACAGCACAACGCGCACATCGTGCTCCCAGTCCTGACCAATGACGATGCTCTCCTGCACCTCTTCCAGCTGTTCGACCTGGCGATAGATCTCCGCGGTGCCGATGCGCACGCCGCCGGGATTGAGAGTTGCGTCCGAGCGACCGTGAATAATCAATCCACCGTGCTCGGTCCATTCGGCAAAGTCGCCATGATGCCAGATATTGTCGAAGCGCGAGAAATAGGCGCTTCGATATTTCTTGCCGTCGGCATCATTCCAGAACCCGAGCGGCATGGAGGGGAAGGGCTTGGTGCATACGAGTTCGCCCTTGTCGTGCAGCTTGGCGGGCTTGCCGTCTGCATCGAACACGTCGACGGCCATGCCAAGCCCCGGACCCTGGATCTCCCCGCGCCATACCGGCTTGGTGGGAACACCCAGCACGAAGCAGCCGCAGATATCGGTGCCACCGGAGATCGAGGACAAATGCAAGTCGTGCTTGAGGCTCGCGTAGATGTAGTCGAAGCTTTCCGGCGCCAGCGGCGAGCCTGTGGAAAGCAGGGCGCGCATGGCGCTGAGATCGTGCGTCCTGCCCGGTTCCAGTCCGGCCTTTTTCAGGGCGTCGACGTATTTGGCGGAGGTGCCGAAATGGGTCGCTTTCTCCGCCTCGGCGTAGTCCCACAGAATGTTGCCTGAAGGATGGAAAGGCGAGCCATCGTAGAGCAGCAGGGTTGCGCCCGATGCGAGACCTGAGATCAACCAGTTCCACATCATCCACCCCAGCGTCGTGAAATAAAACAACCGGTCACCCGCGCGCAGGTCGCAATGCATGCGGTGCTCGCTCAAATGTTTGAGAAGGGTGCCGCCGGCGGAATGCACAATGCATTTGGGCATGCCCGTGGTGCCGGACGAGAACATAATGTACAGGGGATGCGCGAAAGGCAGCCGGGTGAATTGCACGCGCCCACCCGCCCGCGCGCTGACCGCATCCGCCCAGGTTTGCGCGCGTTGGCTGTGGACAAGGCTTGCATTGAGGCGCTGGACGACCTCCTTGGCGCGACCGAGATAGGAAACGACGATGATCCGGCGCAGCGTCGGCAGCCGGCTGGCGATCGCTGCGAGTTTGTCGGAGATGTCGATAGACTTGCCGTTGTAGTGGTAGCCATCGCAGGCGATGAGGACCTTCGGCTCGATTTGACCGAAGCGATCGAGCACGCCCTCAACCCCGAAATCGGGCGAACAGGATGACCACACCCCGCCCAGCGCGGCCGTCGCAAGCACGCCGACGACGCCCTCGGGCATGTTGGGCAGAATGGCGGCCACCCGGTCCATGACGGTGACGCCGCCCTGCTGCAGGGCTGCTTGGGTACGCGCGACCTCCGCGCCGAGCTCGTCCCGGGACAAGCGCCGCTTAACCTTATCTTCCCCCCAAAACACGATGGCCGGATCGGCGCCACTACCGCCAAGCAGGTTTTCGGCAAAATTGAGCTGGGCGTTGGCAAAGAAGCGGGCGCCCGGCATTTGGTCGGCATCGGCCAGGTAGGGTGGCTCACCCTTCTCGCCAATGACCTGGCTGAAGTCCCACAGACTGGACCAAAATTCAGCGGGGGCATTGACCGAGTAGCGGTGCAGATCCTCATAGCCGGTAAACGAGCAAGCCGTGCGCGCGGCCAGCCATTCGGCGAACTGGCTAAGCGTGGCCTGCGAAAGGCGCGACGGCGATGGCGTCCAGAGCGGCTCTTTCATCGGTGCATCCTGGAATCTTTAACTGGCACTTTGCCTCGTGCGGCGGTATGAAACCACGGGGAGGATGGTTGCGCTCAATGGACGCGCGATAGGGATACTACAGTTCATTTGGTACGCAACAGCAACGGTTTGTGGGAACGGCTGCGGTTTGCGGGCTTCGACTTCGAGATGAAGTACTCCGCCTGATGTGGCGGGCTACGGCGCTACGGGGATCAGCCAGGTCAAGTCAAAGCATGCGACGCACAAGCGTGATATCGCGCCTCAAGACCCTTGTTCTGGCCACGCTGGCATGCCTGCTGCTGGCCCTGGTGGCGCCGCTGTTCATTGCCACGCGCGCCGTTGATGAGCCGTTCTCGGGTTACTCGGTGTTGGCCTCGCCGCGGGACCTGCACGTCATCACCAAGCCCGCGCGCTTGAGCGTGACACCCGATCTCACCCTCAGTCGGGGCGTGCTTTACGCGGACGGCAATGCGGCGCTGGGCACGCCGATTTCCAGGTTCGTGCTGGACGGTCCGGCATTTTATCTCAACGCGTCGGGCCTTGAGGCCGCCGCGGCGGGCTTCGAGAGTGAAGTGGTCGGCGGCGAGGGTGCCATTGCTCCGCTGCTCGATCAGTTCATGTCGATGGGCTTCGACACCCTTATCATTCGGCGCGGCACCCTCTACATCATGACGGCCGATGGGCCGGCCGAGACCATTGCCGACATCCAGGCCGAGGTTTCGGGAAGCCGAAAGGGTCAGCTCAGCAGCAAGGGAAGCTTTTTGCTCCGCGGCCAGCGCTTGACGTTCGATGCCAACCTGGTGCCGCCGGCGGAAAAGCAAGGCGGACAGCAGTGGCTGAGCAAGGTCACGCTGAAAGGGCCACTGATCGATGCCAGCTTCGACGGCAGCATTGACGTTGCCGGTGATCTTAAGGTCTCAGGCCATGCCGAGCTCGTGACCTCGAGTCTGCGCAAGATCGTGCGTTGGTTCGGGGTGCCCGTTCCTCTATCAGAGGGTCTCAATGCCGTCGGCTTGAAGGGCCAGTTGAACTGGGCGCGCGGCACCGTGGCAGTCGAGAAGGCCAAAGTGACCGTCGACGGCAGTGAGGCGGCCGGCACCGTGGCCTTCGCCTACGGTGGCGAGCATCCCGCGATCGACGGTACCCTTGCGTTCAATACGCTTGAGCTTTCTCCCTATTACGAAGCCTTGCGTTCGCAATCCTATGTCTTTGATCGCCACACCTGGTCGTGGTCGGCGTTCGACTTCTCGTTTCCGATCCTCAGCTACTTCGATGCCGACTTGCGGCTCTCGGCCGCGTCGTTGAGCTTCAAAGGCAATGGCGTGGGCCGCGGCGCCGCCAGCGTTGCCGTGCGCTCGGGCAAATTGATGGCCAATATCGTCGAACTCGAGTTACCGACGGGTACGGCAAGCGGCCGCATGACCGCCGACGTGAAGGAGTTTCCAGCCCGCTACGCGCTGCACGGCAAAATCGACAATTTCGAGCCTGGCCCGGCGATGGCAATGCTGACCGGTGTGCCGATGCTGTCGGGACGTTCGCTGCTGAAGGTCGAATTGAAGACGGCCGGGCAGACGCCTGCCGAAGTGCTCAGGGGTCTCTCGGGCAAGGTCGCCATCGGCATGACCGAGGGCGGCAAGCTCGGATTGGATGTGCGGGCAATTCGCTCCGGTGCGGAGACTCCTCCGAGCGCGAGCCAACTGGTCAAGGGCACCACCAGCATCGACGCCCTCGAGGCGCGCGCCAATGTGGTCGACGGCCTCCTCGTCGCCGAGCACGTGCAGGCACGGGCTGGCGGGCTCAATATTAGCGCCAGTGGCAGCGCCAATTTGCTCGACCACACCCTTGATCTGCGCTTGTTGGTTCAGCCCGCCCCGGCGGCCGACAAATCCCTGCCGTCTACGGAGGGCAGCGCCGGGCTGAGCCTCAGCGGCCCCTGGGCTGAACCGGCGGTCCGGCGCGAGCAAGCCGCCGAGCCCGTTGCGCGCTAGGCGGCAGGGCGCCGTCTCAGTCGGCGCCGTCTTCGAGCCGGGTGATGACGATCGGGTTCTCGATTAGCCTCACGTCGATCGGCCTGGCGGCGATGAGTTTTGGGTTGTGCGGCATTGGATTGGCTTTGCCGCGGGGTGCATTCAACCATCCATCGGGCCCAGGCACTCTGTCGATGCCAAGCGGATAAATGGTGAGCTTGTCCGGCTCGAACTTCAGACGCAGAAAATTCTTGTAGTTTTTGATCCGCAAAGCGGCGAACGCTTGCTCCGAATGCATACGACCGAAGATACCGGTGATGACCCAATAAAGACCCCACAAGGAGCCGCCAAACACGGCGCCGAGCACGATCATGAGCAGGGGATAGGAGACAAAACCGACCAACTCACGCACCGCGGGCGGACGCGAGGAGGCATTGGGCTGGCTATTGGCGATCGAACTCTCGCCTCGTTGCTGCGCTTGTCGGTGCTGCAGTGGCTCGAGGCCTTCCTGGATGACGTCGCGTACGATCGGCGCTTGCTCTTCCCGCGTTTGGTAAATCGTGTCCAGGATGTTTTCGATCGGACCGGCCATCTGATTGTTCACGCTCACCACCAGGAGGGAGAGCGTGAACATCATGACCAAATGCGCGAGAAAGTGCGTGGTGCCGACGCTGAACTTGGTAAAGTATCGGCGCATTCTCGGCCGCTCAATGGCGTCGACATACCACAGCAAGGTGGCATAGAGCGCACCCAGCATGGCAACGAGGCTGATGGAGGCGATCATCGCCTGCACGAGATAAAGAGGCATGAACGGCAGCACGCTCTGGAGCGTCGTGCCGATACCCAGGGCGTCGATCTTGCCGGACGAGATGCGGTACTGGCTGACGAGGTTCTGGAACTGCCAGGTGATCAGCCAATAGAGCAAGCCGATGCAGATCGCAAAGGCCGGGTTGAAGAACGGAAAGAAGATATTGCCCAAACTCAGCAAATAGCTGCGGCCCTTGTCCGGGTAGCATTTGGGGGCCTGCGGCTTGATGGGAGCGCGCCTGCGCCTGAAATTCAGGGGTTCCCGTTTGAGGGGTTCGATGGCGTCCTGCACGTCCTGCACCGCCTGTTCGACGATGCCCTCGGCGGCCCGTGTGTTGCGCTTCAATCGGATATCGTACTCTCGCGCCCTCCACGCCTCACCCGGCCGCACGCCGGTCGATTGCGTCGACGCGCCGTTGGCGGCAGCGGGCTGCTCGGGCCAGCGCACGGAAATGGCATTGCGCAGGACGTGGGTGGGATGCAAAAAAGCGCCGCCTCCGCCCGAGGTCATGAAGTGAATGTCCAATTCGTGGGCGTAGTAGCGATTGTAGTGGTGCCAGTCGCCGGCGATCACGGCGACAACGCGGGCGCCCCGCTTGCGGGCGATCGTGGTAATTTTAAAGAAGTTCTCTTCATCATCTTGGCCCTGTAGGTCGGCGAGAAGCCAGGACGGTTCGGCCAGGCAGATGATCAGGTTGTCGTTGGCTCCCATCTGCTCGGCGACGCGTTCGAAATAGTTGACCTGCGCGGTATCGAGATATTTCGAGAATTGAATATCGGCACCCCAAATCCACCAGTTATAGGGTAGGCGGATTGCCCAGTAGCTGCGGTGCTGCTGGCATTGCCAGCCGCCGATAATGTTGCCCTTGGCGTGGGAGAGCTTGTCGCGCGAAGAGCAAAACAGGCTGTCGAAGGCGGTGAGGCCATCGTACCAGTCGTGGTTGCCTGGAATCGCGAACAGCTTTCGATCGGGCTCGGATGCCGCGAAGGCCCAGTTGAAGGGCTGTAGTAAGCGGGTGCGGTATTCCTCACGCGTGGCCTGCGGATAGCACTGGTCCCCACCCATGATCAGGACCTCGCCGTGGCGCAGCTTGCCCGCCCCCCGCACGTCCAGGCTGTCCTGCGCCAGCAGGTAGGCCAAAGTGTAGGTGGGCTCGAAACCGTCACCGACATCGGCGACATAGTCGATCCAATAGGCGCCGGCCTCATCCGCGGCCAGGCATTTCTGCGGCTCGCTGGCGGCGTTGATGCCGCAGTAGTCGTAACGACCAATGAGCTCCTTGTCCTCGGCCGTGTCCGTCACTGCCTGCATGAGCCGCTGGTCGGCGTACTGCCCAAACACCGACGACACCAATGTGCGTATGCCGACCCGCGCCAGCAGGCGCGGGTCGTACCAAGAGACCATCTTTGGCAGCCTGCCCTTTCGCAGCTGGCGTAGCGGACTGAGCTCCATGTCTTGCCCCTCGCGCACGGTCCTTCTCAACCCGGCTGGCGCCTAAGTTGGCCGTTTAATCCGGCCTAAGGAAGCAGGTGCAAAGGCCCGGGCCCGGAAGCGTGGCCGAAATATCTCACCACACCATCCGAGCCTGAGGCGGCGATGGTCAAAGCCTGCCCGGCAGCGCGGGCCGCGGGCCGAAAAGCTAACCGCGGCGACTACGTCGGTTGGAGGCCCAGGCGCGGCGGCGAGGGCCGGTGTCCCAGGTGCGGCGAGGGCCGGTGTCGATGTGGAACAGACCAAATCCATAGTGCTTGAAGCCGCCCACGGTCTTCTTGCCGAGCAGGAAGCGGCTAACGACAGCGGTATTGGCGGCGACGCGGAAGTCGACGGCGTTGCCGGTCAGATGATAGGAGCGCGAGGCCCCCCCGACCCGCGCGTTGTGCGCCTTGCTGCGGCAGGTGGAATTGACCCGCACGGCGCCGAACAAGGCCGCCACCTCGGAGAGCACCGTCCGCAGGGGGTTGGCAAGACAGTTGGGGGAAGCGACCCAGTTTATGGGCCCCTCGGCGACCTTGGGTGACGTCAGGGGCGGCGGGAGGCCCAGGCTTGCAACCACCTGCCCGCTGGGCGGCGCCGCCGGCGTCTCGGTGGATTTGGGGCTCTCAGCAACCGGCGCCGCGGCCACGGCCGCCGCGGCCACCGGCTGGGAATGCCGGCCAAGGCTCGCAAGCTTGCGCGCCCGCTCGCGGTGCGGGCGCGCCCGTCGCGGCGACACGTAGTCCTCGGTGCGATCGTGCCGGCGGGCATGCTGACGCGGGCGGATCTGCGCCTCATCGATCATATAGCTGTCAAGACGTTCCACCGCCGACCGGCGCCCCCGCGGCCGCGAGCCCGCCTCGCTATTGTAGGCGTGCTGACGCATGTGCTCGATGGTATCACTCGCCCAGCTTTCGTTGCCGGAGGCCAGCGCCGGGGCGGCGCCCAACGTCGTCAATGCGAGAAAAAGCCCGGGCAGCAAGGTTGCCTGAGACCGGCCGCGAGATGGAGCCGGTCCATCCCAAAGCGGCCGTGATGCCTTCGTTTGCGGCGTTTGAACGGGTACAATCATTGCCTGAACTCCAATGCGCGGCCAAGGCGCGCGCGCAGCGCGACCTCGGTCCGGTTTTGCCGACCCCGCTGACAGTCCTGTTGTGTGGAATCCCCCCGTCGCGAGAGATCCAACGGGCCCCTCGTTAGCGTGCAATGCGCCGTGTTGTATGGCTGCACCGTGCGGCGAATGCGCGCAAAAAGCTAAGGCGTGACAAGACGATGCGCGACTTTCTTCAACTATCAGTTGCACCCGGGGGGCGCCGTGGCCGATCCGCCGGCTGGCGCCGACAGAAATGGCCAGGTTTCTTGCGGGCCGGGGGTGCGCGCTGACCGCCCGGGGGCCCGGCGAGCGGGGTGCCGGCCGCGGCCAAACCTGCGTCAAATTGTCTCAGTTCGGAGGCGTTGTCGGGCTCGCGGCGCCCTTGCTCTGGGGGCGGCCCCGACGCGTCGGCGCCGGCGCTCAAACCCAAAGACAAAACATGTCCTTAGGGCTCGTGCGGGCGTTATGGGGTGGGCCGTGTGGGCCATGGCAGGGGCGATCGGGCAAAGATCGCCAAGGCTGCGAGCCTACGCCATGCTCGGCCGCAAGCGGCGAACGGGGCCGGCGCCCCCCGATGCGCTGCAACCCCGGGCGCGGCACGCTTATGGGCGGTCGGCCAGCTGTTCGCTGAGACCCGGCACGCTGCCCATAAAATCGCGCTTGCCCAACTCCACGCCGTTGTGGCGCAGAATGGCGTAGGCCGCCGTGCAATGAAAGTAGAAGTTGGGCAGCACGAAGTGCACGAGATAGGGCTGGCCTTTGAGGGTGACGGGTTTCCCGGCCAAGGTAATGGTCACGTCGCGCTCCTCCGAGCCATCGAGCTGGCCGGGCTTGAACGAGCGCACATAGTCCAGCGTCTTGGCGATGCGGCCCCGCAAATCGGCGATCGTCTTTTCGTCGTCCTTCCAGCTCGGAATCTCGACGCCGGCGAGCCGCGCCGCCGTGCTCTTGGCGAAATCGCAAGCAATTTGCACCTGCCGGCTGAGCGGAAACATATCGGGCGCCAAGCGCGCGGATAAAAGCACGGCGGCATCGAATTTCTTGGCCCCCGCAAAGGCCTCGGCCTTTGCGAGCACTGTCGACGTGGCACCGAGGCCCTGCACGAAGGGCGGCACGGCGAGCTGGTACATGGAAAGGTTCATTGGCTCCTTCGCTTTCGTTCGAGGTCGTGGGTGAGCCCGCAGGCGCTAAGTACGCGCCAAATAGTGCGCGCCCTGCAAGTGGCACAGGCTCACCCGCCATTCGATCGGTCGATTGTCGAGCCCGAAGGCCGTGCGATCGATCCGAAGCAGGGGCGCGCCGGCGGCTAGGTTCAAGACGCGCGCGGTCTCGGCGTCTGCCGCGGTCGCCGACAGACGGTCCTCGGTGCGCACGAGCAGGATGCCGTAGGTTTTCTGGAAGAGGTCATAAAGGGTGTTGGGAAGGGGATCGAGTTGGGCGAGATCGGGAAAAAGCTCTTGCGGGAGCCTTATGGTTTCGCAAATGAAGGGGGTCCCATCGCGCGTACGGACGCGGCCAATACGAATGACCTCAGCACCCGGCGCAAGATGCAATGCCATTTGCTCGGGTCCGTCGGCGGGAGCGACGGTGCAGGTGGCTTGCCAACTGTCTGGGCTGATCAGGTCCCCGGTCGCATCGAACATGTTGAAGAAACGGAAGAGCACGTGCGCGGAGGTGTGCTCAACCACGAATGTGCCGCGGCCTTGTTGGCGCATCACCAGTCGCTCCGTCGCCAGCGCGCCGATTGCCTTGCGCGCCGTGCCTTGGCTCACGCCAAATTCCGCCGCGATCTCGAATTCGCTTGGGATCAGTTGGCCGGGTTTCCAAACGCCCGATCGAATGCGTTCGACGAGCTGCTCGCGGACCTTTGCATAGAGCGGGCGGGCGTCCGAGGGATCGGGGCTCATAGGGAAACACCTGTTGCCACACCACGAAGTCTTATATAAGTCTAGCGGAGCCTCGCATGGCCACCAAACATCGCCAGAAATCAAGCCACAAGGGAAAAAGCGTGCCAGCGCCCCATTTTCTGGTCCACAGCCCCAAGGACAACGTCGGCGTCATCGTCGTGGAAAACCTGGTCGCGGGAAAGGAGATGCTGGGCGTCATCACGGAGTCCGACAAGACCATTACGCTCGAGGCTAAGGAGAGCATTCCCATCGGCCACAAGGTCGCGCTGAAGTCGCTGAAAAAAGGCGATACCGTCATCAAGTACGGCGAGGATATCGGCAAGATGATCGCCGACGTCGCCACCGGCAAGCACGTGCACGTCCAGAACCTGAAGACCAAGCGTTGGTGAAAGACACGTCTCCATGCCGGCCAAGCCCCCGTCCAAGCGCAGCAGAACCAAGAGCAACTTGAGCTTCCGCGGATGGCGCCGCGAAAACGGTCGCGTCGGTGTGCGCAATCACGTGATCGTCTTGCCGCTCGATGACTTGTCGAACGCCGCCTGCGAGGCGGTGGCGAACAACGTCAAGGGCACGCTGGCGCTGCCGCACGCCTATGGGCGGCTGCAGTTTGGCGCCGATCTCGACCTACATTTCCGTACCCTGATCGGCACCGGCTGCAATCCCAACGTGGCCGCCGTCGTGGTGATTGGCATCGAAGATGGCTGGACCAAGCGGGTCGTCGATGGCGTTGCCAAGAGCGGCAAGCCCGTCGTCGGCTTCGGCATTGAGGGGCACGGGGATATTGCCACCATCGCCATGGCCTCCCACAAGGCCAAGGACTTCCTGCAGTGGGCCTCGGAGCTCGAGCGGGAGGAGTGTGACATTGCCGAGCTGTGGGTGTCGACCAAATGCGGCGAAAGCGACACCACGACGGGGCTCGCCTCCTGCCCGACGGTGGGCAACATGTACGACAAACTGGTCCCCAAGGGCATCCACGGCTGCTTCGGCGAAACCTCCGAGATCACCGGCGCCGAGCACATTGCCCGCAGCCGCGCGATCAACAGCAAGATCGGCGACAAGTGGATGAAGACCTTCCAGGCCTATCAGGCAGAGGTGATCGAGGCCCACAAGGTTGACGATCTGTCCGAGAGCCAGCCGACCAAAGGCAACATCGCCGGTGGCCTCACCACCATCGAGGAGAAGGCACTTGGCAACCTCGAGAAGATCGGGCGTAAGTGCCGATTTATCGACGTGCTGGAGCCCGCCCAAGCACCCGGCGCAGGCCCGGGGCTCTACTACATGGACACATCCTCGGCGGCCGCCGAATGCGTGACGCTGATGGCCGCCGGCGGCTATGTCGTGCACACCTTTCCAACCGGGCAAGGCAACATCATCGGCAACCCAATCGTGCCGGTGATCAAGATCAGCGGCAATCCCAAGACGGTGCGCACGATGGCAGAACACATCGACTTGGATGTCTCGGGCATCTTGCGGCGCGAGCTGACCCTTGAGACCGCGGGCGACGCCCTAATCGAAATGGTGATCCGCACGGCCAACGGCCGCCTGACCGCTGCCGAAGCGCTCGGGCATCGCGAATTCGTCATGACCAAGCTCTACCGTAGCGCCTGATTGGGGCCGCGCCTCTAGCCAGGGCGTCTGTCCTGGCACACACGGCTTGGGCGCCTTCCCCGCCAAGTTCCAAGCTTGCAGCGCCGCATCGCCGGGCCTTTTAGGCGGACGGCGACGCTTCGGGGCGCCCGAGGGCGTAGTCGGGATGCCAGATGCCCGGATCGACGTGGGTAAATAGCCCTGTTTTCATACCCGACAGGGTGCGCGCCATTTGGCGGCGCAGGTAGGGTACCTGGCCCATCAGCGGGAAGGCGACGTCGCGCAAGCGGGCAGCCCAGCGGCTGTCGGACTGGAAGAAGGGCGTGAGCCAGCGGCTCGCCAGCGCATAAAAACTGCCGTGGTGCCGTCGCGCCGTCATGTATAGGCCGAGCGCGGCCTCGATCGAGGTGGTCTGGCGCAGGCTGTCGGCGAGCGTTGCGGCATCGATCAGGGCAAGATTGGCACCTTGGCCGAGTTGCGGAGAAAGCCCCCGTCCGGCGTCGCCGATGAAGACGATGCGCGGTCCCCGGCGCCGACCCAATTGCATGTCGGCGTAGCTGGCAAAGGTCATATCGTCGAGCGATTTGATCTGAGCCAGCAGCGGCTCGGCGGCGGGGCACACCTCCATTACCCGGGCTTTCCAAGGCCCGAGGCCGGCGGCCTGCCAGCGCGCGCGATCGCGGACTTGCAGGCTCCAAAAGAGCGCGATCAGCCGCCCTGTACCGCCGGGCGCCCGGCCAATGGGCAGCATGCCGACCATGCTGTGGCAGCCTTCGTAGCGTTGCACCAGCCGATCCTGGTGCGGCCAGTCGGCAGGTTCCGCTAGGCTGCCCCAGACGGCGCCGTAGGGATAGGGCCGGTCGCGCCGGATTGCGGCGTCGGCGGCCCTCAGCGGCGAGCGCACGCCGGTGGCGTCGACGACGAGGTCGAAGATGCCGTGTTCATTGTGCTGCCGATCGATCAGGATGCGGCCTTCGGCCGTGCAGCGGCTGCCGGCGATTTCGGTTGCGGTGGTGAGCGCAATGCCGAGGCGCACGACCTCGGCGTGGAGCAAAGAGAACAGCGCGCCGCGATGAATGCCGAGGCCGAACACGTGCGCTCCAAGTTCGCGGTAGCTGAGCTGGAGGATGCGAACACCCCGGCTGGTGTCGCCGTAGATGCTCTTGACGACCTGCCCGTGGTCAAGCGCGAGGCCGTCGAGCCCCAACTGGGCTAGACAGGCAAGGCCGGTGGGCTGCAGCAGCAGGCCGGCGCCGAGCGGCTTGGGTTCCTCGAAGCGCTCAAAGAGCTGCACTAGGTGGCCATCGCGGGCGAGGAAGGCGGCAACGGCCAGCCCGGCGGTGCCGGCGCCGGCAATGGCGATCCTGATTGGACGCATCCCCCGCGTTGCCTCCAAGCACGCTCCCCCGACCCAGGCGTAACCAGGCCAGCTGGCGCCTGGCCCTCAGTACACCCGGGGTTTGGGCGGGAAGTAGTTGACTTCGTTGGTCAAGGTGTAGGTGTGCACGGGGCGGTAGTCGATGCGCACCGATTGCGCCGCATCGTCGGCCCAGGTCAGGGTGTGTTTCATCCAGTTCTCGTCGTCCCGCTCGGGATAGTCCTCGCGGGCATGGCCACCCCGGCTCTCCGTGCGGTTCTCGGCGGCGGCCACGGTGACCGCGGCCTGGGCAATCAAATTGTCGAATTCCAGGGTTTCGACCAAATCGGAATTCCAGATCAGCGAGCGGTCGGAGACGCGAATATCGCCGACCCCCTTCCAGACATCGCTGATCTTCGCCAGACCTTCCTTGAGTACGGGGCCGTCCCGGAAGACGGAGCAGTTCATTTGCATGATGCGCTGCATTTTCAAGCGCAGCGCCGACGTCGGCGTGCCGCCGTTGGCATGCCGGAAGCGATCGAGGCGCGCGAGCGCCAGTTCGCCGGCATCGCCGGGAAGATCGGGCTGCGCCCCCCCTGGCTCGATGGTTTTTGCGCACTGCAGGCCCGCGGCGCGGCCAAACACCACCAGGTCGATCAGCGAGTTGCTGCCCAGTCGATTGGCTCCGTGCACGGAGACGCAGGCGGCTTCGCCCAGCGCCATGAGGCCCGGCACGACGTAGTCGGGATTGCCACCTTTAAGCGTCAGCATCTCGCCGTGGTAGTTGGTGGGAATGCCGCCCATGTTGTAGTGCACGGTTGGCAGGACCGGGATCGGCTCGCGACGCAAATCCACGCCGGCGAAGACCTTGGCGCTTTCGGTGATGCCGGGCAGCCGTTCGTGCAAGATCTTTGGGTCCAAGTGATCCAAATGCAGGAAGATGTGATCCTTTTCCGGCCCCACGCCGCGGCCTTCCCGGATCTCGATGGTCATGGCACGCGAGACCACGTCGCGGGAGGCGAGGTCCTTCACGTGCGGAGCGTAACGCTCCATAAAGCGCTCGCCGTTGGCGTTGGTGAGGTAGCCGCCCTCGCCACGCGCGCCTTCGGTAATCAGCACGCCCGCACCGTAGACGCCGGTCGGGTGGAATTGGACAAACTCCATGTCCTCGAGCGGCAGGCCGGCGCGCAGGACCATGGCATTGCCGTCACCCGTGCAGGTATGCGCCGACGTGCAGGTGAAATAGGCGCGGCCGTAGCCGCCGGTGGCGAGGATGGTCTTCTTGGCGCGGAAGCGGTGCAGCGTGCCATCGTCGAGCTTGAGGGCGACGACGCCACGACAGCCGCCATCCTGGTCCATGATGAGATCGATGGCGAAATACTCGATGAAGAACTCCGCCGCGTGCCGCAACGACTGTCCATAAAGGGTGTGCAGCATGGCATGCCCGGTACGGTCGGCTGCCGCCGCCGTGCGCTGTGCCGGCGGGCCTTCGCCGTATTGTGTGGTCATGCCACCGAAGGGACGCTGGTAGATGCGGCCATCCTCGGTGCGGCTGAAGGGCACGCCATAGTGCTCTAGCTCGTAAACGGCTTCGGGCGCATTGCGGCACAGATATTCGATGGCATCCTGGTCGCCTAACCAGTCGGCACCCTTGACGGTGTCGTACATGTGCCAGCGCCAATCGTCCGGTCCCATGTTGCCAAGCGCCGCGGCGACCCCGCCTTGGGCCGCCACGGTGTGCGAGCGCGTCGGGAAAACCTTGCTGATGCAGGCGGTTTTTAGTCCGGCTACGGCGCAACCCAGCGTTGCCCTGAGGCCGGCGCCGCCGGCGCCGACGATGACGACGTCATAGACGTGATCGGTCAGCGGATAGGCCCTGCCGTTGAGGGCGGGCTTGGCGATACCGTTGCTTTTGTCGCGGGTGCTGTCGGGCATTGCTCAGGCTCCGAAGCTCAGTTTCAGCACCGCATAGGCACAGGCGAAGCCTATCAGCGCCGCAAAGAACGTGTTGAGCAACAAGGCCGCGACCTTGTAGCCGTCGGAGTGGACATAGTCTTCGATAATGCTCTGCATGCCGAGCCGCATATGGATCACACCGGAAAGGATCAGCAGCAGCAGCGGGATGGCGTTCTGCGGCTGCGCTAGCGTGCCTTTGACGGTAAGATAGTCTGCACCGGCGAGGCGCACGATCAGATAAATCGCAAACGAGACCAGAAAGACGTTCGCCGCCGCGGTGACGCGCTGCCTCCAGAAGTGATCGGTGCCTGCCCTGGCCGGACCCAAGCCACGCGCTCGGGCGAGAGGCGTGCGGTAGCTCGACATCTTATAGCTCTCCTCTAAGTGCCAGGCCGACCATCCATAGCACCAATGTCAGCACCACCGAGCCGATGATGGTAAACCAGCAGAGCGCGTTGACTTGGCCGATGCTGAAGCCCCGTCCCGTATCCCAAACGAAGTGGCGCAGCCCGCCCAGCATGTGGTGCAGCAGAGCCCAGCTGTAACCGAACAGCACGAGCTTACCGAACGGGTGCGCGAAGACGGCATTGACCAGTTCAAACTGCGCTTCGCCGCCGGCGGCGGCGACCAACCAGGCCGCGAGCAAGAGCGTGCCAAAGTAGAGCGCGGTGCCCGTGATCCGGTGTAGGATCGACATCACCATGTTTATGAGCGGTCGATACACCGAAAGGTGTGGCGATAGGGGGCGTGAGGCGTTCTCACCGGTCTCGGCCATGCCTAAGTTGCTCCCGCGTGGCTGCAACGCAGGCTCGGCTTTTAGCCTGCTGCAGCGGGGGCGGCAATCTGCCCAAACATCACATGGGCCGGGGCGGCAAGGAAAGCAATGCACGCAGGCCTGGTATACCAGAGGCGAGCCCAGGTGGAGACGGCCTCAACGCGGCAGGACCAGCCAGAGGTCGAGATCGAGAACGACGCCCTCGGCATCCTCGCCGCTTGCCGTTTTCAAGGGAAAATCCGCGCAGGCTCGGTTTTTGAGCGCAACGAGGCGCACGCGCACGGCGCCGACATCGTGACGAAGAGGGATTTCGGCCGTTTCCAGAATTGGACCAAGCATAGATCGTGTCGCCGGCGAAGCTTGGCGCCACGTGTCGTCCGCCATTGATGGCGGCGATGTGGAAGGCATTGGCAAGACCGTTGAAGGAGAGCGCGCGGGCGAGCGACATGATGATGCCGCCGTAGACGAGCCGCCGCTTGAATTGCCCTTGCGCCTGCGCGTGTTGATTGAAATGCACCCTGGCCGTGTTCTGGTAGAGCCGGGTGGCGATCTGATGCTCGGCCTCCTCCAGCGTCATGGCGTCGGTGTGATCGATCTTCTCGCCGATGACGTAGTCGGCCCAGCGATGCGGGCTGCCCGCGAGCTGATCATCATAACGAGAGGCATCGAGCCGCGGCAGATGCGGCGCCAGGACGGCCGGATCGACACGGCTGGCGAGCCGAGGCACGACCGGCTCGGGTGCCGGCGCTGAAGGATCGCGCTTGCGCACCATGACCCAGCGCACGAATTGGATGACGGGCGCCCCGCTCTGCTTGCGGCCCGTCGTGCGCACGTAGACGACGCCAGACGTCCGACTGGAATTCTCTTTGAGGCCGATCACTTCCGAGGCCGCCGCCAGTGTATCGCCGGGATAAACAGGCTGCAGAAAGCGGCAGTCGGCATAACCGAGATTGGCAATGGCATTTAGTGAAATATCGGCAACGCTCTTGCCGAACACGACATGAAAAACGATGAGGTCGTCCACCGGCGCGCGCGGATAGCCGATCGCTTGCGCAAAGGGGTCGGACGATTGCACGGCAAAGCGGGCGCCGTATAGCCCAGCGTAGAGGGCGACATCGCCGAGCGTGATGGTCCGCGGGCTGGCATGCGCAAAGACTTGCCCGATGCGGAAGTCCTCGAAGAAGTTACCGATGTTGCCCTTGGTTGGGGTCATGGGGCGGTGCCCAGCGCGGCGATGGCCTCGGCAATGGCGACGGTACGCTGGGCCATCTTGGCGTGCAGCAGCTCGACCATGCGGCCCTCCATCGTGATGACGCCCTTGCCCTTGTTCTCCGGCCGCTCAAAGGCGGCGATGATCTGGCGGGCGAAGGCGAGGTCAGACTCAGCCGGTGCGAACACCCGATTGGCATCGGCCACCTGCTCGGGATGAATCAAGGTCTTACCGTCGAAGCCGAGGGCGCGACCCTCGCGGCACTCGCGATAAAAGCCATCGGCATCCCTAACATCGTTGTAAACGCCGTCGAGCACATCCAGCCCATAAGCACGGGCGGCCGCGACCGCCGCCGACAGCCAGTAGAGGGCCGGCCGGCGGTCGGCGGTGAGATCGGCGCGGGTCTCCTTGACGAGGTCGTTCGTGCCGAGCACGAAGCAATCAAGCCGGGCTCCAGGTTGCGTGCAAGTTGCGGCAATCTCCTTTAGATTGAGAATGGCGAGCGGCGTTTCGATCATTGCCCACAGGCGGGTTTTAGAGGCGGCGCTGGCGCGCGTCAGGGTTTGCGTGACCGCCAGCACCTCTCCCGCGCTCGAGGTCTTGGGCAGCAGAATGGCATCTGGTGCAGCCTCGAGCACCGCCGCCAGGTCCGCCTGGCCCCAGGCGGTCTCGAGCGCATTGATGCGAATGACGAGCTCGCGCCGCCCGTAGCCGCCGCCCTTGACGGCCGCGCCGACTTGGCCGCGTGCCAACTCCTTGGCCGCTGGCGCCACGGCGTCTTCCAGATCGAAAATGAGAGCGTCGGCGGGGATTGACTTGGCCTTCTCCAGCGCCCGGGCGTTGGAACCGGGCATATAAAGGGCGCTGCGACGTGGGCGGATTGGCATCGGCATTTTTCCCGTGGTCGACCGCTTTCGCGTGTGGGGCCGCGGCTAAGGTAGGCAAAGCTCGCTGCGGCCGCCAGCGTGAACGTCGCCGGCGGCAAGCTTGGCGGAGCAAACATGCTATGAGGTCGCATGGGACGCGTCCTTGCCATCTCCTCACTGGTCGCGCGCGGGCACGTGGGTCTCGCCGCCACCGTCCCCGCGCTGCAAAGCCTGGGTCACGAGGTCTGGGCTTTGCCGAGCGTGATTCTGGCCAGCAGGCCCGGATTGGGTCCGCTCGTGCGGTATGCCCTGCCCGCTGTCGATCTCACCGCCCTGCTGGCGGGCTTGGAAGCCGACGGCTGCTGGGCTCAGCTTGACGCCGTATTTACCGGCTATTTTCCTTCCCCGCAGTCCGTCTCGGCGGCGGCGGCGGCGATCGGGCGTGTGCGGCAGGCCAAGCCGGGCGTGCTGGTGTGCGTCGATCCGATTCTGGGTGACGAGGGCCACCTTTATGTTGCAGCCGAGACGGCTGGCGCCATACGCGACGAACTCTTGCCGCTGGCAACGCTGACAACGCCGAACCTCTTCGAGCTTTCCTGGTTGACGGGTGGGGCGCCCGTGAGCCGCGAGCACGTGCCGGCGGCCGCGCGCCGGCTGGCGGTCCCGACCGTTGCCGTGACATCGGCCGAGCTGACGCAGACTGAGGTTGCAACGGTGTTGCTCACGCCGAGCGGCGCCACACTGCGCATGACGCCGAGGCGCGCCGCGATACCTAATGGTGCGGGCGACCTATTTGCAGGCCTCCTGCTCGGCCAACTCCTTATTGGCGAGCCGGCGGAGGCTGCCTTGGCCAAGAGCCTCAGCGCGCTCGACGTCGTGCTCAAGGCCAGCGAGCACAGGTCGACGCTGCAGCTGACGGCCTTGCGGGCGCCCCCATCATGACTGGGTTGCGGCAGCGGCGCGGGGGTGCGCTTGCCTTCATTCAGCACGAAGCCGCCGGCGGCTTGCTGCTGGTCGGCGCTGCGATCGCCGCCGTGTTGGTCGCCAATTCTCCGCTGCAGGGGCTCTATCGGAGCTTCCTCAGCGCGCCGATCGGCTTCAGCCTTTCCAGCATCGAATTGGAAAAACCGGTGCTGCTGTGGATCAACGACGGGCTAATGGCGATTTTCTTTTTTCTCGTTGGCCTCGAGATCAAGCGCGAGCTCATCGTGGGCGAGCTCTCCAGCCTCGGCAAAGCCGCCTTGCCCGGCATCGCCGCCGCCGGCGGCATGGCAATGCCGGCGCTCATCTATATCACAATCAATGCGGGTGATTGGGTCGCCTTGCGGGGTTGGGCCATTCCGGCGGCCACTGACATTGCTTTTGCGGTCGGCGTGTTGGCATTGCTCGGCGACAGGGTGCCCTCGTCGCTCAAGATCTTCCTGCTGGCGCTCGCCATCCTCGATGATTTGGGCAGCATCGTCATCATCGCCGTGTTCTATACGGGCAATCTGCATTGGAGCGCCCTGTTGGCCGCCGCCAGCGCGGCGGGCGCGCTTGCCATCTTGAACCGCGCCGGCGTGACGCGGCTGGCGCCCTATTTGCTCATTGGCCTGTCGATCTGGCTGTGCGTCTTGCGGTCGGGCGTTCACGCCACGCTGGCGGGAGTGGTCGTCGCCGCGGCCATCCCCCTCGGCAAAGAGGGGGGCACCTCCCCGCTCGAGCGCCTCGAAGAGCAATTGCACCCCTGGATTGTGTGGGCGATCTTGCCGCTGTTCGCCTTTGCCAATGCCGGGGTCTCGCTCGAGGGACTGACGCTTGCCAAGCTGCTGGCTCCCGTGCCGCTCGGTATCGTCGCCGGCCTTGTGATTGGCAAACCGCTGGGCATCCTCGCCGCCAGCTGGCTTGCTCTGGCGGGCGGCTTGGCGCAGAAGCCCACAGGCGCCACCTGGCAACAGCTTCTGGGCGTTGGCATACTCGGCGGTGTCGGCTTTACCATGAGCCTATTCATCGGCACGCTGGCGTTCCCCGATCCGGCCCACGCCGCGCAACTGCGCCTCAGCGTGCTCACTGCTTCGCTGTGCTCGGCGGTTGCCGGATATCTGGTATTGCGCTTCAGCGCGCCTGCGCCGCCCTGATCGCGGGAATGAGCTTTGCTTCCAGGCTCTCGGCGGTGATCGGCCCGACGTGCTTGTAGACGATCTCGCCCCTGCCGTTGACGATGAACGTTTCCGGCATGCCATAGACGCCCCATTCGATCGCACCACGGCCGTCGGCATCGACCCCCACGGCCGTGAAGGGGTTGCCGTAGCGGCCAAGAAAGCGACGCGCTTGCGCCGTCTCGTCCTTGTAGTTGACGCCAAAGATGGGCGTGCCGGTCCGTTGCTTGAGCGTGCTGAGGACCGGGTGCTCCTGCACGCACGGAACGCACCAGGAGGCCCAAAAATTGACGACGGTCACTTTGCCGGAGGCGAGCTCGGCGGCGGCAAAGCCGCCGACGGGCTCCTTGCCGTCCTTGAGCCCGTCCAGCGCCGCAAAGCTGATCTCGGGCACGCGCTTGCCGATCAGCGCCGAGGGGAGCTTGGATGGGTCGCCTGAGCGCAGCGCAAAGGCAAACAGCAGCGCCAGGATCGCGAAGATTGCGAGTGGCCACAGCAGCGGGCGCGGGCCTCGCCGGCGGTCATCGGCGTCTCGCGCGAGGTTTTCAACCATGGCTCTTCTGCCTTGCTCGAGCTTGTTTCAGCGCCGGCTTCGCGTGCCACCGGAGCCGCGCGCCTCGATCTCCTCGATCAGTCGCTGCTGCCGGCGACCGTCCGTGACCAGCCAGCCGATTAGGGCCGCCAGCGTCACGGCAACGACGCCATAGGCCGACCAGATGTAAGCGGCATGCGGGCCTAGATCCATGGCGTCATTCGGCCGGCTGCTGCGACAGGTTGGCGGCATTTGTAGCGGCGATCCGGCGCAGGGCCTTCACGCGCCGGCGCAGGATCTCGTTGCGCATGGCCTTGAGCTGCAAGGCGACGAACAGCACCGTCATGCCGAGGGTCATGACCAGCAGCGGCCAAAGCAGCGAAGCATGGATGGTCGGCGCGCCGAGCCGCATCACGCTGGCCGGTTGATGCAGCGAATTCCATTCGACCGAGAACTTTATCACCGGCAGGATGGCGATACCGACAAGGCTGAGCACGGCCGTCAGCTTGGCGGCAAGCGCCTCATCCTCGATGGAGGAACGCAACGCGATCAGTCCGAGATAGAGAAAGAACAAGATTAGCACGGAGGTGAGTTGAGGGTCCCACACCCAAAAGGTTCCCCACATGGGCTTGCCCCAAAGCGATCCGGTGGCGAGCGCCAGAAAGGTAAACGTGGCTCCGAGCGGCGCTGCCGCCTTTGCGGCGACGTCGGCCAGTGGGTGGCGAAAGACCAACAGCCCGAAACTCGACAGCGCGATCAGCGCATAGACCAGCATCGACAGCCACGCCGCCGGCACATGGATGTACATGATCTTGACGGTATGACCCTGCTGGTAATCCGGCGGAGAGCCGAAAAATGCCAGGTAGAGACCGAGGCCGATTAGGCCGGCGGCGAGGCCCCAGCACCACGGCAGTAGGCGCGCCGACAGCGCCATAAAATTGCTGGGATTGGCCAGCCGCTGGGTCAGGCTTTGCATGGCTAGCATCTAAGCCTTTGTCGCCGCCAGCGCAATTCGTTGCCGCTCGATCACTGCAACTGAAATCGGAGCGCCCCGGCCGCGGCCGGCGGCGCTAGCACCATAGCGGTGAGGGAAACGGCGATCAAAAGCAGAAAGGAGGCAGCGAAGCTGTCGGCGTCCGATAGCGCCGCGCCGATGGCCTCGATCCCGAAGATCAGGGTTGGCACAAACAGGGGCAGCAGCAGGAGGCCGATTAGCAGGCCGCCGCGGCGGGTGCGCACCGTTAAGGCCGCGCCGATGGCGCCGAGGAAGCTGACGGCGGGGGTGCCGGCCAGCATGGTTGCCACCAGCACGCCGTAGGCATCCGGCCGAAGGTTGAGCAAGAGGCCGAGCAGCGGGGCCAAGCCGATCAGTGGTAGCGCCGTGGTCAGCCAGTGGGCAAATGCCTTGCCCGCAACGACGGCCTCGAGCGGTAGCGTGCCCGTGGCCAGGATGTCGAGTGAGCCATCCTCGAAATCGGCTTCGAATAGACGCCCGAGCGACAGCAGGGCGGAGAGCAGAAAAGCAACCCAAAGCACGGCGGGGGCAATGCGCGCGATGAGATTGAGATCGGGACCCAGCGCCAGCGGCAGCAGCACGACGACGACCAGGTAGAAACCAAGCGCCACCCCGAGCGTACCGCCTTCCTTCCACGCGATCAGGACGTCGCGGCGCACCAGTTCCCAAAACGCGCTCATGCGGCGCGCGCCGCGGACTGGAGGCGCAAGGTATGCTCATTGGGCCAGTCGAGCGGCTGATGCGTGGCGGCAATGACGAGGCCGCCGCCGGCGAGCCGAGCCGTGACGGCGGCAGTCAGGGTAGCCTGGGCTTCCTGGTCAAGCGCCGCCGCCGGTTCGTCGAGGAGCCAAATTAAGCGCGGTGCCAACAGCAGTCGGGCGAGCGCCAGGCGGCGTTTTTGACCCGCCGAGAGGTAGGCGGCCGGGATGTCTTTGAGCGCCACGAGGCCGAAAGTTGCAAGCGCGACATCGACCGGTCCTGTCCCGCCGAGATAGCGCTGCCAGAAGCGAGTGTTCTCTTCAACGGTCAGGCTAGACTTTATGGCATTGAGATGGCCCACGTAGTGACACAGCTCGCCTAAGCTTTGATCGGATTTGCCGCCCTCCAGCCATAGGCGGCCCGCGGTCGCCGGCAGCAGCCCGGCAAGGGTGCGCAGGAGCGTGGTCTTGCCAGCACCGTTCGGGCCGAGCAGCAGCAGGCTCGAACCTGGCTCGACGGTAAAGGAAAGGTCGGCAAGGACCGCGCGGCCGTCCCGTAGCACGGACAGTTTGTCGACGATCAGTTTCATAAGGGCTTCCCCGGCCCGAACGCACATACTAGAACCATTTTATATAGGGCGCTGGTTTGCCTCCAGGCCAGGTCAGAAACGCGCTTTCAACAGTCGCGGCCCCGCAGATAGGAGATGCCCGCTCATGAGCACCGCTAACCTCGACAGCTTCAAGTGCCGCAAAATCCTGAAGGTCGGCTCCAAGTCCTTCGAGTATTTTTCACTTCCCGATGCCGAGCAGAACGGGCTGGCGGGTTTGTCCCGGCTGCCGTTCTCCCTCAAGGTGCTGATCGAGAACCTCCTGCGGCACGAAGATGGTCGCTCGGTGAAGGCCGAGGACATTCGCGCCGTGCTCGAATGGCTCAAGACGAGAAGCTCCAACGTTGAGATTGCCTATCGGCCAGCCCGCGTGCTGATGCAGGACTTCACCGGCGTTCCCGCCGTCGTCGATCTTGCCGCCATGCGCGATGCCATGAAAGCGCTGGGGGGCGATGCCTCCAAGATCAATCCGCTGGTGCCCGTCGATCTTGTGATCGATCATTCCGTTCAGGTTGATTTTTTTGGCTCGGCCGACGCCTTCGCAAAGAACGTCGAGATCGAGTATGAGCGCAACAAGGAGCGATATGAGTTTTTGCGCTGGGGCGCCGGGGCCTTCAACAACTTCCGCGTGGTGCCGCCGGGCACGGGCATCTGCCACCAGGTCAATCTCGAATATCTGGCGCAAAGCGTGTGGACCACGCCCGGCCGGACCGAAGTGGCCTTTCCCGATACCTGCGTTGGGACCGACAGCCACACGACGATGGTCAATGCGCTGGGCGTGCTCGGCTGGGGCGTCGGCGGCATCGAGGCGGAAGCGGCCATGCTTGGCCAGCCCGTCGCCATGGTCATCCCCGAGGTGATCGGATTTGGCTTCAAGGGTCGGTTGAAGGAGGGGGTCACCGCCACCGATCTCGTGCTTACCTGTACGCAGATGCTGCGCAAGCGCGGGGTGGTCGAAAAGTTCGTGGAGTACTTCGGCCGGGGCCTCGACCACCTTTCGGTCGAGGACCGCGCGACCATCGCCAACATGGCACCGGAGTATGGTGCCACCTGCGGCTTCTTCCCGATCGATGCCGATACCATCAAATACCTAAAGGCCACGGGACGCAGCCCCGAGCGCGTCGCCCTAGTCGAGGCTTACTGCAAGGCGCAGGGCCTATGGCGCGAGGGCGAGGTTGCGCCCATATTCACCGACGTCCTGGAGCTGGACCTCGGGACCGTGGAGCCCTCGCTCGCCGGACCAAAGCGGCCACAGGACCGGGTGGCGCTGGCGCGCGCCAAGTCCGACTTCGCGCAAGCCTTGCCCGATATCGTCAAGGGTGCGGACCCCAAGCAGCGCGTCGAGGTGAAGGGGGCTGGTTACGACCTTGGCCACGGCGATGTCGTGATTGCCGCCATCACCTCGTGCACCAATACCTCCAATCCCTCCGTGTTGGTAGCGGCGGGACTGCTGGCGCGCAATGCCCGCGCCAAAGGCTTAAGACCCGCAGCTTGGGTGAAAACCTCGCTGGCGCCGGGCTCGCAGGTCGTGACCGACTATCTTGCCAAGGCCGGCCTGCAGGACGACCTCGATGCCTTGGGGTTCAACCTGGCAGGCTACGGCTGCACCACCTGCATCGGCAACTCGGGCCCGCTGGCGGAGAATATTTCGGCGGCCATCCACGCCGGCGATCTGGTGGCGGCCGCGGTGCTTTCCGGCAATCGCAATTTCGAAGGCCGCGTCAATGCCGACGTAAAGGCCAACTATTTGGCTTCGCCGCCGTTAGTCGTTGCCTTTGCCCTGGCCGGCACGCTCAATCGTGACCTTACCTCCGAGCCGCTCGGCACGGGAAGCGATGGGCGTCCCGTGTATTTAAAAGAGATTTGGCCGGGCTCCGCCGAAATCGCCGAGATCATTCGCACCTGCGTGACGCCGCAGATGTTCGCCCAGCGCTACGGCGCGGTCTTCGAAGGCGACGCGAAATGGCGCGCCATGGGCAAGGCGCGGCCGACGCTGACCTATAAATGGAACTCAGGTTCCACTTACGTTCAGCATCCGCCCTATTTCGAGAACATGCAGGCCAATCCGCCACCGATCAGCGACGTAGTCGATGCCCGCGTGCTCGGCCTGTTCCTCGACAGCATCACCACCGACCACATCTCGCCGGCCGGCTCGATCAAACGCGATGGTCCCGCCGGCCTGTACCTGATCGAGCATCAGGTGCGCCCCTCCGAATTCAACTCCTACGGTGCCCGGCGCGGCAATCACAACGTGATGATGCGCGGCACGTTCGCCAACATCCGTATCAAGAACATGTTGCTCGGGGGCAAAGAGGGCGGCCTGACGATCCACCATCCTTCCGGCGAGCAGATGTCGATCTACGACGCCGCCATGCGCTACAAGGCGGAGGGCGTGCCGCTGGTCGTGTTCGCGGGCAAGGAATACGGCACCGGCTCGAGCCGCGATTGGGCGGCAAAAGGCACGCGCCTGCTCGGCATCCGCGCCGTGATCGCGCGTTCGTTCGAGCGCATTCACCGATCCAACCTGGTTGGCATGGGTGTGCTGCCGCTCGTGTTCGAGGAAGGCCAATCGTGGCAAGGATTGGGACTAACCGGCACCGAGAAGATCAGTATTGCGGGTGTGGCAAACCTCAAACCCCGGCAAAAACTGCTGACAACCATAACCTACGCCGATGGTACATCCCGCCAGCTCGAGGTGTTGTGCCGCATCGATACCGAGGAAGAGCTGAGTTATTACCGACACGGAGGCATTCTGCCGTTCGTCTTGCGCAACCTGGCAAGCGCCGCCTAAATCAATCCGTTGACTGAGCGTAACCAGGTGAGAAATCCTTGCCAAGCTCACCCATTCGTGACTCGCTATTGAAGGAACAAATGCCGATAGTGCAAGAGGCGGGGCTGCTTGAAAAAGGATTAGACTTCCTCATGCGGTGTCTTGCGCTCCTGGGCCTGGCCATTGGTTTTGCCGGCGGGACGGGTATCGCTCAGCCGCAGGAAGCCAGCCCAGCGCCAGGCGCTGCGGGACCGCCGGCACCGGCGGTGGTGGAGTTGTATACCAGCCAAGGCTGCTCTTCGTGTCCGGCGGCCGATGCGTTGCTGGCGCAGCTGGCGAGCCGCGGCGAGGTGGTGGCGCTCTCGCTCTCGGTCGACTACTGGGACTACCTGGGTTGGCGCGATACGCTGGCGAATTCGAAGTTCACGGAACGTCAGCGCGCCTACGCCAAGGCACGCGGTGATGGCGCAATCTACACGCCGCAAATCATCGTCAATGGTATCGCCCACGTCAACGGCAGCGACGAAGGGCAAATTTTGCAGGCCATTGACAAGACCAGCAAGGCGGTCGCGACCCAGCGCGTGCCCATTCGCCTCTCGGAGGACAAGGGCAAGCTGATCGTGGAAGCCGGCGCGGCGCCGCCCGGCACCCAAGTGAAGGACGCCACGCTTTGGCTCGCCGTCATGTCGCCGAAGGTGGAAGTTTCGATCGGGCGCGGCGAGAACCAGGGCAGGAAGATCATCTACACGAACGTGGTGCGCGAGCTGATGCCGATCGGCTCCTGGAGCGGCAAGTCCTTGACCGTCGAGCTCCAACGCCAAGCGATCCTGCGCCCGGGCGCCGACCGCTGCGCCGTCCTCTTGCAGCAGGGACATGCCGGCCCGATCGTCGGTGCCGCCCTGATGAACCATTTTTGAAAAGCCAATCGGAGCCGGGAAAAAAACATCGGCCAGCTGGCGCCGGCCGTTGCAGTTAGTCACTTTTTTCCTGGTGCCTCGTTCCTTTTTTTATTTTGGCTCGATCCGCCGACGAGGCCCGGGGGGCTGGGGGGCTAGTGTCCGTGGCCTCGCCGTGGATCGAGCCGAGAGGCAATGCTGTAAAGATGGCGAATCATTGCGGCAGATGATTGTCCGGGCCCAGCCCAAATACGGCAGAGCCCGTGTGCAATTTTGACAAAACCGAGATTTTTTGTCGCGCGCGGCGCACCCTATAATTTTTCTGCTTTTTCTCTGCTTGGCGACCAAAAGCTCAAGGCAAATCACAGGGCCGCGCAAGCCCAGAGCCAAGCAGATCATGGACCAAGCCGCACAAGATCGCATCGCGTGCTTTGGGCGCGCCGCGGCTTTGCGCGCGACAACGTGCGCTTGCGGCGCGGCAGGATTTGCCAACGCGACCAAAAAGATGCGGCAGCCCGCGTCAAGACGATGACGGCGCCACGCCTTTTCTCATGCGCGAGGGGCCTTGGCGGCCAAGTGCCCGTCAGGTCTGGTCCATGCCGCAGAGAGGATCGGGACGCGAACCTTGGCGGGCAGCGCGCCACGTCTTGCCGTCGTCGTCCAACGCATAAAGCACGCTGCGTATGGCCCCCAAGCGGGTGCGCCGCTTGTCGTTGGCGCGAATCACCGTCGATGGCGAAGCGGCGGGGTGGGTGAAGCGGAACACGTCGTCCTTGGCCTTGCTGTAGTTGTCCCACTTGGCCATCGCCGCCAGATCGATCTTTGTAATCTTCCAGCGGCGCGGAAGGTCATGCCGGCGACGGTGAAAGCGCTTTATTTGCATTTGTCGACCGATGTCGAGATAAAATTTGAACAGGTGGAGGCCATCGCGCGTCAGCATGCCTTCGAATTGGGGCGCCTCGCGCAAGAAGAGCCTTTGCCGGCAGCGTCGGGGCCCTCAAACAATACGAGCAGGCGTTCGCCGCCTAAGGCAATCAGGCATGTAGCTTGATCAATTCGATCTGCAGCAGCTCGAGCTCCGTTTCGTAGACCTTCTTTGCAAGCTTTTCATGATAGGGAAACCCACCGCTCGTCAGGGCGGCCGCGGCGGTCGCGCGCGGCAGGTGCAGATCGTCAAGGTCGAAGGCGGGCACGACTGTCCGACAATTCCGATGGACAATGCCATCGATCCCCTGCAGCAAGGTTGAGCTTTGTGCTAGGTTGGGTGCAACAACAACTTGTCACATGCACCGAGTACAGGATCAGATCGCGCGCAGATGGCAAGGTGTGCGGCAGCAAATGGCCGACGCCCCCGCCTTGGGGCGTCTGGCGGCGCGCAAGCGCGAGCTGATCCTGGCCGCCATGCTGACCGCCTTCTTTTTGACCGGCGCCTTGGCGGCCGTGCAAGCCCTGTTGGGCTTGGCCCTGGTGGCGATCTGGGCTGCCTTTTGGCCAGCCCAGGACCTGCGCGGCGGCAGCAAGCCGCGCGGTCTCTCGACATCCGATGACAGGCTGTGGCGCGCCGTCGTCAATGCCGTGCCGGAACCGGCAATCGCGCTCGGCGATGCTGGCCAGATCTTGCATGCCAACCGCAGGGCCGGCGACCTATTCGGCGCCCGCCGCCGAGGTGGACACATCACCACGATGGTGCGCGATCCGGAGTTGTTGGCCGCGGTGGAACAGGCGCTCGCCACCCGCGAATCCCGCGTCGTTGAGCTGCACGCCCGGGTGCCGCTCGCGCGGCGATTGCTGATGATGCTGGCGCCGTTGGATCAAACCGGATCGGAGACCGCTCCCGCCCTCCTGATTTCGATCCGTGATCTGACCGAGCAGGATCGGCTGGCGCGCATGCGCGCCGACTTTGTCGCCAATGCCAGCCACGAATTGCGCACGCCGCTCGCCTCGTTGCGCGGCTTTGTCGAAACGCTGCAGGGCGCGGCCAAGGATGACCCCCAAGCGCGCGATCGCTTCCTCGGCGTCATGAGCGAGCAGGCCCAACGCATGACCCGCCTGATCGACGACCTGCTCTCACTCAGCCGGGTCGAAATGCGCGAACACCTGACGCCGGCCGAACACGTCGATCTCAACGAGGCGGCCAGCCATGTCATCCAGACCCTGCAGCCGATTGCCGGTGCCGCCGGGGCGAGCATCGAGTTGAGGGAGCTTCCGACGCCGGCCAGCATCCGTGGCGATCGCGACGAAATCGTGCAGCTCCTGCAAAATCTTATTCAGAACGCCTTGAAGTACGGCAAACCGGGAGGGCGTATCGGCGTCGAGATTGCCCATGAGCCGAAAGCAGGCGGTCGCGGCGCCCGCTTTGTCTTGTCGGTTGCCGACGATGGCCCAGGCATTGCACCTGAGCACCTGCCGCGTCTGACCGAGCGCTTCTATAGGGTCAGCGTCGCGGCAAGCCGCGAGAAAGGTGGAACCGGTCTCGGGCTTGCCATCGTCAAGCACATCCTCAATCGGCATCGCGGCGAGCTCAGCATCACGTCGAAGCTCGGCTCCGGCTCGAGGTTTGCGGCGATCCTGCCGGCCGCAACCGATTGAAGGCCGCGCCCGAGCGGGCCATCGGCGGACCCAATGCTTGCGAGCGACAAGCCGAGCCCACCGCGAGCAGGGCGCCGGCGAGGCCGCAACTCGCGCCCTGCCCCGGCGGGCAAACCCCGCGCCAACCCGTCATGTCATGGTCGCCCGCTGCCGCGCGCTTGGCCTTGTCGCTCTGCCCGCCGGCGCGGGCGGTGCGATGGCCGATGCAACTAGGGCATGCGATTATCAACAGGTTGTAGCACCGCGTGTGGCGAGCCTGCCACGTCTTCCAACCTTGCTATTCGATTCGCTGGCCACGGCCTTGAGATGGCCGTTAACCCCATAGTAATCTCCCCGAGCTGCCGATGACCGATCGCTCGCGTTCAACAGGCGATGGCCAAGTTCGGTCGGCAGGTACGCGTAGTGGCACACCGTTGTGTGCGGGCTATTGAGCAGTACGCGTCAGTACTTCCAAGTTCAGCGTCACCATCAGTCTCGCGTTGATCGTCGGCCGGTCTGGCTGCTGGCGTTCGAGTGCTCCTTTGCGCACCCGATCGTCTTTCCAGGCTCGTCCGGAGTGGGCGGGAATCTGCGCAAGTCGCGTCGGGTTCAGCCGTTGGGCACACGGGAGAAACCAGGGCATGGCCTGGAACGATGAACGCGTCGAACTCTTGAAAAAGCTGTGGGCCGACGGCCTCAGCGCCAGCCAGATTGCGGGGCGTCTCGGCGGCGTCACCCGCAATGCGGTGATCGGCAAGGTGCATCGGCTGGGCCTGTCGGGTCGCGCCACCACCTCGCGCATGAAGTCGCATCGGCCGCGGGCCCGCGTGCAATCGGCCAAGCGCCTCATGAAGCCGCGGTTTGCTAACGTCGGCAACCCCGCGCTGCGCAACCTCTACCTGGGGGATACCGAACCCTACACGCCGCCAGCCGAGGAACTCGAAATCCCCGCCAATGAGCGCAAATACATTCAGACCCTGACGGAAATCTCCTGCCGCTGGCCAATCGGTGATCCCCAGCATGCGGACTTCCACTTCTGCGGTAAGGGCAAGGTAACCGGCTTGCCCTACTGCGAATTTCACGCCCGGCGCGCCTTCCAGCCGCCGCAGCCGCGCCGCCGCGATCGCGAGGTGCCGGTGCCGATGCTGGTGGTCGCCCCGGGCAGCGTGGAGCCCGTTGCGGCGCCCCGCGAGCTTGCCGGACAACCAGCCGCAAGCAAGTTGAAGGTTGCCGTCTAGACGTGCCTTTGCCCCGCGAGGGGTTCACTGCAAGCAGCGGGGAGAGGGCCAGGAGCGCCGAGGCGGCTCCCGGCCCTCATATTTTGCGGGCAACCTCCGCAGCCCGGGCTCGCCCGGCATTGACACCGCCTGTCGCCAGCCTCATAAGAATGCCATGACCTATGCGATCCAACGCAACCGACGTGTTGGTGCTCGCGCGTTCGCGCGGCTGCGATGACGAACCTTTGCCGGATCGTCAAACAGCGCCGCGCCTAAGCGCGGCTTTTTTCGTTTTCTGTCACGAGATAGGTCTCTGTCATGTCAAGCACCGCCCACCAACCCGCCAAGCATATCCCGAGCAAATCGTTCGCTGCGCCCGCGTCGCCATCCGTGGCCGTGATGCCGACCTACGCCCGCCAAAACGTGGTGTTCGAGCGGGGTGAGGGCGCCTGGCTGATCTCGACAAGCGGCGAGCGCTATCTGGATTTTGCCAGCGGCGTGGCCGTGAACGCCTTGGGTCACACGCACCCGAAGTTGATTGCCGCGCTCACCGAGCAGGCGCACAAGCTGTGGCACTCTTCCAACCTTTATCGCATCGCCGGCCAGGAACGGCTTGCCGAGCGCCTGTGCGCGGCAACCTTCGCCGACAAGGTGTTCTTCTGCAACTCCGGCGCGGAAGCCTGCGAGGGCGCCATAAAGCTTGCCCGCCGCTATCACTTCGCCAATGGCGCCCCCGAGCGCTGGCGGATCATCACCTTCAAGGGGGCCTTTCACGGGCGCACACTTGCCACCATTGCGGCGGCCGGCAACGAAAAGCACTTGGAGGGCTTCGGTCAGCCCGCCGATGGTTTCGATCTCGTCGCGCTCGGCGACCTGGAGGCGGTTGTAAAAGCCATCGGTCCGCAGACGGCTGCAATCATGGTCGAGCCGGTGCAAGGCGAAGGCGGGGTGCGCGTCGTGGACCTGCAGTTTTTGCAGGCGCTGCGCCAGCTCGCCGACAAGCATGGCCTGTTGCTGATCCTGGATGAGGTACAAAGCGGCATGGGTCGGACGGGCAAGCTGTTTGCCCACGAATGGTCCGGCGTCACGCCCGACGTGATGGCCATCGCCAAGGGTATCGGCGGCGGCTTTCCGGTTGGGGCCTTTCTGGCCAGCAACGAGGCCGCCAAGGGTATGGTGCCCGGAACCCATGGCTCGACCTTCGGGGGCAATCCGCTTGCCATGGCGGTGGGCAACGCCGTGCTCGATGCCATCCTCGAGCCGGGCTTCCTCGACCACGTGCAGGCCGTCACCCTGCGCTTTAAGCAGGAGCTAGCCCGCATCAAGGACGAATTTCCGAACCTCGTCGAGGAGGTGCGCGGCAGCGGGCTGCTGACCGGGATCAAGGTCAAGCCGCCCTACGGCGACGTCGTCAACGCCTGCACAGCCGAAAAGCTCTTGACGGTAGGCGCAGGTGACAATGTCGTGCGCCTGCTGCCGCCGCTCAACGTGACGGAGGCGGAGATCATAGAAAGCACGCGCAGGCTTGCGGCCGCCTTGCGCCGCCTTACCAAGCCGGCGCCTTGAGCGAGCGCGCCCTTGAGAGACGTCGCCATGTCGATGGCACCCCGGCACTTTCTGGATATCGATCGCATCGATGCCGGCACGCTGAGGCGGATCGTCGACATGGGTCACGCCATGAAGAAGGCGGGAAAGCGCGTGCCCGCGAAACTTAAGCCCGCCGGTATCGCCGACGCCGTGCTGATGCTGATTTTCGAGAAGCCTTCCACGCGCACGCGCGTATCCTTCGACGTTGCCATGCGTCAGCTTGGCGGACAAACGATCGCGCTCAACCACACGGACTTGCAGGTCGGGCGCGGCGAGCCCATATCGGACACGGCCAAGGTCATTTCGCGCTACGTCGATGCGATCATGATCCGGGCCAACAAGCACGAGACGTTGGCGGAATTTGCCGAGCACGCATCGGTGCCCGTGATCAATGGCCTCACCGATCGTACGCATCCCTGCCAGATCATCGCCGATATTATGACATTCGAAGAAGCGCGCGGACCTATCAAAGGTCGCAAGGTCGCCTGGACGGGAGATGGCAACAACGTTGCTGCCTCCTGGATTCAGGCGGCCGCCCGCTTCGACTTCAAGCTCGCGCTTGCCTGTCCGCCGCAGCTCAACCCGGAAAGGTCGGTGCTCGAGTGGGCGCGCCAAGCGGGTGGTGACGTTTACCTGACGGAGGACCCCCAGGAGGCCGTCGCGGGCGCCGATTGCGTCGTCACCGACACTTGGGTGTCGATGGGCCAGCAGCACGAGGCGTCGCGACGCAAGCAGCTGCTCGGGCCCTTTGCGGTCGACGAGAGCTTGCTGCGCCAGGCCCGCAAGGATGCGATTTTCATGCATTGCCTGCCTGCCTATCGCGGACTTGAAGTGGCCGCCGGCGTCATCGACGGGGCGCAGTCGGTGGTGTGGGAAGAGGCCGAGAATCGTCTGCACGCTCAAAAGGCGATCCTGGCCTGGTGCCTTGGGGTCGATTGATGCCCGACGCCGGCAGAACACCCTCCGCGTTGCCAGCCGACGACCTCGTGCTGCCGTTTCGCACGGTGAAGTCGGACGTGATCGGGCGCGTGGTGCGCCTGGGTACCGCCATCGATACCGTGCTGTCGGGCCACAGCTATCCGGAACCGGTGAGCTATGCGCTTGGCGAAGCGCTGGCGCTCACCGCCATGCTCGGCAGCGCGCTGAAGACCCAGGGCAAGTTTATTCTGCAGACCAAGACCGACGGGGCCCTCGACTTTCTGGTCGCCGATTACGTTTCGCCGGGTAACGTGCGCGGTTATGCCAATTACGACAAGAAGGACGCGGTGCTCGCCAAGACACAGGGACGTGGCGACCAGGGCGCCCTCTTGGGCTCGGGTCATGTCGCCATGACCATCGACCCGACGGGCGACAAGAATACCTACCAAGGGATTGTGGCCATCGAGCGCGAGCCGTTGGTGCGGGTGGCCCATACCTATTTTCGCCAATCGGAACAACTGCCCACCTTCATCCGGCTGGCCGTCGCCCGCCACTACGGCCCCGGCGGCCCGCAGTCGGCGCCGGCCTGGCGCTGGCGCGCCGGTGGCTTGCTGATCCAGAAGTTGCCGCGGGCAGGCGGCATGCGCAGCCCGTTGAGCGATGAGGCGCGCGATGCCTCCCTCGAGGGCGAGGACGATGAGGATTGGAACCGCACGCGTCATCTGGCCGCGACCGTGGAAGACCACGAAATGCTCGACCCGACGCTGTCGCCGGAGCGTTTGCTTTATCGGCTGTTCCACGAGGAGGGCGTTCGCGTGACGCCATCAACCCCCGTGGCGGCCGTGTGCCGCTGCTCGCGCGAGCGCATCCAGCTGTTTCTCGAGCGTTTCGGGCCCGACGAGCTGGCCGACATGCGCGAAGCGGACGGTGCCATTACCGTCACCTGCGAGTTCTGCTCGCGCAAATACCGCTTTGCGGCAGGTGAGATCGGCTAGGCCGGCAGCGCAACCGCGGTCTGCGGGGTCGCGCGCCGTTGCCAACCGCTCCCGGCCTTGCCCGGCGTCATGGCGGCTTAGACTAGAAAGCGACCTTATCGCCGCCCTTGAGTTCCAGGATCTCTCTGGCCTCATCGCTGGAGGCGACCTCGAGGCCCAGCCCGGCGATGATTTGGCGTACCTTCGTGACTTGCTCGGCGTTACTGCGCGCGAGCTGGCCGGGGCCGATCCATAGCGAATCCTCCATGCCGACGCGAACGTTGCCGCCGATGGCGAGCGACATGGCCGCAATCGACATCTGGTTGCGGCCGGCGCCCAACACACTCCAATGATATTGATCGCCGAACAGTCGATCGGCGGTGCGCTTCATGTGCAGCACGTCTTCCGGATGCGGGCCGATGCCGCCCAAAATGCCAAACACCGATTGGATAAAGTACGGCGGCTTGACGATGCCGCGGTCGGCGAAGTGGCGCAAGGTATACAGATGACCGATATCGTAGCATTCGATCTCGAAGCGTGAGCCGTTGTTGGCGCAGGTGGTGAGGATGTACTCGATATCGGCAAACGTGTTCTTGAACATCCCCGCCTTGGAGGCCTCAAGGTAAGGCTTCTCCCAGTCGTATTTGAATTCCTTCTGCCGCTGCAACATGGGAAACAGACCAAAATTCATGGTGCCCATATTGAGGCTGGCGATCTCCGGCTTGAAGACGGCCGCGGGCCGCACGCGCTCCTCGATGGTCATGGTGGGGGCGCCGCCGGTGGTGATGTTAACAACGCAGCCCGAGCGTTGTTTGATGACCTTGAGGAAGGGTTGGAAGGCCTCGGGCGATTGATCCGGCCGACCGTCCTTGGGGTTGCGCGCATGCAGATGCACGACGGCGGCGCCGGCCGCCGCCGCGGCAACGGCGGCATCGGCGATTTCCTCGGCCGTGATCGGCAGATGCGGTGACATCGACGGCGTGTGAATGGAACCCGTGACGGCGCAGGTAACGATCACTTTGCGGGGCTTGGCCATCAATCTTGTCTCCTCGTTCTTACCCAATTGCAGCACGCCGAAAGGCGGTGCCATGCTGAGCCGGCAGCGCACGCTTGCGCAAGGCTAGTCGTGCAGTGCCGCCGGGATCGCGGCGCGGGACCGGACATTTGCGCCGCTGATACTATCCACGAGCGCCACCAGCGCCTCGGCCTCGGACTTGCCGCTGGTCATCACTTCCGCATTGGCCTTGGCGTAAAGCGGCGTGCGGCTTTCCAGGATCGCCTTGAGATCATCCATTGCCTGGGGTCCATCCGCCATTGGACGCAGGTCGCCCTGCGCCAGCACTCGGCTCATGTGCTCATCGGGGGTTGCGCTGAGCCAGACCACAAAGCAAGTCGAGAGCAAGAGATCATAGGTGGCCGGTTCCGTCACTAGGCTGCCGCCGGTGGCAATCAACGCCCGCTCGAAGCGCGCCACAATGGTCTCGAGACACTGGCGCTCCAGGCGGCGAAACATGCTTTGGCCGTGCGTGGAAAAGATTTCGGACAACTCCATGCCGCTTGCCCGCTCCACTTCCCGGTCGAGCTCGACAAAAGGCATGTTGAGCTTTTCGGCGGCGCGTCGGCCAAGCGTGGTCTTCCCCGCACCGCGCAGCCCGATGAGGGCAATACGCCCATCGCTCGTCTTGCCGTGCGCCTCGAAGCGCTGCTGGATCAGATGTCGGGCTTGGGCGAGCTCACCGGGCGACAGCCGCTCGAGCTGGTGCATGGCGAGCCTGAGTTCGAGCGGCAGCTCCGGGCGCTCGCTGACGAGCGCCGCCATTTCGAGACCCAGCGCTTCGGCGATCTGGCGCAACACCAGTAGCGAGGCATTGCCGGCACCGCGCTCCAACTCGGCAAGGTAGCGCTCGGAGACGCCGGAGGCCCTCGCAAGGCTCTTGCGCGACATGCCCCGCCGCGCCCGGCCGATGCGGACGCGCTCACCAACGTCCTTGAGGTAGGCCTCCTCGGCGGGAGCCGTTCCGCGCCGCCCTTCGGGGCCAATCTCGGGCACTGTCGCCATCGTCTCGTCTATCGCCGGGGCCGGTTGCAACGACCATTTCTGCATTATACTACAGCTTTTGTCGTGTGCCGACGGGAGGCAGCCCGCTGCAATTCGGCGCCTCTTGCAGTATGATGCAGAAAAACGTCCCGCCAGCGTGGCGGATTGGCAGTCGGCGAGACGCGACCGCCGATGGGGAGGACCAATGAGCTACCCGCGCCTCTACAATGCCGCCGTCGACATGGTCGACCGCAACGTCGCCGAGGGACGCGGCGACAAGATCGTTTTTATCGATCCGCAGGAACGGTTGACCTATGGCGCCCTTGCCGCCCGCTGCAACCAAATGGCCAACCTGCTCGCCACCTACGGTGTTCCACGCGAGTCGCGCGTTGCCC
Source organism: uncultured Alphaproteobacteria bacterium (assembly GCA_963770295.1). Classification (GTDB taxonomy): domain Bacteria; phylum Pseudomonadota; class Alphaproteobacteria; order Rhizobiales; family Hyphomicrobiaceae; genus AWTP1-13. The sequence goes on from CAVYPA010000022.1 coordinate 87,911, forward strand.
TGCTCCTCTTCGATACTGTCGATTTTCCCGTCGCCTTCTGGGGCGCCATCAAGGCCGGTGTTATCCCGGTGGCGCTCAATACGCTGCTGACGAGCGAACAGTATGCCTACATTCTCGCCGACAACCGCGCCAAGGCGCTATTCATCTCGGCGCCGCTGCTAGCGATCATCCAGCCGATTCTTGGGCAGCTCCCCTGCCTCAAGCACATCTTCGTGTGCGGCGGTGAAGCACCTCCATTCGCCCTCTCCTTCCGTAGCGAGCTCGATCTGCAGGCGAAAGCCTACAAAGCCGCCGATACCTGCTGTGACGAGACCGCCTTCTGGCTCTACTCGTCAGGTTCCACCGGTATGCCGAAGGGCGTGCGTCACGTGCACTCGAGCCTCATGGAAACGGCGCGCCTATGCGGCCAGCAGTGTCTCGGAATGCGCGAAGATGATCTCGTTTACTCCGCCGCCAAGCTGTTTTTTGCCTACGGCCTGGGCAACGCCATGTCGTTTCCCATGTCGGTCGGCGCCAGCACCGTGCTGGTGCCCGATCGCCCGACACCGGAACTGGTGTTCCGCACGCTCAAGCAGCATCAGCCGACCTTCTTCTTCGGGGTGCCGACGCTCTATGCGGCGATGCTCGCCTATCCGGAGGGCACGCCAGAAAAGAGCTCGCAGCGTCTGCGCGTGTGCGTCTCGGCCGGAGAGGCGCTGCCCGCCGAGGTGGGACGGGCATTCCGCGCCAAGTTCGGGGTCGACCTTTATGACGGCGTCGGCTCCACCGAGATGCTGCACCAGTACGTCTGCAACAGCGCAGCCGGTCTCAGGTACGGGACCTCCGGCAAACCGGTGCCGGGCTATGAGATCCGCCTTGTCGATGAGCAGGGGAGCGAGGTCGGCGATGGCGAGGTGGGCGAGATGCTCGTGCGCGGGGCCACCCATTCGGAGGGCTACTGGAACCAGCGCGAAAAGAGCCGCGCCACCTTCGAAGGCGGTTGGACCCGCACGGGCGACAAGTACATCCGCGACGCCGAGGGCTTCTATACCTACCAGGGGCGTACCGACGACATGTTCAAGGTCTCGGGGATCTGGGTATCGCCCTTCGAGGTGGAAAGCGCACTCGTCGGTCACGCCGCGGTCATGGAAGCCGCGGTCGTGCCGAAGGCTGACGGCGACGGCCTGCTGAAGCCTAAGGCCTTTATTGTGCTAAAACCCGGCGCGGTCGCGGCCAATGGTCTTGCGGAAGAGCTGAAGGAGCAGGTGAAGACGCAGGCTGGGCCGTGGAAGTATCCGCGCTGGATCGACTTTGTCGACACCCTTCCCAAAACCGCCACCGGCAAAATCCAGCGCTTCAAGCTGCGCTAGAGCTAGTGGCGCGGCAGCACGTTTGTCGGAGCGGCCAGCGGCGGCAATCGCAACAGGCGCGAGGCGCGTGCCGGTGCGCTCGGCAGCGTCTGCGACACCAAGTGGTCTTTAAGGTTCTCTCGACCAATGCGCCGATGGCCCTGGGCGCTGCGGCTCTGGCCGGTACTCAGCGCCCCGGCTGGTAGATGCACAACAAGGTGTAGATGCCGAGGGCAACCTCGCCCGAGATGCCGAGCGCCGCCGGCGGCCGTTTGAGTTCGCCCATAACGCGATCGGCATCGGCGTGGCGCAGGCACTCGATCAGCACCACCCCGGCGGCGAGCCGATCCTTGCCGCGGCTCTTCATTTCGGCGGTGTCGGGGTCGGTCTGCTGCGCCGCTCTGGTCCAGAGCTCAACGCGCGCGATGCCCTCTTGCAATGCCAACTGCGTGACCCAATCAGTCGCGGCCGCGGTCGGCAGCATGGCTCCATCTGCCCGCAGGATGACGGCGTGCGCGCCGATCAGGTCCCCTGCTGCTGCGCGAACGTCGCAGACCGTGCGCACCATGTTGCGGAACGATGTCATCGCCTGCCGTGTCCAGGGCGTCGGGTCGTTGAGCCGGCCGATATAGACGTCCGAGTTGAGCACGGCCGGCTCGTCCACCTCGTAAAAGGCACAAAACTGCCGGTCGCCACCGGTCAACAGTTCGTAGCGCCGGCCGAAGCGAAAACCCGGCACGCTGACGCGCTCCTGTAGGTGCTCGCGGGTGTACCAGGTCTCAAAATGCTGGCGCCCTTGCGGCGCGCAATCGTTGAAAACGGCGAGAATGCCGGGCATGGCGTGAGGCGTCCCCTGCTGCGACGAACAATGCGCGTTTCTGGTTTTGATCTCAGGCCGCGTCGCGGCTGGCATCCTTCGCCAGCAAACCTGCATCGATCAGACCCTGGCGGATGCGGGCGATTTCGGCGCGCTCAATCTTGACCAACGGCGGCCGCACATGAGCGCGCGGGATGCGGCCGAGCAGCACCAGCGCCTCCTTCATACGGTTGTGCATATCGACGAACGGGTCGGCGTAGAAGGCGCCCATCAAGGGTTCGATGCGGTCGTTGAGCCGCTTGGCCTCGGCCAGATCGTTGTCTTTGATGGCCTTGAAGAGGGCGCTCTGCAGGTCGGGAATAACGCTGCCGCTGCCCGATAAGAGGCCATTGCAGCCGAGCACCAGCGAGGCGAACAGCCAGGCGCTATGGGTCGAGAGCACATTCACCGGCCGGGCCAGGCTTTGCAGGGTACGTACGTGCCACTCATGCGCCGGGACGTTGCCGATCCAGTCCTTGATGGCGCGGATCGAGGGTACCTCCTCGCACATCTTCAAGAGCGTATCTGGGGGATAGCCTTGACCGGTGGCGAGCGGATATTGGAAGGCGATCAGCGGTAGCTCCGTCGCCTCAGCAATGCGCTTGAAGTGCGCGATCGCCATGGCCGCCGACTGACCAAGCGTGAAGGGGGCGGGCGGAAACACCAGAAGCGCCGAGGCCCCGCCCGCTTCCGCCATGCGCGCGAGGCGAGCGGCTTCGAGACTGCCATCGGCCCAGATGCCGTTGATCAGCGGCAGCCGGGCTCCGATCTCGTCCTGCGCGATTTCGAGCACGCGACGTTGCTCGTCGAAGCTACAGGAGGCTACCTCGGTCGAATGCGCATTGATGGTGATGGCCGTGATGCCGGCGGTAGCCGCCACGTCGCGCAAATGCTTGCGGAAGCTTGCTTCGTCGATCGCCAGCTCGGCGTCGAAAGGCAACAGCACCGCCGGAATGACGCCATGGGGAATATAGGATTTGTGGCGGGGCATGGTCCACCTCTTTGGTCGCTTGCGGCACTGTGCGATCGGCCAGCCCTCGGGTCAAGGGACGAGGCAGTCGCGCCTCACTGGTTCATTCCCAAGCCGCCGTCGACGTAGATAGTCTCGCCTGTGAGATAGGAGATGTGCGAGGTAAACAGCATTGCGACCAGCCTACCGATCTCTGCGGGCGTGCCGGCCCGGCCGACGGGGATGCGCTGCTCGATCCAGCGCTGGGTGGCATCGCGCGCGCGGAATTTGGCATTGAGTTCGGTGGCGATGTAGCCCGGCGCCACGTCGATGACGCGGATGTTGTCGGCCGCCCATTCCACCGCCAGACAGCGCGTAATGGCGCCGACCGCCGCCTTCGAGGCGCAGTAGGCCACCGCCTTGGCCACGCCTAGCTTGTCATAATATGAGCCGATGTTGACGATCAGTCCCCCGCCGGCGCGCTTTAAATGCGGGTAGACGTGACGCGCCGCCATCACCACGGAGGTGGCATTGATCCGCAAGATGCGCTCGAAGTCGGCGGCCGCCAACTCCGCGCTGAGGTGGGCCTCATAAAGGCCGGCATTGTTGACGAGCCCGGCGATCGGACCTTGCTCGGCCACCGCGCCGATGGCGCGCGCGATCGCACCCTCGTCGCTGACGTCGCAGGCGATAGCCGCACCTGCGGCCGAGGTGCCGGTGCGCGTCAGACCCACCACGGCGAGCCCGGCGTCGGCGAGTTCGGTTGCGATCGCCGCGCCGATGCCGCGATTTGCACCGGTGACGAGAATCCGTGCTTCAGGCATCGACAAATCTCGCCTTGCGCTTTGCCGCGAAGGCGGCCGCGCCTTCATCGGCATCCTTGGTCTGAAACGAGAGTGTGGAAAGATCGGCCTCGACCTTCAAGCCTGCGTCGATCGGCAGGTCGAGCGCACGCTGCACGGCGGCGCGCGCGAAGGCCAGCACCGGCAGGCTATAGCAGGTAAACTCGCGCGCGAACGCGAGGCCGGCATCGACGGCGTCGCCGTCGACGAGGCGATTGACGAGGCCGATGCGCTCCGCTTCGAGGGCGTCGACGGTGCGCCCGGTCAAGATCAGCTCCAAGGCGCGCGCCTCACCGATCAGCCGCGGCAGGCGCTGTGTGCCGCCGTAACCAGGGATGGTGCCAAGCTTGATTTCCGGCTGCCCGACCTTGGCATTGGGCAGCGCCAAGCGGAATGTGCAGGCGAGTGCCAGCTCAAGGCCGCCGCCGAAAGCATAGCCGTTGATCACGGCAATCGAGGCGATTGGCAAGGTATCGAGCTTGGCGAACGTTGCCTGGCCGAGCTCGGTGCGCGCCTTACAGTCCATCAGGGCCTGCTGGCGGAATTCCTTGATGTCGGCGCCGGCGCAGAATGCCTTGTTGCCGGCCCCGGTGATGATCAGCGCTCGCGCCTTCGATTTTGCTACCGCGTCGAAGGCCTCGCCGATTTGCCCTAGAATGGCGACCGAGAGCGCGTTGAGCGCCTCGGGCCGATTGAGCGTCAGTACGGCGCAGTCCTCGCGCGTGGTAAGCTCGACAGACATCAGGCGTCCCCTTTTTTGGCTTGGTACCGGACGGGCTCGGGCAAAAGCTCGCCGCGCTTTACCATTTCGACGAGCTCACGCTTGAGAATTTTGCCGCTGGCGGTGAGCGGGAATTCCGCTAGCCGCAGGAAATACTCGGGCATGTCGTACTTTGAGAGACCCTCACGGCCGAGATGTTCGAGGAGGTCATGCGCTGCCGCGCTCCCCGACACGGCGATGCAGGCGCGCTCGCCCAGCCGGGCGTCGGCCACGGGAAAACAGGCCACCCGCCCTACCTGGCCATGGCGCAGCGCCAGCGCCTCGATGTGTGCGGGGTAGATATTGTGACCGCCGCGGATGATGAGGTCCTTGAGCCGGCCCTCGACTTTGAGGTTGCCGTGCTCGTCCATGCTGCCAAGATCGCCGGACATGAACCAGCCATCGCTATTGAAACTCATTTCCGTGGCGTGCTGGTTGTCGAAATAGCCAAGCATGAGCGCCGGCCCGCGCCCACCGATCTCACCCACCTCGCCCGCAGCGATGGGGCGGTCCCGGTCGGCTGGGTCAAAGAGCGCGACCTGATAGCCAGCCCCGCCGCGGCCGCAGGTCGTCACAATGGTCTGGGTGGCATCGGCCGGATGCGTGTACTGATGCGAGGAGTTCTCCGTCATGCCGTAGACGTTCTGCGGGGTGACGCCCTGCGCCACGAATGCCGCCGCCACCGACGTTGGAATGGGCGCGCCGGCCATATAGAAAACCGCCACGCGCCCCAGGCGCGGCAAACGCCGCGCCGTCTGCTCGGCGAGCACGTCCATGGCATGGGTGGGCACGCCCATCACGTAAGTCGCTCCGGTCTCGACGATCCAGTCCAGTGTTGAGCTCGATTCTGGCGGGTCGTTGCAGACGAACTGACAGCCCGCGACCAGCCACTGGGCCACGCCGACCCAGGCGATATGGTGCGACAGCGGCGATAGGCTGAGCAACACCGTTTCGGGTCCGTGGCCCCAGTCCGCCACCAGGTCACGGGCATTGGCCAACAGCGTATTGTGCGAGTGCATGACGCACTTCGGCATCCCGGTCGTGCCGGAGGTGAACGCCAGGTAGACGACCCGGTCTGGATCGCCTAAGACCGCGCCGCCATTGTCGCCGGCCTTGGGAAATCGTGCCAGATCATAGACCACTTGCAAGGAGGCGACATTCGCCGTGACGCCGTCGAGATCGGCGGGCGCCGAGCCCCAGCCGGGTTGCGCTATCAGCGCCCGGGCGCCCAAGCGCTGCAACAAGTTGGTGACCTCGCTCCAGCTCTGGCTGCGGTGCAGCGACGGATTGCAGGCCAGCCCTTCGCGCGCACAGGCAAGAAAGGCGACGATGGCCTCGACGCGGTTCGACAGCAAAAGGCAAACCCGCTCACCGCCCTTGAGGCCGCGCCCGCGAAGGTCGGCGCCCACACCATCGACCCAACTCATGAGGTCGGCCCAGCTCAACCTTCGCCGGCCGTCCACCAGGGCAATTGCCGCCGGCCGGGCGGTAGCATGGCGCGCCAGCAAACCATAAAAGGTGTCCTGCCGCCATAGGCCCCGGGCGTAGTAGCGCTGTGCCTGGGCCGGATGCTGCAGGGTTAGAAAAGGGCGCATCGTGCACTCCTTAAATGGCAAGAGAGCTTTTTACCCGCGGGGCTGCGGTGGGGAGCGGCCGCAGGCCGGCCTGCCCCGCCGCTTGCACGCCCTGCGGGCAAGGCTTGCTCTTCACAAGGACGAATGCGATAGGCCACACCTCAACTGCCTCGCTATGGGATGGGCCGCGCCGGCTGCCCGCTGGCGAGGCAGCATAAGGGCATTTTCCGTCCATCTTCCCGGCTTGTTGCGACAAAACCTTTCCGCTAGCATCTCAGCAAAGACGCCGATCGCCAACTCCGATCGCCAACTCCGTATGAAGATGCGCGCACGTCGCCGTTCATCCGTTCGGCGCGTCGTGAGACTGAAAGCAAGGGAGGACATTGGATGTCAATCGACCAGAAAGACGATGCCGAAGCACCTTGGTATGCCGGCAAAGTCACGCGCCGCCGCTTGATCGGTTACGGCGCGACGGCGGGCGCGCTGGGCGCCAGCATGCTGGTGCCGGCGCCCTGGCGCGCGGCGTTCGGCCAAGCCAAGTCCTATAAGGTTGGCTCGCTGCAGCCGCTGTCCGGCACCGCCGCCGCCGGCGGCAAGACCGCGCTCGTCGGGCTGCAGATGGCGGTGGATCGCATCAACGCCTCAGGCGGCATCAACGGCAGACCCGTCGAGCTGATCGTGGCCGACGATGAATCCAAGCCCGACGTCGGTCGCCGCAAGACCGAGAAGCTGGTGGTGGAAGACAACGTCGATGTGCACCTGGGCGGCTTCCTTTCCAATATCTGCCTGGCCTGCATGCCGGTGTTCGAAGAAGCCAAGATCGTCAATATGATCAGCGTCTGCCTCGACACCACTCTTACCACCAGCAAGTGCAACCGCTACAGCTTCCGACCCTACGACTACGCACCGGCGCAGGCCGTGGCCTTCGCGCCCTACCTGGTCAACAAGATGGGGAAGAAGTGGCACCTGGCCTATGCCGACTACTCGTGGGGCCAGTCGACGCGCGATGCCTACGCCGATGAGATCAAGAAGGCGGGCGGCACCATCGCCGGCACCACGGGCATCCCGCTCGGCACGGCGGACATGACGCCGTTCCTGTCCAAGATCACCGGCGATTTCGACGGTTTCTTCGGCATCTTCTTCGGTAAGGACGGTGTCACCATCGGCAATCAGGCCTACGATCTCGGCCTGACCAAGAAATACAAGTGGGCCGGCGATGGCGCCATCGCCGAGTTCGACCAACCTGCCCGCGCTCGGCAACAAGATCGACGGCTTCGTCGGCATCAACCGCTACATCCCCGTGTTCGATCCGCCGCTCGACACGCCGGCGCACAAGAAGTTCTTCGAAGAGTTGGTGAAGCGCCTCAAGGCCATCGATCCCTCGGGTCCGCTGCCCGATCGCTACGTGCAGTCGAATTTCGAGGCCATGAATGCCCTGAAGCTCGGCATGGAAAAATCCAAGTTCCAGGGCCGGCAGGACACCATGAAGCTGATCGAGGCACTCGAGGGTCTCGAAATGAAGGAAGGCGACGACTTCCCGCAGGGTGACAAGGTGCTGCGCAAGGAGGATCATCAGGCGTTCATCCGGGAATTCATCTTCGACGTCAAAGACGGTAAACACCGCATCCTCGACGTTATTCCGAAGGAGAAGACGGTCTTCCCGCCGGCTTGTAAGTTTGCCTAAGTGAACGCCGCCGCCGTGACAGCGCGTTCCCCGATCGACGGGGGAGGCGCTGCCGACCCTATCATTCGTACGGAAGCCCTCACGGTGCGCTTCGGAGGTTTGACGGCGCTGAATGCCGTCAACTTCGAAGTGCGGCGGGGCGAGATTCGCGCCATTATCGGACCGAACGGTGCCGGCAAGAGCACCTTTTTTAATTGCCTGACGGGCGTGCTGCGGCCGACCTCCGGGCGCATTGTTTTTGCTGGCGAGGATATCGGCGGCCTGCCGCCCAATCGGATTTCGCGCAAGGGTATCGCGCGCTCCTACCAGATCACCAATATCCTGCCCAACGTCACCACACTCGAAAACGTGCGCATCGCCGTGCAGTCGCGCCACCACGGTTGGAATATGTTCAGGCATCATGGCGATTTCCACGACGTCATGGACAAGGCCGAGACGGTGCTGGCCTCCGTTGGCCTCGCCGGCAAAGCTGGCGAGCTCGCCGCCAACCTGTCGCACGGGGAACAGCGCAACCTCGAGATCGGTATTGCGCTCGCCACCGAGCCGCAGCTGTTGTGCCTCGACGAGCCGACCGCAGGCATGAGTGCGGCCGAGACGCACGGCACCATGGAACTGGTGCGACGGATCAGCGAAAATCTCACGATTCTGATTGTCGAGCACGACATGCAAGTGGTGATGCAGCTGGCGCAGCGCATTACGGTGCTCAATTATGGGGCGGTGCTGGCCGAGGGAACGCCCGCGCAGATCCAAGAAAACCCCAAGGTGCTGGAGGTCTACCTCAAGACATGAACTCGCCGCAGGCCTCAGCGCAGCCCCTCATCTCTGTCGAAGGCGTGCACACGTACTACGGCAAGAGCCACATCCTCAATGGCGTGTCTCTCGAGGTGGGCCGCGGCGAGGTTGTCGGGCTGATCGGCCGCAATGGCGTCGGCAAGAGCACCACGCTCAAGACCATCATGGGTCTCGTCAATGCCAGCGCGGGCCGCATTGTCTACGACGGTAGACCCATCAGTGGCCTGCCCTCCTACAAGCTGGCCCGTATCGGCATCGCCTACGTGCCCGAGGACCGGCGCATCTTCAAGCTGCTCACGGTGATGGAGAACCTGCGCACCGGGCTCGACCGCGCTGGCGTCTCGGAGGCGCGCAAGAAAGAGCTGCTGGAGAAGATGTTTGCCTACTTTCCGCGTCTGGCCGAGCGTCGCAGTCAGGCCGGCGGCACGCTCTCGGGTGGCGAGCAGCAGATGTTGGCCATCGGTCGTGCGATGATGCTCGAGCCGAAGATCATCCTGCTCGATGAGCCCACCGAAGGCTTGATGCCGCGCATGGTCTCGCAGATCCGCGAGATCATCGAGGTCTTGCACGGGGACGGCGTGGCGATCCTGCTGGTGGAGCAGAACGTACCTCTGACGCTTGCGGCGAGCCAGCGCGTTTACTTCATGGAAAAAGGAGCCGTCCAGCACCATGCGGCAGCCGCGGAACTGACGGTCGATCACCCGGTCATTCACAAATACCTGGGAGTGTGAAACGGTGGACATCCCCTGGGACATCATCATCATCCAAACCGTCAATGGCATCGTCACCGGGATGATCCTGGCCCTGGTTGCCTCGGGGCTGACCCTCATCTTCGGCATCATGGACGTGGTGAACTTCGCGCACGGCGAGTTGTTCATGCTCGGCGCCTACATGGGCGTTCTGACATTGGCGGCCACGGGCAATTTCTGGCTGGCGCTCGTGGTTGCGATGGTGATCATCGCCGCCCTCGGCGCCGCCATGCAAGTGGTGACGCTGCGGCCGCTGCTGGGGCGCGATCCGCTCTACACCATTCTTGCCACCTTCGGCATCTCGCTCGTCCTGCAAAACTATGCCCTGTGGCAGTTCGGGCCGGTGGCGCGCAAGATCCAGGAACCATTCAGCGGCCAGTTCACCTTGTTCTACCTGCAATACCCCTGGTATCGCCTGCTGATCGCCGGCCTGTCCGCCGCCATGATCGGCGGGCTCTACCTATTCCTGAAGTACGGGCGCTACGGTGTCTGGATCAGGGCCACCACCCAGGACCGCGTGATGGCGCAGGCCATGGGCATTCCGGTACCATGGGTGCATACGGGCGTATTCGCCATGGGCGCGGGGATGGCTGCGGCCAGCGGCGTGCTGTTCGGTCCCCTGGTCGGCGTCAACCATGCCATGGGCCTCGATTGGGTGCTCAAGGCCTTCATCGTTGTTGTTGTCGGCGGCATGGGCAATCTTGGCGGTTCCATCGCGGCCTCCATCTTCATCAGTCTGTTGGAGGCGTATGCCTCGATCTGGGTCAGTCCTTCGCAGGCGATCATCGTCTCCTCGGTGGTTTTGATCCTGACCTTGCTCTTCCGACCCACCGGCCTTTTCGTCCCGACACCCAAATGAGCCTCTCACGACACGCTCGCGCCTATTGGATAGGCTTTGCCGTCACGATCGTTCTGCTGATCCTGGCACCGCTGGTGCTGCCCGAATTCTGGCGCCGATTTCTCACCGAGATTCTGATCTGGGGACTGTTGGCGATGTCGTCCGACATACTCATTGGCTACACCGGCATGGTGTCGTTTGGTCACTCGGCGTTCTTCGGTCTCGGCATGTACGGTGCCGCGGCAGCGTTGTTAATGGTGAAACCGCCCAACCTATGGCTCGCCATCGTCTACGGCCTGGCCGGCTCGGCCGCCGTGGCCCTGTTCGTCGCCTACTTTTCCACGCGGCTGCGCGATATCTACTTCGCCATCACCACGCTGATTTTCTCGCAAATTTTCTACGTCATCATCTTCACCTGGACCGAGTTAACCGGCGGCGAAAACGGCCTGGCGTTCTCGCGGCCAGGGTTCGGCATCCCGGGGCTCTGGACGACGCCGTTCACTTCCACGACGCTGCACTGGTTTGTGCTGGCCGTGGTGGCGGCCGCCTACCTGCTGTTGCGCCGCCTCACGCAGTCACCGTTCGGCATGGTGCTGCAATCGATCCGCGAAAACGAGGCCCGCACGCGTGCCATCGGCTATCCCGTTGAACGCTACAAGATGGTGGCGGTCATGGTATCGGGCCTATTCGCGGGCCTTGCGGGCGTGCTCTATGCCGTGCAGAACCGCTTTGCCGCGCCGGACTTCGTCTACTTCGTGGTCTCCGGTGAGGTGGTGATCTTCAATGTCATGGGTGGCATCGGCACGCTGGTGGGCCCGATTGTCGGGGCTGGTTTCTTCCTGGGTCTGCGCGAGGGTCTTTCGCGTCTGTTCCCCTACCTGGCGACCACTTTCAACCTTCCCTACCTCGCTGAATTCCCCTATCTCGTGCCCGTCGGGATCATTTTCATCGCTATGGTGATCTTCATGCCGCAAGGTCTGCTCGGCTTCGCCAAGCGCTGGCTCAATCGCTGAAGCCCCGGCAAAAGCGGCAGGGCGGACGAGGGCCTGAGGTTGCGGGTTGCGGTCGACATCGGCGGAACGTTTACCGACATCGTCGTGCTGTCGAGCCGCGGCGTGCTGCACGAAAGCAAGATCGCGACCACGCCAGACGATCCGAGCCGCGCGGTCGTCATCGGACTGGAGGCGCTGTTGCGCGAATTGGCGCTGGCGCCACACCTCATCGCCGAGGTGCTGCACGGCACCACGGTGGGCTCCAACACCATCCTGCAGCGCACCGGTGCCCGCACCGGCCTGATCACGACGCGCGGCTTTCGTGACGTGCTCGAGATCGGGCGCATCCGCATGCCCGACATGTTCGATTTGAGCTGGGACAAGCCAAAGCCGCTGGTCCCGCGCCGCTATCGCCTGGAGGTCGGCGAACGCATTGCCGCTGACGGCAGTATTGTCGAGCCGCTCAACGAAAGCGACGTCGTGACGGCCGGTGAACGGCTGGCCGCTGCCGGCATCGAGGCGGTCGCTGTGTGCCTTCTCAACAGCTATCGCAATCCGCTGCACGAGCGCTGCATCGAAGACATTCTGCGCGCGCGCTTTCCGCAATTGCTGGTTACCGCCTCATACGCGGTGTTGCCGGAGCGCAAGGAATACGAGCGCACCAGCACCACGGTGGTGAACGCCTATCTGCTCGCGGCCATGCGTGCATACCTGCGCAACTTGGAGGCTGGGCTGCGCGCCATCGGCATTCAAGCCCCGCTCCGGGTCATCACCTCCAACGGCGGCATGCTCGCCGCGCCAAGCGCCTGCGAAACGCCCGTGTTCGTGGTGGCATCGGGGCCCGCTGGTGGCGTGATCGGCGCGGCACGGCTGGGTGGCGCCCGTGGCTGGTCCGATCTCATCGTGTTCGACATGGGTGGCACCACCGCCAAGGCGGTCATCGTCGAGGCCGGCCGACCCAGCATGACCTCGGAATACGAATTCCGCGACGGCATTTCGACCTCGAGCCGATTCGTCAAGGCGGGTGGCTACATGCTGAAGGTGCCGGCAATCGACATCGCCGAGGTTGGTGCCGGCGGCGGTTCGCTGGCTGGCATCGACCGGGGTGGGTTGCTCACGGTCGGCCCGCAATCGGCGGGTGCCGTGCCAGGCCCGGCCTGCTATGGCCTCGGCAACGACCGCCCGACGGTGACCGACGCCAACCTCGTCCTTGGTTTTATCAATCCGCACGCGCTGGCGGGCGGCCGTCTGCCGATCGAGCGCAGTCTCAGCGAACGCGCCGTCACCAGCCACGTGGCAGAGCCGCTTGGGCTCAGCCTGGAGGAGGCCGCGCATGGCATCCGCGCCGTCGCCAACGCGGCGATGGCGCGGGCGATTCGCGCCGTGACGGTCGAGCGCGGCCGCGATCCACGCGACCTAACCCTCATTGCCTTTGGCGGCAACGGCGGCATTCATGCCACCGACCTTGCCCGTGACCTCGGCATTGCCCGTGTCGTCGTGCCGCCGCTGGCCGGCGTGTTCAGCGCGGTCGGCATGCTGGCAGCCGACCTCGAGCACATCGGCCTGCGGACGATGACCCGCTGCCTCGACGAGCTGAGCCCGGCCGACCTCAACGCCGCCAAGGTCGAACTCGCCGACGAGGTCGCCGCCCGGCTTGCCGCCGATGGTTTCGGCAAAGACCGGGTCGCGTTCGGCTGGGAGGCGGAGCTGCGCCACGAAGGCCAGGCGAGCGAGCTCACCATTCACTACGACGGTGATGATCCAGTGGAAATGCGCCGCCGCTTCATCGACGAGTACGAAAAGACCTATGGTTATCGGGACCATAGTCCGATCGAGCTCGTGAAATTGCGCGTGGTCGGACGCGGCCTGAGCGCCCAGCGTCTCAACTTCAAGCAGCTGACGATCGCCGCGCCGGCCGCCGCGGCCGCGGCGGCGCGTCGGCACGTGCACTTCGTACGCGGCAGCGCCGCCACGATCACCGAGGTCGTGCCGCGCTCGGCCTTGACGCCGGTTCGGCGCCGCGGTCCGCTCGTCGTCGAAGAGTTCGATGCCACCATCGTGGTGCCGCCGGACGCCAGCGTATACCTCGACGCCATCGGCAATATCGTGCTCGAGCTGAACTAAAGCCCATGCCGATCGATCCCATCACTTTCGCCGTCATCAAGAGTGGCCTCGATGCCATTGCCGACGACATGGCGTATACCGTGATCCGCATCGCCCGCTCGGAGATCGTCAAAGATGTGATGGATTTTTCGGCGGCAATCTGTGCCGCCGACGGCCAGATGGTGGCGCAGGCCAAGACCATCGCTCAGCATCTCGGTGCCGTGCCGGATGCCATGGCGGCCGTGTTCGCCAAGTTCGGCGCGGACCTGCATGAGGGCGACGCCGTGATCATGAACGATCCCTATCACGGCGGCATGCATCTGCCCGATATTTTCATGTTCATGCCCTTGTTCCAGGCCGGCCGCCGCCGAGCCTTTGCTGTCGTCATCTGTCATCACACCGACGTTGGCGGCCGTGTGCCGGGATCGAACGCCTCGGACTCCACGGAAATCTACCAGGAGGGTCTGCGCATTCCGCCGCTCAAGCTCTACGATCGCGGCATGCTCAACGATACGCTGGCGACGATGATTAAAATCAACGTGCGCGTGCCCGAGCGGGTGTGGGGTGATCTTTCCGCACAATACGCCGCGGCGCAGGTCGGCAAGCGCGGTCTGCAAAAGTTGTTGCAGCGCTACGGGGCGGACGAGGTCGAAGCCTACATGGCGGAACTGATCGACTATGCCGAGCGGCTGACCCGCGCCGAGATCAAACGGTGGACGAAGGGCCGCTACGAATTCACCGATCATATCGACGGGGACGGCTTCACAGATCAGCCTATCCCCATCAAAGCCGCGGTTGAAGTGCGCGAGGACGGCAGTCTGTTGGTCGATTACACCGGCTCCTCGCCGCAGGTGAAAGGTGCACTCAACGCGACACTGAGCTTTACGCGGTCCCTCACCTATCTGAGCGTGCGCTGCGTGCTTTCTCGCGAGATACCAAACAACGTGGGCGTGTTCCGCTGCATCGAGGTGAAGGTCCCAGAAGCCTCCGTGCTCAATCCAGTGCTGCCGGGCGCATGCGCCGCCAGGGCGCTCACCGGCTATCGCGTGTTCGATACGGTCCTTGGCGCCCTGGCGCAAATCGTGCCGGAACGTGTGCCGGCCGCGGGCGAAGGCGGCAACAGCGTGGTCTGCATCAGCGGCTTCCGGGAAAATCGCAAGCCCTTCATCATTGTCGATATGATCTGCGGAGCCTGGGGCGGCCGGCCGGACAAGGATGGCCTGGAGGCCGTCACCAACGCTTCGCAGAACCTGTCCAACATGCCGGTGGAGGTGATGGAAGCGGAACATCCCGTGCGCGTTGAGGAGTACGCCTTCGTGCCGGACACGTGCGGCGTCGGCCGTTGGCGCGGAGGGGTCGGTTTGCGCCGTTCCTACCGCATCCTGGCAAGGGAGGCGTTGTTGCAGCTGCGCACGGACCGCGTGACCTTCCAACCCTACGGCCTGGCGGGCGGGGGGCCCGGCGGTCGATCGCAAAGCTTCATCGAAATCGGCAATCGGCGCGAGCCGCTCCCCAGCAAGGTGACGATGACCGTGCCCCACGCGGCGTTGATCGTGCATGAGCAGGCGGGTGGCGGCGGCTTCGGCACGCCCCTTGCGCGCGATCCCCAGCGGGTCGAGGAGGATTTCGCGGACGGCAAGATCAGCGCCGATTTTGCCCGGCGGCACTATCGCGTGGTGTTCGACGACAACGGAAAAGTCGATGCCGAGGGCACGGCGCGGCTGCGCCGGCCATCGAGCACTAAGTAGGACGTTGGTTCAAGCGACCGTCCCGGGCGCACCGCGGCCGGCGACCCGCCCGAGAACAGGCCACCGCCGAGGAACGTGGCCGCAAGCGGCCGATAGATCCGCCGAAACCCGGCAACCTCGCCGGCGGCCCATCCATTGCCGAGCCGCTGGCCGTCGCCCATGAGCCCGCGCGCCAACAGGTCGGTGTCGAGCCCGCCCGGCATTCTGCGCGTCAGACCCCAAAGCCTAACCGCAGGCACCGACGCGGCTCAGGACGTTCGGCCAGGCTTGCATTATTATGCATCATTGGGGTATTTATCCGGCATAATAATGCATATTTGGGCGAAGGGCCCGCGGCGCTCCTTTCGTGGCATGATCGGCGCCGGCAACGCATGGGAGTGGAAGGGACGATGGCCAGGCGCATCGATTTCCAGAGCGAGCCGGCACGCTATCGGCATTGGAAACTGAAATTCGACGGCGAGATGGCCGAGTTGATCATGGACGTCGATGAGGATGGCGGCCTGTTTGAGGGCTATCAACTGAAACTCAACTCCTATGACCTGGGCGTCGACATCGAGCTTGCCGACGCCGTGCAGCGCCTGCGTTTTGAGCATCCTGAAGTCAAAGTCGTTGTGCTCAAATCCGGCAAGGAACGCGTGTTCTGCGCCGGCGCCAACATTCGCATGTTGGCTGGCTCATCGCACGCCCACAAGGTCAACTTTTGCAAGTTCACCAACGAGACTCGCAACGCCATGGAGGATGCCAGCGCCCAGTCGGGACAGAAGTATCTGTGTGCCATCCGGGGTACGGCTGCCGGTGGTGGCTATGAATTGGCGCTGGCGACCGATCACATCGTGCTTGCCGACGACGGCAATTCCAGCGTCGCGCTTCCCGAGCTGCCGTTGCTGGCGGTGCTGCCGGGGACCGGCGGCCTGACGCGCGTGACCGACAAGCGCAAGGTGCGCCGCGACCTCGCCGACACGTTCTGCACCGTGGAAGAAGGTGTCAAGGGTAGCCGGGCGGTGAAATGGCGGCTCGTCGACCAGGTCATCCCCAATTCGAAATTCGATCGCAGCGTCGCCGAGGCGGCGCGGGCATTGGCCGTCCAATCGGATCGCCCGGCCCATGCCAAGGGCATCAGCTTGACGCCGATCGAACGTACCTTTCATGCCGACGCCGTCGCCTATTCGGCGCTGAAGGTTGAGATCGACCGAAGCACCCGCCGTGCTGTCGTGATGCTCAACGGTCCGGGCGCGCAACCGCCCGCATCGGCAGAAGCCATTGTCCAACAAGGCGCGACGTTCTGGCCGCTGCGCTTGGCGCGCGAACTCGACGATGCCATTCTGCACCTGCGCTTGAACGAACCTGAGATCGGTGTGCTGATCTTCAAGAGCCAGGGTGAACCGAGACAGGTGCTCGCCTACGATGCGCTGCTGCAGGCGAACGCCGACCACTGGTTGGCGCGCGAAATCCTGCAGTATTGGAAGCGCGTGCTGAAGCGCGTCGACCTCACATCGCGTTCCCTCGTCACCTTGGTGGAGCCCGGCAGCTGCTTTGCCGGCACCTTGGCGGAGCTGGCGTTTGCCTCCGACCGCTGTTTCATGCTGATCGGCAACTTCCAAGGCGACAACCGGGTGCCGCCGAGCCTGGCGCTGTCGGGCCTCAATTTCGGGGTTTACCCGATGAGCAATGGCCTATCGCGGCTAGCGACGCGGTTTCTGGGCGAGCCGGCGAGCCTTGATGCGGCCAGGGCGGCACCCGCCCGACTGCTGAGCGCAGAGGATTGTGAGCGGATGGGACTGGTGACGAGTGCGCTCGACCACATCGATTGGCAGGACGAGGTCCGCATCTTCCTGGAGGAGCGCGCGAGCTTTTCCGCCGATGGGCTGACGGGTATGGAGGCAAACCTGCGCTTCGCCGGTCCGGAGACCATGGAGACCAAGATCTTCGGCAGGCTTACCGCCTGGCAGAACTGGATCTTTCAGCGGCCCAATGCCGCCGGTGCTGAGGGAGCGCTCAAGCGATACGGCAGCGGCGTGAAGGCCAACTTCAATCCCGAGCGCATCTAGTCCGCCGCAAATTTGATGAAAAATCAAGGACGCATGTGATGGCAGAGACAACCAACGTCGACTACTCGACCAAGATTCCAAACAACGTCGGCCTCATGGATGACCAGCGCGTGTTGAGGGCGTTGGAGCAATGGCATCCGGGATACCTCGATTGGTGGAGGACCATGGGGCCGGAGGGTTTCCAGACCGCCGACGTCTACCTGCGCACGGCCATCAGCATCGATCCCAAGGGGTGGGCCAAATTCGATTACGTGAAAATGCCCGAATACCGCTGGGGCATTCTGCTAGCTCCCCGGCAGGACGATCGTCGGGTCAACTTCGGCATCCATAGGGGCGAGCAGGCCTGGCAGGAGGTGCCCGGCGAATACCGCGCCATGCTGCGTCGCCTAATCGTGGTCCAGGGCGACACGGAGCCTGCCAGCGTCGAACAGCAACGACATCTCGGCAAGACCGCGCCCTCGCTTTACGATATGCGCAACCTGTTCCAGGTGAACGTCGAAGAAGGCCGGCACCTGTGGGCGATGGTCTATCTTTTACAGAAATACTTCGGCAAGGATGGTCGCGAGGAAGCCGAAGGCCTGCTGCAACGCCGCTCGGGCGATCAGGACAAGCCGCGCATGCTGGGTGCCTTCAACGAGGAGACGCCCGACTGGCTCTCCTTCTTCATGTTCACTTTCTTCACCGATCGCGACGGCAAGATGCAGCTCGAAAGCCTGGCCCAATCGGGGTTCGATCCTTTGTCGCGCACCTGCCGCTTCATGCTGACGGAGGAAGCCCACCATATGTTCGTCGGCGAGACGGGTGTTGGTCGGGCCATCGAGCGCACGTGCCAGGCCATGCAGGAGGCGGGCATCGAGGATGCCGATGACATCGCCGCCGTGCGCAAGCTCGGCGTCATAGATCTGCCGACCATGCAGAAGAAGGCCAACCTGCACTTCTCGCTGTCACTCGACCTGTTCGGCTCAGAAGTCTCCACCAACGCCGCCAACTACTACACCTCCGGCGTCAAGGGCCGCTTCCAGGAAACGCGAAATCGAGGACGATCACCAGCTGACCAAAGCCACCTATCCCGTGAGCAAGCTGATCGACGGCAACATCAAGATGGTCGACGAACCAGCGCTGACGGCCATCAACATGCGTCTACGCGACGACTATGTGAACGACTGCGCCAAGGGCGTGCAGCGTTGGAACAGGGTGATCGAAAAGGCCGGGGTCAATTTCCGCCTCAAGCTTCCCCATGTCACCTTTCATCGCGGCATCGGCGAATTCGCCAACATTCAAGCCTCTCCCGCCGGAGAACTCCTGCGTGAAAACGACTGGGCGAAGCAAAAAGACCAGTGGCTGCCGTCAAAGGAGGACGGCGACTTTATTGCCGGACTGATGGCACCGTGTTGGGAGCGGGGCAAGTTCGCGTCCTGGATTGCCCCGCCGCGGGTCGGTATCGACAACAAGCCCGGCGACTTCGAGTACGTGAAGGTCGACCGCGCGTAAAGTCCTGCGCTCGCCGACGGCCGCGATCTTGATGCCGCCCCCGGGGTGTGGGTGGCACCGTTCCGCCAGCCCTGCACGCTTGGTTGGCCAAGGTTGGCCAAGGTTGGCCAAGGTTGGCCAAGGCGGGGCAAGCGCGTTCGAGCGATCAGCAGCCCATGGCCTTAGCGAGGCTCACGAAGCTGTCGGCGATCACATCCCATTCGCGCTCGGCCTTGAGATCCAACGTCTGGCCGGCTCCCCGTTCGTTGCGGCGCGGCACGAACGCCGTGCGCAGGCCGACGTTGGCCGCCGCGGCCAAATCGCCATTGTGGGCGGCCACTAGCATCACCTGTTCGGGTCGGAGATTGAGCAGTTCGGCACTGGCGAGGTAGGCTTGCGGTTGGGGTTTGTAGGCCCGCGCCGTCTCGGCTCCGAGCACGACGTCCCAGGGAAGGCGAGCGAACTTGGCCATGCGCGTGAGCAGGCCCACATTGCCGTTAGACAGGGTGCCGATGATGTAGTGGGTCTTCAAGCGCGTGAGACCTTCGACGGCGTCCGGCCACGGCCTGAGGCGATGCCAAACCTTGTTGATGTGATCCTTGTCGGCCTCACTCAGGCCGCCGATGCCGTATTTGGCAATGAGCTTGTCCAGGCTTTCGCGATGCAGAACGTCGAGCACGGTCCATGCCCGTCGACCCACGCGCACCTCCTCCATGGCCGGCTGATAGAGCGCCCGCCAGTCGTCGGCAAAGGCGGCCCAATCAACCTTGAAACCGCGCCCGGCAGCAAACGCACTCAAGTCGTCGATGAGGCTTGCCCGCCAGTCGACCACGGTTCCAAACACGTCGAACAGGAGGGCGTCCACAGCGGCGGAAACGGTCATCGGCGGTCCTCTCAGCAGCTCATTGCCAGGGGCATTGCGACCCGCCGCTGCGGCGGGCGTCAAGATCATGCAACCATCAGCCGGCCCCTACAAGCGACCCGATGAACACGCCGACCAGCCGAGGCGTCTCCGGGCGAAGCTATGCCGGCACCTGGGCGCGATGGCGCAGGCAGTGGTCGGCCAAAACCAGGGCCATCATGGCCTCAGCAACGGGGACGGCCCGGATGCCGACACAGGGATCGTGGCGCCCCTTGGTGGAGATCTCGGTTTCCCGTCCCTGCCGGTCGATGGTCCGGCGCGGCGACAGGATCGATGAGGTGGGCTTCACGGCAAAGCGACAGACGATCGCCTGACCGGTCGAGATGCCGCCGAGGATGCCGCCGGCGTTGTTGGAAAGAAAAACCGGCTTGCCGTCATTGCCGATGCGAATTTCGTCGGCATTCGCCTCGCCGCTGAGTTCGGCGGCGTGCATGCCGGCCCCGATCTCCACACCCTTGACCGCGTTGATGCTCATCATGGCGCCGGCCAGATCCTGATCGAGCTTGCCGTAGATCGGCGCGCCCCAGCCCGGCGGCACCCCTTCGGCGACGACCTCGACGATTGCACCCACCGAGGAGCCAGCCTTGCGCACCTCGTCGAGGTGGCGCGTCCACGTCTCGACAATGACGGCATCGGGTGAGAAGAACGGATTGCGGTCGACCTCCTCCCATGACCAGCGTTCGCGATCGATGGCGTGCGTTCCGATCTGCACCAGAGCGGCGCGTATCGTCACGCCGGTCATGACCTTGCGCGCGATCGCCCCAGCGGCGACCCGCATGGCCGTCTCGCGCGCACTCGACCGCCCCCCGCCGCGGTAGTCGCGCACGCCATACTTCGCCCAATAGGTGAAGTCCGCGTGCCCCGGCCGGAACTTATCCTTGATCTCGGCATAGTCCTTGCCGCGTTGATCGACGTTATCGATCACAAGTGCAATCGGGGTGCCGGTCGTGACCTGGCGGCCCTCCTCGTCGGCAAAGATGCCCGAGAGGATGCGCACGCTGTCGGGCTCGCGGCGCTGCGTGGTGAAGCGCGATTGCCCGGGCCTTCGCCTGTCCAGAAAGCGCTGGATGTCGGAGGCCTCGAGCGGGATGCGAGGCGGGCAGCCGTCGATGACACAGCCAATCGCCGGCCCGTGGCTTTCGCCCCAAGTCGTAACCCGAAACAGGTGTCCAAACGTGTTGTGCGACATGGCCTGTGGCTTCTTTCGCCGAGGCGGCTCTTTACCGGCACGATGGCAAGAATGCAACGCAGCCGCGGCGGTCTCGGTCCGGTCTCGCACCTGCGAGACCGTAAGCACACCGGGCCGCCCCTTAACCTTGCAAACGAATATCGTGTCCTTTGCGCAACTTCGAGAGGTTAATGCGCACCACAATTCATTGTGCGTTCATTTAGCGGTCTCTAGCCTTCACCTGCGCTGTCGCGCACGGGCAGGGGACAATCGCGTTTCCTGCGGCGCGCCGACGCCGAGTATAGAAATGGGAGGTACTTGGAATGAGCATCAGCAAGACCCTTATCGCCGTCTTGGCCTTGGCGATTGCCATCGCCTTCTCGCCGTTGTCGGAGCTGCAGGCAGCCACTCTGACGCCGGGCTCGAGCCCTGGCCTTGACAACGCCATCGTCAAGGTGGCGAAGAAGTCCGCCAAGAAGGCCAAGAAGGCGAAGAAGGGCAAGAAGAAATCTGCCAAGAAAGCCAAGAGCAAGGGCCCCGGCTCGTGCGGCGCCTACATGTACTACAGCAAGAAGGACCGCAAGTGCGCGGATGCGCGGTCGAAGAAGTAAGACGGAACCGTTTTTGCAGGAGCCTGGGGGTTTCAGGCTCCTGCAAATTCTTAAGGTAAAGACCAGGTTCGCAGTCAAACGAGCGTGCGTGGTCCCGATGCCCTCACATTTTCGGGTTGTTGTCGGGGCGTTGCAGGCTCATTTGCCGAGCCGCTCGAGCGCCTCTTTGGCCTCCGCGTGCTCGGGCGCGATGCCGAGTGCCCGGCGGTAATCGGTGAGCGCCGCCGCCTGGTCGCCCAATTCCTCATGCGTAGCGGCGCGCGCAACCAAGGCGTCGGCATCGTTGGGCTGCAGGCTGAGCGCCTGGTCGAAGTCAGCCATCGCCGATTTGAACTCCCCCTTGCTGAAATAGGATAGACCACGGTTATAGTAGGGCCGGCTGCTCGTGGCATCGAGCCGGATCGCCTCGGAGTAGTCGGCAATGGCCAGATCGAATTCGCCACGGCTGTCATAGACCTGGCCGCGATTATTGAACATGTCCGGGTCGGTGGGATCGAGCCGGATGGCCTCCGAATAGTCCTGAATCGCGAGATCCTGCTGCCCCAGCCGGTCGCGCACGTTACCCCGGTTGAAGTGTGCAATGGCGCTGCTGGCATCGAGGGTGATGATTTCGCTGTAGTCGGCGATGGCCGCCTCCTGGTCACCCCACAACTCGTAGAGCACACCGCGCTGCAGCAAGGCTTCGACGCGAAGTTCCTCGTTGTCCACGGCGCCCTCGAGTGTACGCGTACAGGCTTGAATACGGGCGTTGAGATCGGCACCCTCGCTCTTGCAGTTGGCCAGCTGGTCGGCAACCGTCTGGGCCACAGTCGCGGTCGCGACGAGGATCAGCAGCACGGCAAAGACGATGGTCCTCGTGCCGACATTCATTCCCCAAAGGCTCGAACGCATGTCACCGCCTTGTTACTTCTCAGCGTGGCCTCATTTTCGTCCGCACCGGCCGCCCCCCTGTGGGTGCGCCCGCCCGCGCCCCTCACCGCGTTTGTAGGCACCTCTGGCGCCGGGCAAGAGGCGCTTTTTTGCCGCTGGGCGCCCAGGCCATGGCTTGAGGCGGGCGTCTGTGGCCGCAGGGTCACTCGGCAAAGATATGCCAATCAACTGCTGACATCGGCCGCAAATACCGCCTATGACTTCTGCCGTTCGGTTGGAAGACGGAGGCAATCATGCGTTCAATGATCGTTGCGCTGACTTTGGCCGGTTTTGCGGCGTGTGTGCTGGTTCAGCCGGCAAGCGCAGCGAAAACCAAGATGGGTTGCGAGCGTGGCAAGCAGGTTTGGAGCGGCAGCGAGGGCAAGTGCGTTGCCGGAAAGTCCAAGTATGCCGGCAAGACCGCCAGCAAAACAGCGAAAAAGAAGAATTAGGCCAAGCTTTTTTTGGCGAGGCGCATGACGCCCATGCGTCATGCCCCCGCCGCCGTCGTGCCGTGCGGTCGCAGCCACCGCATTGCGCCAGCTTCGATCACCAAGATGCAGTCCTGGGGCACCTCGAGCCGCATGACGTCGGGGGCTGCAAGGCCGAAGAGCACGGCGCGCAAGGCCCGACTAACGCCCCCGTGCGCGACCACGACGGTGTCGCCCGCGACCTCGGCAATCCACGCGCCGACACGCTCCGCCAGCATCGCGTAGCTCTCCCCACCCTGCGGCCGCCAATTCCAGACATCGGCCTGGCGCGCCGCATATCCTGCCGTATCGCGCGTCGCAATGTCGCGCCAGGGCTGGCCTTCCCAGCTGCCGTAGTTGATTTCCATCAACCGGCCGTCAGTGCGGTAGGCGCGGCTGTCGAGGCCCATTTCGGTGCGCAGGATCTGCATCGTCTCGGTTGCACGCGTGAGTGGGCTTGCCACGTAGTCAAGCTGCGCCGCGCGATCGCCGAGGGCCGCCGCGAGCAGCTGACCGTTGCCCTTGGCTTGCGCGCGGCCGGTGGCGTTGATCGGAATGTCCCGTCGCCCTTGATAGCGCTGCGCCCGGTTCCAATCGGTCTCCCCATGGCGAATGTAGTAGAGCGTGACCCCCGTCTTCAGCATTGTTGTTGTCCCTCGTATGCTCACAATGTGGCGCTGTAACCTGCGACGGGCGCGGGCAAGCTGGCAAGTCGTTGCTGCAAGATCGAACATGGGCGTGGGTCGCATGGGTCATTGGTTGCTGGCGACGTGTGCGTGGCAGCTGCGGCGTATCGCACTGTTGGGCCTGCTGAGCCTCGCCATGGCAATCGTAGGCGGGCATCGCGCCGGCGCCCAGTCCGGCGTTGACCTTCAGCTCGTGTTAGCTGTCGACGTCTCCGGTAGTGTGAGCGAGGCCCGCTTCGAGTTACAAAAACGTGGCTACGTCGCGGCCTTTCGCAATCCCCGGCTTTTGCAGGCCATTCAGTCCGGCTCGCAGCAACGCATCGCCGTGACCATGCTGCAGTGGACCGGACCGGTGCTGCAGGTGCAAGTGGTGCCATGGCGGTTGATTAGCACAGAGGCATCCATGCATGCCCTGGCGGATGCGATCGAGGCCGTGCCACGCCAGCTGTTCGGCGGCGGCACCTCGATCAGCGGCGCTATCGACTATGCCATGTCTTTGTTTGCCGCAACCGAGGCTAAAGGCGCCCGGCGCGTCATCGACATTTCTGGGGACGGTAGTAATAACCGCGGCCGGCCCGTTACCGAAGCGCGCGATGACGCCGTCAAGGCGGGCGTCAGCATCAATGGCCTGCCGATCCTCGCCCTCGATCCCGAACTTGATCAATACTACTTGCACAATGTGATCGGGGGCGCCGGCGCCTTTGTGGTCGCCGCCGCGTCCTATGAAACGTTTGCCGATGCGATCCTGAAAAAGCTCGTGACCGAAATCGCTGAAGTGACGCCGCGACCCTCCAAGCGGTGGGCCAAGCTGATGTCCCGGCGCCTTCGGACCCAGGCAGCCCTGTGAGGGCGCGGCGGTGCGAGGCCCCGGGGCTCCGGGGCTCTATTTAGGCGTTGTGGAGCCGTGGGGCAATGCGAGGCGCGGTAGACGCGGCGGGATCGAGCGGAGCGGCCCGGCGCGCGCGGCGCCGTGCGCCCGGGGTCTCCGCTCGGTGCCCGCCTACCCGGTTGGCCCGCCTCCTGTGGGGTTGGAAAGGCGATGACAGGCGAGCGCGCGGCACGCTATGGGATGGAGCATCCGCCCCGGCTTGGGGGCGCGCGGCGTAGCGCAGGCGACGGCGAGGGAAGGGGGCCCCATGGAGAAGCGCGCGATTTTCGGGGGCAAGGTGCTGCCCTACCTGCTGCTCACACCGCAGCTCCTCATCACCATCGTCTTCTTCTACTGGCCGGCCAACCAGGCGCTGTGGCAGTCCTTCTTGCTGCAGGACGCCTTCGGTCTCAGGACCGACTTTGTCTGGCTTGAAAACTATCGCTATCTGCTGGGCCAGGGCGACTACTACCGGGCGATGGCGACGACGCTCGTCTTTTCCCTTGCCGTCACGCTGTTCTCCTTATCGATCGCCCTACTGCTCGCGGTGCAGGCCGATAAGAGCATCAAAGGTGCGTCGGCCTATAAGACCCTCCTGATCTGGCCCTACGCGGTCGCGCCGGCCATTGCCGGCGTATTGTGGCTATTCATGTTTCAGCCCTCGCTGGGGCTGATTGCGCGCGGGCTGCGTTCGCTCGGCATGGATTGGAACCCGTTGCTCAACGGCAACCACGCCATGGTGCTCGTGATCATGGCGGCGACCTGGAAGCAGATCAGCTACAATTTTTTGTTCTTTCTCGCTGGCCTGCAGTCGATTCCGAAATCGGTGATCGAGGCGGCGGCCATCGATGGCGCCCGCCCGGTGCGCCGATTCTGGACCATCATCTTTCCGCTGCTCTCCCCTACGGCTTTTTTTCTTTTGGTTGTCAACATAGTCTACGTTTTCTTCGACACCTTTGGCATCATCGACGCCATGACCGGCGGGGGGCCGGCCAAAGCCACCGAAACCCTGGTCTATAAGGTCTTCTTCGACGGCCGGCTTGGCGGTGACCTGGGCAGCTCAGCGGCGCAATCGGTGATCCTGATGATCATGGTGATTGCGCTGACGGGCCTGCAATTTCGCTTCATCGAACGCAAGGTAACGTACTGATGGTGCGCTCTGTGATGTGGCAGGAGCTGACCGCGGCCGATCTCAGCGAGCAGGCCCGCGCCGACGCCATTGTCTTGCTTCCCGTCGCCTCGATGGAGCAGCACGGTCCGCATCTGCCGGTCGGTGTCGACAGTATCCTATGCGAGGGCGTCTGTCGCCGCGCCGCCGAAGCCGTTGTGCTGACTATCCCGGTCATCGTCGCACCGACGCTTTGGTGCGGCATGGCCGAGCACCATATGGCGTTCGGCGGCACCTTTACCTTCGATCTTGCCACCTACCGCGACGTGCTCAGGAGCCTCGCCAACAGCATCGAGCGCCATGGGTTCAAGCGGATGTTGATCGTCAACGGCCACGGCGGCAACATCGCCGCGCTCGCCGCCATCCTGCCCGATCTTCAGCGCCAGTCCTCGCTCAAGATCCGCACCACCACCTATTTCGAGCTCGCGCAGCCGGCCATGCCCGCGATCTTGGAAGACCAGGACGGCGTCCGACACGCCTGCGAAGCCGAGACGTCCATGATGATGGCGCTGGCGCCGGAGCTGGTGCGCGGCGAGGCGCTCAAATCGGCGCATGGGCCGCCCCACGTCCATCGTCGTCCGCTGGCGCTCGGCCAATATCGGTCGTTTCGCGACTTTACCCCGTCGGGTGTGGTGGGCGATGCCCGGCGCGCCTCGCGCGAGAAGGGTGAAAAGCTGATGGTAGCCTGCGCGGCGGCCATCGTCGCCGCGCTCAAGGATCCGCACACCTGGGACTAATTCGTGATGGTCGAACGTCGCCGCTTCGGGAATGCCTTTGCCTATCTTGTGCTATCGCTGGGCGTCGTCATCATCGCCTTTCCGGTCTATCTGTGCTTGATCGGCTCGACGCACGAGCAAAGCATCATCGCCAACGGTCAGATGCCGATCACCCCGGGGCGCCTGCTCTTTGCAACCTACTACAAGACGCTCTTCATTGGCACCAGCGGCACCACGCGCGAGCCGGTGGGCCAGATGCTGCTCAACAGCTTCATCATGGCCTCGGCAATCGCTATCGGCAAAATCGCAATCTCAATCATCTCCGCCTACGCCGTCGTCTACTTCAAGTTTCCCCTCCGCATGGTGGCCTTCTGGCTGATCTTCATGACGCTGATGCTGCCCGTCGAAGTGCGGATCTACCCGACCTACAAGATCGCCGCTGACCTTCACCTGCTCGATTCTTATTCCGGCCTTGCCTTGCCGCTGATTGCCTCGGCCACCGCAACACTGTTTTTCCGCCAGTTCTTCATGACCATCCCCGACGAGCTGATCGAGGCCTCCAAGCTCGACGGCGCCGGGCCGTTGCGTTTCTTCAAGGATACGGTGCTACCGCTGTCACGCACAAATATCGCGGCCCTGTTCGTGATCCTATTCATTTATGGCTGGAACCAATACCTGTGGCCGCTTCTCATCACGACGCGCGATGACATGCAGACCATCGTCATCGGCATCAAGAAGATGATTGTGACCGCCGATGCCCTGACGGAATGGAACGTGGTGATGGCGACGGCCATGCTGGCGATGCTGCCGCCCGTCGCCGTCGTGCTGCTGATGCAGCGCTGGTTCGTCAAGGGTTTGGTGGAGACCGAGAAGTGAGCCCGTTGCCTCCATACCTTGCCTCGACGCGCTCGCCGGGGCGGCCTGGCGCAGCCGATAGGAGTACCGCGGTTGGGTGCGCGCGGGCCGCGGGCTCGCGCGTGGTGTCGGCTCGGCGAGCCGCGTTCGACCGACCGGTTGGGAGCCGCAAATGGCCGCGGTAACGCTTAAAAACGTGCGCAAGGTTTACGCCGGGGGGGTCGAGGCCGTGAAGGGGGTCTCCCTTGCCATCCCTAACGGTTCTTTCACCGTCTTGTTGGGTCCCTCCGGCTGTGGAAAGTCCACGCTACTGCGGATGATTGCGGGTCTTGAGACCGTGTCGGAGGGCACCGTCAGTATCGGCGACCGTCTGGTAAACGACGTCGAGCCGGCGGATCGCGACATCGCCATGGTGTTCCAAAACTACGCGCTCTACCCGCACATGAGCGTCTACGACAATATGGCCTACGGTCTGCGCAATCGCGGCGTGCCGAAGGCCGACATTGCCGCGCGCGTGGCGGAAGCCGCGCGCTTGCTGGCCATTGAGGATTTCCTCGAGCGCAAACCGCGTGCCCTCTCGGGAGGCCAGCGGCAGCGCGTCGCCATGGGGCGGGCGATCGTGCGCGAGCCGCAAGCCTTTCTGTTCGACGAGCCCTTGTCCAATCTGGATGCGAAGCTGCGCGTACAGATGCGGGTGGAAATTCGACGCCTGCACAATAGACTGAAGGCAACGTCGATCTTCGTGACGCACGACCAGGTCGAGGCCATGACGCTGGCCGATATGGTGGTGGTCATGAACGCTGGTCGCATCGAGCAGAGCGGTGGTCCGACCGAGGTCTATCGCTTGCCGGCAACGCGCTTCGTGGCCACCTTCATTGGCTCGCCTGCCATGAACTTGCTGCCTGGACGCATTGCCGCCCCGGGCATCGCCGAGATCAAGGGTGGACGCGTTGCCTTCCGAGCCGAGGCGTTCGCCTGCAAGGCCGGCCAGGACGTCGACGTCGGCGTCCGGCCCGAGGACCTGACCTTCACCGTCCCCGATGCGGGCGACAAGCTGGCCTTCGTCAAGGACTTCGTCGAGGAGTTGGGCGCCACACGTCTCATTCATGGCAGCGTCGGGGCGGCACCCCTCGTCGTTGCGGTGGCGACCTCGGCACAGCTCGACGGCGCCGGTGCGCTGGCCGTCGATCCGGCGACCGTGCATCTGTTCGACATGCGGACTGGCGCCAGCCTTCGGCGTGGCGCCGTCTGAGGCGGCAACTGCCGGTCAATCGAGCTCGAGGCCGTCCATCCCCGAATTCTTGCGCACCTTCACGATCATTTCGCGCAGGAGCGAGCCCGCGGCCACCGGGTCCTCCACCTGGTCAACCTCGGCGCCGCGGCGCCAGCCCTCGCATACGGCAATGCGGCCGACGCCGGCCTGGATCACCCGTGCAGTGATGTCTTGGGCTTCTTCACTTGCCAGATACACCACGGCGGGCGACACCCACTTGGGGTCGCGCACGGCGCGCTCTTTCTCGCTCAGCTCGCGCAGCCCCGCGGTCATGCGAGTGTGGGCCGAGGGCGAAATCGCATTGACGGTGACGCCGTAGCGGGCGAGCTCGCGCGCGGCGATGATGGTGAAGGCGGCGATGCCGGCCTTGGCGGCCCCGTAGTTCGTCTGCCCGACGTTGCCGTAAATCCCCGAGGTCGAGGTGATATTGATGATGCGGGCTTTGACGGGACCGTTGCCCTTCTTGCTCTCCTCGCGCCAATAGGCGGCCGCGTGCCGCGACGGGGCAAACGTTCCCTTGAGGTGCACCTTGATCACCGCATCCCACTCGTCCTCCGCCATATTCGTCAGCATGCGGTCGCGCAGGATGCCGGCATTGTTGACGAGGATATCGAGCCTGCCGAAGGTGTCGACGGCTTCCTCGATCATGGCTTGCGCGCCCTTCCAGTCGCTTACGTCGGCCGCATTGGCGATGGCCGCGCCGCCGGCTTGTTTGATGGTGTCCACCACGGCCGCTGCCGCAGCTGCATTGGTGCCCGTGCCATCGACGCGGGCCCCGATGTCGTTGACCATGACCTTGGCGCCATGGACCGCAAGCAGCAGAGCGTGTTGGCGCCCAAGCCCTCCACCGGCCCCCGTCACGATGGCCACCCGACCTTCGCATAAGCGGCGCATATCGTCCTCCTTGGCGTCCCGATGCCCGTGGCGCCCAGTTTGCTTGCGCGCCGGTGCGCCAGGCAAGGCCCGCAACGCTCTTCGTCGGACGCCGGGGCGGTTGCCGCGCGCCTTGCGCGCCCTCTGCGCGATTTCCTTTCGCATCACGGCGCAGCATGCGATATCCGCTCTCGCGCCGGCAGCCGGCGAAAAGACTCGATGTGGACTGGGAGGAAATCGACATGTCCGAGGATCGGCTCGACGACATCGCCGCACGGCTGGTGGCGGCCCGCCAGCAGGGCGCGCGAATTTCGCTCCCTGCCGGGCAAACGCCGAAGGATTTCGAGGAAGGATTTGCCATCCAGGAAAGGGTCGTGCTGGCGCTCAAGTCGCCGATCATCGGTTGGAAGGTGATGGCGGTGGCAAACGGCCCCGTGATCTATGCCCCCATCCTCGACGCGGGCCGGGTGGCGGCCAACGGCACCTGGACGGTGCTGGGGCGCGAGCCGGCCGGTCTGGAGCTCGAGATTGCCTTTCGCTTGGGGCGTAGCGTGGGCCCCGAGGCCTCGGCCGAGCAAGTCCTGGATGCGGTCGCGGCGGCGCACGTTGTGTTTGAGCTGTGCCAGAGCCGGATCGCCGATCCGGCGCGGTTGCCGCGCCACGTCATGCTTGCCGACTGCATCGCCAATGCCGGGGTGGTGGTTGGCACCGAGATCGCAGGCTGGCGCGAGAAGGATCTCAAGGCTCGGCCGGGTCGGCTGCTCGTGGACGGCACGCTTCACGCCGAAGGCCACAGCATCGACCCGGTTGCCGCTTTGCTGCTGTTGCCGCCCGCCATGGCTCGGCGTGGTAAGCGCATCGAGGCCGGTCAAATCGTCATCACCGGCAGCCTAATCGGCATGAACTGGCTGACGGGACGGCACGCCCTCAAGGGCGTGATCGAGGCTTGCGGCGAGGTCGCCATGAACCTGGCCGCGGCCTGAGCCACGGCGCGATGGTACGCTCTCAGGGCCTCACTTGCCGCAGGCGAGCCGGCCCGCGCGGGTCGCGCGGCGCTAGGGCTGCAGGGCCGCATCGGCATTAGCTTTCAAGGCCTGTCGGCACGGTTTCTTGCTCGCTCTCAAGCCGCATGCCGGAGGCCTGCGCCATGGTCTCCAGCAACGCAGCAAAATCGGCGGCGAGATACTTGTTGGCATCCGGCTTCAGCCGGACGGCACCGATATGGCTTTGCAGCATGTCGCGCGCCGCCGAGGTCACCGGCATTGGCACCTCCATCTTGCGCCCGAGCTCGAGACCGAGGTCGAGATCCTTGCGCAGGAGTTCCGGCGTGAAGGTCGTGGTCCAGTCGAGATTGACGAGCGCGGGCGACTTGTAGCGGGTGAACATCGAGCCCATCACGCTGTTGTTCATGAAGGCCAGAAAGGCGTGACGGGGCACGCCCATCTTGTTCGCCAGCAGCGTGATCTCGATGAGATTTTCAATGACGACACCAAGCATGACGTTGTGGGCGATCTTGCATACCCGCGCCAGTTCCCCCTCGCCGACGTAAGAGACGCCGCCGGGAGCGAAGGCTTCGATCAGCGGCGCCACTTTGTGAAAGGCAGGCTCGGGGCCGGAGGCGACGGCCGACAGCTTGCCGGCCTTGATGACTTTGGCATTGCCGCTCACCGGTGCGGCGATGTAATCGACGCCGACTGCGCGCAATTTCTCGCGAATTCGTGCGGATTCCTCGACGCCGATGGTCGAGCAGTCGACCACGATTGCCGGCGCCTTGCCGGCGACGGAGAGCGCGCCGGCGGGACCGAAGTAAACCTCCGCCAGGTCCTTGCCCGTCGACACGATGGAGAACAGCACGTCGACGCCGGCAAGGTCGGCCGCTGAGCTGACGACCTTTGCCCCCGCGGCCGACAGCGGTTGGGCTTTGGCGATGGTGCGGTTCCAGATCGCAACGCTACGGCCGGCCTGCAGCAGGCGTTCCGCCATCGGGTAGCCCATGCGGCCCATGCCGATCCAGCCGACGCGTTGCGCGCTACCTGTCATTGATATCTCCGTGCGATGCCGTGGTTGCTGGGCCAGTCTCGTTGCGCAAGCCCCGTGTCGGGTCGGTGCCATTCGTCTTCACGCACAATTGAGCCTGCCCTCAGCGAGCGTGTCAACGAGAGATCCCGGCGCGGCCGCGACGATTAAGCCGGCGACTTGGCGCTCGCGCGCGTGAGGCCAGCGTCCTCGCGCAAACTGCGCGCGATCACCTTCTGCTGGTCGAACTCGGCGCGACGGCGTGCGATCTCCTCCGGCGCCAGACGCGCAATATTGGAAAAGTCAAGTTTCCAGTCGGCGCTGTTGCTCCAGCGCAAAGGTGACTGCACCGTGCTGCGCGGTTGGCTGGCCGATGCCAAGAGATCGAGGGCAAAGTCGAGTGTGGCGCGCTGCGAAGCCGGATCGTTCGGTCTGCCTACCGGATTACCGAGAGGAAAGTCCGAAAACAACAGGCGCGGCACGCCCACGTACTCGACGATGTCTTTGGCGCAGCCCATCACCACCGTGGCGATGCCGGCACTTTCCAAGGCGCGTGCTGCAAGGCTTGCACTTTGGTGACAGACCGGACAGTTGGGCAACAGCAGCGCCGCGTCGACCCCATCGGCCTTGCAGCGAGCGACGAGCTCCGGGCAGTCGACTTCGAGGGTGACGCGATGGCTGCGGTTGGTCGGCAGTCCGTGAAAGCGGCGCGCAAGCCCACCGATGCGGCCGGTTGCTGCCGCGGCGCGCAGTTCGGGCAAAGCGAAGTAGCTGCCGGGATCCTCCGCGGTCGTATGTTTTCGATCGATACCGACGTGGGAAATGCGCAGGTCGTGGTCCTTAGCGGTGTCGCCAGAATAAACCGCGTAGAATTTGGCCGCCGAGTTGTAAGGTGCGCCGGGTCCCTGATCGCCCTTATCCGGCTGATAAGGAGCCGCCGTGGTGACGAGGGTCAAGCGGCAGTCTCCCAGCGGCTTGCGCAACCGATGCAACGGCACCTCGGCGTAATGGGCCCATTCGTAGGGGGCGCCATAGCCAAGTGCAAGGTAGTACTCGCGTATTCTTTGCCGGTAGGGGATCGGTTCATCGTGCGCCGGGGCAAAGCCGAAGTTTTCCGGGCGTTCGGTCATTGTCTCAGCTCCAGGGCTGCTTGTGGGTTCGAGCTTCCTTCTGCATTTGGCAAACCTTTTGAGCCGCGTGCAAGGGCTTGCTAGTTTGGCGCAATTCTTAGTGGTTCTGCGAGGCCCACCATGAGCGAAACCCCCGTCACCTACCGATCCAGCAACGGCGTTGCCCTCATCACGATTAATCGGCCGGAACGCATGAACAGGCTCGACGACGGCGTCGTCGAGGCGTTGCACAGCGCCTGGCAGCGGCTGATGGGCTGCGATGACGATCGCGTAGCCGTGCTGACGGGCGCCGGCGACCGGGCGTTTACGGCCGGTGCCGACCTCACGGCGCTACCCAGTAGCCTTTACCGCGGCATTCCCGGGGTCGGCGTCGCCGTCGATAAGCCGGTGATTGGCGCGGTTGCGGGCTGGGTGGTGGGGGGCGGCATGGTGCTTACCACCATGTGCGACATTTTGATTGCCGCCGACAATGCCCGGTTTTCCTATCCCGAGGTCAAGGTGGGGTTCACCGGCGGCATCATCAGCAATCTCGCCTCGCGCATCCCGCACAAGATCGCTATGGAACTGTTGTTACTCGGTGAGCCGATCGACGCGCGGCGCGCCTATGAGGTCGGCTACGTCAACAAGGTGGTCGCCGTAGCCGAGTTGCTGCCAACGGCAATGGACTATGCGCGCCGGATAGCTGCCACCGCGCCGCTGCCATCGCGGGCGTTGAAACGCTTTGTCACGGAAACGCTGCCCAAAAGCCCGACCGAGATTGCCGGCATTGCTCGCGCCGAGGTCGACGCGATCTTCGCCAGCGAGGACTGGACCGAAGGCCGCGCGGCATTCGCGCAAAAACGGCCCGCGGTTTATCGGGGGAAATAGGCCGCGTGCCGGTCTACTCCAACGTCATGTTGGTGGCTTTGATCAGCTCAATGTTGCGGGCGGTATCTTGCTCGAGGTAGGCGACCATTTCCTCGGGCGTTTGCGTCGGCACCACGGTATTGATCGATCGCATGCGGTCGCGCATTTCCTCACTATTGGCGATCTCCACGATTTTGGCGTTGAGCTTGGCGACGATCGCCTTGGCTGTGCCAGCCGGGGCGAACAGCGAATACCAGATCGGCACATCCGAATTGGCATAGCCGCACTCCGTGAGTGTCGGCAGATCCGGGAAGTCCGGGTGGCGCGTCGCATTGTTGATGTTGAGAAGCAGGAGCTTGCCGGCCTTAACGTGCGGGATAGTGTTGATCTCGTTCATCATCTGCACGGTATTGGGCAGGTGATCATTGAGCGCATCGGCGCTGCCGCGATAGGGCACGTGCAGGATATCGATGCCCGCCCGATACTTCAGCATCTCGATGCGCAGGTGGGTGGCGGTGCCAAGACCCGCCGAGCCGTAGGAAAGTTTGCCGGCATTGGCCTTGGCATACGTGATCATCTCTTTGAACGTCTTCGGTCCGACCGCCGGATGCATGGAAAAGCCGGTGACAAAATCGCCAACCCGGCCCACCGGCAAAAAGCTTTTGGGATCGTAGGGGGTCTTGCGTAGGCTGGGCAGCACGCTGAGCGTTGCGTTGGGCGTGAGCAAGAAGGTGTAACCGTCGGGCGCCGCCTTGGCCGCCGCCTCGGTGCCGATCATGCCACCGGCGCCGCCGCGATTCTCAATGATGAACTGCTGGCCGAAACTTTGGGAGAGCTTTTCGGCCCAGGGACGACCGATGAGATCCGTGCCGCCGCCAGGGGCATAGGGCAGGATCAGCTTGACGGGCTTGTCGGGCCAGTTCTGGACCTGGGCCGAGGCTTTTCCGGCAAAAGGTGCCGCCAGTGCCGCACCGGCGAAGGCGAGAAATTCGCGACGACGCATTCTTGGTCCTCTCTATCGGTCTTGAGCGCTGCGATGGCAAGCATGCCGTCTGCCGTCGGTGGGCGTCAAATCTACTCTTGGAATGCTGCCTGGCGCGCCTTGCGCACGTTGGGCAGGACAACAAATACCAGCAGCAGGGCCGCAAGCAGTAGGAAGCACAGCGACAATGGTCGCTGCAAGAACACCCAAGGATCTCCGCGCGACAGCAGCATGGTGCGTCGCATGTAGACTTCCATCATCGGCCCGAGAAGGAAGCCGAGCAGCAAAGGTGCCGGCTCGAAATCGAGCTTCATCAGCAAGTATCCGAACAGGCCGAACACGGCGATCATGAGCACTTCGTTGGCGGAGTTGTTGAGGCTGTAAACCCCAATGCAGCAAAAGAACAGAATTGCAATGGCCAAGAGTTGATAGGGCACCAGTAGCAAGCGCACCCAGATACCGATCAGGGGTAGATTGAGCACGATCAGCATCAGGTTGCCGAACCACATGCTGACGATCATGCCCCAAAACAGCCCGGGTCTTTGTTCCATCACCTGCGGGCCGGGGACGATGCCATGGATCATCATGCCGCCAATCATCATCGCCATTACGGCGTTGGACGGAATGCCGAGCGTAAGCATCGGAATGAAGGAGGTCTGTGCCGCGGCATTGTTGGCGCTCTCGGGGGCGGCCACGCCCTCGATCATGCCGGTGCCAAACTTCTCCGGCGTGCGTGAAAACTTCTTCTCCAGCGTGTAGGCCGAGAAGGAAGCGAGGATCGCTCCTCCCCCGGGTAGGATCCGAGCAGTCCGCCCAGCAGGGTTCCCCGCAAGATCGGTGCAATCGAGCGCCGCATGTCCTCGCGGGTGGGCATCAGTCCACTGACTTTCGAGCTGGCGAGCTCGGCCCGCTCTGGATTGGTCAGATTGGCGATGATCTCGGCGATGCCGAACACGCCCATGGCGAGCGGCACGAAGCCAATGCCATCGAACAGATCGCTGATGCCGAAGGTGTAGCGCAGGTTACCGGTGTTGACATCGGTGCCGATCAGGCCGAGCAGCATGCCAAGGAACACCATACCGAACGCCTTGAGCACCGAACCGCGCGCCAGCACGATGGCAAACACCAAGCCGAGCGTCATCAGCGAGAAGTAGTCGGGCGGCGTGAATTGTTGAGCCAGCCGCGTCAGCGGCGGTGCCGCCAGCGCGATGGCAATGGTCGCCACGCAGCCGGCAAAGAAGGATCCGAGAGCGGCGATGGCGAGCGCCGGGCCGGCGCGGCCCTGGCGCGCCATCTGGTAGCCGTCGAGGGTGGTTACCACCGAGCTCGATTCGCCGGGGAGGTTGACGAGGATGGCCGTGGTGGAGCCGCCATATTGCGCCCCGTAGTAGATGCCGGCCAGCATGATCAGGGCGCCCTCGGCCGGCAGCAGGTAGGTGACGGGCAACAGCAGCGCCATGGTGGCGACCGGGCCGACCCCCGGCAGCACGCCGATACAGGTGCCGATGACCGCGCCGGCCAGGCACCAGAGCAGGTTCTGCAGCGAGACCGCCACCGAAAACCCGAGCCCAAGATTGGCGAGCAGCCCCCCTAGTTCCATGCGTACCCCGGCGGCAGGGTGGGGATCGGCATGCCAAGGCCGTAAATGAACAGGCCGATGCCGAGCCCGAGCATGAGGAGTGCGAACACCAGGTACTCGCGCCAGCGCGTATCCGGCGTGCCGAGGGCGGTCAGGGTCATCGACACGA
Organism: uncultured Alphaproteobacteria bacterium; assembly: GCA_963770295.1. GTDB lineage: Bacteria > Pseudomonadota > Alphaproteobacteria > Rhizobiales > Hyphomicrobiaceae > AWTP1-13. The sequence continues at coordinate 123,885 of CAVYPA010000022.1, forward strand.
TCATGGCCACCACCAGGCCCAGCCGGTCGACCAACAGCGCGAAAGCCACCGTCGCCAGCGTGACCATGATGGCGGGTCGCCAGGCCCAGGCGGTGAGGGTCGGGCTGCCGGCAATGGCGGCCTTGAGCCAGAGCAGCACGCCGGTCGCGAGCAGGCACCAGCTCAGGATGTGGGGCAAGACGCCGGTACCGGGCCTTGGCGCGGTTCCCATTGGATAGTCGGCGCCGATCCAGAGGCCAGCCAATCCAAAACCAAGCAACAGCAGGCCGGCGGCAAAATCTTGGGAGCTCCGCATGCGCATTGCCAGACGTCTTCCCCCTGCGCGCTTTTGGCCAAGCTTACTTGCAATGTGCCGAGAGGGGTAGAGCGAATGGCGGTGGGCAAGCGCCGGCGGTTCTTAGGTGTTGTGCTTCACGAGAATATCGCCGCTCACCTGCTTCACATCGCGCAGGCCGCAGAGCGCCATGGTGATATCGAGTTCCTTGCGGATGATTTCGAGGGATTTGGCGACACCGGCCTCCCCCAGAGCGCCGAGGCCGTAGACATAGGCGCGGCCGATGAAAACGCCTTTGGCGCCTAGCGCCAGGGCCTTGATGACGTCTTGTCCGGAACGAATGCCACCATCCATCAGCACCTCGATTTGGCTCCCGACGCTGCGGGCGATCTCGGGCAATGCCGATATGGAGGAGGGGGCGCCGTCGAGCTGCCGGCCGCCGTGGTTGGAGACGATGATGGCATCGGCGCCGCTGCGAACCGCAAGCTCGGCATCCTCAGGGTCGAGAATGCCCTTGAGAATGAGCTTGCCGCCCCAGCGCTCCTTGATGCGTTTGACGTCGTCCCAATTGAGGCTCGGATCGAACTGTTCGGCGGTCCAGGCCGAGAGCGCGCGCGTGTCCTTAACGCCCTTGGCGTGGCCGACAATGTTGCGGAAGGTGCGCCGCTTGGTGCCGAGCATGCCCAGCCACCAGCGCGGTTTGCCGGCGATATCGATGATGTTGGCGAGCGTCATCTGCGGCGGTGCGGTAAGGCCGTTTTTCACGTCTTTGTGGCGCTGGCCGAGGATTTGCAGATCCAGCGTCAGCACCAGGGCCGAGCAGCCCGCCGCCTTGGCACGACCAATCAGGCGATCGATGAAGTCGCGATCGCGCATGACGTAGAGCTGGAACCAGAACGGCTTGTCGGCCCCCTCGGCCACGTCCTCGATCGAGCAGATGCTCATGGTTGAGAGGGTAAAGGGAACCCCCGCCGCCGCGGCGGCGCGCGCGGCCAGCACCTCACCGTCGGCGTGCTGCATGCCGGTCAGGCCGACGGGCGCCAATGCGACGGGCATGGAAACCGGTTGGCCGATCATGCTGGTGGCAAGCGTACGGTTCGACATGTCGACGGCGACGCGTTGGCGCAGGCGGATGCGTTGAAAGTCGGTTTCATTGGCGCGGTAGGTGCTCTCACTCCAGGCGCCCGAGTTGGCGTAGTCATAAAACATTTTCGGCACGCGGCGCCGAGCAAGTACGCGCAAGTCTTCGACGCAAGTGATGATAGGCGCGGCCATGATGTTTTCCTCCCGCGTATGCGTCGCCAGCTCGCCGGCGAGGGACACGCCCCGGTGCGCTTTCCAGCAGAGCTTGGCGCGATGATCAAGGGGGAAGTGAAGCCGAGCTAAGCTAGCAATAGGGCTGGGACGGCCAATCAATGGAAATCGCGGCTCTTATGCGGCTTCCAGGAGCCTTCCCGCACCTGCTTGGCGGTCGCGGGCATGCCGGCGGTGCCATCGCCGAGTGCACGCAACTCAGCCGAACGGTCGACCAGTCGCTCGGCCACAACGTGGATGACCAACCCCTGGCGTTCTATGCGGCCGTGGACTTCCAGAAATTGCGCCGACATCACTACGCGCCGGTTCTTAGCGAATACCTTGGGCCACACCACCACGTTGACGATGCCGGTTTCGTCCTCGAGGGTGAGGAAGATCACGCCTTTGGCGGTGCCGGGGCGCTGGCGAACCAGCACCAAACCGGCGACCGACACGCACCGGCCGGCCAATTGCTCGTGCCAATGCTCGGCGCTGGTGAGGATGCCGCGGGCGGCTAGAGGCCGTCGGAAGAAGGCAATTGGGTGCGCTTTCAGCGAGAGGCTGATGGCGGCGTAGTCTTCCACCACGTGTTCACCCAAGGTGATGGGGGGTAACGCAACGGTAGGCTCGGCGAAAAGATCACCGGTCATCCCATGCGTCAGCAGCGATGCTGCGCTGCAGGCCATTGGCTTTTGCCGAGTGTCGAACGCGCCGCCGCCGAGGCCTTTGACGGCCCACAGGGCCGCGCGCCGGTCGAGGCCGATCGAGCGAAAGGCATCAGCGTTGGCTAGTCGCTCCAAAACGCTCACGGAGGCGCCGGTGCGCATCCACAACGATAAGATGTCGGAGTAGCCATCGCCCCGGGTAGCCACAATCGTCTTTTGCGTCGCCTCCTCCGCCAGCCCGCTGATCAGGCATAAACCGAGACGAACCGCATGGTGTTCTTTCGCCGTCTCGAAAAGTGCAGCAGCCTCTGGTCCTGTTCGAGGCTGGCCTGCGCTGGCATTGCTCTTAATATCCGCGCCAGCAGCCCGGCAAGACAAAGGCTCCAGCGTGCAGGCCCAGTCGCTAAGATTGATGTCGGGCTGATGCACCTTTACGCCGTGCTCGCGCGCATCGCGCACGAGTTGTGCCGGCTGGTAGAAGCCCATGGGCTGGCTGTTCAGGATTGCTGCACAAAAGGCGTCGGGGTAGTGGCACTTGAGCCAGGAGGAGACATAGACGAGGTGAGCGAAGCTTGCCGCGTGGCTCTCCGGGAAACCATATTCGCCAAAGCCTTCGATCTGGCTGAAGCAGCGTTCGGCGAATTCTTGCTCGTATCCGTTTCGAACCATGCCGGCGATGAATTTCTCGCGAAAGGTGTGAATGGTTCCCACGTGTCGAAAAGTGGCCATGGCGCGGCGCAGCCGATCGGCTTCATCCGGGGTGAAGCCCGCCGCCACAATGGCGATCTGCATCGCCTGTTCCTGGAACAATGGTACGCCTAAAGTTTTTTGCAGCACCGCCTTGAGAGCCTCGGAGGGATAGGTAACTGGCTCGAGCTTGTCGCGACGGCGCAGGTAGGGATGCACCATGTCGCCCTGGATGGGTCCAGGGCGCACGATCGCCACTTCGATGACGAGATCGTAAAAGCAGACCGGCTTGAGCCGCGGCAGCATCGACATCTGTGCGCGACTCTCGACCTGAAACACGCCCACCGAATCGGCTCGCGAGAGCATCTCGTAAACTTTGTGATCCTCGCGCGGTACGTTGGCAAGCGTATAGGCCCTGCCGAAATGCTGCGCGATGAGAGCAAAAGCCTTGCGGATGCATGTGAGCATGCCAAGCGCCAGCACATCCACCTTCAGCATGCCCAGTGCATCGATATCGTCCTTATCCCATTCGAGAAAGGTTCTGTCCGCCATGGCGCCATTGTGGATGGGAGCGGTCTCATCGAGGCGTTCGCGCGTTAGCACGAAGCCGCCGACGTGTTGGGAAAGATGGCGTGGAAAGCCGAGCAGCGTGCGGGCGAGACCGGTGGCCTGTTGAATTTCAGGATTGGCAGGATCGAGGCCTGCCTCAGTGATGTGCCCGTCGGGGATCTCGCCGTCGCCCTCGCCCCAGATTAGGCCGGCAAGGCTTGCCGTCACGTCTTCCTTGAGGCCCATCGCCTTGCCGACCTCGCGGATTGCCATGCGCGGTCGGTAGTGAATGACAGTGGAGCAGATAGCGGCACGTTCGCGGCCATAGCGCCGATAGATATACTGGATAACTTCCTCGCGTCGCTCGTGCTCGAAATCGACGTCGATATCGGGCGGCTCACGACGATCGGCGGAGATGAACCGTTCGAACAAGAGATCAATTTGGGTGGGGTCGACGGAGGTGATGCCGAGGCAATAGCACACGGCGCTGTTGGCGGCCGAGCCGCGACCCTGACAAAGGATCGGCGTTTCCAGTTCACGAGCGTAGCGGACGATGTCATAGACGGTAAGGAAATAGCGTGCGTAGTCGAGTCGGGCGATGAGAGTGAGTTCCTTGTCGATGAGCGTTTGCACCTTGGCGGGCACGCCATTGGGATAGCGCCCCTTCGCGTGCTGGGCCGTCAGCTCTTCGAGATAGGCTTGCGGCATTCGGCCGGCTGGCACGGGCTCTTGCGGGTATTCATAGCGCAGCTGATCGAGGCAGAACGTAATGCGGCCTACAAGCTCCAAGGTGCGGGCGATGGCTTCGGGATAGCGCGCGAATAGGCGTGACATTTCGACAGCGGGCTTCAAGTGCCGCTCTGCATTGGCTTCCAGGCGATAGCCCGCTTGCGCAATCGTGCATTTTTCGCGGATGCAGGTGAGCACGTCGGCAAGCAAACGACGGTTGGGGTGGTGATAAAGCGCATCGGTGGTGGCGAGCAGCGGGGTGCGTGCAGTCGCAGCCAGCTCGGCCAGCTCGCCTAATCGACGCGGCTCATCGCCGCGGTAGGCGAAGGTAGCGGCAAGATAACTGCGGCCGGTCGCGGCCTTTGCAAGTGTCGACAAGCGATCAGCTAGATCCGCCGTTGGGCGCGGCGGTGGAACAGCGATAAAAATCTGGCCATCGCTTTCGGCCAGCAGGTCCTGGAACGTGAAGTGACATTCGCCTTTCAAGGCGCGCCGATTGCCGTTCGTGAGCAATCGGCAGAGCCGGCCGTAGGCCGTGCGATCAGTCGGATAGCAGACGGTCTCGAAACCATCCGTGGTCAGGAGCCGGGCGCCGACGAGGAGGCGAATGCCATACTCTTTTGCTGCCTGGTGGGCTCTGACGACGCCGGCCAGCGTATTGCGATCGGCAATGCCGATGGCAGCAAGCCTCAGCTCGGACGCTTGTCCCACCATCTCATGCGGGTGTGAGGCCCCGCGCAGGAAGGAAAAATTGGTGGCAGCGATCAACTCGGCGAAGACCATGGTTTGCCCTTTGCTCTTATGCCGACCGTTGCGTGTTTCCTTTGCGTGCCCGTCGAAGACACGGGGGGGAGGACTGAGTTCGCATTCGCCGATGGATTGGAAAGAGGGCAGGGGTTGCTCATCCGAATACCCCGTGGACAAACCATTGCGGCGGATCGGTCTCGCGGTCATAGAGGCCCGCACGAAAGAGCCAGAAGCGTCGGCCCGTGGTATCCTCCACCACGTAATAATCGCGGCTTGCCTCTCCCGTACGGCGCCACCACTCTGCGGCGATGCGTTCTGGACCTCCAGAATAGGCAACCTGATGCCGCACGCCACGCCAACGGAACTGTCGTGGCGGCCCTTCCGGAACGAGAGCGACGACGTCTGCGGCCTCGGGGTGCGGCAGCAGCAGGAAAGGACGCTCGCCTGCAGGCATGTCCGGCGCCCACGGCAACGGCTCCTCCGGGCACCGCACCGTGTCGTGCCGAGGACGCGCCGGCGGCGAATTGCGGGAAGCCTTAGGGAGGGCGAAGCCTTTGATGTGCCGAACCGCCCGCTCGGGGATGTGACTTTGCTGTGCGATCAGCTGCCCTACGGCGCCGACCCCAAGTCGTTGCTGCAGCCGGTCGATCAACCGGGCAAGCGCCTCTGGCGCAGGATTGTGTGCGGCAATAGCCAGCTGGTCTTGCTGTGCGGGCATGTCCTCGGCGCTCAGGACATGGAGGGCCGCTGCTTCGAAGCCGAAGTCCGTTTCGAACTCGGAGTGAAGGCGATAGAGGCGCAAACCGATCAGCTGAGCCAAATGCTGTGCGTCACGGCTTGGTGCGGCAAGTCCCAAATCCAGCGATACCGCCGCGCCATCCAGCTTGAACAGCAGCAATCTCAACAGGCGCACGCCAACCGCATCGCGGGCAAGATCCTGCATCAGCCTCACAAGCAGGCACCGAGCCGCCTCGAGCACGTGCTCTTGTTGCAAAATCGGCTCGAGGAATTGCACCTGCACGCGGTAAATGGGCGGCGGCACAACGGGAATGAGCGGCTCGGATGCACGGCCCAGGGCCTGATCGAGTCGAGACAGAAGTGGGGCATCGAAGCGGGCACCGAACGGGGCGCGTGGTTGATCGATCAGCTCGCCACAGCGGCGAAAGCCAAGGCGGCGCAGGACCGTCAATACCACTTCAGGAAGCCGCAAGGCGGCCAACGGCAGGTCTTCGATTCCCTTCCGTTCCGCCCCTGGTGAAAGGATGATCCGATTGCGTTTACCGTAACGGGCGAGGGCCCAAGCCGCCCCGGCCGTGCCGGCAATGGCGAGGCGCGGATAAAGGCCAAAGCTTGCTAGCCGACGCTGCAGATCGGCAAGCAGGCGCTCCTCACCGCCGAAAAGCTGCGCGGCACCCGTAATGTCCAAGAACAAGCCATCGGCGCCGCTTGCTTCATGCCAAACCGCTACCACGGGGCAATAGCGCATTGCCCAGAGCGCAAGCTTGCGTAGGGCGTCCCTATCGGCAGCCGGATCGGCAGCGCAGATCTGCAGATTGAGGACTTTGGAGCGGGCGTTGGAGAGGAGCTCACCCAAGCTAAGACCGCCAGCACACGCCGCCCTGTTGAGGGCAACGATGCGCTGGCCCCCTTTGCCGGGAGCAACGAGCACCAGCGATTGCGCCGGATCAAGCACCGGCTTGATCCGGTCCTCAACCGGCGATGCGGAGGCCTGCGCCCTGAGTAGACGAGCGATCGGCCATGCCTTCAACCAAACTGAAACGATGCGCGACATGATTCCACTCGACAAACCACGTTCCGGGACGGCCATGGCGACAGCGCTCGAGGCTGACGCTCCAGCGGGGATTTAAGAGTGCACCGAAGCGATCACGCGACGCCGGTATGGTGCCGATGCGCCAGCGTGTTGCCGCCGCGCTCTCCCCGCCCGCCTGTGCATGAAATGCCAGTGCCAAGGGAATGGCCAAAACGGCTGCGGCCAAGTTCAACCGACGGCTGGCCGTCAGGTCGGGACGGTTTGCAAGAGCACCGGCAACCATAGCCGGCTGCACGCGTGATCTTAAGATCTCCTCAAGGCTCCAAAGCGCCTCCTTATCGGTGTGCGCTTCGACCAGCATGAGCCGGTTGGGATCAACCCCGAGCCGATCAAGTCCATGACCGTAGGGTCTGCCCCATTCGGCGCAGGCCCGCTGTGAGAGGACCATAATGACCAGACCCGGTTTTGCCTGTAGCGCCAAAGACGCCAATGCGAACTGGAAGGCCAGGGCAGCCGGTCCATCGCCGTAGCTTGCCGCACTCACTTCATGCAGCACGCCGCAAGCAAGCCCCGGCCCTGGGAGATGCTGGTGAATTTCAGGCACGCCGAGCGAAAGGGTGGTTGGCGTGGCTCGAAAGAAGGAGGTCTCCAGCTTGGCAATGGTGCGCCGCAGCTTGGCGATGCGGCTGTCCCCGGTGAGGTCGAGGGCTTGCCCCTGGGCGTCCGGGTCCCGCGCGCTCTGGCACACGACGTTTTCGCCCTGACCCGTTGTCCTGCCGCGATGGACCATGAGGGGTCGCCCGACAGGGGCGTCCGTCAGGCCAAAGGGTGCTTTGGCCAAGGGAGAAGCCCCGTCCGCCGACCGGGGCTGGCCTTGGCCGGGACGACAGGGCTGTTGGGCCCGCGTGCTTGCGAGATAATGCATTGAAACAGAAGTCGTTTCTCTGGCTTAGACCGAGCCGGGGGACTGCAGCCAGTATAAGAACAAAAAGAGAACTTGTCAAAAAAGAAACCGCAGGCGACGACAAAAATCGACCTCGCCCACCCTTCGCTCATCCCTGCAACTTCGAAAGCAAGCGGGCAAACTCACGTTGCTCCGCCTTCGACAAGCGCCCCGCCAGCCCCTCCTCGAACGCGCGCACCTTGTCGCGGGCTGCCGCAAAATATGCTCCCGCTCCCGGCTCAAAAAACAAGGCATGACAGCGCCGGTCGCTGGGCAATACCTCCCGCCGGATCAGTCCACGTTTCTCGAGCCGCACGATCACGGGGCTCATGGTCGACTTGTCGACCCCGAAAGCCGCCGCCAATGCTACCTGGGTAATGCCGGGATTAGCCTTGATCAGGGTGAGCACGCCGAAAGAGCCAGGCGTCAAATCGAAGTCTGCCAGCGTCGTTTCGAACCGGCCGAAGATCGTGGCCTGCGCTCGCCGCACCTGATATCCGACATAGCTTGGCAACTCGGCGAAATCGAGCTGTCGCTCAGCCGCCCCCGTCCGCGTCTTTTGTCGTCGCGCTGGAATTGCCTTTTTGATGCCTGGACCTTGGATGGCCGCTCTCCGGCGCACAACGGGCGCAGGAGAAGTCCTAACGGCTCCCGCCCCACAATGGAAGATGAGCCATCGCCCCCCTCACATTTTCCCTGGCAGCCACAGGGCGAGGCCCGGCAAGGCAATCAGCAGGACCAGGCGCAGGATATCGGTCATGATGAAGGGCAGGACGCCATAGAAGATGGTGGCGATCTTGGCATCCTCAACAACACTTTTGATGACGAAAATATTCATGCCTACGGGCGGATGGATCAGCCCGAGCTCCACCGTCATGACGATGATGACCCCGAACCAGATCGGATCAAAGCCCAGTTCCTTGATGACCGGAAAGACGATCGGCACCGTCAGGATGATCATGGCGAGCGCATCCATCAGGCAGCCGAGCACCAGATACATGAGCATGATTAATGCCAGCACGCCGTACCTGCCGAGGCCCAGCCCGGTCAGAAACTCCGTAACCTTTTGCGGCGTCTGCGTGATGGTAAGAAAATAGCCGAACAGAATGGCGCCGATCAGCACCGTAAAGACGGCTGCCGTCGTGCGCGTCGCCTCGAGTAGCGAGCGAAGGATGTCCTGGCGCGACAGGCGGCGTCGGACGATGCCGATCAGGAAGGCGCCGCCCGCTCCCATACCCGCGGCCTCCGTGGCCGTGAAGAGGCCGCCGTAGATACCGCCGATGACGAACAGAAAAAGCAGCAGCGTCGCCCAGACGTCGCGCATCGCCCGCAACCGTTCGCCCCAGGGAGCGCCTTTTCCCGCCGGCAGAAAGCCGGGCCGCGCATAACCGATAATGCTGATGGTGGCCATGTACATCAGCACCGCGATCAGCCCCGGGACAATGCCGGCGACGAACAGCTTGCCGATGTCCTGCTCGGTGATGAGGCCGTAGACAGCGAGCACCGTGGACGGCGGGATCATGATGCCCAAGGTGCCGCCGGCAGCAATGACGCCGGTGGCAAAGCTTTGTGGGTAGCCGAAGCGGCGCATTTCCGGATAGGCCACCCGGGAAAAGGTGGCGGCGGTCGCCACCGATGAGCCGCAAATCGCGGCAAAGCCGCCGCAGGCGGCGATGGTGGCGATGCCAAGTCCACCGCGCAGGTGCCCGAGGAAGGCGTTGGCGGCGCGAAACAGCTCCCGGCTCATGCCCGAGGTGGTTGCAAACGAGCCCATGAGCAGGAACAGCGGTACCACGGCGAAATTCCAATCGGTTACTGTGCGCATGGAGGTATGGCCGACGATTTTCAACGCCGGCCCGCTGCCGCTTAGGTAGCCGAAACCAGCCACGCCAACGAGGCCCATCGCCATGCCGACGGGAACGCGCAACAGCATCAGCACAAACAGAGCGATAAAGCCGATGAGGGCCACGAGGTCGCCGTTCATCGTGTAGGCCTCATTCTACCGCCCTCGCCGGTTCGGCAAGTCGGGCCATCGAGTTGGGGTGAAAGACGAGCCGGTAGGTGCGCACGGCGATCAACATCACAGCCGAAACGTCGCCGAGCCATGCCACCGCGAAAAATGGCCACACGGGTAACCGCAGCTCAAGCGTTTCCAGGTTGGAGTAGTAGGTGCTGAGCGTCTTGTCGAACAGCGTGTAGGTTTGCACGGCGACGACAAACAGCAGCACCAGGGTCGCGAACACGTCGATGGCGCGTTGCCACTTGCGTCCGACGTTGGCCCACACTAGATCGACCGTGATGTGGGTGCCGCGATAGGAGGTCGCGGCAATGCCCCAAAAAATCAGGATTCCCAGGAGGAACTGGCCGAAATTGTAGCTATCGGGAATCGACATGCCGAACGCCCGCAGCAGCACGGTGACAAAGACGTCGGCGGCAACGATGCCGATGAACACCGCGGCCAGCAGTTCGATGTTGTCGATGAAGCGATCCATGCCGCTGCGCGGCGGTGCCGTTGGTTCAGCTGCGGCGCTGGCATCGGCCTGGCGCTCGGACATGGCGACCCATCTTCATCACAGGGCGGTGGTCAAGCGCCGCCGCCGCTGCGGGTTGTGGCCTCGATGGGACATTAGTAGGCGGCTTGATACTTGCTGAGCGCGGCCTTGAGCTCCTGCATGATCGCCTCCGGATTACCGCCGATCTTGCGCACGTTGTCGGCCCAGGTGTTGGCCAATGGCTCCGCGGCCTTGCGCCACTCGGCAAGTTGCTCGCCGGAGATCGAATAGACTTCGTGTGCCGGATCGCTCTTGAGCTTTTGCACGCCGCCATGCTCGAAGTCGGCCCAGGGGCCTGCGACCTTGCCGGCCCACTCGTTCGTGCAATGGTCATCGATGACCTTCTTTTGCGCGGCGGACATTTGTCCGTACAGCGCCTTGTTGAACACGAAGGCAAAGGTGGTGGCATAGAGAGGCACGTCCATATGGTATTTCGTCACCTTGTCGATGCCGAATAGCGGGATTGATCCCCATGGAAACGTCACGGCGTCGGCCACGCCCTTTTCGATGATATCGCGCACCTCCGGCGCACTCGACTGCACGGTGGTGCCACCCAGCATGGTCACAAATGTCGCCATGGTGGCGTGCGCCGGCCGGACCTTCATTCCCTTCACGTCGCCGGGCACGACGATCTTTCTGCTCCTGGAATGAAAGGTGCCTGGATCGTGCATGAAGGCGAGGCAGAACTTTACGTCCTTCATCTCGCTATCGGCGTACTTGCGATACCAGGCGTCGAGCGCCTGCGAACCGCCCTTGGCATTGCCGACCAGGAACGGCAGTTCGCCAGCACCAATGATCGGGAACCGACCCGGTTGATAACCGGGATTAACATAGGTGAGATCGGCGATGCCGTCGCGCGCCATGTCGTAGTGATCGAAGGCCTTGCCGAGCTGCTGCGCGGGAAAGACCTTGTACTTGAGGCTGCCGCCCGAAGCCTTTTCGACGGACGTCCCCCAGTCCTCCAGGGCCTTTTGCAGGGGATGCGAGGGGGGTACCCAGTGCGACAGCTTGAGCTCGAATGTCTTGTCTTGTGCTTGTGCCTCAAGGGCCGCATTAAAGGTCGCCAAGGCGAACGCAACGGAAAATGCGGCCAACGCGCACTTGCGCATGTTCTCCTCCTTTGTTCGTTCCTCCGCGCACCCCGATCGTGCCGGCAGTTGTTTTTTCTGTTGGCGCGGCGTCGCCGGGCATTCAGCCCCAGGCGCAGGCGGTTGTAAAGGAGAATAGTCGGAGCTAAAACTATCTACTATCTACTGATCGAGCAACGAGCTAGCAGGCGCAATGCACGCAGCCGGCGCTTTGCCCGACGCCGGCCCACCCGGCGAACACCGCGCAACGCCGCTGGCAGAGCGCGGCCAGGAGGACGACGCATGGTCGAGCTTGATAACACAGCATCCGTTCCCGTCGCCTCTCGGCAGCGTGGCGGCAGGAAGAAAAAGGAGCCGGTTACGGGTATCGACTACGGTCCGCTCGCAGATTGGCTGGGGTTCCACTTGCGCCTGGCGCAGATTGCCTCATTTCAGGCCTTTGCCGCTGAGGCGCAAGAGATCGACCTCAGTCCCGGGCGCTTCGCGCTTCTGATGTTGATCGGCCGCAATCCCGGCATCAGCCAGACGACGCTTAGCCGCGCGCACGGCAGCGACAAATCGACCCTTACCCCGGCGCTCAACGATCTGAAGCGGCGCGGCCTAATCACGCGCGGCCGCTTGAAGAGCGACCGCCGCAGCTATCAACTCGCGCTCACGCCCGCTGGCCATCGGTTGCTTGCTCGCCTGACGGTGTGCGCAACCCGACACGACCAGAATCTCGACCGTATTGTCGGGTCGCACGATCGCGAGCGTTTCCTGCAGCTCCTGCGCAAGCTCCACACCGAGCTAGGGTGAGGTCGGCATGGCCGAAGTCTCCTTCCAGCGGGAAATTGCAAGCCTTCGCCTGCGCGACGGCGACACCTTCTACGGTGAAGGCATTCTAGCCGTAACCAAGGCCTTGCTGCAGTCGGGCGTAGCCTACGTCGGCGGCTACCAAGGTGCGCCGGTCAGCCATTTGCTCGACGTGCTGGTGCAGTCCGAAGACCTGTTGGGTGAGCTCGGTATCCATTTGGAAACCTGCACCAACGAGGCCGCGGCGGCTGCCATGCTCGGCGCCTCGATCAACTATCCCTTGCGCGGTGCGGTGACCTGGAAGTCGATTGTCGGCACCAACGTCGCGGCCGATGCCCTTTCCAACTTGGCCTCGCCCGGGGTCTTGGGCGGTGCGCTGATTGTCGTCGGCGAGGATTACGGCGAGGGTGCCAGCGTGATTCAAGAGCGAACGCACGCCATGGCCCTCAAGTCGTCGCTGTGGCTGGTAGATCCGCGCCCCGACTTGCCAGTCCTGGTGCGCGCCGTCGAGGAGAGCTTCGCGCTCTCGGAAGCCTCCAACACACCCGTGATCTTGGAGCTGCGCATTCGTGCGTGTCATGTGTACGGCAGCTTTCCCGCCAAGACGAACGTGGCGGCCGCGTACTCAACCCGGCACCGGCTTGCGCCCGCCGCATTCAAATACGAACGGCTGAGCCATCCGCCCGTTACCTTCCAGCAGGAAGCCGACAAGGTGGCCCGCCGGTTGCCAGCGGCGCAGAAGTTCATCGTCGAGCGCCAGCTGAATGAGCGGATGGGACCGTCGGAAGGCGACCTTGGCATCATCGTGCAGGGCGGCTTGTTCAACGTCCTCAATGGCCGTCTCGAGCTCGCCGGCCTCAGCGACGTCTACGGCAGCGTATCGCTACCGCTGTTGGTACTCAATGTGGTGCATCCGCTAGTGCCCCAAGAGGTCGCCAGCTTCTGCGCCGGCAAAAAGGCCGTGCTTGTCGTCGAAGAAGGCGGCCCCGATTTTATCGAGCAGGCGGTCGGCCAGATTTTGCGCAAGTCCGACCTTGCCACCAGGCTGCACGGCAAAGACGTCTTGCCGATGGCGGGCGAATATACCCCGGCGGTGGTCGGCAGGGGGCTCGCCGCTTTTCTGCGCCGCTATGCTTTAGCGGCGCCGGTGCTTGAGCATTGGCTCGGCGCGATCGATGCCCGGCGGGCGGAGGTTGACCGCTTGCTCGGCGGTGCCTTGCCCGCGCGCCCGCCGACGTTTTGCACCGGCTGCCCGGAGCGCCCGGTGTTTTCGGCCATGAAGCTGTTGCGGCGGGAATTGGGGCCAGTGCATGTCGCCGCCGACATCGGTTGCCACGCGTTCGCGACCTTCGCGCCTTTCAGCCAGGGCAACTCGATTCTGGGCTATGGCATGTCGCTCGCCTCGGCCGCGGCGGTTTCTGGCACGCAGCTCGAGCGTCCGATCAGCGTCATGGGTGACGGCGGCTTTTGGCATAACGGCCTTTTGACCGGCGTCGCCGGCGCAGTGTTCAACAACGACGACACCGTCTTGGTGGTGATGAACAACGGCTATTCCAGCGCCACAGGTCAGCAGGACATTCTCTCCAGCAAGGAAGAGAAGGACGGGCGCGGCAAGGGCCTCGATATCGAGGCGACGCTCAAAAGCGTGGGGGTGCGCTGGATCAAACGGGTGCACACCTACGGCGTCAAATCCGTGGTCGGCACCCTGCGCGAGGCTATGCGGACGGGGCAGAAGGGTCTCAAGGTCATCATTGCGGACGGCGAGTGCCAGCTCGCGCGTCAACGCCGACTGCGGCCTGAGTGGGCGCGGCTCGCCGGCGCCGGCAAGCGCGTGGTGCGCACGCGCTTTTGGGTCGACCCTGAGGTGTGCACCGGCGATCATTCGTGCATCCGCCTCTCCGGCTGCCCGTCGCTCACGGTCAAACCAAACGAGGATCCGCTCCGTACCGATCCCGTGGCGCACGTCAATAACGACTGCGTCGGTTGCGGCTTATGCGGTGAGGTCGCGCATGCGGCGCAGCTGTGTCCGTCGTTTGCGCAGATCGACATCATCCAGAACCCAACTTGGTGGGATCGGCTGCGGTGGCGTACTTTCGCCGCCCTTGTGCGCCGCATCGGCGGCCGGGCAAGCCGTCAGGCCGCGGCCGTCGTGCCCGCCGAGTGAGCACCATGGGCGAGTCGAGACCGATCAAGCTGCTGCTCGCCGCCCTCGGAGGCGAAGGCGGGCACGTCTTGGCGTCTTGGCTGCACGATGCCGCCATCGCCAGTGGACACTACGCGCAGGGAACGTTTATTCCCGGTGTGGCACAGCGCACGGGCGCGACCACCTATTATCTTGAAATCGTGCCGGGGGCGGCCGTGCGCCATACCACGGGGCAACGACGTCCGGTGCTGGCGTTGAACGCGGCGCCTGGCGAAGTCGACGTCATGGTTGCCAGTGAGCTGCTGGAGGCGACGCGCGCAATCCAGGCCGGGTTTGTCACACCGGAGCGGACAACGCTGATTGCCTCGTGTGCGCGCGTGTTCACCGTCGACGAGAAGTCAGCCATGACCGACGGCCGGCTCGACCCGGCAGGCCTGCGCGAGGTTGCCCGCAGCTGTGCTCAACGCCTGATCATTGCCGACTACACGGCGGTGGCAGCCAAAGCCAAGAGCTTGCCCAACGCCGTGCTGCTGGGCGCGCTCGCCGGCGCTGGCGTGCTGCCGATAGCGTTCGACGATTATCGCAATGCCATCCGCCGCCATGGCAAGTCCGTCGATGTCAACCTGCGCGGCTTCGAAGCCGGCTTGGCCACGGTGACGGCGCCCTCGGTGGGTGAGACGCCGCGGCCTGAGCCGGCCGAGCCGGAATTGGTGATGGGCGGGAGCCAGGCTGGGCTACGGACTGAGGCGGCACTAACGCCATTTCCCGCCGAAGCGCACGCCGTGCTCGCGAGTGCCGTCGCACGCTTGAGCGACTATCAGGATGCGGCCTATGCCCGGCTCTACCTCGAGCGGGTCGGCGCCTTTGTCAGCCGCTGCGGTAGCGATGGGGCGTTCATTCGCGAGCTGGCGCGCTACTTGGCTTTGCGCATGAGCGTCGAGGACGTGATCCGCGTAGCTCAGCTCAAACTGCGCGCCGTGCGGCTTGAACGCCTGCGCCGCGAGTTGCGTGCCGGCGTCGGCGACATCATCGAGGTGACCGAATACTTGAAACCTGGTGCCGAAGAGGTGCTGGGCCTGCTGCCGCCCCGCTTGGGGCGGTGGCTGCTGGCCCATGTTCGCCGCGATCTGAGCTGGTCGTTGAAGGTACGCAGCACGCGCTTATCCGGCTTTGTGCGGCTGTGGGCCCTGGCTGCCCTGAAACGGTGGCGCCCGCGCACGCTCAAGTTTGCCGAGGAAGAGGCCTGGGTGCGGCGGTGGCTTGAGCTCGTGGACCGCGTGTATGCCGTCGATCCGCTCGCCGCGCGCGAGGTGGTGGCAACCGCCGGGTTGGTCAGAGGCTACGCCGAAACCTATAAGCGCGGCCAGGCGAACTGGACGCGGATTGCGACCGCAGTCATCGAACCGGCGCTGGCGGGCCGGCTGGTGGGCGTTGCCTTCGCCGATGCAGTGCTGCAGGCGCGGCTGGCGGCGAGCAAGGATCCCGAAGGAGAAGCGCTGGCGCGGACCATCGAGGCCATTCATGTCGGGCCGGCGCGCAGGCTGGCCGCGCAATCTTGAGCTTAGACCTCAAGGTGGCGCGTGCCGCCAGAAGGTTGGCCGAGATGGTGCCCGACGGAACGCTGGCGTGCCTCGGCCTGGAATATTTCTGCTTTGAGGGTGGCGGCCTGTGGACCTCGTCGGACGCCGAATTGATCGCCAAGCAGGATCTGGCCGTGATCGGTTTGGTGCACGAGGACGAGGTCAAAGACGGCTGCGTCGTGCGTCAGAAGGCCTATCCCGTCTACGACGATGGCAACAAAGCCAACGTCGAGGCCATTCGTTTCGAGCTTGCGCAGAAGTACCCAACGTTGCATCTCGTCGGCGCAACGGCATGCACAAGTACAACAACCAAGACCAGGCGATGATGACGAGCATGCTGGCGGTGAAGAACAGTCTTGCCGATACGCCGATCGATGACGCATGGAACATCAACGAGGACGCCGAATATCACGGGGCGGATAAGGCCGAAGCGCAGGCAGCCCTCAAAAGCCTGCGGCTGGTGCCGCGCCGCATCGGCGCGGGTTGAGGTCATGCGGCCCCATGAGTGGCGCGCGCTACTGGCGCAACTGTCGCGCTACTGGATCGTCAGCGGGTTGGCGATGGCCCTCGATTGGACCATTTTTTTGACTCTCATCGGCGCCGCATTGCGACCAGCGGCGGCAGGCGCGCTCGGATATTTGCGGGATTAGGCGTGCACTATGTGCTGTCCGTGCGCTTTGTCTTCGACGTGGCCGCGAGCAAAAGGGCGCCGCCCGACTGTTCACGGAGTTCGCCTTGAGCGGGCTTGGCGGTGTCGGGCGGCAGCGTTGCCATCGCTACAGGGGTGTTGGGGCTCGGCGCGGTGCTCGGCAGCCATGAGCATCAGCTTCGTGGTCGTCTATAGCCTCAGGCGCGGCGTCGTGTTTGCCTGTTGCGCCTGAGTGGCAAAGGGAGAGCCGCAAGGGAGCGCCATAGGTGAGCAGCGCAGAGGGGTCGGCTGCGGGGATCGCCCTTTTTTCAGGTTGTCTCAAACGCGCCGTCGAGCCGATGGCGCGCGCTGGCTCGAGCCTGGGGGTGTAGAAGCCCCACTCTTTTAGATCCTTTGGGGTCAGTCCGCGCCGGCGTCCGGCGTGGGCTGGCCTTGAGCGCGGCGCCGGGCGGGCATGCGAGGATACGCCCCTTTGCCTGTCAACCCCAATTCTTTCAAAGGCTTCCCAGGCGTTTTGCCGTTCCGTTCATGAACTATTGGGACTACGACCCCGCCTTGGCCATGTTCGCGCCCAGATGGCGGCGAAATGCTGGGCAATGTATGAACGCATACGTTCTTTCACTAGGAGGCAGTAATGCAGTTGCGACGGGGCGCCCTTTTGGCTGCGGCGCTAGTATTCACGGGGATGATGGCGAGCGACGCCTTTGCCCAGCGCCGAGATAGCGATTGGGTGGACCTCGGATGTCAGACGGTTTCATTCCGTGTGGATCGTGATGTCTTGCGCGTCGGGCGACGCGATGGCCGCTTCGGTGCCATTCGCCTGCACGCGCGAGGCGGCGATGTTGAAATGCTCGACCTCAGGGTGGTGTACGCCAACGGGCAACCCGACGACATTCCTGTGCGCCGTGTACTCAGGCGCGGCGATCGCACAAACCCGCTCGACTTACGCGGCAGTGACCGCTTTATCGATCGCATCGAAATGGTCTATCGCGCGGTGCCGAATTTCCGCGGCCGGGAGGCGGTCGTTTGTGTGGAAGGCCTGGCCCATGCAGCCCCACCGCCACCGCCGCCGCCACCACCGCCGAGCGCCGGCGCCTGGGTCGAACTCGGTTGCAAGCAGGTTGCCTTGTTCGGCAGGGATCGCGACGCCATTCCGGTTGGGCGCCGCGAGGGTCGCTTCAAAGCCATCCGCTTGCACGTGCGCGGCGCCGACGTCGAGATGCTGGATCTGAAAGTCATCTACGCCAACGGCGAACCCGACGACATTCCGGTGCGCCACGTCATTCGGCAGGGAGAACGGACGCGCCCCCTCGACCTTAGGGGCTGGGAGCGGAGCATCAATCGCGTCGACATGGTCTATCGCACAATCCCCAATTTCAAGGGCCTGGCTCGCGTCTGCGTCGAGGGCTTGCAGTAGTTCACAGGCCTCAACCCCAATTGCGCAATAGAGAAGGGCCGTTTTCCGGCCCTTCCTGTTTATGTGCCACCCTCCCACCACGGCTCGCGGGCGCGCACAAACCGAGCCCGATTGCCCCGCGGTCTTGGGTCGAGCGGTGCGGCTCCTGACCCAAACGAACCGGCGCGTCGCAAGGCTGAGGACCTACCAACGCTCGGGCTAAGGCTGCGCCGCGTGCGACCGACGGCGACGGGCCGTCGGGGGGAGGTGCGTTAAGGGCTGGCAAACAGCCGATTGGGTTCTGGCTGTTGGCTCAACCCGGAGATGCTCATGATGCGATCCTCGATCCTTGGCGCCGCCATCGTTCTTATCGCCATTTCAGGTGCGGCGCTGGCGCAGGAGAAAGGCGGGGCCGCCTCGGACAGCGCCGCAGAGGCACGTGCCAAAGTTCGCGCCGCCTGCGCCACGGATGCAGAAAAGTTCTGTGCCGGCATCGAACGCGGCAAGGGCGGCGGCATGCGCGCCTGTTTTGCAGCGCACGAGGCCGAGCTGTCAGCCGAATGCAAGGCGGCGCGCACCGAGCGCGGCGCCCTCCGAGCGAAGGACCGCGGCTGATTCCTTGAAAACGGGGTCGGCCCCCTTTTTACAGTATTCAGAATACCTTACCGTCTTTGCTTGGCGTTTCTCAGCACGCCGGACAGGCCACGTTACCGCGCCTTCATACGCCGTTAACCTGCTAGCGCGCCGAATGGCCGTAGCGGCCACTTTCGACGGTTGGGGTGGGGGTTATGCGTTCATTATTCGGATCCAAGATCCAACCGGGGGCACTCTCCCGCGCTCGTCGATGTGAGGAAAGGAAGCCTCGGTGATCAGGCTGCTCAAACAGGTGTTCGCGCTCGCCATTGTCGGCGTTGTGGCGGCCGCCGTGATCTACCTCACGGCCGCGCCCACCGAGCAGAAGCAGGGCGGCAACCGGCGGGCGGGGCGGTTCGCCGGGGATGGCCCGGTGCCGGTCCTGGTGGCCCCTGCCCGCGTCGCCGACGTGCCCGTGTATTTCTACGGCGTCGGTACCGCCAAGGCCCGCAATACCGTGACCGTGCGCCCGCAGGTCGACGGGCGCATCCTCAGCCTCAACTTCAAAGAAGGCCAGGACGTCAAACGCGGCGACGTGCTCGCCAAGATCGATCCCGCCACCTACCAGGCGCAGCTCGATCAGGCGGCCGCCAAGAAGGTGCTCGACGAGGTGCAGCTCGCCAATGCCCAGCGGGACCTAGAGCGCTACAATAGCTTAACGGCACTCTCGGTGGCGCCAAAGACCATCGATACCCAGCGCGCGCTCGTAGGTCAGCTCACGGCTCAGCTCAAGGCTGATGATGCCGCCATCGCCAATGCCAAGGCCATCCTCGACTATACCAACATCGTGGCGCCGATCGACGGCCGCACCGGTATCCGCCTGGTCGATGAGGGCAATCTGGTGCGCGCTGCGGACGCCGGTATTGTCGTCATCACCGAGGTCAGGCCGATCTCGGTTCTTTTCACGCTGCCGCAGCAGCAGCTCAAAGACATCAATGCGGCGCTCGCCGCCGGGGCCGTTGCGGTCGAGGCGCTGGAGTCCGACGGCAAGACCCTCCTCGATCACGGCAACCTGCAGGTCGTTGACAATCAGGTCGACCAGACCACCGGCACCGTGCGTATGAAGGCGGATTTTCCGAATGCCAACTTGCAGCTCTGGCCCGGCCAGTTCGTCAATGCCCGAGTGCTTGTCAATACCATGAGCCAGGTGGTGGTGATCCCGACGCCCGCCGTACAGCGCGGGCCTAACGGCACCTTTGCCTACGTTGTCCAAGACGATGACCGCGTGGCTCTGCGTCCCATTACGCTGGCACTGCAAAACGAGAAGGAGGCCGTGGTCGCGAAAGGCATCAGCGCGGCCGAGCGCATCGTCACAACCGGCTTTGTGCGCCTGAAGGATGGCAGCCGGGTTACGGTCAGCGAGCCCGAGGTCCAGCCGGGCGCGCCCAATGGCACGGCGCCGAATGCCACCATCAGTAGTGCGATTTCTGCGGCGCCGGAGGCGGCCGCCGAAAGGCCTCGCGAACATGGCAAAGGTCGGCGCAAACGGGAAAATGCGGCCGAGGCGGGCGGCGCGAAGGCGCGCGACGCCGACACGCGCAAATCCGAAGGAAACACCACGCAATGAGCGTTTCCTCGCCCTTCATCCTAAGACCTATCGCCACGACGCTATTGGGCTTCGCCGTCGCGCTGGCAGGGGTGCTCGGCTATTGGTGGCTGCCGGTATCCTCCCTGCCGCAAGTTGATTTTCCGACCATCCAAATCACCACGCAGCTGCCCGGTGCCAATCCAGAGACCACGGCCAACCTGGTCACCGCCCCGCTCGAGCGACCGCTCGGACAGATCCCGGCGCTGACGCGCATGACGTCCTCATCGTCCTACGGCATCAGCCAGATCACCCTACAATTCGACCTCACGCGGGATATCGACGCGGCCGCCCAGGATGTGCAATCCGCCATCAACGCCGCGGGCTCGACGCTGCCCCGCACGCTGCCCTACCCGCCGACCTATGCCAAGGTGAACCCCGCCGATGCGCCGATCGTCACGCTGGCCCTGACATCGTCCAGCATTTCCCTGCGCCAGCTGTCCGATCTGGCCGACACCTTGATGGCCCAGCGGCTGAGTTCCATCGCCGGCGTGGGCCACGTGGCCGTCGAGGGCGGCATTCGGCCGGCGGTGCGCATCCAGGCGGACCTGGCGCGGCTTGCTGCCTATGGCCTCAGCATGTCGGACCTGCGGGCGGCAATCGTCGCGGCCAACGTTTCGGGCCCGAAAGGCTCCCTCGACGGCCCGCACCAGTCCTACACCATTGCCGCCAACGATCAGATCAGCAATGCCGAGGCTTATCAGGCGGTTATCGTCGCCTATCGCAACAATGCGCCTGTCCTCCTCAAGGATGTGGCCGAGGTCATAGATAGCCTGGAGAACGCCAAGGTCGGCGGCTGGTATGGCGATGTTCCAGCCGTCGTCATCGATGTGCACCGCCAGCCCGGTGCCAACGTGATCGAGACGGTGCAGCGCATCAAGCGTGAGCTGCCGCGCCTGCAACGCGCCATTCCGAGCGACGCCAAGCTGACCCTGGTACACGACCGCACCGGCACCATCCGCGCTTCCGTACGCGATGTGCAGTTCACGCTGATATTGAGCGTAGCCCTGGTGGTGCTCGTGGTACTGCTGTTTCTGCGCACCATTCGGGCGACCATCATCGCCGGCGTGGCTCTGCCCGTGTCGCTGGTTGCCACCTTTGGCGTTATGTGGTTCTGCGGCTTCAGCCTCGACAACCTCTCCCTCATGGCCCTGACGATTGGTACCGGCTTTGTTGTCGACGATGCTATCGTCATGATCGAGAACATCGTGCGTCACATGGAGGCCGGCGAGCGGCCGATCGAAGCTGCCCTCAACGGCGCGCGTGAGATCGGCTTCACCGTCATCTCCCTCACGCTCTCGCTGATTGCCGTCTTCATACCTTTGTTGTTCATGACCGGCCTGGTCGGCCGCATGTTTCGTGAATTTGCGCTGACCCTAACCATCGCCGTGGTTATTTCGGCGGTGGTGTCGCTGACCTTGACCCCTATGATGTGTTCGCGGCTGCTGCGCCACCGGACCGGTGAAGGCGGAGCACGCCTGTCGCGCATCTTCAATGCGGCCGTCGACGTGGTGATCGAGGGTTATCGGCTCAGCCTCGAATGGGTGCTGCGGCATGAGCGGGCAACGCTTCTGACCACGCTCGCCACGGTAGTCCTCACCGTCGCCCTCTATGTCATCGTGCCCAAAGGTTTTCTGCCTCTGCAGGATACGGGCGCCATCACGGCGGTGATGGAGGCTGGCCCGGAAGTTTCGTTTGCTGAGATGGAGCGGCTGCAGGCGAAGGCTGCCGGCGTCATCGGTGGCGATCCGGATGTCGCAAGCATCATCTCGCTGGTCGGTGTCAGCAACATCAATCCTACGCCCAACTCCGGTCAATTGAAGATCACGCTCAAGCCACGCCAGGTACGCACGGCGAGCATCGCTGCGATCCTTGAGCGCCTGCAACATGCCGCCGACAGCATTCCCGGTATCACCGTGTATTTCCAGCCGGTGCAGGATATCCAGATCAGCACCATCATCAGCCGCGCGCAGTATCAGTACACGCTAGTCGGCAGCGACGAGAACGACGTGCGTACCTGGTCGGCGCGCCTGCTCGAGAGGATGCGTGAGGCACCCGAGCTGCGTGAGGTGGTCTCGGAAGCGCAAGACGGCGGTTTGCGGGCGATGGTGCGCGTCGACCGCGACATGGCCAGTCGGCTCGGCATTTCCATGCAAGCGGTCAATGACGCGCTCAACGACGCCTTCGGCCAGCGGCAAATCTCCACCATTTATGCCCAGGCGAACCAATATCGCGTGGTGCTGGAGGCCATGCCGCAGTACCAGAGCGATCCCAGTGCGCTGGCGCGGCTGTATGTGCCGGGCAGCGGCGGCGCCCAGGTACCATTGAGTGCCGTCGCCAAGGTCGAACGCAGGACAGCACCGCTCGCCGTCTTTCACCAGGACCAATTTCCGTCTGTCACCATGAGCTTCAATCTCGCGCACGGCGCCTCGCTCAGCGATGCGGTGTCCGCCATCGGCAAGGCGCAGCAAGACATAGGCATGCCCTCTTCCGTGGTGGGTAACTACTCCGGCGATGCCGACGAGTTCACGCGTTCACTTGCCGGACAGCCCTGGCTGATCCTGGCGGCCATCATCACGATCTACATCGTGCTCGGTGTTCTGTATGAAAGCTTCGTTCACCCCTTTACGATCCTCACCACGCTGCCGTCGGCCGGCATCGGCGCCGTGCTTGCCCTGATGCTGTGCGGACTCGATCTGTCACTGGTGGCGCTGATCGGCATCGTGCTGTTGATGGGCATCGTGAAAAAGAACGCGATCATGATGATCGACTTCGCGCTGGAAGCGGAACGCACGCAAAACCTCAAGCCCCGCGAGGCCATCGTGCAGGCCTCGCTGTTGCGGTTCCGACCGATTATGATGACGACGCTCGCTGCCCTGTTCGGTGCGCTACCCCTGGCGCTCGAGAGCGGTACAGGCTCGGAGCTGCGAAATCCGCTGGGCATCACCATTATCGGCGGCCTGTTGCTCAGTCAGCTGCTGACGCTCTATACGACGCCCGTGATCTATCTCGCCATGGAGCGCGTACGGGCACGGCTGGCGCCGAGCCCCCAGCCCTACCCATCGGCAGGTGCCGCTGGGCAAGCCGCGGAGTAGGCGCCGATGAATTTCTCGCGGCCCTCCATCGAGCGGCCGATTGGCACTTCGCTGCTCGCCTTCGGCCTCCTGCTCTTGGGTATTGTCGCCTATCGCTTTTTGCCCGTCGCCAGCTTGCCGACGGTCGAATTCCCGACCATCAACGTCACGGCGCAGCTGCCGGGCGCCGATCCGGAGATTATGGCGGCGACGGTTGCCGCTCCCCTCGAGCGGCATTTGGGCGAGATCGCCGGGCTCAACGAAATGACGTCGGTGAGCTCGCTGGGCTCTACCCGCATCAGCATGCAGTTCGACCTCGGGCGTAGCATCGAAGGCGCCGCGCAGGACGTGCAGGCTGCCATCAATGCCGCGGCTAGCGACCTGCCTGCCGACATGCCGTCGTTGCCACGCTACCGCAAATCCAATCCGGCGGCCGCTCCCATTCTCATCCTGGCGCTTACGTCGCAATCTATTCCAGCAAGCGACTTGTACGATGCCGCCGACACCGTGATCGCGCAGCGGATCTCGCAAGTGGACGGGGTGGCCGAGGTGCAGGTCGCCGGTGCCGAGCAGCCCGCTATCCGTATTCGTGTCGAGCCCGGCCGACTGGCGGCCATGGGGGTGAGCATCGAGGATGTGCGCACCGCCATCACCAATGCCAACGCCATTGCCCCGCTCGGCATCATTGACGGGGAACAGCGGGCCATTGCTCTGGAGACCAACGCGCAGTTGCGCAAGGTCGACGATTACAAGGACATCATCATCAAGGTGGTGAACGGCACCGCGGTGAGGCTCGCGTCCGTGGCGAGCATCGAGCAAGGTACGCGCAACGCGCGTTCCGCCGCGCGGTTCAATCACCAACCCGCGGTACTTTTGACCATCGTCAAGAGTGCCGACGCCAACGTCCTCGATACGGTCGATCGCATCCAGGAGATCCTACCCGACATCAAGCGCTGGATCCCGGCCGGCATCGACATTTCGGTATTGTCCGACCGCACAACGACGCTGCGTGCCAGCGTGCACGACATGCAGCTCACGTTGGGTCTATCGATCGTATTGGTCATGCTGGTGGTTTACATTTTCCTGCGGCGGCCGACGCCCACCATCGCCGCCGGCGTTACCGTGCCGCTGTCGTTGGCGGGCACCTGCGCCGCCATGTGGTGCGCCGGCTTCTCGATCAACAATTTGACGCTGATGGCTCTGGCCGTTTCCGTCGGCTTTGTAGTCGATGATGCCATTGTCATGATCGAGAATATGTACCGCAAGCTCGAAGCGGGCTTGCATCCGCGTCGGGCCGCGCTCGAAGGCACGCGGCAAATCGGCTTCACCGTTATCTCCATCAGCGTATCGCTGGTCGCCGCCTTCATCCCACTGCTGTTCATGGAAGGTGTGGTCGGTCGGCTGCTCCGAGAGTTCTCGGTGACGCTCGCGTTCGCCGTCGCGGTCTCGACGATCGTGTCGCTGACGGTGACGCCCATGATCTGCGCGCATTTCGTCAAGTCGGTGCCGAGTGCCAATGCCACACGGCTCGATCGCGTCGTTGAAGCCCTGTTCGGCTGGATGGTGCGTGGCTACATGCGCACGCTTGCCGTGGCACTACGCCATCCGGGGATCATGCTGCTGGTCACGCTGCTGACCGTGGCCCTGACGGTCAATCTCTACGTGAAGACCCCCAAGGGCTACTTCCCGCAGGATGACACGGGATTGATCTTCGGTTCCACGCGGGCATCACCGGACATTTCTTTCGAAGCCATGAACAAGTTGCAGACGGAGGCGTTGGAACGCATCTTGGCCGATGCGGCGGTGGCCAACGTCGGCTCCTCGGTCGGCGCCTCCGGCTTTAATGCCTCCGTCAATCAAGGACGCATGTTCATTGCCTTGAAACCACTCGATGAGCGCGATGGCATGACGACCGCACGGGTCGTCGAACGCCTGCGGCGTTCGTTGAGCCGGATCGGCGGCATCAGTGTCTACCTGTCGCCGGCGCGCGACATCCGCACCGGCGCCCGCCAAAGCAACTCCGACTACCAATTCACGCTGTGGAGCACCGATATTGGCGAGCTCTATTCCTGGTTGCCGAAGGTGGTCGATCGCGTCAAACAGGTGCCCGGCATCACCGATGTCAGTACCGATCGCGAGCAGGGTGGTTTGCAAGCCAGCATCACGATCGACCGGCAGACGGCGTCGCGATTGGGTGTGCGCGTGGAGGACATCTCCAATGCGCTAGCCAATGCCTTCTCCCAGCGCCAGATCTCCACCATCTATACCCAACGCAACCAGTACCGCGTGATCCTCGAAGTCGAACCCCGCTATCAGAAGGACCCCGCGGATTTCGCCCACATTTTCGTGCCGGGCGGCAACGCCGCCCAGGTTCCCCTCACCAGCGTTATTCGCACCGAGAAATCGCTGGCGCCTCTGGTCGTGAACCATCAAGGGCCGTTTCCGGCATTCACCATCAGCTACGGTCTGCGCCCGGACATGTCGCTCGATGAGGCCACGCAGGCCATCCGCGCCGCCGTAGCCGAACTGCACTTGCCCGACTTGATTCGCGCCGACTCCGCTGGTGACGCCAAGGCGTTCGCGCAGCAGGCCAATTCGCAAGTCCTGCTCATTGTGGCGGCGCTATTGGCAGTCTACATCGTGCTGGGCGTACTCTATGAGAGCCTCGCCCACCCGCTAACCATTATCTCGACCCTGCCGTCGGCTGGTCTCGGCGCTTTGATCGCCCTTCGACTTGCGGACATGGAACTCACCGTGATCGCCTTTATCGGCATCATTCTATTAATCGGCATCGTCAAGAAAAACGGCATCATGCTCGTGGATTTCGCCCTCGAGCAGGAACGCCGGCACAGTCTCGAGCCGCGGCGGGCCATCTTGGAAGCCGCGCGCGAGCGCTTTCGGCCGATCCTGATGACGACCTTTGCCGCCCTGCTCGGGGCGGTACCGCTGGCAATCGCCATCGGCCCCGGCTCCGAATTACGCCGTCCGTTGGGTGTGGCCATCATCGGCGGGCTCTTGGTCTCGCAGGTGCTCACCCTTTACACCACGCCGATCATCTACCTCTTGCTCGACAAGCTGCATCGGCGCCTCGAGACCGACGCGCGCAGCGGCGAGGCACCGCCGGCGAAGGAGGCTGCCCGCTCCTGAGCCTGGCTTGCCTCTTTGCCGGGTGCCGCCCGGACTTCAAGCGACGATCAGTGGGTTGCCAAAGCCATAAACCTCGCGCAGCTTGGCGCAGATTTCGCCGTGCGTCAGGCCGGCGCAGGCGCCATCGACCACCGCCTCGAAGACGTTGGCATCGCGACTTGCCGCGGCGCGTCCGAGCTCGGTTAGAGCCCGCGCGACACTATCTCTGCCGCGCGCCGCCTTGAAGCGCTTCAGGCGCTTCAGCTGCGCCTCGACCTTGCGTTTTGGCGGCGGCTTCAAGGCATCGCGCTTGGACTCCGCCACCTCCGGCACGCGGTATTTGTTGACACCGACGATGGTCTGCTCGCCGCTATCCACCTTCTCTTGGAAGGCCAGCGCCGAGTCGCCGCAAATGCGCTGCACTAGGCCCGCCTCCACCGCCGCATACATGCCACCGGCCGCGTCGATGCGTTCGATCACCGCTAGGATCTTGGCTTCCATTTGATCGGTGAGCGCCTCCACATAGTAAGACCCCCCCAACGGATCGATGACCTCGGTCAGATGTGCTTCCTCCTTGAGGATGTTCTGTGTCGAGATCGCAATGCGCGCGGCGGCTTCGGTCGGCACCGACAAGACCTCGTCATGGGCATCGGTATGCAGCGATTGCAGACCGCCAAAGATGCCCGCCATCGCCTGCACCGTGACCCGACCGATATTATTGAGCGGCTGCTCGCGCGTCAGGTCAACGCCGGAGGTTTGGCCGTGAAATTTGAAGCGCCAGGACCTCGGGTCCACGGCGCCGAAACGGTCGCGCGTCAGCCGCGCCCAGACGCGGCGGCCGGCCCTGAACTTGGCGACCTCCTCGAAGAAGCTGATCGAGATGTCGAAGAAGAACGTGAAGCGCGGCAGCACCTGATCGGGATCCCAGCCGCGCGCCAGGCAGTCACTGGCGTATTGAATGGCGGAGGCGAGCGTCAATCCCATCGACTCGGCGGGGGTGGCGCCGGCCTGCTGCATGTGCTGGCCGACGATCGAGATCGGGTTCCATTGCGGCAACCGGCGTCGGGCAAAGGCGATGTGATCGAGCAGCACCCGGCGCGCGCCGGGCAGCGCCAAGCGGAAGAACATGTGATTGGCGACGAAATGCGACAGATAATCGGACTGGTTGGATGTGCCGGAGATGCGCTCCCAGGCGATGCCGCGGCGCTTGGCGACGGCCAGCTCGAGGGCCAGGAGCGTGAACGGTGAGGGATCGTTGAGCGCGGTCGAGATCTCGCCGATGGGGATGCCGTCGAGGCAAATTTCCATGTCTTCGACCGTATTGACGATGGCGCCGCAGGTGCCCAGGATTTCCGGCGGCACGGCATCGGCATCATAGCCGCGATAGACCGAGTTGCAGGGAATGAGCGAGACCGCACTGCCGCCGTGCGCCAAGATGGTCTTGAGGCGCGCGTTGTAGTCCTCCGGGACGCCGAGGCCGATCAGTTGACGTTGGGTCCAGGTACGGCCGCGGTGCATGGAAGCGTAAATGCCGCGGGTCATGGGGAATTGGCCGGGGAAGCCCAGATCGTCCATGTAGTTGAGCGCCGCGGCATCCTCGGGGGTGTAGATCGGCGCAATTTCCACACCCGATCGGTTGCTCGGATTGGCCTTGCCGCCGGGCCCGCTCTGCAGGTCGGCGCGCCATTGCGCGCGCGCTTTTTCGAATTGAGAAAGCGGCAGCGCAACCGCCTTGTTACGCTTTGCCATTGCTTGTCCTCCCACCGGGCGTTTTCTCCTCGCGGCGGCTGTTGCTAGAATTTTTCGCCATGTTTTAGCACTACGCCGCGCCTGGCAACCCCAGCGCAGCGCGAGCGCGCTGCTGCCGCCAGCCCCCCGTGTCGCTCCTTGAGCCCGCCGACCGGTTCCGCCGCGCCCGCCGCCGCGCACTTGGCCAACGCGAGCCTCAAGCAAGAAGGGCCTTCGCCTTGGCGGCGCGGGCTTGCGCGGCCAGCCGCGCCATGACCTCGACGATCTCCTCGCGCGAGGCGCCCGGGTGAAAGACGTGGCGCACCCCTGCCCTTTTCAGCTTGCTTTCATCGGCGTCCGGAACGATGCCACCCACCACTACCGGGAGGTGGCCAAGGCCGGCTTTGACCAACGCTTTCAGCAATTTCGGCACCAGAAGGTGATCGGTGGCAAGCGAGGAGATGCCGATGGCATCGACGTCCTCCTCCTCGGCCAGCCGCACCACCTGCCGGATCTCTTGCCAGGGGGGCGTGTAGAGGACCTCCATGCCCGCATCGCGCAGGAAGGCTGCGACCACGCGGCTGCCACGGTCGTGACCGTCTAGGCCGATCTTGGTGATGAGAATTCGGGCCGGCGGCTCAATTCCCGGTAGGGACATGATGCACCCTGGTTATGCTGGGACGCGCTATGCTGCGCTATGGCCGCCTCGCTGTGAAGAGGCCAGCAAGGTGGGAAGGACATGCGTCCCTGCGGCGCTTGCTGGGGTCACCTTCGGTTTTGGAGCCGCGCTCGGCGGCGCCTGTGGGCTGGCCCTTTCCTGTTTCCGCTGCCGCCGGCTACCAAGCCTCTCAGCGCCGCGCTTCGGGCAAGCCCCGGGCTGGCCGCAAGGCGATTTATCCACGCCAACCCCCGCGACGCGCACCTGGCGTAAAGGCAGCGTGCGCGTGCGCAGCGACAGCGTGTGTCTTGGTCCCGATTTCGAGGTCGGCCCCGCACCGAACTTCCAGTTTATCTCGCGCCGAGGTCACAAATTCGCGGCGCAAAACCAGCTAGGGTGGGCAGAGAAGTCGCTACGTGGCCTTTGTCGATCTGAGGCACGATAAGCCCTTTGAGCGCGCCTCGGCTTGGGCGAAGATGCCGGCCTCGTTTGCAAACCGACACCCTCCCGGGGAGGATCCCTTGAGTGACGACATCAGCATCGAATTTACCCGCTTTTCCGCGTTTTACTCGCCGCTCATTGCCAGCATGGCGGGCGGGTTCCTGAAAGACGAGGGACTCAAGGCGCGCTACGCCGTTTCCGCCCCCGGCAAATCCGCCATCGCCGGTCTGCTCGATGGCAGCGTGCACGTTGCCCAGTCCGCCCCATCGCAGGGTTTCGGACCCCTGGAGCAGGGCAAACCTCCTGCCGCCGTGCACTTCGCCCAAATCAACGAGCGGGACGGCTTTTTTCTCACCGGCCGCCGCGCCGATCCAACCTTTAGTTGGACTAGCCTCAAGGGCAAGAAGGTGATCATCGATCATGGCGGCCAGCCGATGGCCATGTTCAAGTACGCCTGCTTCAAACAGGACCTCGACTTTGGCGACCTGCTGCCGGTTGACGCCGGCTCGAGCGACAAGATGATTGCCGCCTTCCGCAACGGCGAGGCCGACTACGTGCACTTGCAGGGTCCGGCACCCCAGCAGCTGGTGCACGATGGCGTCGGCCACATCGTCGCCGCGCTCGGCGATGCCATTGGTCCGTGTGCATTTTCCAGTCTTGCGGCCAAGCGCGAGTGGCTGGCAACGGATATGGCGAAGGCCTTCATGCGCGCCTACCGCAAGGCCCGCGCCTGGCTCATCAGCACCCCCGCGGCGGACGTTGCCAAGGCAGAGGCCTCTTACTTCAAGGACATCGATTTACCCGTGCTGACCGCCACCATCGCCAGCTATCAGAAGCTCGGCAACTGGACCCCGCATGTCGAGATAACGCGCCCGGCGTACGCCGCGACCCTCGACATCTTCCAGCATGCCGGGCTCATCACCCGGCGGCACGCCTACGAAGACGTCGTCGCTCCGCCGCCAGCTTGAGGATCCGCGACCATGGCAGACACACTTGGTTGGATCGGCGTCGGCAGCATGGGCCATCGCATGAGCCGACATTTGGTGGCGGCGGGCCACGCCCTGGTGGTAGCGGACGCCGCAAGTACGGCGCAGGCGCCGCCGCAGGCACGCATCGCCAGAAGCAACGCCGAAGTGGCCGGCCTCGCCGATACCATCATCCTGTCGCTCCCCGATGGCAGCGTAAGTGAGGCGGTTGCCCGGGAACTGGCGGCAGCCGCACCGCGCCGGGTGAAGACGGTGATCGACACCTCGACCATCGGCATCAAGGCCGCCGAAGCGGTCAACGCCATCCTCAGCAAGGCCGGCCTTGAATTCATCGATGCGCCGGTATCGGGGGGCACCGCCGGCGCCGATCAGGCGACGCTTGCCATCATGATGGCCTGTCCGAGCGAGAGCTACGAGCGCTTCAAACCGCTGATCGCTCTGATGGGCAAGCCCTTCCATGTCGGGCCCAAGCCAGGTCAGGGTCAGGCCGTGAAGCTCTTGAACAATTTTTTGTCGGCGACGGCGCTGGCGGCAACGTGCGAGGCGATCGCCTTTGGCACGCAGCAGGGTATCGAGATGAAGACGATTCTCGACATCGTCAACGCGTCGTCGGGGCGTAATTCGGCAACCGACGACAAATTTCCGCGACGTATCATGCACGGCAAATACGATGCTGGCTTCGCGGCCAAGCTTCAACTCAAGGACGTGCGGCTCTATCTGGAGAACGCGCGCGCCGCCGGCATTGCCGATGAGGTGGCGAGCACCGTGGTCGGCGTGTGGGAGAAGATGAACGCCGATCTCCCCGCTGCCGATATTACCGAGATGTATCCCTACACGCGGAACGGGCGGCGCCGGTAGGGCGGTGGCCACCATTCCCGAGGCAAGGTCGGACGCGCGTGCGGCCCCGCGCGCTCGATCAACCCTTCGCCGGTTTGACCGCCTCCTTCGAGGGCCTGGGCCAACGCGCGGCGACTTCGGGTAAGACCTCGGCAATTAAGCGACGCGTCTGGCCCATGACGTCGGCGCCGTCTGCACCCAGCGGCCGCAGCACAAATTTGGCTATGCCGGCGCCGATGTACTCGCCAAGGCGGGCGAGGATGGTGTCGGCATCGCCGATGGCAAAGTAGTCAGCGGCGGCCGTCCCGGTGCGTCGGGTGTAGGCATCCATCGCGCGCTCGACGTGCGGCGCGCCTGCTTGTCCGAAATAGAACGGGAAGCCAGCACCGTAGTGATCAGCATCGATGGCCCGCCCCAGTTCGGTCGTGGCGGCGCGAATGGCCGTCACGATGCGGCCGGCTTCAACGGGGGTTTCGGGCCCGGCCTGCCAGCCGGTGCCGTAACGCGCCGTGCGCCGAATGGCAGCCGGCGATGCGCCGCCGATCCACATTGGCAAGGCCGGCTGCACGGGTTTCGGCGCGATGCTGGCGCCCGACAGACGGTAGTGCACGCCAGCAAAGTCGACTTTGTCCTCACGCCAGAAGTCGGCCGATGATTTCCAGTCCTTCATCGGTTTTGCGCCCGCGCGTACCGGTGTCGAGATGGAGCGCTCCCCACTCAGGTGCCCGCGGGCTGCCGATGCCGAAAGCCGGCAGCAGGCGGCCGTTCGAAAGGACGTCGATGGTGGCGCACTGCTTGGCAACCAGCACAGGATCGCGCAGGGCGAGCGAGACCACATTGACGCCGAACTTGATGCGCCGCGTCCGTCCCGCGAGCGCGGCCATTGCGCTCAGGGGTTCAAGGATCGGCTCGCTGCTGAGGATGCGGTCGGTCTGCCACAGCGAATCGACGCCACTTTCTTCGCACAGGTCGACCCACCTCCAGTAGGCGTCAGCGTCCGGGAACGGAAATTCCATCAGGCCCAGGCCAACGGCGATTGACATTGCGGGTTCCTCGCGATTGCCAGTCGCAGCCCACACTCGCGACCTCCTCGCCCCTGGTCAAGGGCGAAGCCGATGCTAGGTTTGCCGAGCCGGATGGCCGTCACCGGACCGTTTTCTTGTGCTGGCGCCGAGAGATGGCACTAGTTCGCAGTCGCGCCACTTTCCTAACGTTGACTATGGCGTGGTCGGATTAGGAGGCTCCTGCCGCTCACAAAATTTCTGCCGCGCCCGCTGGCAGCGTTTAAACCTTCCAAGCTCCTGCTTCCGCAGTGCGGGACTAGCGAATTGCCCTTTTTTGGAGATCTGCCCATGAAGCGCCTGATGGCTTTCCTGCTCGGCACGATGCTGAGTGCTCCCACCCTCGCTCAAGGACCTTCGCCGCTGCCGGCGGCGCTCGCAAACGGCGGTGTGCGCTATGCTCCCGCTACACAACGTCTCGGCGAGGGACAGTACCGCGCCGAGGTCAGGCGGAACGGTGCCGCGGCCGATGCGGACGAGGTCGCCTGGAGCAGTGCACCGCACGCAACGATGGCGGATGCCCTGCGGGAGGCCTGCAAGATGATTGAGACCGTCTACACGCCGGGCATGCCCTGCCCCGTCACAGGCCCGAAAAAGACCGCCGCGCCAGCGAGCGAAAGCAAGCCTGCGCCCAAGGCGGTGGCGGGCAATGGCGCCAAAGCGAAGACCGGCCCGGTGTCACCGGTGAGCGGCTATCAAGTGCGCGGCTGTGCCTTTTACGCCCTTGTCAACGGTCGGGTCGTGCAGCGTTGCCCGAGTGAAGGCGCACCGGGCACCAAGCCGTTTTGGTACAACGAGGACGCCTTTGAAGGAGGGTACGGCGGCTGGGGACGCTGAGGTACGGCGGTCGCGAGCCACACGGGACCAATCGGTGACCATTGGCTTTGCGCCTTGGCGCGCCGAGGACGCAGAGGCGCCCCGAAATCGGCTAGAAAACGCCGACGCTCAGCGATGCGGCGCGGGCAACGCGCGCTCAATGCGGCAGGGGTCGGCGAGAATGCAGGTCTCGGAGACTAGGGCAAAGCGTGCGACGTCGCGAGGCCGCCTCGCCAAGCTGCTCCATTCCCATTCTTTGCCATTGGTACTGACGGCCTGGTGCGCCGGGTTGGAGATGGGCTGGGCTTGGATGATCTTTTTCCATGGCTTTGCCATCGACAGCGGGATCGCCGGCGTCGCCACGGCCATGATGGCGCTGGCGGGGTCGGCCTGGATGGTGCAGTACAAGGCGCGGGCCGACGAGCAGCCGTTCGAGAAGTATGTCGCTGATGCCGCTGCGGCCATGCGCGATGAGGCCTTCGTCCTCTTGAAGATGGCCGAGATGCAACCCCGACCGGAACCCGCGGCTGAGGCGCGCACGTTGGCTGATCAAGTCGAACGTCTGCGCCGCTGTCTTAAGGTGTTCCAAAAGGGCGCTCCCTACACGCAGATCAGAAACTACGGCGCCCGCATGCGCATCGAGCAATTGGAAGAGGAGGTAAGCGAGCAGGTTGGCCTGCTCGATCGGGAAATCGCCATTCTCGGCACCTACCCGACCAAGAACGTCGTGCAGGTGGCCAAGCAAAAGTGCCGGCGCGCCACCGAAGGCATCCTTGCGAGCACCCAGCAGGTTTGCGAGGTCTTGGGTTACGAGGCGCAGTTGCCGACCGAAGCGGAGGTATTGACGCGCACCTCGGGCTTGCGGGCGGCGTGAGCTTGGCCCGTTTCATGAGGTGCGCCGAAGCGTGCACCCAACCCCGGCCGATGCCGACAGCCGCGACAAGATGCGGGCTATGGCGGTGCGCGCGGATTAGGCTCGGCACCGGCCCGGGCCTGCTGTCCAATCATCGCCGCCAGATCGATGATGAGCTTCGCGGCCAGCGTCGCATCGATGCTGCTGTTGAGCCGTGCGGCCTTGGCCGCCGCGTTAATGCGGCCGAGCGCCCCGTCGAGGGCGGCAAGCGTCCAGGCTCGGCAGTGCTGCTCGACAATGGCCTTACGCCGGAAGTGCAGCGGCGGGCGCTGCTGGCGCATAATGTCCTCGAGCATGCGCCCGCCGTCGAAGGCGCTGCGCATGGCGTGCAGGCGCACAAAATGGCGTTGCAGGGCGGCAATAATCGCCTGTGCGTTCTCGCCGCCGGCCACGCAGCGGTCGCACTCGTTGAGTGCCGCCTCGAGGCGCCCCGAGCCGGCGGCCAAAACTACCCGATCGGTGGCGAGTTCGGCGGCATCGCCAACGGCGGCCTCCACGTCCGCCTCCTCGATTTTGCCCTTGCCGCTGGCGTAGAGGGCGAGCTTTTCGATTTCGGCACGCGAGAGCGCCCGGTCGGCGCCCAGCCGGGACAACAGCAGCCTGAGGGCCTCCGGCGTAATTTGCAAATGCGCGCTGCCCAGGACGTCCCTTGCCACGGCCTCTAGGTCACGCGCCTCATCGGGAAAGCAGGCGATGGCGGCCGCGGCGGCGGATTTCTCAAACAGGCTGCGCAACGCCTCGTCGGGCCGCAGGTTGCCGGCCTCCACGATCAAGTAGCCTTCAAGCGGGCCCTCCTCGAGCAGTGGCCGCAAGCTGGCGGCCGTGATGCGGCGGCCCGCGCTCGCGCGCAGGATTTTGCGCCCCGAGAACATCGGCACGGTCTTGAGTTCGACGAGAAGGCGGTTGGGGTCGTCTTCGAGGCTCGTGTCATCGAGCCGGAGGATTTCGCCCGGCGGATCGTCCTCGGCAGCCAGACGTTGGGCCAGCTGGGCGGCGCGCTCCAACACCAGGCCGGCATCGCTGCCATAAAGCAGGATGGCCTGCGGCAGGCGACCGAGGGTCCGCAAAAAGGCCTCGGCCTGATGGGTCTTGACAGCGACCATGGGTCATTCCGGCGGCCACGGTCGGCGGCACGTTAGGTCGGCGGCCGCCAAAGTCCGGTGCCTTTGCTTAAGCCGCACCGGAAAGATAGGCCGCAAGACGCGTCTTCAGATCGTCGGCGACCGTGCGCGCGGCGCGGTTTTCCGCGTCCTCGCGTGCCCGTACGTTGGAGTAGATGGATTGGAAGCGCTCGAAACCGGCGCGGGCGTGGCTGGTACCCTGCAGCACCACCTTCTTGTCCTTGCTCTTCATGTCGATGAGCCGGAAGGAGGCCTGAATGGCGTAAATCTGCCCCAGCGCCTCGCCCTGATTGGTAACGAGCGTGGACAGCACCGATTCCTTGACGACGATCTCGAGACGATGAGTTGGGGGCAGCGGGTTGCCGCCGCCGGTACTGTCGAAGATCAATTCGTTTCTAATGCGCTGGCCGACGCGGCCTGGGATCGGGGCGTAGTCGATTTGCGCCAGGCGCTCCTGCATGCCCGCCCCGGAGGCGGTCGTGCCATAGAGTGGCCGAAAACCGCCATTGCCGCACGCGCTCAACGCCGGCATGGAAGCGAGCAGCAGCGAAAGTCCCCGCAAAAGCCCTCGGCGGCTCATCGTCTGAGCCATGCGAGCCTTATCCGACGACATTCACGATCCTCTGCGGCACCACGATCACCTTTTTGACCGGTCGGCCGGCCAATGCGCGCGCCACCGGTTCAAGACCCAGCGCAGCGGCTTCGATCTCGTCCTTGGTGGCCGTGCGGGCGATCGTAAGTTCATCCCGTCTCTTGCCATTTACCTGTACGGCAATGGTAATCATATCGTCAACGAGCAAGGCCCCTTCTGGCGCGGGCCACGGCTGATCTGCCAAGAGTGTGTTGTAGCCAAGCCGCTCCCAGCAATCTTCGCCCAAGTGTGGCAGCATCGGTCCCATCATTTTCACCAGCAATTCCGTGGCCTCGCGCACGGCCCAGGCCAGACCCTCTCCGGTTTTGTCCAGCGCCGCCGACAGGGCGTTGGTGAGTTCATAAAGCTGGGCCACGGCAACATTGTAGCGAAGCGCCTCAATATTTTGTGAAACGCTGTTCAGGGCCCGGTGCGCAAGCTTGCGCAGCTGCAGGGCCTCGGCGCCGAAGCTTGCAGGCTTGCCCCCGGCGCCATTGGCCGTTTTGCGCTGGGCCACCTCGTCGACGAGCCGCGAAATACGCTGGACCTGGCGGCCGGCGCCTGCCACCCCCGCCTCGGTCCAAATGATGTCACGATCCGGGGGGCTGTCGGAGACAATAAACAGCCGCGCCGTATCAGCACCGTAATGCTCGATGATATCGTCGGGATCGACCACGTTCTTGCGCGATTTCGACATTTTCTCCGGGGAGCCGATCGTCACCGGCCGGCCGTTGCTCACGGCGCTAGCCGTGCGCGCGTTGCCCTCTCCCTCGATCTTCACTTCGCTCGGCAGCAGCCACTCGCCCGTCTCGCTGCGGTAGGTCTCGTGGATGACGATGCCTTGCGTGAACATGGAGCTAAACGGTTCATCGATCTCGGCGTGCCGGGTCGCCTTCATGCCGCGCGTAAAAAAGCGGGCGTAGAGCAGGTGTAGAACGGCGTGCTCCTTGCCGCCGATGTACTGATCGACCGGTGCCCAGTAGCGCAGGGCCTTTTTGTCGGTCGGCGTCGCCGCGTGGGGTGCCGTGAAGCGGAATTGGTACCAGGAGCTATCGACGAAGGTGTCCATGGTATCGGTTTCGCGCACGGCGGGTGCACCGCATTTGGGGCAGGCGACGTGCTTCCAGGTCGGGTGATGATCGAGGGGGTTGCCTGGCTTCTCGAACGTCACGTCCTCGGGCAGCGTCACGGGGAGTTCCGCATAGGGGACTGGGACAATGCCGTCCTTGGCGCAGTGAATGACAGGAATGGGACAACCCCAATAGCGCTGGCGCGAAATCAGCCAATCGCGCAAGCGATAGTTAACCTTGCGCACGCCGAGGCCTTGCGCCTCGGCGCGGGCGGCGATTTCGGCTTTGGCCTCCTCGATGCTGAGCCCATCCAGGAATTGTGAATTGATCATGCTGCCTTCGCCAAGATAGGCCTCTGCCCCGATCGCAAAGGTCGCGGCATCGGCGCCGGGCGGCAGCACCACGGGCAGCACGTTGCGCCCGTACGTGCGGGCAAAATCGAGGTCGCGCTGGTCATGCGCCGGGCAGCCGAAGATGGCGCCCGTGCCGTAGCCCATGACGATGAAATTGGCGACATAGACCGGCAGCTTGAGCTCCGGCCGGAACGGATGCACGGCGAAGATACCG
Organism: uncultured Alphaproteobacteria bacterium; assembly: GCA_963770295.1. Lineage (GTDB taxonomy): Bacteria > Pseudomonadota > Alphaproteobacteria > Rhizobiales > Hyphomicrobiaceae > AWTP1-13. Next base: position 160,990 of record CAVYPA010000022.1, read on the forward strand.
GTGTCCAATCCCTTTTTTTCCGCCCGCGCCAAGGCCTCCTCGGTGGTGCCGATCTTGCGGCAGTCTTCGATAAAGGCGGCGAGCCCCTGGTTTTTCTTGGCAAGATGCTGGGCGAGCGGATGCTCCGGCGAAATGGCCATGAACGAGGCGCCGAAAATCGTGTCGTGGCGCGTCGTGAAGATCACCAGTTTCTCGAGCTTCTTGGGCAGCTTCGCACCTTCCAGCGCAAAGGTGAGCTCCAAGCCCTCGGAACGACCGATCCAGTTGCGCTGCGAGGTACACACGAAATCGGGCCAAGTGCCAGCGAAGCCGTCGAGCGCGCTCAGCAGCTCCTCGGCGTAGGCCGTGATCCTAAAGAACCACTGGGTGAGGTCGCGCTGCTCCACCACCGCCCCCGAGCGCCAGCCGCGTCCATCGATGACCTGCTCGTTGGCGAGCACGGTGTTCTCGACGGGATCCCAATTCACCTTCGCCGTTTTGCGGTAGGCCAGCTTCTTTTTCAAAAAGTCCAGAAACAGCCGCTGCTGATGGGCGTAATACGACGGATCGCAGGTGGCGAACTCGCGGCTCCAGTCGATGGAGACCCCCATGGCCTTGAGCTGGGCGCGCATGGTGTCGATGTTGTCGTAGGTCCAGGCGCGCGGGTGAATCTTGCGCTCCATGGCGGCATTCTCGGCCGGTAGCCCGAAGGCGTCCCAGCCCATGGGATGCAGGACGTTGTAGCCCTTGGCGCGCATATAGCGGGCCATCACGTCACCCAACGTGTAGTTGCGCACATGCCCCATGTGGATGCGGCCCGAAGGATAGGGGAACATCTCGAGCTGGTAGCGCTTGGGCTTCTTGCTCTTGTCCTGGGTGTGGAAGCTGCCGCGTTCGGTCCACACCTGCTGCCAGTACTTCTCGCGTACGGGCGCGTTGTAGCGTTCGCTTGCCATGGTGCTGTCCGTCATCCGAGCTGAAACCCGCTTCGTCTCATGGCAGCAAAATCGAAATTTTCTTCCATGAGCCGAAGGTCATGCTAGCGTCACGGCGCAAGGAGGACATCATGGGGACCTGGTGGGCCAAAAAACCGCCACGACACTCGCGCGCCTGCCGCCAGCCGCGACATTGGGTGCCTCTCATGGCGAAAAAGTCAGGCGTTGTCGACATGAGAAGTCCGTTAGGGGCGGTCGGAAGCACCCACGCATGCCCGACGCTGCCGCCAACTCATGCCCCGACCTGCCGGCCTCGCCGCCCGCGGCCGACCTGGAAACCAGGGCGGTCCTGACGTCCTGCCTGGCGGTCCACGCCGCCCTGGCCAAGCTCAGGCTCACGACCCAGCCGCCGTCTACCCCGGCAATGGCGGCAGCCATGACGGGCTTGGAGGCCCAGGACGCTGCCGCGATCGCGAGCAGCCGAGCCCCGCCTTGCCGAGCTGCGCCCTCGCAAGGGTGCGACGAAGCGGCGTGCTATCGGGGCGGCCTGCTTCAGGGCGTCCTCCTTCGGGGCCTTCGGGGGCCAAGCCGCCGTGGCCGCGTCGGCTCGCCTTCCGCCGCCGGCGCCACCCTGGCCCTTATCGCCTGGGAAGGCAGCCTCACGCTGCCCTCGCACCGCGATCGCCTCGTCGGCATGGCCCTGCAGCCCCACCACTTGCTGGCGCGACAACCCTTCGCTTGGGCCAGCGGCCCGACCGGGCCAAGTGTCGACCTGCTGGCCCTGCTGAAGGACGGGCTCATCGATGCGCCGAACCTCAATCTCGGTGGCTATCTTTGGCGCGGCTATGACCGCTTGCTGGGGGGCGTGACGACGTGCGGTGATTGGCAGCCCTGGCTTTTGTGCATGCTGAGGGCAACGGAACTGGCGGCGGCCTGGAGCAGCGAAACGATCCCGACCATCCGTGCGGTGCTGGAGGCCACGGCGGCCCAGGTCCGCGCGGGGGCGCTCAAGCATTTTTTGCCGGAGCATCCGGTCGCGCGGCGCCCGAGCGAGCGACATCACGCCTCCTGTGTCCTCAAGGAGCTGGTGCGGCTCGGCATCTTGCGGGAGGATCGGTGCTGGGGCGCCAAGATCTTCGTCAACCGCAGCTACCTAGACCTGCTTGCGAGCGATGAGCCCGCCTTCGGGCCCGATCCGCGCCGTGTGGCACGGGTCGCCTCGCGGCACCAAGCAAAGGCACGAGCCGCATGAGCCAAACGGGCTCCCCCGCCCGCCTCGCCGTCGTCCGCTCCCGCATTGCGGCCGCGGCCGTGGCCGACAAGCGTGCGGCCGACGCGGTGACCCTCATCGCCGTCAGCAAGACCTTTGACTCAGGGCACATCAGGCCCGTGCTCGAGGCCGGCCACCGCGTCTTTGGCGAAAACCGGGTGCAGGAAGCCAAGGCCAAATGGCCGCAGCTGCGGCAAGACTATCCCGGCGTCTCGCTGCATCTCATCGGTCCCCTGCAATCCAACAAGGCCAAGGAGGCAGTGCTTCTGTTCGACGCCATCCATAGCATCGACCGCCCCAAGATCGCCGAGGCGGTCGCCGAGGCCATACTCAAACAGGGCCGCAAACTTGAGCTTTTCATCGAGGTCAACACCGGCGAGGAACCTCAGAAGGCGGGCGTACTGCCGCGTGAGACCGCGGGCTTGTTGCGCTTTTGCCGCGAAGAGCTCAAGCTCGACATCGCCGGCCTCATGTGCATTCCACCCGCCGACGAGGCGCCCGGCGTTCATTTTGCCTTTCTTGCCAAACTCGCCGCCGAACTCGACCTCGCCCAACTCAGCATGGGCATGAGCGCCGACTTCGAGACGGCCATTCACTTTGGCGCCACGCACGTGCGCGTCGGCTCGGAAATTTTCGGCCAACGCGCCTAGCGCGGCCGCGAAGGGCCAATAGGCAACCGTGCCCTGTCCGCGCATAGGCTAGCGGCGGCGCACGGCCGCGCAAATCCTGCGCACAACGTCACCCCGCCACTCTCACTTGTCGGCTGCGACCTGCTAGTGTCGCACGACTGATTCGCGCCACTGTCCTTCACGTGCCGGCGCACCGCAAGTCAAGGAACAGCTCGCCGCCGGTCGCAGCCGCCGCGCCGCTCAGTCGCGCCAGGGGTTGCCGCTGGGGTGTCCGGGCCGATGCGAGGAGGCGGGTGTCATGGCGGACGGCAGCAGGACCTCGGCGCTCGAGGTCGAGGCAAACGCGGCGGCGGCCGAGGCGGCGCGCGAGGCCAAGGCCGAGGTGCTGCAAAGCGCCGTCACCATCACCAGCGCAGAAAAGTTGGCAAGCCCGGCGCGAGGGGAAACCGCCAAGGCAAAAACGAAGCCACGCTGGGCGGAATTCGTCGTCGACGTCTGGATTACGTCCTTTAACTCGGTCGAATTCGGCCTCTACAAGCACAGCCGGAATCGGGCCAAGTCCCGGCAGTTCACCACCGATATGGATGTCTTCGCTGAGGTCATTGAGAACGGTGAACGCACCGGCTTGCTCGGCTATCGTGAGGATCTGTGGCGCAAGAACACCGGCATGGACAAACGCCTGGTGTTCAAGCTGTTCAACGAGACCGTGAACTGGCGCGCCACCATGGACCTCATGATCGGGCGCAGCTTGCAGCTGACGCTCGGCGCTCGCGGGCTGCCCGTCAGCTGTTTTTCCATCAACGTCGGCGACCATGAGAACGTCGTCTATCTCGAGCGCTCGGCCAACAAGTGGCCGCTGTTGCCGGAGGACTTCTCATTCTTTCTGCTTGAGGGCGGCAAGCCGCAGTTCTTCCGCCTACGTCGCGATTTCATCGATCTCGGCGGCGACTACACTCTTTACAATCAGCAAAACCAAGCCATCGGCGGCCTCGACGGCAAGGTGTTCTCGATCGGTGGCAAGTGGCGGGGTCGGGTCGAGACGCAGCACGCCGATGCCCGCCTGATGGTCGTGCTCAAGCTGTTCTGTGGCATGCTGATCTTCAACGCCGACTGCCGCCGGCACCTGCGCCGGCTGGCGCGCGACATCGCGAGCGGCAAATACGTGCCGAAGCTCGAGAAACAAGAGGCCGATCTTTACATGAACCCGCGCCGCGTGCGCTAAACGGCTTAAAGATTTGTCGGCGGGTGGCAGCTAGGTCTGCAATTGATCGACGAACGTCACAAAATCTTCCGGCAGCATGCGCTCCGGCGTGAAGGCGTTGACCTTCGCCGTGCAATCTGGATAGCCCAGCGACATGCCGCAGACGATCTGCTGCTCGGCCGGGATGCCGAGTCGACGCTGCAGCACGTCGTAGAACACCAGGAAGGCGGCCTGCGGGCAGGTTTCGAGCCCGAACTGCCGCGCCACCACCATGATGGACTGCAGGAACATGCCATAATCGAGCCAGGAGCCTAGCTCCAGGTCACGGTCGATGGAAAAGATGAGGCCGATCGGCGCATCAAAGAACAAGAAGTTGCGGCGGTGTTGGGCGTGCATCTTGTCCTTGTCAGCGCGGCCGATGCCGAGGGTCCCGTAGAGGCCCCAACCGCAGGCGCGTCGCCGCGCCAGGTATGGCTCGCGCCATGTCTCCGGATAGTAGTTGTATTCGCGCGGCACCTGCGCGCCCCGGTCGTAGCGCTCCGCCAGATCGCGCGCCACTTCGACTTTCACCGTGCCCTCGAGCACCCATACCTTCCATGGTTGCACGTTGCTGCCCGAAGGCGCGCGCCCGGCGATCTTGAGGATCTGCAAGATCAGCTCGCGCGGCACGGGCTTCGCCAGGAATGCCCGCACGCTGCGTCGTCCGCTGATCGCCTGTTCGACCGTGATCATAGGGGGGCGCCCTTCGGGTCATGCTGGCCGGTAGCGGTTAGACCATGGCACGGCCTCGTTTTGGGGGTCAATGAACCGGCCGCGCAGCGCCGCTTGCGGAGACAACCATGCCCTTTGATCCCAAGGCTGCCGATCTCCTCATCGCGGTCGTCGGCACCGGTTCCATGGGGCGCGGGATCATAGGTGACGGCCCAGGGCGGCATGCGCGTCCTCGCCTTCGATGAGAAGCCCGAGGCTGCCGAGGCGGCGGTGGCGCATATCGCCAAGATGATCGCGTGTGCTGTGCCCTGACGGGGCGGGCCTTCGTGCCCGAGGCGCAACGCTTGCTTAGCGAAGGCATTGCCTCCGTGCCCGACATCGATCGCATTCTCACGGGCGCCGCCGGCTTCAGCATCGGCTTCTCGCGCTTGCCGATCTGGTCGGCATCGACGTCCAGCACGCGGTGATGACATTGATCTACGGTCCGTTTTACAACGAGCCGGCCTTTAGCCCCTTCCCTCTCGGCGCAGCGCGTCGCCGCGGGTTTTTATGGCCAGAAGACCGGGGCTGGTTGGTTTCGCTACGAGAACGGCAAGAAAATCGAGCCCGCCGTTGCCGCGGCGACGGCGCGTCCAAAATGGGTTTGGCTGCGCCGAAGCACGCAGCACGCCGAGCGGCAGGTTCCTCTGCTCGAGTTGCTGAGCGCGGGGGGTGCCACGCTTGAGACCGGCGAGGCGCCGACCGCGGAGGCGCTGATCGTCCGTTATACCGATCGGTTACGATCTCACCAGCGCCGTCGTCGATCTCAAGCTCGAGGCCGCACGCACGGTGGCAATCGACGTCCTGTTCGGCATGAAGGCGACGCAGCCTAATGGTGACGCCGGCTACTGATCCGAAATTTCGCGATGCGGCCCATGGGCTCATTGCCGCCGACGGTCAGCCCGTTGTCGTCAGCAATGACAGCCCCGGCTTTGTCGCGCAGCGCCCGGTGGGGATGATCGTCAATATCGGCTGTGGCGTGGCCCAGCGCGGCATCGCCAGTCCGGCCGACATCGACAAGCCCACCAAGTTAGGCTTGAGCTATCCCTTCGGCCCGCTGGAGGGGGATCGCCTCGGCGCCAGGCGCGTGCTTTTCAGGCTGGAACGCCTGCAGGCCTTTTACGGGGAGCCGCGCTACCGCCCCAGCCCCTGGTTGCGGCGCCGCGCCACGCTCGGCCTGCCGCTCGCCACGCCCGCGGGACGCCGCTGAAGCTGGCGAGGAAACGGCTTTCAGCTAACGGCAGCGCATCTGCCAAGGCATTTGGGTCCCGGTCGCCAGCAACACCCCATCGCGCACGGCGTACTCGTTGGCATTGATGAAACTGTCGGCGATGGTGCGCATCCGGCCGTCAGCAGCCATGGTAATGGTGATCTGGCGACTTTGCGCGGAAACCGGAAAATAGACGACAAGATCAATGCCCCCGGCCGTCAAGGAGGCGCGCACCACCTCGCCGACGTTGCGCTGCGAGCCAAAGTCACGATCATGCGCAATGTTACCGCCCGGCGTCGCCGCGTAGGTCAGATAGCCGTTGGCAACGCTCGGCGGCAACCGGCAGTCGATGGCCCAGGTTCCCAGCAGCCCGAAGGCGGCGGCGGTCTCCGCCGGCGTCTCGGCCCGCGCCTGGCCCAATGCCATCAGCAGGCTCACAAAGGCGAGGCCGAACCGGTGCATACAAGCGGTCATGGCTGCTAAGCTCGGTCGGTTCACGGTTCAATAGACAACGGCAATCTGCTATCTGCGGTTCCTCGGCGAGCGACGGGAGGCAGCACGTGAGTTTTGAGGGCCTTTTTCATCCGCGCGGAGTGGCCATCATCGGCGCCTCATCCGATCTGACCCGCATCGGAGGCCATCCGATCAAGGCCATGAAGAACGCGGGCTATACGGGGGGCATCTTTCTGGTCAATCCGAAGTACCAGGAGATGCATGGCCTCAAGTGCTACCCGGACGCCCGGTCGATTGGGCAGCCCTGCGATCTGGCCATCATCGCCGTGCCGGCCCCGGCAGTTGCCAATGCGGTGCGCGACTGTGGTGCCGCCGGGATCGCCTATGCCGTTGTCCTCACCGCAGGTTTCCGCGAGACCGGCGTCGAGGGGCGCGAGCTCGAGGCCGAGCTGAAGCGCGCGGTCAAGGCAAGCGGGGTGCGCATCGTCGGGCCCAACTGTCAGGGCATGCTCTCGCTGCAGGCGCGCGTTTGGGCCGCATTCGGCAGCGTTGCCGACGAGACCGACTTTCGCCCGGGCGACGTCTCATGCGCCTTTCAGTCGGGCGGGTTTGGCTATGCCATCGTCAACCTGGCGGAGGCCCAGGGTCTCGGCTTCCGCTATTGCGTGTCGTCAGGCAACGAGACCGACATCGACACCCCCGAGTTGCTTTCCGCCTTCCTCGACGACGTCGGCACCTCGGTGATCTTCACCTATCTCGAAGGCACGCCCGATGCACGCCGCCTGCTCGACGTCGGCCGTAAGTCGCTGCTGACCGGCAAGCCGGTAATGGTCTGGAAAGCCGCCACCACGGATGCGGGCATAAAGGCGGCGGCTTCGCATACCGCCAACATGACCGGCAGCTATGATCTTTACCGCGCGGCCCTGCGCCAGGCCGGCCTGATCGAGGTCGACGACGTCGAGCCAATCGTGGACCTCGCCAAACTGTTCGCGCAGGGGCGCCTGCCAAAAGGAAATTCCGTCGGTGTGCTATCGATCTCGGGCGGCTCGGGCATCGTCTATGCCGATGCCGCCGTGCGTGGCGGCATGACGCTGCCGTCCTTTTCCGACGCGACGCTGGCCGCCTTGCGCAGCATTGTTCCCTCGTTCGGTTCGCCGGAGAACCCGGCCGACGTCACCGCCAGCTTCTTCAACGATATGAATCTGTTCACCAGCGCGCTTGAGATCGTGTTGGCCGATCCGCGGCTCGATCAGCTGTCTATCCTGCTTGCCTCCATTTCCGGCCCCTCGGCGCGCCGTGCGGCCGAAGCCATCGCCGCCGTTGCCAACCGCACCGACAAGCCGCTGCACGTTGCCTGGTCTGGGCGGCACGCCAAGTCTGCCGAGACCATCAAAGCCTTCAGCGACGCCGGCGTTCCATTCGTAACCACGCCGGTTCGGCTGGCGCGCGCGGCCGCGGTGCTGGCGCGCTTCGCCGCCGATCAAAGGCGACTGTTGCCCCGCCGTCCGCCCGAGGTGACAACGCCGAAGGACCTTAAACTGCCGACCGGGGCCGCCAGTCTGAGCGAAACGGAAAGCAAGGCCCTGTTGCGGGCCTTCGGCATTCCGATCGTCAGGGAAGTTTTCGTACCCTCTGGGGCCGACGCGGCCGTCGCCGCCCGCGGGCTGGCGCCGCCCTATGCCGTCAAAATCGTTTCCCGCGATATTCCGCACAAGACGGAGGCCGGTGGCGTGAAGCTCGGCGTGGCGAAGGCTGCGCTCGCCGATGCCGTGTGCAGCGTCACCGCTCACGCGCTGGCCGCCAAACCCGCGGCCAAAATCGATGGCGTGCTCGTCTCGGAAATGGCACAAGGCATCGAAGCTTTGATCGGCGTCATCAACGATGAGAGCTTTGGCCCCACCATTGCGCTGGCGCTCGGCGGCGTGTTGACCGAGGTGCTGAAGGATGTGACCTATCGCATCGCCCCGTTTGACCTCGACACCGCGCGCGAGATGATCGCCGATTTGCGCGGCGCCAGGCTGTTTGACGGCTATCGCGGCAAGCCGCCCGCAGACAAGGAAGCGCTTGCGCAAACCCTCGTGGCCGTCTCGACCATGGCGACCGCGCTCGGCCCTCGCCTCAAGGAACTCGACATCAACCCGGTCTTCGTCGGACCCGAAGGCGGGGGCGTCGTTGCTGCCGACGCCCTGCTCGTTCTGAAAGCGTGACGCGGCGCAAGCTTGCGCCCCGACGCAGCAGGTCGGCCGCGGTGGTTGGGTACTCCTTGCGCTAGGATCGATCCGGCTCAGGTCAGGAGCCCGATCGGCTTGCCGGCGAACCACGCCTCGATCGTGGCAACCATGCCGCTGTAAAAGCCGCGATAGGTCTCGGCCGTCACGTATCCGAGGTGCGGGGTCAGGAGTGCGCGCGGCTCGCGGCGCAGCGGGTGGTCGGGGGGCATCGGTTCCGTGTCAAAGGTATCGGCGGCATAGCCGGCAATGCGTCCCTCACGCAAGGCGCTGATGAGAGCCGCTTCGTCGACGATAGGCCCCCGTGAGGTATTGACCAACAAGGCGCTCCGCTTCATTTGGCCCAGTTCGTGTGCGCCCACGAGGCCGCGCGTGCGCGCCGACAGCACGCTGTGGATCGACAAAATGTCGGCGCGCCGGAACAACTCATCCTTGCTGACCCGTTCGGCACCATGCTGGCGTGCGCGCTCCTCGGTCAGGTTTTCGCTCCAGGCGATCGGCTTCATGCCAATGCCGGCTCCGATCCTGGCGACCCTGGCGCCGAGATTACCGAGCCCAACAATGCCCAGCGTCTTGCCGTCGAGATCGAAGCCGAGCGTTTCCTGCCAAGCGCCACCTGGGCGCATGGTGTGGAACTCCTGTCGCAGATGTCGTGCAAACGCTAGCATCAGGGCGATGGCCAGCTCGGCCGTGGAAAGGCCGCCGCCGCCGGTGCCGCATACGGCGACGCCGTGCTCCTTGGCGGCTTCGAGATCGATCGAGGCGTTGCGCTTGCCGGTGGTCACCAGCAGCTTGAGGCTCGGCAGCTTTTCGAAAAGGGCGCGGGGAAAGGGGGTGCGCTCGCGCATGATGCCGATCACATCGAAGCTGGCGAGCGCGCGTGCCAGGGCGTCGACATCCCCAATGCGCGCGTTGAAGACTTGGATTCGATGCGCTGTTTGGAGCGCCGACCAGTCGGCCATGCTCAGTGCCACGTTTTGGTAATCGTCGAGAAGTGCGATGCTGGCCATGCGGCGGCTCCCCCTCGTTGGCAGGCGTGAAAGTAGGCATATGCCAATCGCGGCAAACTGGCTAAGATAGCACGGCTTTGCTGGCTGCGGCGATGCTGGCGCCTGGTCGGACCCCAAATCCGGGCTTGCCGCCCTTCTGCTTGCCGGCGCGCCGCCCGCTGTCCCTGCCCCGGAGTTGTCCTGTGGCCGCGATGATGCTTTTGCTCGCCATGGTCTTCGGTCTCGCTGTGTTGCCGCAAATGTGGGTGCGCAAGACGATCGCGCGGCACTCGCGAGAGCGGCCTGACTTTCCGGGTACCGGTGGAGAGTTCGCCCGGCATATTCTTGATGAAATGAAACTGTCCAACGTGCGCGTCGAGGAGACCAAGCTCGGCGATCACTATGACCCTGAGACCAAGACCGTGCGCCTGCTGCCGGAGCATTTCAACGGTCGGTCGCTGGCGGCTGTCGTGATCGCCGCCCATGAAGCGGGTCACGCCATGCAGGACGCCACCGGCTATCCGCCGCTCAAGGCGCGCACGCGTCTGGCCAAGCAGGCCATCCAGATGGAAAAGGTGGGAGCGGTCGTCATGCTGGCCGTGCCCGTCGTGCTCGCCCTCGCCAAGGCGCCACACCTGATCCTGATCGAGGTGTGCTGCGGTGTCCTGATCTTTGCGATGGCGATGGTGCTGCACGCCGTGACGCTACCGGTGGAATTCGACGCCAGCTTCCGCCGCGCCCTGCCGGTGCTGAAGGCCGGTCGCTACATCAAGCCGGAAGACATGGGCGCGGCGAAGCAAATCCTGCGCGCCGCCGCCTTTACCTATGTGGCGGCCGCCAGCATGAGCGTCCTCGACGTAATGCGCTGGTTGCGCGTGTTGCGTTTCTAGCCCTGCAGCCTGGGCGCTGTGCGGCAGCCGCATCTGCTGTCACGCTGTGAGCAGGCTTGGCCGGCGCTCATGCGCGCGGCGCCGGGCCGGGATCGGCGTCATGGCTTGCCCCACGTAATGACTTGTCGCCACGTTATGACTTGAGCGTGCCAAGGAAATGGAGCGCCACCTCTCGGTCGTGACCATGGTCGCGATGCTCGATGAGATAAATGGCCTGCCACGTGCCAAGCACGGCCTTGGTGTCCACCACCGGAATCGACAGCGAAGTCGCCGTCAGCATGGAGCGGATATGCGCCGGCATGTCGTCGGGGCCTTCGCTGCCGTGACGATAGCGAGCGGTGCGGGGAGCGGCGCGATCGAGCGCTACCAGGAGATCGCGCTGCACGTCGGGATCGGCATTCTCTTGGATGGTGAGGGAGGCCGAAGTGTGCCGCACGAACAGGGTTATGAGGCCGGCATCGGCGTCGATCTCGGTGAGCCAGCGTGCGACCTGCCCCGTCAGGTCAATGAAGCCCTGACCGCGCGTGGAAACAAGAATGCGATCGTGCGCCTGCCTTAGCACCGGGCCTCCATGGCACGACGACGGCGCGCTATTGGCCGACAAACTTCGGCACGCGACGTTCGTTGACGGCGTTGACACCTTCCTTGAAGTCGGCGGTCCGGCGCAGCCGCGTCTGTTTTTCCAGCTCGATATCGGTGGCCGCACGCACTCGGTCGGCGAGCCCGGCGCGCAGGGTGGCGCGCGTCTCGAGTACGCCCAGGGGTGAGTTCTCTGCAATTTCGGCGGCAAGCTTCTGCGCGGCTGCGCGCACCTCGCTCTGCGCTACCAGCAGATCGGCAAGTCCAATGCGATAGGCCTCCTCGCCGGGAACCCGGCGGCTTGTATAGAACATCATCGCCGCCTTCGCCGGTCCGATCAGCGCCGGCAGCGTGTGCGTTAGACCGAAGCCCGGATGGAAGCCGAGGCGCGTGAAGTTAGCCGAGAAACGGGCTTCGGGGCAGGTGACGCGCAGATCGGGAACCAGCGCAAGCCCCAGCCCGCCGCCGACCGCCGCGCCATGGATGGCACCGACCATCGGCTTGGCGGTGCGAAACAGGCGCACGGCTTCGATGTAAAGGTGACCGGCCTGCCCAGTCTCGGATTTTTTGACAAGGACGTCCTGCACGTCGGCACCCTCGCCCAGTTTGGCCCCGGCGCAGAAGGCCGTTCCTTGAGCAGCCAGCACAATTGCGCGGCAGTCGGCGGACTGGTCGAGCGCTTCGCAAGCATCGGCGATCTGCCGAATGAGCTCGATATCGAAGAAGTTGTGCGGCGGCCGCTTAATCTCGATGGTTGCCACCCAACCGGCGTGCTCGACGCTGATGTCTTTGAAGGCGGGCATGTTTTTCTCCAGCAAAATTAACAATTTCGGGAACAAGCTACCCCGTCCGACGTCCCACTTCAGGACGCTGAGAACGCGCGCCGTGCGCCGCCCCGGTATCCGCCCAGCAAGGACGCTGAGAAAGCGCTTTCCTCGCGCTGCCCCGGTATCCGGCCAGAGGCCCCGGTCCTAGCTCCGGGGCCTTCTCGTTTCCTGGCGCCTGTCGCCAGCTCACCATGGGGTCCTTACCTATCTCAGGCCCAGGCCGCGGGCGATGATGCCACGCAGAATTTCCGTGGTGCCCCCCTGGATGGTCAGTTTCGGCGCGATCAAGGTCGCGAAGCGGAGCTGCTCCTCGAAGGTGGCGCGATTGCTCGCGCCTTCCTCGACGAAGGCCGCCAGCTCGCGCGCGCGGTGCGGCAAGGCCTGCTCCCAGATCGTGCCCACGTCCTTCACGATCGCCGCTTCCACCACCGGTTCCTTGCCCGCATGCAGCATGCCCGCCACCGACACCGACATGCGCCGTAAGGCATGGACTTGCGCTACCAGCCGACCGAGGCCCTCGGCGCCGCGTAGGTCGGGATTGGCGCCGAGCACCCGCACCAACTCCTGCAGTACGTAAAAGGTCTCGAGAAAGCGCTCCGGTCCGCTGCGCTCGTAGGCCAGTTCGGAGGTCGCCTGCTTCCAGGCGCCGTCGACTTCGCCCAGCACGTGGTCATCGGGCATGAAGGCATCCTGGAACACCACCTCGTTGAAGTCGTGCTGTCCCGTCATCTGGTAGATCGGATTGACGGTGATGCCCGCCGTCTTCATGTCGACCAGGAATTGCGTCAGCCCATGCCGCCGGTTGTCCTTGGTCGCCGGTGAGGTGCGAAACAACCCGATCAGGTAGTCGGCGTGGTGGGCGTTGCTGGTCCACACCTTGGTACCGTTGATGAGCCAGCCACCCTTGGTCTTGCTTGCCCGCGTCGAAGCGGCAAACAGATCCGAACCCGATCCTGGTTCGCTCATGCCAATGGCAAAGCACACTTCGCCGCGGCAGATGCGCGGCAGCACGTCCTGCTTGATGCGCTCGTTGGCGTACCTGAGGAGCACGGGGCCGCTCTGGCGGTCGGCGACGAAGTGGAGTCGCACCGGAGCGTTGGCGACCCGGAACTCCTCGGTGACGACGTAGCGCTCCAGAAAGCTGCGTTCATGTCCACCGTACTGCTTGGGCCAGGTCATGCCGATCCAGCCCTTGGCCCCGACCTTGCGGCTAAACGCGGGGCTGAAGCCGTGATCGTTCCCTGGCTCCTGCGGATCATAGGTGCCGGCGGCGATTTCCTCGTCGAGGAAGGCGCGTACCTCCTCGCGTAGCCGGTCGCACTCGGGTGGCAAGCGGATCGGATCGAAGGTCAGCGCACTGCTCATATCCACCTCCTCACCGCGATGCCAACAGCGGCCATAGGCCCTCGCTGCCGCGCGTCGCGATCAGCGTTCCCAACCGCACCGCCCAGGCGCTCTCGTTGTCGAAGTCGTCGCGCCACGCCCACAGCCGTTGCGTGAAGCGATGCAGCACATGCTCGCGCGTGAAGCCGATGGCGCCCAAAACCTGGTGCGCGATGCCGGCACCGACCCCGGCCGCCTCCCCGACCCAAATCTTGGCGGCCGCCACCTCCAGGAACAGCGCGTCGTCGAAACCTGGCGCCGCCCGCGGTACCCGGTCGTGCGGCGCCGCGAGTGCGGTGGCGATGGCATCGGCGGCAGACCCGGCCGCGGCCATGGCCACGGCGGCCTCGCCGGCGAGTCGCGCCAGGTTGTGCTGGACGGCTTGGAACTTGGCGATCGGGCGCTCGAAGGCCACGCGTTCGTTGGCATAGGCGACGGCGATTTCGAGCACCGCCGCCAGCGCCCCGCTCATCTGCATGGCGCGCGCCGCAGCCCCCATGGCGAGCAGGCTCTCCCCGTCAAACCCGTCGGGCGCATCTCGGGTTACGATCGGATGCACCGCCTCCAAGCTGACCGTGTTGAGTGCTTCTCCCGCGATACTTCGACCGTCGGCCACGCGAGCCTTGGCGAGCTCGATCAAGGCGATGGCACCGCCTTTGCCGTCCTCACGTTCCGCGAGCACGGCGAGATGCTTGGCGGCCTTGGCAAAGGGGACAGCACGCAACCGGCCGCTCAAGGTGCCTTCCCTCGCCAGGCTGAGTTTATCGCCGCGCCGCGTTGGCGCGCACGTCAGCATCCCCGGTGGTACGGCAATCTTGCCCCGCGCCAACAGCCAACCCGCCAATAGGGTCTCGGCGAGCGGCAGCGGTACGGCATAGCGGCCGGCGAGGCTCAACAGGCCGAAGCCATCCTCGAGGCTGACGCCAGCGCCGCCCAGGTCTTCCGGTACCCAGGCCAGCGGCAGGCCGGCCGCTTCCAAAGCAGCCCAGGCCGGCCCCTGCCAGTCGTCGCCGGCGGAACGGTTCAGGGTCTGTGGGTCGCAGTAATGGCGCAGAAGGCGCGCGGCCGTCTCGGCGATCAGGCTCGTGCTCTCCATGCGTCCGCCCTCAGCGTGCTATAAGTGGGCAAGGTTTGGCAGCGGCGCGCCGCAACGTCAACTGCGCGCCGCAGCATGCCGCAGCCCTCGGATCGCAGCATGCCGGCGAGCAAAACGCTTTTGAGCTGGAGCACGGGCAAGGACGCGGCCTGGGCACTCAATTGCTTGCGGCAGGATGCCAGCGTCGAACTGGTCGGCTTGGTGACGACCATCAATGAGGCGGCCGGGCGCGTCGCCATGCACGGGGTGCGGCGCAACCTGCTCGAAGCGCAGGCCGCCGCCGCGGACCTGCCCCTGTTCGTTCTGCCGCTTCCCTCTCCCTGCCCGAACCACATCTATGAGCAGATCATGGGGGCGTTCGTCGCCCGGCAGGTGGCGGCCGGCGTGGAGGCGATGGCGTTCGGCGATCTCTTCCTGCAGGAGGTCCGCCATTATCGCGAGACGGCGTTGTCCGGCAGCGGTATGCGCCCAATCTTTCCCCTGTGGGGTCGCGCGACCGCAACGCTGGCCCGCGACATGCTCGCGGCGGGAATTGGTGCCTATCTGAGTTGCGTCGATAGCGCGCAGTTGCCGGCACGTTTTGCCGGCCGCACCTTCGATGCAGACCTGTTGGCCGAACTGCCCCCCGGCGTCGATCCGTGCGGCGAGAACGGCGAGTTTCACACCTTTGTCTGGGACGGTCCGATGTTCGAGCGGCCCCTGTCCGTCGAGCCGGGCGACCTCGTTTGCCGCGACGGCTTCGTATTCTGCGACCTGAAGCCGGCCGAGCCGCGGCAGGGCCCGGCCCTGGAGGGGCCATGACGAGCAAGGAGCGCGCGCAGCCCTTGCGCGTCGTCAGCCTGATCGCCAGTGCGACGGAGATCGTCTGCGCGCTTGGCCGTGGTGACTGGTTGGTCGGGCGCAGTCACGAGTGCGACTATCCCGCCGCCGTTGCCCGCCTACCGACGTTGACCGCCCCGAAGTTCAAGGTCGAGGGTTCGAGCGGAGAGATCGATCGTCGCGTGCGGAACATCGTGCGCGATGGCCTATCGGTTTATCGCGTCGATGCCGATGCCTTGGGCGCGCTGGCGCCCGATCTGATCGTCACCCAAGACCACTGCGATGTCTGTGCCGTCAGTCTGCGCGACGTCGAAGAGGCCGTCTGCCGTTGGACCGATCGGCGCGTTGAGATCCTGTCCCTGCGGCCCGATTGCCTGGCCGACGCCTACGCCGATATCGGCCGCGTCGGCCGGGCGCTGGGCGCCGAGGCACAGGGCGCTGGTCTCGTGGCCGGGATGCAGCGGCGGTTGCGGGCGCTCGCCGTGCAACCCATGCGGCGTCGCCGACCGCGGGTCGCCTTCATCGAGTGGGTGGAGCCGCTGATGGCCGGCGGCAACTGGATGCCCGAATTGATCGAGGCCGCGGGCGGCCACAACCTGTTCGGGGTTGCCGGCAAGCCTTCGCGCTGGATGTGCTGGGACGAGCTCGTTGCCGCCGACCCCGAGGTGATCATCGTCGCCCCTTGTGGCTTCGACCTGGACCGCTGTCTGGCCGAGCTGCCATTGCTGCAGGCCAAGCCGGGCTGGACCGAGATCGATGCGGTGCTAAACGGTCGCGTCTTCTTTGCCGACGGCAATGCCTACTTCAATCGCCCCGGCCCGCGCCTGGCCGACAGCGGCGAAATCCTGGCGCAAATGCTGCATGGCGAGCCGGAACTGTCAAACCACGCGACGGTCGCCTGGGTGCGGCACAAGCCGCAGGCTGCGGCAGGGTCTTAAGCTGACGTCCTCGACCTCGCGAGGCCTTCCCGAAAGCGCCGCACGGCCTCAAGCGCACGCCGTGCCGGGGCGAGCTCAGGCCACATCAGCGCCGTAGTAGAGCATGACGACGTGCTCGGCCTCGGCAAAAAATAGCCATCGCTCGAGCAGGAGTCGCCGCCGCCAGCGCCAGCACGGCAATCGCCGAGCCGACAAGTCCGAGCGCGGGCCCGAACGCCGCGATGGGCGTGGCAAAGAGGGACAGCAGGGAGATCGCCATTGGGACGGCGAAGGCGAAGATGCCCACCCCCCGACGCAACGCCTTGGCGTGCTTGCGCGCGACCCTGTAGCCCATCTCCCGCATGATGTAATTGGGCTCCGTATGGGGCGGCTCCAAGGGACGCACTTTACCGAGATGGCCGAGGCCCGTCGCCGCCTCCACCGTGTAGGTCCGCAACTCGGCGTCAATGGCGCGCCAGTATGCCCATTTGAGAAGGCCGGCGACGGCGACGCAGGCGAGCGCCAACCAGGCCGACCAAGGTTGCATCGGGCCGAAGGCGCGCAAGAGGAGGTTGAGGAGCACGGCGCCGCTGGCAAGTCCCAGCGCGAGGTAGATCGGCGCCGTCAACGGCTGATGCCATTGCCGGATCGTGCGCAGGGAGGCATAGATCATGCCGGTGCTGAAAAGCGTCATCAGGGCGGACGCGATCGTCGCCAGCACAAGGAGCAGCGCAACCGCACTCGTGCGCGCAAGGCTCGCCCAGCCCAGCGCCAGGAAACCGGACGGAAGGTAGGTTGCCAGCGCCAAAACGCCTTCGCGTGACAGCCAGGACGTGCGCCACTGCGAGAAGGCACGCCAGGCACGCTCCGGCCGGCCAAGGTGCGCGGTCGAAGAGAGTAGACCCGCGGTGATCAAAACAAAGGCGAGCCCGAATGCCACCACGGCAAACGAGCGCTGGGCCGGTGCCAGCTCAAAAGCCTTTGCCAGCGCCAGCCAAACGAGCAAGCCGTAGCCCGCCCCCGAAGCGGTCGTGAAAATAATGACGGAGTAGGCGGGGTGCATGGCGGCGCTGCCTAGAAAAGCCTGCGCCGCGGCCGATCCTCTTGGCCGTCACCCGCAGGGGGTGCCCGGGGGCTGAGGGTCGCGGGTGGCGGCGAGCTCGCCAGCTCGGGGCTGGGGAGCAGCATGGCGCGCAGCAACCGGCGCTGGCGCGGCAAGGGAGCGGCTCGGCGGCACCGGGACGACGGGCTCGGGCGCTTAGGTCGGTCCACGGCGGCCTACCGCGAGAGCATTTGGTCGATCCAGGCGAACAGGCGCTCGGCGGGGTCGGCCTCGCGTGCCGCGCGTGCGCTAGCGCCGGGATGTGCCGGCAAATCCGTGGCAGTGGGCGGGGCGGCCTCAAGATTCCGGCGGGCGCGGGGCGGCAGATACTTGTTGACCGGCCGGTAGCCAAACTCGGGCAGGAGGTCGAAGCCACCCCGCTCGGCCACAAGCCGGGACACTGCACTGTCAGGATCGCCGAGATCCCCGAAATGTCGCGCCCCCGTCGGGCAGGCGCGCACGCACGCCGGGACGCGGTCCTCGGCCGCGATATGATCATTGTAGATGCGATCGACGCACAACGTGCATTTCTTCATGACGCCATGGCCGTAGTCGTATTCGCGCGCGCCGTAGGGGCAGGCCCAGGAGCACAGTTTGCAGCCGATGCAGGTGTCCGGGTCGACCAATACGATGCCGTCTTCGGCCCGTTTGTAGGAAGCGCCGGTCGGGCACACGGTGACGCAAGCGGGTTCTTCGCAATGCAGACACGAGCGGGGAAAATTCACCGTCCGGCTCTCGGTACCCTCCCCCGCCTCGAAGGCGTGCACGCGGTTGAGCCAGGTCCCATGCGGATCGGCACCGTAGGGGGCCTGATCGGTTAGCGGCGCGGCATAGCCGGCACTGTTCCACTCCTTGCAACTGGTGGCGCAGGCCTGGCAGCCGACGCAGGTATCGAGATCGATGACGAGGCCCAGTTTCTTGGCCGTGGCGGCGGGGAGGGCGGTCATCGCTCGTCTCCCGCGCGCGTTGCGCCGGCCTCTTGGAGGTGTCGCGCCGCGCCCGGCCCGGCCAATCCCGGCGGCGGACGCAGGGGTGCGAGCCGCGGCGAGGTTGCGTGCGCCTCTGCCGCGCCCACCTTTTCAATCCGCACCCTGAGGTCGTACCAGGCCGCCTGGCCGGTGATGGGGTCGGCGTTGGCATACCGGTAGCCGTCTGGCCGTTCCGGCTGCAGCTCGGCGATCAGGTGATTGAGGAGGAAGCCGCGCGTGGCTTCTGGTGCCTGCGGATCGAGGCCCCAGGCGCCGGCCCGCTTGCCGATCGCATTCCAGGTCCACACGGTGTCGGGATTGACCCCCTCCATGAGCTTCACCTGCGCCTTGACGCGGCCGCTGCGGCTTTCGATCCAGACCCAGTCATCGTCGCTGATGCCGAGCTTGGCGGCGCGCGCCCGGGCCAAATATAGCCGGTTGGCGGCGTGGATCTGGCGCAGCCAGGCGTTTTGCGAACCCCAGGAATGGTACATCGCCATCGGCCGCTGCGTGATGGCGTGCAGCGGAAAGTCGCGATCGCAGGCGTGCGTATCTTCGAACGGCGCATACCAGAAGGGGAGGGGATCGAAGTACGTCTCGACGCGCTGACGATGCTGGCGCGGCGGCAGCACCGGCCCATGCCCCCGCGCCGCCAGACGCATCTTTTGCATCGGTTCGCTGTAGAGCTGGAAGATCACGGGGGTTGGCGTGATGCGAAAGCCCAGATCGACGGCCCAGTCGATGAAGGCGCGGTTGGCGTGCTTGAAATAGCGCATTTGCTCGGGCAGGTGGTGAACGTGGACGCAGCCAGCGGCAATATACTGTTCGAGCTGGCGTGGATTGGGCTCGCCACGGCCCCAGTCCGACCCGTTCTTGCCGCGATGTCCGGCGAGCGGGCCGATGCCCGGCCGGCGCTCGTGATTGACGATGTAATCGGCGTAGCCGCCCGGGTATTTCGGTGAGCCGTCGGCATTGCTGAAGCCCGGTAGCCGAAGGCGCGCGCCGAGATCGATCAGCACGCTTTGGAACGGCCGCACGTTGCGATCGGGAGCCACGACCGGCTGGCGAATGGCATCGGCGGGCGCGTTGGGTTCCGAAATGGGCCGGTCGAGCAGCGAGATGCAGTCCCAGCGCTCGAGGTAAGTCGTGTCCGGCAGAACGAGGTCGGCGTAGGGGACCGTCTCGGAGAAGTAGGCATCCGAGTAGATGACCTTCGCAATCTTGTACTCACCCGTGGCGGGGTCCTTCTCGCTCAGGTGGGCGAGCGTAGCCGGCGGGTTCATGGCCGAGTTCCAGCCCATGTTGGCCATGTATAGGAACAGCACGTCGATGGGGTAGGGATCGCCACGCGCCGCATTGGCGATCACCGTGTGCATCAGCCCGTGGGCCGCGAATGGCGCTTCCCAGCTGTAGGCCTTGTCGATGCGTTGCGGGATGCCGGCGTGATCCACTAGCAAATCCTCAGGGCCGGTCGGGAAGCCGAGATGGGGCCCCTGCAAGGCCTGCATCGGCTTGACCTCGCCCGGTTTGCCTTTGGGCTTCAGGGTCGGGGGGGTCTGCTTTGGATAGGGCGTCTTGTAACGAAAGCCGCCCGGGCAATCGATCGAGCCCAGCAGGATTTGCAGCACGTGCAGGATGCGGCAGGTGTGAAAGCCGTTGGCATGAGCCGAGATGCCGCGCATGGCATGCATGCCCACCGGCCTGCCGATCGTCTTGTCGTGGCGGCGCCCGGTCCAGTCGGTCCAGGGGATGTCGAGCACCACCGCCTGTGCAAAGGCCGCGTGCGCCAGCTCGCTGGCAATGCGGCGGATGGTGCTGGCGCCAATCCCGGTGGCGGCGGCGACGCGTTCGGGTGCGTAGTCGGGCGACAGAAAGCGCTGGGCCAAAAGCTGGAACGCCGGTACCGCCTCGCGCGTGTCGGCCAGCCGGAAGGTACCCGAGAACGCCGGGGATACGTCGGGGTCTAGCGCGCTCGCGAGCCGACCGGAACGCTTGTCGTAAACGAGCGGTCTGCCCTCGCCGTCGCGCGCGATAAGCCCGTCATCGGCCGCGCCAGGCGCCTGGATCACCAGCCAGCCGGCATTCGTGTAACGGCGCAAATAGTCGACGTCGATCTGCTGTCCGGCCAGAAGCTCGTGCACCAGGGCGCCGGCGAATAGGCCATCCGTGCCCGGTTTGATGCCGATCCATTCGTCGGCAATGGCGCCGTAGCCGGTGCGCACGGGATTGATACTCACCACTTTGACGCCGCGCGCTTTCAACTTGCCAAGCTCGATCTTGAGAGGATTGGAAGCGTGATCCTCGGCCACGCCCCATAGCATGAAATAGCGGGTGTGCTCCCAGTCGGTCTCACCGAACTCCCAGAAGGAGCCGCCGAAGGTGTAAAGGCCGGCCGCCGCCATGTTGACCGAACAGAAACCGCCATGCGCGGCGAAGTTGGGAGTTCCGAACTGCATGGCCCACCAGCCGGTCAGGGCCTGGCTCTGATCGCGCCCGGTGAAGAAGGCAAGCCTGCTTGGATCCTTAGCGCGCACCTCGCCCAGCCAACCGCTGGCGAGCGTCAACGCCTCGTTCCAGGAAATTTCTTTGAATTCGCCCGAGCCGCGTTCCCCGACACGCAAGAGCGGCGTGCTCAGCCGCGCCGGCGAGTAGTGCTGCATGATGCCGGCTGCGCCTTTGCCGCACAGGACGCCCCGGTTCACCGGATGCTCGCGGTTGCCCTCGATGTAGCGAACCTTGCCGTCCTTCAGGTAGACGCGAATACCGCAGCGGCACGCACACATGTAGCACGTGGTCGTCTTGATCTCATCGGCGGGCGCCACCGACAAGGCGATGTTGGGCTCAGTCGTGGCTCGCAAGCATGGCCTCGTCGAACAGGGGTAGACCGAACGCGCCGGCGCTGGTGACGGCCCGGAAGATACGGCCGGACCGGCACGCGGCGAAATGCTTTTCTAAGCGAATGCGCTCGCGCGGCCTACGCCTATTGCCGCACGCCGCCGAGCTGGCGACTTTAGCGCTTCGCGTTGCGTTGGCGCGCGCTCAAGGCTTCGCCGCGGCGGCGCGCCGGCCGGCCAGGGCCAGGAACAGGAAACCCCAGCCGGTCGAGATCAGGTTGATCCCCGCCAGGAGGCCGATCGCCCAGGCCGCCGAACTTGGCAAGCCAAACGCGATCAACAGGCCGACGGCAACGGCAACGAGACCGCTCAGCAGCAGCCAGCCCCAGCCCTCGTGCGGGCGCACACGCAGGGCCATGCTAATCTCGAGCCCACCCTCGACGATAAACATCGCGGCCAGCAAAATCGTGAGCGTGATGATGCCGGTGAGAGGAAAGAATGCCAGGTAGGCGCCGGCAACGACATAAAGCACTCCGAGCAACGCCTCCCAGACGAGGCCCCGCCACTGCGAAGCCGAAAAGGCGTGCACGATCATCACGATCCCACCGACGAGGAACACCCAGCCCAGTGCAATTTTGACGGCGACCGTGGAGAGCAGGGGAAAGGCGATGGCCGCGCAGCCGGCCAAGATCAACACCAGGCCCAGCGCCAGGAACCAACCCCAATGCGCCGCGACTTGTTGGCGAATTTCGGCGAGGGCGCCTTCGACATTGGCGCGCGAGATCTGATCACTCATGGCTATCCTCCTGGGCAACCTCGGCTTCCCTCAGGGAAGACGCCACCCCGCGCCAGCGTCCAAGGCAGGCCCATACTAACAGGAAATTGACGCCCCCGCCGCCGCTGTCGCGGGTTGCCGACAGCAAAGTGTCGCTTTGGTTGCCCCGCCGCCGCTCGCCGGCGGGCTACTCGGCGGCGATGCGCACCTCCTGCGGCGGGCGCTCGGCGATGCGATGTCGCACGAGATCGATGTGCCCGCGCAAGTCATAGAGCTGGCTGGAAAAATAGAGGGGTACGCGCAACCGGCGGACGTGGCTGTCGATACGCTCGACCTCGGCCTGGTGTGCGGCCAGATCGTACTTGGCGCCGCCGCTGTCGAGGCTGCGCTCTAGCGCCTTCAATTGCCGGTACCAATAGAGTAGGCGCCGCCGCACGTTCCAGGCGTAGGCGACCGGTAAATACCGCATCAGCGGCACCAACACGGCGAGCGCCGGGATCAACAAAACGAGCTTGGAGGCGTGCGCACTGGTATAGGCGGTGATGTTGTAGGGCAGACCGATCCGCTTGTTGAACGGCGCGACCAATCGCAGCAGGAACGGCAGTTCATTCGTCTTATAGATCTGGCGCGCTTCCTTGGGCACTTCGAATTCGGGATCGCTGGGGGAGGGGAATTCACCGGGCTTGTAGAAGAGCACGGGATCGCCGTTTTTATCGAAGCCGGGCTTCGGATTATTCATCATGGCTTGGGTGAGGAGGCTCGCCAACGAGGCGTCGAGCTCCGGCTTGACCACCAGGGCGACGGAGGTGGCCAGCAAGGTGATGTCCGCCGAGGGGATGAGCGGCTGGAATTCGACCGAACCTGTTCGCATCACCAGCTTGGTCAGCGCCGGAAAGCGGTTGTCGTAAGCTTCGGCCTCGGCGGAAAAGTCCATCAGGCGGATGGCGGGCACGTGCAACAGCGACTGGATTTTGTCGTCGTCGGCCGGCAGGATCAGGATGGCTGCGTCCGCCGTGCCCTGCAGCAGTTCGCGGGCGTCCGCCGACAGCTCCTCGCTGATGAGCTTGGGATCGTCTCGCACAAGATTAATCCCGTTGGCGCGCAGGAGCTGGGTCGCAATGCGCCGCGAACCGCTGTCGCGGGTGCCGAGCATGATGCGTTTGGCGTTGAGGTCCCTGAGGCTTTGCAGCGGCGTATCGGCGCGCGTGAACACCCAGATCGGTTCGTAAAACAGTCGGCCGAGCGATTGCAGCTTGGCGTACTCGACGTGCCTCCCCTTGGCCTTCTCGGTGGCCAAGCGCCCCTGCATGCTGCCCACCAGTCCACCCTTGACGAAACCCGCATTGATCTCGGATTTGTCGTCGACCAGGGCCTTGAGGGTGGCAAAACCTTCCATGTCCCTGAATTCCAGGCGCACGCCGTAGCGCTCCAATTCCGGACGGTAGGTTTCGGCCAATTGCTGATAGTGGGTATTGCCGGTCGCCAGCACGATGCGCCCGTCGGTATGCGAACCTGCCTGCAGCGTCACCGCATAGACGGCAACGCCCAGGCCGCCCGCCAATACGGTGCCGATCGAGGCCTTGGCTGTGTTGGATTCCATCGCACCCCCCAACCTTCCCCGCACGCACGATCCCCGCGGGCATCGCGCTGTGAAAGCCCAGCGATTATAATGGACTGTTAACCATGTTGCCACAGCTCGATGGCGTGCGTGTGGCAAGCAAACCCCCGCGGCGGCGCGCTCCTGTTGGCGCGCTGGCGCAGCCGCCACCCTGGGCCGGCGCGCTCGCGCCTCCTCGCCTTAGGCCGTCATCTTGAGGGCCGCTGCCAAGCCGGGGACCGCCGCGGCCCCTTCCGGCACCAGGAACGTCGCCGTCGTGAAGTCATTGCCGATCGGCTCGGTGCGGCCGCCCAGGTGGCTGGCGAGAAAGGCTTCGGCGATGGCAAAGAAGGCAATGCGGTTGGCGGGCTCGGCGAAGCCGTGACCTTCCTCGGGGTAGAGGACGTAGGTTACGGGCAGGCTGTTGGCGCGCATGGCGGCGATGATCTGGTCCGATTCGGCCTGTTTGACGCGCGGGTCGTTGGCACCCTGGCCGATCAGCAAGGGCTTTTTAATGTTGCCGGCCGCGTAGAGCGGCGAGCGCGCTTTGAGCAAGCGGCGTCCCGCCTCGGTGCGTGGATCGCCGACCCGTCGGGCCAGGTTCTCAAAAAAGGCTGCCCAATAGGGCGGGATCGTCGCCAGCAGCGTCTCGAGGTTGGAGGGACCAACGATGTCGACCCCGCAACAGAACACCTCCGGTGTAAACGTCAGTCCGGCCAGGGTCGCATAACCGCCGTAGGAGCCACCCATGATGGCAACGCGGCTGGCGTCGGCGATCCCTTCCTTGACGGCCCAGGCCACGGCGTCGAGCAAATCGTCGTGCATCTTGCGCCCCCATTCCAGGTCGCCGGCGTTGACGAACGATTTGCCGAATCCCGTGGAGGCGCGGAAGTTGACCGAAAGCACAGCAAAGCCTCGATTGGCAAGCCATTGGTGCAAGGCGTTGAAGCCGTATTCGTCGCGCGCCCAGGGACCGCCATGGACAAGAAGCACCAGCGCCAGCGGCTGGGCGGGGCGCAGGTGCTCGCCTGCGGGCAGGGTATAGTAGGACGGCAGATCGAGCCCGTCGCGGGAGCGGATCAGCTCGCTGCGCATGGGTGCAAGCGCATAGGTTTTCAGCTCCGGCTGCGTCATGAACAGCTCGCTGATCTCACCACGATCGCGACGGTAGAGGTGGTAGGTCGTCGGGCTCTCGGCCGCGTTCGCCGCCACCACCCAATGGCGATCATCAAGCGCGCGGTCGGCGATCGCCACCTCTCCCGGTAGTGCGCCGTGCAGACGCTTAAGATCGGCGGCCATGCGCTCATCGAGCGCAATCCAATCCAGCGCCAAGTGCTTGGCTCCGACCGCCTCGACGACGCCGGTAACCGGATGGGAGATCACGCGGCTGATGTCGGCCTTGGGATGTTCGGCAAGCACGCTGGCCGCGCCGCTCGCCCAGGTGGTGGCAAATAGCGCCGCCTTGTCGCGGCCGATCGAGGAAATGCTGTAAAGCGTGGCCCCGTCGCGTGTGAAGCCAATTGGGTGCGTGGTGAGACCGTCCTCGTGCGCGACGACGAGCATCTCGTCCAGGTGCGCCCCATCGATGCGATAGACGATTTTGCCACCCTCGGCGCCGCGCGGCTTGATGGCAAGCCGGGGAATGAGCTGCCGATCGGTGAGAATGGCGCCGAGCTCGGCGGTGTTTTCCAACAGCAGTTGGCGCTCACCGGTGTTTATGTCGATGCGGT
Source organism: uncultured Alphaproteobacteria bacterium (assembly GCA_963770295.1). Classification (GTDB taxonomy): domain Bacteria; phylum Pseudomonadota; class Alphaproteobacteria; order Rhizobiales; family Hyphomicrobiaceae; genus AWTP1-13. The sequence continues at coordinate 186,151 of CAVYPA010000022.1, forward strand.
AAAGGTCGTGCCAGGCCTTATCGCGGTCGTTGAGGGCCACCGCCAGCGCCGCTGGGTGATCGAGGCTCAGCTGCTCGATGCGCGCGTTGACCCCGGCAAAAGGGGTGAAGATCTCGGACCGGGCCACCGTCGATCGGCACCGCGTAGATGTGCCAATCCTCTGTGCCGCCCTCGTCCTGCATGTAAAGCACGTGCCGGCTGGTGTAGGCCCAGGCGTAGAAGCGGATCCCACGCTTCTTGTCGGCGGTGATGACGCGTGCTTCGCCGATGGCGTCGATCGGCGCCACCCAAACGTTGAGCACCCCGTCTCGCGGGGCGAGCCACGACAGGAAGCGGCCGTCGGGCGCGATCTGGCCTTGCGCGCGCGTCGGGTTGCCGAACAGGGTGGCGCGCGGGATGAGTGGGGGCAGGGCTACCGGGGGTGTTGGCATGGGCGTCGGCTCCTCCGCAGGCCTTTGGGGGCGGGCATAGGCTGCCTGCGAGATGGGGGCATTGGCCGGCCCGGCGCAAGTGGCGGCCGCCCAGCGCCGTGCGGCGCCGGCCGCTCGTCGTGGGCTTTGGCCCGCGCTTGCTCGCGACCGCCCCCAGCACCCAGGCCATCGCCGGATTGGCGGTCTCGAGCCGGTGAAAATCCTCGTGGAACAGCTGCAAGAGGCTGCAGCGCGACGTCGTCACGACGGCGCCGCGGCTCGGTTCGCCCTCGAGCATGGCACCGATGCCGAGGAAGTCGCCGGTTTTGCACACTTCCGGCGATGGGCTTGGCTTGCGCTGCAGGGACCCGAAGGCGCCAAAGTACCTGGCAGCGCTCCGTCCGCCCTCGGGGATCACCTCCAGGTGTGGGATGACAGCGCCGCCGGCGCGCGATATGCAGAAAAATACAGTAGTCTTTCGGGACCGTTACCCGCCCCTCGAGCGTCCGCGACCAAGCAATGCCCCGAACCCCGCAAGCCGCCCTCCACCAGCGCCGCAACGTGGCCCTGTTGGCCTTGGCGCAGGCGCTGTTCATGTCGGTGCAGGCCATGGGTATCTCCGCCACGCCGTTGGCGGGATACATGCTGCTGGCCGAGACGGAAAAGTGGCTGGCGACAACGCCGATTTTTTTGGTCCACCTTGCCATCATGGGCACCACCGTGCCGGCCTCCCTGCTGATGGCTCGCATCGGACGGCGGGCGGGCTTCACGTTTGGCGCCGTCGCAGGGACCGGCGCCGGCTTGGTCGGCACGCTCGCCCTTTTTCGGCAGAGCTTCCCTTTGCTTTGCCTCGCAACGGTGCTGCAGGGCATGCAAGCGGCATTTTTTTGGTATTTCCGGCTTGCCGCCGCCGACGCCTCCGAGCCGACCTTCCGCCCCAAGGCGATCTCCCTCGTTATGGCGGGCGGCGTGCTGGCCGGCTTGCTCGGCCCACAAACGGCGAAGTGGGCCGTCGACTGGCTGCAGCCCGTGACGTTTGCCGGCATCTACCTGGCGATGGCACTCTTCTCCATTGCCATCGGCATCCTCGTGCAGTTCATCCGTATACCGCGCCTGAGCGCCGCCGAGCGTGCCGCCGGCGGGCGCCCAATGACGCTGATCGCGCGGCAACCCGCCTATCGCGTGGCGCTGGCCGCCTCGGTGTTCGGCTACGCGGTCATGACGCTCACCATGTCGGCGACGCCGTTGGCGATGCTGGCCTGTGGGTTCACGTTTAGCGATAGCGCCAGCGTGATCCAGGCGCATATCGTCGGCATGTTCCTGCCCTCGTTCTTGACGGGGCATCTGATCCAGCGCTTCGGTGTCCTGCGCATCATCGCTGCCGGCGGCTTGATCGAGCTCGGCTGCGCCATCGTCAACCTCGCCGGCGTCGGCTTCGGCAATTTCTTGCTGGCCAACGTGCTAGTGGGCATCGGTTGGAATTTTGCCTTCGTCGGCGGCTCGTCCCTGCTCACCACCACCTACGCGCCCAGCGAGCGCGCCAAGGTGCAGGCCAGCCACGACTTTACGGTCTACAGTGCCACGGCCACGGCCGCCGCCGTCTCGGGCGTGCTGGCCGCCAAGGCCGGTTGGGTCGTGATCAATCTGGCCGCCGTTCCGCTAATGTTTGCCGTCAGCGGGGCCGCGCTCTGGCTCATGACCCAGCAGCGACGTGTTTCGCCCGCAGCGGCAAAGTAGGTGCCGCTATGGGTGACCGCTATGACAGGAACAGCAAGCGGGGCCTCCATCCGGCCTTGCGCGGTCTGGCAAAGCCGCCGCCCGAGATTATCGGCTGGGGCCTGTCGGCGCCGGCGCGGATCGGCCACAACCAGGGTCCGCCTCTGGACGAGCCGGCGGCCGATGCCTTCGTGCGCTTCCGCTGGCGCAAGGCGCACGCCGAGGTTTGGAAGAACCCACCGCTTTCGATCCTGAAATTGCGCATGCAACGGGCCGAAGCCGCCGGCGTCAGTTATCGCGAGTACATGCTCGAGCTCTTGGATTCGGGGCGGCACCTGCAAGCCGCCGACGTTGCCAAGCGACGCCACCAAGGCGCCACCGAGCCGGCGACGCAGCCGCGGTCTTCCACCCCGAGCGGCCGGGGGCGAAGGCCGTGAGCGAAGCTTTCGACCCCGAGCGGCATCGCTTGGCGCCAAGCCGTTACTTTGAAGAGTTTCATCTGGGCGAGACCTTTCCGTTGCCCTCACGCACCGTGACGGAGGCGCAATTCCTGGCTTTCCAGGCCGTCTCGGGCGACAACCATCCGATCCATTACGACCGTGAGTATTGTCGACGGCATGGGCATCCGGAGCTGCTCGCCCACGGCTACCAGGTGCTGATCCAGACGGCGGCGGGGGCGGGGCAGTTCCCGTTTCTGGTCGAAGACTCACTGATCGCCTTTATCGAGCAGTCGTCGCGCTTTCTTGCCCCGGTCTATGCCGGGGATACCCTCTATCCGCGCCTGACCGTGACCGAACTCAAACCGCAGCGCACGACCGGCGTGCTGACGCTCGCCACCAGCATCCACAACCAGCATCGCAAGCTGGTGCTGGACGGCCTGCAAAAATATCTGATCCGCTGCCGCCCCGCGGGCTAGCCGCTCGCGCGCTCCCCTGTGTTTCACGTGGAACAGGCCCACCCCGCTTGGCCCTGGGCCACACCGAGCGCGGCGCCTTGCGCTCACCGGGCAGGGGTGCGCCGACCGGCGGCGCCGGGCGGCCAAGGGCCGTGCGCATAAACCTGTTCGCGCCCGCATACCAGCTGCCGTAAGATCGCGTGAGCCTACGTTGCGAGCAGCGGATTAAGCCCCCCGTGCCGATCATCGAGCCAGCGCCCTGGCGCCATCAGTTTTTTGAGCATGTCGCCTGCCCACAGGACCTCTTTATCCCCACCGACGACCCCGAGGCGTGGGAGTGGAACCCACGCCATCGCTGGGTATTCGACAAGCTGCAGGTGGCGCTCAGTCAGGGCCTACTCGCCGGTCCACACGGCACCAGGCCGCCGGAGTTTCCCGTCTTCTCGAAACCGATCATGAACTTTCGTGGCCTTGGCGCCGGCAGTCGCATTCTCGCCTCCGCCGAAGACTACGACCGCAACCATGCACCGGGCCATTTTTGGATGACCTTGTTGGAAGGTCGCCACGTGTCCACCGACGTGGCCGTAGTGGATGGCGAGCCCCAATGGTGGCGCCACGTGACCGGCGTCGCGGTGGGCGAGGGGATGTTCGACACCTGGACCGTGCACGCGGCGCATGATGCCGAGCTCGAAAGCTACTGTGGCAACTGGATTGAGCAAAATCTCGCGGGCTACACCGGCATGCTCAATCTCGAAACGATCGGCGGCCGCATTATCGAGGCACACCTGCGGCTCTCCGATCAATGGCCCGACCTTTATGGGCAGGGCTGGATCGATGCCTTCGTCGGCCTCTATCGTGACCAATCTGGACCTATGCGGACGCGGATAGGCGCGACGGATACCAGCTTGGTGCTGTTCGGCCCAGCGGGGCGACAGTATCGCCAGCCGCCGCGCGAACTGGTGCAAACGGTCGTGCGCATGCCCGGCATATCGAGCCTGCAGATCACCTTTCACCCCGAGCGGCCACCTGAACGGCATGCCATGCCGCCGGGGGGCTTTCGCGTTGCCGTGATCAACGCTTTCGATCGCGAGCAGGGGGAGGCGGCGCGCGAGGTCCTGCGCGGCTTTTTTCTTGGCGCCGAGCCGGCGCTCAACATCCGGCGCGAGCGCTAACCGAGCGTGGCAGCTCTGGTGCAAGGTCAAGGGTCAATCGTGAGACGGCGTGAGCTGATCGCAGGCCTCATTGCAGTGGCCATCGTCGTGGCGCCGGCCGTGGCGGCGAGCCAGACAACGCCACAGGAGCTTGCCGTCAAACTCACCCCCGCCCAGCGCCAGATCTATGACGACTATCGCCGCGCCCGCGAGGCCTTCGAGGTCAAGCTGCGCGGCTACTGGGGGCGCGTCGATGCCAAGCGAGATGCGCGCCGGGCCAAGCATATGCTGGCCCAACCCCCGAGCACCGAGGACTACGTGGCCGAGCAGCCGCCGAAATACGCCGGGGCGGAGTTGCCCGCCGAGATCGCCAAGCTCGTTGTCGAGATCATGCCGCCAACCCCGGCGCGTCCCCTCCCGGAGGTCAGTGATTTTGTAGCGAACGCCAAAGCCCAATATGGCTTCGTGCCGGCGCCGAGCACGGAGCTGGACTTCAAGCGCCGCTACGCGCGCGAGGCGCTGGCGGTCGGGCTCAGCAAGGACCAAGTGGTGCGCATCTATGCGCTCGAAACCGGCGGGCAGGGCACCTATGACATGCAATCGGGGATCAACCCCGCGACCAAACAGGGCCGCCCGATTTCCTCCGCCCTTGGCTACGCCCAGCTTCTCAACGCTAATTCAGTGAGCGAACTCGTCAAGCACGGCACGCGTTTCGCGCAGCGGCTCATCGGCATGGCGGCACAGCCGGGGACGCCGCCCGCCAGGGCCGCCGGGTTGCGCGACAAGGCCACCATTGTTCGCCGCATGTTGCGGGCGGCGCGGACTGTGCCCAACGAATGGGCCGCGCACGTGCGCTTCGGCGGCACGCCGAGCGGACTTGGCATTCACGCGCTCAATCTGGACGCCGACGTGGGCCCCTGGTTGCAGGTCCTGAAACTCAAGGGATTGAAAGAGGCGGCCGAGGCCGCCGGCCGCAGCCAGCTCAGCGGCGCGGAGATCGAACTCATGAACCTGGCCGGTCCCCGCACCGGCCTCGAAATGATGACCCCATTGGGGCGCACGATGCCAACCTCGAACTTTTTCAGCGAGGGCGGCTACTACCGCAACACCATCGTGCGCGAGAAGACCGCCGCCGAACTGTTGGCCGCGCTCGAGCAGCGCATGGAACTCAACCTCAAGAAACCCGGTGCCGTCGAGTTCGCTCAGGTTTTCGACGAGCTGGCACGCCGTTAACCGGCGGTGCTGCCGGCCCCATCGCGGCCCACGCTTCCCTCGCAGAAGAATTCGCGCTAGGCCTCGCGCCATGAGCACACGCCGAAGCGCCCGCATTGCCGCCATACCCTTTACGCACGCGATTGCGGGTTGCCTGTCGGGCGCCATCGGCGAGCACGGGCTGACCGAGCAAGAGCTCAGCACCTGGCTCGACAAGCTGGCCGCACCCCTGGCGCAGCTCAAGGCAAGCTATGGCGACCGCACGCTGGCGCTGTTGCGTATTGCGCAGGACACGGCGGACCTGGAGGCCGTCGAGCAGGCCTACGCCAAACTGGTGGCGGGGGCGCGCGCCATTGTCTTTTTTGGCATCGGCGGCTCGAGCCTCGGCGGGCAGGCGCTGGCCCAGCTTGGCGGCTGGAGCATTCCCGGCACCGCCGACGCGGCGCAAAAGGCGCGCCCGCGCACGCGTTTTTACGACAATCTCGACGCGCATACGCTGGGCGCTGCGCTTGGCGCCTTTGATCTGAGCAGCGCTCGGTTTGTCGTGACCTCGAAATCCGGGGGCACGCCGGAGACGCTGGTGCAGGCGCTGGCGGCGCTCGATGCGGTTAAGCGGGCCGGTCTGGAGCGGCGCATACCCGAGTTGTTCCTGGGCATCACCGAGCCCAGCCGCGAGGGCACGGTCAATGGGCTGCGCCGGCTGTTCGAGGCCCACGGCATTGCGCTGCTCGAGCATCACACCGGCATCGGCGGGCGCTTTTCCGTCCTGACCAACGTCGGTCTGCTGCCGGCCCTGGCGCGCGGCCTCGATATTCGTGCCTTGCGTGCCGGGGCGCAAAGCGTGGTCGAAGCTCTCTTGTCCGCGCCGGCGCCGCGAGACTGCGCGCCCGCGGTGGGTGCCGCGGTGGCGGTGGCGCTCGCGCACGAACGCGGCGTGCGCACGCAGGTGATGCTGCCCTATTCGGATCGGCTCAGTCGCTTCGCGCACTGGTTCGTGCAGCTGTGGGCCGAAAGCCTGGGCAAGAATGGCCAAGGTACCACGCCGCTCGCCTGCCTGGGCCCCGTCGACCAGCACAGCCAACTGCAGCTTTTTATGGATGGGCCGCGCGAGCATCTGATCACGGTCGTGCGGACGCCGACGGCCGGGGAAGGACCGCGGCTATCCACAGATCTGGCGGGCGTGGCTGGGCTCGACTACCTCGGCGGCAAGGCCGTCGGGGATTTGGTTGCGGCCCAGGCCGTAGCCGTGCCGGAAGCGCTCGCGCGCGCCGGCCGTCCCGTGCGCGTCTTCGATCTTCAACGGCTTGACGAGGCAAGTCTGGGCGCGTTGATGATGCACCTGATGTTGGAAACAATTCTCGCCGGGCGGCTGCTAGGCGTCGATCCGTTTGATCAGCCGGCCGTCGAGCTGGCCAAGGTTATCACGCGCGAACGGGTCGCGACATTGCGGGCGTAACGGCCTTTCGCAAGTGCCGAGGAGATAGCGCCAACCGTGCCCATCCGCCAACTCAGCGCCGAGACGATCAATCGCATCGCCGCGGGCGAGGTGATCGAGCGGCCGGCGAGCGTGGTCAAGGAGCTGATCGAGAACGCGATCGATGCAGGGGCGACGACTATCGAGATCGTCACGGTTGCCGGTGGGCTATCGCTCATCCGCGTCAGCGACGATGGCATCGGCATGAGCGGCTCCGATCTGGGGTTGGCCGTCGAGCGGCACGCGACCTCGAAGCTCGCCGAGGAGGACCTGCTCAACATCGCCACGCTGGGTTTCCGGGGCGAGGCCTTGCCGTCGATTGGCGCCATTGCCCACCTTACGGTGGCATCGCGGTCGCGCCAGGAGGACGCCGCGCACGAGATCGTGGTGGACCGCGGTGCTAAGCGCGCGGTGCGCCCCGTGGCCCTCGCTGGCGGCACCCGCGTGGAGGTGCGCGAGTTGTTCTCGGCCACGCCTGCCAGGCTCAAGTTCCTCAAAAGCGAGCGGGCGGAGAACGCCGCCATTACCGAGGTCGTCAAGCGCATCGCCCTGGCGCACCCCGCAATCGCCTTCAGCCTGACGACCGGTGAGCGCACGGGCTTGAGGCTTCCGCAAGAGCCAGCGGGATCGGACGGGCATCTCGCCCGGCTCGGCCGCATTATGGGCCGGGACTTCCTGAGCGATGCGCTGGCGGTGGAGGCCGAGCGCGAAGGCGTGCGCATCAGAGGTTTCGCCGGCCTGCCCACCCTCAATCGGCCCGATAGCTCGCAGCAGTATCTGTTCGTCAACGGTCGGCCGGTCAGGGACCGATTGCTGATTGGGGCCGTGCGGGCTGCCTACGCCGACTTGATCCCGCGCGGACGCTCACCGCTGCTTGCACTGTTTGTGACGCTGCCGCCGCGCGAGGTCGACGTCAACGTGCACCCGAGCAAGGCCGAGGTCCGCTTCCGCAATGTCAACGGCGTGCGCAGCCTAATGGTCGGCGCGCTCCGCGGGGGATTGGAGGCCGCCGGACATCGCGCCTCCGAACGCGGGGGCACGGCGATGATCGCGGCGCTGGCGCCAGGCCAACACGCGGCTTCTGCCTCGGCTGGAGGCTGGTCGGCCACGCGCCGCTGGTCGGCGAAGGGCGCGCGCCCGCCCCAGGAACTCGTTGCTTTTATGCAGGCGCCGCTCGCAGGGGTCAGTGCGCCGAGCGGCGATTGGAGCGCCGCCGCCGCCCCCGCGGCGCCCGATCTTCTCGATCGCCCGCTCGGGGCCGCGCGAGCGCAGCTGCACGAGACCTACATCGTTGCGCAAACCCGCAATTCGGTGGTGATCGTCGACCAACACGCTGCGCACGAGCGGCTGGTTTATGAGCGCATCAAAGCTCAGCTTGCCGATGGCGGCGTGGCGCGCCAGGCGCTGCTCATTCCCGTGATTGTCGAGTTGGACGATGAGGAGGTCGCGGGGCTCGCCGAAGCGGCCGATGCCTTGCTCGGGTTGGGGTTGCGGCTCGAGGGCTTCGGCCCCGGCGCCGTCATGGTGCGCGAGGTGCCGGCCGTGCTCGGTGATGGCGATATCAGGGGCCTCGTCAAGGATCTGGCGCGGGAAGCCCTGGGTGACAGCGCCGGTGCGCTCCTCACCGAGTGCTTGACGGCGGTATGCTCGCGGATGGCCTGCCACGGCAGCGTGCGCGCCGGACGGCGGCTGACGGGTGAGGAAATGAATGCGCTTTTGCGCGAAATGGAGCTCACGCACCACTCGGGTCAGTGCAATCACGGCCGACCGACCTATGTGGAGCTCAAACTTGCCGACATCGAGCGTCTGTTTGGCCGGCGCTAGCCGACGTCGGGCGCCAAACGGCGGCGTGCCCGCCGGCCGGTCCCTTACCAATAGGCGCAAAAGGCGCGTCCTCGCCGCCGCGGGCCGCCCCGGGCCGCCCCGGGCCGCCCCGGGCCGCCTTGAGGTGCTTCCATCCGGAGCCGTCTGGCTCTATGAGTGCGCGCGAAGCCCACAACAGGGGTGAGCATTTTTGCCGCCGCCGGTGGTTCGGCCGGTACCGCATAGGGCTCGAGCGGGTCGCATGTCGTTTGTGGTGATGAAGTTCGGCGGCACTTCGGTTGCCAACCTGGAGCGCATTCGCAATGTCGCGCGCCATGTGAAGCGGGAGTTCGACGCGGGCAATCACGTGGCCGTAGTGGTCTCGGCCATGGCCGGGGTGACCAACCAGCTCGTGACCTGGGTCAGGGAGGCCTCCCCGCTCCACGACGCGCGCGAATATGATGCCGTCGTTGCCAGCGGAGAGCAGGTAACGGCGGGGTTGCTCGCCATCGTGCTGCAATCGATGGCGATTCCAGCCCGTTCCTGGCAAGGCTGGCAGATCCCAGATTCTGACCGACGATGCCCACGGCGTCGCGCGCATCAAGGATATTCCCGGCGACAAGAATTCGGGCCCGCCTTGAACAGGGCGAAGTCGCGGTTATCACCGGCTTCCAGGGCATCGAGCCCAATCGCAATCGGATCTCGACGCTGGGGCGCGGCGGCTCCGACACCAGTGCGGTGGCCTTGGCGGTGGCGGTGCGGGCTGATCTTTGCGACATTTATACCGACGTCGACGGCGTCTTCACTACCGATCCGCGCATCGTGCCGAGGGCACGACGGCTGGCCAAAATCTCCTACGAGGAGATGCTGGAAATGGCTTCCCTGGGATCGAAGGTGTTGCAGACCCGATCGGTCGAACTCGCCATGGTGCACCGGATGCGCGTGCGCGTGCTGTCGAGCTTCGTGCCGCCCGACAACCTGCGACCCGTTGAGGCCGAAGCTTGGGATGAGATCGGCACCATTATTTGCAGTGAGGATGAGATCGTGGAACAGCACGTCGTCAGCGGCATCGCCTACGCCAAGGACGAGGCCAAGGTCTCGCTGATCAGGGTCGAGGACAAGCCGGGTGTCGCCGCGCGCGTCTTTGGCCCGCTGGCCGAGGCCAACATCAACGTGGACATGATCGTCCAGAATACCTCCTCGGACGGCAAGCATACAGACATGACCTTCACCGTGCAGGGCTCCGACCTCGGCCGGGCACTCGCGGTTCTGCGCGGAGCCAAGCAGGAGATCGGCTACTTTGAGGTGAAAAGTTCCTCCGACGTTGCCAAGGTCTCCGTGATCGGGGTCGGCATGCGCAGCCACGCCGGCGTCGCCGCCCAGATGTTCAAGGCCTTGGCCGAGCGCGGCATCAATATCCTCGCCATAACCACTTCCGAGATTAAGATCAGCGTCTTGATCGATGCCGTTTATGCTGAGCTGGCAGTGCGGACGCTGCACAGCCTCTACGATTTGGGCAAAGACTGACGCATGGGCATCCCGCGGGCGGCGACGAGCCGACCCCGGGCACCTTCAGGGCGGCGATGCTGGGCGGGCCACGCAAATGGCCATCCATGGTTGCCAGGCGGACGGAAAAAGCGAGCGGAAATCGCGGCAGATCGCCGATGCAGAACCGAGGCGGGGACAGTCCGAGGCTAACATCCTCAGAGCCGGCGCTCCGCATCATCATGCGCCGCCTCAGGGAGATCATGGCCGAGCCCTCCGACGGCCAGTCGCGGCTCGACAAGATCGTGCGTCAGATCGCCGGTTTGATGGTGGCGGAGGTGTGCTCGATCTACCTCAAGCGTCAGGACGGCTCGCTCGAGCTGTTCGCGACCGAGGGCCTCAACCCGGGTGCGGTTCACAACACCTTCATGCGGCGCGGCGAGGGTCTGGTTGGACGTTGCGCGGAATTGGCCGTGCCGATCAATGAGCCGGACGCGCAGAACCATCCGGCATTTTCCTATCGGCCGGAGACGGGCGAGGAGATTTACCATTCCTTCCTGGCCGTGCCGCTGTTGCGCGGCGGCGAGGTGCTGGGCGTCTTGACCATTCAGAACAAGACCGAGCGCGAGTACTCCGACGAAGACGTTGAAGTGCTGCAGACCACGGCCATGGTGCTGGCCGAGCATTTGTTGTCGGGCGCGGTCGCGGGGGTCAACACGGCGGCCGAGTTCAGCCGTGCGGTTCCGCACCTCATTCGCGGCCAGCCCCTCTCCGAAGGCCTGGCGCTTGGTCATGCGGCTTTACACGAGTTGCGGGTGGTGGTGACCGAGCTCGAGGCCAAGGAGCCCAAAGAGGAGGAAAGACGCCTCGACGTCGCCGTGGCAGATCTCAAGGCGTCGATCGACGAGATGCTCGATCAGGGCGAGCTGGCGGCCTCCGGCGAGCATCGTGATATTCTTGAGGCCTACCGCATGTTCGCGCACGACCGCGGCTGGCTTCGGCGCATGAAAGACGCCATCAAGCGAGGGATGACGGCGGAAGCCGCCGTCGAACGCGTGCAAAACGACACGCGGGTGCGCATGTTGCGCCAGGCCGAGGCCTATTCGGCACGAACGACTCCGCGACCTCGACGAACTGTCGAACCGCCTGCTGCGCATCCTGGCCGGCCGGCCCAGGGCTCACGCCGTCGCCGCCAAGCTGCCACACGACACTATTTTGGTGGCGCGCAGCATGGGGCCCGCCGATCTGCTCGACTATGATCGCTCTAGGTTGCGTGGTCTCATCATCGAGGAAACGGGTGGGCAAAGCCGACGTTGCCATCGTCGCCAGAGCCTCGGCATCGCCGCGATTGGCAACGCGCGCGGCGTTATGGAGCGGGTCGACCAGGGCGATCCGATCATATGTCGACGCCAACACCGGGGAGGTGCATATCCGTCCTCCCGGCAACGTCATCGGCGCCTACGCCGACAAGGCCCGCTTTCAGGCGAGGCGGCATCGAAAGTACCGGGCCTTACGCGACAAGCCGGCGCTGACCAAGGACGGCGAACGCGTGTTTTTGCACATTAATGCCGGCCTGCTGGTGGACATGCCGCACCTTGCCGAATCCGGCGCCGATGGCGTCGGCCTGTTCCGCACCGAATTGCAGTTCATCATTTCGGCGACGCTTGCCGCGCCTGGAGCAGCAGACGCAGATGTACCGCTCTGTTTTGCGACCGAGGCCGGAGGCAAGCCGGTTGTTTTCCGCACCTTGGACGTCGGCGGCGACAAGGTGCTGCCCTACTTGCGGCAGGCGGCGGAAGAGAACCCCGCGCTCGGTTGGCGCGCCATCCGCCTCTCCCTCGATCGGCCGGACTTTTACGCACGCAGGTGCGCGCCCTGCTCAGGGCCACGGCAGGCGCCGAGCTGCGCCTGTTGTTGCCCATGGTGACGGCCGTCGGGGAGATCGGCATGGCCCGTGCCCTGATCGATCGCGAGATCGACCTCCTCAGGCGACGCGGCTCGCCGCTTCCAAACCACGTCCTACTGGGGGTGATGATCGAGGTGCCCGCCCTCTTGTTCGAGCTCGATGCTTTGTTGCCTCTCGTCGACTTTGTCTCGGTCGGCAGCAACGATCTATTGCAGTACTTGTTCGCCGCCGACCGCAACAATGCCCGGGTGGCCGGCAGATACGATCCTCTCTCGCGGCGCCGCTGCGGGCATTGCGCACGATCGCCCAGACCGCCGAGCGCCATGCAAAGCCGTTATCTTTATGTGGAGAAATGGCTGGCCGTCCCCTCGAAGCGATGGCCCTGCTCGGGCTCGGCTACCGCGCCATCTCGATGGCTCCGGTCTCAATCGGGCCAATCAAATCGATGGTCATGAGCCTCGACGTTTCCCTGCTGGAGCCGTGGCTTTTCAGGCTTCTCGAGGCGGGAGAGGGTAATCTGCGCGGGCAGCTCAAGCGCTTCGCGGAGGAGCATGCTGTGGAAATCTAGGCCTTGTACCTGCCGCAATCTTCTCCTCTTTGACAAATAGGCCAGTTTCCCCAAATGATTGTCGACCAAGTCGGGGTGGTGCGGGCGAGTAACGCGTATGAAGAACGGCTTCGTAGGTGAGCGCGATGTCCGCTTGGCAGGGTCTACGTTCCCACCCGTTGCTGGGAGCGCCAGCGGCGAGCCGATCGCCGGCCGCGATGAACAGATCGGCAAGATTTTTCGTAACATGCGCTCAGCGCTCAAAGTCCCACGCGACGCTTTGGCGCGTCGGCTCGCCACCAGCACGGCGGTGATCGACAGTTTCGAGGCGGGCGCCATCAGCGCGCTCCCGCACTGGAAGGAAACCGAGCGTATCGTGCGCTCTTACTGTGACCTGCTTCGCTTCGATCCGGAACCCGTTCTGTGGCGCTTGCGCAGCCAGTTTCAGGTGGCCACCAACTACGCCCGGCCGGCACCACAACCCGCAACTCAGCCCCGCTCGGGCGTGTCCCGTGCCGGCTTCAGGGCGGAAGGTTCGATGGGCGGCGACCGGCCGGCGCGCCGTCGGCGCCGAGCCCGTACCCTCTTTGTGCTGAGCACGCCGATTGTATTTGCCGCCGGACTCGTTTACTTGGGGCAGTCGGCATCGAGGCCCGTCTATCAGGCCATTGCGCTACTTCCGCTGCCGATTGCAGGACCGGTACGGGCCGGCTTTGACTATTTTGTGGGCTTGACGACGCCTAGCCGGGACGGACTGACTTGGATCGAAGTCAGCGATCCGCGGTCGCGCAAGACCGACAAGCTGCCGTCCCGCGCCCAGTAGCGATCCTTTGTTGTTGGCGGCCGCTCGCCCGGAGTGGGCGGGACCGTTGCCGATACCCGTCGATACCTGTCGAGTTCACGCGCATGACGGCCATACCCACTGAAAAGCTCGACAAGCTGGTGCAGCGCTGGGAGGCGATTCAGGCCGAGCTCAGTCGTGGCGCCAATCAGGCGAGCTATGTTGCGCTGGCGAAAGAATTTTCCGAACTCAATCCGGTGGTCCAGACCATCGGCGAGTTGCGCAAGGTTCAAGCTGAGCGCGATCAGCTGGCCGAGCTCTTGACCGATCCGGCGGCCGACGCGGAGCTCACCGCTATTGCGCGCGACGAGCTCGCCGCACTCGAGCCGCGTGCGGCAATGCTCGAGCAGGCCCTGCGCGTGGCGCTGCTGCCGAAGGATGCCGCCGACGCAAGGAGCGCCATCCTCGAAGTGCGCGCGGGTACTGGCGGGGACGAAGCGGCACTGTTCGCCGCCGATCTCTTTCGCATGTACGCGCGTTACGCCGAGCAACGCGGCTGGAAGGTCGAAATCATTAGCCTCTCGGAGAACGATCTTGGCGGCTACAAGGAGGTGGTGGCGTCGATCGCGGGCACGGATGTATTTGCACGCCTGAAATATGAATCGGGCGTACACAGAGTGCAGCGCGTGCCGCTGACGGAGGCGAGCGGCCGCATCCACACCTCGGCGGCCACGGTGGCCATCATGCCTGAAGCCGAGGAGATTGATCTCGAGATCAAGCCGGAAGACATTCGTATCGACACCATGCGCGCGGGCGGCGCCGGCGGGCAGCATGTCAACAAAACGGATTCGGCAGTGCGGATCACGCATCTGCCGACCGGACTCGTGGTGGTGTCGGCCGAGAAGTCGCAGCACCAGAAATCGTCGGCTTGCCATGCAGGTCCTGCGCTCGCGCCTGTTCGAGCAGGAACGCCGGAAGGCTGCTGACACGCGGGCAGCGCAGCGCAAGGATCAAGTCGGTTCTGGGGACCGTTCGCAGCGCATCCGCACCTACAACTTTCCCCAGAGCCGTGTCACCGACCATCGCATCGGGTTGACGCTGCACAAGCTCGATCAGCTTCTGGAGGGAACGGCGCTCGATGAGCTGATCGACGCTTTGGTGACGGAGCAGCAGGCCACGCAGCTGGCGGCGATCAACCAAGATGTCAGAACCTGAAAGCCTTGCGACGCCGCGGACGATTGCCGCGGCGCGGCGCTGGGCAATGGCGGCGCTCCGCGCCGCCGGCATTGCCAGCGCTGGCATCGACGTGCGCCGGCTGATGGCGGCCGCCTTTGCCCTGCCCGAGGCGCAAATCCTGGCGCGGCCGGAGGCGCAGTTGCCGCCTGAGCGCGCTCTGGTCTTTGCCAGCTATATCGCGCGACGGTGTGGTCGCGAGCCCGTGTCGCGCATTTTGGGCGCGCGCGAATTTTATGGCCGAAGCTTTGCCGTTTCCGCAGCCACCCTCGATCCCCGACCCGACAGCGAGACCCTGATCGAGGCGATCCTCGAGATCGTCCGCTTGGAGCATTGGCCGGCCCTGCCGCTGCGGCTTCTCGATATCGGGACCGGTACGGGCTGCCTGCTCCTGACGCTCCTGAGCGAGCTCCCGCAAGCGACGGGGTTGGGTACCGATCTCAGCGGGCCGGCGCTGCAGGTCGCACGCGCCAATGCCGCGACGCTGGGATTAGGCCAACGGGTGGCCTGGCAAAGAGCGGACCTGCTTGAAAACATCGCGGGGCAATTCCATATCTTAGTTTCGAATCCGCCCTATTTGAGGTCCGCTGAGATAGCCACGCTTGAGCCTGAGGTGAGCCGGTTTGATCCCCGGCTGGCCCTCGATGGTGGCAGGGATGGCCTTGCGATTTTCCGCAGGCTCAGCGCCAGGGTCTTAGAGGTTGTTCCAAACGGCTGGATTGTGCTCGAGGTCGCACACGACCAGGCTGACAAGGTTGCCAAGATGTTTGCAGCTGGGTGCGCCGCCCAGGTCCGATTCTACCGGGATGTTTCGGGGCGGCGACGCTGTGTTGCTGTGAGAACACGGAATTGAGCATACGCCTACAAACCCCTTGGAATCCCCTGTTGGCCGCGCTAGGCTGGGCAGCAGTGGAATCGTTCTCGTATACGGCTGTTCCTCCTGCTTTCGTGGAGGATGTTGGATGCGAGGATCGACGCGAGGCAGGTTGATTTGCTCGCAACAGGGCGACCTATCGTCAGCACCACTTACCGTCCATAGAGAAGCACTGATGGCATAATTGCCGGGTAGGGACGCTCTCCCCCAGGCGTGGGGCTGAGGGCGCTGAAGAGGGCGAGGCCATCGTCGTTGGTTAGGCTGGAGGGCCCGAAACCGAACGGTTGCGGGCGCCAGTAGGAAGCGGGGCCGTGTTCGCGCAAGCGAACGGCGCGCGCATGGTTTGGTCAAATCATATGGAGCGTTTAGCGCAGTGAGGCAGGGACAGCAGAATAGACGCGGTCGCGGTCGCAATCGAAAAAGTCAAAACCCGCTATCGCGCAGCTTTGAGTCGAACGGGCCGGACGTAAAGATTCGCGGTACGCCCGCCCATATCGCGGAAAAATACATCTCCCTTGCGCGCGACGCCCAATCCTCGGGCGATCCAGTGCTTGCTGAGAACTACCTGCAGCACGCGGAGCACTACAGCCGCATCATCATGGCCTACCGGGAGCAAATGCACCAGGCGGGCGAGGGCTACAACGGCAACGGCCAGCAACGCCTGCGCGGGCCCAATGAGGGCGCCGAGGGCGGCGACGATTTCGGCGAGGATGACGCGGACGACTTGCTCGATGACGGCGGTTTTTCGCAGCCCAGCTTCCAAGCCCCGCCGCAGCAATCACACCCGCAACCGCGCCAACATGGCGGCTACGACAACAACCGCCATGAGCGACCCTTCCGGCGCGATCATGGGCGCTTCCGGGATCGCGACCGCAACCTGGATCGTGATCGCCACAACGATCGCGAGCGCGGCGAACGGCCAGCGTTCGACAGCCGCCCGCAGCAGCCCCACCCGGAGCGCCCCGAGCCCGCGGCCGACGCCGGGGCACCCCCACCCCCCAGCAGGAGTCGCCGCCGCCGCGTCAGGAGTCGCCGCCGCCGCGTCGCCGAGAGCGCTTCCAACCGCAGCAAACGCATGAGCAGCCGGAGTTCTTGCGCCGTCCGGTGCGACGCGCGCGCAATGAGGAAGAGGCCCCGGACAGCCCAACGGCAACGCAAAAGACGAGCCCTCGCGCGAGTAGACGATCGCGGGCGGCCGGCGGTGAGGGGCTTGAGGCGTCGCTTAGGCGTCGACTGCGACGCCCAGACCAGGCGTGAGTTCGCCGCCCTCGACCACTCGGGCATAAATGCCAAACTCGGTGTGGCCCCAGGTCCTAAGCAAATGGGCTGGGATGGCGAGGTCGCGCGCGCCCGCGGCCGGATCGACGTTTGTGGCTTCGCAGCGTTGCGTGCGGGCGAACGGGGCAAGCCGCACCGGTCCCACGTCGATGTGCGTGTTGAGCCAGTCGCGCTCCACCCAGGGTTCCAGGCCCTCCAGATAGAGATTGGCGCGAAAGCGCAAGGGATTGACCGGACGCGAAAGCGTGCGTTCGAGGTCCCTGATGCTCGCCAGGTTGACAATATGCAGGCACTTAGCCGCCACGTCGGAGAAGCTGTGGCCCTCCGCATGCACGATCTTGGGCGGCCCGCGCAGCTCCGTCTTCATGTAGGCGGCGAAGAATTGCTCGATGAGCCGGCGGCCAATCGCCGTTGAGAGCTGACCCCGCGCCACCCGCTTGCCGTCGCGCAAGACGGTGAGGGTATGAGTGCTGTCCTCGAACGTGCTTTGAAGCGTGGCCAAGCGCTCATCGCGCATCAACATCAGGAAGTGGATCTTGGGCAGGTGGCGTGGTGCGTTCGCATCGAAGCGACCGCCCCCGTTTTCGATCGCGTAAACCCGGTCGCCGGGCACGGTGTCGCCGGGCCTGAGCGTGGTGCGCAAGAGGGTCTCGCCGCTCAAACCCTTCACCGGATAGCGGTAGATCGCCTTGAGCTCAGCACCGGGCAAACGCGCAAGCCCTGGCCCAGCACTTTCCGGTCCCAATGTCGGCATGTCGCCTCTTTTGCGGTTGCCAACCCGCACTATATCACTGCTCAAGGTCCCGCGGAGACGCCCGCGAAGGGTCGCCCGGGTCTCGGCTTATCCTGTCGTGAGACGGTGGCAATCCGTGCCCGTTTGGGGCGGGCTTTCCGTGCCGAGGAGGACAGATGGATTTTGAGAAGTTTACCGACCGCGCAAAAGGTTTCATCCAGGCCGCGCAGAGCTTGGCGCTGCGCGAGGGCCATCAGCAGTTCGGCACCGACCATCTCTTGAAAGTTCTGATCGATGATCCCGAGGGGATGTCGGCGGGGCTGATTGAGCGCGCCGGCGGCCGGTCGCCCGAGGCGCTGGCGGCGATCGAGGCCCAGTTGGCCAAGCGACCCAAGGTCTCCGGCGGCGGGGCCGGGCAGGTGTATCTGGCGCCCGAGCTCGCGCGCGTGTTCGATGCGGCCCAGAAGATTGCCGACAAGGCGGGCGACAAATTTGTCACCGTCGAGCGACTGTTGCTGGCGCTGGCGATGGAGCCTGCCAGCGACGCGGGGCGCGCGCTGAAGGCCGCCGGTGTAACTCCAACCTCGCTCAATGCGGCCATCAATGACATCCGCAAAGGCCGAACGGCAGACAGCGCCTCCGCCGAACAGGCCTACGATGCCTTGAAACGCTATGCGCGCGACCTCACGGCGGCCGCGGCCGAGGGCAAGGTCGATCCGGTCATTGGTCGTGACGAGGAGATCCGGCGCACCATTCAGGTGCTGTCACGACGCACCAAGAACAATCCCGTGTTGATCGGTGATCCAGGTGTCGGCAAGACGGCAATTGCGGAAGGTTTGGCCCAGCGTATCATCAAGGGTGACGTCCCCGAAAGCCTCAAGGACAAAAAGCTGCTGGCCCTCGACATGGGCTCCCTGATCGCTGGTGCCAAATATCGCGGCGAGTTCGAGGAGCGCCTGAAGGCCGTGCTCTCGGAGGTTCAGGCCGAAGGCGGGCGCATCATCCTGTTCATCGACGAGCTGCACACCATCGTCGGAGCCGGCAAGGCCGAGGGTGCGATGGATGCCGGCAATCTCTTGAAGCCGGCGCTCGCGCGTGGGGAGCTACACTGTGTCGGCGCCACCACGCTCGATGAGTATCGCAAGCACATCGAGAAGGATGCCGCGCTGGCCCGGCGCTTTCAGCCGGTCTTCATCGCCGAGCCGAGTGTGGAGGACACCATCTCGATCCTGCGCGGCCTAAAGGAGAAGTACGAGCTTCACCATGGCGTGCGCATCACCGACAGCGCGCTGGTGGCGGCGGCGACGCTCTCCAACCGGTACATCTCCGACCGTTTTCTACCCGACAAGGCGATCGATCTCGTCGACGAGGCGGCTGCGCGTCTCAAGATGGAAGTCGATTCCAAGCCCGAGGAGCTCGACGCCATCGATCGCGATCTCATGCAAATGAAGATCGAGCGCGAGGCCCTGCGTAAGGAGACGGATGCGGCCTCCAAGGATCGCCTGACGCGCCTCGACAAATCGATTGCCGAGCTCGAGGAGAAGAGCCGGGCGCTGACGCAGCGCTGGCAGGGCGAGAAAAAGAAGCTAGGCGAGGCGCAAAAGGTCAAGGAGGAGCTGGATCAGCGCCGCACCGAGCTCGAGCGCGCACAGCGGCGCGGCGATCTCGCACGCGCCGGTGAGCTTGCCTATGGCGTTATTCCCGGCCTGGAGAAGAAACTGACAGCCATGGAGGCCGACGATGGCAAAGGTGCCATGGTAGAGGAGGCTGTCACGCCCGACCACATCGCCCAGATCGTGTCGCGTTGGACCGGCATCCCAGTCGACCGCATGTTGGAAGGCGAGCGCGAGAAGCTCTTGCGCATGGAGGAGGTGTTGTCCAAGCGCGTCGTTGGTCAGCGTGAGGCGGTGGAAGCCGTCGCCACCGCCGTGCGGCGGGCTAGGGCGGGATTGCAGGATCCAAATCGGCCGATTGGCTCCTTCATCTTCTTGGGTCCAACGGGTGTCGGCAAGACCGAGCTTACCAAGGCACTGGCGGCCTTCCTGTTCGATGATGAGACCGCCATGGTGCGCATCGACATGAGCGAGTTCATGGAGAAGCATTCCGTGGCCCGTCTGATCGGGGCGCCACCGGGTTACGTCGGTTACGAAGAGGGCGGCGCACTCACGGAAGCCGTGCGCCGACGGCCCTATCAGGTGGTTCTGTTTGATGAGATCGAAAAGGCGCATCCCGACGTCTTCAACGTGCTGCTGCAGGTGCTCGACGATGGGCGCTTGACCGACGGTCAGGGCCGCACGGTCGATTTCAAGAACACACTGATCATCATGACCTCCAACATTGGCTCCGAGTTCCTGGCCAATCAGAAGGATGGCGAGGACGTCGAGGCGGTGCGCCCCTACGTCATGGCGGAGATGAAGAGCAAGTTCCGCCCGGAATTTCTCAACCGGATCGACGAGATCATCCTGTTTCATCGCCTCAAGCGTGAGCAGATGGCCACGATTGTCGACATCCAGATCGCCCGGCTGCAAAAACTGCTGGCCGATCGCAAGCTGACGCTGGTGCTCGACGACCAGGCGCGCACCTGGCTCGCCAATCGGGGCTATGATCCAACCTACGGCGCCCGTCCGCTCAAGCGCGTGATCCAAAAGTCGGTCCAGGACCCGCTGGCCGAGCAATTGCTGGCCGGGCGCATCAAGGAGGGGGAGACCGTTAAGCTGACCGTGCGCGAGGGCACCCTGGTGGTCAACGGCCAGCCGGTGAAGGCGGCCGCCTAGGGTCAAGGCGGCGCCATGACCTCTTGTTGCGGGCAAAATGCGGCTATTGCGCCGCCACGCGCGTGGACACCGGGTTGCGGCGCATCAGGTCATCGATGCGCGCACGCTCCTTTTGGAAATCGGCCAGCTGCTTGCCGCTCAACTGGCGTTCACGCGGTACCTGGATCGACATCGGATCGACGAAGCTGTTGTTGACCAGGACCTCGAAGTGGACGTGCGGGCCCGAGGACAGTCCGGTGGTGCCGACGTAGCCGATAATCTGACCCTGCCGAACTTTTACGCCCTCGCTGACCCCGGGCGCCAGGCGCGACATGTGTCCGTAGGCCGTCTTGTAGCCGTTGGCGTGACGAATGCGGATATAGTTGCCGTACTCGCCCTTGCGGCCAGCCTCTTCGATCACGCCGTTGC
Source organism: uncultured Alphaproteobacteria bacterium (assembly GCA_963770295.1). Lineage (GTDB taxonomy): Bacteria > Pseudomonadota > Alphaproteobacteria > Rhizobiales > Hyphomicrobiaceae > AWTP1-13. The sequence goes on from CAVYPA010000022.1 coordinate 206,831, forward strand.
CGGCCGCCATGATCGGCGTGCCCGTGGCGCAGGCCCAATCCACACCCGTATGCATCTTGGGGATCTGCAGGATGGGATGGCGGCGCACGCCGAAGCCTGAGGTGATGCGCACATCCTCGCCGCGCACCGGTCGGCGCATTAGGAACTTGCGCGAGGTGTTGCCCTGCTCGTCGTAGTAGTCCACCGATCCCTCCGGGCCACGGAAGCGGTAGAATTTGTGCGTCTCGCCGCTAGCGGTCACGGAGGTCGCGAGCAACTCGCCGAGCCCGCCTTCCATGGCCTTGTCGTCCTCCTTCACGTCGAAAAAGAACTCAAAGCCGTCGCCCGCGCGCACGCGCTGGCGAAAATCGGTTTCGTAGGCGTGGATTTTCAGAATTTGCAAGACGAGGTCGGCCGGCACGCCCTGCCGCTCGGCGGTGTAGTGCAAACTCGCATACAGGCTCGATGCCCTCGGCTGATCATCATCGACGATCGGCGCCCTTATGATGCGCTCATCGATGGGTGATGCGCTGGCCACGAACTCGCCTGCCGCGTCGCGAGCGATGGTGACCTTGTGGTCGTGCCCCTCGCCGAACACGCTGAAACGCACGGGCTCGACGCGACCCGCCCGCGTCACCGATGGCACCAAGGTCACGTGCACCTCTTGACCGGGGACCATGGCATTGTCGGC
>CAVYPA010000022.1:212500-387474 GCA_963770295.1 uncultured Alphaproteobacteria bacterium
AAATGTATCGGGGCTAAAGCCGTCTACCGAAGCTGCGGGTGTGCCGCAAGGCACGCTGTAGAGGAGCGTTCCGTAAGCCTGTGAAGGGTGACCCGTGAGGGCGCCTGGAGGTATCGGAAGTGCGAATGCTGACATGAGTAACGAGAGGAGTGTGAGAAACACTCCCGCCGAAAGTCCAAGGGTTCCTGCGTAAAGTTAATCTGCGCAGGGTTAGCCGGCCCCTAAGGCGAGGGCGAAAGCCGTAGTCGATGGGAACCACGTTAACATTCGTGGGCCAGTGGGTGTGCGACGGATGCTGTGAGTTGTCAGGGCTTATCGGATTGCTCCTGGCAGCGAAGGTGTCCCAGGAAATAACCCCCACATAGACCGTACCCTAAACCGACACAGGTGGACTGGTAGAGAATACCAAGGCGCTTGAGCGAAGTGTGCTGAAGGAACTCGGCAAATTACCCGCGTAACTTCGGGATAAGCGGGCTATCGGTTTGGGCAACCAGACCGGTAGGGCACAGACCAGGGGGTGGCGACTGTTTAGCAAAAACACAGGGCTATGCTAAGTCAAACGACGACGTATATGGCCTGACGCCTGCCCGGTGCCGGAAGGTTAAGAGGAGAGGTGCAAGCCTTAAATTGAAGCCCCGGTAAACGGCGGCCGTAACTATAACGGTCCTAAGGTAGCGAAATTCCTTGTCGGGTAAGTTCCGACCTGCACGAATGGCGTAACGACTTCCCCACTGTCTCCAGCACATCCTCAGTGAAATTGAATTCCCCGTGAAGATGCGGGGTTCCTGCGGTTAGACGGAAAGACCCCGTGCACCTTTACTGCAACTTTACACTGGTAATCGTGTTTGCATGTGTAGAATAGGTGGTAGACTTTGAAGCAGAGGCGCTAGCTTCTGTGGAGTTGCAATGTGAAATACCACCCTTGCGGATATGGTTATCTAACCGCGGCCCGTTATCCGGGTCCGGGACATTGTATGGTGGGCAGTTTGACTGGGGCGGTCGCCTCCCAAACAGTAACGGAGGCGCACGATGGTGGGCTCAAGCTGGTCGGAAATCAGCTGTCGAGTGCAATGGCATAAGCCCGCCTGACTGTGAGACTGACGAGTTGAGCAGAGTCGAAAGACGGTCATAGTGATCCGGTGGTCCTGAGTGGAAGGGCCATCGCTCAACGGATAAAAGGTACGCCGGGGATAACAGGCTGATGATGCCCAAGAGTCCATATCGACGGCATCGTTTGGCACCTCGATGTCGGCTCATCACATCCTGGGGCTGAAGCAGGTCCCAAGGGTATGGCTGTTCGCCATTTAAAGTGGTACGTGAGCTGGGTTCAGAACGTCGTGAGACAGTTCGGTCCCTATCTGCCGTGGGTGTAGGAGTATTGAGAGGATCTGTTCCTAGTACGAGAGGACCGGAATGGACGCACCTCTGGTGTACCTGTTGTCGCGCCAGCGGCACCGCAGGGTAGCTATGTGCGGACGGGATAACCGCTGAAAGCATCTAAGCGGGAAACCCACCTCGAAACGAGTACTCCCTTGAGAGCCGTGGAAGACGACCACGTTGATAGGCCGGGTGTGGAAGCGCCGTAAGGCGTGCAGCTTACCGGTACTAATAGCTCGATCGAACTTGAACGCTCTCATTAAGCAATGCTCATCTCATCTCGGAAGCCCTGGCGGCCGGCGGCAACGCTAGCTCTTGGGGCCTTCGGGACGGCCGGCGCACGCGCGCGTGTGCGGCCTGGATGAGCGTGAGAATCGCTTCTAGACGTCGGACCAGTTTGCTTCACCCCTTTGCCGACCTGGTGATTATAGCGGGGTGGCTGCACCCGATCCCATTCCGAACTCGGCCGTGAAACGCCCCTGCGCCGATGGTACTCCGTCTTAAGACGCGGGAGAGTAGGTCGTTGCCAGGTCTGCCAAGGGGTGAAGCATCAGCATCGAGACCCTTCTTCACCTGCCTTTTCGCTAAGGCCGTCGCTTGCCCGCGACGGCCTTTTTATGTGCGCAATCCGCAGCCCCGTGACGGTGCCCGCGCCCCCTAGCGCAAGGGCGGTAGCGCCAAGGTATCGGCGTGGCCCACCACCGCCGCTGTCCGCGCCACGGCGCACCAACTTTTAATGCTCGCCGCATCGACGGCACCCGTCGCCGCCACGGCGGTGGCAAATCCCTGGGCCAGATCGGCAATGAGCGCTGCGTCCGCCTCCCCGAGCCGCCAGGCGCTGTCGGCCTCGCGCACCGTGTAGTGGGCGGCAACGAAGCTTTCGCTCAAAAGGTCGGGCGCGGCTGGCCCGGCCGCGGGACCAAAGCCCTTGTCGCCGCCTTGATGGCTGTGGAACGCCTCCGTCATGGCGGCATCGGCGGCGTGCGGGGGTGTCCAGCGCTGATCACCGTCATAGGTGAGCGCCGTATAAAAGGCGCATCTGCGCGCGGCCAGCGCGGCCGTGAACCGCGCAATGAAGGCCGCCGAAACGAGGTCGAACAAGGCGGCCGCCGTGACCAGATGGGCCGCCGACCCTAGGGCGGCATCCAAACCATCGGCAAGATCGGTGCGAAGGAAGGTCACATCGAGGCGCTTGGGGCCCTTGAACAGGGCGAGCTTGCCGCCGCTGCCCTCCCAACCGTCCGCCCAGGCCGTGAGCCTCGGCACGGCCGCATCGAGCAGCGCCTGGTCACGGTCAACCAGCGTCCAGTGTTGCTCCGGTCCGAGCAGGGGCGCGGTGGCGCGTAGGTTCGAGCCGGTACCGCAACCCAGATCCACCACGGTGAGGGGCCGCCAGCCGTCGAAGTGGCGGGCTAACGCCTGTGCCAAGGCCTGGTTGCGCGAGCGGTGGTCCACCGGTTCGCGCAGGTCGAGCCAATCGGCGGGGAAGGCGCTCATGGTGAGGTCTCCTTGATGACGCCGGCAATGATGCCCGCCGTATCCTGCCAGCCCGGCAATAGCTGGCCGGCGGCCCAGGATGCATCGGCCAAGCTCGTGCGCAGCGCAGCCTCCTCCAGCACGCGGCGCAGCGCGCCGGTCAACGCGGCGACGTTGCCCGGCGCAACTTTCATCGCGGCGTTGTCGGGCACCGTCTCGGCCGCCGCTCCACCCGTGGTGCATACGATCGGCAGGCCCCGGGCCATCGCCTCCGCCAGTACCATGCCGTATCCCTCGTAGAGCGAGGGCATCACAAACAGATCGGCGCGATCGTAGTGACCGGCCAGCTCGGCTTGTGCGAGCGGGCCGGCGATCGCGATGCGCGCGCCGAGCCTGGTCTCGGTGACGGCCCGGCCGAGGGCTGCCACCGCAGCCGGACTGCGATCCGTGGCGCCAATGATCGTGAGCTGCCAGTCCAAGGCCGCCAGCGGAGCCAGCGCACGCACCAGGAGGTCATAGGCCTTACGCGGCACGATCGAGCCGACGGCCAGCAGCTGGGGGGGCGAGGCCGTGCCGCGGGCGCGCGCGGCGCGCTCGGTGCCGGGCTCGGCAACGGTGATCTTGCCCGCGGGGACGGCGAAGTCGGACACCAGCGTTCGCAAGGTGGTGTGGCTGGTAACGAGCACGCGTCGCGACAGGGCCAGCGCCGCCATTTCGAGTGCGATGAGTTGGCGTTGGCGCGTGGCGCTGAGACCGGCCTCGAGACCGACGGGATGATGTACGAGCGCAACGATGGATTGCTTGAGGCCGGCAATGGCGGCGGCCGGCATCGCCCCATAGGCCAAGCCGTCGAACAGGATGACGGTGTCGGCGGGCAGGTCCCCAAGCCGGCGAACGGTTTCGCCAATATCCTCGGCGCTTGCGTCGGGAAACGTTGCGGGCAACGCAAGCGGCCGCAGCCGCACGTTTGCCAGGGGAAACCGTTCCAGCACGCGGCGTGCGTAGACATAGCCGCCGGTCGGCAGCCCCAGGTCACCGGGAATGGCGAAAGCGGCCTCGATCATGGCCGCGGGCCGTCCATGGCCCGCCGGTCCAGCGCCAGCCGGTGCCAAGCGGCATGGGATGTGGGGCAAGGCCGCGGCAGGGCCGACATGCTCACAATGTCCCTTCGAATGAGGCGCGAGCCAGATCGGTTTCGTGCAGGGTCACTTTGATCCTGGCGAGCTCCTTGCCGTCTTCACCCAGGGCACCGTTTTTGGCCGCCTCAACCATTGCCTCGAAAACGTACTGGCACAGAAACTCCGTGGTTGTCAGTCTGCCTTTGAATTGCGGCAGGGCATCGAGGTTCTGGTAGGCGAGCGGCTTCAGGGTCTGCTTGAGCACCTCGAGCGCCGCACCGATATCGACCACCACGTTCTGCGGCGTCAACTTTTCCCGATAAAAGGCGACGTCGACCACGAAGGTGGCCCCGTGCAGACCTTGCGCCGGTCCAAAAAAGGGGTCGGGTAAGCTGTGAGCGATCATGATGCGATCGCGCACCTCGACGGCGTACATGGCGTGTCTCCTGCTCAGATCGGGGGATAGCAGATGACGGGGGCGAGCGCCCGAGCTTCGGCGGCGAGCGCCTTCGGCAGGGTGCGCGCCGCCGTTTCGAAGGCGATCTCTTCGGCCACCAGCGCGTCGAGGGCGGGCAGGGCCAGAAGCCCCAGCGCCGCCTCTAAGCGGCGCCGAAAGCTCCAGCGCGGGCGCCGGCTGGGCGAAATCTGTCCGACCTGGGAGGACAGGATCCGCAGGCGGCGGCTGTGAAAGGCGCCGCCGAGCTCGACGGTTGCTGGCCTGTCGCCATACCAGCTGAGCTCAACGATGGGCGCCTCGAGGCCGGCACAGCGGATGGCGGCATCGAGGCCGGCGCCGGTGGCGCTGGCATGGAACACGACGTCGGCATCGGTGGGTGCGTGCTCGGGCCTGGCAAAGCCGACGCCCAGCGCTTCGGCCAAAGCCCTGCGCTGCTCCTCGACGTCCACGGCCGTGACGATGGCACCGGGCAGGCGGGCCGCGAGTGCCGCCAGCAACAGCCCAACGACGCCGGCCCCGACGATCACGATGCGATCGCCCGGGCCGGCGCCGCTGTCCCAGACGGCGTTGAGGGCGGTTTCCATATTGGCGGCCAAGGTGGCGCGCCGCGCCGGCAGAGCCTCGGGTATGGGGACGAGGGCGTCGAGCGGGACATTGAAGTAGTCCTGGTGCGGATGCAGCGCGAAGACCTGGCGGCCAACGAGATTGGCTGGCCCGGCTTCGACGATGCCGGTCGCGGCGTAGCCATACTTGACCGGGAACGGAAAGGTGCCCTCCTGCATCGGTGCCCGCATGCGCTCCCATTCGCTTGGGCCAATGGCGCCCAGTAAAACCAGCCGTTCCGTGCCGCGGCTGATGCCGCTAAACAGGCTGCGGACGCGGGCATAGCCCGGCCCGGGCGGCGGCAGCGGCGCTGAGCGCAGTTCCACCGTGCCCTTCTTTACGTACCAGAGCGCCCGTGCCATGCGGGTCTTGCCGGTTGATCGGCGCGCCATCATGTTACCGCTCCGAATTGCCAGGATTGTGCCGCTGCCATAAACCACCCGGATGAACACTGCATGAGCGACAGCCTCGATGCCCCCGCGCCGGGGGCACTACCACCAGCGCTGAGCCTTACGACACCCACGGGCCTCCAGTCCATCGATGAGCTGACGCGCCGCCGGCGCATCGTCTTGGGCCTCAACCTCATCAGCTACGCCCTCATGTTGTGGTGGGCCGGCCGCATCCTCGGCGCCGGCGGCTGGACCTGGGTCGACGGCGTCCTGTTCGTGTGTTTTGCGCTCGGCACGCCCTGGGCCGTGCTCGGTTTTTGGAACGCGCTGATCGGGCTGTGGCTTCTCAACGCCGGTGGCCCGGATGCCGGGATGGCCGTGGCGCCGTACGCGGCGGCTAGCGAGCAGCCAACGCCGATCCGCATCAAGACTGCCATTTTCATGACCTTGCGCAACGAGGACGCCGCGCGAGCCATTCAGCGTTTCAAAATCGTGCAGGACAGCGTCGAGCAAACGGGCGAGGGCGCCGCGTTCAGCTATTTCGTCTTGAGCGACAGCAACGACGGCGCCATCGCCGCGGTCGAGGAGGCGGCCGTCGCCGCCTGGCAGACCGCCGCCCGCGCCCCCGATCGCATCAGCTACCGCCGGCGCAGCAACAACGTCGGCTACAAGGCCGGCAACGTGCGCGACTTCTGCGCCCGCTGGGGCGACCAGTTCGAGCTTATGCTGCCGCTGGATGCCGACAGCTTGATGTCGGGCGCCGAGATCGTGCGCTTGGTGCGCATGATGCAGGCGCATCCGAAGATTGGCATCTTGCAAAGCCTCGTGGTCGGCATGCCCTCGGCGAGCGCTTTTGCCCGCATTTTCCAGTTCGGCATGCGCCACGGGATGCGCGCCTACACCATGGGTCAGGCCTGGTGGGTGGGCGACTGCGGGCCCTTTTGGGGGCACAATGCGCTGGTGCGCGTGCTGCCGTTTTATGCCGAATGCGACCTGCCCCTCTTGCCCGGCAAGCCGCCGCTCGGTGGCCATGTCCTGTCGCACGATCAGGTGGAGGCGACCTTGATGCGCCGCGCCGGCTACGAGGTGCGGGTGCTGCCCGAAGAGGTTGGCAGCTGGGAGGAGAACCCGCCGACAATGCTGGAGTTTGCCCGCCGCGACGTGCGTTGGTGCCAGGGCAACATGCAGTATCTGAAGCTGCTCGACCTGCCGGGCCTTTATCCGATGAGCCGGTTTCAGTTGCTGTGGGCGATTTTGATGTTCGTTGGCATTCCGGCCTGGACGCTGATGATCGCCCTCTTGCCGGTGGCCGCCTGGCAGGCGCAATCGGTCCCCGAGTTCCCAACGGGCGCCGCCAAGGCCCTCTACGTGACTTACTTCGTCATGTACTTGATGCCCAAGATCGCCGGGCTCGTGGATGCCATGTTCGGCCGCGGCGGTGTGGCGCGCTACGGCGGCTGGCTCCGATTTCCTGGTCAGCGCGGTGCTCGAGCTGACATTCTCGTTCTTGCAGGGCGCCGTCTCTACCATCCGCACCTCCATTTTCATGCTGGGTTTGCTGTTCGGCAGGTCCGTGGTTTGGGGCGGGCAGGTGCGCGACGCCCAGCGCCTGTCGTGGAGCGAAGGCGCGCGTCACCTGTGGCCGCAGACCCTGTTTGGGGTGATCGTGTGCGGGGCGCTAGGGTTGATCGCCCCAGCGGTGCTGTGCTGGAGCCTGCCGCTCACTGCCGGCTATCTATTGGCCATTCCCTTCGCGGTCGTGACGGCGGATCCGGCGTTCGGCCACGCCCTGAAGCGCCTCGGCATCTGCGGAATTCCCGAGGACTTCAGGCCGCCACCGGAGATCGTCGCCGCCCGCGCGACGACAGCGTGAGACCTTGCTCATGGTCCTTCAGAACCGCGTCGCCGTTCTCAGCAATGATCCGGCGTTCGCCACGCTGCAGCGCTCGTTTGCGATCTACTACGGCCACGCCGCGCGTGATGCCGCGATGGATGGGCTCTACCGGCGCTTCCTCGGTTTGGGCGAGCTCGCCTTTGACATCGGCAGTCACGTCGGCGACCGCGTCGGCAGCTTTCGCCGCCTTGGTGCACGGGTGGTCGCGCTCGAGCCGCAGCCATTGTGCGCACAGGCGATCCGAACCATCTACGCCGGCGATAAGGACGTCATGGTCGTGGAAGCCGCCTGCGCCGAGCGGCCAGGCACGTTGCGGCTCAGGATCAACTCCGCCAATCCGACCGTCTCCACCGCATCCGATGAGTTTGTGGCGGCGGCGGCCGGCGCCGGCGGCTGGGAAGGCCAGCATTGGGATGACATGGTCGAGGTGCCCGCCACCAGCCTCGATGCCTTGATCGCCAGCAACGGCACACCGGCGTTTGCCAAGATCGACGTCGAAGGGTTCGAGGACGTCGTGTTGGCAGGTTTGTCCCAACCACTGCCGGCGCTTTCCTTCGAATTCACCACGATCCAGCGCGACGTCGCCTATCGTTGCCTTGCTCGGTTAGACTCACTAGGCCGCTACGGTTTCGATATCGCGCTCGGGGAAAGCCAAGCTTTGACGTTCGATCGTTGGCTCAGCCGCGCCGAGATGGCCCAGCACATTGCCGCGCTGACGCACGCCGCCAACTCCGGGGACGTCTATTGTGTGCTGCAAGGTTGATCGCCAAGGTCCCGATCGACAGCAAGCGGCGCCCTCGGCAGCCGCTGGCCGGGCGCAACGCCGCTCCGGCCGCACGGGAACAGCGCAACGCCAGGGACGGGCGACGGCGATTGCGGCCTGGCTTCTTCTGTTTGGAGTTCCGCTCGGTACCGCGCGCGCCGAGCCTCTCGCCGTGGAGGTGCACAATGCCAGCGAGCCGGTGCTGTGCGCCGAAAGGGACAATGTCACTTTGAATCTGACCTCGGACGCGGTGCGCACGTTCCGCATCAGCGCCGTGCACCCGACCTACATGGGCGCCCTGCAGCGGGACAATACTGAGGCCGATTGGACGGCCTGCACCGCGGCTGGAGATCCGCGTGCGGGTCCGCTGCAGCCGCCAAAGCGCAAGACGCTCTACGAAGACATCGAACTGTGGGTGGTCGGCTTGACCTTCCACGATTTCTGGCGCCCGACGGCCGCAACCGTGCACATCGGCGGTCGGCTCGAGACGGAGATTCACCTCCTTCAGGTGTGGATGATCCGGCCGATGGGAGGCGAAGAGGTGCTGGTCTTCTACCCTCAGGATGGCTATTGGCGGCTGCGCCCGAAGGCGCCGGCCGAGCGGGCGCCCACGGCGTTCGGCTCCTCCGTCCTGATCGGGCCGATCGAGCTCGACGGGCGGCCCATCGTCAAGATCAGGGACGTGGCATTTGATCCGAGACGGCGCACCTTCACGCTCAGCTACGTGCGCGGCGGCACGGCCACCGTGCGGCTCGCCGAACTCGATGACAAGCGCCACACGCTCGAGGTGACCTTCGACACGCCCATTGTCGGGGCGCCGTTCGCGGCCCTGCGCTCCATGTATGTGACCGACTTTAACAACGACGTGGCGCGCGTCGCGGTGCGCGAGGCGGGGGCCGGCGGCTGGCGTGAGGACGGCATCATGGCCTTCAAGGGTGCGCGTGCCAGCGAACTGTGGGCCGGCCGCGTGTCGCCCTCACGCCACAACACGAGCTCGCCCGATCTCCTGTTTTCGGGCTTCAGCGAGCAGGTCGATGGACCCGCGGCACCGCCCCCCTCGAGGCCTAAGTAGCCAAGGTGCCTCGGCGGCGCCGCGGTCGCCGCCTACCAGACGAGCTCGGGCATGGCGGCCACGGTGGTGGGGACGTCCGCGGTGGCCATCAGCTGGGCAAGCCGTGCCGGATCGATGGCGCCCTCGACCATGAGGTCGTCCCTGTGGATGCCGCCGGCGATCAGCAGCCCGTCGACGCCGAGACCGCGCGCCGCCGCCATGTCGGTGCGCACCGCATCACCGATGGCAAGGATCTGGCCGAGCGTCGGCACCGTGCCGCCGACCTCACCCGCGCGTGCCAAGGCGGTCGCGTAGGCGGCAGGATGCGGCTTGCCGGCCCAGAACACGTTTCCGCCCAGGCGTTCATACTCGAGCGCGATGCTACCGGCGCAGGGCAGCCGCACGGCGCCCACGTCGACCACAAGATCAGGATTGGCGCAGACAAAGGGCAGGTCGCGCCGCACGCCGTCCGCGATCAGGTCGCGATAGTCTTCAACGGTCTCGCGGCGATCGTCCTTGAGCCCCGTACAAACGATGGCATCGGCCACTTCGAGGGCAACCTGCGGCTCGTTTAATCGCACATAGAACTTGTAGTCGCGCTGGCTGGGTCCCACCCAATGCATGCGCCGATAACCTTGCTCGGCGATGTGTTGCAGCGCGATGTCCCCCGATGATACGATGGCGTCCCAGGCATCGCGGCGCACGCCCGTCTTGGCCAGCACCTGCTCGACGCCGTCGGCTGGCACCGGCGCATTGGAAACGAGAATCACCGTGCCGCCCGCACGGCGGAACCGCGCCAGGGCCGCACCGGCTGGCTCGTAGGCCTGCTGCCCGTTGTGCACGACCCCCCAGACGTCGCAGAAGATCACATCGTAGCGGCGCAAGAGCGCGCCGGCGTTGTTGAGGATGGCTGGCGTCATGGATCGGACGAAATGCTCGGGCGATGCTCTCGACGAAACGGATGCGCGCCACTAGAAGCAGGCTGCCGGCGCAACACAATGGGCGAAATGATGCACCTTTCCTACGCGCAGAATATGGAGGATTACCACCTCGACCTGATCTTCGCCGGACAGGACCGGGGCTGCTATGTCGATGTTGGGGCGGGCCATCCGGTGGCCGACAACGTTTCCTTCCATTTCTACCTCAAGGGTTGGCGCGGTCTGGTGGTGGAGCCGCAGGCAACGCTGGCCGAACTTTATGCCCACATTCGCCCGCGCGACGAGGCCCTGTGCTGCCTGGCGGGCAAGGCCGAGGGCGAGGTCGATTTTTACCTGGTCGACAAACTGCACGGGTTCTCTTCGACGGTGCGGGAGCATGCCGTGGGCGCGGCCCAGTTCGGTGCCAGCTACCAAACGATTCGCAAGCGCGTGCGACCCTTGGGAGCGCTCCTCGATGCGGCCGGCCTCGCGGCCATAGATTTTTTGAAGATCGACGTCGAGGGCGCAGAAGCCGAGGTGCTGGCGGGCATGGACCTGGCTCGGCATCGGCCGCGCCTTCTGCTGATCGAAGCGGTGCAGCCGGGCAGCATGGCGGACGCCTGGGGTGCGTGGGAGCCGGCTCTGCTGGCGCAGGGCTATCGGTTCGCCTTTTTTGATAGGCTGAACCGGTTCTACGTGGCCGACGAGGCCAAGGACTTGCTGGCGCGCTTTCCAGCCGAGCCGGCGCCTTGGGATGGCGTTCAGCACCTGTGGGACCACGGCCGCGCGCCCTTGCGGTCGGACCACCCCGATCACGAGCTCGCCCAAGTCCTGCTCAATGGCTTTCTGGCCGAACTGCCCCGCCTGACCCCGGCGCTGCTCGAAACCTTGCTCGCGCGCGGGTTCGCCGCCAGGGGAAGAGGCAATTTGAACGGCCGCGCGCTGGCTGAGCTGCTGGCGCGCAGCGACCGCGGTGAGGCGCCCACGCACGGCGGGGTCGCCGCGCTGCTCGCAGACGACCAATTTCGTGCCGCCTTGGGACGCATCGCTTCGCGCTACGATGGCGGCCATCTGGACTGAGCGCCAAGCCGCTGTCGGCAGTCTTGGTTGGCAATCGGCTTGAAATTTGCTGGGCGGCGCGGGCGGCGCGGCGGTTCAAATTCTTTTGGCGACCTCCTCCAGCATCACCTCGGTGGCGCCACCGCCAATCGCTTGCACGCGCGCGTCCCGCGTCATGCGCTCAATGGCGGTTTCGCGCATGTAGCCCATGCCGCCGTGGAATTGCAGGCAGTCGTACATCACCTCGTTGACGAGCGTGCCCGCCAGGGCCTTGAGCATCGATACCTCTTTGACGACGTTTTCGTTGCGCGCATCGCGCCAGGCGGTATTGAACAAGAAGGCGCGGGCCGCCTCCACCTGGGCGCAGCGCATCGACAGGCGTTGTCGGATCGTCTGCTTATCCCACAGGGGGCCGCCAAAGGCCTTGCGCTGCTTGACCCAGTCGAGCGTGAGCTCCAGCGCCTTCATGGCCTCCCCCAGGGCCTGGGCGGCAAGCACGATGCGTTCGTTTTGCAAGTTCTTGACGAGTTGGTAGAAGCCTCGGCCCTCCTCGCCCAGCACATTTTCATCTGGCACGAAGCAATCCTCAAACACTAGCTCGGCGGTGTCGCTCGACAGCCAGCCTTGTTTTTTGAGCGTCCGCGCCACGCGGAAGCCGGGCGTGCCTTTCTCCACCGCAAACATGGTGAGGTGGCGCCCGCGTCCCGGCTCGCCGGTGTTGGCAGCGACGAACACCAGCTCGGCGTGCACGCCGTTGGTAATGAAGGTTTTCGCGCCGTTGAGGCAGTAGCCGCCTGCGGTCTTGCGGGCAGTGCTGCGCATGGAGGCAAGGTCCGAGCCCGCATCGGGCTCCGTCATGGCGATCGCGGTGATGGTGCGGCCGGCGGTGATGCCGCGCATCCAACGCTCGAGCTGGGCTTTGCTGCCGGCGTGGTAGAGGTGTGGCGAGGCCATATCGGTATGCACCAATACCGTCACCGCAAAGCCGCCGTAGGTGGAACGCCCGAGCTCCTCCGCCAATACGGCGTTGGCCAAAGTATCGAGGCCGGAGCCGCCATATTCGGGGCCGTAGCGCATGCCGAGCAGCCCGAGCGCGCCCATTTCGGTCAGGATCTGACGCGGCACGTAGCCCTGCTCTTCCCAGTGGTCGCCCGCGGGCAGCACGCGCTCGGCGATGAAGCGACGGATGGTGGCGCGCAGCATGGTGTGCTCGTCACCGAAATAGGGAAAACTTTCGCTGCCGATCGGTTGCGTCATGCTCGCTCCTGGCCCTGTTGGGGATGGCCAAACCGTGCCGTAACGGCGCCGCCTGCTCAGATCACGCCCTTGTCCCGGAGCGCCGCAATCGCCGCCTTGTCGTAGCCGAGCTCGGTCAGGATCTGGTCTGTGTGCTCGCCCAACAGTGGGGCGCGGCGGCGGATCGAGCCCGGCGTTTCCGACAGCCACACCGGCACTTTGGCAATCGGCGCCGGCCGCGGGGCGCCGGGGAATTCGGTCGGCTGAAAGAAGCCGACGGCGTTGATGTGGGGATCCTCGAGCGTCGCTTGCGGCTTGAGCACAGGCCCAGCCGGAATCTTCGCCTCGGCCAGCAGCTCCAGCGCCTCGGCATTCGTGTAGGCCGCCGCCCAGCGCCGCATGCGTTCACTAATCACGGCGCCGTTGTCGCCGCGCGAGATGTCATCCTTAAAGCGCGGATCGCTCAGCCAATGCTTCTCCCCCATCAGGCGGGCCCAGCGCGCAAATAGCGGGTTGCCGACCACCTGCACAAGGATGAAGCCGTCCTTGGTGCGGAAGATGTCGACCGGTCCCGACGTCTGGCCTCGATTGCCGGTCGGCACGCGATTGGGGGCGATCACGGCCTGTTCGATCAACAGAGCGTTGCCGAGCGTGACCGCCGTTGCCAGCAAGGCGCCTTCCACCCATTGTCCCTTGCCGCTGGCTCGGCGCGCCATCAGCGCCGCCATGGTCCCGAAGGCACAGTGCAAGGCCGTGCCGAAATCGACCCAGGGAACCTGCGCGCGGTAGGGTTGATCCTCCTCTCCGGTCATATAGACCGCGCCGGACATCACCTGGCCGATGCCGTCGAAACCGACGCGATCGCTGTAGGGCCCGCCCCGCCCGTAGGCGGAGACGGTGGTCAGAATGATGTCCGGTTTGACGGCCGTCAGGCTGGCATAGTCGAGTTTCATGGCCACCAGGGTCTGCGGCGGCAGATTGGCGATGACCACATCGGCCCGCTCGACCAGGCGACGCACGACGTCTTGGCCTTCCGGCCGCATGGGGTCGAGCGTCATGCCGAGCTTGTTGCGGTTCATCTGCAGGAACAAGGCGCCCTCGCCGGTGGTGGCAACCGGTGCCTGGAATCGGTCCTCGCTGCCCTCGCGCTTCTCGATCCGGATCACCTCGGCGCCATGTTCGGCCAAGAGTGCGGCGCAGTAGGGCCCCGCGATGTAGCGGCCGAAATCCAACACGCGAACGCCCTCGAGAACGCCAGCCATTTGGGAACCCTTTGCTTTAGATCACAGAACCCGCCTCGAGCTATGTGTATCAGGATCGTCACAACTTGGCTGCCTCTTGTGCGCTGCATGCCCCTCCCGGCCCACACCAGCTGGACGATGGCGCCGGAGGGCAAAGCAGTTTAGCCTGAGGCGTGCTGACGATCGTACGGGTTCAAGTTCGCGGGATTTGGCAACACGGGAAGGGCGGGCTTTGCCCGGTCCTCCCACATCCGGGAGCAAAAGCATGGATCCGCAGGCACTCATCATCTTTTTGATTATTGGCGCCATCGCCGGTTGGCTCGCCGGCATGGTGATGAGGGGGGGAGGCTTCGGCCTGATCGGCAACATTATCGTCGGCATTATCGGTGCCTTCGTTGCCGGCTGGCTGTTTCCCAATTTCTGGCCGCTCGGGGGCATCCTCGGGCCTATCCTGCATGCCGCGATCGGCGCCATCATCGTGCTGTTCGTGGTTGGCCTCATCAAACGCGCCTAAGGTTCACGCGGCGCGCGCGAGGTGTGTGAGGGGGCGCGCGCGCCTCGTGTCCGCCGGCGGCTGGCGCCGTTAGGGTCGGATTTGACCGGTGCCGCGAACCACGTATTTGAACGTGGTCAGCTGCTCGACGCCGACCGGGCCGCGGGCATGCAGGCGCCCGGTGGCGATGCCGATTTCCGCGCCCATGCCGAATTCGCCGCCGTCGGCGAATTGCGTGGAGGCGTTGTGCAGCACAATAGCGCTGTCGAGGCCGGCGAGAAAGCGCTCGGCGGCGGCGCTGTCGTTGGCGACGATGCAATCGGTGTGCTGTGAGCCATAGCTGCGGATGTGGGCAATAGCTCCCTCGACGCCGTCGATCACGCGCACGGCAATGATTGCGTCCAGGTATTCGGTCGACCAGTCCTGTTCGCTGGCGGCCAGCACGCGGTTGTCGGCGGCTTGCGCGGCGGCATCGCCTCTGACCTCGCATCCGGCATCGGCGAGGGCGCCGACGAGCGCCGCAAGGTGGCCGGCGGGCGCCGCCTTGTCGACCAGGAGGGTCTCGGTGGCGCCACAGACGCCGGTCCGCCGCAGCTTGGCGTTGAGCACGATCGCCTTCGCCATGTCAAGCTCGGCGCTGCGGTCGACGTAGGTGTGGCAGAGGCCTTCCAAATGCGCAAACACCGGCACACGCGCTTCCTCCTGAACGCGCGCCACCAGACTTTTGCCGCCCCGCGGCACGATCACGTCGATTGCGCCGTCGAGACCCTTGAGCATCAGGCCGACGGCCTCGCGGTCCGTGGTGGGCACGAGCTGCACCGCGCTCTCGGGCAATCCCGCCTCGCGCAAGCCACGCGCGAGGCAGACCTGGATGGCGCGGCTGGAGTGATGGCTGTCGGAGCCGCCGCGTAGGATTGCGGCGTTGCCGGACTTGAGGCAGAGCCCGCCGGCATCCGCGGTCACGTTCGGCCGGCTTTCATAGATGATGCCGACCACGCCCAGCGGTACGCGCACGCGTTCGATACGAAGGCCATTCGGGCGCGTCCAGCGCTCGAGCACGGCGCCCACGGGATCGGCGAGGCCGGCGACCTCTTCCAAGCCTTTGGCAATGGCCTCGACGCGCTGCGGATCAAGCAGCAGGCGATCGAGGAACGCCGCGCTGACGCCGGCGCTGCGCGCGTCCCTGAGGTCACGCTCATTGGCGAGCAGGAGGGCGGCGGTCTGGGCTCTGATCTCGCGCCCGGCCGCGACCAGCGCTGCGTTCTTCGCTTCGCTGCTGGCCTGCGCCAAGGCGCCTGCTGCCTCGCGCGCGGCAACGCCGATGGCGCGCATCGCCGCGCCGACATCAGTGAGCGTTTCGGGCTTGCGTTGTGTTGACAAGGGCGTTGCTTCGGCTGCTGGCACTTCTCGGCTTAGCACTTTCAGGCGCGGCTGAGAACCATGTCATCGCGATGGATCAAAGCGGCGCGGCCCTCGTAGCCAAGAATGGCGGCGATCTCGCCGCTCTTCTTGCCGATGATGCGCACCGCGTCGGTCCAAGCGTAGGCGCTGAGGCCGCGGCCGATCTCGCGCCCGCCGGCATCGCGGATGGCGACGGCGTCGCCGCGCTCGAAGGTGCCGTCCACCCGCGTCACGCCCGCGGGAAGCAGGCTTTTGCCCGCCAGCAGCGCCTTCACCGCGCCGGCGTCGATGTGCACAATTCCCTTGGCCTCGAGTTGACCGGCGATCCAACGCTTACGCGCCGCTACCGGATCGGAGGAGGCCAAAAACCAGGTGCACGGCGCGCCGCTGCCGAGCGCGCGCAAGGGATGCGCGATTGTGCCCGAGGTGATCACCATATTGGTGCCGGCGGCCAGCGCAATCTTGGCCGCCTGGATTTTGGTTACCATGCCCCCGCGCGACAGCTCGCTGCCGGCGCTTCCCGCCATCGCCTCGATTTCGGGGGTGATCTGTCGCACCTCGGGCAGCAGGC
Organism: uncultured Alphaproteobacteria bacterium; assembly: GCA_963770295.1. Taxonomy (GTDB): domain Bacteria; phylum Pseudomonadota; class Alphaproteobacteria; order Rhizobiales; family Hyphomicrobiaceae; genus AWTP1-13. Next base: position 228,547 of record CAVYPA010000022.1, read on the forward strand.
GGCCCTCGATGCCGCAACCGGGCGGTGCCGTATAAAGCCCATCGATGTCCGACAGCAGCACTAGGCAGTCCGCGCTCATCATGGTGGCCACGCGCGCCGACAAGCGGTCATTGTCGCCGTAGCGGATTTCGGCGGTCGCCACCGTGTCGTTCTCGTTCACGACCGGAATGGCGTGCTGCCCGAGCAACGTGTCGATGGTCTGGCGAGCATTCAGATAGCGCCGCCGCTGCTCGGTGTCCCCCAAGGTCAACAGGATCTGCGCCGCGGTGAGCCCACGCGCCTTGAACACGGCCTGGTAGGCGCTGGATAGGAAGATCTGCCCGACCGCCGCGGCGGCCTGCGATTGCTCCAGCGCCAGCGAGCTGCCGGAAAATGCAAGCACATGGCGGCCGAGCGCAATGGCGCCCGAGGACACGACAATGACGTCCTTGCCGCCTGCTACCAACTCGGCAACGTCATCGGCGAGCAACTCGAGCCATGCCGATTTCAGCTCGCCACTGCCACGATCGACGAGCAGGCTGGAGCCGATCTTGACGACGATCCGCCGCGCCTTGGTCCACTCGGAACGTCGAGCCGTCGCACTACCGGGATCGGCAGAGGTTGGGCGCCGTTTCTTGTCCATGTGAGCGAGGGCCGGGGTAGAGCTACGCCATTGCCAGCAACGCATACCAGATCTGGGTGCGGCTGGACCAGCCCGGCGCGCCGCCGCCCAGGCATGCCGCGCTGGGGGCGGTCCGCCCTAGAAATATGGCAGGGGCGGCTTGATGAATGGCTCGCGCGCCTCGCGCAGGCGCCGCACCCTGGCGCGCGCCGCCAGTCTGGCGGCACGGTAGCGAGCCATTCGCGCCTGCAGGCCGGGCTTGCTCGCCTCCCGCTTGGCCAAGTGCGCGCGTAGCGCTTTGCTGACCCGATCGGGTGTTTGCTGCTCGGTCGCCTCCCGCTCGGCATTGGCCTTGGCCAACTCGGCCCGCGCCTCGATGAGGGCGCGGTCGCTCGATTGGCTGGCGTTGCGCGCCTGTTGCAGCTGTTCGCGGATTTCGCGCACCGCGCGCTCGGCGGCCAGTCGGGAACTACGCTCCCGCTCGAGCTCCTCGTTCGCGGGCCGATCACTGGAGCTGATGGATGCCACCACCGTGCGCTCTTTGGCGAGCTGCTCCTGCGCCTCCTGCAAGGAGCGACCGGCGAGCAAGTGTTGATTGCGCTCGAGGGCCAACTGCTCCTCGATTGAGCGCAATGCGCGCTCGCTCGCCTCCTTGGCGGCGCGCATTTTGGCCAACTCGCTGCGCACGTCCTTGTCGCTCTCGCTGGCCGCGGCGTCCTTTTGCACCGTCCAGCTGAAGGCGGCGCCGTCCTTTTCGGCAAAGCCCTGGTCGGGGGCGCCGAACAGGAACCCGAGGACCACCGGGGCGAGCAGCAGAAGGCTGCTCAGCAGCAAGGTGCGCCGGTGGCTCGCGCCCGGCCCGGAGGGCTTGAGCGTGGCCCATGGATTGTAGGTGCCGAAATTCCAGATGTGGCCTTCCGGATCACGACAGGAATAGCCGTGCCCGGTGTAGCCCTCCGCGTCGATGTCCAGCACGATTTCGGCGCCGGCGGCAATGGCGCGCGCCCGGTGCGCCTCGGCATCGGCGACATAAAGGTAGCAAATCTGCGTCTCGACGCCGCCGATCTGATCGGGTTGTTTCATCAGCCCGTCGAAGGCCGATCCTTCGGCGGGGCCCACCATGATCATGCTGGTGCCGATCGTGAGCTCCGCATAGACGACGTCCCCGTCTTCGTCGTCGACCACCAAATGCTTGGCGAAACCGAAGGCCTCGCACAACCAATCGATCGCGCGCGGAACGTCGCTGTAACGCAACGTCGGAATAAGGGCGGTCGTAAATGCGTCTAAGGTCGCCGTCATCTTGCGTTCCCAATGCTGGCCGGCAAGTTGGGGCGCGCGGGTGGGCCGTCATCTCGCCGCTACGCAAAACCAAGGGGCGAGGAGGGTGCCGACAAATATCAACCGCGGGCACTTGCCCATTGAACCTACTGCGAAATTCGTCACCAAAACATGAACGCCCGACGCCCCCGTCGGTCCGGGGCGAGCGTGGGGCTCTGGGTTGCCGATACCCTAGCGGCGAGCCCGCTCGGCGATTGGCCTTGCCGCAGCCGCGGCGCCCGCAACGCGGCCCCGCGCGCGCCCGCGCTTTTCGCGCAAGAATTTTTTTTACGGGTTGCCGCGGCCGCTCTCGCCCGCTGGGGCGCGGCTCCGGCAAGTCTTGGGGGCAAAGTCCGGACGCCAAGTCTGGGCGGCCATCCCCGGGGGCAAGCTTTGGGCAAACCGGGGACGTTTCGGGTCAAGGTGCTCCGCGTCGGGCCGGCGAAAGATGGTGATGCAACCGCTCTGCCGGGCGCGGCTGCCCTCAATGTCGGCGCACACCCCGCCAGCAACCCTTAGGGGGCTCGGGGGCCCTGCCGCTCTTGGCGAGGGCCTGCGTCCTCGGCCCCCCGGCCATCCCTGATCGGCTCCGCATACTTGAGGTCGAGGTCCCAGGGAAAGAAGATCCAGGTATCCTGCGACACCTCGGTGATGAAGGTATCGCACATCGGGGCGCCCTGGGGCTTGGCATAGACGGTCGCGAAATGCGCCAGCGGCAGGAGCGCGCGCACGAGTTTGGCGGTCTTGCCGGTGTCGGTGAGATCGTCGATCAAGAGCACCCCCTTGCCCGTGCCGTTGCCGATGGCGCGGACCGCCGGGGCGATGGTCTTGAGGATCGCGAGCTCACCTTGCACCGAATAGTCGTGATAGGACGCCACGCACACGGTCTCGACCACCCGCAATCCGAGCTCGCGCGCCACGATCGCGGCGGGGACCAACCCACCCCTGGTGATCGAGACGATGGCTTCGAACGGCCCCTTGTCGGCGAGGCGCCAGGCGAGGGCGCGCGCATCACGGTGGAACTGGTCCCAGGATACGGGAAACGACTTGGCTGGGTTGGGCTGGGTCATCGGTCCTAAGCTCGCCAATCCGCTGGCCTACGGCTTGGGTTCTAGCAGTCACGGGTGCTCGACGCGAAGGGGAACTGTTCGGCTTGGCAGCCGCTGCCGGCGGTTCTACCATCAGGCCTATGCTGCCGGGGTTAAGAGCCACTGTCGACGCCTACGGCGCGCCCCTGCTGCGGCGTCTCGACGAACTTGCCGCCTTTACCGAGGGACCGGGTCAACTCATCCGGCGCGACCTCAGCTGTGCGCGCTTGGCGGCCAGCCGGCAGGTTGCGGCCTGGATGCAGGAGGCCGGCATGGACGTGCGGACCGACGCGCTTTTCAGCCTGTTCGGCCGCTACGAAGGGCGGCGGCCGCAGGCCCCGACCAACGTGCTGGGATCGCATCTCGACACCGTTCTCGATGCCGGGCGCTACGACGGCGCGCTCGGCGTGCTGGCCGCGATCGACGTGGTCGCGGAGTTGTCTCGGGGCGGTGAACGGCTGCAACACGCCCTCGAGGTGGCCGCCTTCGGCGAGGAGGAGGGCTCGCGCTTTCCCACCTACATCCTGACCTCATCGGCACTGATCGGCGCGGTGGGCCCCGAGCTCATGGACCGTCGAGACAAAGACGGCATCTCCGTGCGTGAGGCCGTCGCGGCCGCCGGCGGCAGCGCCGACACCTACCTAAGCTGCGCGCGCAAGGCTGGCGAAATTGCCGCCGACCTCGAGCTGCCTATTGAGCAGGGGCCGGTGCTGGAGCAAAGCGGGCTTGCCCTGGGCGCCGTCACCGCCATCAACGGCTCACACCGCCTGTCGGTGACCGTATCGGGGTTTGCCGGCCCCGCCGGCACCGTGCCCACGTGGCAGCGCCGCGATGCGCTGGCGGCCGCCAGCGAAATGGTTTTGGCGATCGAGCACCTGGCCAGCAGCGACAAAGCCTTAGTGGCGAGCGTGGGACAGATCGCGGCCCTGCCGGGCGCGCAAAACGTCATCCCCGGCAAGGTCAGTTTCAACATCGACATGCGCAGTCCCTCCGATGCCGGCCGCGATCGGGCCCATCGGGCCTTGCTCACCACGCTAAGCGAAATCGCGGCTCGGCGCGGCGTTGCACTGGAGGCTGTGACCTACCAGACGAATGCGCGAACGCCGCTGGCCGACGGCGTCATCCCTGCGGTTTTGGAGGCGATTGCGGCTTGCGGCCAGGCGCCGCTGAGCCTGCCCTCAGACGCCGGTCACGATGCTGGGATCATGGCCCGGCATTGCCCGGCGGGTATGATGTTTTTGCGCTGCAAGGACGACATCAGCCACAATCCGGCCGAGTCGATCACGGCCGAGGATGCCGGGATTGGGGTGTGGGCGCTGCTGGAAGCGACCCGCCGGCTCGATCATCGGCTGGCGGGGCCAGGCACGGCATGACGGACTGGCAAGCCAAGATCGCCGCTCTCGTCGCTGAGAATTTTGCCGCCGAAACCGCCTTTCTGCGTGAGCTGGTGCGGCTGCCAACCGACACGCCGCCCGGCGACAATGCCCCGCATGCCCAGCTTACGGCCGAGCTGCTCGAGGCCATGGGCTACCGGGCCGAACGGCATGCCGTTGCCGCCGCCGAGGTGAAGGCTGCGGGTCTGACCTCGCTTACCAATCTGATTGTGCGGCGCCGCTTCGGCGCTGGCCCGGTGATTGCGCTTTCTGCCCACGGCGACGTGGTGCCACCCGGCGACGGCTGGACCAAGCCGCCCTACGCCGGCCTCATCGAAGACGGGCGCATGTTTGGGCGGGGCGTCGCGGTCTCCAAGTCCGACTTCGCCACCTATGCCTTTGCGCTCCGGGCACTGGAGGCGGTGGGCGCCCCCTTGCAGGGAACGGTCGAGCTGCATTTCACCTACGATGAAGAATACGGCGGACTGCTCGGGCCCGGCTATCTCTTGCGGCACGGGCTTAGTAAGCCCGACATGGCGATCGCGGCGGGCTTTTCGTATGCCGTCGTCACGGCGCACAACGGCTGCCTGCAGCTGGAAGCGAACCTGCGCGGCAGGGCCGCGCATGCCGCCATGCCCGAAAGCGGCAGCGATGCCTTGGCGGCGGCGGTGGATGTGCTCAACGCGCTTTATGCGGAGCGCCGCAGCTATGCCTCTATCCGTTCCAGCTTTGCAGGCATCGCCACGCCCACCCTCAACGTCGGCGTGATCGCGGGCGGCATCAACACCAATGTCGTTCCCGCCAAGGTCACGCTCAGGCTCGACCGCCGCATCATTCCGGAGGAAACGGCCGAAGAGGTCGAGGCCCGGCTCGCCCAGGTCATGCGGCAAGCGGTCCAGGGTAAGCCCGGGATCTCGCTCGAAATCAGGCACTTGTTGCGCGCCGCGGCGCTGCGGCCGAGCCCGGCCCAGGCTCGACTGGCCGCGACCGTACAACGGCACGCGAGTGCGGTGTTTGCCGAACCTATTGGCCTTACCGCTAGTCCGCTCTATACGGATGCGCGCCTCTATGGCGAGGCCGGCGTGCCGGTCGTGCTGTACGGGGCGGGTCCGCGCACGCTGTTGCAGGCAAATGCTAAGCGTGCGGATGAAAACATCTTGCTTGCGGATCTACGCCGCGCAACCATTGTCATCGCTCGTGTTTTGCTAGACCTCTTGGGTGCGGATACTGGGCGCGCCATGCAGGCCTGACCAAGCCGGGCGCCAATTGCTTTTTATTTTAGGATCTTTCGCGACGTTCGATCCCTGATGAGCACCTATCGTCCCGTTGCGGCCATGCTCGGCCGCACGATCCTGTTCAAATCCTTGGCCGAGCGGGACCGCCAGCTGGTTGCCCGGCAGATGGTCTCCGCCTCCTTTGCCCCCGAGCAGTTGATTTTCGCCCGGGGCGATCCCCCCGACGACATTTACCTGGTGCTCAAAGGCCGCGTTCGCCTATCGGTGTTCTCGTTGGATGGCCGCATGCTCTCCTTCAAGCATGCTGAGGCCGGTGATACCTTCGGCGAGATCGGCCCTTTGGACGGGGGGGCGCGCACGGCCGATGCGACCGCGCTGACACAGGTGGAAGTGATGTCGCTGGAGCGCGCCAAGCTCAACGCCTTGCTGGAGGGCAACCCGCGCGTGGCGCGGGCCGCCATCAAGTTTTTATGCGCCCGGCTGCGCGAAACCAGCGAGCTGGCCGAGGGCATCGCCCTGCACTCGATCGAGATGCGGCTCGCCCGCTTCCTGCTGTCAGCGCTCAAACGGCAGCACGGCGATGGCGCCGCGATCCACGCCTTCATCGAGCTCGGCATCACCCAGGGTGAGCTCGCCTTGCTGATTGGCGCCAGCCGGCAAAAGGTCAACGCGGCGCTCAATGCGCTGGAGCAGGCGGGTGCGATCCAGCGTACCCGCACGCGGCTTTTTTGTGACGAGGCGAGTTTGCTGCGGCTCGCCGCCCTCGAGCAGGGCTAAGCCTAAGGTGCGTGCGGGCCACAGGACCCCGCACCTGTGGCCCGCCGTGGGCAATCCTATCGCCGCAGCCCCGCACCGGACAAATCGGCACGGATTGCCCTATGCCGCCGACCAACGCGCTTTCATCTAGCGCCCAACCGCTGCTAAGGTCTGTCACTTGCGTGACACGAGACCGAGCTTCTGCTGTCGCCTTAGGCTTTTTGCGTGCTCAGGATCGAGGAGCTGCCAATTCGGACGCCACCCCAGGCGGGGCGTCATCCCCCCCGCCGCACGCGGCAGGGTGCTCTGGGCTGCGGCCGCACGGGGATCGCCCTTGCGCTTGTCACTCCAGCTGTGGCGAGGCGCCCATGAGCGCCGCCGGCGGCCCGGCGTCATCACTCGCCGCGCATGGCGAGCGCCGGCTGCTCACCATCTTATTCTGCGATCTCGTTAATTCCTCACGCTTGGCGGGACGGCTCGATCCGGAGGATCTGCGCGAGGTTCTCACCAGCTATCAGCGTCGGGCGACCGAAATCGTCGAGGCCTTCGGCGGCATGGTTGCGCGCTATCAGGGTGACGGGATCCTCGCCTATTTCGGTTACCCGGCCGCCAGTGAGGATGACGCCGAGCGTGCCGTGAATGCCGCCTTTGAGCTCACTCGGCGCATCAACGACGGTAGCGGGGTCGAGGAAATTTTGCGCGTGCGCGTCGGCGTGGCCACCGGCATCGTCGTGGTCGGCGATCTCATGCGCTCGGGGGCCGCCGACAATCCCTCCATCGTCGGCGAGACGCCCAATCTCGCTGCCCGCCTGCAGGCAGTGGCCGAGCCCGACACGGTTCTGATATCTGCCAGCACGCAGCGGCTCACGCGCGGCCTCTTCGACTACCGCCGGCTGGAGCTGTCGGAGGTCAAGGGCTATCCGACGCCGCTGGAGGCCTTCCAGGTGCTCGGGCCGAGCGAGGTGGCCAACCGCTTTGCCGCCTTGCGCTCGACCCTGCCGTTGGTTGGCCGCGATGCGGAGCTCGCGCGCTTGTTGGCCCTTTGGGAAAAGGCCAAAGCCGGTGCCGGCGCCGTCGCCTTTGTGCGCGGCGAGCCCGGGATCGGCAAGTCGCGCTTGGCGCTCGAACTGCTGCAACGCCTCAGAACGCAGTTTCCGATTGTCAGACGCCTCTACTGCTCTCCCTATCACAAGGACAGCATGCTCTATCCGCTGCTGACGCAGCTGCAACGCACCGCCCAAATCGATGTCAGCGAACCCGCCAGCGCCAAGCTCGAAAAGCTGCAGGCCTTGTTGGTGGGAGCCGGCGAGACGGCCGGCGTACTGACCGCGGTGCTGGCCGACCTGTTGGCCTTACCCGTGCCCGAGCGGCAGACGCTGGGGTCGCTCGGGGCTCGGCAAAAACGCGAATTGTTGTTCAAGATCTTGCTGGAGGCGTTCGAAGAACTGGCGCGCCGCCGCTCCTTGATCGTCGTGCTCGAGGACGTCCACTGGATCGATCCCACCAGTCTGGAACTGCTCGAGACGATCATTACACGCCTCGACGGGTTGCCGGCGCTGATGGTCATCACCTCGCGCCCCGGCTCAGACCCGCCATGGCTGCAGCGCGAAAATGTGCACACGTTAAATCTCGGGCCGATCGATCAGGGTAGCGCCGCGGCGCTGGCGCAGCGCATTTGCGGCATCGCCGATGCCGGCAACAGTACCGTCAAGGGCATCGTTGCCCGCGCCGACGGCGTGCCGCTCTTCATCGAGGAGTTGAGCAAGGCCGCCCTGGAGGCCGGTGTCGTTGGCGGTGTCGTTGGCCGTCCGGCCAGCGTTGGGTTTGGCGATGCGGCGGCGCACGGCCTGGCCATTCCCGCCAGCCTGCACGCCTCGCTGTTGTCGCGCCTGGATCGGCTCGGGCCGGCGCGCGAGATCGCCAAGGCTGCCGCCGCCTTCGGTCGCGAGTTCACCTTCGATCATTTGGTGGGCGTGATGACCGAGTGGAGCGCCTCGGACCTGCGCGCCGCCCTCGAGCAGTTGATCGAGGCCGAACTTATTTTGCCGATCGGGCCGCCGCCCTGGACGGCCTTTTCCTTCCGCCACGTCCTGATCCAGGACGCGGCCTATAGCACGCTGTTGCGGGGCGAGCGGCGCGCCCTGCACGGTCGCATTGCCAAGACGCTGACCGAGCGTTTTCCCGATATCGTGGCGATCGAACCGGAGATCGCGGCCGCCCACTTTAGCAAGGCGGAGCTTTTCGAGCCTGCCGTTCAGCACTGGCTGGAGGCTGGGATTCGTGCCGCCGACCGCTCCGCCTTTGCCGAGGCAATCCAGCATTTCTCGGAGGGTGTGAGGATTTCGCGCAAACTGCCGCAATCGCCGAGCCGAGCGCGCAAGGAACTGGATTTGCAAATGGCGCTTGGGCCGGCGCTGATGGCAACCCGCGGCTACGCAGCCCCGGAAAGCCTCGAGGTCTTCACGCGCGCAGACGAGCTCGTCGCCAGCGTCGGGACGGTTGCCGAGCAACTCGATGTGCTGTTGGGGCTGTTCAATGTGTACTACGGCAGGGCGGAGATCGCACGCTCCTTAGAGGTAGCGCGCGCCCACTTGGTGCTCGCCGAAAAGCAGGGGCAGGGCGCGAGCAGGGCCCATTGTCTGTTGGGGCAAAGCTACTCGGCGATGGGTGCCTTCGGTGAGGCCAAGCGGCATTTCGACACGGCGCTAGCGATGTTTGCGCGCCAACCGGAGGCGGCCGGCTCCTGGGGCGTGATGGCGAGCCAACACGTCGTGACGCTGGCGCTCAGCGCCGGGGTGCACTTCGCATTGGGCGAGCTCGAGCAGGCGCGCGCGGCGATGGGGGCGGCGGTCGACCGGGCGCGCGCCATTCAGCATCCGCTCTCGATCGCCTTGGCCATCGTGACGGAGATCTTGACCCCCAACCCCGGCGATTTGCAGGCGAGCCACCAACGCGCAGAAGAGGCCGTACGGTTCTGTGCCCGCCATGGCTTGAAGAATTTTGAGGTGTGGGCGTGCTTTGCCCAAGGCGCGATCATGACACGGCGCGGCGATGTCAGCGCCGGCATCGACGTCATGCGGGCCGCGATCGCCGACGCGGAGGAATTGGGCTCGCGCCTGTTCAGGCCGGCACAGCTGGCGACCCTGGCGGGCGCTTACGCTCGGCGCGGCGATCAGGCGCACGCGTTGGGCCTGGTCGAGGAGGCAATCGAGATCGCCCAGCGCACGGGAGAGAAGCAGGCCCTGGCGGCGATCGAACGCGTCAAGGGCGAACTCCTGTTCGCCGTCGGCCGGGGCAGCGAGGGCGAGGCCGCCCTGCACGCGGCCAGTCGAACCGCCCGGGCGCAGGGGGCGCTGTCCGAGGAGCGCCGCATCGAGGCGAGCCTGGCAAAGCTGCTATCGAAGTTGCCGGCATCGCGGATCTGTGCAAGCCAAGCGCCCGCCGCGGCGCGGGGTTGGTTTGGCACCTTGCGCGGTTTATTGGGTTTTTGAGCCGGCTTGGTCCGGGGGGCGCTGGCGTCGGCCCTTCTTAGGCCTTGGGATACCACCACTGGCCCGCGATTACGACGCCGTCCGAACAGATCTTGCGATCGCCGGCAAGCTGCTCACCCAGCACGTCGACATAGTCGAACTTGCCCTCCTTGACCGAGAGGATGGTGGCATCGCCGACGCTGCCTGCCTTCAAGGAGCCGAGCTCGGGCCGCTTCAGCGCGAAGGCGGCATTCAGCGTCGATTGCTTAATGACCTCGCGCAACGGTACGCCGAGACAGAGAAACTTCGACATGGTGGTGACCTGGTCGAAGGCCGGGCCATCGATGCACAGGGCATGCACGTCCGATGAGATCGTGTCCGGGTAGAAGCCGTTGGCCAGCATGGCACGCGCGGTCTTGAAGGAGAAGGACCCCATGCCGTGGCCGATATCGAACAGCACGCCGCGTTTGCGCGCCTCCAGCACCACCGGCTTGATGGTGCCTTGGGCATTGCAGGGCGCATTCGGAAACGGGCGAAAGGCATGCGTCAGCACGTCGCCCGGCCGTAGCATTTCCACCACCTCTGCGTAGGAAGGCGGCGGATGATCGATATGCGCCATCAGAGGCATGCCAACCTCATTGGCGACCTGCAGGGCCATCTCCAGCGGCGCCGCGCCCTGGTCACCGGAGGAGTGCCGGCCCACGCGCACCTTGATGCCGACGATGACGTCGCGGTTGGCGTCGGCGACGTCGGCGGCCTCGCGCGGCGCCATCAGGCGGATGTTTTCGCTCTCGCCGACCATGATGGTCTTGGAGAAGCCGAAGATGCCCGCAAATGAGAGGTGCAGATAGGCAAGAATGCGGACCTGCGACGGCTCGATCACGTGCTTGCGAAAACCCGCGAAATTGCCGGGACCGGCGCTGCCGGTGTCGATGGCGGTCGTCACCCCGGAGCGACGGCAGAACTCTTCCGCATCGATACCGAGCGAGGTACCGCCCCAGTAGACGTGGGTGTGCAGGTCGATGAGGCCGGGCGTCACGTACTTGCCGGCGATGTTGTGCACGGACGTGCCGGCACCGGCTTCGAGGTTCGCGCCAACCGCGGCGACCTTGCCGCCGGCGAAGGCCACGTCCATCACGGCATCGATGTTCTGCGAGGCATCGACGACGTGCCCGCCCTTGAGAATGAGATCGTAGGCCATGTTTGCTCCACGCGATGTTCGACTATTCGGGCTGAGTGGCAGCGGTGCGCTCCACGATCGCGCCGTAGTGCTGCGGTTGCCGGTGCTTTGCGAAATTGAAGGTCGTCGCCTTGTAGCTGTTGGCAAGATCAAGATCACAGCGCGCGACCAAGAGCTCGTCGTCCTGGCTCAGCGCCTGCGCCACCACCACCCCGTTCGGGGCAACGACCGAGGAGTTGCCGATCATTTCGCAGCCCTCCTCGACGCCGCACTTGGCGACACCCACCACCCAGGTGGCATTGGCGTAGGCGCCAGCTTGCAGGGACAGCTGATTGTGAAACTCGCTCAGGCGATCGTGCTCGGGCGCCGGCGGATTGTGCCGGGGCGTATTGTAGCCGACGAGGACCAGTTCGACGCCCTTTAATCCCATCACCCGATAGGTTTCCGGCCAACGCCGGTCATTGCAGATGCACATGCCGATGTTGGCCCCCATCGTTTTCCAGACCCCCCAGCCGAGGTCGCCGACCTCAAAGTAGCGTTTTTCCAAATGCTGGAAGGGGCGCCAGGGCTCGTGCTCGGCATGCCCGGGCAAATGGATCTTGCGGTATTTGCCGACGATCCGTCCCGACTTGTCGACCAGGATTGAGGTGTTGAAGCGGGCGAGGCGCTCCCGGCGCCGTTCGATTTCGGCAAAGCCCAGGTAAAAGCCGATGCCGAGCCGTTGGGCCGCCTCGAACAGGGGTGCCGTGGCGTCCGACGGCATGCCGCGTTCAAAGAAGGAATTGATTTCCTCCGCCTGCGTCATCCACCAACGCGGAAAGAACGTCGTCAGCGTCAGCTCCGGAAACACGGCAAGGTCGCAGCGGTGCGCGGCGGCCTGCCGCAACAAGTCGACGAGCCGCTCGACGACCCGCGCGCGGCCATCGCTGCGTTGGATCGGTCCCATCTGGCAGGCCCCTACCGTGATGAGCCGTGACATGCTGCCTCCAATGCGTTGCCGTGCCCGCTTTGCCGTCGCCCATGATTGCCGCAATTGCCGCGCCAGGACCAGGGGGGCCAGAGGGGGGCCAGAGGGGGGCCAGAAGGGAACCAGAAGGGAACCAGAAGGGCCGGAGACGCCCGAGGGGCGCGCGGCGCAAACCCCTCTCCCGGGCTGTGCCGGCGCGAGCCTCGTCTCCTGGTCAAGCGGACGCGGCGCGCGCGGGGGCCGCCAACAACTCCAGCAGGGCTTCGTTAAAGCGGTCGGCGGCTTCATAGGCCACCCAGTGGCCGGCATTCCCGATCAGGCGTACCTCGAGCTCGCGATGGTGCCGGCGCAGGATCTCGAGCCGGGTATCGAGCGAGCCGCGGGCGATGATGTCCTGGGTACCCCAGATGGTATGCACGGCGGCCGTAACATCTCCAAGCGCCCTGGCCAGCCCATCGGTCGTCGCAAAGGGCCGGCTGCGAAAGCGCGCGCGCTTGATGTTTTCGGCCTGCAGATGGATGGCGAGGGAATTGATGTTGTCGGCGTTGGCAAACATCAGCACCCGCAGGTTTTGCTGAAACACCGCGGCAATCTCCTCGGCGCTCATGTCGGGGCGCTGCTTGGCGAAGGGTTCGCGAGGCTCGGCGGTGAGGCCGAGCGCGGCCACGCCGACGAGGGTCAGCGTGCCGATGCGCTCGCCCATTCTGGCCGCCGTCAGGCCGGCGACGTGGCCGCCGAAGGAGAAGCCAACGAGGCGCAAATTGCGCGCGCCCGGCAATAGCTGGTCGAGCCCGGCGACGACGACATCGGCGATGGTGGCGGGAATGAGCGGCGGGGGTGGCATTGCCGATTGGCCCAGTCCGGGGAGGTCGGGAACCCAGAGCTGATAGTGGCGTGACAGGGCTGGAATGTTGCGCAGCCAATGCGTCCAAGAGCCCGAGCCGCCGTGCAAGAGCAGGAGCGGTTCGCCGCTGCCCCAGACGCGCCAGACCATGCTGCCATCGCCGCAGGCTGTTTTCAGTTTTTTGGCGCTGCGGTCGAGAGCATCGACGATGGCCGCCGGTGCTGGCGCCGCCGCCTGGCTTGATCGATTGGCATTCACGCGGGCATCGCCGTCTCGGCCAGGCGTGCCCAGTAGGAGATGCCGGCGGGGATCACGTCATCGTTGAAGTCGTATTTGGGGTGATGTAGGCCGGCGCTGTCGCCGTTGCCGATGAAGATGAAGGCGCCCGGCCGAGCCTCGAGCATGAATGAGAAATCTTCCCCGCCCATGACCGGGGCGATATCGCCATTGACCTTGTCGGGGCCCGCCACTTGGGCGGCGACGCCGGCGGCAAACTGCGTCTGGCGCGCATGGTTGTGCGTCACCGGATATTTGCGCTCGTAGGTGGCGGTGGCGACCGCCCCGTAGAGCTGGGCCGTCGCTTGCGCCACTTCGACGATGCGGCGCTCGAGGAGATCGCGCACCTTCGGGGTCAAGGATCGGGCGGTGCCCTGCAATAGGGCCGACTGCGGGATCACGTTGGCGGCTTCGCCGGCGTGGAACATGCAGATCGAGATGACGCCGGCGTCGAGCGGATCGAGATTGCGCGAGACGATCGAATTGAGCGCTGTGACGATGTGGGAGCCGACCAACACCGGGTCGATGCACTGATGAGGTCGGGCTGCATGGCCGCCCTTGCCGGTGATCTCGATGTGGATGCCGTCGCTTGCGGCCAGCAGGGGGCCGGGGCGCAGCGCGAATTGCCCCACGCCGAGACCGGGCATGTTGTGCATGCCGTAGACCTCCTGGATCTGCCAGCGCTCCATCAGGCCGTCATCGACCATGGCCTTGCCGCCGGCGCCGCCCTCCTCGGCCGGCTGGAAAATCAGCACCACGGTGCCGTCGAAATTGCGCGTCTCGCAGAGATACTTGGCGGCGCCGAGTAACATGGCGGTGTGCCCGTCGTGACCGCAGGCATGCATTTTACCCGACGTTTGCGAGGCATAGGGCAGGCCGGTGAGTTCCGTCATGGACAGGGCGTCCATGTCGGCGCGCATGCCGATCACCTTGCCCGAAGCCTGCCGGCGACCCTTGATGATGCCGACCACGCCCGTGCGGCCGATGCCGGGCATCACCTCGTCACAGCCGAATTCCTTGAGTTTGTCGGCCACGACCGCGGCCGTGCGGTGCACCTCGTAGAGCAGCTCCGGGTTGGCATGGATTTCGCGGCGCCAGCACGACACTTCGTCCTTGAGGGCGGCGGCGCGATTGATGATCGGCATCTCGCAAATCCTTGGCAAATTGGCGGCGGCGGTGACAGGGGAAACGGTGCGGCCGCGCGGCAGGGAAGCAAATCGCTCCAGACGGGTCAAGGCGGCCCGGGCGTACGGCCCTTGCCTTTGGCCTCAGCGGCGAAAGCGAAGATTGAGACCTTGCGCCTGCCAGGCGGCCTCGATGACGTCGAGGTCGGTACAGCCGGAGGGATTGGCCTTGCTCGGTGCCCAGGCGGCCCGTTGCGGCCATTGCTCGCGCCAGATGCCGAGCAGGCGGTCGAGCTCTGCGAGCGGCTCGGCGTGGTCGTCGACCCGGATATTGAGGTCGGCAAAATCTTCGCTGGTCGTGAGCAAAAGCGCCGCCGACTGCCTGCCGCGGCGGTCGCCGCCGGCGCGCTCGCCCGCCTGCATGGCCCTGAGCAACCGTTCCGGCAACGCCAGCGGGCTGCCTGCGGCGAAGGCCGTGAAGGTATGCGCCACCACCTCCGCGCCCGCCAACATGTTGCCGGCGACGGAGAATTGGTTGGCGGCGCGGTCTCCGCACCACTCGACGCAGTTATCGCCCGTCCAGGCCGCCGCGCGCCCAAAGCGGTCGACCGCCTGAACCTGACGCAAATGCCGGCCATCATCGGCCGCGAGCGCGCTCTTGATCGCCGTGGCGGGGGCAATGCCGCGCGCGAGCAAGTCGAGAATAGCCGGCCCGAGATAGCGGTTGGTGATCGATTGCGTGGCAACGGCGCCGACGCCCGAGCGGACATAGGGGCAATGGGCACCGACGGCAAAGGCGCGCGTCGCCACCGCCACCGCGAAGGCGCCGCTGGCGGGATCGTGGGCGACGATCGACCAGGTCATAGGATTGCGCCCGCCGCGGCGCGATCGGGCCTAGTTTTTTTCGACATTCCAGAACACCACGTTGGTTGCCACCAACACGCCGTCGATGTTCTTGCGAAAGGCGGAGGGCTGCAGGTATTGGCCCAAGATAACGTGGGTCGGGTACTCGGCCGCACGCTGGGAGACCGCCTCGGCCAAAACCTTTTGCTTGGCCGCATCCGTCTCCTTGGCGAAGGCATCGCGCAGGCGTTCCAATTCGGGATCGCAGGGCCAGCCGAAGGTCGCCTTCTCACAGCTGGCGTTGAGGAAATTGGTCGAGACCGGGTCGAGCACATCAACGGAGCCCCAGGAGGTCAGATAAACGTTCCAACCACCCGCGGCTGGCGCATCCTTCTTGGCGCGGCGCGCCACCAGCGTTTGCCAGTCCATCGCCTGCAAGTCGACCTTGAAGCCGGCCTTTTCCAGGAGCGACTTGGCGACCGGGGCCAGATTGGAGAGCGAGGCGATGTCGGTTGACTGCATGAGCACGACCGGGGTGCCGTCGTAGCCGGCCTGCTGCAACAGCTCCTTGGCCTTGGCGGCATTGCTCTCGAGTTTGTCCTCCCAGCCCTTGCTGGTTTCGAGCGGCGAGCCGCAGGGATAGAGCGATTTGCACACCACGTAGTATTTGGAGTTGCCGATGGTGGACTCCAGAAAGTCCTTCTGATTGAGCGCGTAGGCGACCGCCTGCCGGATCTTGGCGTTGTCGAACGGCTTGTGCAGCACATTGAAGCGGAAAGCGTATTGGCGACCCATGGGTGCCACCACCAGGAAGCGAATGTTTGGATCGGCCCCCAGCAGCGGCAACAAATCGTGCGGCGGGGCTTCGATGAAATCGATCTCGCCGTTGCTCAGGGCATTCACCTGCGTTTGCGGATCGGCAATCCAAATCCATTCGACGCGATCGACTTTTGCCAGTTTGCCGCCAGCAAATCCCGATGGCGGCTCCGGGCGCGGTTGATACTTCGGGTTTTTGAGGTAGACGGCCTTCTCGCCCGGCCTCCACTCGTCCTTCTTGAAAATAAAGGGCCCCGAGCCGGTGGTATCGGTGATTTGGGTGTTGGGATCCGTCTCTGCCACGCGCTTGGGCATCATGAATGGCACGTTGGATGTCGGCTTGCCGAGCGTCGCCAGCACCAGGCCGTAGGGCTCCTTCAACCGCATGACAAAGGTCTTGGCGTCGGTTGCTTTCAGTTCGCCGACAAAGCTCATCAGTTTTTGCGCCATGCCGTCGCGTGCCGCCCAGCGCTTGAGCGAGGCGACGCAATCCTCTGCCGTCACCGGGGTCCCGTCATGCCACTCAAGGCCATCGCGCAGCGTGAAGGTCCAGGTGAGCTTGTCCTCGCTCACGGTCCAGGCGTCGACCATCTGCGGCCTGACCGTGAGCTTTTCATCGAGCGCGAACAACGTGTCATAGATCATGAACCCGTGATGGGTGCTGATCAGCGCCGTGGTCCAGATCGGATCGATGATTTTGAGATCCGAATGCAGCGAGACTTTCAACGTACTCTCGGCCGTGGCGGCCGGCACGATGGCCAGATGCGCCGCCAGAACGGCCGCGACAACGGCGCTCCAACCGGCGAGGCGTAGTTTGCTCAAGCGCATGGCTACCTTGTTCTCCGCGTTAGACCCGGTGCGGCAAGGGCGTCGGGTGCAGCCAACGCCCGCGGCCGTAGGGCAAGAGCCTCTCAAACCTTCACTTTTTCGTCGGCCAGCACGCGCGCGACGGCGGGGCGCGCCAGCATGCGATCCCTGAAGGCGCGATAGTGCGTCATGTCGGCGACAGGCAGCTCACGCCGGACGCCCCAGGCATAAAAGGTAAGCGCGTAGGGATCGAGCACGGAATACTGATCGCAGTGCCACTGCCGGCCCTGCAACAGCTGATCGATCTGCGCCAGATAGCCGTGAAAGGCCTTGCGGCCGGTTTCCTGGATGTTCGCGAACAGGCTCGCATCGCTGGCGTAGCGCTCTGGCCGGCTGATGTGGGCGTGCGCCGGGTGCACGCTGGCGGCGAACAGGCCGATCAGCGATAAGGCGCGCGCTTCGGCCACCGGATCGCTTGGCCACAGCCCGAAGCGCTTGCCCAGGTAGGGCAGAATGGCGGTATTCTCCGTGATGTTCTCGCCACTCTCCAACTGCAGGGCTGGCACGCGTCCCTGCGGATGGATCTTCAGATAGGCTTCGGTTTTCTGTTCGCCCTTCGCCAGATCGATGCGCTGAAGGTCATATTTCTCGCCGCTTTCCTCGAGCACGATGTGGGCCGCGAGCGAGCAGGCCCCTGGGGCATAAAAGAGCTTCAACACGTCAACAGCCTCCCGATCAGCTCTGGGTCGAATGGTCGGTGCAAAAGCTAGCCTACCGAGCCGGCAAATTCGAGAGACTTGTGGAGGCTCGAGTGCGGTGAGGCTTGGGTGTTCGGGGCAATTTGCCTTGCTGGCGGAAACGAAAAAGGTATGCTGCTCGGCAGACGGTTACGAACAGAGCGATCTTTGGCTTAGCCCGATTCTTGGGGTGTGAGGGGGTTGGGGGCAGTGCGGCCAAGTCATCAGCGTGGCTTTGCGTTTGGCCTGGCAGTGAGCACTGTTGCCGCGGTGCTGTCGCTGCTTCCCCTCGCCTTTGCCTTTGAACCAACGGGCTTTGGTAGGCCCGCACCGGAGGCCAAGGCCGCCCCGCAGGGCGACATCGGGCCCGCGCGCATCAGTGCCGTAGCGCTCGGCCAGCTATCGGTTCCTCGGCGCGTTGGCCCCGCCGGTGGAGTGCTGCCGATCTGTGCGGATGAGGCCGAGGCCGCCGCCGCCGACGGCGTGCGCCAGATCAAGTGCGCGGTGCCGCCTGGCGGCCTTGGGCCGATCACGGGTCCCATTCTGACGCCAACCGTACCCCAAGCGCCGGCAGCGCCAGCGCCCGAGCCGCCGACGACGCCCGCCAACGCCAACGAGCCAGGCAAGGTCGCAACTCCGCCGCAGCCCGCTGCGGATCCCGGGTTTCGCTACCATCCTCCCGGCCTGTTGGCGGTCCGCGATGCCAGCGCCAAGCGCGGGCGCATGGATGATCGCAAGATCTATGTGCCGAACATCATCTTTCCCATCCGGCTCGAGACCGGTCGTTTCGCCTCCATGAACTCGCAGATCTGGGGTTACGGCGGAGGCGGCTACAACGGCGTCGGCGAAGCGGGCGGGACCGAGTGCGATCCGCGCAACTACGACCCGATGCAGCAGCACGACAACTTTTGCGAGGTGCGCGGCTGGAGCATGCCCTTGTGTCCCAGCGGCGAGGGCCATCAGGGCCAAGACATTCGCCCGCCGAGCTGCAAGGACAACGCCTGGGACGTGGTTGCCGTGGTCGACGGCATCATCACGCTCGTGACCTCGAATACGACGGTGAAGCTCAAAGGCAATGATGGCACCGTCTACGAATACCTGCACATGCACCCCAACTCGATCAAAGTGAAGGAGGGCAGCAAGGTCAAGCAGGGTGACGTCGTGGGCCGTGTCTCCAAATACATGAACGGCACGCGCAGCACGACCTACCATTTGCACTTCAATGTGCGCCAGCGCATCCAGGTCGGCAGCAAGGTGCTCGAGGTCTACGTCCCACCTTATGCCTCGCTGATTGCCGCCTACCGCCGCAGCAAAGGATTGGACGCGGGCATCGACGCGGCCGGCGAACTCGTGCCCGACCCGATGCTCGAGATCAGCGCCGTCGCCCAGGCCCCACCGCAGCCACCGACCCCGAGCGAACCGCAACCGGCGCCATCGACCCCACCCTCCGACCCGGCCCCGACACCACCGGCCCCGACCCCGAGCGCGCCAACGCCACCCACCCCAGCGCCGAGCCCGTCGTCCGAGCCGCCGACGCCATCGACCCCGGCGCCCGAGCCGCCGGCACCACCCACACCCGCGCCGAGCCCCGCGGCGCCGCCGCAGCCAGCGCCGAGCCCGGCGCCCGAATCGCCGGCACCACCCGCACCGAGCCCAGCGCCGACCCCGCCGCAGCCGCCGGTGCCGCAAGCCCCCACACCTGCGCCTCCGGCGTCGACGCCGCCGGCGCCGCCTGCCGCGCCGACCGAAGAGCCCAAGAGCTGGTGGCAGCGCGGGGTCGACAAGGCAACGGAGCTATGGAAGCGCTGGTGGAAATGAGCTTGGCCGCCGGCGGCGCCTCTAGGCCACGCGCGGCGAAGCCTGAGGCACTCAAAGACGGAGGCTTGCCATGCGTGCGCTAGTTATCGCGGCCGCGCTTGCGGCGTGGAGCGGAAGCGCAATCGCGCAAGCGTCCCCGCCGGAGGACCTCGACCGGCTGAAGCGCATGTTGGATGAGCGTCTGCCGTCGGCACCGCGCACCCGCGGCCTCAGCAAAGGCGAACGGCCGTTACGGTCAGATGATTTTTACTCTATTCGCCGCCGCGAGCCGGATGGGCAGGCCAACCCCAGCCTCAATCCCGGCAAGCGTTCGGACTACGACGCGCCGGGGCTCATCGGCATCGCTGCCGCCGTGGCAGGCGAAGACGACCGTACGCGCGAACCCTCCGCGGCGGCAGCGCCGCGCGGCTCCCAACGCGTGCAGGCCCGGCGCGACAGCTATGTGATCGTGCTCAAGACCGACCTCAGCGGTCAGCAGCTCGATGACGCGCTCGCGACCTTGAGCCAGAAATACAATCTGGAAATCACCCGGGCGAACAAGCTGGGCGAGATCCGCGTTTCCCCGCGTCAGGCGGCGACGCGCAGCCTCGCGCCTCCTCCCAGTTCCGAATCGCTAGGCGCGGCCTTGGAACCCAAGATCATCAAGGACCTGCGCAACGAGTCGTTTGTGGACGCGGCCTACGTCGATTTTCTGGTGAGCCCGAAGTCATTACCGAGACGGACCGACACCAAGGTGCAGTCGGGTGGCAACACCTACAGCTGGAGCTGGCGCACCGGTGAAACCAGCGACGGCAACTGGGGTTTGAAGATGATGCGCATGCCGCCGGTGTGGACCATTCTCAATCGGGTCCGCAAGATCGACCCCGACAGGTCGCGCACGCGAATGGCCTTTCTCGACGTCGGCTTCGGCACGCACGGTCACATCTCCTATAATGCCGTCTTCGGTGGAATGCCGGCCAACCCGCCCAAGGCCGAGTGTACCTATAGCCACGGCACGCATGTCGCGGGCATCGCCGGCGCCCTGTTTGGCAAGGGACGCGGCATCGACGGAATGGTGCCCGACTCCAAGATCGATGCCATCCCGGTCAGCAGCGAGGTGTGGCTGGAGGGCACTAATCTCGGCCTAACCAATCAGCTGATCCAGCGGGCCATGCTGTTCAGCGGGGCGGTCGATTCGCTCATCGACTTTATGGATCAGTATCCACTCAAACCCGGAGAGAAGCGGGTCGTTAATGCCAGCCTCGGTTACAACTGGTCCGCCCTCGGCTTCGAGTTCGGCAAGGACGCCGAGGAGGATGAAAACGTCAAGGCGCACATCTTCAATAGCGCGCGTTCGGTGCAGCGCCTGGCCGCCAAATACAAGGACGGCATTTTGATCGTGGCCGCCGCCGGCAACGATTCGGACGGTCTGACCACGCCGCATTGGGCGGAATTTGCCAGTCCCTTCGGTTTTGCGGCCACTCACGAATTGCCGACCTACCAAAAGTCCAGCAACATTCTGATTGTCGAGGCTCTCGGCCGCGACGGCAAGCGCGCAACGTTTTCCAATGCCGGCGGTCACGTCGCCGCGCCGGGCGTTGACATCATGAGCACGCTGGCGGGCGTCAGCGATGCCTATGGGTTGTGCAGCGGTACCTCGCAGGCAACTCCGCACGTGACCGCGCTCGCGGCCATCCTGTTTGAACTTGATCCGAAGAAATCACCCGCCGAGATCGCCGAAATCATCCGCAGTTCGGCGGTGCCCGGCCCGGATGGTGGGACGCCACGCGCCGATGCCCTTGCTGCCGTCCTCAAACTGTCCAAGGACAACATCAAATACCTGGTCGACCTCAATGGCGATGGCAAAGTGGACAGTGCCGACCTCGAAATCCTCAAGACCCATCTCGTCATCCTCGAGGACGCCAAGCGCAATGGCACGCCGGTCCCGATCGACCTCAACGGCGACGGCGACGTGAACGAGAGCGAAGGTTGCTGGCCGTTGATCGATTTCGTCGGGGCCGGCAAGGCCCTCTATTTCGATTCACCGGCCCAGGCCGCAGCCGTCGCGGCCCGCACCGATCTGCAGATGCTCGAGGACGGCTGGACCGACACGATCAAGGCCTTCAAGGCGGCCATGAGCGAGGTCGGGCTCGAGCAATTGATTGCGCAATGGCGCGCGGCACAAGGCGGCACTGCGCTCGTCGCCAGCGTCCCCGCGGGGCAGCGCAGCGAGGCGGCCGGTCCGATCACGGGCTCGCTCGCGGCGCTCGCCTGCCATTAGCAACCTTTGTCGGCCAAAAGGAGAACGCGGGCCATGCGTGTGTCAGTATCATTCACCGGCCTCGTGGTTGCCGTCGGCGCCAGCATGCTGGCCTTCGGCATGCTGGGCCTGATGCCGAGCGCCAGCGCCCAGGACGTGCGCGGTGAAGTCACCCGTGCGGTCGACGAGCTGCGCAAATCCAATCAAAGCATCGCCGTCGAGGTCGACCGCAGCACGGGACTGCCAACATCGATCAAGGGTCTGACGCCGAGGCCCGATCCCTCCATCGCGCTTACGGCGACGCGCAGCCTCGGCGGGGAGCCCAGCGAAGACGACGTGCGCCGCGCGGTTGAGGCCTTCATGGCCACGAGCCAAATCCGCTCGGCTTTTCCCCAGGGCAACGCGCAAGAGCGCAAGGTCGTCACCCAGGTTCGCCGCGATCCCGATATCAAGGGGCAAAGCGTTGCCCACGTCACGCAGCGTCTCAATGGCATTCCCGTGTTCGGTTCCTCCGCCAAGTATGTGGTCAATCCGGCCCTAGCGGTGACCGACATTACGGCCAGCTACTCGACGGTCGCCATCGCCAGCACGACACCCGGCATCACCGCGGATGAAGCCGCCACGGTTGCGCGCGCCCACGTGCGCGACCTGTTATCCAAACGGGCGCGCGATCCCGGCCTCGATCGACTGTTCGCCAGTCTCGATAGCATCCAGCCCAAGTCGGAGCTGACGGTCTTCGACCCGGCGCTGCTGCGTACGCGCGGCGCCAATCCGGGCCCGTTGCGGCTCACGTGGCTGGTGTCCGTCGATTCCTTGCGCGTGTTTGTCGATGCCGAGAACCGCAATGTCGTGTTCTTCTACCGCGACCATCCCTCGGTCATGGTGCGGCGGGTCTATGATCTGTCCAGCAACAACGTGTTCCCAGGGCAGAAGGTGCTGGACGAGGAGACCAACGAGCGCGTCGATTTGGTGCCGGCAGACGCTATGCGCGCCTTCCAGAATACCGGTTTTGTGCGCGACTTCTTCTATATCGTGCTAGGCCGCAGCGGCCTGGAGGCGGGGGGCTCCAAGGCAAACATGCCGCTCGAGTCCTACGTGCGCTATAGCAGCGAGCAAAATGCCCGCTGGTGCAAGGATCAGAGCGTGAACTGTCCCAAGGCCAACGTCATGGTCTACGGGCCCGGCTTTGCCGGCGCGCTCGATGTCGTCGGTCATGAGGTGACGCACGGCATCATCGCCCACGAAGCCGATCTCGTCTACGCCGACGAATCGGGTGCGGTGAACGAGGCGCTGGCCGACATTTTCGGCACCCTGATCGAGTTTCAGGCCCGGGACGGCGCCGGCAATTGGGCGATTGGAGAGAGCCTGCCGGGCTATTCGGAGGCAAGCCCCATGCGCAGCATGGCCGAGCCGCACCTGAAAGCCCAGGGAAGCGCGTCGCTGTTCAACAAGACCCAGCCGTTTTCGGTGACGAACCGCGGCCAACCCGATCACTATTCCGAGTATGTCGCGCGCACGGATGCCTTGTGCGACACAACCTGGGACTATTTGAACGGCTGCGTGCATTTCAACAGCGGTGTCCTCAACAAGCTGGCGTATTTGATCTCCGAGGGTGGTGAGCACAAGGGCCAGACGGTCGCCGGGATCGGCCGGCAAAAACTCGCGCGCATCGCCTACCGGGCCTTGACAACCAAGCTCAATGCCACCTCGAGCCTGGTGCATGCAGCCGATTCCTTCGTGTCGGCGTGTACGGATTTGGTCGGCGCTGCCGCCGGCATCACGGCGCAGGACTGCGTTGAGGTGGAGAACGCCCGCCGCGCCGTCGGCCTCGGCACCGATAGCTAGGCGCCAGCGCACACACGCAAGGCGCGCGCGACGGGGCTGGCACGCCGGGCCTTGGCGCGGAACGTTTGTGCCGGGCCCTTAACGCATGGCCGCCCGCGCGCTCTTTTGGCACGACCGACCGCCTTGGGCTGCCCTTGGCCCTACAAAGCCCTTGGGTCTGCCTTGGATTTGGATTGGGATTTGGATTGGGATTTGGATTGGGATTTGGCCTGGGATTTGGCCTGGGATTTGGATTGGGTCACCCCGGCGTGCGCCGGCCGGCGCGGGGACCTTTTGGGTCCCCGCGGCCCGCGCTGTTTGGCGTGGTTTGTGAACCGCCAAAGCTCCAGCCCGTGTTTACCGATTTTGCCCCACACCATGGCGATCTGTTCGGCCGGCAGACCGTGAACCTCGGCCATCGCTTCGATGCAGCCGACGGCTTGTTCGGCGAACCGCCGCTCGCCAGCCCGATCGAGCGTACGCCGGCGCAAGCCTGTCACGTCAACAGCATGGATGTGACGACCCACGCTCCCAACACGCGGCGCGAAGGCACCATGGAGGGCCTCAGCGGCGCAGACGCGCTCGATGCTGTTCGCAACGGCCACATCTGGACCCTTTTGCAACAGCCGCACCGGCTCGACAGCCGCTACGCCGAGGTTCTGCATTCGATCTACGCCGAGCGCGCCTTGCGGGTGGAGGCCTTCAAGTCCTTCAATCATAAGATGTCGATCCTGATTTCCTCTTCCAAGGTGCAAGTCTACTACCACGCCGATGTCCCGGGACAGACGCTCCGGCAGCTGCGCGGGGCCAAACGCGTCTATGTCTATCCCAACACGCCGCCGTTCTTGCCGCAGGCCACGCTTGAGAAAATCGTTTTAGGTGAGGCGCAGGAAATCTCCCTCAACTACGAGCCCTGGTTTGATACGCACGCCGAGGTTATCGACCTCGAGCCTGGCCGCATGCTGCATTGGCCGCTCAACTGCCCGCATCGGATCGTCAACCAAGATTGCCTCAAGGTCTCGTTCACGACCGAGCCCTATGACGCGCGAGCTGCGCAACGCCTACGCGGTCAACTATGCCAACGGAGTTTTGCGCGGAGCGCTAGGGCTCGAGCGCTTGCCCCGGCATTCGCGCTGGGCGCCTAGCCAACGCTGAAGAAAGCGCCCGCCGCCTTGGGCTGCGCGCAGGGCAAGGCGGCCGCGAGCCAAAAAAAGTCCTCGACCGCGCCACGGCACCGAGACGATGATGCCGCTCCGCAGCAAGCTCGCGACGGGCCAGGAGCGTTTATGCGCCACATCAACGTGTTGAGCATCCAGCGCATCAGTGCCGAGGAACGTCGGCAGATTGAGGCCGTCGACCCGGCCGTCCGCCTGAGCGACGCTGGCGGCTGGTACGACGGGGAAATTCGCGAGACCTGGCCAGCCTTTACCTCGTTGCGCTACTTGTCGCCGGGCGCCACGGGTGCGGGCAGCCGGCAGGAGCGCGACCGCCTCCTCGCCGAAGCGGAGGTGATTCTGGGCGGGTGGCCGTTTCCGCGTGACCTACGCGCCCGTGCGCCAAAGCTCAAGTGGTTTCACCAGCGGCCGGCCGGCGCCAGCAACCTGATGCTGGGCGATTTGTGGGGCAGCGACGTGCTGACGACGACCTCGCGCGGGGCGGGCAATACGCTGGCCATGGCCGAGTACGCGCTGGCCGGCATCCTGCATTTTGCCAAGGGTCTCAATCGGGCGGCGATCGATCGCGACGCCGGTGCGTTCAACCATCGCGCCTATCGCCCGCTGCTGCTTGAGGGTAAGACCGCGTGCATCGTCGGCGCCGGCGGCATTGGCCTGGAGGTCGGCAGGCTCTGTGCCGCGCTGGGAATGCGCGTCGTCGGCACCCGCCGCAGGCCCGCCGCCGCGGCGCCCTTGCCGCCGGGCTTCAGCGGCATCGGCGGGCCCGATGAGCTTGATGGCTTCCTGGCCGAAAGCGATATCGTGGCCATCTGTTGTCAATGGACGCCCGAGACCAACCACCTGTTCAACGCCGAGCGCTTCGCCCGCATGAAGGCCGGCAGCGTGCTCGTCAATGTCGCGCGCGGTGAGATCATCGATGAGGACGCCCTGGCCGATGCCTTGGCGCGCGATCGGCTGCGTGGCGTCGTCCTTGACGTCTACACGGGCGAGTTCGAGCGCACTCCCATGGCGCGGCTTTGGTCCGACCCCAGGGTCGTGATCACGCCACACATTTCCAACGTCAGCGATCAGGACCGGCACGGCGCCATTGACGTGTTCTGCGAAAACCTGCGCGCCTATCTCGACGGCCGACCCTTGCGCAACGCAATCGATTGGGAGCGCGGCTACTAGCGAGAACCGTTGCGGTTAGGGCCGTCCCGCCAGGAAGGCCAGCACGCCCTCTTTGTAGACGCGATCGCCCACGGCCAGCATGTGATCGCGGCGTGGGATCGGCAAGGCTTGGGCGCCGGGGATGAGCTGGGCAAGCTCTTCGGCGGCACCGCCGATGACGTCCTCGGTGCCGGTTGCAACCAGAACCGGACAGGCAATTTTGGCCACCATCTCCCGGCTGATCGGCTCTCGTGAGCCGCGGATGCAGGCGGCGAGCGCAGCGAGGTCGCTGCCGGTCTTTTCCGCAAAGGCGCGAAAAGTGCGCGCCGTCGGGTTGACGACCTCGTCAATCGAGCCCGCCTCCAGCGCGTGCGCGATCGGTCCGGTGCCGGCCATCGGCCGGATCATGTTGCCGCCAAGCCCGCCAAAGACGGCGCTGCGCACACGCTGCGGATGCGCCAGGGCGAGGAACGCCGTGAGGCGGGCACCCATCGAGTAGCCCATCACGTCGGTGCGTGCGACGCCGAGGTGATCGAGCAGTCGCCGAGCGTCCTCCATCATGGCCGACGCCTGATAGGCTTGAGCCTCGTACAGCTTTTCGCTCTCACCGTGTCCGCGGTTGTCGTAGGCGATCACGCGATAGCCGTTGCGCCGCAACAAGCTGACCCAGCCGGGATCGAGCCAATTATACCTCACGCTCGAGGCGAACCCGTGCACAAGCAGCACCGGATCACCGTCGCCCTCGTCGATGAAGCGGATGCAAACGCCGTCCGAATCGAAGCCCTGCACTGCCTGCTCCTCCTACTGCGACGTTGCCAACCCCTACCATCTGGGGCGGCGAGCAACTACACTGGGGGCGTTCTCGATCCTTTTGAGCAGGGCCGCCCATGGCAGTTTCGATCATCCCGCATCTTGCCAATGATCCGGGCGTGGAAAAGATCTATATTGGCGTCAGAGAATTCCAGTGCATGGGCGCGCGACCGCCGCACGATCACCCCCACGTTTTTCTGGATATGGGGGCCGACCCGCAGATTTTGTGCCCCTATTGTTCGACCTTGTATATCCACGATGTCCGGCTGGGGACCGATCAATCCGACCCGCCGGGCTGCCTTGTCGGCGAGGACCGGCCGGGATCTTGAGGCTTGCACGCGGTCGATCCCGTGGGAAATGGGCGACCAATCCTGATACTCGGCGGCGGCATCGCCGGACTGGCACTGGCGCTCTCCCTGGCACGCCACGGCCGCGGCGCCATCGTGCTGGAGAGCCGGCCGCGCTTCGAGACCGAAGGCGCGGGCATCCAGCTGGGGGCCAATGGGGTCAAGGTCCTCGAACGGTTGGGATTAGCCGAACGGCTGCGTCCCCAGGTCGGTGAACCGGCCAATCTTGTCGTCTTTGACGGCGGTTCGGCCCGCCGCCTGGCGCAACTGCCGCTCGGGGGCTGGTTCGCGGCGCGCCATGGCGCCCCCTACTGGACCATGCACCGCGCCGATCTGCATGCGGCGCTCGCTGCCACGGCGGCGGAACAGCCCCATCTTGTGCTACGCGCCGATTACGCGCTCAAGGCGCTCAGGCAAGAGCCGTGCGGCGTGCTGGCCGAAGACAGGGCAGGGGAGCGCCTGGCGGGAGAGGCGCTGGTCGGGGCAGACGGCCTATGGTCCACCGTGCGGCAAATGATTTACCCCTCTGCCAGGCCGCGGTTCGCCGGTGCGACGGCGGCACGCGCGCTCATTGCGGTGGCGGCTGCCGGTGCCCTGGCCGAGCCAAACGTGGGACTTTGGCTCGGGGCGGGCGCCAACGTCGTGCACTATCCTGTGCGTGCCGGCCGCGAGGTGGCCGTCGTCATTATCGTTCGCGAGCCGTGGCCGGCGTCAGCGGCGGAAAGCCGCGTCGATGCCAAAGGTGCGCTGGCGCCGCTTGCCGGTTTCCACCACTCGCTCACCGACGTGCTCAGCCGCGCCCCAGACTATCGCAAATGGGCGCTCTATCATCTTGCTGCGCTGCCGACGTGGTCCCTTGAGCGCATCGGCCTGATCGGCGATGCCGCCCACCCCGTGCTGCCGCACCTGGCCCAGGGAGGCGCGCTCGCGCTAGAGGATGGCTTGCTCTTGGGCTCGATGCTGGGCCAGCAAAAAGTCGATGTGGCCGCCAGCCTGCGTGAATTTACGGCGCAACGGCGCGCGCGCGCTGCCAGGGTCGAGGCGCTCAGTCGCCGCAATGGTAAGCTTTACCACCTTGGTCCACCGTTGGCCTGGGGGCGCGATGCGGTGTTACGTTTATTGCCGGGTGCCTGGCTGATGGCGGGTTACGATTGGCTCTACGGCTGGCGCCCGGACTAAGCTCAAAGCCCACGTGCGCAAGCCGCGGCCCGTATGGGTCTTTCACGACGCCGGAATTCTGCTAGTTGTCGCCGGTCCACGGCGGCTTTCCCAGACAATCGGCAATGCAATGCGCAACGGCTTCCAACGCGTGCTGTTCGGGCTCTACAGCTGGCCTAGTCTGTTGCTCACCCTGACCTGCGTGTTCTGGGCCGGCAACACTATCGCCGGCCGGCTGGCCGTCGGCCAGGTCACACCGATGCAGCTCACCTTGCTGCGTTGGGTGCTGGTGATCGGGGTGTTGTGGCCGATCTATGGAGGCCAGGTACACCAGCATTGGCCAAATATTCGTGCCCGCCTCTTCAGCGTGGTGTTGATGGCCGTGTTCGGCTTCACCGGCTTCAATGCCCTCTACTATGTGGCGGCACACTATACCACGGCGATCAACATCGGCATTCTGCAAGGCTGCATGCCGATGTTTGTGCTGGCCGGCGCCTTCGTCGCGCACGGCACGCGTGCGACGTATGTGCAGGTGGTCGGCGCCATGATAACGACGCTTGGCGTGGTGGTGATCGCCAGCCGCGGCGCCCCCCTTTCGGTCCTGCAAGTCGAGCTCAATGTGGGCGATGTCTTGATGCTGATTGCCTGCGTGCTTTATGCCTTCTTTACGGTGGCCTTGCGTGATCGTCCGGCAATGCCGGGAGCTGCCTTTTTCACCCTTCTCGCCATGATCGCGGCCCTGACCTCGATTCCGCTCGCGCTCTACGAAGCCATGGTCCAAGGTGCGACGGTGCCAACCCTCACGGGCGCGCTGATCATCGCCTATGTGGCGATCTTTCCCTCCTGCCTGGCGCAAATCTTCCTATTGCGCAGCGTCGACCTGATCGGCCCGGGCCGCGTCGGAATTTTCATGAATCTGGTCCCCTTATTTTCGGCAATCATGGCCATCACGCTATTGAGCGAGCCCTTCGCCCCATTCCATGCCGTGGCCCTGGTGCTGGTCGTCGGCGGCATCCTGCTCGCCCAGCGCACTCCGCGCCGGGATGTCCGGCCGCGCCGCTGATACCCCGTCATTTCGGCAAGCTGAAATATTCTCACAGCAGCGACAAAGCATTGTCGTTTGTCATGCCGCCGTCGCCACCCTAGCTCCGGGGCAACGTCAATGACTTTCGAGGTCGCCCATGCCACTCGTTCGCATCGCCATGCCCAAGGGCAAGTCGCCGGAGTTTCGCCGCGCAGTCTCGCAAGGGGTCCAATCGGCTCTGGTCGAAACCTTCGGCGTCCCCGAGCAGGATTTGTTCCAGATCATCACCCAACATGATGCCGACAACCCGATCGTGCATGCACCGAGTTACCTCGGCATCGCATACTCCGATGATTTGACCATCATTCAGCTGACCGTGAGCGATACGCGCAGCCTTGAGCAAAAGCGCCGTCTGTTTGCGCGTATCGCCGCGCGACTTGCGCACAAGCCGGGGCTGCGGCCGGACGACATTTTCATCAACCTTGTCGAGGTCAAGACCGAGAACTGGTCGTTTGGCAGGGGCGAGGCGCAATACGCCTCGGGAGCGACCGCGAAGTAAGCGAACGCCCGACGAGCGCGCCTTAGTGCGCGCGCAGCCGGCGCAGTGCCCGCCGGGCGCGCACGGTTGCGTTCGACAGGTGAGCGCGAATAAGGATGATGGCGATGGTGCCAAGGCCCGCGAGACAGCCGAGCATGCTGATCCACGTCACGTCGTCGGTGGTGAAGTAGTCGACGATGCCGGAGGTGAAAAAGAGCAGCGCCGTCAATAGGCTGCCCCAAGTACCGATTTCGATTTCGACGCGGGCACGCTGCCGGTAGGTCGAAAGGCCCATGCCGCGCTCGGACTGCCTCGCCATCGCTTTCTCTTTATGCCATTCGGGTTGTTATCCATTCGGGGTTGGGTGTTTTGAGGCCCTGAGCGTGCGGCCCCTGCGCTTGCAGGCGCGCGCCTGCCAGCCGTTGCCGGCAGCCACCCTTAGGCCACCGCAGGGCTTGCGCCGGCGGGTCAGACCTAGCATTGCATACCCGCGCCCGCAACGAAATATCCAGCCCCACCGTCTCAGGCGAGAGCGGCCGGCCCAGTGAGACCTTCGTCCTTTGAGCCTCCCAATGCCCCTGCCAAAACAGATCTTCGATCCCCCCTTCAACATCGTTCGCAGCAGCCACATCGCCCCGGGTATCGCCGACCTCGGCCGTAGCCCAGCCTTCTATGCCGAGACCCTCGGGCTCATCGTCGACGACCATGGATCCCGTCATGAACCGATCCGGTGGAGCCTGCGCGGTCCTCGCCGGCAGACGCTGTGGGGTCAGCCGGCACGCGCTCCAGGTTTGAGCCCGGCGCTGTTCGAGGCCAACGTGGTCGTTGCCGATGAGGTCGGTGCGGCAGGATGCGCGCGTCCAGGGTTGTCCGACCTCCTGGTGCGGAACAGCAACATCGCATAGACCGTTGAGCGGAGGCGGCGCCAGTGCCTTGCGCTACAAACCCGGGAGGTCCCGATGGCAAAGAAGGCTCTTGCGCTCTACCAGGGCAAGCGCGACTTCAAAAAGACGCCCGAGCCGAGCGGCAGGAGCTCCGTTGGCCGCAGCCAATATCCACGCTTTGTCATCCAAAAGCATGACGCCAGCCGCCTTCATTACGACTTGCGGCTGGAGGTTGACGGCGTCTTCAAGTCCTGGGCGGTCACTAAGGGCCCCTCGCTTGATCCCGCCGACAAGCGCTTGGCCGTCGAGGTCGAGGACCACCCGCTTGACTATGGCGACTTTGAGGGCACGATCCCCGCAGGCGAATATGGCGGCGGCACCGTCATGCTGTGGGACCGGGGCTTCTGGCTGGCCGACGGCAAGGTCGATCCTGCCCAGGCCTTGCACGCGGGGGAACTCAAATTCTCGCTCGCCGGCAAGAAGCTCAAGGGCGGCTGGGTTCTGGTGCGGATGCAGCCAAAAGGTGCGTCCGGCAAGCGCCACAATTGGCTGCTGATCAAACATCGCGACGGCTTCGAACGCCAGGGCGATAGCTCCCTGCTCGCGCGCGATCGCTCCGTCGCCTCCGGCCGCAGCATGCAGCAAATTGCCGATGGCAAGGGGCACGGACCCAAGCCGTTCATGGCGGCCGGCGAGCAACGCTCCGACCCGCGCGCCCAATGGATCAGCAAGAATACCGGCAAAGAGGACGCGCAACGTCCCAGCCGCGCACGCGCGCGGCCACGGCCCGCAAAGAGTGCCGATGCGACCGAGAGCGCGGTTCTAGGGGTAAGGATCTCCAAGCCCGACAAGGAGCTGTGGCCGGCGGCGGGTGCCGGCGGCGCCGTCACCAAGCTCGATCTCGCCCGCTATCTCGAGCAGGTGGGCCCGCGGATGATCGAGCATATCCACGGTCGCCCATGTTCGATCATTCGTGCCCCCGATGGCATCAACGGCGCAATCTTCTTTCAGCGCCACGCCATGCCGGGCATGGCAAAGCTCGTCACACTCACTTCGGTTGCAGGCGACCGCAAGCCCTACCTGCAGGTCGACCGGGTCGAGGCACTGATCGCGCTAGCTCAGATCGCCGCCGTCGAATTCCATCCTTGGAATTGTGCCCCCGACCAGCCGGCTCGACCGGGTCGGCTGATCTTCGATCTCGACCCGGGCGCCGATGTGCCATTCGGGGATGTCATTGCCGCGGCCAAGGAGCTGCGCGAGCGCATCGAGCGCCTGGGCCTGATCGCCTTTTGCAAGACGACGGGTGGCAAGGGCCTCCACGTCGTCACGCCGCTCAGGGTCAAACGGGATGGCGTGGGCTGGGACGCAGCCAAGCGTTTCGCCGCGGCCGTTTGCAGCGACATGGCCAACGATTCCCCTGCGCGGTATCTCGTAAAGATGAGCAAGAAACTGCGCGCGGGCCGTATTTATCTCGACTACTTGCGCAACGATCTCACCGCAACGGCGGTGGCCCCTTTATCGCCGCGCGCCCGGCCGGGCGCGACGGTGTCCATGCCGCTTGCCTGGAGCCAGCTGCGCGCCGGCCTCGACCCGGGCCGGTTTACCCTCGCCAACGTGCCGAGCCTGATCGCCAAAGCTTGGCCCTGGCAGGACTACGGCGACGCTGAGCGTCCCCTCGAGGCCGCAATCCGGAAACTGTCGGTGAGGCCGCGCAAGGCTTGACGCTTCGCGCTGCGCAAGATGGCGACTTCCCAACTGGAGGCGTTGGGTGTTGACCTGGCGTTGCGCCCGATGGAGGCGCGTACCGCGGCCGAGTTGCCGGGCGGGTCTCGGCTGGCACTACGAGCCGAAATGGGATGGCTTGCGCTGCCTGGCCTTCCGTGCCGGCGGCGAGGTCGAGATCAAGGCAAAGTCTGGCAAATCGCTAGCGCGGTTCTTCCCCAAGCTATGGGACAATTTGCGCGCGCTGAGGCCGCGCGCCTTCGTGCTCGACGGGGAACTGACGATCGCGCACCATGGCGCCCTCCCCTTCGATGCCCTATAGGCTCGCCTGCATGCGGCCGAAAGCCGTATCCGGCGCCTGTCGCTGGAGACGCCGGCGACGTTCGTGGCCTTCGATTGCTTGCTCGCGAAGCGCGGCAAACCACTGCTGCACGCGCCATTTGTCGAACGCCGTGCCGCGCTCGAGGCGCTCTTTGCCAACGACAACGGCGAGGCTCGCGGGTTGGCGCTCACCCCGTTCACGCGCTCGCTCGAGGCGGCGCGGCGTTGGTTGCGCGGGCAAGAGCGATCCCTCGACGGCGTCGTCGCCAAGCGGCTCGACTTGCCCTATCTGCCCGGCGTCCGCGCCACCTTGAAGGTCAAATCCCTGCGCACGGCGACGGCGTGGTCGGCGGCTTTCGCTATGACACGCGCCGGCGGTTGGTCGGCGAAAAGGGCTTTTGCATCATGTCGGTTTCACTGTCTCCATCCCCGCTGCCGACAAGCCCAGCCTGACCAAGCGTCTCGAGAAGCTGATTGCACGGCCGGGGTTCAGCGGCGCGCAACCGGGTGCGCCCAGTCGTTGGAGCCGCGAGCGCTCGAGCGCTTGGGAGCCGTTGCGGCCAAGCCTGGTGGCAGAAGTGCGCTACGATCACGTCAGCGGCGTCGCTTCCGGCACGGCACCAAGTTCATGCGGTGGCGCCCGGACAAGTCGCCTCGTCAGTGTACGCTGGAGCAGCTGTGGCAAGCGACGCCTCGCGGCTCGGCGCACTTGGCTCGACATGTTGTGAGCTCGACGTGACCGCAGTTTCGCCACAGCCGCGAAGAACTCAGACGAGGCGGCCACGTCTCGACCAAGAGGTGGCGCAACATTGCCGATCTGGCCGCTGGAGAGAGGGCGCGCCTCGCCGGCCTAGGCTGGAACGCCTCGATCGTCGCTGTCGGCGACCGCGCAAAGGCTCCGCCGGCAGCGCATTGGCGGCCAGATTTATGGTCTGGCCGGCGCGGGCGTCAGGGCCGTGTTCTGGCCATTGTTCGGCGTCTGGCTCAGGAATGCGCCGCGCTCGACCTACCTTGGCCCGAGCGCTCTGCCGATGTCGGGCTCGGCGTTGCGCGTGATCACGTGTTGTTGGCGGCAGGCCTGACAATCGACGTTCTGATCGCCAAAAGCGACGAAGAACGCGATCTTAACCGCACCTACGGCGGCGTCCCCGCCGGGGCACGTGAGCGCTTTATTTCTTTTTGCCTACCTTTTTGCGGGCTGGAACTTTTTGGCCCTTCCGGCGCGCCTCTGAAAGCCCGATGGCAATCGCTTGTTTGCGGCTCCTGACGGTCTTGCGGCTGCGGCCGCTCTTGAGCGTGCCGCGCTTGCGGCGGCTCATCGCGCCCTTGACGGTCTTGGCGGCCTTTTTCGAATAACGTCGCACCATCTCAACGCTCCTTGCACAGTTCAGGCTCGAACCCAACGTCTGCATTGGTCGATTGTTCCCTGCCGCCCCAGCCGTTAGGCAATCATCTTGCTGCTCCCGCTTGGCGCCACCGCATCTTTAGGCCTTGCCCGCGCTGCGGTTGGCGCACAGAGCAATATTCATCCGTGTGAGGAGCTGATCCAGGACACTCGCAACGGCTTTGCTGATCATCCCGATTCTCGCCCTGCTCGGGGCCCTGCCGTCCTGGCCCTATAGCCGGGGCTGGGGCTACGGCCCATCTGGGCTCGTTGGTGTGGTGCTGGTCGTCGTTCTGCTCATGGCTTGATGGGACGGGCGCCGGCCTGAGGAGCGCAGCGCACCCGGCGCTAGGCGAGACGAGGAGGAGGAGGAGGGGCGCCAAAGTCTCGCGCCAGGCCCTGACCGCGCCGCTCGTTCACCAGCTGTGGGGCGCGGCATGGGGTGGACGACGTGAGGGGGACCTGGGCCGACCAAGCGCCCAGGTCTCGCGCGGTCCCTTGAGCCCAGACTTGGAGCGGAGCAGGACTGGCTATACTCTTGGCGCGCACGCCGTGGCAGCACCGGTGGCTCGTGAGTAGGGTGTAGGAACGTTGGGGCAGGGGGCCAACATGGATTGGGAGGGGGACATGCGTTGCCAGCGGGACGTCGGCCGCGCGGGGGACTGGGGCCGCGCGGGGGGCTGGGGCCGCGCGGGGGACTGGGGCCGCGCGGGGGACGGGGGACACAGCGCGATCTTTTCGGTTGCTGTGCTGGCCTGCGTGGCGTTTCTTGCGTCGGCCGGTCAAGGTTGGGCGCAGGAGCCTCACTGCAGCAGTGCGCGCACCAAAATCGTCGGCGGCGAGAACGCGCGTCTGCCCGATTGGCCGGGCATCGCCACGCTCCGATTGCACTCCGACACAGGACAGGTGTCACGCTATTTTTGCGGGGCTGCGGCCATCAGCGAGCGCTGGATTCTGACCGCGGCGCATTGCCTGCCGAATTACATCGCCCAGCTGACGGGCGCGCTGCGCAATTCC
The DNA here is from genome assembly GCA_963770295.1 of uncultured Alphaproteobacteria bacterium. Lineage (GTDB taxonomy): Bacteria > Pseudomonadota > Alphaproteobacteria > Rhizobiales > Hyphomicrobiaceae > AWTP1-13. The sequence continues at coordinate 263,391 of CAVYPA010000022.1, forward strand.
CGCGGCGAGGATCATGAGGGGCGCCTCGAAGTCGTGCTTGGCGTGGGCGATCTGCGGTCGGCCAACGCCCAGCACGTCTATTCGGTCGAGCAGGTGGTGATGCACGAGCGCTATCGGGCCGCGGTCGATGCCGCCTTCCGGGCGTCGGACGCCGAACAGTCGGGTGCCCTCGAGGCGATTGCGCCCAACCAGGGCGATGATATCGCGCTGCTCAAGCTCGGCCGCCCCTGGCGCGGCCAAATTAGCCGAATATCCCTGTCCGGCACCACCGATCCCAGCCCGACGGGCAGCGCCCAGGTGCGCGTGGCCGGGTTCGGCTACACCAAGACGCAGCAGCTCAACCGCTTCAGCCGGTCCGATGGTCGGGGTGAGCTTTATGCTGGATCGGCCACGCTTTTGGAAACGGCCGTCGAGACCGTGGCACAGACCAGATGCAAGGGCCGTTATGCCAATGCCGCGATCGGCACCGGGCAGATTTGTGCCGGCCTCGAGGAGGGCGGCAAGGACAGCTGCCAGGGCGATAGTGGCGGTCCCTTGATCATGACCGATGCGCACGGTTGTCCTTGGCAGATCGGCCTCGTCAGCTGGGGCGAGGGCTGTGCGGAACGCAACGCCTACGGGGTCTATACCCGCATTTCGCATTATGCCGACTGGATCCAACGGCACACCGGTCCCTTGACCGGCGCGGCGCCCGCGCTTGAGTTCGAGCGGGGCGGGGCAGCTGAACCCGATCTTGCTACAAGAGGGACTGAAGCAGCTCGAAGGCCTGCTCGGCGCCAGTAAAGGTCGCCTGAAGCTCGGCATTCGCGGTGGAAATCGCGTACGCCTGGGCCAGCAAGTGATCTTCGAAGCCCTCAGCGACATCGCCGGCAAGCTGATCATCCTCGACATCAATGCCAGCCGGGAAGTGACGCTGATCTACCCCAACCGCTTCGTGACGGCGGCCGAGCTCGGCCACATTCGAGCCGCCCAGCCGGTCGCCGTACCGGGCCCCGACTACCCTGGCTTTACGGCCTTCCAGGCGGTCGAGCCGATCGGCAAGGGCGAGCTTTTGGCCGTGGTCGTGCCCCAAGAGTTCGACATCGAACGCTTCGCTGCCAACAAGGTCGTGGTCAGCAAGGGCTTCCAGCCGGTCAATGACCCGCCAAGTTTTCTCATGCGCATCATCCGGCAAATCGAGGTGGCGCTCGCCGCGCGCGCCCGCGCCGGCGGCAACGATCGCGACGAGTTGAAGCGCTGGGGCTATGCCTTGACCAGCTACGAGATCGTCAAGTGACAGGCAGACGCGCAAGCGGGCCTGGCGCCGGCCTAAAGGCCGCTGCCGACGCCGACACCCAAGTTGGGAGGCAGCGCCGTCCCGCCGGGCCGCGCAGCCGGCGCCTTCGCTGTTGCGGTGGTTGGAGCTGCCGCGGGTCTCGGCGTGAATTGGTAGGTGCCCGCGGTCAGCGATGACACGTTCCAGGGCGTTTGTTGGCCGCGCGTTTGCGCCGATACTTCCGCCGAGACGCGCCCCATGATTTCGGCAGCGCTCAGCCCGGGGGCGAGGAGATGCTTGGCGAGCGCGCCGGTGAATGGGCTGAGCGCGCCGGTCTCGCCTTCCAAGGCCACGTTGCCCGGATCGGTCGCGTAGGCGATCAGCAGCCCTGTTGGACCTTTGGCGACACTGGCCTTGGCTGCCGGCGCCTTCTCGATCACGGCGACCGGCGCGAAGCCGCGGGCAATGGTGACGCTGCGCGTGTTGCCGGCCAAACGCTCCGAGGCCGCCGTCAGCTGCGGGTCGTTGCGGCAGGCGTCCATGAAGATGAAACCGACGCGCGCCTGGCTGCGGATCGCCTCGATGATGACGTCGAGGGCCAGCGAGCTCGGCGCCACGTTGACGTCGTGGACATTGAAGTCGACGGGGACAATGTGATTGATCGGGTGCTGCTGCTCGATCCGATTGGTCTGAAAGCCGTGCCCGGAATAAAAGAAGAAGCCGACGTCGGCGCCCTTGAGCGCGGCGCGGAACCTCTGGGCGAGGCTGTCGAGGTCGCGCTTGCTGGTATCGAGCCCGAGGATCACCTCATAGTTCAACCCGCGCAGCACCTCGGCCATTTTCTGGGCGTCGTTGTGCGGTTTTTGCAAGGGGCTGATGCCGGAGTAGGCGGCATTGCCGATCACGAGCGCCACGCGCTTTTCGAGCGCCGCGGCGCCCGAAGAGGCCAGAGCGCTCAGCGCTAAGGCGACCCCAAGCGCGAACACGACGAGCTTGCCCATGACCTAGCCCTCCCCACCGGACCGTAAGCGGAACAATAAGCAAGAAGCCGCCGCAAAGCTAGGCGCGCGTCGTGCCGCCGCCCCGCAAGGACGCGCGTGCGGCGCAGCAAAGCCGGGCGAGAAGGCGCCGCGCCGGGGGTTTCGGCGAGCCCGCCCGCGGGCTTGCCGCAGGCAAAGCCCATCATTCCGCCGCCAAGGGCCGCTGCGCTGCCTCGGGAGCACCCGTGGCCGGAATGTGCTCGCGCCGGCCCGCGCCCAGGCGTGTGCCGAGCCTTTCCATCATCAGATAGATGGCCGGCGTAATGTAGAGCGTGAGCAATTGCGAAACGGCAAGGCCGCCGACCACCGTCAAACCCAGCGGCTGGCGCAACTCCGCACCCGCTCCCCAGCCGACCGCGATCGGCAGCGTGCCGAACAGGGCTGCCATGGTGGTCATCATGATCGGCCGGAAGCGCAGGAGGCACGCCTCCCGGATGGCCTCGTGCGGGGTTGCGCCGCGGGCGCGGGCCTCGATGGCAAAATCCACCATCATGATCGCGTTCTTCTTGACGATCCCGACCAGCAAAATAATGCCGATCACGGCGATGATGGTGAGCTCGACGTCGAACAGCCAGAGGATAGCCAGCGCACCCAAGCTGGCCGAGGGCAGTCCCGACAGGATCGTGATCGGGTGGATGAAGCTCTCATAGAGAATGCCAAGCACGATGTAGATGGTCAGGATGGCGGCGGCAATGAGCAGCGGCTGGTCGCGGAAGGAGTTTTCGAAAACTTGCGCGGTGCCGGCAAACTGCCCGGTGATCGTGGCCGGCATTTTCACTTCGCGTTCGAGGTCGCGCATGGCCGCCACGGCCTCGCCCAGCGTGTAGCCCGGCGCCAGATTGAAGGTGATGGTTACCGCCGGCAGCTGGCTTTGCCGCGCGACCGACACCGGTCCCGGTCCCAGCGTCACCGTCGCCATGGAGTCGAGGCGCACCTGTTGGCCCGTGTTCGAGCGCACGTAAATCTTCGACAGCACGCTGGGGTCGAGCGTGCGTGCCTTGTCCGTCTCCATGATCACCTGGTAGTCGTTGGAGGGGGTGTAGACGGTGGCGATCTGGCGCGTGCCGAACGCGGAATAGAGCGTGGATCGGAAGGTATCCATGGTGACGCCGTAGCGCGCCAGCGCGTCGCGATCGACGTTGAGCGTCAGCTGCCGTGCACCGAGCGTCAGGTCGCTGGTGACATCGGTGAACCCCGGCGCCTGCTTGCTGCGCTCGATCAGCCGCTGCGCGTTGTCATAAAGTTCGGCCTGATTGACGCTGGTCAAAGTGTATTGATAGAGCGCGGCGCCGCTCCGACTGCCGATGCGCAAGTTCTGCAGCGGCACCGGAAAGGCGCGGATACCCGGGATGCCGGACAGGCTACGGCGCAGACGATTTTGCACATCGCTGATGCTACCCCGGTTGAGTCGTTCCGGTCGCGTCTTCAGCTGCACGAAGATGGAGCCGCGGTTCAAGGTCGGGTTGAAGCTGGTCTGCTGCACGTTGGAATTGACGTACAGCACGTCAGGATCCGCCCGAATTCGCTCCGAGACGATGCGCTGGCGATCGAGCATGGCCTGGAAGGCTATGTCGGGCGCTGCCTCGGTGCGCACGATAATGATGTTGGTGTCCTCGGTCGGCAAAAAGCCCTTCTTGACGATGCCGAAGGCATAAACCGTGGCAAGAATGGTGCCGAGCACGAGCAGGATCATCAGGCTGGGCACCTTGAGCGATGCGTCCAGCGTGACGCGATATCCGGTCGCCATAGCATTGTAGCCGCCTTCGAAGACGCGCGAGAGCAGGCCGGGCTTGGCATCACCGCCATGGTGGCCTTTGAGCAATCGCGAGCACAGCATCGGCGTCAGCGTCAGCGAGACGAAGCCCGACAACAAAATGGCGAAGCTGATCGTCATCGCGAACTCGAAGAAAAAGCGGCCGACGATCCCGCCCATGAAAAGAATCGGGATGAACACCGCCACCAACGAGATGGTGATCGACAGCACCGTAAAGCCGATCTCGTTGGCGCCCTTGATGGCTGCTTCGAACGGCTTCATGCCCTGCTCGACGTAGCGCACGATGTTTTCCAGCACGACGATGGCATCGTCGACGACGAAACCGAGCGCCAGCGTGAGGGCAAGCAAGCTTACGTTGTCGAGCGAGAAGCCGAACAAGGCCATGCCGGCGAAGGTGCCGATGATCGACAACGGCAGCGCCAGGGCCGGAATGAAGGTCGCCCGCCAGGTGCGCAGAAAAGCCAGGATCACGAGAATGACCAAGACCGCCGTCAGCATCAGGGTGATCTGCACATCGTGCACCGAATTGCGGATCGATTCGGAACGATCGCTGAGCACCGAGAGCTTGATGGTGGGAGGCATTTCGCGTTCGAACTGCGGAAGGATGTCGCGCACGGCATCGGTCACCGCCACCGTGTTGGCATCGGGTTGGCGCTGGATCGATACGATGATCGAGCGCATGGCGTTGAACTCGGCCCGCGATTCCTCGATCTCGACGGAGTCCTCGACCTTGGCGATGTCCTGCAGGCGCACGGGCGCACCGTTGCGCCAGGCGACGATCAGCGGCTTGAAATAGGCCGCCGTCGGGTCCGCCCCCTTCACGTCCAAGATGTAGATCTGGTTCTGGGTGCGAATGCTGCCGATCGGGGAGATGTTGGCCTGTGCCGCCACCGCTTGGCGAATGTCCTCCACCGAGATGCCGCGCGTGGCCAAGGCATCGAGATCGTACTTGATGCGCACGGCCTGCTTCTGAGCGCCCTGGATATTGACCTGGGCCACCCCGGGCAGCATCGATAACCGCGGGCTCATTACTTTGTCGGCAAACTCGTTCATCTCCTGCGACAGGGCCGTCTCGGAGGTCAGCGCCAGGAAGATCACCGGCGAGTCGGCGGGGTTGACTTTGCGATAGGCCGGCGGCGTCGGCAGGTCCTCAGGCAGGCGCGATGCGGCAACCGAGATGGCCGACTGCGTATCGAGCGCGGCGGCGTCGATATTGCGGTTGAGATCGAACTCCAGCGTGATCTGTGTACGCCCTTCGGTATTGAGCGAGGTAATGGAAGTGACGCCGGCGATGGTCGAAAACTGTCGCTCCAGCGGGGCGGCAACCGATACCGCCATGGTGTCGGGGCTGGCGCCGGGGTACTGCACCGAAACGGTGATGGTCGGCACGTCGATGCGCGGGATCGCGGCGATCGGCAGCTGGCGATAGCCAAAAAAGCCCGCCAGCAATAGCGAGGCCATGAGCAGCGTGGTCATGACCGGACGGCGGATGCACAGCTCCGATAGACGCATTGGTTCGATCCCTGGGCCCTAAGCGTTCGAGCCTTAAAACCTGTTGGCCTAACCTCTGCGGTCGGCGCTGCGTTCCGGCGCCGCGCCGGGCCGCGGCTCCTCGACCGTGACGCGCGTGCCGGGCGCCAGACGGATCTGGCCGTCGGTGACGACGCGATCTCCGACGCTGACGCCGCCGCTCAGATAGGCCACCTGGCCGACAATGCGCGCAACCGTCACGACGCGGGGCATCACCTTACTGTCGGGCCCGATCACCCAGGCGATCATTCCCTGCTGTGCCGGCAGCACCGCCGCCGCGGGCACCGAGAGCATGCGCGCGCGCACCTCCACGGTTAAGGCCACCTCGACGGACTGACCCGGCCAAAGGGCCTCATCGGCATTCTCGGCCACCACCTTGGCGGTCACCGTCCCCGTGGTGCGATCCACCTGATTGTCGACAAAGCCAATCGTGGCCCGCACCACGTTCGGTTCCCCACCGTCGGCGACGATAACCTCGGCTGGGGCCTTGTTGGCGAGCGCGCGCCTGAGTGCGCCGAGCTCGCTTTGCGGCACGGCGAAGCCGACGTTGATGGGTTGCGTCTGATTGATCGTGACCAGGGCCTGGGCGTCGGCGCTACGCACCGTGGCGCCGAGCTTGGCGGCGAGGCTGCCGGTGCGTCCGGTGATCGGGGCGCGGATCGTCAGATAGTCGAGCTGGGTTCTTTGCGATTCGAGCAGGGCCTTGCCGGCGTTGATGCTGGCCTTGAGGCCTTCCACGGCATAGCGCGCCTGATCGAGCGCCGCCTCGCTCACGATCTTGCGGTCGATCAAGGCCTCGCGCCGTGTCAAGGTGGCCTCCGCATCGCGCAGGCTGGCCTGGTCCCTGGCGATGGCGGCCTCCGCCTGGGCGATCAGGGCCTTGACGATGCGGTCGTCGAGGCGGAACAGGACGTCGCCCTCCTTGACGAGGTCACCCTCCTGGAAGGGCACTGCAACGATCTGTCCGTCCACGCGCGGCTTGACGGCGACATTGGCGAGCGGCTCAACCGTGCCGGGCGCCTTCAGGATCATGGGCATGTCCTTTTCGACGACCTGGGCGGCCGTCACCGGTGCGGCCGCCGCGGCACGGCCCTTTCCCTCATCGCGCTTGCCGGCAGCCTTAGGCTCAAAAGCGCCGATGCTGGCGACGAGCTGCGGCCAAAAAAAATAGGCGGCCGCCGCGGCGACCGCCGCGCCAACCATGAGCGTACCTGTTCGTTTGGCCTTCATGCACTCGCCGTCCCGGGCCGTCCGACCCTTGCCGGCGCGGACTTCCCACCCTTCCAACGCAATTCTAGGACCTGCGCGCGCCAAGCGCGAGGTCCTTCTCAAGACACCGAACTCGTCAAGACACCGAACTCGTGATGGCGAGAACGGCACAGCACCGGTCTTTCCGTCTGTCCCCCCTTTGGGTGAGCCGCGCGACAAGGAAGGCGGCGCGCGCGCAAGCGGCGCGCCGTCGCAGGTTCCAGGGGGGGCCACCTCGGAGCGTTGGGGGGCCTTGCGGCCCAAGGCGCCGTTAGAGAGGCTCCTTTAGAGGCGGTAGCGGATCTGGTCGCCCCAAAAGCGCTCCAGGCGTAGCAAGGCCCGGTTCAGACCTCGCAGGTCCTCCGCCGTCACCTCGCCCACGGCCTCAACGGAGCTGAGCTGACGGCCGTAAAGCCTTTGGATGACCTCGCGGGCCTCCACGCCCTTGGACGTCAGGCTCACCCGCACCGAGCGGCGGTCCGTGTCGGAGCGCTTGTAGTGCAGGTAGCCCATATCGACGAGCTTTTTCAAATTGTAGGAGACGTTGGAGCCCAGATAGTGGCCGCGGCTCTTGAGCTCGCCGGCGGTCAGCTCGCTTTCGCCCATATTGTAGAGCAGCAAGGCCTGAACGCTGTTGATCTCGCCCCCGCCGCGGCGATCGAACTCATCTTTGATGACATCGAGCAACAGACGATGCAGGCGTTCGATCAACCTCAGGGCGCGCAGATATTCGCCGCGAAACGTCTCCTCGCCCACCGGCGCGCGCGGGCGCGCGGCCTCCAACGCAAGACTTCATGGTGCCAGCCCTCAATCCGATTTGACGCTGCCGGTGTTGGTCCCGGTTGGTCGGTGAAGCTAGCCGAAAGGCTCTAATTCAAACTTAAGGCAATGGGTTAACGAAGGCGCGCAGGGGGCTTCCAGGAGCTTTAAGTCTGGAGCGCCTGCATTTCCGCCCGGCTGGCGAGGACCAGGTCGCCGTCCGCGGGCGGGCGAAAATAAGGGGCGAGCTGGGTCTCCGTGACGTCCTCGAGCCGGGCCGGCCGCCAGCTCGCCGCGTGGTCCTTGTCGATCACCACCGCGCGCACCCCCTCGTAAAAATCAACGCCGTCCAGGCATTGATGTGCGATTCTGTAGTTCTCGATCAGCGTGGCGCGCAAATCGACCTCGCGCGCCCGCTGCAGGTGGCGGTGCGTGAGCTTGAGGGAGGTCGGCGACCGACGCAACAGGTCGCCAGCGACCGCATGCGCCCAAGCGCCCTGCCCCCCCCGTTGCTCACCGAGGCGGGCGATGATCTCCTCCACGGTGTCGGCGCCGAAGCAGCGGGCGATGAGGTCGGTGACCTCCTCCAAGTCGCCAGGGCCCGGCGGCCGATGCCGTCCGTCGAGCACCGCATCGACGGGCTCGGCCTCGGCGATCGCCGCTTTGATGGCGGCGAATTCGCCCGCCGCGATGACGTGGGTCGCGAGCCCCAGGTGATAGGCATCGGCCGGCCCGATTGCCCGGCCCGTCAGGGCCAGATACAGGCCGAGGTGGTGGGGCATGCGCGCAAAGGCGTGACAAACCCCGTCGTCGGGAAATAGCCCGATCTGCGTCTCGGGCATGGCGAAGCGGTAATTCGCGCCGGCAACGCGGTGGGTGCCATAAAGGCTGATGCCGACGCCGGAGCCGACCACGAGACCATCGATGAGGGAGACGGTCGGCTTGGTGAAGCACTCCAAGCGCCAGTTGAGGGCGTATTCGGCGGCAAGCGAGGCACGCGCCTTGGGCTTGGAGGTGCGGCCCCAGCTTGCCAGCTCGCGCAAATCCCCGCCGGCGCAAAAGCTCTCCGGGGCGGCCGAGGCGATCACGACGGCATAGATATTGGGATCGCGCACCCAGCGTGGCAGCGCCTCGGCGATTTGCGCGCGCATGGCGGTGCTCAGGGCATTGCGGCGCTGCGGACGGTTGAGCGTGACGCAGCCGGCGGCGCCCTCCTCGGAAATTATGATCTCGTGAGCTTCTTCCCATAAAGTCGGCATGTTGCGCGCGCGCGTCGCTCAGTTAGGGGACCTGCCTGGTCCACAGCTTCTCCCGCCCCTGCGCAGGTCTTAGGGCGAAAATCGTGACCGTCGCAATTCAGGACTAGGTATGACCGGTTGATGTCAGCATACTCCTGCTTCCGATTCGTGGGGGCGTTGCATCGGATCTGGGGTCGAGATGGGGGATTTGTCTCAATGCGTGGCATGAGTGTGCTGGCCGCCGCAGGCCTCGTCCTGCTCGCCGCCCAATCGGCGCGTGCGCAAGCCGTGTCGGCTGCGGCCGAGCCCGACGCCGCCGCGACCCGGCCGCCCGCCGCCTATAGGCCCGCCGGTCAGGTGAGCGAGGCGAGCCCGCCTGCCGGGGCGACGGGCCAAGCTCATGGGGGATGGTCGGCCCAGGACATCCAGCTGGCGCAGGCGCGCTGCGCGGTGCTGCTCAAGGGCCTCGACGTCGTGGCCGTGCCGGAAGGCCCCCTGCGCGAGGGCAGCGAATGCGGGGCGCCGGCCCCGATGCGCCTGATCAGCGTTGGCAAGGGCCCGCAGGTGGCGTTTTCGCCGCCGCCGATCCTCACCTGCGACATGATTGCCCAACTGCACAAATGGGTGCAACGCGACGTGCAGCCGTTGGCCCGCAAGTTCATGGCCGCGCCGATCGTGCGCATCGAGACCATGAGCTCCTACTCCTGCCGGAATGCCTACGGCCGCGCGCACGGGCGCCTGAGCGAGCATGGGCGGGCCAATGCGGTCGATATCGCCTCGTTCGTGACCGCGCTCGGCCAGGCGGCGCTGGTCGTCTCCGACTGGGGGCCCACCGCCCGCGAAGTCGCCGCCGCGGCCGCCGCCGCAAGCAAAGCCGCCGCGCAGCAGGCCAGTGCGGCCCCCCGCCCTGGCCAAGCCGGCCCTGAAAACGCCGCGCAAGCCCACCCCGTCGTCAGCGTCGCGCCCGCCGCCGAGCCCCCGGGCCGGGCCGTCGCCGCGACTATCACCGGCTTCAGCATCACCATCCCGGGGGTCAGCGTTGAGATCGGCGGAGGCTCAAACAAATCTGCCGATTTTGCCTTCGCGCCAGCGCAGCGCCTCGGTGGTCCCAAGAGCAAGACCGCCGCCCAGGGCCAAGCTGCGGCCAACGACGCCCACCTCGACTTTTTGCGCGCCGTCCACGGCGCCGCCTGCCGGCAATTCGGCACGGTCTTGGGCCCGGAAGCCAACCCTTGGCACAAGAATCACTTCCACATCGACATGGCCGACCGTCCCCACGGCGCTATTTGCGAGTAGTGCCCTCGACGGTTAGACTTGGGTGCGCGCGCCGGGGGCGAGCTCATGGAGCGGGGCAAGGAGCCATTATGACTGAAATGAAGCCGCTGGCGCGGCGTGCCCCACAACCCGCGCGATCCCTGAAAGAGGCCCCCCTCGACCCCTCCGCCGGCGCGTTCCCGGCGGTGCGGCTGCGCCGCAACCGCATGCGCGCCTGGTCGCGGCGCCTGGTGGCAGAAAACGTTCTGAGCACCGGCGATCTGATTTGGCCTATGTTCGTGTGCGAGGGCAGGAGCACGCGCACACCCGTCGACTTAATGCCCGGGATCGATCGCATCAGCGTCGACCTTGCGGTGGCCGCGGCGCGCGAAGCCGCGGCACTGGGAATTCCCGCCATCGCACTCTTTCCCTATACCGACCCCAAATTGCGCACCGACGACGGCCGCGAAGCGTTCAATCCGGACAACCTCGTGTGCCGCGCCACGCGCGCTATTCGCAAGGCCGGCGTGGACATCGGCATCCTGCTCGACGTCGCGCTCGACCCCTATACCAGCCACGGCCACGACGGCTTGATGGTGGCCGGCGAGATCGTCAACGACCTCACCTTGCAGGCCCTCGTGCGTCAGACCCTGGTGCAGGCCGAGGCCGGCTGCGACATCATCGCGCCGTCCGACATGATGGATGGCCGCGTCGGCGCCATCCGCAAGGCCCTGGAGGCGGACGGCCATTGCAACGTGCAGATCATGGCCTATGCGGCCAAGTATGCCTCGGCGTTCTATGGGCCGTTTCGCGATGCGGTAGGCTCGTCGGCGACGCTGACCGGCGATAAGCGCACGTATCAGATGGATCCGGCCAATAGCGACGAGGCCGTGCGCGAAGTGGCGCTCGATATCGCCGAGGGTGCCGACATGGTGATGGTCAAGCCCGGCATGCCCTACCTCGATATCGTGCGCCGGGTGAAGGATGCGTTCGGCGTGCCAACCTTTGCCTATCAGGTCTCCGGGGAATACGCGATGCTGACGGCGGCCGCGCAGAACGGCTGGCTCGACGGCGATAAAGTGATGCTCGAAAGCCTATTGGCCTTCAAACGCGCCGGCGCCGACGGCGTTTTGACCTACTTCGCTCCCCGCGCCGCCAAGTTGCTCGGCTAGGCCGCAGGCGAACGGGGTGCGGGCCGGCCACGTTGCATAGGCGAGGCGGCAGCGGAACGGCTTGCTCTTGCTTGAAGGCTCACGCCTCACCTATCATCGGCCCAGGTAAGGGCAGGATCTTTCGCGCACACGATGATGCCTGGATCGGTGGTGTGACGCGGAAAGCCGATGGCCTCAGCCGTAAGTAACGTTCGCAGCGAGCTCGGGCCGAGCGCTGGCAAGCTTGAGGGCTTGCCAGGGAAAGCCGGTCCCGCTTCCGACAGCGCCGAGTACCGCGTAAGCATGACCGAGCAGCAGAAACATTTTCCCGAGTTCTACGTCACGGCGCCCCAGCCCTGCCCCTATCTTGCCGGACGCCTCGAACGTAAACTCTTCACCCATCTGACGCACGATAAGCCGTCGGCGCTCGTCGACAATCTGCTCAAGGGCGGCTTTCGCCGCAGCCAGAACATTGCCTACATGCCCTACTGCGAGGGCTGCCAAGCCTGCATTTCCGTGCGCGTGCTGGTCGACGAGTTCAAGCCCAGCCGCTCCATGCGGCGGGTGATCGACACGAACAGTGATTTGGTGGCGCGCCGTTTGCAGGCAACGCCGACCTCGGAGCAATACGCGCTGTTCCGCTCCTACATCGACGCGCGCCACGCGGAAGGCGGCATGGCGGATATGACGGTGCTCGACTATGCCATGATGGTCGAGGACAGCATCATCGACACCTTCCTCACCGAGTATCGCCTGCCCTCCCTCGCCAACGGTCGGCGCGAGAAGGCGCCGTTGGTTGCAGCCGCCCTCTGCGACCGCCTCTCGGACGGCATTTCCATGGTCTACAGCTTCTATGATCCCGAGGCCGGTCGGCGCGGCTTGGGAACGCATATGATCCTCGACCACATCGCCTACGCCAAGGAGTTGGGCGCGCCCTATTTGTATTTGGGCTATTGGATCAACGGCTCCCCGAAGATGAGCTACAAGCGCCGCTTTCAACCGCAGGAGCAGCTGACCGGCAACGGCTGGATCCGCAGTTGAGCGAAAGCCGGGCGAGGCGACAGCCCTCGCCCGCAGCCCGGCCTTAAAAGCTGGCCCAAGGCATCCGCTCGCGCCGGCGGCTCGATGGCTGCCGTCACTTTATGGGCGGCGTTGACGTCGACTGCCCCGACAGGCGCGCGACCTCCTGCTCGAGCTCACGGATGCGGGCCTGCATCGCGCGGATGGTCTCGCCCACGTCTTCGGCGGCGAACAGGCGAGGAATATGCTGCGGACAATTGCTGTCCCAGGCCGCGAGCTCGAACAGGATCGCTTGCTCGGGGCGTGCCGTATACCCTTGCGGCCAGAGCCGCGCCAACAGCGCGGCGTCCTCGGTGATGAGGCGCGCCTTGCCCCACAACTTCAGGCGCCGCCGCGCCGCGTAGTCCATGACGAACATCATCGCGCGCGCATTCTCGCTGAGATTGCCGGTCGTGATGTACTGCCGGTTGCCGGCATAATCGGCGAAGCCGAGCGTCCTCTCGTCGAGCACGCGCAGGAAGCCTTCGGGCCCTCCCCGGTGCTGGATATAAGGCTGGCCCTCGGCGCTGGCCGTGGCGAGATAGAACGAGCGCGTTCTGGCGAGAAAGTCCGCGAGCTCGCTGGTAATGACGGTGCGCCACCCGCCCTTCTCTTCCATGCGTGCATAGCCCGCGCGCGAGCCACGCTGCTGCTGCACGGCTTTGACCGCGGGGCTAAAGGCCACGTCGCTCGCCGGGTCCTTCATGGTTTGCGATTCCTGCTGCATGGGCGCACACTAACGCCTGGCCGGCCGTCGTGTATCCTGAGATTTTGTTGAACGCGGCGTGAGTTCGGCTCATGCATCGGGCGGCAACGGCGCGTCGAACGGCGAGGCGGTATGGCCAATTCCATCGGCATGGCGGCACAACTGGCGACCCAGTCGCTGCGCTTTGGCTGGTACTTTGCCCTCAATCGCCTGCTCGATTGGCGCACCGATCAACTTGGTCGCGGCCCGCGCCATAGGCCGGGCGGTCCGGTGCCAGCGCTGAGCGAGCTGCTCGCGAGCCAGGCCGAGCTGCTGATGAGCGATGCTCTCGCCGTGCGCGACGGGCTCTATCCTCCCATGGGCGATGACGCGACAACGCCGCTGCGGCACCTGGCGCGGGTCAATCGTATGTTCGCCGATCTGCCCGGGGCGCTGAGCCGCCGCGCGCAAAACAACGCCAGCAGCGTGCACGCCGAGCCGGCGGCGGCGGAGCTGCCTGCCTACTACGCGCAGGACTTCCATTTCCAGACCGGCGGCTATCTCAGCGAGGGCTCGGCCAAGTTGTACGACGTGCAGGTGGAGACCCTCTTCATGGGAGCCGCCGGTCCGATGCGGCGGGCGGCCCTGCGCCCCATCGCCGAGTTCCTCAAGGGGCGCGATCAACGTCGCGTGACGTTCTTGGACGTGGCCTGCGGTACCGGCCGCTTCCTGCGGCAGGTGCGGCTCGCCTATCCCGCCATGAAGCTCAAAGGCCTCGACCTGTCCCGCGCCTATCTCGAGGAGGCGCGTCACCAATTGGGCGAGCTGCGCGCCATCGAGTGGATCGAGGCGGCGGCAGAGCGCATGCCGCTGCCCGACGCCAGTGTCGACGTGGCGACGTCGATCTTCCTGTTTCACGAATTGCCGCCCGAGGTCCGACGCGAGGTGACGCGCGAGGTCGCGCGCGTGCTAAAGCCGGGTGGGATGTTCGTTTTCCTCGACAGCCTGCAGCTGGGCGATAAGCCGGACTGGGATGGGTTGCTTCAGAGCTTTCCCTACCGCTTCCACGAACCCTACTACCACAGCTATCTGGGCGACGGCCTTGAGGTCATGTTCGAGGCGGCGGGCCTTGCGGGCGATCTCACCAGCACGCCGTTTCTGTCCAAGCTGATGGTGCGGCGCAAGGTACCAGAGCCTCGGCCATCGATGCCAAGCGCGTCGGTCCTCACCACACCTGCTGTGCCAGTCCCGTCCTCAGGTAGCCCCACAGCGTCGGGTGGAACCACTGGCGGGACGGCAGCTTAATGCGCCGCGGCCGCAGCTGGCCCTTGAGGGCATCCTCCACCGCGCGGAGCAAGAGAGGCAGGGCCGCGGCCATTTGTCGGTGCTGGTAGGTGGCGATGTTGTCGTTGGGCGCGAAGTCGACCTTCGCCTGGTAGAGAACGCCGCCCGTGTCGCTGCCTTCATCGATGAGATGCACGGTGACCCCGGCGTGGGTGTCGTCGCGTTGGCTGCGTGCCCAGTAGGCGCCATTCTGTCCGCGGTACTTGGGGTTGATGCCGGCATGGTAGTTGATGAAGGGCGCCGCCACTGAACCCAGTGTGCGCCACTTGATGATGCGCGTGCCATAGACGATCACCACGTCGGGCGCCAGCCGGCGCAGGGCCGCTTGGGCTGCGGGCGCATTGACCGAGCCGATCTGCTGCCAAGCCGTCCGGGGCGGCGCGGGATTGAGGCCGTGCTCGCGCCAGATCGCCGCCAGCCGACCGGCGCTGCGGCGGGCAACGCATTTTTGCAACAGGCCGAACGCCGCCTGCCCGAGGGCTTGGCGCCAGCCGATCAGCCGGGCACGGCGGCGCACGATCGCAAGCTTGGATTCGGGATCCTCTTTCAGGACACTGATTGATCCGAAATGCTCCGCGAGCCGGTTGACCAATATGTGGGCGAGCGCGCCGCCGGCAATCAGCACGACAATCCGCGGCCCGTCGTTGACATCCCGGTCGCCCATCTCCTGCTCCCTTTTGCCGCGCGGCCGACGCGCGGCTCTCTGGTCGTTGCGGCGCTTAACGCAAATTCCGGGCCAAATTACTGGGCCAATTCCAGACGGGGACATCGACGGGGCGGCCGCCGGCGGCTAACCTCGTCGTCGGCATGACCCCTTCAAGTCGCCTTCCAAGTTCGGCGCGCGCCGAGCCCCTCTGGCCGCGGTGCGGGGCCAGCGCCGCCATTTTCCGTGCCGGGCATATCCTGCTGGTCGAGCGGGGCCGCGGCGCCCTCAAGGGACAATGGAGTTTGCCGGGCGGGCATATCGAGCCTGGAGAGCGCGCGGCGGCCGCGGCCGTGCGCGAGGTGCGCGAGGAAGCCGGCATCGAAGCCGAGATCGCCGGCCTCCTCGACATCCACGAAGTCGTGCTTGAGGATCGCGCCGGCGGGCTTTTGGCGCACTACCTGATCGCCGTCTTCTTCGGGCGCTGGGCCGCCGGGGAGCCGGTCGCCGGCAGCGATGCCGCTGCCGCCCGCTTCGTTGCCGTTGGCGACCTGAGCGCCTATCGCCTGACTGAGGGGGCAGCGCCTCTGATCGGGCGCGCCTTGCAGCGTCTTAGGGCGGAGACCTCCTGAGTGGGGCCGGCACAGCCTGTGCTTGTCGGGGCGGGCGGGGTGCCTAGAATGCCCCTTTCCTTGCCCCGTAGCCTGCCGCAACAGTAGATCCCATGCGAATCATCCCTCGCACCTGTTTGGGCCTCGCCAGTGCGGCCGGGCTTGCCTGCGCCGCCGGGCTTGCCTGCGTCGCCGGGCTTGCTTGTGTCGCCCTGGCCCAGCCACAGGTCGCCTCGCCGGAAAATCGTCCCTACGACGACAAGCTGCTGCGGCTCTCGGAAATCCTGGGCGCGGTTCACTATTTGCGCGAGCTGTGCGGCAACAACGACGGCCAGCTCTGGCGCGATCGCATGAAGGAGCTGATGAACGCGGAAGGATCCTCCGCGCTGCGCCGTGCCAAACTGACGCGCAGCTTCAACGACGGCTATAGGAGCTACAGTCGTACCTATTATAGCTGCACGGCCTCGGCGCAGACGGCCATCACGCGCTTTCTGACCGAGGGTGCCGAGATCGCCGACACCTTGGTCAAGACGGTGCCTTGAGCGTCAGTGGACAAGGCCGGCCTTAATTAATCGTTAACTGTTGTAGCAGACACCCAAAGGCCAGCATCGTGATAGGCACGAACGCCCCGCACGTGTGCGGCCGAGTGGCTGTTGGGGGACGCGGGTGACGCGCAGTCACAAGCGTTGCACAGCCGATGCGAGGGAAATGGGGAGAATATGGAATGGACCTTGGGCCGGTGAAGACCGACGACGCGAGTGTCAAAGCGCTCAACTACATCTTGGAAGCATGGGAGGAAGGCACCGAAAGCGGCATTGCGCCCGAGCTGATGGCCTATGCGGCCCTCTATACCGCACTGACCGATTTGGTGGCCTCGTTCGGAGAAGAATTGGTCGTCAGCCTCGTCGCCAGCCTCGGGCCGCGCGTGCAAAAGGGCGAGTTCACGATCTATCGGGCGCGCCATTGAGGTTGGCGGCGCCGCGCCCTCACCAAAACTTGAGCCGCTTGATCACCATCTCGCCGATCAACACGCAGCCGAAGCCCATCATCACCAGGCCGGCGATGCGATTGATCTGGCCGAGCCGCACAACGTCGAGACGGTGCCGGATCGTGCTGATGAATTGCGAAACGACGAACCAGTAGCTGAAGCTGCCGCCCATGATGGAGGCGACCATCGTCAGGGCGTCGATGTACGATTCCACTTCGACGAACGAGCTGACGCCGCCGAAAATCGCCACCAGTCCGATCACGGCGCCGGGATTGGTGATGGTCAAAAAGAAGGTCTGCGGGATCTCCCAGACGTAGTCCCAAAGGGAGGCTTTGTCCGTGTGCGTCTCCGTGGCGATGGCCGGCCGCGTCAGAAACAGGGTCAGGCCCATCGCCATTAGGGCAAGGCCACCGACGATTTGAATGGCCGTGCGATAGTCCCGGATCGCCCCGGAAATGGCATTGACGCCGAGCGCGGTGCCCAGCGCGATCAAACCGTCGCCGGCCATGATGCCGAGGCCCGCCGCCATGCCGCCGAAGAAGCCACGCTCGACGGCGCGTTGAATGCCAAGCAGATTGACCGGACCGAACGGCATCGCCAGCAGAATGCCCATGGCAATGCCGACGGGTATGATAAAGGGATTGGGGATGTAGCTCACGGCGGCCTATACCGTCGCCACGGTCCCGACATTGCCTTCAGTGTTCGCACACCCGCAAGCGAACAGCATGGCCAAACAAGGACCTCCCATGAGGCAGAAATCGCGGATCGGACCGCAGACTGGTGCGCCGTCGATATTCCTACTGATGGCCTTGGCCCTTGTCTATTGCGTTGGCTTGATGAGCGAAGGCGCCGCGCAAAGAAGCCTCGCCGCCAAAGCGCCCGCCGCCGCGCCGCGGGTCTACTACGGAACGGCCGAGCTGCCGGGTCCCGTGCAAGAGATGCGCGAGGTCATTCTGAGCGCGGTGAGCGCTGGGCGCATCGAGGATTTGCGCCACGCCTACGACCTCAATGAGCTCAAGCCCGATCTTGCCGCCGAGCCCGTCGCCGATCCCGTGGCCTATTGGAAGGAAATCTCTGCCGACGGGCGCGGCCTGGAGATCCTGGCGGCGCTCGGGCAAATCCTCGAGGCCGGCTACGTCATCCTGCCGACAGGGCGGGATCTGGAAAACAACCGGATCTACGTGTGGCCCTATTTTGCCGAGGTGGGGCTGGCGACCACCACCCCGGCCCAGGAAGTCGAGCTCATGCGACTGCTTGGCGCCGCCACGGCCCGTGAACTCAAGGCCACCGGACGCTATTCGTCGTGGCGGATTGCCATCGGCGCCGATGGCGTGTGGCACTCTTTTCGTAAAATGCCGTAACGGTTTGGCGCGGGGAACTAAGATGCTGGTGCACCGTTCAAGGCAAAGATAACGTTGCAGGTGGGAGCCCGCGCGCCTCTCGGGGCGGCGCGGGCGCGTTTTGACGAGCCAGCAGAAAAACTGCCATCGGCCAACCGAGGATCAAAACCATGTGGCGCTTGGGACTGTTGGGTTTGGGACTCCTGGCGCTAATGCCGGAAGCGCGCGCGCAAAGCTGGGGCTGGCCCTACAATGGGGGCTATTCTTACTACCGGCCGCAACCCCAGTACGGCCTCTTCAACGGGTGGGACAATGACGATGATGAGTATTACCGGCCGCGGGCCCGCGGGCCGGCGCAGCAGTCGGGCGGCGCGCGTCCCGCCATTGCCGCGCACGCGCCACCCAGCATTCACTTTCCCAGCAGCTATTCGGTTGGCAGCGTTGTGATCGACACCCGGGGGCGCCACCTGTTCCTGGTGCAGTCGGCGACCTCGGCGCTGCTCTACCAGATCTCCGTGGGCCGGGAGGGGTTTACCTGGACAGGGACGGAGACGATCAGCCGCAAGGCGGAGTGGCCCGACTGGTACCCACCAGAGGAGATGCGCGAGCGCGACGGGCGGCTGCCGGAAAAGATGACCGGGGGCATCAAGAACCCGTTGGGGGCGATGGCGCTCTACCTTGGCAAATCGCTCTATCGGATCCATGGCACCAACGATGCCAAGTCCATCGGCCGGGCGGCCTCCTCGGGGTGCTTTCGCATGCTCAATGCCCACATCGTCGACCTTGCCAGCCGTGTGCAGGTGGGAACGCCGGTGACGGTCGTGCACCGTTTGCCCCCGGAGCTCGATAGGGTCGTGGCGCAACAGGTCGGCGATCCTAATCGCCAGCGCGCTAGCCGATCGATCGAGCGGTTCTGAGGCCCCGAGCGGCCGCGCGCGGCTCCCTTGCGGCTTGCCCGGGGTCCGGGCGGGGGGTGGCCGGGAGGTCTGCCAGGGGTCGGCCTGGTCGTTGCCTGATGCCAAATCTCGCGCCGGCGCCGGCCGGCCGGCGCTGCGATGCGCGGGCCTCGCCTCCACCGGCGGGACAACCCGAGGGCGAGGCTTGCCTGTTGCGGCCCGCGCGCTTACCTGTTTGGCTCAAGATCAAGCGGCAGCCCCTCGGCTGCAACGGACAGCATTTTTTCCATGCGACCTGCAAATCTTGCGCTGCTTGCTGACCGCGGCATCGTGCGCGTCGCCGGTGCCGACGCCAAAAAGCTGCTGCAAGGTCTTATCACCAACGACATGGACCTGCTCGCGACCGAGCCGGCGATCCACGCTGCGCTCTTGAGCCCGCAGGGCAAAATTCTGTTTGAGTTTTTTGTCGTCGGGTCGGGCGAAGCGTATTTGCTCGATACGGCCGCGGCGCAGGCAGCGAATTTGTCGAAGCGCCTGCTGCTCTACAAGTTGCGCGCTAAGGCGGAGATCAGCGATCAGTCCGCGAACTACGCGGTGTTTGCGGTTTGGGGCGCGCCGGCCGCCGGTCTTGCCGCCTTGCCTGGCAGCACCGCCTTTACCGATCCCAGGTTGGCACAATTGGGCATGCGCATCATCGCGCAAAATGCGGCTCGCGCCGCCGTCGCGGCCGCGCCGGGCACTCAGCCGGCAACGGCGGAGGACTGGCACCGGCATCGCATTGCGCTGGGCGTCCCGGAGGCGGATCGGGATTATCGGCTGGGCGACACCTTCCTGCACGAGGCCAACTACGATCAGCTGAGCGGTGTATCTTTCAGCAAAGGCTGCTTCATCGGCCAGGAGGTGGCGAGCCGCATGCAGCACCGCGGCGGTGGGCGCAAGCGTATCGTCGGCGTCGAGGGCACGGCCGCCTTGGCAGCCAACGCGGCGATCAAGGCTGGCACGGTGCCGTTGGGCTCACTCGGCTCGGTCGACGGCAGCCGGGCGCTAGCGCTCGTGCGCCTTGATCGCGCCGCCGAGGCGCTGGCGGCCGGCGCCGCCCTCACCGCCGATGCGGTCCCCATCAGCCTCATCAAGCCGGCTTGGGCTCACTTCGCGATGGCTCCGACGCCCCGCACGGAGGCGGTATGACGGCGGGCGAGCCAGAGCGCTGTCCCTGGGTCGGGATCGCCGATCCCCAATATGCGCGCTACCACGACGAGGAATGGGGCGTACCCAAGAGCGATGAGCGCGCGCTGTTTGAGAAGCTGGTGCTCGAGGGCTTCCAATCGGGCCTGTCGTGGCTGACCATCCTGCGCAAGCGGGAAAACTTTCGCGCCGCCTTCCATGCCTTCGACCCCCAGCGCATTGCCCGCTACAGCGCCAAGGACGTGGCTCGTCTCATGGCCGACGCCGGCATTGTGCGCAATCGGCTCAAGATCGCGGCCACCATCGACAACGCCCGCGCGCTCTTGAAGCTCAACGAGCACATGAGCCTGGCGGCCTTTCTTTGGGACCAGGTGGACGGGCGGCCGCAGATCAACGAGCACCGCTCGTTCAAGGGCGTGCCGGCCCAGACCACGACGTCGAAAGCGATTTCGAAGGCACTCAAGGCGCGAGGGTTTCGCTTCGTTGGTCCCACCACAATCTATGCTTTTATGCAAGCGACCGGCATGGTCAACGACCACCTTGTCAGCTGCCACCGCCACGCGGCCTGCGCCAAGCTGCAGCGCCGTTTCAGCGCGCCACGCGCGCGGCCGCCGGCATGAGTGACAAGGACACAGCCGCCGGCGAAGGCGCCGCGCGCGTGGCGCGGGCCTGGCAGCGCATGCTGTCCGGTCGCCGGCTCGATTTGCTCAATCCCGCCGCCACCGACATTGAGATCGAGGACATCGCGCACGGTCTTGCCCGCGTCGCGCGCTGGAATGGCCAGACCGTGGGCGAGCATGCCTTTTCCGTGGCCCAGCACGCGCTGCTGGTCGAGGAGATCGCCACCAGCCTGCACCCCGATCTGACGCGCCGCTGGCGGCTGGCTGCGCTCTTGCATGATGCCCCCGAATACGTCATCGGCGACCTGATCAGTCCCTTCAAGGCCGCCCTCGGCCTCGACTACAAGGCCTTCGAGCGCAAGCTCTTGCAGGCCATCCATCGCCGCTTCGGCCTGCCACCGTCGCTTCCGGATCGGATCGCCAACGCCATCAAGGCGGCCGACCGCATCGCCGCGTACTATGAGGCGACCGGGCTCGCCGGCTTTACACTAGCCGAAGCCAACCGCTATTTCGGGGTACCGCGCGGCGTGCCCGATGGCCTGCGCGCTCGCCTGGAGGCGATTGCGGCCAAACCCATCGCCTTCGCCCAGAAGGAGTTTTTGCTGCGCTTTCAGGAACTGTCACAGGAATAGCCTGCCAGAAACTAGGGGAGGCCGAGGGCCAGTGATGCGCAAGACCGACGAGGAGCCCATGGCGAAGACCGGCGTTGTGCACGTGTGCCCGCTCAGCGCAGTGCCAAGCCTCGTCGAGCGTGCCAAGGCCTCCCACCTCATCACCTTGCTGCAGGACGAGATCCTGGTGGAGCGGCCGCTCGGCATTCTGCCTGAGCGGCATTTGCGCCTGTGCGTGCACGACATTGCAGAACCGCTTTTGGGCTGCGTGCATCCGGAGCGGCCGCACATCGAGGAAATTATCGCCTTTGCCCGCGCCTGGGCGGGACAAGGCCCCATGGTGGTGCATTGCTGGGCCGGCATCAGTCGCTCCACGGCCGCCGCTTACACCGCCTTGTGCTCGATCAACCCGGAGGTGCCGGAGGCTCAGATCGCCGAGCGCCTGCGCCGCGCCTCGCCCACCGCCTACCCGAACCGTCTGATGATCCGCCTCGCCGATCAGGCCCTCGGCCGACAGGGACGCATGGTGCGCGCCATCGAAGCCATCGGGCGCGGGGTTGTCGCCGGCGAGGCGGTCCCCTTTGCCATTGCCGCGGATCTCTCGCTGCGGGGCTGATTTTTCTTACTGCCTTAAGCTAGTGCGGAAAATTGCCACGATTGCCATCGCAATCTAGCGCCACCCGCGAAATTTGCCGCGAGGCAGTCAATGACTTGGCCCCAGCGCCATTCCGAAGGCGCGCGCAGACCGATGAGTTATGCCAGCGTCGCCCCTGCCACGGGGACGATTGCGGTCGGACTGACCGCCGTTGTGCTGGCCGTGCGTGACGACGAGCCGGTGGTGGCCGTGTTGCCCGATGCCGGCGAGACGCGGCCGCGGCAGGCCTTGCCCGGCGGGCTCTTTCGCGCCGGCGAGCACGACAGCCTGGACGCCGGCCTCGTCGCCGCCGTCGCGCGCCAGACCGGCCTCGAATTGCGCCAGACGCGCCAGATTGCGGCCGCCAGCACGCGCGCCAGCGGCGATGGTCCGGTGGCCTCCGTCGTCCTCTCCATCAGCTATCTCGCCCTGATCGGACCCGAGCAGGCCACCCAACGCGGCGTCGTCGTCTGGCGGAGCTGGTATCACTATTTCCCCTGGGAGGATTGGCGCCACGGCCGGCCGGCCTGCCTCAAGCAGGAGATCGAGCCGGCGCTCAACGCCTGGGCCGGTGCCGAGCCGGCCTGTGTCAGCGAACATCCCGGCCGGGCTCAGCGCGTGCGCCTGTGCTTTGGCTGCGACGGTGCGGCCTGGGACGAGGAAAAGGTGGTCGAGCGCTATGACCTTTTGTGCGAGGCCGGCCTGATTCGGGACGGCGACACGGGCGGCGCCGATGGGCGCCTGCCCAACGGCGCCCTGGCCCAGTTGCGCTATGCCGAGCTCGGCGATCACGGTCGGGCGCTGGCCAGCGCCATCGCCGAGCTGCGGCGCATGATCAAGTATCGCCCCGTGGTGTTCGAGTTGATGCCAGAGGTCTTCACGCTGTTCGAATTACAAAAAACGGTGGAGGCTATTCTGGGTCCACATCTGCACAAGCAGAATTTTCGCCGCCTGGTGGAGGGCGGCGGTCTGGTCGAGCCGACCGAGCAGTATCGCTTCCGCACCGGCGGTCGCCCGGCGCGGCTCTATCGCTTCCGGCCCGACGTGCTGCTCGAGCGCTTGGCGCCTGGCGTGCGCATCAAGCAGGGCCGCATTTAGCGGCCCCCGATTGTTGGCGCATCGCCTTGTCCGGTCTCGCCCTAAGGCGCGTCCCGGTCAGGCGGGTGGCGGTCGCGGGCCGGATACCCTATAACGAACCGCCAACCGCCAACTCCGGTCCTGCATGGCATCGCAACCCACCTGGGCGAGACCACGGCAGGTCGCCCTCATCATCCTGGCCTATCTTCTCGTCCACCTCGGCGTGCGCCTGTGGATCGGCCGCACGCTTGGTCTCGATGATGCCGAGCAGGCCCTGTTTGGCCAGCAATGGTTGCTCAACTATCGATTTCGGGCGCCGCCGCTGTTTACCTGGGCCCTGCTCGCCACCGGCCAGCTGACGGACATCAACGCGCTGGCGATCAGCCTGTTGCGCTATGGCTTGCTCGCCATGGTCGCGGGCTTCACCTATCTCACCGCGCGCGCCCTCATTCGCGATCCGCGTCTGGCGGCGCTTGCCACCTTCAGTTTCGCGGCGATCTACGTATTTGGCTACTACAGCCACCATGACCTCACCCACACCACCGTGCTTGCCGCCTTCCTGGCGGCGAGCTGGTACGCCTTCGTGCGCCTGTGCGAAAAGCCCTCCCTCGGCCGCTACCTTGTGCTTGGTGGGGCCTTCGGCCTGGGCCTGCTGGGCAAGTGGAATTTCATGATGTTCGCCGTCGCCCTGCCGCTCGCTTGCCTGACGCAGCCGCGCGAACGCGGCCTGGTTTTGAATTGGCGCATCCTGCCCGCCGCCCTCCTGACCGCGGCCATCGCGCTGCCCTCGGCGCTGTGGGCCATCCATGTCGGCCCCGCCGTGGGCGACGGCCTTGGCACGCTCTTGGGCGAACCGGCGCGCAGCCGGCTCGGCGGCCTCGTCCTGGGCACGGCCGACCTCCTTTTGGCCGCCGTCGTCTACCCGATGCCCTTTCTGGCAATCTTCCTCGCCGTGCTCGGACCGGCGGCCTGGCGCGGCCTCAAGGCGTCGGCGGCACCGACGCCACCCGAGCCGATCATCGGCGCGCACTTGGTCGGCATGGTGATGGCGATCGCCTTCATGCTGCATTGGCTGCTGGTGCCTCTGGTGGGGGCCACGAACTTTTCTGAGCGCCTGCTGCAGCCCGCCTTGCAGATCTTGCCCGTCTATTTGTTCATGCTGGTGGAACGCGGTCGGGCGTCGGACCGCGCGCTCAATCTCTACGCACAGGCCATTGCGGCCGTGGCGGTCGTCGCCGTCGTCGCGCGCATCCTCGTGCAGGTGGCCTGCCCGGGGGCGTGCCGGGCGCTGGTTCCATTCCAGGACGTCGCCCAGCACCTCAGCGCCGCCGGCTTCGACGGCAGCGGCACGATCGTGGTGTCGGACTTTCACGTCGGCGGCAATATGCGGGTGCAGTTTCCGCACGCCAGGGTGGTCGAGATCAGCTACCCGCCGCGCGTCTGGCCACCGCCGTCCGGACACGGACAATGCCTGGTGTTATGGCCGGGAAAGGGCAACATGGAAGGCGCCTTAGACGCCTACCTCAGTCGCGAGCTTGGCGTTCCGGCCGACGCGCCCCGGCGCGAGGGCGAGATGGTCATTCCGTTGCCGGTTCTGATGGCCGGCTCCAAGACGCGCGCGTATCGGCTGTTTTATCGACTGTATGAGGAAAGCCAGGGCGACTGCCGATGAGCGACACCTTGAAGGCGATGCCGACGGGCGAGACCGTGGCGCGCGACGCGCACGCCTTGAGCATCGTCATTCCGGCCAAGGACGAGGAAGAGTCGCTGCCCCTGGTGGTGGCGCGCATCATGGCCGCCTGCCGCGCCGGCGGCCACACGCTGCGCGACATCGTGCTGGTCGATGATGGCAGCAGCGACAACACCTGGCAGGTGATGTCGAAGCTCGCCGGGCAGAGCGAGGTGATCCAGGCGATCCGGCTGCGGCGCAATTTTGGCAAGGCGACGGCCTTAATGGTCGGCATCGGCGCCTGCCGCGGCGATCTGATCATCACTATGGACGCCGATCTGCAGGATGATCCCGATGAGATTTCCCGTTTTGTCGAGACGCTCGATAGCGGCTACGACCTCGTGTCGGGTTGGAAGAAGGAACGGCACGATCCGCTCAGCAAGACCATGCCCTCGCGGCTCTTCAACAAAGTGACGGCGACGATCAGCGGGGTGAAGCTCAACGACTTCAACTGCGGCTTCAAGGCCTACCGCCGCGAGATCTTCGATGCCATCCAACTCTATGGCGAGCTGCACCGCTACGTCCCCGTGCTCGCCAACGCGCTTGGCTATCGCATCGCCGAGATCCCGGTGCGCCATCACGCGCGTCGGTTCGGCGCCTCCAAATATGGCGTCGCCCGCTACCTGCGTGGCTTTCTCGACTTGTTGACGGTCGTTTTGATCACCCGCTTTGCCTATCGACCGGGACACCTGTTTGGCGGCATCGGCAGCCTGTTGGCGGCGAGCGGCGGTCTTGCCCTTGGCTATCTGATCGGGCTCAAGCTGCTGACCGGCGCCAGCATTGGCAACCGGCCGCTTTTGTTGTTGGGCGTCTTGGCCGTCATCGTTGGCGTGCAACTGATCCTGTTCGGCATGCTGGCGGAGCTGATCATCCACCGCACCCAGCGGCCGATCGAGACCCGCCACCTGGTGGCCCAACAGCGAGGGCAGCAGCGCGCATGAGGCGAGTTTCGATGGCGCTGCTGGCGGCGGTAATCACCGCGCTCTGTCTGTGGGTTTTGCTGACGCCACCGGTCCTGCACGGGCTGGGGCGACTGCGCGCCGACGCCAAGCCCGCGCCGTTGCTCGCCGCCTTCGTGCTTTCGGGCCTGGTGCAATGGCTCCGCGCCTGGCGTTTCGCGGTGATGACCAGCGGCCGGCCGACGCTGCCCGATGCGCCGATGGTTCTCATCGCGCTCAAGTTGAATTTCCTGAATTTCGTCTTGCCGTTCCGGCTGGGTGAGCTCGGCTATCCTGCGCTCATGCACCAGCAGTATGGCCATGGCCTGCTGCGGTCGGCGGGCGTGCTCTTGCTGGCGCGACTGTTCGATCTGACCACGGTGGTGGCCATTCTGTTGGGCGCAGCCGCGCTGTTCCTGAGCACGCCGGCGGCGCAGGTCGCCTCGCTGATCGGCGCCTTGGGCTTTGCACTGGCCCCGTTCGTCTTGCTGGGCCTCGGCGTTGCGCTGCTGCCGCGACTAGAGGCCAGGCTTGCCGGGTCGAGGCTGGGATCGCGATTGGGGCAGAGGTTGGGAGCCGGGTTTGCCCGCTTCGCCCGCAGCTCCGAGCCCGACGCCGACGGGGTCGCCGCGCTGCGCCGGATCGGACGGGGTCGCGTGCGCCTGGTGGTGGGGTTGGGCTTTGCCATTTGGCTGGCCTTCGGGCTCGCGGCGGTGTTGGTCGCCGCCGCCGTGGTGGATACGGTTGCGCCGAGCGCGGCGCTGTTGGGGGCCGCCGCCGGCAATCTTGCCTTCGCGCTGCCCGTCAACGGCCTTGCCGGCCTTGGCCCCGCGCAAGCCGCCTGGGTGTTGGCCACGACCTGGGCCGGCGTGCCCCGCGCTGACGCCATCGTCAGCGCGCTGGCGCTGCACGCCGTGGTGCTCGGCAATGCGCTCCTGCTCGGTGGCCTGACGTTCGGCTGCGGCCTTGGCCGCGGCCGGGCCCTACCCGGCGGCCAGCCGTCGCCTTAGGCCGGACTTCCTCGGCAATTTGACCTATCAGCTGTTTGGCATCGTCTCCAACGACCTATTGCTGGCAATCCCCTTCTTCACCTTCATGGGCGCAATCTTGGAGCGCTGCGGTCTGGCCGAGGACCTGCTCGATTCCATCGGCCAGCTGTTCGGGCCGGTGCGCGGCGGCATGTCGTATGCGGTGATTTTCGTCGGCGCCATTCTCGGCGCCATCACCGGCACGGTCGCCGCCTCGGTGATCGCCATGGGCGTCATTTCCATGGTGCCGATGCTCAAGTACGGCTACTCCACGCGCCATACCATGGGCGTGATCGCCGCCTCAGGCACCATTACCCAGCTGATTCCGCCCTCCTTGGTGCTGGTCGTGCTGGCCGACGTGCTCGGCCGCTCGGTCGGCGATATGTACGCTGGCGCCATAGGGCCAAGTTTCATTCAGGTCGGACTGTTCTGCATCTGGGTTGCCATTCTCAGCGTGCTGCGGCCAAACGACGTGCCGGCGCTGCCGCTCGAGGCGCGAACGCTGCGCGGCAGAGCGCTGTGGCTGAAATGCCTGCGCGGCATGATCCCGTCCCTGGGGCTGATCTTCCTGGTGCTCGGCACGATCTTCATGGGATTGGCGACGCCGACCGAGGCAGGCGCGATGGGCGTGGTGGGAGCGATCGCCCTGGCGGCGTCCTATGGCACGCTGTCCTGGAAGTTTCTCTACGAAGGCATGGCCACCACCATGCGCATCACCGCCATGGTGGTCTACATCCTGATCGGTGCGCGGGTATTCAGCCTGGTGTTCCAGGGGGTCGGCGGCAAGGAATGGATCGAGGAGTTGCTGACCTCATTGCCGGGCGGTCAGCTGGGCTTCCTGGTGTTCGTCAATGTTTTCATTTTCGTGGCCGCCTTCTTCCTGGATTTCTTCGAGATCGCCTTCATTATCATCCCGTTGCTGGCGCCGGTGGCCGACAAGTTGGGCATCGATCTGGTTTGGTTCGGCGTGCTCATTTGCGCCAATATTCAAACGAGCTTCATGCACCCGCCCTTCGGGTTTGCCCTGTTCTACCTGCGCGGCATCGCGCCGCCCACCATCAAGACCTCGGAAATCTATTGGGGCGCCATTCCCTGGCTGTTCCTGCAGCTGATCCTGGTCGTTATCTTGATCTTCTGGCCGGGCTCGGTCACTTACTGGCTCGACAAAGGCCCCGAGGTCGATCCCTCCAAGGTCGAGATCAACGTGCCCCTGCCAACGCTGCCGCCGGCCCTCGATCCGTCCCAGTTCAAGTAGGGCCAGTTCAAGTAGGGCCAGTTCAAGTAGGGCCAGTTCAAATCAGGCCAGTTAAGCAGAGCCTGCGCCGACCAAAATGCCGCTTGCGCTCTGACAGACGCGAAAAAACGCACCCTTCACGACTTCGAGAGGGCGTGCGCAGGGACCAGCCCACCATCGTTCAATCACGATTGGGCTATATTCGGGCGCAGCCGGCAAAGATTGGCCGCGGGGAGCCGCGCTGCTGAGGACGAAGATGGTCAAGGTCATCGCCTTTTGGGGCATCATCTCCATTCTGTGTGCCCTCGTTGCCGGGATCGTCGCTGGCCTGAAGCGGCGCGATCATTCCTTCTGGGCGGCCTGGAGCTTCCTGTTTCCGCCCATGCTCATCCTGTTGCTGCTGATGCGCGCCAACCGGGGACCGCGCCCGCGGCGCCCTGGCTTGGACGAGCTCGAGGCTGACGAGCGGCGCTTTCTGTGAGGGTTGCCTGAGGTCGCCGCGGTCTTTTGGCGTGCCGCGGCAAGACCGCCGTTGGCGGTCGCCGCAAGCCCAGCCTTATCGGGCGCCAGCGCGCTTTTGCCCGATCGCGGCCTGCGCGGCGGCAAGGCGGGCCACCGGCACGCGGAAGGGCGAACAGGAAACGTAGTCGAGTTTGGTGGCGTGGCAGAAGGCAATCGAGGCCGGATCGCCGCCATGTTCCCCACAGATGCCGACCTTCAAGTCCGGGCGGACCGCGCGGCCGCGTTCGGTGCCAATCGTCACCAACTCGCCCACGCCCTCGCGATCGATCGAGACGAAGGGGTCGACCTCGAAGATCGCCCGCTCCATGTAGTTGGCGAGAATCGGGGCGGCATCATCGCGTGACAACCCGAGGCAGGTTTGCGTCAGATCGTTGGTGCCAAAGGAGAAGAACTCGGCCCCCTCGGCGCCTTCGGCGATCTCGGCGGCGCGCAGGGCCGCGCGCGGCAACTCGATCATGGTGCCGATTTGGAATGCGAGGTCGGCGCCCGTCTCGGCCCGTACCGCGTTTGCCGTCTTGACGATCACGTCGCGCAGCACGGCAAATTCGGTGCGGTAGGCGATCAGCGGGATCATCACCTCGGGCACCACCGGCTTGCCGGTCTTGCGTCCGGCATTGATCGCGGCTTCGAAGATGGCGCGCGCTTGCGTCTCGGTGATTTCCGGGTAGCGCACGGCGAGCCGGCAGCCGCGGAAGCCCAGCATTGGATTGAACTCGTGCAGCTCGGCCACGCGCCGGCTCAGCTTTTCGACGGGCATGCCGAGCTCTCTGGCGACGGCCTCCGCCTCTCTGGCTTCGTGCGGTAAGAACTCATGCAGGGGCGGATCCAGCAGCCTGATCGTCACAGGCAAGCCCGCCATAATCTCGAATAAGGCTTCGAAGTCGGCGCGCTGCACGGGCAGGATTTTGGCTAGCGCGCGCCGGCGACCTGCTTCGTCGTCGGCGCAAATCATCTCGCGCATGGCGAGGATGCGGCTTTCTTCGAAGAACATGTGCTCGGTGCGGCATAGGCCGATGCCCTCAGCACCGAAGGCCACCGCCTGTCTGGCATCGCGCGGCGTATCGGCATTGGCGCGCACGCTGAGCGCGCGCGCCCGATCGGCCCAAGCCATGACCTTGGCGAAGTCGCCGGAAAGTTCCGGTTGGCGCATCTTCACGCGTCCGGCCAGCACCTCGCCCTTGCCGCCATCGATGGTGATGATCTCGCCCCTGCGCAGCGTGACGCCACCGGCCGTGATCGTGCCCGCCTTGTAGTCGACGCGCAGGCCACCGGCGCCGCACACGCAGGGGCGGCCCATGCCGCGCGCCACCACGGCGGCATGGCTGGTCATGCCGCCCCGCGTGGTGAGGATGCCTGCCGCCGCGTGCATGCCGTGGATGTCCTCGGGACTGGTTTCGATCCGCACCAGGATCACCTCGCGGCCCTGGTTCTTCAGGGCTTCGGCTTCATCGGCGTCGAAGACGATCTCGCCCGCGGCCGCGCCGGGCGAGGCCGGCAGCCCCTTGGCGATGATCTCTTTCTCAGCCGCGGGATCGATGCTGGGGTGCAACAGCTGGTCGAGCGCGTTGGCGTCGATGCGCATCACGGCCTCGTCTTCGTCGATTAGGCCCTCGGCGACGAGGTCGACGGCAATTTTGAGCGCCGCCTTGGTGGTGCGCTTGCCCGATCGCGTCTGCAGCATCCACAGCTTGCCGTCCTGCACCGTGAACTCGACATCCTGCATGTCGCGGTAGCGACCTTCCAGCTTGGCTAAGACGCCGACCAGCTGCCGAAAGGTTTCCGGCAGCAAGGTTTCGAGCGAGGGTAACCTTTCATCGGCCTGCTGGCGCGCGGCCTCGCTCAGCGGCTGTGGCGTGCGAATTCCGGCGACCACATCCTCGCCCTGAGCATTGAGCAAAAACTCGCCGTAAAGTTCGCGCGCACCGGTGGACGGATTGCGCGTGAAAGCGACACCGGTGGCAGAGGTGTCGCCGAGATTGCCGAACACCATGGCTTGCACGTTGACCGCGGTGCCCCAGCCGTCGGGGATGCCGTTCAGGCGCCGATAAGTTTTGGCACGCGCATTGTGCCAGGAGCCGAACACCGCGCCGATGGCGCCCCAGAGTTGATCGTCGGTTGATTGTGGGAACGGCTTTCCCGTCTCTTTCTCGACGGCTTCCTTGTAGGCCTCGATCACGTCGCGCCAATCGGCCGCGCCAAGGTCGGTGTCCATTTGATAGCCGTTGAGGTTCTTGTGATGGTCGAGAATGTCCTCGAACACCCCGTGATCCACCTCGAGCACGACGTTGGCAAACATTTGGATGAAGCGTCGGTAGCTGTCATAGGCAAAGCGTTCGCTGCCCGATTGTGCCGCCAGGCCCGCAACCGTTGCGTCGTTGAGACCCAAATTGAGAATGGTGTCCATCATACCGGGCATCGAAGCGCGCGCGCCCGAGCGCACCGAAACCAGCAGCGGCGCCTTGGGATCGCCGAAGCCGGCGCCGACGGCGGCGCCGACCGCAGCCAGCGCCGTTTTGACTTCCCGTTCCAGGGTCGCCGGCATGGCGTTACCATTGGCGTAGTAAGCGTTGCAAACCTCGGTCGTAATGGTGAATCCCGGGGGCACCGGTAGGCCGAGGCTCGCCATTTCGGCGATGTTGGCGCCCTTGCCGCCGAGCAGCTCCTTCATGTCGGCACGGCCGTCCACGCGGTCCGGTCCGAACACATAGACTTGCCGCTCCGCGGCTGCCACGCTGGAAATGGGGCTCCCCTTCATGGCTCGAACTCCATGTCAATTGGCGACCAGTATCGGCGGGAAGGTCTCTCAAATAGTCCTCGGCAACGTTTTGCAACAGCAAAAGTTCTCGAGCCGCGGCGGCGGTCGATTGCCGCTCTCGGCATGGAATGTTTTGACAATGCCCGTCGTTTGCGCACTCTACGCCTCCCAACTCAGTGTTTACCCGCCCTTTGAAAGGTGCCGCGACCCATGTCGACGCAGCTTCGCCGCGTGCTCAATACGCTCGATGCCACCCAGAGCGAAGCGCTCGATCGGCTGTTCGAATTCATCCGCATCCCCAGCGTTTCCACGGATCCGGCCTACAAGACGCATTGCCAGAGGGCGGCCGAGTGGTGCGCCGGGCAGCTCAAAGCCATGGGCTTCGATGCCCGCGTGGTATCGACCCCAGGCCACCCCATGGTGGTCGCCCATGACACGCCGCAGGCGCTGAGCGCTGGTCCGCACGTCTTGTTCTACGGTCATTACGATGTGCAACCGCCCGAACCGCTCGAGCTGTGGAAAACGCCGCCCTTCGAGCCGCGGCTCGCCAACGACAAGGCGAACGGCAAGGTCATCACGGGGCGCGGCGCGGAAGACAACAAGGGCCAACTCATGACCTTTCTCGAAGCGGTGCGGGCCTGGAAGACGGTGGCCGGCGCGGCCCCGCTGCCGATCAGCATCCTGTTCGAAGGCGAGGAGGAATGCGGCTCGGCCTCGTTGCCGGGCTTTCTCGCCAAGCACGGCAAGGAGGTTAAGGCTGACCTCGCGCTCGTCTGCGATACGGGTCAATGGGACAAGAATACACCAGCCATCTCGACGCAGCTGCGCGGCATCTGTGCCATCGAGATCGTCGTCGCGGGGCCCAGCCGCGATCTGCATTCGGGCAGTTTCGGTGGCGCTGCGCAAAACCCCATTCGCGTACTGGCCCGCATCTTGGGCGACATGCACGACGACAACGGCAAGGTGCGCGTGCCCGGTTTTTATGACGGCATAAGACGGCCGTCGGCCAAGGTTCTCAAGCAGTGGCAGGGGTTGGCCTTCGATGCCGGCGAGTTTCTGGCCGAGGTCGGCTTGAGCGCGCCCGCCGGCGAGCGGCGCTATAGCGTGCTCGAACAGATCTGGGCCCGGCCGACGCTGGAATTCAACGGCATCACCGGCGGCTACCAGGGCGTGGGGACCAAGACCGTGATCCCGGCGCGCGCCTCGGTGAAGATCACCTGCCGCCTGGTGCCGGGACAGGATCCCGCCAAAATCCTGAAAGGCATCCAGGCCTTCGTGCGCGACCGCTTGCCCGAGGATTGCCGAGCCGACTTCCAGGCGGGCCAAGGCTCCTCGGCGATCGCCTTCGATTCGGAGGCGCCCTTCCTCGTCCGGGCCGCCGAGGCCTTGGCCGAAGAATGGGGTCGACCCGCGGCGCTCGTTGGCGTCGGCGGCTCGATCCCGATCGTCACCTCCTTCAAGACGGCGCTCGGCATGGACAGCCTGCTCGTGGGCTTCGGTCTCGACGATGACCGCATCCATTCGCCGAACGAGAAATATAACCTGTCGTCCTTCCGCAAGGGCGCGCGCAGCTGGGCCCGCATTCTGGACAAGCTCGCAGCCTGACGGCAAAGCGCGCGCCAGACGTGGGGCCTCGCCCCGGTCCGGCAAGACGGCGGCGGGGCGACGGTTTCGGGCCTCGAGCTCATCGCGATGTGGAGGTTTGAGATGGCAATCGCGCCCGCCTTTTTGCGGCCTGCGCCGGTGCTGCGGCTGGCGGCCGCGCTCATCGCCTTGGCCGGTTGCAACGTGGATGCCATGGCCCAGGGCGTGCCCGACCGCGAGCGGCCCGATGGCTATCAGCGCGACTGGGGGGCAGCTGAACATCGCGCCGGGGTCTTCGATTATTACGTGCTGGCGCTCTCGTGGAGCCCGACCTATTGCGCGCAGTTGCCCGAGACGCGCTATGATCCTCAGTGCCACGCCGGCGGGGACCGACGTTATGCCTTCGTGCTGCACGGGCTGTGGCCGCAATACCAACGGGGCTGGCCCGAATACTGCCGCAGCCCCGACCGCGGCTACGTGCCGAGACCCGTGGCCAATCGTATGCTCGACATCATGCCGAGCGACAAGCTCATCTTTAACGAGTACCGCAAGCATGGCACCTGCAGCGGGCTCGGCGTCGATGGCTACTTCGCGCTCGCCCGACAGCTCTATGACAAGGTCACGATTCCGCCGCGCTTTGTCGGCTTGACGGACGACCGCTTGATGCTCTCGCCGGGCGAGCTCGTGCGGGACTTTATCGAGGCCAACCCCGGCCTGACGCCACAGATGCTAGCCATAGCCTGCGGCGGGCCGGGGCAGCGGCTGCGCGAGGTGCGCATTTGCTTCGATAAGGGCGGAACTTTTCGCGCCTGTGGCAGCAACGAAAATGCGCGCCGATTGTGTTCGGCAAACCGCATGTACGTGCCGCCGGTGCGCCCGGGCCCGACGGGTGCCTCCCCACCCGCCGCCCCGCGCGAAATCCTGCCCGGTCCCCGCGACGATCGCCGGTTTTGAGGCGGGGCGCGCGCAGGCCTGTGGAAAGCGCGAATATCTTCAAGGGTGGCGCGGGCGGCATTGTTGTCGTCCCGGGACGGCCGCTAAAGCCTCAGGCGCAGCGGCCCTCGCGCCGGTTGCGAAGCTTGAGAGACCGTGGACCCAAGGAGTGATCGTGCAGGGGCAGCGACGCAAACAAGGGCGCTTGGCGGCATGCTTCCCCATCGTCGGCCCACGGCGGGCGGCGGTCGCCGGCCTTTTGCTCGGTGCCGCCCTGTGGAACCTCGCGAACCTTTGGCAGGTGGCCGACCTCCTGCTCGGCGCACCCGCCGCGCCCGGCCCGGGACCGTCCGGGGATGGCGGCTGCACGTCCCTGTTGCTCGATCGGCCGAGCGGGCGCACGGTGGCCTGGCCGTGTCCAGAACCGGCGGCGTGGATGGAATTGGCGGCGCCGGCCGCCCGCGTGGCCTCGGCCACCGCCCGCTAACGGCGTGCTAGCGCATCGCTTGCATGCGTTCGAGCAATTCGGGCGTCGGGTAAGAGTTCGGCCGGCAGCCCCAGTTTCAGTTGCGCGGCCTTGACGCTTGCGCGCGTGGCCGCGCCGATCTTGCCGTCGACCTCGCCGCTAAAATAGCCGCGCTTGGCCATCAGCATCTGCAGCTCCTTGACCTGCTGTAGGCTCATTTCCAGCACCGTGCCATTGCCCTTGTCCATTGCCGGCGCGCCACCGAGCCGATCGGCCAGGTGCGCGGCCGTGATCGAATAGTTGAGGGACTGATTCCACTTCAGGTAGATCTGGAAATTGGCATAGGCGAGGAAGGCGGGCCCGTGCCGCCCCATCGGCAGTAGCAGCGATGCGGCGGGTGCGCCGGTGGGAAGCGGCTGGCCCCCCACTCGCTTTACGCCCCAGGCCGCCCATTTCTCGCTGCCGTGCTGGATGGCGAGGTCGGCCTCCTGCCATGGCAGCTCCCGGGTCAGACGTACCTCCTCCAGCCACGGCTGGCCGCGCTGCCAGCCGAGAAAGGCGAGAAAGTTGGCCGTCGAGGCCAGCACGTCCGGTACGCTCTGTAAGAGATCGCGGCGGCCATCGCCGTCATAGTCGACGGCGTGCTGCATGTAGTGGGCCGGTAAGAACTGGGTTTGGCCAAGCTCGCCAGCCCAGGAACCGATCATCTCCTCGGGCCGCAAATCACCGCGCTCGATGATGCGCAAGGCTTCCATCAGCTCGCCGCGAAACAGCTCGGGGCGGCGGCAGTCGTAGGCGAGCGTCGCCAGTGAGCGCAATACCGGCAAATTTCCCATCATCGAGCCGAAATCGCTTTCCAGTCCCCAGAAGGCGACGATCACCGGTCCCGGCACACCCCACTGCTGCTCGATTCGGGCGAGCAGATCGCGGTGCTGCCGGAGCCGGGAGAGGCCGTTCTGGATGCGGTTCGGCGTGATGAGCTTGCCGGAAAACGCCGTGAACGTCTGGGCGAAGAAGCCCTGCCGGCGGTCGCGCTGGATGATGCCCGGATCGAGCGTCATGCCGCCCAGCGCGGCGGCAATGGTGGCATTGGAAATGCCACTGCCGCGTGCCTCCTGACGGAATTGGTCGAGCCAGGCTGCAAAACTGCCGGTGTTGCGGCAGTTGGGATCGTTGGGGGCTGGCGTCTTGGCTTGCTCGCCGGCTGCCGGCCGCGCCTCGGCCCCGACCCACACCAGGCCCACCAGTAAGAGCCAACCGAAGGTTTTCCACATTGCGCGTTGCCGTCCGTTAGCTTCGTTTGCCGGGCGCCGGGTAACCCTCAAGCGACCCGGAGCTGTTAGCCGCTTTTCGGTGCCGCCGGCGTCGCCCGCCGGTACGAGGCACCCTTAGCGCTACCCAGCTCTCATGCGGCAATTGCGGCGCCAAAATGGCGTTGCCACCCGGAACGCCTCCGGCCGCCGCGCTCAGGGCGCTCGGGGGGCGCACGCGGAGGCTTGCCGCGGCGGCGCTGGAAGGGGGCGGGGTCTGGCCGCGCACGCCGGGCGCGTTCCCCCAAGCCGGCGCCTAGCCTTCCGGGCAGAGCTCGAAGGCCTTTTCGAGCGCCTGGGCTTGACTGCCGAACTGGCCGGCGATGGCGCCGTTTTTGGCGTAGGCGGAGATGAAGGCCTCGGCCTCGCGCGCCTCCGAACCTTCATTGACGTCGAGCACGGTGTAGTTCACCACCTTGTCGATCAGGGACTTGATGAGCATCGCCTTCTGTCCGCCGTAGCTGGCCGTCCAGACCCGACACTTCTGGGCGGCGGTTGTGGGCGGGGCCACGAGCGATTTGGCGGCGGCCGCCGTCGAGGCCGTCTGCAGCGGCTTGTCGGCGCCGTTGCCTTTGTCGGCTTTGCCGCTCTGGCCGGGAGGCTTTGCCGCGCCGGTCGCGACGGCGGGCCTGTCGCCGCGCTCGAGCTTGCCGCCGCCACCGTCGTCGGCGGCGGCGAATGCCGGCGCGACTTCCCCTCTCGCCTCCGTTGCCGGCTGATTGAGCAGTCGGAACGGCGGGGAGGCCGACGTTGCCGCCGCTTGGCTCGGAGCCGGCTGCAGACCCAGCGCCGAGCGCTTCCCGTCGCTTTCCGCCTTGCCGGTATCGATCGCCCGTTGTGCTAATTCGGCGCCGGCCAAACGCTCGGGCTTCGCCTCCGCGGCCTTGGCCTCCGTGGCGCGCTTGTCTTTGCGAGCTTCCTGGACCAGCTCCGGTCTGGGATCGGGCTTGGCGCAAAACTCCTCGAACCGCTCGGCGATGCCCTCGATCATGCGACGATAGGAGCGCGTGCCGGGTGCCCACTTGGCGGCGAGGTCGCCGAAGGTCACGGGCCGCGCGAAACCCTTATGCCAATCCGTCAGCACGCCCCACTCCTGGATCTTGCGCGTGCGGTCGGCCACCGGATTGTCGACCCGTTCGCCGGCGTAGAGCAACAGGTGCTCTAAATGCGCGCGCACGCCGGTGGCGATGTCCTCGAAACTCTCGCCGTGCGCGCCGCGACCGGTGGCGCCGAGACCGGCAAAATTGTTTTGCGCCGGCTTCACATCACCGGAGCGGTTGCCGTCGCGGAAGCTGAGCGATCCGGTCTCGAGCAGCATCTGATAGAAGGCATAGTCCCAGCGTACGCCCAGCGTTTCCCCGAGGCGCATGTATTCGCTCGAGATGGCGTGGAAGCGCGGGTCGAGATGTGGGTTGCGAGTTTCGAGGTACGCGAGCAAGCGGCCGGGCGTGACGCAGGTGGGCACGGTATTGTTGCGGCTGGTTTTGATCGCCGGCAGGTCGGCGGCAGCCAGCGGCATTGGGGCAGCAAAGCAGGCTAAAAGGAAAAACGCTCCGACGCGGCGTTGCATGGAACACCCACCTAAGTTCACCCTCGTGCCCCCGGCTTGAAGGCGCACGCGGATTTTCATTTCCGTTGTTAGGCCCTTAACATTAAGGGCCGGTTAGCGTCCCCGCACGCGGTGTGCTGTTGCGGTCGCTCGACCCTCCGACTTGGCCCTAATCCTGGCCCTAATCCTGGCCCTGATCCCCATTCCGCGATGTCCCATTATCCCCCCAGTCCCCCAATACGGTTTTCGCCTTCGGCTACGAATCGCGGGCGAACCGTAAGCTTCAATGTGCACTACACTTTTAGGCGCAAATTTGGCGGTTGGCCGCCGCCGGCACCGGCGCGCAGCGGACCCGGTCCTCAAACCCGCGACCGCTCGATCTCGACGCCTACGGAGCGACACATCGGCAGCGCGTCGGGCTTCTCAATCCGTACTCTGACGCTCGCCACGCGCCGATCGGCCAGGCAATGCCAGGCGATGCGCTCCGCCAAGGTCTCGAGCAGATTGACGTGCTCCTGCTGCACCAAAAGGGCGATGCCCTCGACCAGTGTGCTGTAGTCCAGGACGTCCTCCAGCCGGTCGGAAACTCCGTCATAGTCGTCGCGCACCGCCAAATCCGCCGAGAGGAGGATGCGCTGCTCGTAACGCTTTTCGTGCTCGAAAACACCGACGCTGGCAACGATCTCGAAATCGCGTACGAACACGTGGCGGAGCCCGGTTTGGCGCTGCGGCTTGCCGCTGGCGGGAGCTGGGGGCGTTGACATGGCGTTCAAGGGTCGCTCGAGGTGACGTCGGGGGTCTGCCAGGCCAGGTGCTGGCCGCCATCGAGGGCGAGCATCTGCCCGGTGAGCGCCGGCGCTTCCAGAATAAAGCGGATGGCGGCGGCAATTTCCTCGGGCGCGGTGCTGCGGCCGAGCAGCGTGGCCTGGTATTCGGCACGGAACTCAGCCTCGGTCTGATAGGTGCTTTGCAGCACCGGGCCCGGGCCGATGGCGTTGACCCGGATGCTCGGGGCCAGGGCCTGCGCCAGGGTGCGCGTTACCGCCCACAGCGCCGCCTTGGACACCGAGTAGGAGAAGAACTGCGGCGTGGGCTTCAACACGCCCTGGTCGATGATGTTGATAATGTTGCCGGCGGCACCCGGCGGCAGGTGCTTGGCAAAGGCCTGCGCCAGGAACACGGGGGCTTTGAGGTTGACGGCGAGCTGGGCGTCCCAGAGGCCGGACTGGAGCCCACCGACGGCGTCGGGGGCAAACATGGCGGCGTTGTTGATGAGGCAGGTCGGCGGCCCCAGCAGGCGGGCGCACTCGGGCAGCAAGCGCTCGACGTCGCCGGCGACCGACAAATCGGCCGTCAAAACGGCGGTCGGGGTGCCGCCGCGGCCCAGGTGTTGGGCCAACTCCTGGGCCTGTTGGCGCGATGACCGGCAGTGGATCGCCACCCGCCAGCCCCGGTGCGCAAAGTCAGCGGCGAGCACGCGGCCAATGCGCTGGGCCGCGCCCGTGATGAGAACGGTCGGGGCGGCGTTGCCTGGCACCTCCATCCTCCCGATGCACCCCCACGCCCGTCCGATCGGTGCGGGGCCGGCCGCTGGTTCTTAGCGCATCGGCCGCCCGCCGGCAA
Source organism: uncultured Alphaproteobacteria bacterium (assembly GCA_963770295.1). Lineage (GTDB taxonomy): Bacteria > Pseudomonadota > Alphaproteobacteria > Rhizobiales > Hyphomicrobiaceae > AWTP1-13. The sequence continues at coordinate 302,004 of CAVYPA010000022.1, forward strand.
AAGCGCGCTCGGTGCTCCCGGCCAAGACGTGGGCGCATGGGCGCCAGCCTGCCCACGCGAACAGCAACATTGGGGCGCGCAAGCGCCCGATTAATAGGCAAAGGCGCGTCAAAAAATCCCATTGCCGGCCGTCTGTTGCCCGCGCGGCACGTCGGGTCTTTGACCGTGGGTGCGCGGCCCATTTTTCGTTGCATCTGCGCCGGCATTGGCCAGATTGGCGAAACAACGAATCGCTAGGGAAGCTTACCATGAACGTCAGAATTCCGGCCCTTGCGGCCCCCACCGTAGCCGCGCTCGCGCTGGCACTATTGGCGTCACCGGCCCACGCCGATGGCATGGGCCGCGGCAGCATCAAGGATGCACCGCCGCCACCCCCGCAGGAGCGCTGCAAGCTCTCGGCCAACATCGGGCTGGCCACCGAATACGTATTCCGCGGCATCTCGCAGACCTCCGAAGGGGCGGCCGTGCAAGGTGGCTTCGATGCGACGTGCGGCATGTTCTATGCCGGCGTGTGGGCCTCCAACCTCGATTGGGGTGCCAACGACGGCGGCAGCGGCAGGAACATCGCCAATATCGAGATGGACTGGTACGCCGGCCTCAAATTCAACACCGGCCGCTTCGCTTGGGACGTAGGGGTCATTTACTACACCTACCCCAGAGGGGCGGACATCGGCACCTCCTCCACCGGCGTCTTCCCGGTGGACGCGGAATTCAACTACGTCGAGCTGAAGGTCGGTGCCAGCGCCGAACTCTGGAAGGACGGGACGCTGGGCGTCACGGGCTTCTTCTCGCCCGACTACCAGTATGAAACGGGCAACGTCTGGACCGTGGAGGGTTCCTTCACCCAGAACCTGCCGAAGTTCATGCTCTTCGGCCGCGAGTGGTCGCCAAGCGTGAGCGCGCTCCTCGGCTATCAGGCCGCCACCGGCAGCGACGCGGACAAAGCCCGCTACGTCAACAACGTTACCGGCGACGCCGACCACTACCTTTATTGGAACGCCGGCTTGACCCTGGGCTTCCTGGACAAATGGTCGATTGATGTGCGCTACTGGGATACCAACATCGACCGGGCGGACAATTGCAAAGGTCCCCTGTTTGCCTGTGATGAACGGATCGTGGGCACCCTCAAGTTCACCTTCTAAGGGTTTGCAGCTTTCCTGACGGCATCGGGCCCCAAACGGGGCCCGATGGCGTTTTGGGGCGCAGGCTGAGCCCGACCCAGCAACCCCTTGCGTAGGGTGTCGCCGGCCCAATCCTCAGCGAGACCGCGCGGGACGCCCGGCCGGGTCTCAGGTTTGCGGCCCGAGGCAGGGTGTCGGCGGCGATCCAAGTTGGGACCCTTCCGGCAGGGGCTCGGGCCCAGCCCGGGCCTGGACCACCCGGGCGGCCCCGCGTGCCGGAGTGCACGCCGCTTGACGCTCCCCCGAGGGGGAGCCGCCCGGCGGCACTGGACCTCGGCCCAGAGCCCCCTTAAGTCACTGCCCATGTCCGATAAGACGGCCCCCGAACGACTTGGCGGTGCGACCGCTGCACCCGCGGTGCCGGCGGCCGCGAGGCCCGCGACCGGGGCCCTCGTCATCGCCGGCTACCTCAAGGCTTTGCCCAGCGGTCCCGGCGTCTACCGAATGATCGATGCCGCGGGCACCGTCATCTATGTGGGCAAGGCGCGCAATCTCAAGGCGCGGGTGACGAACTATGCGCGCGCCGGCAATCACCCCGCCCGCACCCTGCGCATGATCGCGGCGACCGCGGCCATGGAGTTCGTGACCGTGCGCACGGAGGCTGAGGCCCTGCTGCTCGAGGCAAACCTCATCAAGCGCTTTCAGCCGCGCTACAACGTGCTGCTGCGCGACGACAAGTCGTTTCCCTATATCCTGATCGCCACCGACCACCGGGCGCCACAAATCCTCAAACATCGCGGCGCCCGCAATCGCAAGGGCGAGTACTTCGGCCCCTTCGCCTCCGCCGGCGCCGTCAACCGCACCATCAACATGCTGGAGCGGGCGTTCCTATTGCGCTCCTGCTCAGATCCCGTGTTCGAGAGCCGCACCCGCCCGTGTCTGCTCTACCAGATCAAGCGCTGCTCGGCGCCCTGCACGGGCCTGATCGGTCTTGAGGACTACAACGGGCTGGTTGAGGAAGCGCGCCGCTTTCTGCGCGGCGAAAGTGAGAACGCGCGCCGGATGTACCAGTGCCTGATGGAGGAGGCCTCGGCCAATCTCGATTTTGAGCGGGCGGCCGCCTACCGCAATCGTCTGTGGGCGCTGGCGCACGTCACCGCCGACCAGACCATCAACCTGGATGGTATCGAGGAGGCCGACGTCTTCGGGGCGCATCAGGAGGCGGGACAGACCTGTGTCCAGGTGTTCTTTTTCCGCTCAGGGCAGAACTGGGGCAACCGGGCCTATTTCCCGCGCGCCGATCGCACCCTCGGCCTCGAAGAGGTGCTGGAGAGCTTCATCGCCCAGTTTTACGATGACAAGCCGGTACCCTCGCGTATCCTCGTCTCCCACAAGCTGCCCAACGAGGCGCTGCTGGCCGAGGCCCTATCGACCAAGGCCGAGCGCAAGGTGGAGGTCAACACGCCGCAACGCGGCGCCAAGGTCGGCATCGTCGCCCATGCCGCCCAAAACGCCCGGGAGGCCTTGGCCCGCCGGCTGGCCGAGAGTTCCTCGCAGCGCCAGCTGCTCGAGGGGCTTGGCCAGCGTCTCGGCCTGGCGCGTTCCCCGCACCGGATCGAAGTCTTCGACAATAGCCATATCATGGGCACCAACGCGGTCGGGGCGATGATCGTTGCCGGCCCGGAGGGCTTCGTGAAGCCGCAGTATCGGCGCTTCAACATCAAGTCCGCCGACCTCGTGCCCGGTGACGACTACGCCATGATGCGCGAAGTTCTGACCCGCCGCTTGAAGCGTCTGACCCTCGATGCGGCGGGCGGCAAGGCCGTGGCCCCGGCGGCGGCGGAGCCCGCGGGCACCGTCTCGCGGCTGGCGCCACCGGAGCCACCGCCGATCGATCGGCGCGGCGGCAGTGCGCTGGCCTTCGGCGTGTTGCGCCTCGACCCGCCAACGGGCGATCCGCCCACCGGCGCCGATGCGGCCGAGGGCGAGGAGGACGCCCAGCTTGCGGAATTCCCCGCCCGGCCCGACCTGATGTTGATAGACGGCGGCTTGGGCCAGCTGGGCATCGCGCGCGAGGTCCTCTCCGCCTTTGGCCTCGATATCCCCGTCGTTGGCATCGCCAAAGGTCCAGATCGCGATGCCGGGCGCGAACACTTCCACATTCCCGGCCGCGACAAGCCCCTGTTGCTCGAGACGCGCGATCCGGTGCTTTACTTCGTGCAGCGGTTGCGCGACGAGGCCCACCGCTTTGCCATCGGCGCGCATCGCTCCAAGCGCAGCAAGGCGCTGGGCGTCAACCCGCTCGACGAAATCGCCGGTATCGGCCCAACACGCAAACGTGCGTTGCTCAAGCACTTCGGTTCGGCCAAGGCTGTGTCGCGCGCCAGCCGCGAGGATCTCGAGGGCGTGGCCGGCATTAGTGCCCAAATGGCGCAAACCATCTATGATTTTTTTCACGAACGCCGTGACTGACGCAGCCGATACCTTCGTCGCAGGCCATGCTAGCGCGCATGACGGTCAGGCCCCATTGACGCTCTCGGACCCAAGTGCTCTTGTCTGCCGAATGGAACGCGCGGTGACCACGCCAGGGCTTGCCAGCCTGCCCAACGTATTGACGTATTTGCGCATCTTGGCGGTGCCGGCGGTCGCGCTTTGCCTGATGGCAATCGAGGGCAGCGGCGCGCGCTGGTGGGCATTGACCGTTTACGTGGTGGCCTGCCTCACGGACTGGCTCGATGGCTTTTTGGCCCGCGTTTGGCACCAGCAGTCGGCGCTGGGTCGTATGCTCGATCCGATCGCCGACAAGCTGCTGGTCGGCACCACGCTGTTGATGTTGACCTCCGACAATACCATTAACGGGGTGCATATGGCGGCCGCCGTCATCATCCTCTGTCGCGAGATCCTGGTGTCGGGACTGCGCGAGTTTTTGGCCGAGCTCAATATGCGCGTGCACGTGACGCAGCTCGCCAAGTGGAAGACGACCGTGCAGATGATCGCGCTGGGCGTGCTGCTCGCCGGTCCGGCCGGCGACAAGATCGTCCAGGGCATTACCTCGGCGGGGCTGGCAATGCTGTGGGTGGCTGCGCTGCTGACCTTGTGGACGGGCTTCGACTACCTGAAGGCCGCCGTGCGCACTGCGATCGACAACTAGATGGGCTGCCGGGCACGCCGATGCGGGTAAAGCTTTTGTATTTCGCCTGGGTGCGCGAAAAGACCGGCAAGGCCGAGGAGGACGTCGACCTGCCGGCGGGCATCGAGACCGTTGCCGAGGTGATCGCCTGGCTGCAGCAGCAGGGGCCCGAGTACGCCGAGGCGTTTCGGCGCGCCGAGGTGATCCGCGCCGCCGTCGATCGGACGCATACGCCGCCAGGGGCCAGCATCGCCGGGGCCTCGGAGATCGCCTTTTTCCCACCGGTGACGGGAGGCTGAGCCTGAGCGTGCGCGTCCAGACCGCCGACTTCGAGATCGGCGCCGAGATCGCCGGGCTGACGGCCGGTCGCAGCGATATCGGCGCCGTCGTCACCTTCACGGGGCTGATGCGCGCCGACAATGCGGGCCAGGCGGTTGCCGGCATGACGCTCGAGCACTATCCGGGCATGACCGAGCGCGAGCTTGAGCGCGTCGAGGCGGAGGCGCACGCGCGCTGGCCGCTGCAGGCCAGCCTGGTCGTGCATCGCGTCGGGGCTCTCAGGCCGGGCGACAACATCGTGCTGGTCATCACCGCCTCGAGGCATCGCCAGGCGGCGTTCAGCGCCGCCGAGTTCCTGATGGACTATCTCAAGACCAAGGCGCCCTTCTGGAAGAAGGAGATCGCCGCCGACGGCCGGGCCGCATGGGTTGATGCGCGCGCGAGTGACGATGCGGCCGCCGGCCGTTGGCAGCGGCCACCGGCGCGCGAGGGCTAGGCGGACAGCCGCGGTCCTGGCACCATCCCCTCGCACGATAGGGCATGGAGAGGGCCACGGGCCGCGCCGTCGCCCAGGGCAGGAGGAAGCATGTCGACCAGCAAGCCGCAGAGCACCGTTGCCACGCGCATGTCCGGCATTCGCGAAGACTGGTTGGCATACGTGCGCGAGGAGATCCTCGATCCCGAGCTGCCAATCGTCGATCCGCACCATCATCTTTGGGATTTTCCCGCGCACCGCTATTTGTTGCCGGACCTCTTGGCCGACACGGGCAGCGGCCACAACATCGAAAGCACGGTCTTCATCGAGTGCACGGCCTGCTACCGAGCCGATGGCGCAAGCGAACTGCGCCCGCTGGGTGAGACCGAGTTCGTCAACGGCATTGCCGCCATGGCGGCGAGCGGCGCCTATGGGCCGACGCGCGTGGCCGCCGGCATCGTCGGGCTGGTCGACCTGACGATCGGCGGGCGCGCCGAAGAGGTGTTGGCCCGGCACATGGCCGCGGCCGGCTCGCGCTTCAAGGGCATCCGGCACGCGGCGGCGTGGGAGGACAAGGCGCCCGAGATCCACAATTCCCACACCAATCCACCGCCGCACCTTTATCGCGATCACGCCAAGTTCCGCGAAGGCTTCGCCGCGCTGGGCCGGCTGGGACTGAGCTTTGACGCCTGGCTCTACCATCCGCAGATTTCCGACCTCACCGATCTGGCGCGCGCCTTTCCCTCGCAACCGATTGTGCTCGACCACGTCGGCGGGCCGCTGGGTCTTGGCGGGTATGCCGACAAGCGACAGGAGATCCTGAGCGCCTGGGGGCGCGATATCCGCGAGCTGGCAGACTGCGCCAATGTCAGCGTCAAACTCGGTGGCCTCGGCATGCGCATCAACGGCTTCCGCTTCCACCATCGCGAGCGCGCACCCTCCTCGCAGGATCTGGCCGATGCCTGGCGGCCCTACGTGGAGACCTGCATCGAGGCCTTCGGCGTGGCGCGCTGCATGTTTGAGAGCAACTTTCCCGTCGACAAGATCTCGGGCTCCTACGCCATCTACTGGAATGCCTTCAAACGGCTGGCGGCGGGGGCATCGGCCCAGGAGAAAGCCGCCCTCTTCCGCGAGACGGCAAAGCGTTTCTACCGCTTGGATTGAGGCGGCGCGCTTGCCCCCCAATCCCAGGACGACAGGCGCGCCAGCATCGCGGCTTTGGCCTGGTGCGCGCCGTCGGACCAGGGCGCAAGTTTCGATGCGATCAGGTTGGCTTGCGACTTCAGGATCACGCCGTCGCTCAGCACTTTGAGCCCGTTGGCGCGCAAGGTGGCACCGGTGGTGGTGATATCGACGATAACTTCGGCCAGATCGGCCGCCGGGGCGCCTTCGGTCGCGCCCAGACTGGGCACGATGCGGTAGCCAGCGACGCCGCGCTGCGCGAAAAAGCGGCGCGTCAGGTTCATATATTTGGTGGCGACGCGGATAGGGCGGCCGTGCACGCGCCGGTAGATCAGCGACGCCTCTTCGAGGTCGGCCATGCTGCCGACGTCGATCCAGCAAATGGGAACGGCGACGACGACGTCGGCGTGACCGAAGCCGCAGCGCTTGAGAAAGCTGACGCGCGCCTCGCAATCGGGAATCGTCTCGCGCACGAGGTCCTCACCCGTGATACCGAGGTGCGCCGTGCCCTGCTGCAGAAAGTGCGCGATTTCGGAGGAGGAAACGAAATTCACCTCCACGTCCGGCAGCTCGGCGATTTCGCCCCTGTAGCCGCGCACCGAGCCCGATTGGGCAAGCGAGAGGCCGGCGCGCGCTAGGGCTGTCGCGCACTGCTCCATCAGCCGCCCCTTCGAGGGCAACGCCAAAATGAGCTTCGCGCTCATGCGGCCGTTCCTTGCAGCAAAGCCAGCAGGCGCTCGGTGTGAATGCAGGAACCGACGGCGGGCACTGCGACGGGGGCCCCGACCTCCGCGAGCAGGCTGTCGTAGCGTCCGCCGCCCGCGAGCGGGCTCTTGGGCCCCAGTTCCGGCACCACGATCTCGAATACGAAGCCGGTATAGTATTCGAGGTTGCGCCCAAACTCGGCGGAAAATTCCGCGTCATCGGTGATGACGCCGGCGGCGTCGAGGTCATCGAGCCGCCGCTGGAACGCGTACAGCGGTTCGCTGAGATCGATGCGATGGCCGCGCAGCAGCCGATTGAGCTCGCGCACGGCGGCGCGGGCGGGCGCCTTCACCGCCACATAGCTCTCGATGGCATTGGCGGTGGCCGCAGGCAACGGGGTTTCGCGCGCGTCGGCCGCTGCCGCGAGCAGGCGCTCGGTGATCTCGGGCAGGGTGCGCGTACCCAAGAGCGTCAGGCCGGCCCGCTCCAGATAGTTCTCGACCTCGTTCAGCGCGCCGGCCGGCTGCTCGGGATCGAGGCGATCGATCACCTCGGCCTTGCGCGCCGGCGCTCGCAAGGCTTCCGCCGAGGTCAAGCGATTGAGTTCGGCGCGAAAGGCATCGGGTCGCCAGAACTGATGCTGCAGCCGTCGACGCCAGCGCTCCGGCAACGACAGGGCGCCGAGCAGGGCACGAAACAGCCCCAGATCACCGAAGCGGAGGCGGAAGCTGGCAATGCCGGCGTCGCGCACGGCCTCGACGATCAAGGCCAGAACCTCAGCGTCGGCCTGCTCGCGGTCGGCGGCCGCGAAGGATTCGATGCCGGCCTGCCGGAACTCGCGCGGATGTGCGTTGGTATCCCCGCCTTGCTGATAGCGGAAGGCGGAGCCGTTGTAGCAGTAGCGTGCCGGCACCGCGCCCTGGGGATGGCGGGCCAGATGCAGGCGGCAGGTCGGCACGGTCAGGTCGGGACGCAAACACAGCTCGTCGCCGTCGGGATCGCTGAAGACGTAGGTGCGCGCGCGCAGCAATTCACCGACGACGTCGAGGAACATGTTGGCGGGCTGAATGATCGACGGGGCCACGTGCTCGTAGCCGGCGCGCGTGAAGGTCGCCAGCAGGCGCTGCGCCTGGGCCTCGAGGTCTTCAAACGATTGTGCGCTCTCCGCGATCATGGCTGCCGGCGGCGGCGTGCTGGGATCGGTGGCCTGGGAGCGCCGGCGGCGGCGTCAGCCATGGTTCAATCCTCTTGGCGCGCGAGGAGATCGCGCACGGCTGCAATCAGGTTGTCCTCGGGGATGGAGAATTGTGCCGGACGGCTGGAGCGCCACTCCTTGGCATCCTTAATGGTGGCGGCCGCCTTCGCGCCCGCCACCAGGTCCTTGATCTCGACCTCGCCCTTGGCGCGCTCGTTGCTGCCCTGGATGACGACGCATGGGGCCCCGCGCTTGTCGGCGTATTTCATCTGCGCCTTCATACCGGCGCTGCCGAGATACATCTCAGCGCGAATGCCGGCCTGGCGCAGCGCCTGCGCCATCCTCTGGTAGCGCGGCAGCTCGGCCTTATCCATGACGAGCACGACGACGGGGCCACTCGTGGGGGCGCGCTTGTGCTGGTTGAGGGCGGCGAGCGCCGCCTGCAGGCGCGAAACGCCAATGGAAAAGCCTGTTGCCGGCACCTTGCTCCCCAAGAAGCGCTCGACCAGACCGTCGTAGCGCCCACCGCCGCCAACCGAGCCGAAGCGCACGGTCTGGCCGTCCTCGTTTTTGACCGGAAAGCTCAGTTCGGCCTCGAACACGGGGCCGGTGTAGTATTCGAGGCCGCGCACCACCGAGGGGTCGATGCGGATGCGTTCTTCGCCAAAGCCGCTGGCGCGCACGAGCTCGGCGATCGCATCGAGTTCTTGAAATCCCGCGGTGAGCGTCGCATTGGGCTTGAGCGTGAGGCCCGCGTCGCGCCGCTCGGGGCGGCTCAGGGCGCCCGTCACCACACCGACGACGTAGTCGCTCTGCTCACCAGTAAGGCCGGCGCCTCGGGTGAAGTCGCCGCTGTCGTCGGTCCGGCCCCGGCCGAGCAGGTCGCGCACGGCCCCTTCCCCCAGGCGCTCTAATTTATCGATGGCACGCAACACGGTCAGGCGACGGTTGGCCTTGTCCTCCCCGCCAAGGTCGATGGACTGAAGCACCCCATCCAAGACCTTGCGGTTATTGACCTTGATCAGGTAGTCGCCACGCTTGATGCCCAGCGCCTCCATCGTGTCGGCCGCCAGCATGCAGATTTCCGCGTCGGCGGCGATATTCTCGGTCCCCACCGTATCGGCATCGAACTGCATGAACTGGCGGAACCGTCCTGGTCCCGGCTTCTCGTTGCGCCACACGGGGCCGACGGCATAACGCCGAAAGGGTTTCGGGAGGCGGTCGAAGTTCTCGGCCACATAGCGGGCGAGCGGCGCGGTTAAATCGTAGCGCAGGCTCAGCCACTGCTCATCCTCGTCTTGAAAGGAAAAGACGCCCGCATTGGGCCGCTCCTGATCCGGCAGAAACTTGCCAAGCGCGTCGGTGTATTCGATGGCCGGCGTTTCCACGGGCTCAAAGCCGTAGCGTTCGTAGGTGTCCCGGATGGTTGCCAGCATGCGGGCGGTGGCCCGGATGTCCTCGGCGGGCGTGTCCTGAAAGCCCTTCGGCAAACGGGCCTCTGGGCCAGCAGTCTTGTTCGATTTGGCCATGCAAGTTTCGCGAAAGTTGCGGGCAGTGGGGCTGCGGCGGCTTATAGCGGATGCGGGCCGGACCGCAAAGCCAGCGCCGCAACCCTGGCAAAGCGCCAGCGTAAAATTTTCAAAAGCGGCGAGGAACGCCGCCAGGTACGCGGGCAGGGGTTGCCGCACCACACCCTGCGGGCTTGCCGTGTGCGTCGAGGTGGCCGCGTCGCCGCGGGCGCGGGTAGGTCGTTGCCCGGCCGCGGCCCTAGCTCGACTGTCAAATCGTGTCAGCTATCGCCGCGGTGCGCGCGCTGAAGTGATGGCAGGCGCGGCGTGGGCGTTTATAGTCGTCGACCGTCAGCAGCAGAACTGGAGCACGCCATGCCGACCGTATCGGAGAAGCGCAAGGAGTTTCGCCGCTTGCATCAGAGCGGCTGCTTCGTCATTCCCAATCCGTGGGATGTCGGCACCACGCGCTACCTTGAAAACGCCGGTTTCAAGGCGCTGGCAACGACAAGCGCCGGCTTCGCCTGGTCGCGCGGCTTCGGCGACGGGGCGGTGCCCCGCGATATCATGCTGGCGCACATCGCCGAGATCTCGGCCGCTGCTAACGTCCCCGTAAACGCCGACTTCGAGGGCGGCTATGCGCACGAGCCGGCCGACGTGGCCGAGAGCGTGCGGCTATGCTGTGAGACCGGTGTCTCCGGGCTCTCCATCGAGGACTACACCGGCGACAAGGCCAAGGCGCTTTATGATTTCGAGATGGCGGTTGCGCGCGTGCGCGCGGCGCGCCAGGCGATCGATAAGGCGGGCGGCGACGTGCTGCTCACCGGGCGCAGCGAAGGCTTCATCCGCGGCCTGCCGGATCTCGAGGAGACCATCCGACGGCTCAAGGCCTATGCGGAAGCGGGTGCCGATTGCCTTTATGCGCCCGGCATCAGCACGCGCGAGCAGATTGCGGCCGTGGTGAAGGCGGTCGCGCCCAAGCCCGTCAATTTTCTGATGGGTGGGCCGGGCGAGCTGACGGTGGCCGATTTCAGCAACCTCGGCGTGCGCCGTATCAGCGTCGGCGGGGCGCTGGCGCGCGCCGCCTGGGGCGGGATCATGCGCACGATCAAGCTGATCGCCGAGCAGGGCAGCTTCAAGGGCTTTGCCGATGCGGCCCCGGGCGCGGAAATCATGAAGGGTTTGGCGAAGTAGCGCACCCCGCCCGTAAGCAGAGGCGATCGCGCCCGGCCGATGGCGACCCGCAAGGGTCAGGGCGCGATCACGATCGGCTCGAGCGCGGCGCGGCCGCGGATCAGGTCGGAGGCCTTCTCGGCCAGCATCAAGGTGGCGGCGTTGAGGTTGGCCGACAGCATGGTCGGCATGATGGAGGCGTCGACCACGCGTAGGCCGCTGAGGCCGTGCAGGCGCAGCTCGTCGTCGACCACCGCCCCGGGGTCGCGTGCGGGCCCCATGCGGCAGGTGCCCGCCGGGTGGAAGGTGGTGGTGCCGCGCTGTTTGGCCGCCGCCAACAGCTCCTCGTCGGTCTTGACGTCGGGACCCGGGAAAATCCTCCCGCTCGTAGTAGGGCGCGAGCGGTTTGGAGGCCAACAGGCGTCGCGCCAGCTTCATGCCGGCGAGCAGCACGCGTCGGTCACCGGGCTCGGCCAGATAATTGGGCTGAATTAATGGCGGATCGAAGGGATCGGCCGAGCGGATGCGCACGTAGCCTTTGCTGTCGGGCCGTTGCTGCCAGGAGGCCACCGTCATGCCAGGCTCGGTTTCGAGCTGACCCTGTACGCCCTCCCGGTAGCTGGCCGGCGTGAAGGTCAACTGCAGGTCGGAGTTGCCCACGTCGGGCTCGGAGCGCCAGAAGCAATAGACCAGCGTCGGGTTGAGGGCGAGGATGCCGTCGCCGTGGGTCGCCCAACGCAGCACCTCGCGCGCCAGCTTCAAGCCCCGCGAGCGTTCGTTGATGGTGTCGCAGTTCTTCACCCGTGCCACGAAGCGGGGTGCGTAGTGGTCTTTGAGGTTTTCACCGACGCCTGCGAGCGCATGCTTGACGGGAATACCCAACGCTTGCAGGAGCCCCGGTGGGCCGATGCCGGACAGTTGGAGCAGCATCGGCGAATTGTAGGAGCCGCCCGACAAGATCACCTCGCGACGCGCCGCTACCGTGCGTTCGACGCCGCCGCGCCCGCCGCGGCTGAAGCGCACGCCGGTCGCCCGCTTGCCCTCGAGCAGGATCTCGGTGACGTGCGCGTGGGTCAGAACCCTCAGGTTGGCACGCTTGCGAGCGGGATGCAGGAAGGCGGTCGCGGCGCTGACCCGCCGGCCGCGATCAATCGTGCGCTGCACATAGGACACGCCTTCCTGGAGCGCACCGTTGTAGTCGGCATTGCGCGGAATGCCGAGCGTGAGGGCGCCCTCGATGAAGGCCTCGCATAGGGGGTGGTGCCAATCCATGTCGGTGATGGTGAGATTGCCGGTCCGTCCCCGGAGGCGGTCGTCGCCGCCGCCGAGCCGGCGCTCGAACCGCTTGAAGTAGGGTAGCACGTCGGCATACCCCCAGCCGCGGTTGCCGAGCTGGGCCCAGGTGTCGAAGTCCATGGGCTGGCCGCGATTGAAGACGTTGCCGTTGATGGAGCTGGAACCACCCAGCGTCTTGCCGCGCGGCGCGAGGATGCGCCGGCCGCCGGTCCACTGGCTCGGCTCCATGCTGTAGAGCCAGTTCACGCGCGCATCGTGAAAGGTCTTGATGAAGCCGGCGGGCACATGAATGTAGGGATGCCAATCGCTGGGCCCGGCCTCGAGCACCAGCACCGAGGTGGTAGCGTCCTCGCTCAGCCGACTAGCGAGGACGCTACCTGCCGAACCCGCGCCGATGATCACGTAGTCGTAGGACTCCAAGGCCGTCGCCTTCCCGGTCGTGCTGTCGGTCATGCCGGCTCATGTTTCTGCTGAGGGCAGGGCAAATCAAGGCCGGCCGCCGCCGCGTCCCCCTTAGGACGTCAACGCCTTTCTCAGCATGTTGAGCAGGCTGATCACGGCGAAATCGCGCAGCCGGCCGCGATCGGCGGGCAGAATGATTTCCTCGTGCTGGCGGTGATCGCCGATGCGCGCCGCCAGCACGACCGGCGCCGTGACCGGGCCGCCGGCCTGCCGCGCCGGGCCGGCAATGGCGGCGGCACCCACCGTGCTGGCGAACTCGCGCTGCGCTGCGTCCGCCGCCGCGGCGGCGCGAGCTGAAAGCCCAGCCATTTCCGCCTCGCCCGCCGCGGACGCGATGCGTGCCCCCCGAAAGGTCGCCATGCTCGGATCGACCATCGTCATGCGCGCCGCCAACAGTCCGCCCGTGACTTCCTCGACGACGGCAAGCGTCATGCCCTTGGCCTTGAGCGCCGTCAGCACGGCCACCTCCATTGACTCCTCGTCGACGCCGAAGATCACGTCGCCGAGGAGTTGGCGGATCAGGGCTTCCTCGGCATTTAGGACTTGGGCCGCGGTTGCCTCATCTTTGCATTTGGCGACCAGGCGCACCTTGATGCCGTCGATACCGCTGGCCTGGTAGGCGATCGTCGGATTGCCAACTTGGTCGAGCTCCGCCATGCGCTCGGCCAGCACCTCCGCCAGCCCCGATTCGCTCATGCCCCAGGTGCGCAGCACCCGGCTGCGGATCACCGCCGATTGGCCCGCGCGCTGCCTGAGGTCGGGAAGGATGCTGCCCAGCATCATTTCGCGCATTTCGCTCGGCACGCCGGGCACGGCGTAGATGACCTTGGCTCCCAGCGGGCAGACGAGGCCGGGGGCGGTGCCGGGCATTTGTGCGATCGGCCGGGCGCCGATCGGGACATCGGCCTGCCGCAGATTGTTTTGCGACATGACGCGCCCGCGTGCTTCGAAAATGCGCCTGATTTTGTCGGCAATGGCCGCGTCACGCTGCATGCCGACCCCCATGACCTGCGCGATCACGTCACGGGTAATGTCGTCCTGCGTCGGGCCGAGCCCGCCGCAGCAGATGACGGCATCGCTGCGCTCCAGCGCCTGGCGGATCGAGGCTTCGATGCGCCCGAAATTGTCGCCGACCTTGACCTGAAAGTAGGAGTCGATGCCGCTGAGCGCGAGCTGCTCGCCGATCCAGGCCGAGTTGCTGTCCACAATGATGCCGAGCAAGAGCTCGGTGCCGATGGCAACGACTTCGCACCGCATCCCTGGTCCTCGTCTTTTCGCCGGGGCGTGGCTACTGGATGGGCGAAAACGGTGCGGCGAGCAGAATTTTCGTTTCCTGCCGCACGACCGGACTGTCGCCGGGCGGCGGCCAGATGCCCTCGGCCGCGGCCTTGCGACGCACCGCGAGGCGCTCATCGAGGCTGCGATAGGCCCAGATGTGCACCCACTGGTTGAGCCCGCCGATGTCGGAGCTAAAAACGCCGATGAGGGGGGAGAGCTTGAGACGGCCGGGCAGGAACTCGCCCCAGCGCTCGGCCATCACGGCAAGGCTGGCCGGCTTTAGCGCATAGCTGCGCATTTCGAAGTAAGGCCCGTGATTGGAGGGCTCGAGCGGCGGCGAATAGGGCAGCGGCTCAAAGATTTCCGAGCGCATTTCCTCGATGAGATCGTGCGTTTTGGGCGGCCGAGAGTCCCATCTTGACGGCTTCGGCGCGAATGCGCGAGCGCTCGAGCACGTTCTCGTAGGACCAGACATGAAGGACCTGATTGAGGGGCCCGATTTCCGTGTACCAGAAGGCGGCGAGTTTCGACAGCGCGAGCCGGGGCGGCAAGGCCTCGCCGAAGCGCTTCAGGAACTCGGGCAGCGTGCGCGGCTTGAGCGTATAGGTGCGAAACTCATAGATCATCGGCGCTTGGCCCTCCGTGGCGGCTGAAGAGCCGGCGGACAAAAGCGCCGCCCGTGCCCCCGGTCGCCAGGATAGGCACCTTCCCCTGGCGCCGGCAAGTCGGGCGCCTGAGCTGCGCTGCGGCGCACCACGGGCAAACCCAGGCCCGGTGCCGGGCGCTTCTAGCCTTTCGAAGCGCCGGCCAGGGCGTTATGATTTGCGCCGAGGAAGCCGCCAACGGAGCCCACGCCATGCTCGACGTCGCCAAACCGGCCGCCGCCCGTCCCGCCATCCCCTTCGACACGGGCCGCCTCGATCGCCTGATGGAGGACGCCGGTCTCGACCTGTTGCTGGCGACCTCGAAGCACAACGTGCAGTACCTGTTGGGCGGCCACCGCTCCATCTTCTTCGACTACATGGATGCCACGGGCGTCACGCGCTACCTGCCGATCGTGGCCTATCCCAAGGGGGCTCCCGACAAGGCCGCCTATATCGGGCATCGCCTGGAGAGCCACCAAAAGGAGGTGGCGCCATTTTGGACGGCGGAGGCCCTGACCTCGAGTTCGGGTTCGATCGATGCCACGGAAAAGGCCATCGCCTACCTGCGCAAGGCGGGGCTCAAGGCCAAGCACATCGGCGTCGAGATGCCGTTTCTTCCCACCGATGCCGCCGCCACCCTGCGCGCCGGTTTGCCCGACAGCGAGCTCAAGGACGCCGTGTTCGTGCTCGAGCGGCTGCGCGCCAAAAAGCGGCCCGACGAGCTGGCCCTCCTGCGCCGCGCCTCAGAGCTGGTGATCGAATCCATGCTGGCCGTGATCGGGGCGCATGGTCCAGGCACCAGCAAGCGCGAATTGTTCGAGGCGCTACGCCGCGAGGAGGTCAACCGCGGCATGACCTTCGAATATTGCCTGCTCACGGCCGGCACCAGTCTCAACCGCGCCCCCTCCGAACAGCGTTGGGAGCAGGGCGACATCATCTCGCTCGACTCGGGTGGCAACTATCACGGCTACATCGGCGACCTTTGCCGCATGGCAATCCAGGGCGAGCCCGACGCGGAACTGGAAGACTTACTGGGCGAGATCGAGACCATCCAGCGCAAGGCCATGGCGCCGATCAAGGCCGGGGCCATGGGCGCGGTGATCTATGAGGCGGCAACGCCCTTAGTGCGCCAATCCAAGAACCACAATCATCTGCATTTCCTGGCGCACGGCATGGGGCTCGTCAGTCACGAAGCGCCCCGTCTCGCGCCGCGCGGTAGCATGGCCTATGATCCTTACGACGCCGACCAGCCGCTGGAGACCGGCATGGTGATTTCCGTGGAAACGACCCTGCACCACCCGCGGCGCGGCTTTATCAAATTGGAAGATACCGTGGCGGTCACGGACGCAGGCTTTGACATCTATGGTGAAGGCGCCCGCGGCTGGAACCGGGGCGGCACGGCGGTTTCTGCCTGAGGCGGCGAGGCAAACGGGGCTAGCGGAGCCAGTCGAACTTGTAGGACAGCCCGGCGCCGCCGAAGAAGGCGTTTTCGGTCTCGATCACGGGACTGTCGGCGGCGTCCCCGATGAGGCGCGAATAGCGGCCGGTCAAATAGAGGGTCCAGCGCGGATCGAGCTCGATGGTCGCCGTGGCACCGATGCTGACGTCCTTGAAGCCGGCGGAGGGGTCAAATTGCGGCAGTCCCGCCAGCGAGGCCGCCGACTGGGCGGCGGTGACGCCGAAGTAGGTCTGCATATAGTCGCTCGAGGCGTAGGCCGTACCAACGCTCGTGACCAAGGTGGCGCTGGGACTGAGCCGCCAGGTGTGATCGATGGCAAGGCGCACCAAGCCACCGGTGTCGTCGTCCCCGGTCACTTGATGATGGTAGGAGGCGGAGAAAAACCATGGGCCGGCGCGATAGCCCGCGTAGGCACCCACGACGAGCCCGCCGTCGATGTCGCCGAGGCCCTGCAAGCGGGCGGCGTCGTCCTGATCGCGGCCGAAGCGCCATCCAGCCAGCGGGCCCGCCTCAAAACCGTTGTTCTGGATCAGCCGAAAACGAATATCGTCCGCGCCCCTGATGTCGATCGTGCTTGCGCCCTGGCCGAAGCCCGCCGGCGCGATGAAGGGAAAGCCCAGGACGTCGTAGGACTTGGCGCCCTCGAACTTGGGGGTGACGAAAACAAAGCCACCGACCTGCCAGGGCGTGCCGGCAAAGCCGAACACATCGGAGCGGTCTTGCGCGCCAGCCGGCGCCGCGGCAAACAGCACCGCCGCGCCCGCCAAGGCCGCACCGATCAGCGCTTTGGCGCCACCACTCAGCATCGCCGCATCCTGTCCGTCATGGCCCGTCGCCCCAGTCCGTCGCCCCAGTCCGTCGCCCCAGTCCGTCGCCCCAGTCCGTCGCCGGTCCGTCACCAGCCATCATGACCTGTGCGCTTGAGTGTACCCGATGGCCGATGAATGCCGACCCTAGCAATCGCCGTTGCCGCCGGGATCCCGCCCAAGTGTTGCCGACACGACACGCTGGCGGTGGGGGGGCGGTCGCCGCCGCGACGCCGATGGGCGGTGGCACGAAACGCCGTGGGCGTGGCGTGCGCGGCGCCCTTCGACTAGACTTGGGGGGAGAGACGGCCGTTGCGGCGCGTGGCGCGCCAGGCAAAGGGGGGCGAGATGACGACCGGCAGCCGGCAAGGCGTGGATCGCCGCCGATTTATCGCCAATGCCGGCTCGCTGCTGGCCGCCCCGGCGGCGTTAAGTCTGGGGGCAAGTCTCGGCGCACCGGGCGGCTTGGCGCAGCCGACGGGCCAGGCCGGCGGCCTCAATCCCTACCGCGAGCTGGCCGCGATTGCGTCCGAGGCGGAGCGGCTCGGCCTTTCGGTTCCCAGGGTCTCCGCCGGCGTCACAGGGGGCACGGATTTCGACAAGGTAATGCCAGCGATCGTCGATTTTCTCGACAATATCCAAGCCTCGGCCAAGACAAGCACGGCCTCAGCCGCCGAGGTGGAGGCCCTCTTGGACCGTGCCTCGGCGCTGCTGCAGGCGCTCAATCGCGCCGAGCGCAGCCCGCCAGACCGCGATCCGACGTCGGGCGCGGGCGCCGCCACCGTGGCGCGGCCGGCCTTCGCCGAGCTTCGCCAGGGCTACGTCGAGCTCTTCGACAGCTGCAGCATCCGCGAGCAGCATATCGCCGACGTCAAATGGTGCCTGGGCAAGCTCAGCGATAGCGACAATCGCGAGCAGTACAACCGCGTTGCCGAGGAGGTCTGCGCGCCCTGGTACTTCGTCGGCATCATTCACGCCATGGAAGCAAGTTTCGACTTTCGCACCCACTTGCATAACGGCGACCCCTTGAAGGCCCGAACCGTGCAGGTGCCGAGCGGCCGGCCGCCGGTTTGGAATCCGCCCAACGATTGGGTCTCGAGCGCCGTTGACGCCATGACATTCGACCACTTTGCCGATCAACAAGATTGGAGCCTGGCGCGCACGCTCTACAATTGGGAGGGCTACAATGGCTGGCGCAGCCGCGCCAGGGGCATCAATACGCCCTATCTGTGGAGCTTCTCTAACCACTACAGCAAGGGCAAATTCGTGGCCGACAACGTCTGGGACGGCAATGCCGAGTCCAGGCAATGCGGCGCCGCCGTCATGCTGAAGGCGCTGGTCGAGCAGGGTCTGGCGGTGCTTCCGACCTAGACTGAGCCGTACGCCGCGCCGGTCACTTCGGCGCGCGCTTGGCGAGAATCCGCTGCAGGGTTCGCCGATGCATATTGAGCCGTCGCGCCGTTTCCGAGACGTTGCGGTTGCACAGCTCGTAGACGCGTTGAATATGCTCCCAGCGCACGCGATCGGCCGACATCGGGTTCTCCGGCGGCCGCGCCTTTTCGTCGTGCGGCGCCAGCAGCGCATCGGTCACGTCGTCGGCGTCGGCCGGTTTTGCCAGATAGTCGACGGCCCCCAGTTTGACGGCGGACACCGCCGTGGCGATGTTGCCGTAGCCGGTCAGGACGATCGTGCGCGCCTGCGGCCTTAGCTCCGAGAGCGCGGCGATGACGTCGAGGCCATTGCCGTCTTCCAGCCGCATATCGACGACGGCAAAGGCCGGCGCCTTCTGGCGGATCAGCTCTAGGCCCTCGGCAACGGAGTGGGCGGTGCGCACCTCGAAGCCGCGCGTTTCCATGGCGCGTGCTAGCCGCAACACGAAAGAGCGGTCATCGTCGACCAGGACCAAGGAACGATCCTCGGGCAGCTCGTCCGGCTTGAATGCGAGATCGTCGACCACTGCTCTTCTCCTTGTGCCGCATTATAGCGAGCCTCGGCGCCGTGCCAACGCTGTTTAGGAAGTAGGCTTATTAACTGATGCCGCGTTCGTGGGCGGCAACCAGGGTCCGCGGCGCCTGTGCATCCCAGCCCTGCACGGCCTGGCGCTTGCTTTCGAACACCTGGCGGGGCCAGGTGACGGTCACGATCGCGCCGTGGTCCGGACGCGGACGATTCTCTAAGGTTACCGTCGCCCCCGACCGCTCCAGCAGGGTCTTGGCAATGAAAAAGCCAAGGCCCAGCCCGGCGCGTTCGCCGTCCTTGATCTGTCTGGCGCGGCGGCTTGCGCGCGTGGTGACGTAGGGTTCGCCCAGGGCATCGAGCACATCGAGGGGAATACCCGGACCATCATCGCTGATGGTCAGCAGCACCTCGCGAGCCGACCAGCGGGCGACGATCTCGACGCGCGCGCGGGCGAAGTCGACGGCATTCTCGATCAGATTGCTGAGCCCATAGATCACGCCCGGCCGGCGCTCGCCCACCGGCTCGAGCGCCGCTTCCGCCTCGACGCCCTGGTCGGGTTCGGCGGTGACGCTCAAGCGCGAGCTGGTTGCGCGGTAGGGCTCGGCGGCTTCGTCGATCAGCTGCGTGACGCTCATGCGCGCGTGCAGCGGATCGGGCTCGCTCGGGCTGCGCGTCAGCTTGGTCAGGATCTCGCGGCAGCGCATCGCTTGCGCCTGCAGCAGGACGATATCGTCGGCGAACTGGCCGCCGCCCTTTGCCTCGCGCGACAGTTCCTTGGCAATGACGGCAATGGTGGAAAGCGGCGTGCCGAGTTCGTGCGCCGCCGCCGCGGCCAACCCGTCAAGGGCATGCAGTTGCTGTTCGCGCGCCAGCACGAGTTCGGTGGCGGCCAGCGCATCCGACATCTGGCGCGCCTCCTTGGCCAGCCGCCAGGCGTAAAGCGCGAGAAAGACCATGCCCGAGAGCACCGAGGCCAGCACGCCCACGCTATAGAGCATGGGAAGGTCCGGGCGCGTGCCGGGATACCAGGGGAGCGGCATTGAGTAAAACAGCAACAGCACCGCGGTGCCGGCGCCGAGGAGGCCAAGCACGATGGTGTTGCGCGGCGGTAGCGTTGCGGCCGACACCGTCACCGGTGCGACCAACAGGAAAATGAATGGATTGTCGGCGCCACCGGTGAGAAACAAAAGGGCGGCGAGCTGCAAGATGTCATAGGCAAGCAGGCTGGTGGCGAAGCCCGTACTGAGGCGGGTGCGGGCGGGAAAGCGAATGCGCAGGAAGACATTGAGCCAGGCGGAGAGCGCAATGAAGGCGAGGCAGATGCCGAGCGGCAGGGCAAAGCCCAGCACCAGGTAGACGACGCCCACGGTCAACAGCTGGCCGATCACGCCAAACCAGCGCAGCCGAACGGCCGTCTGCAGGCGCAGCCGGCTCCCGGCCGTTTCATCCCAATGTCTTTCACGCCGCTGTAGCATGGGGGAAGGTGCGGTTGTGCGACAACCGCCGGGGAACCGAGCGGCCCCTCGCGTCGCGCTTGCGTCGGCGGTCTCCCTACCCCAGATAGGGCAAGGTTACCAGCCGTACTGCCAATTGCCGCGAGCTGATCTTTAGCTGCAGCTTGGCCAAACCCTTCGCATGAGGCATGCAAAAGCCGATCTTACCCCATCGCCATAGCCGACCACCTCCCGTGGAGGTGGTCGGCTTGCGCAAGGTCTATGGTGACGTTGCGGCCGTCGACGGCATCGATTTTACCCTCGCGGCCGGCGCGGTCACGGCGCTGCTCGGCGGCAACGGGGCGGGCAAGACCACGACCATCTCGATGCTCATGGGCCTGGTCATCCCGACCTCCGGCGAAGCGCGCGTGTTCGGCGCCAACATGGCCCGCGAGCGGCACCGGGTGTTGCATCGGATGAATTTCGAGAGCCCCTACGTCGATGTGCCGATGCGGCTGACCGTGCGCCAAAACCTGGAAGTCTATGCGCGCCTCTACGGCGTGCGCGACCTTAAGACTGCCGTGGCGGCCACGGCCGACGACCTGCGCCTCAGCGAATTCCTCGACCGTCCCTACGGCAAACTGTCGGCGGGGCAGAAGACCCGTGTCAGCTTGGCCAAGGCGCTCTTGAACGAGCCGGAGCTGTTGCTGCTCGATGAGCCGACGGCGTCGCTCGATCCCGATACGGCCGATTGGGTGCGCGCCAAGCTCGAGCACTATTGCCGGGCGCGGCGAGCCACCGTTGTCTTGGCGTCCCATAACATGGCCGAGGTCGAACGTTTGGCCGACCGCGTGATCATGCTCGAAAAGGGTCGCGTGATCGCCGATGAGACCCCTGCCGATCTCATTGCCCGCTTCGGTCGCAGCACGCTTGAAGAGGTCTTTCTCGCCATCGCGCGGCGGCCGCGCGCTAACGAGGCCAAGCTCATATGAACGGCGGCGAGCCCGGGCAGCCCTCCCTGCGCGTCGGCGAGCAGACGACGCTCAAGGCGTCGGCAGGGCGCATCTGGGGAATGATCTTACGCTATTGGTACGTGATCCGCTCCTCCTGGCCGCGGACCGCCGAGCTGATCTACTGGCCGCTGGTCCAGATGTTGATGTGGGGCTTCCTGCAGAGCTATTTGGCCAGCGCAACGAACTTCGCAAGCAAGGCCGCGGGTCTCTTCATCGGCGCCGTGCTGCTGTGGGACATCCTGGTGCGCAGCCAGCTCGGCTTTGCCGTGGCCTTCCTCGAGGACATCTGGTCGCGCAACCTCGGCCACCTGATGATGAGCCCGTTGCGTCCGGCCGAACTCGTCGCCGCCTTGATGGCCGTCAGCTTTATCAAGTTGATGGTCGCCATGGTACCGGTGGCGTTCCTCGCCTACTTCTTCTTCGGCTTTAACGTGCTCTCGCTCGGCCTGGCCTTCGCGGCGTTCTTCGCCAATCTGGTGCTGACCAGCTGGGCCCTCGGCCTGGTGTCGACCGGCGTGGTGTTGCGCTGGGGACTTGGTGCGGAGAGTTTCGCCTGGCTCATCGTCTTTGTGTTCTTGCCGCTGTGCTGCGTTTACTATCCCGTTGCCACCCTGCCGGCGTGGCTGCAGCCGGTGTCGTTGGCGCTGCCGCCGACCTACGTGTTCGAGGGCCTGCGCGCGATTGTCCTGGAGGGTAAGTTCGTGGCAGCCTACATGTTCAAGGCCTTCGGCCTCAATATCATCTATTTCGCGCTCGGGTTTGCAGCCTTTGCCTACTTCCTGCAGAGTGCGCGCAGGCACGGAACGCTTGTGCAGATGGGCGAATGAGCACAGTTGTGACCAAATCGAGCCTGAGGCTCGCGCTCATCGTTTTGGCCGGATTGATGGTCGGCGCGGCGGCAGCGCTGGCGATCTTTCCCGAGGCGCGCCAGCGCCTATTGCCCGCGAGCGCCCCCTCCGTCGGCCGCGCCTTGGTCGGCGGGCCGTTTACCCTCACCGACCAGACCGGCAAGCGCGTCACCGACAAGGACTTCCGCGGCCGCTATACGCTGGTCTTCTTCGGCTTCACCTACTGTCCCGACGTGTGTCCGTCGGCGCTGCAGGTGATGGCGGCGGCGCTCGACAAACTCGGGCCCCCGGGGCAAAAGATCACGCCCGTCTTCATCACCGTCGACCCCGAACGCGATAGCCCCGTCCAGCTTGCCAGCTATCTGAAGAGTTTCCATCCGCGTCTCGTCGGTTTGACCGGCACGCCGGCGGAGATCGAGGCCGTCACCAAGGCCTACCGCGTCTACGTCAAGAAGGTGGCCGATCCTAAGTCGAGCGCGGGTTACACCTTCGATCACTCGGCCATCATCTACCTGATGGGGCCGGATGGCGCCTACCTTGCCCACTTCACGCATGCGACCAACGTCGATGCCATGGCCGAGCGCCTAGCCAAGCTGTTGCATTGAGGTCACAACTCTTTAAGGAACTGTCGAATCAGTGCACTGTTCGCTGCGCGCCAGGTCAGAACCGACCGGCCAAGCGGACTCCAAGACGGCATCAGCCGCACAAACGCTCAAAGCCGTGGTTGGCGCTGGGACGGCAAAACCGGGGGACCTATTTCGTGCTCTATCACTGGTATGAGCTCGGCCGAGCCGCGTTTCGGCCGGCCCGCGCTGCCGCCGACTCCTGTCGTCTGTTTTTCAATCCGCTCAATCCGTTGACGCACACGCCGGTCGGACGCAGTGCGGTTGCCGCCTGCGAGGTGTTTGAGCGCGCCACGCGGCGCTACACCAAGCCTGCCTTTGGCATTGCGCAAACCCAAGTGCGCGGTCGCACGGTAAGGGTCGAGGAAGACGAGGTGTGGCGCACACCGTTCTGCCGCCTCGTGCGCTTTCGGCGCGACATCGATCCCAGCGAGGGTGCGCGCGACCCGCGCTTGCTGCTAGTGGCGCCCATGTCGGGTCACTTCGCCACGCTTTTGCGCGGCACGGTCGAAACCTTCCTGCCCGACCACGACGTCTACATCACGGATTGGCAGGACGCGCGCACGGTGCCGCTGGCGGCGGGATCCTTCGACCTTGACGACTACATCGACACCATGATCGGCATCTTTCGCTTTCTCAAAGGCGATGTGCACGTCTTTGCCGTTTGCCAGCCGGCGGTGCCGGTGCTCGCTGCCACCGCCCTGATGGAGGAGGACGCTGATCCGAGCGTGCCCTTGTCCCTGATTTTAGCCGGCGGGCCCATCGACACGCGTATCAATCAAACCGTGGTCAACGAATTGGCCGAGCGCCGCGGCACCGATTGGTTTCGGCGCACGGTGGTAACCAACGTACCCTGGCCAAACCCGGGTCACGGCCGCATGGTCTACCCGGGCTTCCTGCAGTTGTCGGGCTTCATGACCATGAACCTCGACCGCCACCTCGAAGCGCAAAAGGAGATGTTCCTCCACTTGGTGCGCGGCGACGGCGACTCGGCGGAAAAGCATCGCGAGTTCTACGACGAATACTTGGCCGTCATGGATCTGACCGCCGAGTTCTACCTGCAAACTGTCGATGCCGTGTTCGTGAAACACCTGCTGCCGCGCGGATTGATGGCGCATCGCGGCCGGCCCGTCGAGCTTGCCGCCATCCGCCGACCGGCCTTGATGACCGTGGAAGGCGAGAAGGACGACATTACAGGAACCGGCCAGTGCCGGGCCGGGCTCGATTTGTGCACGGGCATCACCGAAGCCAATAGGCTGCACTTCGAGTGCCCGAAGGTTGGGCACTACGGCATCTTCAATGGTTCGCGGTTCCGGTCCCAGATCGCGCCGCGGATCAGCAAATTCATGCGCGCCCACGATCCCTGCTCGGCCGGAGGCCTCAGCATCGCCCAGCTGGAGCATATGGCGACGATGCCGCGCCGCCGGCGCCACGCGGCGGACCTCGACGCTTTGGCCTTCAGCTTCGCGGCGCGCTGACCCACGCTTCTGTGGCGCTGTCAACCGGTCTCGTCGGGTCTGTCGCAGCGACGCCACAGCGCAGCGCGCAACACGATTGTTGCCACTGTTCTGCTCGCAATATTTTGCTAGGCCAAGAGCATTCCTGTTTCGTGCGCTTGGCGCGTTATTTGTTGGCGTTGCGCACGCCGTTGTCGCGAGAGGGGGGTACACATTGCCGGCAGGCAAGCGAAAGTCCGTGGCGCTGAGAGTGCAGGGCATCAGCGCACCCGTCGAAGTGCGGCGCCACCCCGGCGCACGCCGATTGACATTGCGCGTTAGCAATACCCGACGCTGGGTGGTGGTGACCCTCCCAGAACAATGCCGCATGGAGGAGGCCGACCGTTTCTTGCGCTCGCACATCGACTGGGTGCGCGAGCGTTTGGGCTCCGTGCCCGAGCCGGTTCCATTCGTCGACGGGGCCATGATCCCGTTGCGCGGAGCGATGCATCGCCTCCGCTTCATCGGACCACGCTCGGGTGGGGCGGTGGTGCGGGTCGTGCGCGCGCACGGCAAGCCGCCGATCTTGGAAGTCGCCGGCCGCACCGAGCACGCCGCCCGTCGTCTGACCGACTGGCTGTTGGGTCAGGCGCGCGCCGATCTGGAGGCCTGCGTTGCCAAGCATGCGCGTGCGCTCGGCGTGCGCGTGCGGCGCATTTGTCTGCGCGACCAGACCACGCGCTGGGGCTCCTGTTCCACCAGCGGCCTACTGTCGTTTTCCTGGCGCCTGGTTCTGGCCCCGGTACACGTGCTCGACTACGTGGCGGCGCACGAAGTTGCGCATTTGCGCGAGATGAACCATGGGCCAAAGTTCTGGACGCTGGTGTTGCGTCTGATGCCGGAGCTCGAGGCGGCAAGGCGCTGGTTGCGCCACGATGGCGCCGATCTGCACCGCTACGGCGCCGTCGAACGCGTCCTACCCGCCACCACCGCCATCAGGTTTCAGCGCTCCACAACCTGAGAGAAGGCCGCTGACGCCGAGGGCGGCTCGGCGCCATCATGCGCCCGAACAAAAAACTCGGGCACATGGCGCTGCGCGGCCAGGCCCGGGCCAGCCGCCGCTTGCGTGGCGCGCGGCGCGCGCAACTGAGCGCGCTCGCTGGGCGCGGCGCCAGCCAAGCCTCGCGCCGGCAGGCCGTCGTGCGCGATCGTCATGACGTCATGCCACAGGCGCGCCGGCAGCGTGCCGCCGACAACCTTGCGCATCGGGTGAGCATCGTCGTTGCCAACCCAGACCCCGGCGATCAGCTGCCCGGTGTAGCCGACGAACCAGGCGTCGCGAAAATCCTGGGAGGTGCCGGTCTTGCCGGCCGCGGCTTGCTCGCCGAGCGCCGCGCGCCGGCCGGTGCCGCCGCTGACGACGCCGCTCAACATCTCGGTGAGCGCGCCGGCGACGGCGGGCGCGACGAGCACCTTAGCCGCCTCGGGCTTGCGCTCGAACAACACCCTGCCCGAGGCGGAGCGCACGCGGCGGATCAGGAAGGGCTCGAGCGCACGGCCGCCGTGCGCGATGACGCCGTAGGCTCCGGTCAACTCGAGTAAGGTTACCTCGGAGGTGCCGAGCGCCAAGGAGGCGTCTGGGCGCAGCTCGGAGCGAATGCCGAGGCGCCGCGCCGCCGCCACCGTCAGCGCCGCGCCCAAGCCCATGTGCAGGCGCACCGTCGCTGCATTCATGGAGTGGGCCAGGGCCTCGCGCAGCGGCACGGCACCACGATAGCCGCCTCCTTCGTTGCGCGGGCTCCAGCCGCTGCCGATCAGGGGCAGGTCCTGGACGATGCTGTCCGGCGTCAGGCCGCGCTCGAGCGCGGCCAAGTACACGAACATCTTGAAGGCGGAGCCCGGTTGCCGCTTGGCCTTCAGCGCGCGATTGAACTGGCTCTCGGCGTAGTCGCGTCCACCGACAAGGGCGCGGATGCCGCCGTCCAGATCGAGCACGATGAGGGCGGCTTGGCTTGCCTCGACAGCGCGCGCCTCCCCGCTCATCAGGTCGTGGACGAGCGCTTGGCTCTTGCGCTGCAGGCCGCCGTCGATGGTCGTTTCGACGACGAGATCCTCCGCGTCGGCTTGCCCGATCAGCGTCGGCAGGCGTTCGAGGGCGGCATCGACGGCATAGTCGGCTCCCGACTGGCGTTGTCTGGCCAAGGCGGTGAAGCGGAAGGCTGTGCGGGCCACCTGCTCGGCCCGTGCCGGATCGAGGCGTCCCGCTTCCACCATCTTGGCCAGCACGCTGCCGGCCCGGGCGCGCGCCAACAAGGGATTGGTGATGGGCGAAAACCGCGAGGGGGCCTTGAGCACACCGGCGAGCACCGCCGACTCGGCCAAGGTCAGGGCCTGGGCCGGTTTATCGAACAAGCGGTGCGCCGCCGCCTCGACGCCATAGGCGCCGGCACCGAAATAGACGCGATTGAGATAGAGCTCCAGAATATCGCGCTTGCTGAGGCGGAACTCGAGCCATAGCGCCAGGACCAGCTCACCGACCTTGCGCGTCAGGGTGCGCTCGGGGCCGAGGAACAGGTTCTTGGCGAGCTGTTGGGAAATCGTCGAGCCGCCCTGCACCAAGCGGCCGACGCGCAGATTGGTCAAAAGGGCGCGCATTACACCGGCCAGATCGACGCCCCAGTGCTCGAAGAAACGGCGATCTTCGGTGGCGACGACGGCATCGATGAGATGCGGGGGCAAAAAATCGATGGGCACGTAGGAGCCGTCGCCGCCGCGTCCGCCGAGCAAACTGCCGTCGCGCGCCAGAATACGCACGACGGGCGCGCTCTCCTTGCGGCGCAATTGGATCGGATCGGGAATGGCGGCGCTGAAAAAGGCAAACGCGCAGCCGATGAGCAAGCCGATCGGAAGGCCGAGGTAGATCGCGGCAATGATGAGGATGCGCAGTTCCCAGGGCAGACGCTTAAACAGGGTCTTCCTGCGCGCCGCGCTCAGAGCAGGCGCGCGCGCCGATTTCGTCGCTGTGCCCGATCGAGACCGACGCAACAGTCCCATGGCTGCCGCCAACCCTTACGCCACCTTAGTGCCGGGGTTAGGCCCGGCCGGCACCAGCCTAGGGCCGGCGCATGAAGGCGCGGTTAACTGTCGGACCGCGAGGTCGGCTTCTCTTGGCCCGTTGGCGCCGCGCGTCTGGCTGCGCGGCGTCTAACTCGCCCCGGCAAGTGCCAGGGGGGATATCGCCGCGGGCTACAGGCGAGCTAGGCTGGCGTCGCCGAAGAAGACCACGGAAGGCCAAAGCCAAATGCCAAGCACCCCCTATCGTCTGGACGCCGGACCCGAGACCGTGCACTGGGGCTATTTCGACGCCAAACTTCCCCCCTTGCTTCGCCTCGAGAGCGGCGACACCGTCGTCATCTCCACCGTCTCCGGCGGTCGCGAGGTGATGCCGCCGCCGCCGCTCGCCGTCCCCGCTGCGCTCAGCGCCATTCACGCCGCGCGCCAGCCCAAGCTTCCGGGCCATATCTGCACCGGCCCGGTGGCCGTCAAAGGGGCCAAGCCCGGTCAAGTCCTCGAGGTGCGCATCAAGCAGATCACGCTCAACTATGATTGGGGCTACAATTTTTCGGGTCCCTTGACGGGCGCGCTGCCCGACGATTTTGCCGAGCGCCACCTCATGCACATCGCCCTTGATCGGCATAGGATGGTTGGCCGGCTGCCCTGGGGCACGGAATTGCCCTTGCGGCCGTTCTTCGGCGTGATGGCCGTGGCGCCGCCTGCCGCCTGGGGCAGCGTTTCGACGCTGCCGCCGCGCCGTAACGGCGGCAATCTGGACAACAAGGAGTTGGTCGCCGGCACCACGCTTTATCTGCCGATCCACGTCGAGGAGGCGCTGTTCTCGGTGGGAGACGGACACGGGGTGCAGGGCGATGGGGAAGTCTGCGTGACCGCCATCGAGACGGGTCTGATCGGAACCTTTGAGCTCATCGTGCGCGATGACCTTAAGTTGACGTGGCCGCGCGCGGAAACGCCGACCCACGTCATGACCATGGCGTTCGATCCCGACCTCGACACCTGCGTGGTCATTGCCCTGCGCCAGATGCTCGAACTCGTCGCCAGCAAGACCGGGCTCTCCCAACAGCAGGCCTATGCCTTGTGCAGCCTGGCCGCCGATGTGCGCGTGACGCAGGTCGTGAACGGGGCCAAGGGCATCCACGTGATGCTCGAAAAGCGCCACCTGGCGTGACCCTCGTGCCGGCCAAGGGGTTCCTTGCCGGGCAATTGCCATTGCCGGCGCGGCTGGCTAAAGAGGCCGCCTTGTTTGCTTGGAAGGTCAACGCGCATGAGCGACACCCCGCCCGACCGTCTCTCGGCCAACGAGAGCAGCCCCTTTTACGACGCCGCCGCACTCGAACGCGGCGTGGGCGTCCGCTTCAAAGGGGTGGAGAAAAACAACGTCGAGGAATACTGCGTCAGCGAAGGTTGGGTCCGGCTAGCGGTGGGCAACACCAAGGACCGCCACGGCCGACCGCTCACGATCAAGCTGGTGGGCCAGGTCGAACCCTACTTTCGCACCGGCGCCAGCGGCGCGGCGCCCGAGCAGGGATCGCACGACTAGGGATAGAGCAAGGCTTTGCGCCAGCCGTTGCCCTCGCGCCTGAAGGCCACGCGCTCGTGCAGCCGGAACGGGCGGTCGTGCCAGAATTCCAGCTCGAGCGGGGTCAGGCGAAATCCTGACCAGTAGGGTGGGCGCGGGATATCGCCGATCAGATACTTGGCGGTCATGGCCGCCACCGCCTTCTCCAGCGCGAAGCGGCTTGCCAGCGGCCGCGATTGCTGCGAGGCCCAGGCGCCGATCCGGCTGCCGCGCGGACGCGTGGCGAAGTACTGATCGGCCTCGCCGTCGTCCACCACCGTCACCGTGCCGCGCACGCGGACCTGCCGGCGCAGCGACTTCCAATGAAAATTGAGGGCGGCCACCTTGGCCGCTAGCAGCTCGCGGCCTTTGGCGCTTTCGACATTGGTATAGAAAACAAAGCCGCGGGCGGGATGCTCCGGCCCATCCAAGCCCTTCAGCAGGACGATGCGCAGGTTGGGCAGGCCGCTCGCATCGACCGTGGCCAGCCCCATCGCATTGGCATCGCTGGGTTCGGAGCGCGTGGCCTCGCCAAACCAGGTTTCAAACAGCGCAAAGGGATTTTGGCTTTGCGTGAAATCGCCTGCCGGCTGCCCTGCGTCGGCGTGCGCCTTGTCCTCGGCCATCGGCATCGATCTCGTTTTTCTGCCTTTACGCGTTTTTTACCACGCTCGTTCACAGTTCGGTCGGGCGTTTGTTGTGCGCCCAATGCGCGCCCGGCTGTGGGCGGTGCCACGAGTGAGTTGGTCATGCGTCTTTCAGCATATCGCGGCTTGCTGGCGGCTGGAATGGCCGCCACCCTGCTTCCAATCGACCTGTCCCAGCCCACGCCGGCAAAGGCCGAGGAGCTTAGGCCTTGCGCGCCGTGCCTCGAGGGGCAGCCGCCGCGCGCCGCCGAACGCGTCGGCCACGACACCATGCTCGATGAGGCCGATGAGATTGCCGCGCTCGAGGCCATTCGTGTGGCGCTGACGGAAGTGAGCGACGGGGCCTCCTATGTCTGGCATCGCCGCTATGGCCAGCTGGGAGGGCTGGTGCAACCGACGCAGTCCTTCAAGGATTTGGGCGGCCGCATTTGCCGCCGCATCACCGTGATTTTGAGCGCCGGTCTGCGGTCGGGACGATTTGAGGGCACCGCCTGCCGCATCGCCGGCAATCGTTGGCAGCTCGATGGCTAACGGCGGGCGCGAGCAAGCGGGAGGAGACGACGTAAGCTTTGGGAGTTTAGGCGACGGCGCTCGGTTGGCGCTGCTTGCCGCTCTGGCGCTGGGCCTCATTGGCTTGGCGCCGGCGGCAGCGGAGGCCAAGCACATCAAGATCCGCACCCGTTCGGAGCCGGGCGGGGCCTGGCTCATCGACCGCGCCAGCATTGGCGCGGAGGGGACCGGGGCAGATGCCGCCGCGGCGGGGGCGGCGAGGCGGGAGGGGAGGCGGGGCCGCTCGGCACCGCTCCCGAGGCCGCCGTCGTCGGCATCGGGGGTGCTGAGCCAACGCTTGGGCCTATCGGGGGGTCTATCGGGGGGCCTATCGGGGCCTATCGAGGGGACCCGGCGCGCGCGCCGTCGCGGGGTGCGACAACCCCGCCCCGTCTTTTGTCCTCGTTCGGCCAAGCCAAACAGCCTTGCGTGTCGCCGCAAAGGAAGGGGCTGGACCAAAACCGCGGGAGCAGGCACAGATGGGGGAGGCCGTTCCAGCCTTCGAGCACGGCAAGCATGACGACCCGAACCCGTCTTGGCATGATCCCGGTTTGCGTGCTGCTGTCAGCAGCACCCGCGATGGCGGCCGTCGACTGCCGAGCACCCAGGATGGCGCCGGCGGACCTGGTGATTTGTACCGACGCGCAGCTATCGCGCCTGGACGACTTGTTGAGCCGACGGCTGGCGCGAACGGCACGCCAGCTGGCCTACGGGCCCTATATCGGCTTGCGCGTGTGGCAAAGCGATTGGCGCCAGCAACGCGACGAATGCAGCGCTGACCGCGCCTGTCTCGCCGCTGTCTACAACGACGCCAACCGCTTCCTCGATCGTTTTCAGCGCTGCCTCGGCACCAGCCTGCGGGGGCGCCGTTGCCTACCGGTGAGCGTTGAGGGCGAGCGCGCCGCGGTCCGCCGCCCCTAAACGCGAGATCGCGGCTATTTCGCCTTCTCGAGCATGGCCTCGACGTGCTCCCAGTTCACCAGGTGGTCGAAAAAGGCTTCCAGGTATTTCGGGCGCGCATTGCGATAGTCGATGTAGTAGCTGTGCTCCCACACATCGACCCCGAGGATTGGCGAGGCACCGTGCATCAAGGGGTTCTCGCCATTGGGCGTCTTGGTGACCTCGAGCTTGCCGCCCTTGACGGCGAGCCAGGCCCAGCCGGAGCCGAACTGGGATACGCCCGCCTGCACAAAATCGCCGCGCATTTTGTCGAAACCGCCAAGGTCCTTGTCGACCATGGTCTGCAGCTTGCCGGGTAGCTTCTTGCCGCCCCCGCCCTTTTTCATCCACTGCCAGAAGTGGATATGATTGTAGTGCTGGCCGATGTTGTTGATGACCGGGGCGTCTTTTGCCGTGAAGGCCTCCCGGCAAATGTCCTCAATGCTCTTGCCGTCATATTTGCTGCCGGGCCCAGCAACCTTGTTGCCGTTGTCGACGTAGGCTTGATGATGCTTGTCGTGATGAAACTCGAGCGTCTCCTTGGACATGTACGGGCCGAGGGCGTCGTAGGCATAGGGGAGTTCTGGGAGCTTGAACGTCACGGCGATACTCCGTTGCGTGTGCTGGGGGTAAGGGGTCGCCGACAGCGTACCTGAGAGGGGGCGTCAAACACAAGCTCACCGGCGCTCGCGTCGGGTGGGGACCCAGTCATTGCTTGGCGGGGCCAGCGCCACTGCCCTTGCTGCTGGAGGACGCCGAGGTTGCTTCCCCGCCACCGGCGTTGCCGACGGAGGTCGACCAGCTGTGAGCGCGCCGTTCGCTGGAGCGGGGATCCTCCGGCTGCGGTAGACTGAGGTCGCGGGGGTTGTCGACCATCACGGCCAAATTGTGCACGGTGGCGCAGCCCCAGTTCGGGTAGGGAATACGCGCCTCGTTGCGCCCGACATCCTCGCTCCAATCCTCGCAGGTCGGCGCGATGGCGATCGGGCGCTCGTAGGCGAGCCGGATGCTCGGCACGGTGTGGGGCCCCCGCTGCCACGCCGTCATCTTGATAATACGGTAGTTGATAGCGGCATCGGCGACGTGGCGCTGGATGTCCTGCAAGGCTCGCGCGATCGAAGCGGGGCGAGCGGCCTGCGGTACGAACACCACCAGCCGGCTCTTGGCCTCGGGCTGCTGGCGCTCAAGAAAGCGCACGACATCGATGTGCTGATTGGGGCTCAGGCCGTCGGCGTCCGGCGGCACTTCGATGTCGAGTGTCTCGCCCTGTGCCGGGAATTGGATGGGGTGGCGCAATTCCGGGTCGCTCAAGCCGACGGCGGTCGCATTGTCGAGCCGGCGATGCTCTGCGCCGCGATCGTGATCGCAGGCCGCAAGCAGGAGACCCGCGAGCGCGGCGACCAGCCAAACCCCTGCCGCGGTTCCCGACTGCATTGCGGCGGCGCGTTGGGCGCTTGCCTTCATCGCTTAACCCCCGCGTCCGGATATTCGACAATGAAGCGGTAGTCGCCCTCGTCGCGTCCGCGCGGCACATGGCCGGGCACCCTGTAGCTGCGGTTGCTGTGGCCGAGAAAGAGGCCCTGCAGGATGACGAGCTCGCTTTCCTTGCGCTGATAATCGTTGCTGCGAAACAAGGCACCGAGAATAGGGATGCTTGGGAGGCCGGGCACGCCTACCACCGACTGGCGCGTGTCGTCGGAGATGCGGCCCGCCATCGCCAGGGTGCCGCCGCTCGGCAATTCCAGCGTGGCCTTGGCGCGTCGCACCTTGAGCGCGGGAATGGCGATGTCGTTGAGGCTCACCGCACCGTCGGAGGTCAACTCGCTGCCCTCGGCCGAAATGTTGAGACTGATCCGGCCGTGCAACATCACCACCGGCGAGACCGATACGCTGACGCCGAAATGCTTCCAGCTCACGGAGACGTGGCGATCTTCGTTGTCCGGCCGATCCGCCTGCGGCAAGCAGGGCGAGCCGACGCAATGCTGCTGCGGCCCACGCGAGCCCGGTCCTGCGCCCTCGCGGGCTCCCCATGGCAACGCACCCCCGCCGATTGCCGCAGGTCGGCCTCGAGCTTTGCCGCTGACGCCGACCCCTTGCACATGACGCGCACGCTGAACGGAGCCAGTCTTGCGGCATTCGCGGGCCAAGCTCTAGCACCGGCGGCCGCCCGCAACGCTTGTCCCCAGTCTATCGACAGCTTCTGCCCAGCTTGGCGCAGTGCGCTTGGGCGCGGCGGCGCGGTGCACTACGGCCTCCTGGCCGCGGATCCCGCAGAAAGCGCCTTGCCTGCGGCGCGCTACCGGCGGCCACGCCTCGCCCGGCAGTCCCGCCGGGATGCGGGGCCAATGCCCGTGCGCCGCCCGGCGGCTCCGCGCATTTGGCTGCGTGCGAATGAGATGTGCATAAACGAGCCGCGCCGCAAAAGACGGCGACCTTGCCAGGTTTCAACTTGCGATTCGCAATTTCGCGATTTCGCGCGCAATCGCCTCGAAGGCCTGCACCAGGACGGCTCCGTTGCTCGCCACGTAGGCTTCCGCCGCACTCGAGGCGCAGCTCGCCAGCAGGGCGCGCGTGTTGGCATCGTTTCGAGCCGGAACGCAATGGTGTAGACGGTGATGCCGGCGGCCTTGGCGTTCTCGCAGGCGGCGCGCGTCTTGTTGTTCATCTGTCCGATGCGGGCCGTCGACGTCGCCGTGGCCCCGAGCCTGCCGTTCGAGGCATAGCCGAAGGCGTGGGAGATCGATTTGTTGTGGGTGGCGGCGGCCTGATGGTTGTTGTCCCCGTCGGTCATCAGGATGAGATATTTGTTGTTTTCCGGGTCGCTGTAGGGAGGCCCCTCCATCAACGGCTCTTCGGGCGACAGCATGCGCCACCCCCACATGAGGCCGTCGAGGATGTTGGTGCTACCCTAGGCACGCATCTGCGCGAGGACCGACGCAGCCG
This sequence comes from uncultured Alphaproteobacteria bacterium, assembly GCA_963770295.1. Classification (GTDB taxonomy): domain Bacteria; phylum Pseudomonadota; class Alphaproteobacteria; order Rhizobiales; family Hyphomicrobiaceae; genus AWTP1-13. The sequence continues at coordinate 335,740 of CAVYPA010000022.1, forward strand.
CCCCAGCTCATGCCCAGCTCGGCGAACAGCTGGAAGCGCGTACGCTGTTCGGCGAAGTTTTCGGAGTGCACCGGCGACACCCTGCCGCTATCGACCCAGGCCGCGCCTTGATTGGCCGTGCCAACGTTGACGGAACCGGCGAAGGGCACAATGCCGACCTTGACTTTGTCGGTGCCCTCGTCGCTAAAGCACGCTCGTGAGGTTCTTGGCCGCCACCATGAGATCGCTGATGGGTTGGCCCGCCATCGATCCGGCATTGTCGAGCACCAGCGCCACCTCGACCGTACTACGGCCCTTCTTGACGGTCGCACTGGAGCCCAAGCCGATGGTCTTGATGCCCACGGCCTTCAGCAGGCTTGCCAGCATGTTGCCTTGGCCGGACCGACGACCTCGCCCTGATCGGCGTCCATCACCACGCCCTTCAGGACGCCCACGTCCTTGTGCTTGATCGTGTGCACCTTGAAATAAGCATCGGCATCTTGGCGGCCGGTGGCATCCTGTCGGGCCGCCCGGCCGGTGCGAGGCCGCCAACACCGTGGCATCAAGCGCATTCTGTCCGCGATCGACTTCGGTTTGCGTGCGCGCATAATCGATGGCCACGGCGACGGCCAGAAAGATGGCCGAAAACGTGATGGCGAAAATCGCCACCACACTCCTCTGATCGCCGACGAGGCGCTGCAACCTTGGCGGCACGCCTCCCGGGCCGCGCGTTCGCGCCCCGCGTGCGCAAATCGCGCAAGCGCATGACCGCCCACGTCCCCGCAAAGATCGCCGCCAAAGTCGCCTGGGGCTGAGAATGCGGCAACAGGTGCTGCCAACGCCTCGAGGCGCCGACGTGGCTTGAGTTCAATTTGAAGACAATTGTCGCCCCGCCACGCTCGGCGCGCTCAGCGGGAAGGTGGCGGCGGTTTGCGGCCGCCGTCGCACCGAGCCTATGTTGCGCTCCCGCGGCAACGGGCGCACGGGGGCGGCAACGAAGGCTGAGGGTGGGACGACGTTTAAAGCCCTGCGCGCCGTGGTGCCTGCGCCTTTAAAGATTGCGGCGGCAAGCGGTGGCGTGTGCATGCCACTCAAGAAACGTTACCGCGCGGCAACGTGACCTCGAACGTACCTGGGCAACGTTACTAAGAGTTCATTCCCCTCCCAGCTCTAGCTTTGCTAGCCTTCATCCGTCGTGACCAATGGCGGATCGAAAAAATTGATCGCGTTCGACTTGTTGTAGCTGGAGTGGTCATATCGATCGTGCTACGGGAGCGGCGTTTTTTCAGCGCCAACGGGCTGCGCGAATCACCATGGCCACGAGCACAACCAGTTCCAAGCCGACGCGCGCGGAAACGGATAGCTTCGGCAGCATCGAGGTGCCGGCCGACAAGTATTGGGGCGCCCAAGCGCAGCGCAGCCTCGGCAATTTCAAGATCGGCTGGGAGCGGCAGCCCAAGGCGATCGTCCGCGCTCTGGGTATCGTCAAGCGTGCCGCCGCCGAGACCAACATGGCGCTCGATCGGCTCGACCCGAAGATCGGCACGGCCATCGTCGCGGCGGCCCAGGAGGTGATCGACGGCAAGCTCGATGCGCATTTCCCGCTGGTGATCTGGCAGACCGGCTCGGGGACGCAGTCGAACATGAATGCCAACGAGGTGATCTCCAATCGGGCCATCGAACTGCTGGGTGGCAGCAAGGGCTCGAAGCAGCCCGTGCATCCCAACGATCACGTCAACATGAGCCAGTCGTCGAACGACACCTACCCGACGGCCATGCACATTGCCTGCGCCGAGGAGACGCAACATCGCCTGCTGCCGGCGCTCAAGCACTTGCACGCGGCGCTCGACGCCAAGACCAAGGCCTGGGCGCATATCATCAAGATCGGCCGCACGCATACACAAGACGCCACACCCTTGACGCTCGGTCAGGAATTCTCCGGCTACGCTACCCAGGTCGCAAACGGCGTGCGCAGGATCGAATCGACCTTGCCCGACCTGATGCAACTGGCGCAGGGCGGGACGGCGGTCGGCACCGGCCTCAACGCGCCCAAGGGTTTTGCCGAAGGGGTGGCCAGGCGCATCGCCGACATCACCGGCCTGCCGTTCACCACCGCCCCCAATAAGTTCGAGGCGCTGGCGGCCCACGATGCCATGGTGATGAGCCACGGCGCCATCAATGCCACCGCGGCGGGGCTGTTCAAAATCGCCAACGACATTCGCTTTCTCGGCAGCGGCCCCCGCTCGGGTCTGGGCGAACTCGCCTTACCGGAAAACGAGCCCGGCTCTTCGATCATGCCCGGCAAGGTCAACCCGACGCAGTGTGAGGCCCTGACCCAGGTCTGTGTGCAGGTGTTCGGTAATCACGCCGCCGTGACCTTTGCGGGCAGTCAGGGTCACTTCGAGCTCAACGTTTTCAATCCGGTCATGGCCTATAATTTTCTGCAGTCCGTGCAGCTGCTGGCCGACGCCGTCACCAGCTTCACCGACAATTGCGTTGTCGGGATCGAGCCGCGCGAAGATAACATCAAGGCTGCGCTCGAGCGGTCGCTGATGTTGGTAACCGCGCTCGCTCCCAAGATTGGCTATGACACTGCGGCCAAGATCGCCAAGGGGGCACACAAAAACGGGACGACCTTGAAGCAAGAGGCTGTCGGCGGGGGATATGTTTCGGCTGAGGAGTTCGACGCGATCGTCGACCCGAGGAAGATGATCGGACCGGAGGCGTGATGGGCACCGTCGTCAACTTGAACCGCTATCGCAAGGAGAAGCAGCGCGCTGCCCGGGAACGCCGAGCCAATGAAAAACGTATGCTCTTTGGTCTACCCAAAATCGAGCACAGCAAGAATGCCGCGCAGCGCAGCTTGGACAAACGGCGCCTCGATGGCATGCGACGCGAGGAACGGTCGCCCGAGCGCGAGGACTGACGAGGCGCCGTGACCGCGCGAGCCGGTGCGGCGGCCCGGTGCGGAACGATTTGTCGGGGTCGCCTATGAGCCGGCCTGTGAAACGTTCCTTTAAGATTGACGGTCACCCCACGTCGATTTCCCTCGAACAGCCCTTCTGGGATGCGCTGAAGGACGTGGCCGCGAGCGAAAACGAGCCCGTCAGCCGGCTGATCAGCCGCATCGACGCCGAGCGCGGCTCGAGCGGCCTTTCCAGCGCCGTGCGGGTGTGGCTGCTGGCGCGCTACCGCGCCGGCGCGCGGCGCCCGGGCGGTTAGCCGGGCGTTGCCGGCCGTGCCGGGCTGGCGGGCGCGACCGGCAGCGGTTGCGGCGGGGTCGCGTTTTCCAGTTCCTGACGCAGGCGCTCGGCCTCACTGCGTCGGCGCGCCTCGTCGAGCTGGCGCAAGCGCTCGAGCGTTTCCACATCGTGTTCCATCTTGCGCACCGCCAGCTCGCGCTCGAGGGCCTCGCTATTGATGATGGGCTCGACCTTGTCGAGCGCCGCCAGCGGGCCGCGGTAGCTGACGATCACGGGCGGCAGCACCGGTTTGCTGGCGAGCGGGCTGTCTTTGCCGGGAACCTGCTGCAAGCGCCATTCGGACTCGAACAGAAAGCTCAAGAGATTGATGGCGGCGCTTCCCGAGGCGCGCTCGGCGCTCAGGTCGATGACGATGGGGCGCGTGCGCAGCTGACCATCGCCGATTTCCAAGGCAATTTCCTCGGGCAAATTGAGCCGACCGACTGTGAGGCCTTGCGCCAGCGCCTCCTTGAGGACGCCGCGCAGGCGCTCCGGATCGTTTTTCAGGACCTGCTCGCTGGCGAGCCCGACCGCGCCCGGCCAGAGACCAGCAAGCTTGCCGTCGCTCTGGAGGCGCCCCTGCCCTTGTAGGGCGGCGATGAGGTTGCGCGGATTGGCGCCGCGGCCGCTGAAGGACAAGTCCGCCTTAATGCCGCCGACCGTCCCCGCCTTCGCCCCGACGCCAAGTGCCCTCAAGGCTTCAAGCCTGCCGTCGCTGAGTTGCAGGGAGCCGTTCACGGCGGCACCGGTGCCCGTGCTCTCGATGGTAAATTGCAGGCGGCCGCGGCCGCCGAGCGCGGCGCCTTCGATGCCGCCGACGGTGATCTTGCCGCCTTTGAGGCTGACGTCGACCGTGGCGTCCTTGAGCCCCATGCCGTCGCTCAGGGCCAAGCGCCCGAGCCCGAGGACAACATGGCCGTCGATGCCGGCAAGCGCGCCCAGATCAAAGGGCTCGTCGGGCCAAGGGCTTTGCCGGCCGGCGAGGGCGGCCTCGGCGGCGCCGGTGATCGCGGCAAGCCGCAGGTCGAGCAAGGGGGCGAGCAGGGAGCGGACGCTGAGCTCGCTAAGCTCGAGGCGGGCCTCGACCTGGCGCCGCTCGGCGGCCCGGGCAAGCGCAATGCGGCCGCGAACCTCGCTGCCGCCGACCGTCATGAGGAGCTGCTCGAGGCTGACGGCATCGTCCTCGACCACAAGCTTGAGCCCGCCGTCGATGCCGACGCCCGCCAAGCTGAGCGGTGGCGAGAGCCCGGCCATGGCCGCGAGCTGCTCGCCATCGGCCGCCTTGAGGCGGAGGTCGCCGGCTATTTTGTTACTTTTCTCGAGGAGGGTCAGGAGGCCCTGGAAGTCAAGGGCCAAATCGCCCGCCGAGAGCGTCAGCACGGCGGAGAGCCCCTCCGCCGGCACGCCCTTGGCCTTGAAGAAGGCCTGCCCGGGCGCCACCTTGTCGGCGCGCGGCTGCCCGCCATCGGAGATGAGCGCCGTTAGCTTACGGGCGTCGGGGGCGTCGAGGGTGGCGACAACCTCGGCGGAGCCCGACCGCCAGCCGCCGGGCGCGCCGTCGAGCCGCCCGGAGACTTTGAGGGTCGAGCCGTTGACGTCGCCGGCAAGGCTGAGGTCGCGCGAGGTGGCCGTTCGTCCCCCGAACACCAGGCTGCCCGCAAGGCGCAGCGGGGCCAGCTTTTGGGCAAGGCGCTGGTCGGGTCGCAACCCCTCAGGCACGCCGAGGAGGCGCGCCAGATCGCCGAGGTCGGCGGCGCTGCCGACCGCGACCATGCCCGACAGGCTGCCCTTGGGACGGGTGGCGACGTTTTCCAGTGCACCTTTGAGATCGATCAGGAGGCCGCCTTCGTCGGCCAAGCGCAGCAGCGGCAGCTCGAGGTTACCCGCCTTGAGCCGCAGCTGCATGGCCACGTCGCGATAGCTGTGGGTTGCGGTGATGAGCCGGCCCGTCTCGAGGCTCAGGCGCAGATCAGGCTCACCGCCGTCGCCGCGCTTGCCGAGCACGGCGTTGGCCGCCAGCGCATCCGACCAGGCCCCCTGTGCCAAGGCGTTGAAGGCCTCGCCGATGCTGGCTTCGACCGGTTGAAAGGCGCGCACATCGATTTGCGGCGCCTCGAGCCGAAGGGCCAGTTCCGGGCGCCCTTGCCAGCGCCAGTCGGCTTCTCCCGACAGCGGCGTTCCCGAGACATCGCCGACGATGTTGCGCACGACGGCGCGACCCGTGCCAATGGCCAGCTGGGCGCTGACGCCAAAGGCGCCGTCGCCCTTGCCGTCCGCCGGCGCGGGGATCTTGGCGAGGAAGCCGAGCGCCCTCAGCAGACTGGGCCCGCGCAAGTTGATGCTACCGGCAAACTCGGGCGCCGCGGCGGGGCCCGTCAGGGCGCCCTTGAGCTCGGCACGGCTGCCGCCCGGCATGCCGACCCGCAATTGCTCGATCTCGAGCTTATCCTTGACGCGCGCGACGGCAAGACGGATGCCGCTGACCGCCTCGCCGCCGAGGTTGGCCTGATCGACCGACAGCGCCAGGCGTGAGCGGCCATCGGCCGGCAGCAGCTCGCGGGCGCGCAGGGCGAAGGGGACCAGGCTTTCGCCCGCTCGCGCGCCGGCGCCGGCGCCGGCGATGCGGTCGAGATCGAGCCAGCGCGAGGAGAGATCGACCTCGAAGGCGAAGCTATCGCCCCAGCGCGCCGATGCCTCGCCGACGACGAGCTGTGGCCTGCCGCCCTGTTCGAACGACAGCGCTAAGTCGGAAAGCGTGCCGCCGGCCGCGTCGGCCCTGAGCACGGCCTTAAGATCGAAGGCTTGTGCCGCGGCGCCCTCGCGGTCCTCCTCGGCGCCGGCAAGCGGCCGCGCGGGAGGCGCCCGGGCGAGGCCCACGATTGGCAGCCGCGCCGTCAGCTCCCCGTCGAGCTTGGGTTCGGCCATCAGGTCGGTAAGGCGGGCATCGAGCAGGTAGATGCCACCGGTTTCCGCCAAGCGCAGCGAGGTGCGCAGGCGGACGCCGGCCTCGCCATCGGGCTTGCCGGTGACAAATCTGATTTCGCGTTCGCTGCCGCCTTTGCCGAAGCTGCCGCGAAACCGATAGGGCCCGTCGATGGCCGGCGCCGACAATTCCCCGTCGATGCCCTCGAGCCGCAGGCTCTCCGCACCGCCCGGACCATGCACGGCGAGGGTACCATCGGTGATCTTGAGCGAGGTTATGGCGAGATTGGAGGGCAGATAGGCCGCATTGGCGAACACTTGCCCGAAGCTTTGCCAGTTCCAATTGCCGCGCGCTTCGCGTGCCAGCCGCAACACCGGGCGGCGGAACTCGATTTCGTTGGCTTCGATGATGCCGCGAAACAGCGGTGCGATCGACAGCTTGAACGCCAAACTTTCGACGCGAAAGAAGGGTTCGCGCAAATTGCTCGAGGCCTCCGCGATCCTGACCCGCTCCAAGCGAAAGCTGGGTGTGGGGAGCAGGTGCAGATTGACCGTGCCGCTGACCCGAACCTCCCGCCCGAGAAAGCGCGTGGCCTCGTCCTCGAACAGGCCGCGGTAGGAGTTCCAATCGACGAAATAGGGGATCGCAAACAGGGAGGAGATCACGGTGATCATGAACACGGCGAGGCCGACGAAGAAATTGCTCATCGGCCGCCTCCGGCTGCCTGCGCCGGGCAGGCAGCCGCGCGGGCGACCCGTCCGTACGGCCGGGCCGCATTGCCCAATCTGTGCCTCTGTTCGCCGCTTCGCCTACGCATTGCCGACGGATTTGCCCGCTCGTATTTCACGCTTTTATTTTGGTTTTAACTATACACGGGATGACCACCAAAATGGACCGCGAATTTGGTGCCACGGCGACCAATTGGGGGCTTGTGGGCAGAGAGGACGGCTGATTTGCCCGCGCCGGTCCAGTGCTATAGTCAACCTCCATGCCAGCGAATCGCAAATTGTCGCCGAATTCGGCGCCTCCGCTGCCGCCGGCGAGCCCGCAAGGCTCCGTTTCCGCTCGCGCCTTGGGCCGCCTTGCCGGCCCCTATATGGCCGACCTCAATCCCGAGCAACGCGCCGCTGTGGAGGCGCTCGATGGTCCCCTGCTGGTGCTGGCGGGCGCCGGAACGGGCAAGACGCGCGTGTTGACGGCGCGCATTGCCCATATCCTGTGCACGGGCCGGGCGCGGGGTTCCGAAATCCTGGCCGTCACCTTCACCAACAAGGCCGCGCACGAGATGAAGGAGCGCATCGGTGGCCTGATCGGCGGCGCGGTGGAGGCCATGCCGTGGCTCGGCACCTTTCACGCCATTGGCGTCAAAATCCTGCGCCGGCACGCCGAGCTCGTCGGCCTGAAAAGTGGCTTCACGATCCTCGATACGGACGATCAGCTCCGGTTGATGCGGCAAGTGATCGAGGGCGCCGGCCTCGACAAGGATCGCTGGCCGGCGCGGCAGTTGGCGGGACTGATCGATCGCTGGAAAAATCGCGGCCTGACGCCCGCCAAGGTGCCCCGCGGGGACGCCTTCGGCTTTGCGGAGGGCAAGGGCGCGGAGCTTTATGCCGCCTACCAGCAGCGCTTGAAAGAGCTCAATGCCGCCGATTTCGGCGACCTGCTGCTCGAGGTCTTGCGGCTGTTTGTCGACAATGCCGATCTGCTGGCGGATTACCGCAGGCGCTTTCGCTATATTCTGGTCGACGAATACCAAGACACCAATGTTGCCCAATATCTTTGGCTGCGGCTGCTGGCGGGCGGCGGGGTGCCCAATATCTGCTGCGTCGGTGATGACGACCAGTCGATCTACGGCTGGCGCGGGGCCGAAGTCGACAACATTTTGCGCTTCGAGCAGGATTTCCCCGGCGCCAAGGTCGTTCGGCTCGAGCGCAATTATCGCTCCAACGGCCATATCCTGGCGGCGGCCTCCCACCTCATCGCCCACAACAAGGCGCGGCTCGGCAAGACGCTATTCACCGACCGGGACCTGGGGCGGCCGGTAAGCCTTGCCGGGGTTTGGGACGACGAGGAGGAAGCGCGCGCCATCGGCCAGGAGATCGAGGCGCAGCAGAAGGCCGGACGGCGGCTGAGCCAGATCGCCATCCTAGTGCGCGCCTCCTTTCAGATGCGCGCCTTCGAGGATCGCTTTGTCACGCTTGGCTTGCCCTATCGGGTCATCGGCGGCCCGCGCTTCTATGAACGCCAGGAGATCCGGGACGCCATCGCCTACCTCGAGGTCACGCTCAATCCGGCCAACGATCTGAAATTCGAACGCATCATCAACGTTCCCAAGCGTGGCATCGGCGACAGTACGGTGCGGCGCCTCATCGAGCTGGCGCGCGCTCGCGCCCTCTCGCTCTATGCGGCCGCGCGCGAAATCGTCGACACCGAGGAGCTCGCCGGCAAAACCCGCAAAGCGCTCGCCGACCTGATCGCCACCTTCGAGCGTTGGCGCGCCCAGGTTACCGGCATGAAGCACACCGAGCTGGCCGAGCTGATTTTGGACGAGTCGGGCTATACGCAGATGTGGCAGCACGATCGCAGTCCGCAGGCGCAGGCGCGGCTCGAGAACCTGAAAGAGCTCGTGCGCTTCATGCACGAGTTCGAGACGCTACAGGGCTTCCTGGAGCATGTCTCGCTCGTCATGGACGCCGACGGCGCCGCGGCCGGCGATCGCGTGTCCCTGATGACGTTGCACGCGGCCAAGGGGCTTGAGTTCGAGGTCGTGTTCCTGCCGGGCTGGGAGGAGGGCCTGTTTCCGCATCAGCGCAGCCTCGATGAGAACGGCAATGCCGGCCTCGAAGAGGAACGGCGGCTCGCCTATGTCGGCATGACGCGGGCCAAGCAACTGGCCAAGATCAGTTTCGCCCAGAACCGCCGCAATCGCGGCCTTTGGCAGGCCGCGGCGCCGTCCCGCTTTGTCGATGAGCTGCCCGAGGCCCACCTCGAGGTGAGCGAAGCTAAAAGCCCCTACGGTGGCGGCACCGGCGGCCGCTTCAACCCCTATGGGCACAGCCGCTTCGATGAGCCGGCGGCGGGGTTTGAAAGCGGCTATGCGACGCCGGGGTGGCAGCGCGCCAAGGCGCAGTGGAACCGCGAGGACCGCGGCAAGAAGCGCACACCCCTGACGCTCGACGGCGAACTCGTTGCATCGACGGCGGCGGCCGCAGACTACACGCCGGGGGAGCGCGTTTTTCATCAAAAGTTCGGCTACGGGCGCATCGCCGACGTCGACGGCAACAAGCTCACGATCGACTTTGAAAAGGCGGGACGCAAGCGGGTGGTGGACAGTTTCGTCGAGCGCGCCCCTTAGTCCCCCTTGTGCATTTTTGCGTCACAGGGACGTCCCAAAGGCCCGCTAGCCTCGACAATCGCCGGTGGCCGGTTCTAGAACGAATTGGCTGTTACTCGAGAGGCATTTGCGTCGCTCGCAGCCGGGGCCTCTCGACGTTGGAGGCAAGCGCGTTTCAACGCTTGGCGGGGGAAAAACATGGCGTCGGCAGGAACGATGATGCGGGGCGGAGTGTGGAGTGCGCTCGTCAACGCGACGGCAGCCACGCGGCCGGCGGAGGCCGCCAAAACTCCGCCGGCGCGGGAAAAGTTTTTGCCCATCACGCGGCACGCCCTGCTCGATCGGCTCACGCACCCTCAGAGCTGGCCTGCCGGCGAGGCCAAGGATGCCCGCCGCCTCATGCGCTATCTCGACTATTGGCGTCGGCATGCCTATGCCGCCAGCCTGCTCGAGCTCGAGCAGCTCTACGAGCCCTTCAGTCCGGACAGTGACCTTTTGACAACGCGCGTTTTCTCGGCGCAAGAGAAGCTCACCATGCAGAAGCAAGTGGTCGAGCAAATGCACCACTTCCTGGTGCAGGCGAACTTCGAGCACGTCGATCCTGCGGACGTGAAGATCATCCTGACCAAGGATTCCTACTATGGTCTTGACCTGCAGGTGGATCTCGGGGCCTTCGAGGAAATCCTGATCTTCTATCGCGGCGCCACCACCATGACCGAGCGGCGGCGCACGGCCAAGCGGCTGTTCTTGTGGCACGAGGAGGTGAAGATCCCCGTGTTTCAGCGGCTGTTCTTGCTGTTCAAGCTGAAGCCGTTCGACGTGCGGGTGAACGAGGTCATGCGCGAGCAGGGCCTCGAGCGCAAGGACGCGGAAAAGGTTGTCAAACGCACGCGCGGCCTGCTGCCCGGTTCGGTCAAGAGCGACTTTATTTATATGAAGCTCTTTAAAAACATCCCGCGCACCGATATCGAAATGATCTTTCCCAACACCAAGGTGCAGTTCCGGCTGTTCGACAAGATCAAATTCGGCGTCACCGCCGGCAGCGGTCTCGGCATGGGGGTGGCCGGTACGGTGGGCAAGATCGCGCTGGTGTCGACGAATCCGATGGCGCTGATCGGCGCACTGGCCGGGCTCGGCGGAGTGGCGATGCGGCAAGCCTCGAACTTCATTGCCCAGCGCAATCGCTACATGATCGTAATGGCGCAAAATCTCTACTTCCACGCGGTGGCCGACAATCGCGGCGTCATGACGCTATTGGCGGATCGCGCCGCCGAGGAGGACGTCAAAGAGGAGATGCTGCTTTACAGCGCCCTGGCCAAGGCGCCCGTCAATGTGCGTGAGCTGAAGGCCGTCGATGAGGCCATCGAGACCTACATCAAGGACACTTTCGACCTCGACGTCGACTTCGATATCTCCGATGCGCTGAGTTGCCTGAAACAGGATGGGCTCATCACGGAACTGCCGGACGGCACGCTGCGGGCGCTGCCCCCGCACGCCGCCGCCACCCAGATCGACAAGCTGTGGGACTTGTGCCTCGATCAGCTGCCCGACCTGCCCGCCGCCGGCCACGAATTCGATGGGGCAACCGGGGGACCGGCGGCAGCCTAGCGTGCGGCGCCCTGGCGGCGGCCCGACGACGACGAAGGCCGCCGCGCCGGGGCGCGTCTCGCGCCCGGGCGCAAACTAGGGCAGGATCGGTGCGCCCCGGTCACGGCTTGGTGCCGAGAAAGGTGTGCGCGCCTTTATGCCTGAGCCGTCTTTCCCGCCGGAGGAGCGTGTGTATCAGACCTACGAGGCTCCCCCTTTGGGCGGCGATCACGCGCTGCGCGTGCGCCGCCTGCGCCAACTCATGGCCGCGCTTGGCGTCGATGCCATCCTGGTGCCGCGCGCCGACGAGCACCAGGGCGAGTACGTCGCGCCTGCGGCCGAGCGCCTCGCCTGGCTTACGGGTTTTACGGGTTCGGCAGGCCTCGCCGCCGTCGCGCGTGCCGCGGCGGCGCTGTTCGTCGACGGGCGTTACGTGGTGCAGGCGCCGACCCAGGTCGACACCGGGCTGTTCCAGATCCTGCAGGTGCCGCAGGCCAAGCTGTCGGATTGGTTGATCGGCACGCTCAAAGGCGCAGGCAGCGTTGGCTACGACCCCTGGCTGCACGCCCAGGCGAGCCTTGAAGACTTAGGCGCGGCGCTGGACGCCAAGGGCATAAAGCTGAAGGCGCTGGCGCGGCACCCGATCGACCGGATCTGGGGGCGCGAGCGGCCGGCGCCGCCGACGGGCCTGGTGCTGCCGCAGGCCTTGGCCTACGCCGGCAAGCCCGCGCAAGAGAAGCTTGCCCAGCTGCAGGCCACCCTGCGCCGGGACAAGGCCGACGCGCTGATCCTGACGCAACCCGATTCGATTGCCTGGCTGTTTAATATTCGCGGCGCCGACGTCGCCCACAATCCCGTGCCGCTGGCCTTTGCCATCGTCCCCGCCGCCGGCAAGCCCGAGCTCTTCATCGACAAGAGCAAGATCGGCCGCGAGGCGCGGGCGCATTTGATGCCCTTGGCAAAGCTCAGCGCGCCCGCCCAGCTGGCGCCGCGGCTTGCCGCGCTCAAGGCCGCGGGCAAGCGGGTGCGGCTCGATCCCAACACGGCCGCGAACTGGTTTTTCCGCAAGCTCGGCAAGGGGCGGATCGTGCGCGGCGCCGACCCCTGCCTGCTCCCCAAGGCGCGCAAAAACGTTGCCGAAATTGCCGGCGCGCGGGCCGCCCACAAGCGCGATGGCGCGGTGATGGCGCGCTTTCTGGCCTGGCTCGACCGCGAGGGTGGCAGCGGCGGTCTCGATGAAATCGCCGTGGCGCGGCAGCTGGAAGGCATGCGCAGCGAGACCCAAGCGCTGAAGGAGATCAGCTTCGACACGATTTCCGGGGCGGGACCCAACGGCGCCGTCGTGCACTACCGGGTGACGACGGCGACCAATCGCAAGCTCAAGGCGGGCGAGCTCTACCTCGTCGACTCGGGCGGCCAGTACCTCGACGGCACCACCGATATCACCCGCACGGTGGCGATCGGACGCCCGACACGGGAAATGCAGGAGCGCTTCACGCTCGTGCTCAAGGGCCACATCGCCATTGCCACGGCGCGCTTTCCCGCGGGCACGCGCGGCGTCGACCTTGACGCCTTCGCCCGCCGGGCGCTGTGGGAGGCCGGCCTCGACTTCGACCATGGCACCGGACATGGCGTCGGCAGTTACCTGTCCGTGCACGAGGGCCCGCAAAACATCTCCAAACGCGGCATGACCCCACTGGAGCCCGGCATGATCATCTCCAACGAGCCTGGCTACTACAAGGCCGGGGCGTACGGGATTCGCATCGAGAATTTGCTGTTGGTCGAGGAACCGCGCGTCGTCGAGGGCGGTGAGCGCGCCATGCTGGGCTTCGAAACCTTGACGCTGGCACCGATCGATCGGCGTCTGATCGTGCCAGCGCTGCTCAGCGCTCAGGAGCTGGCCTGGCTCAACGCCTATCATGCGCGCGTGGCCGATGTGATCGGTCCCGAGCTCGGCCCCGCTGACCGCGCCTGGCTCGAGGCCGCCGCCGTGCCGATCCCGGCGCCCGCGCTCGCCTCTTAAAGGCCCAGCACGCGGCGAAGGAAGTCGAGCTCGGCCTCCAAGACGGCGATGATGGTCTCCGCCCGGCGAAAGCCGTGGCCTTCGCCGGCGAACTCGTGATAGGCCACGTCGACCCCACGTTGCTTGAGCCGCCCCACCATGCGCCGGGACTGCTCCGGCGGCACCACCTTGTCATCAAGGCCCTGGAACAGGATGACGGGCGCACTGATATCGTCGATCAGCGTGAGCGGCGAGCGGGCACGAAAGGTCTCTTGCCAGTCCGCGGTCGTCGTTCCCATCAGCCGGTGCAGGTAACCGGATTCGAATTTGTGGGTGTGCTTGAGCAGCAGCGCCAGGTCGGACACGCCGTAGTGACAGCTCCCCGCAGCAAAGGCGCGCGTGGTGGCCAAGGCCATCAAGGTGGTGTAGCCGCCGGCGCTGCCGCCGGAGATGGCGATTTTTTTGCCGTCGGCGAGGCCAGCGCGGCCAAGATGCCGGGCGGCGGCGGCACAATCGGCCACGTCGGCGATGCCCCAGGCCGCATCGAGCCGCTCGCGGTAGGCGCGGCCGAAGCCCGTGCTGCCCGAGTAGTTGATGTCGAGCACGGCAAAGCCGCGACTGGTGAAGAACTGGGTGCGCAGCTTCAAGCCGGCGTCGGTCATGCTGGTGGGACCGCCATGTACGAATAGGAGGGCCGGCGGCAGGGCTCCGGCGGGCCCTCGATGCGCCGCGTTGGTGGGGGCATAGTAGAGGCCATAGACGGTACGCCCGCCGGCGCGAAAGGCAACGTCGGTGCCGACGCTAAGCGAGCCCGACAGCCGCGTCAGCGGCAAGGTGCGCGCCGGTGGGCCGGCAAAACCTTTCACCTCGCGCCGGCCAATGCACATGACCTCGGGCATTGCCGTCGGCCGACTGATCAAGGCGGCAAAGCCCCCGGCGAAGGCAACGGGGTCATCAATGCGCGCGGCTTTGCTGGCGAGGCTGGCGTAGCGCGTGCGACGTCCGCGTTTGGGATCCCACACCTCCAGCAGCGGTCGGCCCTGGCGCAGGGCGACCGCGCCGATGCTGCCGTCGGGTGCCTGGCAATAGCTGCGCATACCGAACACCCACTGCGGTCGCGACAGGTCGGCGCCGCGCTGCCCATAGCGGCGGCGCACCTTGGCGCCATCCCAAACGTAGAGCTGTCCCCAGCCGCTCGCGTCCAAAACGAAACTCAAGTGTCCGCTGCCACCGCACCAGGCCGGCTGAAAGGCGGCCGCGCCGTTGCCGCCGGCAACGGGGATGGCGCTGCCGAGCGCGCCGTCCGCATGCACGGGGGCCACGAACAGGGTGGCGCTGTCCCACGGCATGTCCGGCAGGTCCCAGGCCAGAAAGGCGATCCTGTCCCCGGCGGGCGACAAACACGCCGAGGCGTAGAAGTCGTGGGCGGCGGCGAGCTCGGTGACGCGGCCGCGGGCGACATCGACGGCCACCAGCAGGTTGCGCACGACCTTGGCCGCCTGGCGCCCTCCATGCTGCTCGCCGACCCCGATCAGGCGCTGGCGTCGGTCATCGAGGCTGTAATCGGCAAAGCGCAGGTTGGGGGCATTGGTCAGGCGCCTTGGCGCTTCACCCGGCCGGAAGACATAGATCTGCTGGTCGCTGTCATTCGTGAAGTAAATGGTCTCGCCCACGACGGTGAATTCGCCGCCGCCATATTCGTGCACGCGCGATCGGGCCGAGAAGGGAGCCGCCAAGAGGTCGCGGACGCTGCCGTCGGCGCGGCCCTGCAAAATGGTCTGCCGCCCGCCCTGCTCGGGCCGCGATTCGGTCCAGTAGACGGCGCCGGCCTCCGCCTTAAGGCCGCCGAAGCGTCGGCTGCCGGCGGCGGCAATAGCCGGCGTGATCGGCGAGGGCCAACGTCCAAAGGGGGTTTGCAGCTTGGGCATGGTCGGGGAACGGTGGGCGTGGCGGGTTCGGGCTCGGTGCGGCAGAGGATTAAAAAAATTGGCATCGGGGGCGGCAACGACGCAAATCATCTTTGCACCGCGAAATAGGTCAGCTATGCTGTCCTTTACGTCGGGAGATCCGGCCGCGGCGGTATTGCGCCGGCGGCCCGGGCCCTCGATGAGAGGATCTGGGGTAAGATCAGCCGCCTGGACCGCGGCCTGACGTGCCCGCCAGCCCATCGTCCGATCCGGGAGACGGGGGCAGGGCGGCAAGGTCAGGACGGCGCAACGGAACCGGTGGCGTCCCGCTCCGCGTGCACGGCGGCTCTCTGCCCAGGCCCAGGTTCTGGGACGGACAGGGTACCTGCGCGTAGACCCCCAGCCGCTAGGTGAGGCCGATCTCAGCTCGAAGGCGTAACGCCTATGACGACGGATAGAACGCACAGTGGCGGCAGTCCGGATGCCGGTGCCAGGCCCTTTTTTCCCGAGGCGAGCGGCTTGTTCGATCCCCGCCGCGAACACGATGCCTGTGGCGTCGGCTTTATTGCCAATCTCAAAGGCGGCAAGACCCACAAGCTCATCGAAGACGCGCTCTGCATTCTGCAGAACCTTGAACATCGCGGGGCGGTCGGCGCCGATCCGATCGCCGGCGACGGCGCGGGCATTCTGATCCAGCTGCCGCACACCTTCCTGGAAGCCGAGGCGCAAAAGCTCAAATTCAAGCTGCCGAAGCCCGGTCACTACGCCTGCGGTCATCTGTTCCTACCGCAGGACGAGCGGCTCAGGGCCCACTGCGAGCGCGTCTGGACGCGCATCATTCGCGAGGAGGGCCTCGAGTTTTTGGGCTGGCGTTCGGTGCCCGTGGACAACAGCTGCCTCTCGGAAATGGTGAAGGCGACCGAGCCCGTGCATCGGCAGATCTTCATCGGCCGGCCGAAGGCGATGAAGGAGCAGCAGGAGTTTGAGCGTCGCCTCTACATGATCCGCAAGGTCGTCTCCAATGCACTCTACTTCGCCTACAAGGGTCGCGACATCGGTCACTACTCGGTGTCGCTGTCGAGCCGCACCCTGGTCTACAAGGGCATGTTCCTGTCCTACCAGGTGAAGAAGTACTACAAGGACCTGTCCGACCCGCGTCTGGCCTCCTCGATGGCGCTGGTGCACCAGCGCTTTTCCACCAACACCTTCCCCTCGTGGAAGCTGGCCCATCCCTACCGCATGGTCGCGCACAACGGCGAGATCAACACGCTGCGCGGCAACGTCAACTGGATGGCGGCGCGGCAGGCGTCGGTGAGGACGCCGCTGTTCGGCAGTGACATCCCCAAGCTGTGGCCGATTTCTTATGAGGGGCAGTCGGACACGGCCTGTTTCGACAACGCGCTCGAGTTCCTGGTGATGGGCGGCTACAGCCTGGCGCACGCGGCCATGATGCTGATCCCGGAGGCCTGGGCCGGCAATCCGCTGATGGATGCCAAGCGGCGCGCCTTCTACGAATACCACGCCTGTCTCATGGAACCCTGGGACGGCCCGGCGGCGATGGCCTTCACCGACGGTAGGCAGATCGGTGCCACGCTTGACCGCAACGGTTTACGGCCCGCCCGCTACTTTGTGACCAAGGACGGCACCGTGATCATGTCCTCGGAGGCCGGCGTGCTGCCGGTGGCGGAAGCCAACATTGCGCGGAAGTGGCGTCTGCAGCCCGGCAAGATGCTGCTGATCGATCTGGAAGCCGGTCGCATCATCTCCGATGATGAGTTGAAGGCAGACCTTGCCTCGCGCCATCCCTACCAACAGTGGCTCTTCCGCACCCAGGTGCAGGTCGGCGATCTGCCGCTGCCCGAGAAGGTGGCGCGCAAGAAGTCCAACGTCGCCCTGATCGATCTGCAGCAGGCGTTCGGCTATACCCAGGAAAGCCTGAAGTTCCTGATGGCGCCGATGGCGCACACGGGCCAAGAGGCCGTGGGCTCGATGGGCAATGACACGCCCGTCTCGGTGCTCTCCAACAAGCCCAAACTGCTACATACCTATTTCAAGCAAAACTTCGCCCAGGTCACCAACCCGCCGATCGATTCGATCCGCGAGGAGCTGGTGATGAGCCTCGTCTCCTTCATCGGGCCGCGGCCGAATCTGCTCGATCTCGAGGGCACCGCCAAAATCAAGCGGCTCGAGGTGTACCAGCCGATCCTCAGCAACGAGGATCTGGAACGCATCCGGCAAATCGGCCTGGTCAAGGACAACCAGTTCTCCTGCGTGACGATCGACATCACCTACGCGGTGGAAAAGGGCGCGCGCGGCATGGCCGATGCCCTCGACGTGGTCTGCGCCGAGGCCGAGGAGGCGGTGCGTTCCAAGGAGTACAACATCATCATTCTGTCCGACCGTCTCATGGGGCCCGATCGCATTGCGATACCGTCGCTGCTCGCCACCTCGGCCGTGCATCATCACCTGATTCGGCAGGGTCTGCGCACGTCGGTCGGGTTGGTGGTGGAAACCGGCGAGGCGCACGAGGTGCATCAGTTCGCCGTGCTCGCGGGCTACGGTGCGGAGGCCATCAACCCCTACCTGGCCTTCGATACCTTGGAGCAGCTACTGCCCGATCTCGACGAGAAGTTGACCCTGAAGGAGGCGCAGAAGCGCTACATCAAGGCGGTCGACAAGGGCCTCTTGAAGGTGATGTCGAAGATGGGCATCTCGACCTACCAGTCCTACTGCGGCGCCCAGATCTTCGACGCCGTCGGACTGAAGTCGACGTTCGTAAAAAGGTATTTCACCGGCACGCACACGCAAGTCGAGGGTGTCGGCCTGCGCCAGATCGCGCGCGAGACCGCCGAGCGCCACCGGCAAGCTTTCGGCAACGTGCAGGTGTTGGAGGGCGCGCTCGATGTGGGTGGCGAGTATGCCTATCGCATCCGCGGCGAAGCCCACATGTGGCGACCGACGGTGGTCGCCGACCTGCAGCACGCGGTGCGCGGCAATCTCCCCGACAAGTATCGTGCCTATGCGCAAGAGATCAACGACCAGACCGAACAACTGATGACCTTGCGCGGCCTGTTCCGCCTAAAGAGCGCCAAGGAGATGGGGCGCCGTCCCGTCGCCCTCGAAGAGGTGGAACCGGCGGCCAACATCGTGCGGCGCTTTTCGACCGGAGCGATGAGCTTCGGCTCGATCTCGCGCGAGGCGCATACCACCTTGGCAATCGCCATGAACCGCATCGGCGGCAAGTCCAATACCGGGGAGGGCGGCGAGGAGGCCGACCGCTTCAAGAAGCTGCCGAACGGCAATTCGATGCGTTCGGCCATCAAGCAGGTGGCCTCCGGCCGCTTCGGCGTCACCGCCGAATACCTCGCCAATTCCAGTGTGATGCAGATCAAGATGGCGCAGGGCGCCAAGCCCGGCGAGGGTGGCCAGCTGCCCGGTCACAAGGTGGACGCCACCATCGCCAAGGTGCGCCATTCGACGCCGGGGGTCGGTCTGATCTCGCCGCCGCCGCATCATGACATCTATTCGATCGAGGATCTGGCGCAGCTCATCTTCGATCTGAAGAACGTCAATCCGGCGGCCGACGTCTCGGTCAAGCTCGTGTCCGAGGTTGGCGTCGGCACCGTCGCCGCCGGGGTGGCGAAAGCGCGCGCCGACCACGTCACCATCGCCGGCTTCGAGGGTGGCACCGGCGCCTCTCCCCTCACCTCCATCAAGCACGCCGGTTCGCCCTGGGAGATCGGGCTCGCCGAGACGCACCAGACCCTGGTCGCCAACCGATTGCGGGGCCGCATCGCCGTCCAGGTCGACGGCGGCGTTCGCACCGGTCGTGACGTCGTCATCGGCGCCTTGCTCGGGGCGGACGAATTCGGCTTCTCCACCGCGCCGCTGATCGCGCTCGGCTGCATCATGATGCGCAAGTGCCACCTCAACACCTGCCCCGTCGGCGTGGCGACGCAAGACCCGCTGCTGCGGGCCAAGTTCAAGGGTCAGCCCGAGCACGCCATCAACTTCTTCTTCTTCGTCGCCGAGGAAGTCCGTGAGATCAT
Source organism: uncultured Alphaproteobacteria bacterium (assembly GCA_963770295.1). Lineage (GTDB taxonomy): Bacteria > Pseudomonadota > Alphaproteobacteria > Rhizobiales > Hyphomicrobiaceae > AWTP1-13. The sequence goes on from CAVYPA010000022.1 coordinate 354,763, forward strand.
GGCCGCGCTCGGCTACCGCAGCTTCAACGAGCTGATCGGCCAGTCCCAGTGCCTCGACAAGCAACGCGCGATCGGGCACTGGAAGGCACGGGGGCTCGATTTCGAGAAGCTCTTCCACCAGCCGGACGTGCCGGCAACGGTGGCGATTTACAATTGCGAGCGGCAGGAGCACGGGCTTGGCAAGGTGCTGGACGTGCGGCTGCTCGAGCTTGCCATGCCGGCGCTTACCGAGAAGCGCCCCGTCAAGGAGCAGCTCGCCATCTCCAACCGCGATCGCGCCACCGGGGCGATGCTGTCCGGCGAGATTGCCAAGCGCTACGGCCATACCGGTCTGCCTGAGGATAGCGTGTGGTTGTCCTTTGCAGGCACGGCCGGCCAGAGTTTTGGCGCCTGGCTGGCGCACGGCGTGACCCTCGACCTCGTTGGCGAGGCCAACGACTACGTCGGCAAGGGCTTGTCGGGCGGCAAGCTGATCGTGCGCCCCGACCCGGCCTCGGGCATCATCCCCGAGGAAAGCATCATCGTTGGCAATACGGTGCTCTACGGCGCCATCAGCGGGGAGTGCTATTTCCGCGGCGTTGCCGGCGAGCGCTTTGCCGTGCGCAATTCGGGCGCCGTCGCCGTGGTGGAGGGAACCGGCGATCACGGCTGCGAGTACATGACGGGCGGCATCGTCGTCGTCATCGGGCCGACCGGTCGCAACTTCGCGGCGGGCATGTCCGGCGGCATTGCCTACGTGCTGGACGAGGACGGCAGCTTCGAGCGGCGCTGCAATCTGTCGATGATCGACCTCGAACCCGTGGAGGCCGAGGACCAGGTGATGCGCCAGCTGTCAAACCAGGGCGGCGACCTCGAAAGTCACGGCCTGGTCGACATCATGGGCGACATGACCAAGCAGGATGCCGAACGCCTGCACCAGCTGATCGCCCGGCATGCCCACTATACCAATTCCGCGAAGGCCAAGGCTATTCTCGACGATTGGGCCCACTATCAGGGCAAGTTCAAGAAGGTGATGCCGGTCGAGTACCGGCGAGCGCTAGAAGAGATGAGCAAGCATCAGGCCGCCGACAAGACCGGCTTTGATGTGCTCGAGATCGGTTTGCCGGCCAAAGGCTAAAAACGCCGGCACCGGAAGGCGCACTTTATTGGTCACGAGCGATTTTTGTCATGAAGATCTACGGCGATCTGGGGTCCGGGAACTGCCTGAAGGTCAAGTACACGGCCGACCTTCTCGGGCTCGCTTACGTCTGGGTACCAATCGAGGTTTTGAAGGGGGACACGCGCACGCCCGAGTTCGTCGCCAAGTTTCCGATGGCGCAGATCCCGGCCGTGGAATTCGCCGATGGCCGGCGCTTGGCCCAGTCCAACGGCATTGTGCGCTACCTGGCGCAGGGCAGCCCCCTGCTGCCCGCAGACCCGTTCGTTGCCGCCAAGGTCGACGAGCTCCTGTTTTGGGAGCAGTACAGCCACGAGCCCTACCTCGCGGTCTGCCGCTTTCACATGGTCTATCTCGGCCGGCCGAAGGAGGCGCGCGAACCGCAGCGCGTCGAGCGCGGGGAAAAGGCGCTCGATCTGATGGACAACTTGCTCAAGCAGCGCAGTTGGTTGGTCGGTGACGGGCTCTCGATTGCCGATCTTGTGCTCTTGCCCTATACGCGGCTTTCCCCCGAGGGTGGGTTTGACCTTTCCCAACGCCAGCACGTGCGCGCCTGGATCGCGCGCTGCGAAGGCGCGCTCGGCCTCACGGCGGTGCGCGCTTCCCCTCAAGGCCTGAGTTAAAGATCGGCGACACGATGGGCAAGATCACCGGTTTCATGGAGTTCGAGCGGCACGACCGCGGCTATCGCGCGGTCGAAGAACGCCTGCAGCATTGGCGCGAATTCGTGGTGCCGCTATCCGACGCGGACACCCGCGTGCAGGCGTCGCGCTGCATGGACTGTGGCATTCCCTACTGCCACACCGGCTGTCCCGTGAACAATCAGATCCCCGACTGGAACGATCTCGTCTACCGCGAGCAATGGCGGACGGCCGCGCGCAATCTGCACTCGACCAATAATTTCCCCGAGATGACGGGCCGCGTCTGTCCGGCTCCCTGCGAGGCCGCCTGTACGCTCAACATCGACGACAAGCCGGTGACGATCAAGACCATCGAGTGCAGCATTGCCGACAAGGCCTTTGCCGAGGGTTGGGTTGCGCCCGAGCCGGCGGAGAAGAAGACCGGCAAGAAGGTTGCGATCGTCGGTTCGGGGCCGGCGGGCCTGGCCGCCGCGCAACAGTTGGCGCGCGCCGGCCACGAGGTGCACGTCTACGACAAGCATCCCTCCCCCGGCGGGCTGCTGCGCTACGGCATTCCCGACTTCAAGATGGAAAAGAGCATCGTCGAGCGCCGCGTGAAGCAGATGGAAGCCGAAGGCGTCGTCTTCCACAGCAACGTTCATGTCGGTCGCGACCTGTCGGCGCCACGGCTTGAGGCCGAGCATGATGCCGTGCTGCTGGCGGGAGGCTCGGAACAGCCCTTCGACTTCTTCGAAAAATCGCCGGGACGCGAGCTCGATGGCTTGGTGTTTGCCATGACGTTTCTGCCGCAGCAGAACCGGCGCATTGCGGGTCAGCCGCAGCGCGACGAGCCGCAGATCACGGCGGACGGCAAGCACGTGATCGTCATCGGCGGCGGCGATACGGGGAGCGACTGCATCGGCACCTCGTTCCGGCAGGGCGCCAAGTCGGTGACGCAGCTGGAGATCATGCCGCAGCCCCCCGCCAAGGAGAACAAGGCGCTGTCCTGGCCGCATTGGCCGCTGAAGCTGCGCGTCTCGTCCAGCCAGGCCGAGGGCGCCAAGACCGAGTACTCGATTTCCACCACGGGCTTTGCCGGCCGCAACGGCAAGGTGGAAAAATTGCTCTATGCGCGCGTCGATGCCTCTTTCAAGCCCATTGCCGGCAGCGCGGCTGAGCTGCCGGCCGACCTTGTGTTATTCGCCATGGGGTTTTCCGGCCCGGTGGAAAGCGACCTGGTGGCCGAGCTGGGCCTCAGCGTGGTGCCGCGCGGGCGCTTCAAGGGGCTTGATGCCAACGAACGCGATTATCGCATCAAGGGTAAAGCCAAGCTGTTTGCCGCCGGCGACATCCGGCGCGGCCAGAGCCTGGTGGTGTGGGCCATTCGCGAGGGCCGGCAGGCGGCGCACGCCATCGACAGCTTCCTGATGGGTCGAAGCGACCTCGCCCGCTAACTCAGGGGCGGGCGCTGCGGTGGAAAATCTTAAACGAAAGCGTGCTCTTGATCTGGCCAGCGCCCGCCCTACGTGCTGAGATAGGTCGTGTCCGATCTCAGCAGGCAGGGTTTAGCCATGAACGCTCCGGTCGAGGTGCATTTCCACGGGATCCAGAGAAGCGAAGCCATCGAGCAGCGGGTACGCGAAAAGGTTGCCAAACTGGAGAAGCATTTCGAGCGCATGACGAGCTGCCGCGTCGTGCTCGAGGCCACCCAGCGCACGGCGCTCAAACCAAAGGTCTACTGCATTAAGATCGAAATCGGGGTTCCCCGCCAGCGGCCCGTTGTGGTCTGTCATGAGCGGGTCGGCAGCCACGCCAGCGAAGAGCTGACCATGGCGCTGCGCGATGCCTTCGAGGCGGCATTGCGCAAAGTCGATGGTATGGCGAGCAGGCGCGGCCAGCGCAGCCGGCTCGAACGCGGTCGCCGTCGGCCAAATGCCGCGGCGCGCGGGCCAGCAACGGCTTGAAGGCGCGGGCGCGCTGCGGCTCCTCTTGCGCTGCTGGGCTCGGCAATCGGGTTTAGCTGCGCGGTGGCGCGGCGGGTTTGGGCGGGTTTGGTCGCGCACGCCGCACCGGCTCGGGCTCGGGGATATCGGGATCGACGCGCGGCCAACCGAAGTCGTCGGCTCGGCCGGGTTTTGTGGGCAGCCGCTCGCCCTTGATCAGCACATGATAGTAGGGCGCCTGGCTCGGGGCCTGGCGTCGGTTCAAGCCCGAGCCACTGGTCGCCGGCGTAATCGAGCTCAAGACGACGAGCCCACCGCCGATCTCGTCGGCGACGACGTCGCCCATCGAGGCGGGACGCTCGTTGGATTGATTGCGGGTCACCAGCGCCACCACCGCGGAGGGAATGGCCGGCCGCGGCAGGTCGAGGGTGAAGGACTCCTCACGCCCGGCGGCGCCGATGCTCTTTAAGGTGATGCGGCCGTTGTCGGCCTTCTGGTCCGAGGCGCCGTCCGTTGCCGGCCCCGAGGTCGGCGCGCCGCCCGATCCTGCGGCTGCCTTGGCCTCCGGCGCGTTGCCGCTGCCGCTCTTGCCGCCGCCTGCGGTGTCCGGCTCGGCGTTGGAACGCGGCCGCAAGGCGTTGATGCGTTCTTGCTCGCTCTCGCTGCCCGCTAGCGGGATCGATCTTTCCTTGCGCGCCTGCGACAGGTCGCGTTTGATTTCTTGCTCGACGAACAGGGCGAGCTTGCGATTGCCAGCGTGGGTGAAACCCACCCCGTCGGCCTCCCGCAGCAGGCGCTGGCGCCCCGTAATGTCCGGACCGTAGGCGGAGTAGTTGCCGGACTCGTCGGCAAATTGCGCCTGAAGATCGATGAACTTGATGCCATTGAGGTAGGCCTTGTCCCGCACGATGTCGTTCATCATCTGGGCGGGATCATTGACCTCGTAGCGGCGCATGATCGGTTGGCTGACCCAATAGAGCCCGACGTTGCGCCGTTTCAGGATCTTGAGGAAGCGGTCGACGCGGCGCCCGTATTCCTCGCGCCATTCCGGCGAGCCCAGCACGAAACGCTCGCGCGCGTCCTGGCGGATGGAAATACGATCGCCATAGCCGATCATGATCACGGCGATGTGCAGCGGCTCGCGCGAGGCTTCCTCGGCCTTCATTTCGCTGTCGAAATCGGCGCGCGCGATGCCGGCCAGGGGGCGATGCTTGCGGGCCACCTGGATGCGGCGGTCGCCGGCGAAGGCTTCGTTCAGGCCTTCCATCAAACCCTCGGCAAAGGCATCGCCGTAGGCCTGCAGCTTATAGATGTCGCCCTCGGGAAAGGGGGTGAGATAGCTGGTCCCCGACGGTCCCTCCTGCGCCGCGGCGCTGGTGGCAAACCGGAGCGCGAGCAAGAGAACGGCAAGTAGGACGTGCAATGGAGGCGACATGGTCCTCGCTTGAACCCTTCTCGCTTGAACCCTGCGGGCGCATCGGCGGGTGCGGCATCGCCCACGTTGGCGACCCCCGAACCCCTCGTAACACCGATAAAGCGCCCACCCAATAGACAAGCGCCCACCCAATACCAACCCCCCCTAACGACCCAAATGGCAGCGCGCGCGAGGCGGTGCGGTGCCAGCCAGCATGCTCAAGTTCGCGCCCCCTCGCAAGGTGGTCGGCGAGAGGAATGGGGCGGCAGACGATGGCGGGAGGGCGCGAGCGCCCTTGCCGGCAAACACTAGCGGGGCGCCGTCGCACCCGTCTCGGCCGGGGCGCCGGCCGCGGAGGCCCTCAGTTGCGGGTTGGCACGCAAATGCTTGATGACGGCCTCGGTCGGCCAGCAGTCGACCTTGAGGTTGCTCGCCTTCTGGTAGACCCCGACCAGGGCGCGGGTGTTCATGCCGGCTTTGCCGTCGATCTTGGCCACGTCGTAGCCTAGTTTTTTGAGCCCTGTCTGAATTTCTTGGATTCCTGTGGCCGAGAGTTGTTTGAGGTCAACCCACGGCGTTGTGAAGGCTTGCCCGCCGCCGATGCGATCGCCAAGGTTGCCGACGAACAGCGCATAGAGGTCCGACATGTTGTAGGCCTTGATGACCAGGAAATTCTCAAGCGCCAGGAAGGCGGGGCCATGGCTGCCCGCCGGCATCAACAGGAAGGCCGGGGCCTCCGCAAGGTCGGCGGGAAAGGCGCCGGCGACGCGGCCGACCCCCATCGTGACCCAATCCTTGAGCGGCCGGCGATGGTCCGGGCCCTCCAGCAGACAGGGGATGCCCGCGGGCAGGCGCACCTCGTAGCCCCAGCTCTGGCCGGGGACCCAACCCTTGGCGCGCAGCTGGTTGGCGGCGGAGGCCAGCGCATCGCCCGTCGAGGTCCAGATATCCTTGCGCCCGTCGCCGTCGAGATCATAGGCGACGGTGTAGTATTCCGACGGCATGAACTGGGTCAGGCCCATGGCGCCCGCCCACGACCCCGTCATGTTTTCGCGGCTGCGCACCCCATCCTCGAGCATCTTCAGGGCGTAGAGGAGTTCGGTGCGAAACATGTCCTTGCGGCGTCCCAGATAGGCCTGGGTGGCGAGCGCCTTGATCACATAGTAGTTGGAACGGTAGCTGCCGAAGGCGGTTTCGCGGCCCCAGATCGCCAGCACGAACTGGCGTTGCACGCCCAATTCCGTCTCGATCTTTTCCAGGTGTGCGGCGTGCTGCTTGAGGAGCGCGCGGCCCTGCTCGCTGAGGCGGCCGAGGTAGTCGGCGTCAAGATACTGGGCCGGCGTGCGCGTGAACTCCGCCTGACCTTTGACCTCTTGGCCGGGCAGCAGGAGATCGGGCAGCGATCGATCGGGCTCGACGCCCTCAAAGGCGCGATCGAAGGTGGCACGCGAAATGCCCATGCGCTGGGCCTCGGGCCATAGCTCGGTCAGGAAGCTGCGATAGCCCGCGTCGGCCTGGGCCAGGACCGGCCGGCTGGCCACCGCACCGGCAAGCCAGGCGAGCGCCATGATGATGGGGGCCAAGATGATCCCAACCGCACGCCGGCGCCGCGCCGCCGCTGCCCGGGGTGGAACGCCTCGTCCTCGCGCCTTGAGCGCGACCTTTGCTGTAAGCCTGAGCATAGCGGAACGCGGGTCTCCGTCAGGGGTGTGCGGCACCGAGGTGGTCTTCCCATGAGAGGGCTTGGCGGACGATAACATCAAGGTCAGCGTAGGCTGGCGCCCAGCCAAGGCTGCTGCGAATCTTTTCCGACGCGGCCACGATCTGGGCCGGATCGCCGGGGCGGCGGGCGCCGAGGCGGACCTCGAAGGTCCGACCCGCGGCGCGCTTGACGGCCTCGACGACTTCCAGCACCGAAAAACCGCGCCCGTAACCGCAGTTGAAGGTGTCGCTGGCGCCGCCGGCGGCGAGGTAGGCGAGGGCTGCGCTGTGCGCGCGCGCCAGATCGCTCACCTGGATATAGTCGCGAATACACGTACCATCGGGCGTCGGATAGTCGGTGCCGAAGACGTCGAGGTGGTTGCGCTTGCCGAGCGCAGCCTCGCAGGCGACCTTGATGAGGTGCGTCGCCCGCGGTGTCGATTGTCCAGACCGCCCCTGCGGGTCGGCGCCGGCGACATTGAAGTAGCGCAGCACGACGTAGGTGAGCGCGTGCGCGCGGGCGGCGTCGGCCAGCATTATTTCCGTCATCAGCTTGGAGCTGCCGTAGGGCGAGAGCGGCTTGAGCGGGGCGGTTTCGGCGACGGGGGTGCTGCCGGTCATGCCGTAGACGGCAGCGGTGGAGGAAAAAATAAAGTGCCGCACCCCGGTCGCGACGGCCGTCTCGATCAAGGCGCGCGACTTCACGGTGTTGTTGAGATAGTAGGCGAGGGGATTTGCCACCGACTCCGGTACCACGATGGATCCGGCAAAATGCAAAATCGCCTCCACGCCGGTGTCCTCCAGCAGGCGGCGCAGCAAGGCTTGATCGCCAACGTCGCCGCGCACGAAGGTGGCAGGTTCGGGTACGGCGGCGGCGCGACCGCTCGACAGGTCGTCGAGCACGACGACGCTGTGGCCCGCGTCCAAAAGCTCAAGCGTCATGTGGCTGCCGATGTAGCCCGCTCCACCGGTCACAAGCGCACGCATGCTGTCGATCCCATTTCGTCTCGCGGGGGGCCTCGCGGCGGCCTCGATTTTCCTCAGCCGCGCCGGATGCGCTACAGTGGCCGCCCGACGAAGCGCTCATACCCTGCCGGAGATTGAGTTAACAAGCATGAACAAATCGCGAAAGTCCATTCGCAAGGCGGTTTTGCCCGTGGCGGGGCTCGGAACCCGGTTTTTGCCGGCGACCAAGGCCCTGCCCAAGGAACTTTTGACCGTGGTCGATCGGCCCATCATTCAGCACGTGGTGGAGGAGGCGCGCAGCGCCGGCATCGAGCATTTTATTTTTGTTACCGGGCGCAACAAGGGGGCGATCGAGGATCACTTCGACAGCCAATACGAATTGGAGCGCACGCTCGAGGAGCGCGGCAAGACGCAAGAGCTGGCGGCGCTGCGGCGCGACCTGCCGGCGGCCGGGCAAACGAGCTTCACGCGCCAGCAGGCCCCGCTCGGGCTTGGGCATGCGGTGTGGTGCGCCCGCGAGATTGTCGGTGAGGAGGCCTTTGCGCTGCTCTTGCCGGACGTTTTGCATCACGCCGCCAAACCCTGCATCGGCGAAATGATGGAGGCCTATCGGGATCAGCCCGGCAATTACATTTCCGTGGCCCCGGTGCCGCCCGAGGAGACGCATCAATACGGCATTGTCGGCGTGGAGGATGCCAGCGCCAAGGTCTCGCGCATCACCGCCATGATCGAGAAGCCGAAAGCGGGACAGGCACCCTCCAACTTGCACATCTCCGGACGCTACATCCTTGAGCCGACGATTTTTCCCATTCTCGAACGCGGCGAGAGGGGGGCCGGCGGCGAAATCCAGATCACCGATGCCATGAAAAGGCTGGCCGAGCGCGACCCCTTCTTCGCCGTGCGCTTCGACGGCACCATCTATGACTGCGGTGGCCGCATGGGGTTCCTGCTGGCCAACATCGCGCTCGCGCTCGAACGCGATGACTTGGGCCCAACCCTGCGCGGCGAACTTGCAAAGCTTTTGGCGGAGCCGCCGCGCCGCCAATAGCGTACGCGCACGCCGAGGCGATCATAGCCGGGCGGGCGGCAGCTGGAAGGCGGCGATATCCTCCGCCGTGCGCGGCTCGGTCGCCAACACGGCCATCCCGTCTAGGACCGGGACGGTACCGTCGGCGAGGACCACGCCGTCCACCGTCGTCAGCCCTTGCCCTCGGGGTCGGGCTCGCCCCGGCGTTGGCGGTGGAGGCGGCCCTGAGGGGGGCGTCCTCGGCGCCATCCTCCGTGCCCTCCGCGGTCTTGGTTTCGCCCATCGTGGGGGCGGTTGCGGCGCCCTGTTCGACGCTGGCGTCAAGCCGGGGGTCCGTTGCGGGCTTGGGCGCGGCGGGGGGGGCCTTGCGCGCGGTCGGGGGCTGATGCGCGCCTCCGTCGCGGCTCTGGGCCCGTGCGCAAGGGCTGCTCGTCAGGGCGATTGCCAGGGCGACTGCAAGGGCGCCCACTAGGCCCAGGCTGCCCGCGGCGATCGGCTCGAGCGGAAAGACGGCAACAAAGCGGTCGCGGATCACGCCGGCCCCACACCATGGCCCCCGAGGATACGCACACGCGCCGATCAGCCTAGGGGGGCGCGGGTTAAGGAGTTGTTGAAGGGCGCCGCGCCGACGCCAAGGCAATTGGCAGAAAAGAGCGAGCTCTGCTAGAGGTAAGGCCAGCACCCGTGAGGGAAAACGGGCACGCCGGGTTGAACAGGGGGTCTGCCATGCGCATGAGCGGCGCCAAACGCAAGCTTGAGATCGTGCCCCTCGCTGTCTCGCCGCCGCCGGCGGCTCAATCGGCGACGCGCACGCTCGATCTGGAATGCGAAGGTCTGGCGGCGCTCAGGGCCGCGCTCGAAGGCGAGCTGAGGGAGCCTTTCAACCGCGCCGTTGGCATTCTTGCCGCGGCCGCTGGCCGGGTCATCGTCAGCGGCATCGGCAAGAGCGGACACGTGGGCCAGAAGCTGGCCGCCACCTTTGCCTCCACCGGCACGCCGGCCTTTTTCGTGCACGCCAGCGAGGCCAGTCACGGTGATCTCGGCATGATCACGCGGGAGGACGTGATCGTGGCGATGTCCTGGTCCGGGGAGAGCGTTGAATTGGGCAACATCGTCACCTATTCGCGCCGCTTCAAGGTGCCGCTGATCGCGCTAACGTCGCGCGCCGATTCGGCCTTGGGCAAGCAGGCGGACGTGGTCCTGGAGTTGCCGCGCGCCAAGGAGGCCTGTCCGCACGGGCTGGCGCCGACGACGTCCACGACCATGCAGCTGGCGCTGGGCGACTGTCTCGCCATTGCGCTCCTCGAAAACAAGGGCTTTACGGCGCACGATTTCAGCGTCTTCCATCCCGGCGGCTCGCTGGGGGCCAGCCTCAAGTTCGTTGCCGACATCATGCATACGGGCGAACGCCTGCCGCTGGTTGCGGAAGACAAGGTCATGTCCGAGGCGATCGTCATCATGACGCAGAAGAGTTTCGGCTGCCTTGGCGTCGTCGATGCCAAAGGACGGCTGGTCGGCATGATTACCGACGGGGACCTGCGGCGGCATATGGGGTCCGACCTACTCGGCCAGCGCACGCAGGACATCATGACGCGCAAGCCGAACACGCTCGCTCCCAATACGTTGGCCTCCACCGCGCTCGAGCAGTTCAATGCCTTAAAGCGCACGCAGATGTTCGTGGTCGACAAGGGCAAGCCGGTCGGCGTCCTGCACGTGCACGACCTGTTGCGCGCCGGCGTGGCCTAAGCCTAGTTCTTGAAAAGATTGCTGAGCGGCCACCAGGCCGCGGCCTGCTGCACGTTGGCCTCTTTGCCAGGCGGAGGTTTTTTCGCCGGCGCCTTGGCGAGGGGGGTGGCGGGCTTTGGGTGCGGCGGCGGTGCCGCCACGGCGGTCGATGCTGCCGCCGGCTTCGCCTTGGCCTCGATGGCAACGAAACGCTGCCGGGGCTTCAGAGCCCCCACTTCGAGCTTGGATTTTTCAGGTCCCTTCGCCTCCTGCGGCCACGGCCGCGGATCGAAATAGCCGCTGATTGCAAAGGCAGCCCCGGTGGTGCCCAAGGCGATGAGACTGAGCGCCAATAGCAATCTGAGCGTCGGCATACGGGTCCAATCCGGCGGGCGCGGACTTTGCCCTCAAAGGTCCACGCAAAACAATCCCGCACGTCCCCTGTAGCTAGCGGCAAAATGTGGAAGCTCTGCGGCCGAACGGGGGCGCTCAGTCCTGGAAAACGTCGGCCCACTCGGGATGCTTACGGCGTTCGGCATTCACGAAGGGACAGAGCGGATAGATCTTGAAGCCTTCCGCGCGCGCGTCCTCGACGAACCGGCGCACGAGCGCCAGCGCCACGCCGTTGCCGCGCAGACGATCATCGACCGCGGTGTGCTCGGCGATGACGAGGGTCTTGCTCGTGCGGCTATAGGCGAGTTCGCCTTCGCCCTCATGGCCCGCAAGACGCGCCACGTAGCGGCCGCGCGTGGGGCTCTGTTCGCGGGTAATTTTGAGGTCGGGCGCGGTCATCGGCTTTCATTGCGGCGTGAGGATCATCGGGCGGGGTCCGCCCCTCAGGCAAAACGCGAAGTCTCCCGGGCAGGATGTAGGAGGGCGCGGGCGTGGACGCAACGGGCCAGCCAGGGCCGCTCGGTCCCGCTAGCGGATGCCAAAGGACGTGAGGGCGCGCTGCACATTGCGCACCAGCGATTGTACCACGACCGGGGGGCGCGAACTCGGCGCGAGGTGCCGTATGACGGCGGCGGCCGGCGTAGACCTCGGCCGGCGGCGTGGGACCGCTCTGGCGGGGTGAGCGCGGCGCGCGATTATCCTCCTCCCCTGCCGCCGGTGCGGCCACCATCGGCCTGGCGTTGCCGGCGTTGGCCTCGGGTCGCGCCAGCAGCGTTGCCGCGGCGGCCGTGGTGGCGGCCGCGCCCACGATCAACGGCGTCGAGCTCTGGGGGCTGCCCTCGTCCCGGCGCGTCTCGACAAGCGATTTTTTCGCAGGCTCGGCGGCAGCGGCGTTTTCCGTGCACGCGGCCTTGGCCCCCTCCGCTGCCCCGGCCGGACAGCTGCAGACGCGGTGCGCCTGGCTCTGGACGAGGCGCAGCAGGACGAGGTCGGGCTCTTCGAGGGGTAGCTTGGCGTTGACGCTTGCCGTGAAGCGCCGCATGGCCTGGCGCGAGCTAGGGGTCCAGGTGCTGGTGATGTCGCCCTCGTAGCAGCCGACCCGTTTCAGCTCCTTGTGGAGCTCGCGCGCCAGCCCCGCCCGATCGGAACTGCGGGGAAGGGTGCCCTGCGCCGGGGCCGCCGCCGGGTTCGTGGCCGCCGGGCGTGGCGGTACGACCACGACGACCCCCTCGTCGGCTTTGACGGCGGGCCAGCCTCGGGTTTGATGCAACAGCGCGCCGACGCCCACCCAACCCAAAATCGGAACAATCACCAACGCTTTGTGCAAGGCGCGGCCCCCCTGCGCCAACAAAATCCTGCCCAGAAAAGCGCTGACTTGGGGCCAAAGGAAGGCAAGATCGCGAGATTTCAAGGCCCGTTGCGACGCCGCGGCGGTGCGGTGGGCGCCTTTTGCGGGTTACCGCCGCGGTTTTCCGCGCGCGCAAGCCTGTCCGACTCGGCGTTATCCCCGCCCCTGCTCAGGAACCGACGCGCTCGACCTGCAACAGGGTTGCCTTGGCGGCGGCGACCTTCACCTCGGCACCGCAGGGAAGGTCGGGGCCCTCGACCTGCCAGAGCGTATCGCCGACCCGCACGCGGCCGCGGCCGCCTTCGATGGCCTCGGCGAGGATGAGGATACGACCGACCAACTGGCTGGCGCGTTGGTTGAGGTCGGGCTGATCGCTGATACTGACGGCCGGGTGCGCCCAGACGAAATCGATGGCGATGTCGGCGATGATGCTGGCGAGCCCCGCGAGCAGCAACCAACCGCCCGTCGTCTCGCCGCGGGTGAGGCGAAAGAGCCCACCGAGGCAAAGCCCGATGCCGAGCCAGGGCAGGGCCAGGCTGACGGTGGCCAGCATCCAGGCGAAGGCGCCGGGCTCCTGTCTAGGCCGAAGCACGCTCTACGACCAAAATGGTTCCTCTGGCACCGGTGACCTTGACCCAGGTCCCGACGGGCAGATCCGGCCCTTCGGCTTGCCATAGGGTGTCGCCGACGCGCACCTTGCCGCGGCCGTTCTGGATGGCCTGTTCGACGATCAGCGAGCGGCCGACGTACTGCTGACTGCGCTCATTGAGATTGGGCAGGTCGCTCAAGGCCACGTCGGGCCGCACGTAGCGCCGTACCCAGAACACGGTGGCGATCGCGAGCAGGCCAAAGGCGATGATCTGCCACGGCCAGCCGACGCCGGTGAGAAGCGCCAGCGCGCCGACGACGACGGCGGCGATACCGAACCATAAAAAGTGCACGCCGGGCAGAAAGGTTTCGAGCGTGAACAGGAGGGCGGCGAGGATGAACCAGTTCCAGGCCCCGAAGCCGGCGAGGAAGGCGAACGCGGGCGGCATGTCAGTCCTCCTGGTGGCGGGTCCGATGCGACGGCGCGGCGCGCTGGCTCTTTGACCGCAAAAGTGGAGGGGCCTTCAAGTGGAGGGAACGCTGCTGTTGCGGGGTGAGCTACGACCGCCCGAGACCGCCTGTGAGCCGCCGCCGTTCTTGCCGAAGGCCTCGCGCGTGATTTCGGCCAATCCGGCCAATGAGCCGATGACGGCGGAAGCCTCGAGCGGCATCATCAGCACCTTCTGATTGGGGGAGCGGGCAATGGCCTCGAGCGCCTTCACGTAGTTGTTGGCGACAAAGTAGTTGATGGCTTGCACATTGCCGCCGGCGATCGCCTGGCTCACCATTTCGGTGGCCTTGGCTTCGGCCTGGGCCGCGCGCTCGCGCCCCTCGGCGTCACGGAAGGCGGCCTCCTTGCGGCCTTCGGCGGCGAGCATCACGGCCTGCTTCTCGCCTTCCGCCTTGAGCACGGCGGCCTGGCGAAGGCCCTCGGCCTCCAGGATTTGCGCGCGCTTGTCGCGCTCGGCTTTCATCTGGCGCGCCATACTGTCGACGAGGTCGCGCGGCGGTGCGATGTCCTTGATTTCGATACGCGTGACTTTGACACCCCAGGCTTCGGTCGCCGCATCCACCACCTGCAGCAACCTCGCGTTGATGGTGTCGCGGTTGGACAGCAACTCGTCGAGATCCATCGAACCCATGACGGTGCGGATGTTGGTCATCGTCAGGTTGACGATGGCGCCCTCCAAGCGGTCGACCTCGTAGGCCGCCTTGGCGGCATTGAGGACTTGATAGAAGTTGACGCCATCGACGGTGACCATGGCGTTGTCGCGGGTGATGATGTCCTGCGAGGGAATATCGATCACCTGCTCCTTCATATTCATTTTGGCGCCGACGCGCTCCATGACCGGCACCAAAATATGCAGGCCCGGATTGAGGGTGCGCGTGTAGCGTCCGAAATTCTCCACCGTGTAGTTATAACCCTGCGGCACCATCTTCACCGTCGACCATAGGGCCACGGCCGCCAGCACCAGGAAAACGACGACAAATGCTTCAAAGCCGCTGATGTTCATCTGAAGTAACCTGCCGTCGAGACCTGCTTGTTATTTAGGTGCGAACTGCGGCAAGTTTTAGGGTGGGAATGCAAATGACGGGTAAATGACAGAGTTACGGATAATGAATTCAAAAGTGTTTTCAGGGGCTTTTCAGCAGGCACACGGCGATGATCGCTGGCGCCTCAATCAAATCCAGCCGCTCAATTCGCGCCGCACGATCGCTTCAATCATGGACATCCCCGCCGCACCGTCGTTGAGACAGGGAACGTAGGCAAAGCTCTCCCCGCCGTTTGCCAGGAAGACGGCGCGGTTTTCCATGTCGAGCTCTTCCAACGTCTCCAGGCAGTCGGCGGCAAAGCCGGGCGCGATCACGATGAGACGGCGCACGCCGCCCTTGGCGAGGCGCTCGATGGCTTCGATGGTGGCGGGTTCGATCCATTGCTCGCGACCGAAGCGTGATTGGAAGGTCGTGTGCCAATCGGCCTGCGGCCAGGCGAGCTGGGCGCGCAGCAACTTTGAGGTCGCCTGGCAGTGTTGATAATAAGGATCGCCCAAATCGACGTTGCGTTGCGGCATGCCGTGAAAGGAGATCACTACGGCCTCGGGTTCGCGTTCGAGCCGTGCCATCGCCTGGCGCAGGGATTGCGCCAGGGCGTCGATGTAGGCCGGCTCGGCATAGTAGGGCGGCACGACGCGCACGGCGGGCTGCCAGCGCAGCTGCATCAGCGCACGGAAGGCCTGATCGCAGGCGCTGGCCGTGGTCGCGGCCGCATACTGGGGATAGAGCGGCACCAGCAAAAGCTTCTCGCAGCCCTGCGCCTGTAGTCGGGTGATTGCGGCCGCCGTTGCCGGATTGCCGTAGCGCATGGCCCAGTCGACCACGACGGCCGGCGCACCCAACGCGGCCGCCAGCTTTTCGCTTTGCGCTCGCGTGATGGTCTTGAGCGGGCTTTCATCGCGGTCCCGGTTCCAGATCTTCTCGTAGTCCTTGCCTTTTCGGCTGGGCCTGACGGTAAGAATGACCAGATTGAGAATGGGCCACCACTTGAGCCGCGGCACTTCGATGACGCGCCGATCGGACAAAAACTCCTTGAGATAGCGGCGCATCGGCCAATAGCTCGTCGCTTCGGGCGTGCCGAGATTGAGCAGGAGCACGCCGATCCGGCCAGGTCCGCTGCCAAATTGGGTGCCAAATCCGGTCTCGGGCCCGGTCGAGGCCGTGGCGGGAAGAGGGCTTTGAGCAGCTTGCGCGTTCACCGGGGGCCTCGCTCATTGGCGCCAGCAACGGCGCTTTTGCCGAACCTCATTCCTCCTTGCGCGCCGGCGGCCGGCCGACGCTCACGTAGGTGAAATCCTGGCGCGCCATCTCCTCGGGACGATAGATGTTGCGCAGATCGACGAGAATGGGCGTTTTCAGTTTTGCCCGCACCCGCTCGACGTCGAGCGCCCGAAACTCGTCCCATTCGGTGCAGATGACAAGGGCGTCGGCGCCCTCGGCACAGGCGTAGGGATCGCTGCTGTATTCGACGTTGTCGAGCAGGCCTTTGGCCTGCTTCATGCCCGCGGGGTCGTAGGCGCGCACCTTCGCCCCGGCGTCCTGCAACGCCGTGATCACCGCGATCGAGGGTGCATCGCGCATGTCATCGGTGTTGGGCTTGAAGGTCAGTCCCAAGACGGCGATCGTGCGGCCACGCACGTTGCCGCCGCAAATGTCGATCACCTTGCGCGCCATGGCGCGCTTGCGCTGATCATTGACGGCAATCACGGTCTCCACGATGCGGCTCGGCACCCCGAAGTCGTGGCCAGTCTTCATCAGCGCCAAGGTGTCCTTGGGAAAGCAGGAGCCGCCGAAGCCGGGACCGGCGTTCAGGAATTTGGCCCCGATGCGGTTGTCGAGGCCGATGCCGCGCGCCACGTCTTGCACGTCGGCGCCGGTGCGTTCGCACAAATCGGCAATCTCATTGATGAAGGTGATCTTCGTTGCCAGAAAGGCGTTGGCGGCATACTTGATGAGCTCTGCGGTGCGACGATCCGTGAACAGCATCGGCGCCTGATTGAGGTAGAGCGGACGGTAGACGTCGCGCATCACTTGGCGGGCGCGCTCGTCTTCGGCGCCGATGACGATGCGATCGGGCCGCTTGAAGTCGGTGATGGCGGCTCCCTCGCGCAGAAATTCGGGATTGGAGACCACGGAAAAGGCCAGGTTGGGACGAGCCTCGGCGATGATGCGGGCCACCTCGTCGCCGGTGCCGACCGGCACCGTGGATTTGGTGGCAATGACCTTGTAGTCATCGAGGCCGGCGGCAATGTCGCGGGCAGCCTGGAACACGTAAGTGAGATCGGCGTGGCCGTCGCCACGCCGCGACGGGGTGCCAACCGCGATGAAAATCGCGTCGGCCGTTTTCACCGGTGCCGTCAGATCGGTGGTAAAGGCGAGGCGTCCTTCGCGCACGTTGCGCGCGACCAGATCGGCAAGTCCGGGCTCGAAAATGGGAATGTCGCCGCGCTTGAGGGCGGCAATCTTGCTGCTATCGCTGTCGACGCACGTCAGCGTGTGACCGAAATCGGCAAGGCAGGCGCCCGAGACCAAGCCGACGTAACCCGTGCCGATCATTGCAATGCGCATGCCTCAATGTCCTTGGCTAAAGCGGTTTATGCAAAGTGTCGGATGCATCACCTTGGTTTGGCGCTGCCCCGACGAGATCCCACGGCCTCGCGCCGCGCGGTTCGGTTGGCCTCAAGGAGGCGATGGCCCCATTGCCTGGCGACTAGCAAACGGCCCCGCCCCATGCAACCTCAACCTGCGGCCGCAGGGTGTGGGCCTCCACAGGGCCTTTGCCGGCGCGTTTGGCGCGCCAGGGGGAATAGGGCAAAAGCACCGCCGCCGCGGTCCTTTTAACGGCTGGGGCGCGGGCGGCTGCGGCGCCGGGCCGCTTTTTTGCCCGAGGCGGCATGGGCGCGGAGGCTTCCGGTCCGCGCCGGCCTGGGGGCGGTGACGGGCGGGCGCGCCGGGCTCGGTTGCGGTTCCCGGTCGGGCGGCAGCAAGGTCGAAAGCTGCTCGGCCGCCTTCCAGTAGCGCAGGATGCGCTTGGTGAGCTGGCGCGGACGATCGGCAAACAGGCGTTCGGCGTGCAGCCTGGCGACGTTTCGGATCTGGCGCTGACCTTTGAGACAGGAGGCCCGCAAGGTGTCGAGATCGGCCGCCGCGAGCCCGGTTGCGCCGTTCTTTTGGGCAAAGGCGAGGAGCACGCAGAGATCGTGATCCTCGCCCAACAGACGGGAGAGCTCCTTGGCTTCGGCGGCGCGCGCGCCGATGCTCTCCGGCCAGCCGCGGCCGAGCAGCTGCATGTGACGCCAGTGTGCCTGCGTGGCTTTGCGCCAGCTGTGGAAGGCCTCGTCGCTTTCCACCTGGTAGGCCTTGCGGAAGGTGCGCCGCGCCTTGCGGTAGCTCTGCTCAAGTCCGGCGGCCACGTGCACAAGGGCAAGCCCGCGCAGCCGCTCGGCGGCAAACAGTCTTTCCGCGCGCTGCAGGGCGCCGCCAAGGGTGCGATCGGAGGCGGGCCTAGCGGCGCCGTTGGCCAGGCTGCGGCCGCGGGCGACAGCGCGCCTTAGCCGCTCCGCCACGTCCTTTGCCAGGCCGCCGCTGCCGTTCTCGAGTTTGCTCAGTGTGACGACCATGACGTCGAGGTCGCGGCTCTGCGAAAGCCGTTGGCCGAGGCCGGCAAGCTGTCGGTTGCTTTGCTTGAACCAGGTCTCGCCCAGGACCGGGCGCACCAGGCGCAGCATGGCGCGCAGCCGCTTGAGGCACCGGCGGGCGTCGTGCACGGCGGCGGCACGATCGTCATGACGCGCCAACGCACTGCGCGCGATGTCGACCTGCTCAAGGCCAATGCGGCGCACTTCTAGCGCCAAAGTCGTTTTCAGCTTGAGACGATACGCCATACGAAAAATGGGCGGGCTATGCGCCGCGCGTGCTCATCCCATGCTGCCAGTGATCGCTGCCGGTGATCAACGTCAATACCATCGCCAAAAGCCACCCTCGTCTTTACTGCGGCTGAGAAAGGTGGGCGCGCGCCAAGACGATCCATTCGCGCACGCGCTCCGTCGGCTTTGCATGCGTGAAGAAATCGGTAATAACGGCAACACTGTCCGCACCGGCGGCCCAAACCTTTCCCGCGCGCTCAGGGGTAATGCCGCCAATGGCCACGAGAGGTATGGACCCAATTGCCGCTTTCCACTGTGTGATGCGTTGCACGCCCTGCGGCGCCCATTTCATGACCTTGAGTTTGGTCTCGAATATCGGGCCAAGGGCAACGTAGGTCGGCCGCGCCGCCAGGGCAATGGCCAACTCTTCTTGGCTATGCGTACTGATGCCAAGGCGTGCAGACTTGCCACGTATGGCCTCGAGGTCGGCACCGGCCAGGTCCTCCTGGCCCAGATGAATGAAATCGGCTCCCAGCTCCAAAGCCTCGCGCCAGTAGTCGTTGACGATCAGCTGGCAGCGGTGGCGGGCGCAAATCTCCAAGCTCTGGGCGATCTCGCGGCGGACGCGTTCGGGCGCAGCCTCCTTTAGTCGCAGTTGAACGGTCTTCACCCCGAGGGGGACCAAGCGTCCCAGCCAATCGACGTCGGGAACGATGGGGTAAAAGACGTCGAGGGCGACGGCGGGCATCAGGATTTGTCCAGGCCAAAGAAGGGCGTGCCCGCGACCGGTGTCGATGGCGCGGCGGTGTCGCGCATTTCCATCAGGCCGGCCTCGAAGGCGCTTCGTCCCGCCGCAATGGCGCCGGCAAACGCGGACGCCATGCGCACCGGATCGGCGGCACGGGCCACCGCGGTGTTGAGCAAAACGGCATCGAAACCCATCTCCATCGCCGCCGCCGCGTGGGACGGGGCGCCGATGCCGGCATCGACGATCAGCGGCGTGTCGGGAAAGTAGGTGCGCAAGGAGCGCAGCGCATAGGGATTGGCGAGCCCACGGCCAGTGCCGATCGGGGCGGCCCAGGGCATCAGGACCTCGCAGCCTGCATCGCGCAGGCGTTCGGCGGCGATGAGATCCTCCGTGGTGTAGGGAAACACTTTGAAGCCGTCGCCGATCAGCGCCCGGGCCGCTTCGAGTAAGCCGAACAGGTCGGGCTGCAGGGTATCATCGTTGCCGATCACCTCAAGTTTGACCCAGTCGGTGCCGAACAGCTCGCGGGCCATGTGGGCGGTGGCGATGGCCTCACGCGGCGTGCGGCAGCCGGCCGTGTTGGGCATCACGCGCACATTGAGACTGCGCACGAGTTCAAAGAAGCCCATGCCGGAGTTGGCGCGGGCCGACTCGCGACGCACCGAGACGGTGACAATGCTGGCCCCCGCCGCCTTGACCGAGTTGGCCATGACCTTTGGCGAGGGGTAGAGCGCAGTGCCCAGCAGCAGGCGCGACGACACGCTCACGCCATAAAGGCTGAGAGAGGGTGGCATCGCCGGGTTTGGCAGCGCGGTGTTCATGGGTCAGCCGCCCTGGCGTGGGGAAACGATTTCGACTTTGTCGTCACCGGCAAGCCGCGTGGTTTGGCGGGCACCGCGGGGCACGAAGTCACCGTTGAGGGCCGTGGCGACGCCCGTGTCGGCAAAGCCAAACTGGGCCACGAGCTCGGCCAATGTCGCCGCGCTGGTCACCGTCGCCTCGCCATTGACGAAAACTTTGAGCTGCATAGGAGTGTCTGGGTTGCCGCCATGCTGCCTGATATTTGCGATGGCCTTGGTACGGATGCAAGCATTGCTGGGCCGCGCGCGCCCAATCCTGCCGTCTGGCCCATCAGATTTGCCGGGGTAGGGGCCGCGGCGAGCATTGAACATAGTTCACTTGAGGGTGTGGGGCCCCCCGCAACGGCCGCGGGTTCCAACCTGGGATAGGGCGCTGAGATGTTTGAGACCCTGATGCGATCGCGGCGGTTTGCCCCTCTGTTCTGGTGCCAGTTCTGCTCGGCCTTGAACGACAACTTCCTCAAGAATGCGCTGGGGATGCTCATTCTGTTTGGTTTGGGCGGCGCGACGGGGGGGCTGGGCCAGCACGCCGGCGTGCTCGTGACGCTCTCCGGCGTCGTTTTCATTGCCCCGTTTTTTGTGCTGTCGGCCATTGGCGGGGAAGTGGCCGATCGGTTCGACAAGGCCCGCATTGCCCGCTCGATCCGGCTGGCGGAAATTCCGATCGCCGCGATCGCCGCGATCGGCTTTTTTCTGCATTCGGTCGCGATCCTTTTTATCGCGCTTGCGCTCTTTGGCATCGTGGCGGCGCTGTTTGGGCCGGTGAAGTACGGCATCTTGCCGGAAAAGCTCGAAACCGCCGAACTCGCCGCCGGCAACGCGCTGGTGGAAGGGGCAACCTTCCTTGCCATTCTGGCCGGCACCATCGCCGGCGGGGTGGCCGTGGCGGAGGCGCAAAGCGGCGGTGCGGTGGCCCTCGTCGTTGGCCTCTTGGCGCTGACCTCGTGGGGGCTGGCACGGCTCATTCCCGAGGCCGGTCCCGCCGCGCCGGGGCTCGTTATTGACATCAATCCTTGGACTTCGACGATCAGGCTGTTGCGCGAGCTGAAGGCGGACCGGCGCTTGTGGGGCGGCGCGCATATCGTTTCGTGGTTCTGGGTGGTGGGGTTCGTTTCCCTGTCCTTGCTGCCGACCCTCATCAAGGAGGGCATTGGTGGCAGCGAAGGCGTCGTGACCTACTGTCTTTCGGTGTTCACCTTCGGTATCGCGGTTGGCTCACTGCTTGCGGCGCGCGCCAGCCGCGACCGTCCCAATCTGGCGCTCGTTCCGATCGGCGCGCTCTTGATCGGCGCCTTCGCCCTGTTCGCGGCCTGGCTCGCCTCCGTGGTTGTGCCGGAAGCCAGCAAGATCGGACCTTGGGCCTTCGTGGCCTCGCGCAACGGCGTGCTCGTGACGGTCGCCCTGGGCGGGCTTGCCATGGCCGGGGGCCTCTTTGTCGTGCCGGCCTTTGCGGCTGTGCAGGCCTGGGCAGCCGTTGATCGCCGAGCCCGTGTGGTGGCTGCCGTCAATGTTCTCAATGCCGCCTACATGCTGGCTGGGGGCGCGGTGGTCGCCGTGCTGCAGTCGGCCGGCGTGGCGGTTTCGACGTTGTTTGCGACGCTGGGCATTGTGAGCCTCGCCTACGTGCCGATCGTGCTGCGGGCGTGGGATCGTGATGTGCGCCAGGATCTGGCCCGCACCTTTGGCCGGCTTGCGCCTTCGCGCTGAGGCCATGCGACCCATTCAGGTTGCGCCGACCTGCGGCGCCAGCAGCGATGCGTCAGGTTGACTCACCCGGCGGTAGTCCGGGGCAGAAGAACGGAATAACTCCGGCAGCCGGCCGTTCCCTCACCAAGCCTAGTCCGGTTTCGCCCCCGCATCGAGGCCGGATCGGGTTAAAGAGCTTCTTCGGCGTTGAGGGAGCGTCCTGTTTTGCTCAGTGCGGCAGGTGTGGGCTCAACCCGGTGGTTCACCGGGATGACCCTCCGTCAGCACCGGATGATTGGAAAATCGACTCTGGAGATTGGCGCGCTGCAGCGTGAAGGCGCCGCCTCTCATGCGCCGGGTTCCAGCCTCGAGCTTGCCCGCCGATGCGGTATGACAGAGGGGCGGCTCGCCAGCGGCCTTGCGCCGCGCTCCGGCCGTTTGCCGTGGGCGCCCGCGCGGCGTTTATGCCTGGGGCGCTGCCCTTACCGGGCTGATCTTTGAGCCTTCGCTCGCGCGCGGCGCGGCCTGTTGGCAGGCGGTGACAAAGATTGCCCCTCTGCGGCACACGTCGCAACCCCGACTGTGCGGGGGCGATGCGGTGAGCGCCGGTGGAAATATCAGGGTTACTTCGGATGCCCGTCCCTCCGATGGCGGAAGAAGATCGCCGAAAGCTTGTGCGCAGGTCGGCTGATATGGTCGTGGGCAGAGCGTTCTTATTGCTACCGCCGGCAGCAATTGTGCTTTTGCTTTGCATCGGGCCGGCGCTCGTGGTCATGACGCTGCCGCTTTCGGCCGGCGCCGAACCTGCCCACCAATTTCCCACATCGGCAGGGCCTGCCATCTATCAAGAGCGCTGTGCCAGTTGTCACGGCCTCAGTGGCAAGGGTGACGGTCCCGTTGCCCCAGCCCTGAAGGTTGCGCCCCCCGATCTGACCACGATCGCGCGGCGCGCCGGCGGGACCTTTCCCGCGGCGCGGATCTTTCAAGTGATCACGTATGGCGGCAGCATCTCGGCCCATGGCAGTCAATCGATGCCGGTGTGGGGCAAGATTTTCAGTGTCGAGGGGGGACGCGGTGAGCGTGGAGCCTTGCACTCGCGTCGCACCCTTCTGCAACTGAAGCGCTATCTTGAAAGCATACAACGCAACTAACGGGTCGCCGAACGGGTTTGCGTGCGACGGCAAGGCCCGTTTCGATAGGGGTGGGCTCGACAATCCCGTGCACGCAGCAAAGCCGACCGAACAGAATAGCCACGCCGACGATGGCACCGCCTCTTTCGCCAAGGCGGGCTGTGGCGCCACCGTCGCAATATTTGGCGCGTTTGCTTTCATCGCCCTTACGCTGCAAGGTCTTCTTCACCCCAGCCATTGTGGGCGGGCATGCCAGCGCTGGCCCTATCCGGATGCGGCCCGTGCGCCGAAAGGTCACGGTGGGCCCTCGAAGCCCGACGTCGGAGATCCTGGTAGGCGTTGCCTTCCGAATCAATCGCTGCGCACGAAGACCTGTAGCAGCAACAATTGTTGCCAACGGAGCACGCTCTCGCATCTTTTGGGGTAGGCTTGTTTCCGCGCCGGCGACGCGAATGGTACACTAGCCACATGGAGTTTGCGCGCGTGGGGGGATTGCCTATGTAGGTGTCCGGCACGTTGACGACGTATAGGACACCACGGCGTTTGTTTTTTACTGTCGTTGAGTGCTGCCTCTAGAGCATCCGTATTCGGTGGCGCTGGGGCGGTTAGACCTCGGTTTTCAATATTCAGCGTTTCAGCCTTGTTGAGCGTCAAGCGCATTGCTGCGCGGGTCAGCACGCTCGTTTTTGCGTCGACGTGATTTTTGTTGTCGGAAGTGCGCGACGGGGAGCGCGCGTGGGTGTTTTGCCTGTGCAATTGTTTCGGATTGCGTCGTGCGTATCGCACAGGACCTTTGCAGAGCACGACCCATTGAGCCTCGAAGAGGTGCCCATGTGCCCGCGACCCAAGGTCGCTATTGCCGGCGCAAACCGATCGAACGGGCTCGTTTGCCGTTGCTCGATCGCCAGCGCGATAACGGTTGGCATGTTTCTGCAAATCGGCGCAGCGCGGCCAATTGCGACAACACGAACCCGGGATCTTTTCAGAGCGTGACCTGTGATCCTGCCGTCCCGCCCAATCCCTCCACGACGCCCATCACGGCGCAACCGGGCAGCAACTTCGTGATCGTCAACGTACTACCGGGCGCCGTTCTGCAAACCGTCCCCACGGCCATCAGCGTGGCCAACAATTCCTTTCCGATCGACAACGGGCTCATCATAACTTCCGGCCCAGCGGCCTTCGGCATGGTGCAGGTGCCGGGCGTGGGCAGTGGCATCGGTATTTTTTTCAATCATGCGGCCACGGGCACGATCGTAACGACGGGTGCTGGAAGTCACGGCATCAACGTTACCAACCCGGGGTCTCAGACCCTGACCGTCGGGATCATCAATTCTGGAACGATCGCCGTCAGCGGAGCCAACGCCAACGGCATCAACTATACCGAGCAGAACGCGCGCGCGGCGGGGGCGGTGCTGATCACCAACACCGGGACGACCACCTCCACCTTGGGGCAATGGGGTTCTCTTGTTCGGCGGCGACCCGGTCGGTCCTCCCGCCACCCGAGGCGGCATCCCCTGCTCTACGGCCGCACCTTGCTCGATAACCTGCACGAGCGGGTCGGCGAGGAGGAGCACCTGCGCGCCCACGGCGGCGCCGCCCCTCACCTTACAACCACGGAACTTGGGGCCGGGTCATCGGCCAACACGGCGATCGCGACGGTGACAGTAACGGCGTACTCGGCTCCGGCCCCAAGTTCGACTTCGACTTTCTGGCGTTGCAGGTTGGTCAAGGCATTTACCGCGCGCAAGGGCCGAGCGGCTGAAGTGCGTGACGTCGCCACGCGCCGTGTCGATCGCCCCGTAGGCGCCCGCGTGCGTGCGCCAATGGCCGCGTGACTGGTCGCGCCGGCCGTGATGATGTCACGGCCTATAGCGTGGGCGGCTGCATTGAGGTGCTGCGCGACCCCTCGCATGTTCGCATGCTGTCGGGTTCCGAGCTTGTGGACTTAATCACGCACGCGGGCGTTGCGATCGATCGACAGGAAAGTTGGGACCGGGCGCGCGAGTTCGAGGAATGGGCCGGCATCGTGAACAATCCGAAGCGCGTTGCCCCCTTGCGAACCGTTGTCCGCGCCTTGGCGGAGGCGGGTCAGGACGCGGGCCTGGGTCTATCGCTGCGCGATGGGGCCATTCATTTTTTCCATAGATGGCAATTGGTTTGCGGCACCAAACGCGCGTGCCCGTGAGACCGCCCCGGAGACCTCGACCCGTGGGGCGTTTGCTGGCTTGCAGATCATGGGACGGGCCGCGGTCCGACGCGGCCACGACCTCGGTCGCAAAAAGTACAATGCCGGCTGATCGACGATGCTGCCAGTCGGAACGTGCTCGCCACCACCTGCCCGGGAGAGGTCGACGACCCCACATGCCTCGTGGCTTCCTCAGATTTGGCGTCCCGAAAATCGGCGCTCCAACTGCGCAATCTCGGCCTCGGTCAATTTGGTGACCAGCGGCTCAATCCGGGCGATGGGTTGACCCTTTCGGCTGGCGAGATGCCGTGCGGGCGGTCCGGCGGGCCAGGGCGGGCGATCAGGTTCAGAAAATGCTGCCAGCACCCGGCTTGCCAGCGTCGGGATGATGCTCCAACTCACGGCCGCGCAGAGGGCCAAAAGGTTTAGTCCCGTGCGCGTCGTCACGGCGGCGCGCGACGGATCCGATTTGATCGTCGTCCACGGTGCTTGCTCCTGGAGGTAGCCGTTCGCGCACGCCCAAAGCGCGCGCGTCTGAGCTGCGGCGTGACGAAACGCCAGGCGTTCATGGCAGCCGCGTAAGAGGGCGATCCTTCGCTCGATCTCCTGCGCCAGCGCGTGCTCCGGCAAGCCCGGCTCACCCTCGGCAGGGATGCGACCGTCGAATGCACGGCAGGCAAAGGTGGTCGTGCGGGTTGCAAGATTGCCGAACACGTCGGCGAGGTCTTTGCCGACATCGGCGCTGAACCGGCGAAAGTTGAAATCGACGTCGGCGCTTTCGGGTGCATTGGCGATCAACCACCAGCGCCAGAGGTCGGCCGGTAGAACATCGAGCGCCGCGTCCGTGAAGACGCCGCGGCGCTGGCTCGTGGAGAACTTGCCCCCCTCGTAGGTCAGCCAGTGGAAGCCCTTGATGACATCGACCGTCTTCCAAGGCTCGCCGCTGCCGAGCAAGGTCGCTGGGAAGCTCACCGTGTGAAAGGGCACGTTGTCCTTGCCCAGAAATTGCACGTAGTCGACGTCCCCGGGCTGCCACCACCAGCTGCGCCAGTCGCGCTCGGCGGGTTGGCGTCCGACCATTCTTTGCGTTGCGGCAAGGTAGTCGATGGGGGCGTCGAACCAGACGTAGAAGACCTTGCCCTCAAAGCCGGGGCGCGGCACTGGAACTCCCCAGGCGAGGTCGCGCGTGATGCAGCGGTCGCGTAGGTCCGAGGTCAGCCAGCCGTGCGCCAGTGACGTGACCCAGGCGGGCCAGCGGTGGCGATGATCGACCCAGTCGCGCAGGCGGTCGACGAGCAATGATTGGCGCAGGAAGAGATGCGGGCTGGTCCGGACCGCAAGGTCCCGGCTGCCGGATATGGCCGATCTCGGCGCGAGCAACTCGGGCGGATCGAGCAGGGCCCCGCAGTGGTCGCATTGGTCACCGCGCGCGGCCTCGTATCGGCAATGTGGGCAGGTGCCGAGGATATAGCGGTCGGGCAGGAAGCGGTTGTCCGTCGGCGACCACACCTGTTCGACGTCCCGCTCCGCGATCAGCCCTGCGGCATCGAGCCGTCGATAGAAGTGCTGGGTCAGCGCATGGTTCTGCGGCGACGACGAGCGGCCGAAGTGATCGAAGGACAGGTCGAATCGGCGGTAGATGTCCGCCTGTATGGCATGCTGTTGCTCACAAAAGGTGCCTACATCCTGGCCTGCCGCAGCCGCGCTGAGCTCGGTTGGTGTGCCATGCTCGTCGGTGGCGCAGATAAACAGGACTTCGGCACCCGTTTGACGGCGGAAGCGCGCGTGCACGTCGGCGGGCAGCAGCGAGCCGACGAGATTGCCGAGATGCTTGACGCCGTTGACGTAGGGAATGGCGCTGGTGACGAGATAGCGGGTCATGGACTGCATCCTTTTGTGCGGACGCCGAACCCTAAAAATCAAAAAGCCCTCCCGTCAGGACGGAAGAGCTGGGGTTCAGCACATGTCTCGCGCGGACGCGCGTCAACCCTTCCGGCCAGTATCCCTACGGTCGGGCCGGAACATTCGAACGCTGGCGGTCACAGCTATCGTGCGCATGGCCGTATGCTAGTGATTAGCGTCCTGAAAATCAACTGGATGCGACGCGCGAACTGTGCCAACGAGAAACCTCGAAGGCAAGACGGCCCAAGGCGGCCGAGGATGAGCCGATGATGCCGGACAACGCCAGCCGTTTGACGGTTCCCCAGGTGCAAGCGATGGCCGTTGTCTTTTTTGGCATCTCGGGGGCCGGAAAGGGTACGCAGGCCGATCTTCTCGTCCGTCATCTCGCGGCATTAGATCCTAGTCGCCATGTCCTGCGTGCTGATCAGGGAGCGTTGCTTCGCGCGCGCGCAGGGCAGGACGACGAGCTGGGTCGGCGCATCACGGCAATCATGGCCGCCGGCAAGCTGGTGCCAAATTTTGTCGCTACCAGCCTGCTAGCCGACTACGTGAGCAGTCATTTTTCGAGTGGGGCCCATTTTGTTTTCGATGGGGTCGCGCGCTACGATCTGCAAGCTCGGATGTTTGACGAGCTGATGGTCTTCTTCGATCGCCCCGACTACACGATCATTGTTCTTGAGCTTTCGGTTGAGGAGGCCAAGAAACGTCTGGCCCTGCGCGGTCGCAGTGATGAGGCGAGCGAAGAGCAGACGCGGACTCGCTTTCGTTGGTGGGCGGAAAAGACGGTCCCGGCCATTGCGATGTTGGAAAAGACGGGCAGAAAGGTGCGCCGCATCGACGGGGCCTTGCCGGTCGAGCAGGTCCACAAAATGATCCTGCAGAGCCTTGGTCTGCCTGCACGGCCGCTCGGCTAGGAGCTGATCTTGGGTTTTGACACTGGCGTCAGTCCTCCCTCCCGCTGCATGGGACCCGAAGCGTGCCGGTAACGGTCTATGCCATGCGTGGTCTTGCCTTTTCGGGCAAGTCTTCGGTTGTCGCGATCCTGGTGCGCGAGCGGAGAAACCGAGTGACGATGAGCCGGTTGTTCGCATCCGCAAGGTGGGCGATGTCGAGGACTTGCGCTTGCGGGACGGGCAGCCCTGATGCCGGACGCGCCTATCACTTCCTGGCAACGAAGATCCCGCTTTGTGTGCGAACCAAGACGGTGCGCTGGGCTGCGATCAGGGCTTCCACGTAGGCCAATAGTTTTGCTTTGATTGCCTCGTCGGGCGAGCCGAGCGAGGTGATGCAGGCCACCAGCGGTCGAGCCTCGGTGATGCGCATCACCCCTCGTTGCGTGTGATAGCGCTCCACTTGCGGAAAATAGCGCTCGAGTTCTAATTTGCCGCTTTCAAGCGTGAAACCCAGTTTTGGCCAGGCGGGCAAAATGGCGCCGTTGAGACGGTTGAACGCTGCGATGAGCACGGGAATTTCTGCCATGTGCTCCTCGCCATTCGTCGTGGCAAAGAGCTGCCCGCGTGGTTTCAGTACGCGGGCAAATTCGCTGATTGTGCGCGCGCGATCCGGCACATGGTAAAGCATGTGGTTTGCGACGACAGCGTCGAGGCTTGCATCGGCGAATGGTAGGTGTTGAGCATCAACCACGTCGAAGGCGCTGCCGGGGCGGACAATGTTTGCGCGCGCCTCCGCGACCATGCCGGGCGACAGATCCGTATGGGTCACCAGCCAACCCGCGGGAATGCGCGCCGCATTTTGTTGCCAAAGCCAGCCAGGCCCGCCGCCAATGTCGGCAATACGGGCCGCGCCTGGTAGACCGGCGGCAAGCAGGTGGTCAAACACCCATGCGTGCCAGCCGCCTGTCCCGAACCGTTTGAACAAATCGGCGCGTCGAGAAAGGTTCGCCGAGGTCCGGTACTGCGCGTCATCATCGGGATCACACATGGTCCGTAAACTTAATCGGCGCTCCGGCCGAAGTTGGGCCTCGCGAGGGAGGTGTTAAGAGCGCAACCGCCAGCGGAGATAACGCCTACGCCGGACGTGCCGGCAAGGCGACGTCCAAGGCCGCGAGGCACTGTTCCACGGTGCGATGTGCCGTGTCGATTACAATAGAGGTAGGGTCCGTGGTCTCAAAGGCGCGATTGAGGATGTCCGCCCACACGGATCCGCGCGGTGCCAGAGGGGCGTGCGTCCACACGCCCTTTGTGCTCCGCGTCGTCGGAACAGGTCACGACAACCTTGACGAGTTCGGCGCCGGCACGTCTGGCGACTTCGCGCCAAGCATCGCGCGTAGTTTTGAGTGGGTTTACACAGTCGGCAATCACGGTTCTGCCCAATTTTAGGTTCTCCTCCGCGACGGCGTACGCCACGCGATAGCCCGCGCCACGATCGACAAGGCGGGCTCCGTCGTCGGCCAACAGGGCCTCTTCGATGGCATCAATCCGCAAGTAGGTGGCTTGCCGTTGCTGCGCCAAGCGACGAGCAAGCGTCGTCTTGCCGGCTCCGGGTAGCCCACAAAAGGCAATCAACATCGGTTCACCTGTCGGCGCTACAAGGTCCAAGAACACTCGACGTCCGCGCCCCCCGCCAGTCACGTCGTTGCACAGCTTCAAGGCATCGGGGCGACCGACTTTTGTCGCTGGCCCACAGCTTGCGATTTCGTTGGGGCGTGGGGCACAGGGCGTGACGGCGACACGCTCCGGGCGCAAAGACTTGGCTGCGATCGGCAAGACGGCTTTGTGCTCAATTGTCTAGACAAGGGGGCGCGGTCGCCAGGTTGGTCGCGGAATGCTTTAATTGCAGGATGATCCCGATCAGGGGCAGACGATCACTGGTCGAACCCTTGGGCACTTGGTTGGCGAGCAAACGCGTCTGCCAAGGTGGGCCTTGCGTACAGGTGAGGATGAAGATTGGCGGAAGAGGCAGCAAGATCGGCAAGAATGACTTGCGTTTCCAGGGGCATAACGCTAGGTCAGGCGGCTTCGGAGAGGTGGCTGAGTGGTTGAAAGCACCGCACTCGAAATGCGGCATACTCGCAAGGGTATCGCGGGTTCGAATCCCGCCCTCTCCGCCAGGACGTAATTTTAAGAAATCCGAAGACGTCCAGAAACGCCAATAATTTCATTGTCTTCCTGGCATTTTAGCGCTTTTCGCCGTCCCGCTCTGTCTGGTGCAATCCGAGAACAAAACATGGGTACGGACGTAGGTACAGACGTCCGTAGGCGGAGAGATCCCTGTGTCCCAGATTCTAAATCGCCTCTCACCGCTCGAGGTGGCGAACGCTGAAGTGGGCGTGCACGCCGACGGCGGCGGTCTCTATCTGCAGGTGACAATGACGGTAGCGGGACAGCGCAACAAGAGCTGGCTTTTTCGTTATTCCGTTGGCGGCCGCGAACGGCAGATGGGCTTAGGATCGCTGACCGAGGTCAAGCTCGCGGATGCAAGGCAAAAAGCGGCGACGTGCCGGCAGCAACGGCAGGATGGAATCGACCCGATCGAAGCGCGCGAGAGTGCACGGCGGATGGCTAAGGCGAGCGGCGTAACTTTTCGCCGCGCTTTCGAGACCTACTTCGCCGTTAAGCGCAAGAGTCTTTCTAACGCGAAGCATGCTGCGCAGTGGCAGTCGACAATGGAGACCTATGTCTTTCCGAGCATTGGCGATCGGCCGGTGGGAGAGATTGAAGCGCGAGAGATCCTCGATCTTCTGACACCGATTTGGTTTGGGAAGGCTGAGACAGCAAGGCGTGTGCTGCAGCGCATGGAGGTGGTCTTCAAGTCCGCAATCCTGCGCGGCTATCGCCAGCAGGTATCGCCATGTGTCGGTGTTAAGGAAGAGCTCGGCACGCGTCATCAAAAGTCGTTCAACCATCGTGCTCTGGCTTATCAGCGCATACCTGCGTTCCTCGCCCACCTGCGTGCCAGCAATTCTCAGCCCGCTACAAGACTTGCATTCGAATGGCTGGTGCTGACGGCAACCCGGAGCGGTGAGACACGCCTTGCGCGCTGGGCCGAGATTGATGAGCGAAGGTGCCTTTGGACCATCGCGGCCGAGCGCATGAAGGCGAAACGCCCCCACATCGTGCCGCTATCCAAACGATGCCTGGAGATTTTGAAGCACGCGCGCGCAATGTACCCGTCTTCAGACCTTATCTTCCCCGGAACGAAGCTGGGCTCGGCGCTCTCTCATTCGATCGCAGATTACGGGCGGCCTTAACTGTGACGAACTTCCGAGAGCGGTGGGTGACTTCGGCCGCACCCCATCAAATCCCATCCCGACCAATGGGCCACTCCCAAGGTCGGCGACACATTCTGCGGCGGCGGCTCGATCCCCTTCGAGGCCGCGAGGGTCGGCTGCGATGTCCATGCGTCTGATCTCAATCCCATTGCGTGCATGTTGACTTGGGGCGCGTTTAACATCATTGGCGCCGACGCCAAAAGGCGCGCCGAGATTGAGAAGGCGCAGCGCGCCGTCGCCGCGGTTGTGGACGCAGAGGTAACGAAGCTCGGTATCGAGCATGACAAGAACGGCAACCGGGCCAAGGCCTTCCTCTATTGCCTCGAGACTCGGTGTCCCAAGACCGGTTGGATGGTGCCGATGGCACCGTCGTGGGTCATCTCTAAAGGGCGCAGCGTAGTAGCCAAGTTGGTACCGGATGAGAAACTGAAACGATATAAGATCGAGATTCACAACGACGCGTCGGCTGAGGAGGTGGCAGAGGCTGCCAAAGGCACTCTTCGCGAAGGTCGTCTTGTGCATCAGATGAACCCCGAGAAATCAGGGGTTGAGATCAAGACAATACGCGGCGATTACCGCGATGAAGCCGGCGACATGCAAAATCGACTTCGTCGTTGGGAAATGTCAGACTTCAAGCCGCGACCAGACGATGTCTTCCAGGAGCGCCTGTACTGCATTCAGTGGGTTACAAAGGATACGCTCGACAAGAGCCGCCCTGATACGTTCTTTGCATGTGTTACAGAGTATGATCGCGCGCGTGAGCGCGAGGTAGAAGAGCTTGTCGGAGCGAGCCTCGTTGGTTGGCAGAAGGAAGGCCTCGTGCCCGACATGCTGATCGAGCCCGGGGATAAGACGGACGAACCCATCAAGACGCGAGGATGGACGCACTGGCATCACTTGTTTGGAGCGCGCGGTCTTCTGACCCTCGCATTGTTTCGTCAACGTTGCACCGCCGAGACGCTGCCGTGTTTCTTGGAGGTGGTCAACTTTCCTCTCGCCTCTGTCGATGGAGGACCTCGGACAAGAGGATGGCCAAAGATGGGTCCGGCAAGCAAACAGGCGGCGCTAGCGATGATGCCATGGATGTATTCTCTAATCAGGCCCTGAATACGTGGGTCAATTACGCGATCCGAAGTGAATGGCGAGTTCGTGGAGAATTTAATCCGTCTTATGTGAGCCCCCAGCGCATTGCCGGAGCAGCCGCTGTTAAGATATTGCCAGCGGCAATGATGTGCGCTGTCGCAGATTTATGGATTACAGATCCGCCTTACGCTGACGCGGTCAACTACCACGAGATCACCGAATTCTTCATCGCGTGGTTGAGAAAAATTCCCCGCCGCCTTTCGACAAGTGGACATGGGACTCGCAGCGCAAGCTTGCCATCAAGGGCAAAGACGAGGACTTCCGGCGAGCCATGGTGGACGCCTACGCGGCGATGACTCGCCACATGCCGGACAACGGCCTGCAGGTCGTAATGTTCACCCATCAGGACGCAGGCGTTTGGGCCGATCTCGGTGCGATACTTTGGGCAGCTGGCCTTCGAGTAGCCGGTGCCTGGAACGTTGTTACCGAGACAGAAAGGTGCTTAAGGAGGGAAATTACGTCCAGGGCACGATTTGCCTGGTTCTGCGCAAGCAACTTGGCCAATCGAACGCTCGCGCATGGAAAT
>CAVYPA010000023.1:0-225718 GCA_963770295.1 uncultured Alphaproteobacteria bacterium
TGGGTGCCGTGGGCGGCATGGTCGGCCTCATCGGCGGGCTGGGCGGTTTTGTTCTGCCGATCCTGTTCGGCATGCTGAACGACCTGACTGGCGTGTGGCAGAGCTGTTTCATGGCCCTGTTCGCGATCTCGGCCATCGCCCTGATCAAGCGGATGCACCTCGCCATTCGCGCCATGGAGAAGGGCATCTACGGTGAAGAGCTGAAAAAGCTACCCGAGCTGCCCGAGATGCAGGAGATCCACGAGCCCAAGCGCGTGGGCGCGCTCGGCCCGCATCTGATCGAGGACTGGCGGCCTGAGAATTCGGAGTTCTGGGAAACGCGGGGTCGCGCCATCGCGCGCCGGAACCTGCTCATCTCAATTCCAGCGCTGCTGCTGTCGTTCGCCGTGTGGATGGTGTGGTCGGTGGTGGTCGCTAAGCTTCCCTCGATCGGCTTCACTTACTCGACCGATCAACTGTTCTGGCTTGTTGCGCTTCCCGGATTGTCGGGCGCAACCCTGCGCATCTTCTATTCCTTCATGGTGCCGATCTTCGGCGGCCGGCTATGGACCACCCTCACCACCTGGTCCCTGATCCTGCCTGCCCTCGGGATCGGCATGGCGGTCCAGAACCCGGCAACTCCCTACTGGCTGTTTTTGGCCTTTCGCCTGCTTTGCGGCCTCGGTGGCGGCAATTTTGCCTCGTCGATGTCGAACATTCGTCTCCCTAAGGCCGAGAAGGGCAATGCGCTGGCGCTCAATGCCGGGCTTGGCAATCTCGGCGTCAGCGTCGTCCAGTTCATGGTACCGCTCGCGGTCACCCGCGCCATCGGCAACTGCGAACTGCGCTACGCCCTCGACCGGGGGCGCCGAAGCGCCCCCCGTTGTGGCTACAGAATGCCGGTTACGTCTGGGTACCGTTCATCATCGCCAGCGCCTTCGCCGCCTGGTTTGGTATGCATGACATCGCGGCCGCCCGGGCCTCGTTCGTCGAACAGGCCGTGATCTTCCGCGAAAGCACAACTGGATCATGTGCTGGCTCTACACCGGCACCTTCGGCTCGTTCATTGGCTACTCGGCCGGCTTCCCGCTGCTTGCCAAAACGCAGTTCCCGGACGTCAACGCGCTCGCCTACGCCTTCCTCGGTCCCCTGGTCGGCGCGCTGTCGCGCTCACTCAGCGGCTGGGTGTCCGACAGGTGGGGCGGCGGCCGGGTGACGTTCTGGGTCTTCGTCGGCATGGCGGTGGGCGTCGCCGCGGCGTCTCTACTTCCTAGCTGCGGGCAGCTGGAGCGGTTTCTTCGCCATGTTCCTCTTCCTGTTCTTCGTGTCGGGTGTCGGCAATGCGTCAACCTGCGGGATCGATACCGTCGATCATGCGCTCCGAGATGGAACGCCTGATGCCGGCCGCCGACACTGCCGCACGCACGCGGCAGGCCGAAATGGAAGGCGCGGCGATCATCGGCTTCACCTCTGCGGTCGCAGCTTACGGCGCCTTCTTTATCCCTAAGAGCTACGGCACGTCGATCAGCCTCACCGGCGGCCCGCAGGCAGCGCTGTGGGCCTTCCTCATCTTCTATCTCTCCTGCATCGCCGTCACCTGGTGGTTTTACACGCGCCGTGGCGGATTGCTCAGAGACATCGAGCGCGGCAAGGACATCGACAAACCCGTGCGCCCACCGATCGCACAACCAGCTGAATGAGTCGAACGCGCATGAGCCATTTCTACGACCGCCTCAGCTTCTTCAAGCGCATCGAAGGCGAGTTCGCCAACGGCCACGGCATCTCCACGCACGAGGATCGGCGCTGGGAGGATGGCTATCGCAAGCGTTGGCAGCACGACAAAATCGTACGCTCGACGCACGGCGCCACCTGTACCGGCTCCTGTTCCTGGAAGATCTACGTCAAGGGCGGGATCGTCACCTGGAGACGCAGCAGACCGACTACCCGCGCACGCGACCGGATCTTCCCAACCATGAGCCACGCGGCTGCTCGCGTGGCGCGAGCTACAGTTGGTACCTCTATTCCGGCAACCGTGTGAAATACCCCCTCGTGCGCTCGCGCCTGTGAAGCTGTGGCGCGAGGCGCGCGAGGACAGGAAACCCGTCGCGGCATGGGCCTCGATCGTCGAGGATCCGGCGAAGCGCGCCGCCTATACCAAGAAGCGTGGACATGGCGGCTTCGTGCGTGCCAGCTGGGACGAAGTGACGGAGATTATTGCCGCCGCAGCGCCATACGGCCAAGGCGTACGGACCGGACCGCGTGATCGGCTTCTCGCCCAGTCCAGCCATGTCAATGGTGAGCTACGCCGCGGGCTCGCGCTACCTGTCGCTGCTCGGTGGCGTGTGCATGTCGTTCTACGACTGGTACTGCGACCTGCCGCCCGCAAGCCCGCAGACCTGGGGTGAGCAGACCGACGTGCCGGAATCGGCCGACTGGTACAATTCCGGCTTTCTGATCCTGTGGGGCTCGAACGTGCCGCAGACGCGCACGCCGGATGCCCACTTCTACACCGAGGTCCGCTATAAGGGGGCAAAGAGCGTCGTCATCTCACCCGACTACTCGGAAGCCTCCAAGTTCGCCGATCTGTGGATTTCGGTAAAGCAGG
This sequence comes from uncultured Alphaproteobacteria bacterium, assembly GCA_963770295.1. Classification (GTDB taxonomy): domain Bacteria; phylum Pseudomonadota; class Alphaproteobacteria; order Rhizobiales; family Hyphomicrobiaceae; genus AWTP1-13. The sequence continues at coordinate 2,585 of CAVYPA010000023.1, forward strand.
GCACCGACGCCGCCCTGGCGATGGCCATGGGGCACGTGATCCTGCGCGAGTCTACATCGACCGGCAGGCGCAGTATTTCGAGGATTACACCCGGCAATACACCGACATGCCGATGCTGGTTCGCTTGCTCAAGCAGGGCGAGCACTTGGTGCCCGACCGCCTGCTGCGCGCATCCGACTTTGCCAACGACTTGGGCGAGAGCAACAATCCCGAGTGGAAGACGGTTGCCTATGACGCGACCTCAGAGGCGATCGTCGTGCCACGCGGCTCCGTCGGCTTCCGCTGGGGCGGAAGGGCGAATGGAACTTGGAAGAGAAGGATACCGAAGGCCGCGAGACCACCCTGCAGCTGAGCTTCGCCGCCAATAACGACGAGCTGGCCGAGGTTGCTTTTCCCCTACTTCGGCAATCGCGATCACGACCACTTCGCCGGTACCGACCACCCGAGCGTACTGCTGCGCAGGGTGCCGGCGAAGCGCGTCGCTCTCAAAAGCGGGGAAGCGTTGGTTACCTCCGTCTTCGACCTGCTGGTTGCCAACTACGGCCTCGATCGCGGCTTTGGCGGCGATCACGTCGCCAAGTCCTATGACGAGCAGGCGCCCTACACCCCGGCATGGGCGGAGAAGATCAGCGGCGTGCCGCGCGACCAGATCATCCAGGTCGCGCGGGAGTTCGCCCGCAATGCCGAAAAGACCAAGGGCCGTTCTATGGTCATCATCGGCGCAGCCATGAACCACTGGTTCCACTGCGACATGAACTACCGCGGTGTCATCAACATGTTGGTGATGTGCGGCTGCGTCGGCCGATAATCCGGCGGCGGCTGGTCACATTACGTCGGCCAGGAGAAGCTCAGACCGCAGTCGGGATGGCTGCCGTTGGCATTCGCGCTGGACTGGTCGCGCCCACCCCGGCAGCAAAATTCCACCTCGTTCTTCTACGCCCACACCGATCAGTGGCGCTATGAAACCCTGGGCGTTGAGGGAATCACTTTCCCCCACGGCGCCGGCTGGACGGTGGGACGGGACATTGATCGACTACAACGTGCGCGCCGAGCGCATGGGTTGGTTGCCGTCCGCTCCACAGCTCGAGACCAATCCACTCGAGCTGACCAAGCAGGCGGCCGCTGCGGGCAAGGAGCCAAAAGAATACGTCGCCGCGGCCCTTAAATCCGGCGATCTCAGGCTCTCCTGCCACGACCCCGACAACCCCAAAAACTGGCCGCGCAACATGTTTGTATGGCGCTCGAACCTGCTCGGCTCTTCCGGCAAGGGCCATGAGTATTTCCTCAAGCACTTGCTCGGCACCACGCACGGCGTGATGGGTAAAGAGCTGGGGGAAATGGGAGCGCAGAAACCAACCGAGGTGGTCTGGCACGACGAGGCGCCGGAAGGAAAGCTCGATCTGCTGGTCACCTTGGACTTCCGTATGTCGACGACCTGCGTGTACTCCAGGACATCGTCCTGCCCACCGCCACGTGGTACGAGAAGAACGATCTCAATACCTCGGATATGCACCCCTTCATCCACCCGCTGACGAGCGCGGTCGATCCGGCATGGGAAGCACGCAGCGACTGGGAAATCTACAAGGCCATTGCCAAGACATTCTCCGAAGTCGCCGCGGAGGTGCTGGGCAGCGAGAAAGATGTTGTGCTCACGCCCATCTTGCACGACACGCCAGCCGAGATGGCGCAGGCTATCGACGTCAAGGACTGGAAGCGCGGGGAATGTCAGCCCGTTGCCGGCAAGACCATGCCGACCGTGACCGTGGTGGAACGTGACTATCCCAACCTTTACAAGCGTTTTACCGCGCTCGGACCGCTGCTGTCCAAGCTGGGCAACGGCGGCAAAGGCATAGCCTGGAATACCGAGCACGAGGTCGAATTCCTCAAACGGCTAAACGGCGTCGTCAGCGACGAAGGCGCGACCAATGGCTTAGCCAAGATTGAAAGCGATATCGATGCCGCCGAAGTCATCCTCACGCTGGCGCCGGAGACGAACGGCGAAGTGGCGGTCAAGGCCTGGGAGTCGCTGGCTAAGGTGACGGGCCGCGATCACAAGCACCTTGCCGCCCCCAAGGAAGACGAAAAGATCCGGTTTCGCGACGTGGTCGCCCAGCCTCGTAAGATCATCTCCTCGCCGATCTGGTCCGGGCTCGAGAGCGAGAAGGTCTGCTACAACGCCGGCTATACCAACGTGCATGAGTTGATCCCGTGGCGCACTCTGACGGGTCGTCAGCAGCTCTACCAAGACCACCTGTGGATGCGTGCCTTTGGCGAGGCGCTCTGCGTCTATCGCCCCCCGATCGATACCCGCTCCGTCAAGCCGGTGATCCACAGCAAACCCAACGGTGAGAAGCAGATCGTCCTCAACTTCATCACCCCACATCAGAAATGGGGCATCCACTCCACCTACACCGACAACCTATTGATGCTGACGCTCTCACGCGGTGGGCCAATCGTGTGGATCAGCGAGCGGGACGCGGTCGAGGTCGGCATCGTCGATAACGATTGGATCGAAGCCTACAACTCTAATGGCGCCCTTGTTGCCCGCGCCGTCGTCTCCCAGCGCGTCAAGCAAGGTATGTGCCTGATGTATCACGCGCAGGAGAAGATCGTGAATGTGCCGGGCTCCGAGATGACCGGGCAACGTGGCGGCATCCACAATTCGGTGACGCGCGCGGTGCTGAAGCCGACCCACATGATCGGCGGCTACGCCCAGCAGTCCTACGGCTTCAACTACTACGGCACCATCGGCACCAACCGCGACGAATTCGTGATCATCCGCAAGCTTGCCAAGGTCGATTGGCTGGAGCGGCCGCTGCAGGGGTCCCTCACGCCGGCAAAGAACGGCCAGGGGACGGCCGCCAAGGCCTATTGATTCGGATCAAAGCTCGAGAACGCGGCATTCAGGAAAGTGCGAAGGCAAGGCGGAGCACACTTTATGAAAATTCGCGCGCAAATCGCGATGGTGCTGAACCTCGATAAATGCATCGGGTGTCACACCTGTTCGGTCACCTGCAAGAACGTGTGGACCAACCGCGAGGGCATGGAATACGCCTGGTTCAACAACGTCGAGACCAAGCCCGGCATCGGCTACCCCAAAGACTGGGAAAACCAGGAGCGCTGGAACGGCGGCTGGCGGCGCAAGCGCAACGGCAAGATCGAGCCCAAAATTGGCGGCAAGTGGCGGGTGCTTGCCAACATCTTTGCCAACCCGGATTTGCCCGAGATCGACGACTACTACGAGCCTTTCACCTTCGACTACGAGCATCTGCAACGGGCCCCCGAGCTCGAAGCCTTCCCCACGGCGCGGCCCCGTTCGCTGATTACCGGCGAGCGCATGCAAAAGATCGAATGGGGCCCCAACTGGGAAGAGATCCTCGGCGGTGAGTTCGCCAAGCGCTCGGCCGATGTCAACTTCGAAGGCGTGCAGAAGGAGATTTACGGCCAGTTCGAAAACACCTTCATGATGTACCTGCCGCGCCTGTGTGAGCACTGCCTCAATCCGGCCTGTGTGGCCGCCTGCCCGTCCGGCGCCATCTATAAGCGCGAGGAGGACGGTATCGTCCTGATCGACCAGGATAAGTGTCGCGGTTGGCGCATGTGCGTGTCGGGCTGCCCCTACAAGAAAATCTACTATAACTGGTCGAGCGGCAAATCGGAAAAGTGCATCTTCTGCTACCCGCGCATCGAGGCGGGCCAGCCGACGGTGTGCTCGGAAACCTGTGTGGGGCGCATCCGTTATCTGGGCGTCGTCCTTTACGACGCCGATGGCATCGAGAGGGCCGCCAGCGTCAAGGCCGAACAGGACCTGTACGCGGCGCAGCTCGCAATCTTCCTTGATCCGAAAGATCCCAACGTCATTGAGCAAGCGCGTCTCGATGGGATACCGGAGGCTTGGCTCGAAGCCGCCAGACATTCGCCAGTTTGGAAGATGGCGATGGAGTGGAAAGTCGCCTTCCCGTTACATCCCGAGTACCGCACGCTGCCGATGGTCTGGTATGTGCCGCCGCTTTCGCCCATCCAATCGGCGGCCGAGGCCGGCAAGATGGGCACCGATGGCGGCATGCCGGACGTGCGTTCACTGCGCATTCCCCTCAAGTACCTCGCCAATCTGCTCACCGCGGGCGATGAGGAGCCGGTCGCGCGCGGGCTCGAGCGCATGCTCGCCATGCGCGCCTACATGCGGGCGAAAAGCATCGATGGCGTCATCGACGAAAGCATTGCGCAAAAGGTTGGGCTGTCGGGCCTGCAGATCGAGGACATGTACCGGATTATGGCCATTGCCAACTACGAAGACCGGTTTGTCATTCCGACCGTGCACAGGGAGCTTGGCGAGGATGCCTATGACTTGCGCGGCTCTTGCGGGTTCTCCTTCGGCAACGGCTGCTCGGACGGTCGCACCGAAACGGGCCTGTTCGGCACACCAAAAAGGAAAGCCAAGACCCCGCTGGAGGTGACCTGATGCGCAAAAGCCTAAAGGTGCTGTCTGCTCTGCTATCCTACCCAACCGCGGAATTGCAGGCGGCGGTGCCCCAGATGCGCGCCGCGCTCGACGCCGAAGCGCGCTTGCCGCCGAAGAACCGTGACCGTATCGAGCGCATTTTGGAGGAGCTCGCTAGCGGTGACCTCTTCGACCTGCAGGAGCGCTACGTGCTGCTCTTCGATCGCAGCCGTTCGCTTTCGCTGCATTTGTTCGAGCACGTGCACGGCGAAAGTCGGGATCGTGGCCAGGCCATGGTCGACCTGAAGGCGCTCTACGAACAGTACGGTCTCGTCATCACCTCCAACGATTTGCCCGATCACTTGCCGCTGTTCCTCGAGTTCCTGTCGGAGACCGCCGAAGCCGAGGCCCAGGACCTGATCGAGCAGACGTCACATGTTCTGGAGGCGATCCGGCTGCGGCTCGAGAAGCGCAAAGTGTCCTATGCATCGGTGTTCTCTTCAATCCAGGCTTTGGCGCACGCCAAACCGCAGGACAGCGTCGTGGCAGCGCTGATGGGCGAGCCCGACGAGGATCCCAACGACCTCGCCGCCCTTGATGCGGCCTGGGAGGACGAAGAGGTAAGGTTCGGACCCGGTGCTGCTGCCGCCTCTCAGTGTGGCAAGGATGGCATTGCTGCCAAGCTGCGGGCGGCACGGCGGCCCGCGCCCAACATGCCGCAGCCGACGCCAAAACGTCCGGTCGTCACCTACCGCCAATCGAACCGGGCCTGAGGGGATGCCATGCGGGACGTCATCAATCATATCGCCTTCGGCTGGTATCCCTACCTGTGCCTCACGGTGTTCCTGCTCGGTAGCCTGCTGCGCTTCGATCGCGAACAGTACACCTGGAAGACGGGCTCCAGCCAACTGTTGCGCCGTCGTCAGCTGATGTGGGGCTCAAACCTGTTTCACGTCGGCATTCTCGTGCTCTTTTTTGGCCATTTCGTCGGCTTGCTGACGCCAATCTGGATTTTCGATGCCGTCGGTATCTCGCACGGTTTCAAGCAGCTGATGGCGATCTGGGTCGGTGGTTTAGCCGGTCTTTTCTGCCTCGTCGGCATCGCCCTGCTCACGCACCGGCGACTGCTCGACCTGCGCATCCGCGCCACCTCCTCATTCGGCGACATCGCCATCCTGCTCATCCTGTTGGCCCAGCTGCTGCTCGGCCTGGCCACCATTCCAGTCTCCATGGCTCACCTCGACGGCCATGAAATGGTGAAATTCATGAATTGGGCACAGGGCATCCTGCTGCTGCGCGCCGACTCCTGGACCTTGGACGCCGATGCGCATCCAATCTTCAAGGCCCACCTGTTCTTGGGAATGACCATCTTCCTGCTCTTCCCCTTCACCCGCCTGGTGCACGCCTTCAGTGCACCCATTTGGTATCTGGGGCGGCGCGGCTATCAGATTGTCCGCACGGCTGGCCGGCCGAGCCGACTACCGCAGCCGACCCGCTTGCCGCAGCCGGCGGAGGTGCGTCGATGAGCTGCTCCATCAAGTCGGTACTGACGCAGGCGCAGCGAAAGGCCGTGTCGGTCAACGGCGCTGTGATCGCCCACGACCTTATCTCGCGCGAGACGCAGAACCACCCGGCCGCCAATCCTGTTCTCGCCTGGACGGCCGCGACGCGGGCCCTTGTCGTGCGCGAGCTGTTGCTACAGGAGGCCAAGCGCATCGGGCTTTGCACCGAGCCGCGCGTGGATGACATGGGTCGACGTGAGACCGAGGCGGAGGCACTGGTGCGCGGCGTGATCGAAACCCAGGTGCGCACACCGATCCCCGATGCAGAGAGCTGCCGGCGCTACTATGACGCCAATGCGGCCCGCTTTCGTTCCTCAGATATCTTCGAATGCGCGCATATCCTGATCGCGGCGTGCCACGACGATACCGGATCCTTCACCGCGGCCCGCCAGCGCGCAGACAGGTTGCTGCTGCACTTGCGCGAGCGTCCGGGTGACTTTTCAGCGCTCGCCTCCAGCCATTCCGGTTGCCCATCAGGCGCGGTGGGCGGCAACCTCGGCCAAGTCACGCCGGGTGCGACAACGCCCGAATTCGAAGCGGCATTGGGGCGCTTGCGGCCCGGCGCAATCAGTCCGGTCGTCGAAACCCGTTATGGATGGCACATCATTCGCCTGGATCGGCATTTGCCGGGCCAGTTGCTGCCGTTCGAGCTGGTGCATGGGAGGATCGAGACCTATCTGGCGGAACGATCGCAGCGCATCGCCGCTGCCCAGTATGTCGCGCTTCTGGCAAGCCGCGCCCAGGTGATCGGCATCGATTTGCCCACGCCGGCAAGCCTCAGAGTGCACTAAGGTCCAGCCAATGACACTCGGATCGATCATTGCTCGGCTCGGCGACGAAACCTTCGTCGAGGAAACGCTCGCGGGCCTCGACGATATGGTTCTGCTGGCGCGCCTCAGGGCCGCTGCCGATGCGGCGCAAGAACCACTGGCCGACTTCGTGGCCGCCCTTGTCGGCCATTTCGTGCAACGCGCCGACGATGCGGCATGGCTGTCGCTGGTCACGGTTGCAGCCCGCGCTCCCGATCCGGCCACCGCCAGCCTGCAGCGCATGCTCTCAGCGGCGTTGCCGGTCGAGGCAAGCGCAGGCCAACATCACACCCACACCCACCAACCCGTTACGCCCTGATGGCTACGACCGCCCAGCGCATGCGAACCCACAACGGGCCTGCGATCCTCAGCTACGGCTTTAGGCCGTTCTTTCTGCTCGGTGCGATCTGGGCGGCGTCCAGCGTTGCCCTCTGGCTACCGATGCTCGGCGGTGCAATCACGCTGCCAACGGCGTTCTCGCCACTCGAATGGCACGTCCATGAACTCGTCTATGGCTATGTGCCGGCCATTATTGCCGGTTTTCTGCTCACCGCCGTCCCAAACTGGACGGGCCGGCTTCCGGTCACCGGCGGGCCCCTGCTGGCGTTGGGCGCCATCTGGGTAGCCGGCCGATTGGCAATCCTTGCTTCGGCTCGCATCGGTGCACCGCTGGCCGCCCTGGTCGATCTGCTGTTTCTGGGCTGTTTGGCTGGTGTCATCGGGCGCGAGATTGTTGCAGGACGCAATGTGCACAACGTCAAAGTCCTGGCTCTGCTGGCGCTGTTAGCGGTCGGCAACGCCGTTTTTCATTGGGAGGCGATGACGCACGCCAGCGGCGGCTATGGCATGCGGGTTGGCATTGGCGTCATCGTGTTGCTGATCACGTTGATCGGTGGCCGCATCATTCCAAGCTTCACCCGCAACTGGCTCGTTCGCCAACCACCCGGACGGCTGCCAGCTCCGTTCGGAACTTTCGACCTTACCTGCCTTGGGGCAGGCGCCTTGGCCATAGCCTGCTGGATCGCCGATCCCGATGCGTGGCCGACGGCTGCGTCGGCGACCGTGGCTGGCTGCCTTCACACCGTGCGGCTGGCGCGCTGGGCCGGATATCGCACCATTGCCGAACCATTGGTTCTGGTGCTGCACGTCGCCTATGCCTTCGTACCCATCGGCTTTTTCCTACTCAGTCTGGCAATTGCGGCACCGAGCTTCGTTCTACCCTCCGGTGCGCTGCACGGCTGGACTGTCGGAGCCGTCGGCACGATGACGCTTGCCGTCATGACCCGCGCAAGCTTGGGGCACACGGGGCAGGCGCTCGTTGCTTGCCGGTCGACGCAATTCATCTACGCGGCAATTGTTGTCGCAGCGGCACTTCGCGTTCTCGGCGCATTCAATTTTTGGCGTGAAATGACGCTCAGCATTTCCGCGACTTGCTGGGTGTTGGCATTCGGCGGCTTTGTGTTGAGCTTCGGTCCACTATTGAGCAAACCACGCGCCCAAGCTTGACGGCCGCTTGGCCGAATTTTTCACCACCGACCACCCGACGGCCGCGGCGCGGCACGCTTCAGGCAAGGTGGCTTTTGCGCCGCCTTTTGCGGAAAACCGCAAGCAAACAATGCACTCTGACCCATCCAACAGCGCTAGGGCGACCCTGCCAACCAGAAGATTAGTAGCAAGATCCCCAGCAAGATCATGAGAGCCCCCCAGATCATGCTGCTCCGCCCGTCATACCCCACAAAGAACCCCGCGATGATCAGTGCGATCCCTGCAATCACTTCATGAACCCCCGCGATAATCATCGCTGCGATCACTCCACTCTCTGGGTTAGGTTGCAAGGCCCACCCGAGGCTGGCTGATTGGGTTCAAGTTCGCGATGGTTGGCGGTGCCGGAATCTTGGGCGACACGTCCCGTGCTAACGCTTCAGGTGCGTTCTCACAGCTCCATGTCAAGTGCTAGAAAGCAGATCGCGTTACGCGGACTATTGACATAGATCAATCCGGTGCCCTGCAACACGAATAAATCGCCATCGCGCGTGACTACGCAGGCCGGATTGCCTGGCGTTTCGCCGTGTGGCAACGGCGTGCAACCGCCGAGCTGGCGCTGAAACCCGGAGTTTGCGATAGGCGAGCTCCACGTGCTCGATCGCGACGGGGTCTGGCGCACTTGGCGCTACTCACCCAGGGTCGGTTGCCCGCGTCGTTGTGCGCGAATGGTAGGAAGTACGTCGCGAGGTTTACGATGCTTCAATGCATGGTCGGGGACGTGGCCTGCTTGGACGCCGTCTCGCGCCGAGCCGGCACCCGGTCGCGTGGTGACGGGAGGTGGGGGGCACAGGACGAGTTTACCCGCAAGGCCACCCTCCTCGGGACGGCGGTGTTCGCATTAGCGCCACCCGCAATGGCTCAAATCCATGACAAGCAAGCGCGCCCCGCACTTGGCGTGGCCGAATGACGACGTCCGAGCGTAGCAGGTCACTCCAGCGGCGGCGGGAAGCAGGCTCCCAGAACGGTCAGTACTATCCCTCGATTGGCACAGTTAGCCCACCTATTTTCGCGAACCGCAACGGTGGCCTACAGTAGTCGCCAAGCGATTGTTTCCTAGGGAGTGTCTCTATGTCCACGTCAAGAATTTCGTCATTGGCCACTGGAGCGTTTGTGTTTGTTTTTCTTGGATTACGTGCGCTTGCAGCTGCCCAGGTCGACTTATCAAGCCCCGGCACTGCCGAAGCGTCGCTCACCGATAGCAAAGCTCGCGTAGAGCAGGGCACGGCCCTGGTGGAGAAGACTTGCAGCCCGTGCCGCTCGGTTGCTGTGGCGGGCGACGACAAAAAAGCTCCGCCGTTTCGCGGCCTTTATGCGCAACATCTGCGTTTCTCGCTCCGCGAGCCACTTGTGCGCGGCATCCCCGCACCCCACGAGACGAAGCTGCACTTCACTCTCTCGGAGGTCGAGATCCACAGCAATGTGGCCGATAGCAACAGCCCGATAAAAACCGGAGGCAGGTGGCAAACCAGGATGCCAGATGTAACCCTTATTGCCGACGTTGGCGATCCTCGAAAAGGACTTGCGTACGCGCAGCAGGTTTGCGCGGCCTGTCACAACGTCTTGCGGACGGATGCCGCTTCGCCAAATCCGCAGGCTCCGGCCTTTAAGAAGGTCGCCGATACGCCGGGAATGTCCATCACCGCCCTTACAGTTTGGTCGCGAACGTCACATCCGACCATGCCCAACCTAGTGATCGAGCCCGCCGACATGGACGACCTAATTGCTTACATCCTCAGCTTGCGCGATCGCTGAATGCAAATTGCCCCGCCCTCACGGACAAATTTCACAAGCGCGATTGCCCCGAGCAGCGGCAGTACCGGCACGCCAGTCTGCCACCGGAATCGCTCGCAAGCGGGGGCGCAGCGGTGCCCCCAAGTAGCCTGTGTGAGGTGAGCCCCTTCTTGGCCGAAGCAACAAGGCAAATCTTCATGCCCGTTGCCCGAATTGCTTCATAAAGTCGTCGTGAATTGCTGTCCAGCTATCCCATCTCTTCACCGTGCCAAGATTGGCAAAAAGGGGAAAGCCGAAAATGCAGCTCTCCAGGGCGCCAGGTAGCAACAAATAATCACATTGCTTCCGAAGTTTTTCTGGCAGACGCCGTGAACACTTCGGACGTTCCCTGATTTTCAGTCGGCGCGCTCATTGCTTACGGTCTCCCTTTTGCTCGCCACTTTTGCGCTCAAGCACAGTGATCTCGTTGTTATTGCGCTCAGTCCCGGCGCGGGGGGTCAGCGCGGGATCCTTTGGGTTTGGCGTTGGGTTAGCGCAATCCAACCCCACCCAAAAAGCCCAAGAACCGACGGCCGCCAGCCTGAGCGGCCGCGCTACGCTGTGGATGGCGTCGAGTAGTCGAAAGGTTGACTCAAACCTAGAGACTACACCAGGAGCGCGCCAGCTATGTCGCTGCATAGCGAGCGACGGTAGGGTTCAGTCGGGGGATTGATCCACATCAAGGCAGAGCAACCTCACAGCTTTACGTTTGTGGTCTCTTATTGAGGGAGGATCCCATGCTCTTCACGTCCGACGATTTTCGCATCAAGGCCGAGAACTTTGATCTCACCAAGGGTGCGAACATCCTGCGCATTATCTGCGGAGGATTCATGTTTCCGCATGTCGCCGGAAAGTTCGTGGCCGGCGGTCTCTCGGCAGGCACCGTCGGCTTCTTCGCCAAAGCTGGCTTTCATCCGGCCGAGGCTTGGGTTTACATCGCTGCCGCCGCTGAAACGACCGCAGGCATCGCCTTGGTCCTAGGCATTTGTACCCGTTATGCCGCCCTCGGCGCCGCGGCCGTGCTTGCAATCGCCGTTTATTCCCTGCAGGTCGTCAAAGGGTTCGGCTGGACGTGGAATACGGGTGGATATGAGTACCCTGTGTTCTGGGCCATCGTCTGCATCGCGGTCGCGCTAGAAGAGTGGAAGGCTGTCCTTGCGACCCACAAACCAACACGTGTCACAGTCGCCCAGGCGCGCACCTAAGTTCCGACGCTTGCCCAAATTGATAGCGCGGTCGCTCGCGAGAAGTCTAGGGCACTGCGAGCTGGGGAGATGCCGCGTCATGAAAATTCTCGCCGCGGACGGATACATCCCGTGCCGCGGCCTGGTGCGAACGGTCCAATTGCTTCAAAAGGACGTATTCGTCACTGCCGCTGACAGCATCGACGAGATTCTGGCCCGAATACCCGAGCTGCCCGATGTCGACCTTGTGTTGCTCGACGCAAGCATGCCCGGAATGGAAAACTTCGTGGGGTTGAGGCGGGTGGTCGAGAAACTTCCTAACGTCCCCGTCCTTGTCACGGGACCCAGCGAAAGCCCCACCCAAATCATCGCCGCCATTCGTAATGGCGCAAGAGGCTATTTCCCTCTTTCGACGAAGGCGTCCGTTCTCCAGCATGCTTTGGCGCTCGTCTTATTGGGGGAGATCTACGTCCCGGCTTGTGGGCTCCGTCCCGACCATGGACATGCGATACTGCGGCCTGAGCAGCTGGCACCGCGGACGCCGAATGCTGCCGGTGCTTTCACGCACCGGCAGTACGAAATTATCGTCATGCTTGGGGACGGGAAATCCAACAAGGAAATTGCGCGTGAGATCAATGTGCTTGAAGGCACGGTCAAGCTGCACGTTAGGGGAATACTACGCAAGCTTGGCGTCAGGAATCGAACCGAAGCAGTCCTCGCGGCCGCCCGCCGCGGTTACCTGCCCAAACGGACTTTCGGTATGGAAGCAACAAAGTCGGAGCGCACAAGCACCGATAAGGATCAATGAAGTCTCAAAACCGTCCGAATGAATATCAGCTAGGGCGAAAATCACCTTAGCTTTTGGCGCTAGGCCGACAAGGCGGTCGGATCCAAGACAACTGTCGTCAAGTGGATATCCAGCAGAGCTCTCCAGCTGGGTGCCCGAGACGTTGCTTCCCAATTCAATCGGCAAGACGGCTGATGGGTGACTTCTTGGCGACGGTTTCGAGCCTGCTCGCTAGCCTAGTCCAAAGAAATCCAGATGTGCTCAGGTTTGTCTTGTGTTCGTCCGAGCGGGACGACATGAGCTCCACGCACGCCGGTTCTACGGTTGGGTCCGAAGGAGATCGGCGAGATCAAGCCCGTCTCGAAGTTCTGTAGCGCCGCGAGGGCCGCGACAAACTTCGCACGGGTGAGCTCGCGTCCCCCCCGCTGTAGCCCCTCGACTAGAATCCGCGCGGAGGCTAGCGCAGCAACCTGCACCGGAAGATGCTGCGCCGGTATATCGTATGCAGTCTGGAGGAAATGGAGTTGCCGCAGCGCGTCGGGCGTCTGATCGCTGGCGAGGAGGGAATAGGCGACAAAGATACGTGCGTCCGCCTCTCTGAGCTGGGCGAAGCCGTCGCTTGTCGCCACTAGACTGGTCGTCAGGATCGCTGGCCGCCATCCCAAACGGGCCGCTGCCTCCGCAAGGGCCACGAGACGACTCGGGCCGCCGTCATAAAAGATGATGTTCACCCCTGCAAGACGGAGCTGGGAGACGATGTCCGTCATTGCTGTATCGCCGGTCAAACGCAAGGTCAACATCGGCGCCCAGTCGGCGTTTCGACTCTGTTGGCGAATGGCATTACTGATGCTCAGATTGGCGCCGTCGTCGGACAACAGGATTGCGATCTTCGGCACGTCTGGAGCAAGATCATTCTGTGCGTACTTCACCAGCGCGCGTACTTGATCGTCGAGGCCTGACATCAAGTAGAAGGTGAAGTCCTGCCGCTCATTTCTCCGGTATTGAGCGAACGGTCCGATCACTGGCAGGGCGGCGCTTTCCGAAAATTCGGCGAATGGCACCTCCTGCCCGAGGACGATGGGCGCAACGACGGCAAAAATATCGGTGTTGATTGTGAGCCGCCGCAGTGCATCCACTGCAGATCCTGATGAGTCGAACGCCGCCGTTTTCAACACGACCTGGCGATTGTAGATACCGCCATCCCGGTTGATGCGATCAAAATAAGCCGAGAGCAAGCGTCCCACGATGTTACCGACCCCGGCAAGGCGTCCACCGCTGGGCACAATCGCTGCCACAACGACCTCTTTCTCGCCGACACCTTTGTCGCTGTCGGTTCCCAAGCGTTTTAGATAGGCGGCGAGGTCATGTGCGGCTTGTTCGTTGAGCGCGTAACGGGGCATGGCCGGATCGAGCGCGTTGCCAGCGGGATCGATACCAGTAGTTACCGCCGTGATGAATGCGGCAGGAGTATATGGTGGATGTGATCGCCCGTTATCGTGGCGCAATCCGTACGGCTTGGTCAAATGGGGCCAGGTGATGTTGGATGGTATAACGCCGGCTTCCGGTCGCCCAAGCCCATCAGAGCCGTGGCAGGATACGCAGGGAACTTTCGTCGCGGAAAGGCTCACTGAGCCCTGGCCGATAGTGGTCATCGGGCTGCTTCCGTCCGCCCCAACACCCTCGCGGTAGAGCTGCTTGCCTCGTTGCTCTTCCGGCGTGAAATCCCCGGCCCACGCGGAGGTCAGCAGGCCTCCCACTGCCAGCCCGATCGCCGCCAGCATGTAGCATCGCCGCACAAGCGCTATCCTTTGCGATCATCGGCCAGGAAGCGGAGCGCCTCGGCCACCCCGGGCGCGATACGCCTTCCGTAGTGAAGGAGTACTCCGATCATTTCAGTCCTCGACCAGGCTGGCTCTTTCTCACCGGTGAGCCAAGCAATATACAAGGCATCGTCCGCCGCCTGGGCCATAAGTCCGAGAATGTCGCCGAGGATTGTCTTTGCGAACTCGGCAATTGATGTATTGACGAGATTCAGCGTCACACCCTCCCCGGCGCTCGGCGGAGGGTTCGATTTGCGCCGGCTGCCGGAGGAAATCAGCTGGCCTGTGCCCGGAGAGACCACCGAGCGAGTAGCTTTAGGATCACTGACCGGGGCAAGCAATGGAATGCCTTGCACAAGGGGGCCGACGGGCCTGCCGTCATCGGAAACGTGAGCGAGCGGCGCCCTTTTCCATTCATTAATCCCAACCTCGCCGGCAGGATTACCATTCAGACGTCGACGCCTGTGTCCAAGTCCGATCTTGCCGCTTTGTTTCAGAATGCCTTGCGCTCAAGCGGTGCAATCATCATCCGCAACGGCGACATGTATCAGGTCGAAACCGCCGATCAGTTCTCCAAGAGCGTCCCTGAAATCACTGTTGGAAGCGCGGACAGTCCCGGTGGGGTTGTCGGGACCTCGGCCAGAGTGGTTCAGCTCAAATACGTGGCCGCCTCGGAGATGAACCGCATTCTTGAGCCGATGACGCCCAAGGGGACAATCCTTCGCGCCGACGACTCGCGCAATACGTTGACGCTCTCCGGAACGAGGTCGGACATCGCCGCCATGCTCGATACCATCTCAGTCTTCGATGTTGACGTCATGCGGGGCATGTCGGTGGCGATCGTGCCCGTTGTCGCATCCCAACCCGAGAAGATGATCGAGGACCTACGGGCGATCTTCGGCTCGGACAAAGAGGGTCCGATGAGCGGCATGGTCCGCTTTATTCCCAATCAGCGGACCAAGTCGATTCTCGTCGTCTCCCCACAGCAGACCTACCTAACTCGCGCCGAGCGCTGGATTCGCAGCCTCGACGCCAAAGCGCAAGGCACCGAAAAGCAGCTCTTCACCTATAGCGTCCGGAACCGCCCAGCTTCGGAGCTGGTCGAAATCATAAAGTCCATGTTCGGATCTTCGCCCCGCGCTGCGTCGCCGAGCGGCCGCAACGTCGCCCCGCGTTACCAGCAGGCAGCGGTGCAATCAACGCCGGTCGAAGGAAGCAAAAGTGGCATGCCGTCGGGCACCGTTGGGTCATCGGCCGGGACCGGCACTCCGTTTGGAGGAGGGGACGCCGGTACGCAATCCGACGCGACGTCGTCGAGCCCGGCACTCGGCTCGCGCGGCCCCAATGACGAGGAGCGGGTTCGGGTCTCGGTGGACGAACCGAACAACACACTCCTCATCCTTGCCACGCGCGAGGACTATCAGCGCGTACTGGGGGTCATCCAAAACCTCGACATCATTCCGAACCAGGTGATGATCGAAGCCACGATCGCTGAGGTCACTCTCACCGACGATCTCAAGTTCGGGCTGCGGTGGCATTTGGACGGCAAGAAGTCGAGCTACAGTTTCACCGGTGGTAGCTCCTTCGGCTCGGTCTTCCCGGGGTTCTCCTACGCCCTAGCCGCGGCTAGCGCCCAGGTGACACTCAATGCTCTGAGTACGATCACCAAAGTCAACGTCATCTCGTCGCCTTCCCTCATGGTTCTCGACAAGCAAACGGCGACACTGCAAATCGGCGATCAAGTTCCCATCGTCACGCAATCCGCGGTCGGGATCGTGGCGGTAAATGCACCGATCGTCAACTCTGTGAATTATCGAGACACGGGCGTCATCCTCTCGATTACGCCGCGCATTCACGAAAGCGGTCGTGTCTTCCTCAAAATTGAGCAGGAAGTCTCAAGCGTGGGAGCAACAACGTCATCGACGATCAACTCCCCAACCATCAAGCAGCGTCGCATCAAGACCACGGTCCAGATCAAGGACGGCGAGGCGCTGGCGCTCGGAGGATTGATCCAAGACCAAGTCAACGACACCCGTAATCAAATACCCCTTCTCGGTGATCTTCCGATCCTCGGCAACGCCTTCAAGGAAAAGGGCGGCTCGATTGGCAAGACGGAGTTGATCGTGCTGATCACACCGCGCATCGTGCGCAGTCTTAACGAAGCGCGGGAAATCACCGATGAATACGTCCGCAAGTTCGATGTCTATATGCTTCGCCCGCGCGGCACCGACCGATCAAGGGCACGAACACTGCAAAGGCTTTTGGACTGATTGCAGGCTCAGCCCATGACAGCGCTGGCGGAATTGTCGCAAACGGTTGGGCTCCAGGCGGCGGCGCAGGAGGAGGATTTCGCCGAGGCATTCAGTCGGCGACTGATGGAAGCGAACCTTCTTGACGCCGGCAGTCTCGATCGGGCCAGACGAGCTGCTGCCACAACCGGCGAGCGGTTCGACCATGTGATCGCCAAACTTGGGCTCGTACCGGACACGGCCCTTCTGGGGGCATTAGCGGGTCATTTCGGCACGACGGTCGCAACGGCGCGCGACATGCCAACGGCTCCGGTCCTGCCAGAGAGTATTCGTTCGCAGTTCATTCGAAGCCGTCGAATTCTGCCGCTTGGCGTCGAAGACAGCTGCCTCGCTGTTGCAGTCGTCGATCCATTCGACGACGAGCCCCTGCAGGCGCTTGCCTACTTGACCGGACGAAACGTTTCGATGCTGCTGATCTCCGCTGACGATTTCGCCCGCACCGTCGCAATCCTTTACGGCGAGCGGGGACAAGGCGGGCAAGATCGCTTCGACCCGCGGCTCGAGGAAGCAAGCGAGGCGGATGTGCAGCGGCTACGCGACATCGCCAATGAGGCGCCGTTCATCCGCCTTGTCAATCAGATCATCGCCGATGCCGTCGAAGCAAAATCGTCGGACATTCATATCGAACCAGGAGTCGAGGGCGTTGCGGTTCGCTACCGGATCGACGGGCATTTGCGGCAAGCGCAGCTGTTGGCTTCCGGTCTACGCGCGGCCGTGACCTCGCGCCTCAAGATTATGGCGAAGCTCGACATTGCTGAGCGTCGCATGCCGCAAGACGGGCGGATCAAGATCCCAGTGCGCGGCGTCGACATCGACTTTCGCGTCTCGACGATCCCGACGGTCTATGGGGAAAGTGTCGTAATGCGCATCCTCGACCGGTCGCGGGTCGAGCTGAACTTCGCGAAGCTTGGCTTCGATACCGATCGAAATCTCAGCATTCGAGGCCTTGATGGATCAGCCCAATGGGATCGTGCTCGTGACCGGGCCGACGGGCTCCGGGAAAACCACTACGCTCTATACGGCCCTGCAGCGACTCGACCGGCCTAACGTGAAGGTCTTCACGGTTGAAGATCCGATCGAGTACCAGATCGCCCGCATCAATCAGGTTCAAGTTCATCCCGCGATAGGCTTCGATTTTCCACACGCGCTGCGCTCGATCCTGCGTCAGGACCCCGACATCATCATGATCGGCGAAATCCGCGACCTTGAAACCGCACGTATCGCCATCCAGGCATCATTGACAGGCCACCTCGTGTTTTCGACGCTGCATACCAACAGCTCAGCCGCGACGGTCACGCGGCTGATCGACATGGGCGTCGAGAACTACCTGCTCGCCTCGACGGTGAACGGTATCCTGGCGCAACGGCTGGTGCGGCGCCTTTGCCCGCATTGCGCCGCGCCGCATTCGAACCCCGCGCAGTGGCGCCAGCACATCGAGCGAGAAATCCCCAGTTACCATATGTCGCGCGACCTCAAGGTGCTGAAGCCCGCGGGATGCGACGAGTGCCATGCAACGGGCTTTTCGGGGCGCATCGCGATCGCGGAGCTGATGACGATGAACGAAGAGAAGCGCGGGCTCATTCTCGCCGGCGCCTCCGATTCCGATCTGGAGGCCGCCGCCCGCCGGGGCGGCATGAGAACAATGTACCAGGACGGGCTCGATAAAGTCGCCCGAGGGCTGACCACCATCGAAGAAGTGCTGCGGGTTACGCGGATGACGTCATGATGCGGCGTGCACGGACTTATCGCTATACGGGCTATACGCGGGCGGGCGCGATCACCGAGGGACGGTTGCAAGCAATATCCCTCGAGGAAGCCATCGAGATGCTGTGGGAGCGTGGCCTGACGCCTTTGGAGACCCGGGAGGATGGTGCGCGGGCTTCCGAACGCTGGTGGCGGCTTGAGCTACTGTCCCCGCGCAAGCCATCGCGCCGCGACGTTGCCTCTTTCACGCGGGAATTCGCGACCCTCGCGCAATCCGACATTCCGCTCGACGACGCGTTGCGCATCGTTTCGGAGCAATCGGGTACGACGCGGATGCAGCCGGTGATCGCGAGCTTGCTGGAAGCTGTCCTCGACGGTGCGCATCTTTCTGATGCCATGGCCCGGCATCCGGAAGCCTTCCAGGACGATTACGTCAATATGGCGCGCGTCGGCGAGGCGAGCGGCAACATGGCCCGCGTCTTCGGCGAACTGGCCGATCTCTTGGAACGCCGGTTGGACCTCGCAGGGAGGCTCACGTCGGCCCTGGTTTATCCTAGCGTGCTGATCGTTATGGCCCTGGCGTCGATCATTGTCGTCATGGGCGTTCTGGTGCCGAATCTCGCGCCCATGTTCGCTGATAGTGGTAAATCGATGCCGACAATGATCGCTCTGATCGTGCGGATGCGAGAAAGCTGGCCGTTGATTGTGACGGTTGCCCTGGTGATGGGCATGGGCGCGTTTGGGATGGGCGCCACGATGTTGCGCTCTAACCACATGCGGCGTGCCGCTGATCGCATCCTCCTCGGGCTGCCACTCGCCGGTACGCTGAGCGGGGAACAGAATTTCGCCCGCTTCAGCAGGACCCTCGGATCATTGCTTCGCACCGGCGTGCCGATGCTCCCTGCCCTGGCCTCGGCTCGGTCGGCAGTACGCAACCGACACATCGGCTCTGGCCTCGAGGCCTCGCTCGAAACCGTCCGCGACGGCCAGAGCCTTGGCCGGGCGCTGTTGGGACGCCCCGGCATCCCGCGGGTCGCGTTGCGGATGATTATGGTCGGAGAGGAAACCGGCAAGCTGGACGAGATGTTGCTCCGGACTGCCTTCGTGTTGGAGCAGCAGAGCCAGCGACGCATCGAACGCCTGATGACGCTGCTCACGCCGGCCCTGACCATCGCAATCGCTGGTCTCGTCGGCGGGCTAATGCTCACGGTCATGAACGCCATCTTGTCCGTCAACGAGCTGGCTCTGCAATGAAGCTGAGGCGTTCATCTGTCGTGTCGCGGGCTTCGGCCGGCTTCACCCTGTTCGAAATGCTCGCGGTGTTGGCGATCCTCGGTCTCGTGGCAGCGCTCGCCATCCCGACCCTCCGGCGTCCGCCCGACAATCTGCGTCTCGAAGCGGCCACCCGCAGTCTGGCGAGCGCGCTTCGTCTCTCACGTGCGCAGGCAATCACCAGAAACACCGACGTCGTCCTCACGGTCGACGCTGATCGCAGGATCTTTGCATCTTCTACCGGCCTGAGGATCGAGCTCGATCAAGAGATTTCAGTCGAAATGATCTTTGCCGCGCCGCTGCGGCGCGGCCGCGCCGCGGGCGCCATCCGCTTCTTCCGCGACGGCACTTCAAGCGGCGGAGACATCGTGCTTGGCCTCAACAAACGTCGTGCCCGCATTTCGGTCAATTGGCTTACCGGTGAAGCGCGCCTCGATCTGGCTGCCGGCGGACCGTCATGATGCGCGCCCTTGCCAATTGCCAGCGATATGGGCGCTCGAGAAGGTTCGAGGGACGACGGCTGCTGCTCCGCGGACAAACTCTCGCGCGTCTGTTCAACCATGAGGACGGGGGCTTCACGCTAGTTGAGACGCTCGGCGCCTTCACCGCGCTGACACTTGTACTCATTGTCCTCCTGGCTGGCCTATCGGGGGCGGTTCGCGGCAACCGCCATGCCGACACCAAGCGCGAAGCCCTTCGACTGGCGCAGTCAAAGCTCGATAGCCTCGGTGTCACCGAGCCGCTTACCCCAGGCGAAAGCACGGGTCGCTTCGGCAACGGGTTCGAATGGCACTTGCGAATCCGCGAGGTACGAAAAGGCACCGATATCCACTTGATAGGTGCCTCGGCCGAACTCACAGTGTCGGCGCCGGCCGACGGAAGCCGCGTACCTCTTGCCGTGTCTCTTGTAACGATTAAGCTCGCGGGAGCACCGCGCCGATGAACCAAATTGGCGCCCGGGACCAAGAGGGCTTCACCCTCGTCGAACTTCTCGTCGCGCTGGCGCTCACGGCGGCCATTGCGAACTTCATTGTCGGTGGCTTCCAATTGGTCCGACGCGCCGCAGCAATTACCTATGATCGCGAGAGCGCCGAGGAAGTCGACGCCGCGGCAACGCAGCTGCGTGGACTGCTCGCGAGAACAACGCCGGTGACGACGATCGACGATGCCGACAGCATCGCGCGCCTCGTCTTCGAAGGTCGGACGGATGCCATCACATTTGTCACGTTGAGCGAAGCCACCGCTTTCCAAGGCGGCCTGATGCGTGTTCGGCTGTCATGGCAGGACCACCCTCCCCTGCCCGGGCGACCTGCTACGCTTGTAGTGCGCGCGGCGACCTTCCGCGCCAATCCCCGCTTGATCTTCGAGAGCGAACCGGTTGTCCTATTCCGGGATGTTGTCGGGTTCTCGCTGCGATATTTCGGGGCGCCAGACCTTGACAAGCCACGTCAATGGCACTCGGAATGGCTCCGCCGCGACCGGATGCCTCTCGCCGTCCTGGTCCAAATCGACCTAGCCGGTAGAGGCGGCGCGCGCCGTGTTATAATGCAGACCAGCCTACGCCTCGCGCCAACGATTTAAACACACCGAATAAGCGGACGCGGTACCGCACGCATGAGACGGCGTCAGGCCTTTTTTTGTTGCTCTAGACTAGAGGTGACGTGCTCGGCGTTATTACGCTGAGATTTTTTCCGGTGCTCGCGCTTCCATTTCGGGGGCATGAGCTCGGCGATCCGCGCGATCAGGGATCGGACAATCTGGCGAGAGCGGTAATGTGCTGTCTGGACATCGGGTAATCGCAGCGGGGCCATGACCAGCAATGGTGGCGCGAGCGGGGCGGTAGCACCCGGTAGTTCGCAGGAGGCAATTCGATGAGTCGATGGCTTGCTATGCCGGATTGGTCCGTTCAGCACGGCGGCCAAAGTCGCTCGGTGTCTTGGAGGCGCGTTGCGTCGCTGAAATAGGAGCGACCCTGACCACGCCGCCATTCACGCAACTCGTCCGGCATCTCGCCGGCCATCATTTCGACGATCGCTTCCTGTGTGAACAAGCCGCCCGCTGGCGTGCGCACCTCGGCTCGAACCAGAAAACTGCGACTGGTCGAGGGCGAGAGGAACTGTGAGGGTACGCCGCGAGGCGTTTCCCCCGCCCTGTCGCGCGCGGCACCTTCGAGTTGCGTGACCCTGGCAGGCTCAAAGCCTGCAAGCGCTGCGAGCAGCGCCGGCGCGGCAACGCGCGGATCGACGCCAGGCGTTCGCGAATGAACTGTCACATAAGGGAGAACCGCCTGCAACAGCTCTGGCCGCATGCCTATGACCTGGTCGAGTTCGAGCACGGTCTCAAATGAGCCCGCCTTCGGTCCATAGGCGCGTCCGTCCTGCGCATAGGCGAGGAACGCGATGTCACCAAGCACGGCATTGGTGGGGGGACGGGAAAAGTCGGCGATCGCGCCGGCAACGCGATCTGCTTCCTCGGCCACGGCGCCGAAGCCGCGAAGGAGCGCGGACATGAGCTGCGGCGACGCGGTATTAAGATCGGCTTTACCGCCTTCGTCTTCGACCGCCAGCGCAGCCAGCGCCCCCTGAGGCATGGTGCACAGCTGAGGTTCGCCGTTCGTGGGGAACGGGAGCGTATTCGGGGCATCGCTGGAGAAGGCCGCGCGGAGTTCAAGACGACGGAGATTGACGCCAGCCTCGGCCAGCGCCTCGGCCTCGGCATTTTCAATGAGATTGGCTATCAGCAGGTTCCGATGGCGCCCCACGGTGATCACCGTCAAGGCAATCAGCGAGATGAGGCCCAGCCCCCAGATCACGAGAATGAGCGCAAAGCCCCTCTCGCCTGAGCAATGGCGGTTAGACCTGGCAATCGATCGCCGCATCGGTTCGCGCTCGAGTTGTCCGCCGCATCCCAATTAGCCTGCAGGACTTGGCGGGATAGATGTCCTTGGACGATACGACGAGGGTCCCATACCGATAATTGACGGACGCCCGGACCGGTGGAGAACGCTGGTCAGCACCGCTGCTCCTGCCGCATTTACCCAGAGTTATCGCCCCAACTGCACTGCCCTTCTTTTCGGTTTGACGTGAAGAGTATTTCACACACTCGCACCGGCTACCATTCCCAATTCTTGTAGACGGGGCAAGTCATGTTCATCTTCATCGCGGCATCGTCCGGATGACAGGGATCGCCATGGTGCAACAGCAGTTTGTCACCCGGTGCAACCAGGGCTCCTTTGACCGAGATGCTGGACGCCCATCAACACCCCGTCTCGGGATCACTTTAGAGGCGCGTTTGTGTGTGAACATCTCGCGAATTCTGTCGAGCGTCATAGTGCCTACGCGGTGCCATCCAGTTGGGTGAGCGTTGCCGCCTTCGGCAAGGCTTGTCGCCGATTATGCGCCGAAAAGATATGGCGTTCCCGTAGTTCCCGCGACGACCTTCACGGTCTGCGCCTGTTTCGTGAAGGGATTGACTATCACTTTATCTTCAAGCACCACCAATCGTTTCCACAGATCTACGCCGGAAATCCAGTCCTCAAGCCACGCGTGAAACTCCTTCCCCGTGTCCTTAAGCCCATGTTCACTCATAGTGAGAACGGCACCCGTTTCGGAGTCGATGCACGAATATATCGCGTCACCCCAATCGCACAGTGGAACGACTGGAAGGGGAAGCGAGAGAACCTCGCGAAGCTCGATAATAGACCGCCCGTTGACATCCAATGAGCCTCCGGGCAACCCGATCAACCCATCACCTGGGCCGAAACCACCATTCCCAACCTGTTGAAAGAGGCGCCGGTGAAGCGGATGCAACGCACAGTCGATCTCTTTCTCACTCGCCTCAATGACTGCTGACGTTGCCGGCGGACCAATGTCCCGGTGCCTTCGATCTGAATAGTCCGTACGCGTCTCCGGGTTTGAGATCCGATCGAGGATCGCCCGGACCAGATGATCCCGCTCATTCATCGTTCAAACCCGAATTGGAATGTAAGGGGCCCTGTCAGCTCTCCGGTCAGCGTGCGCTGGATATAGATCGCACACTCTGGGCAAACGATATTCGTGCTCACACCAGCCGTTGGCGTGAGCCTAAGCGTGCTTGCGCCCTGGATCACCGTCATTTCCGCGTGCAAGCCCGTGACAGCTACTGGAGTAAGACCTATCACTCGCGCCACTCGTGGTCTGGGCAGCGCCACCCGCTGCCGTGGCCGGACCGGCGGCTGGACCGGCGGCCGAACCACCCCTAATCCGCCGCATTAATGCGCCGCCTGCGTCAACATCCTGTGGTTCGACACCGCGGCCAAACGCTGGACGGCGCTCAAACGCGTCTCGGTCAAATTGCGCCCGCGCAACCACCGAGACCTTGAATTGGCGGAAAGCTCGACGCCGGTTCGCTAAACCCCGAGAGCGGTTGGGCCGGCGCTGGTGGCAAATGAATTGCCGTGCCGAACCGTATGAGTCCACCCTGCACCTCTCGGGCCCGGCACATCGTCGGCAACAGGGTCGCGGGGCCCACTACCTCGCGACCCGTCCTTTCGATTGCCGATGCTGCCCCCCGCGGCACGGCATGCGGCCCCGGGGGCGGATGGTTCTCCGCGGTCCCCGCCGCTTCACCTGGCGCGAAGCTCACGGATTGAGAGCGGGGTTCCCGGCTTCGAATGATCGATGGCCGTCCGTGAGCGCGCAATGTGACAATTGTGCCGCGCCGCAGACTCACAAAAGCCCAAAGCTCAGGGAGCGGAAAGGTTGCAGGTGCGCCTGACGCGTCGCCGCAACGAAAAATGCAGAAGACCTTGTCGGGCCTTCTGCAAGTTGCAGGTCGGTAATCCAATCCATGGAGGGGTCCAATGGACACGAAACCATGCCCCGAGAGGTGGCTTGCAACAAGCCCAAACCTCAGCGAGCGAAAGGGTTGCAGAGGTGCCTGTGATGACGGCGCATCAGCTCATGCAGCGGCAAGCCGGCGGATGCTTCGCACAGCTCGCGTGCGCTCGGCAAACCATGCATCATACTGGCTCTGAAGATTCAGCCAGAAGAGCGCGTTGTTTCCGAAAGCACGCCCAAGCCTGGCGGCTATGTCAGCCGTCACACCGCGCTTCTCGTTGATGATGTCGTAGAGGGTCTGACGCGACACGCCGAGATGAGACGCTACGCGAGACAGAGGCAAGCCAAGCGCAGGCAGCACGTCCTCCCGAAGGATCTCTCCGGGGTGGGCGGGCTGAAACGCCGGCAGCTTAGCAACGTTCTCAATCGCCATGGTAATCCTCTAGGTCCACTCTCACGGCGGCATCCTTCTCCCACTCGAAGGTGATGCGCCAATTTTCCCGAACGGTAACCGAGTAGGTGCCTCTCCTGTTCCCCTTGAGTTCGTGAAACTTGTATCCATGCAAATCCATATCTTCGGGCGCGGTAGCCGCCCCCAGAGACGAGAGGATTCGCCTGATCCGTTTGAGGTCCTGTGCAGGCAGCCCCTTAGGCCTGCCCTCGTTCCAATAGCGCTTCAGTGCGGCGCTCTTGAACGTCCTAATCATATGTCAATTCCAACATGACATGTCAAGTACTACTGGACACTATCTGTAATGCGATTCGTGACAGTTGGTCGTATCGTTAAGGCAGGGTTTCAACGCCGATTTCGGTGCTTTTCAGCTGGACTGAAGGGGCGCGAAAGGCCTCAGCGGCCCGCTTCTAACTCAGCCCGGTCCAGCCTGGTTTGACGCTTCGGGAGCTCGCGGACCACGCCTGCTTGACGGCGGACAAGATCTCACAGACCTTTCCCCGGTCCTGGCGTCCGGTCCAATCTAGCCTCGGGGGTTTTTGACAATACGAGTCCGCCTTAGGACTCTATGCGCACTCCTCACTAAGCTAGCAACGATGTTGGGTGAGCGGTCGCCGCCATCGTTCGACATCGACGCGATGGTGCCTTGTAGCGAATTCGAAATACGCGGTCAGCGGAAAGCACTCGACTTCGAGCAATCGGTGACGACACATTCGACTGAGCTAAAATGCTTGCGGCGCTCTGATCCAGAGTACCCACTCTCTCGGCCGTTTCGTAGGTAGGCTCACCCCCGCGGCGATGTGATATATCTGAATCGCGCCGTACGCTGCACTGCCGAGCGGGGTTCAATGACTTCCCATGCTTTTTCTAGTGCTCGCCTTCGGGATACTCGGCCTCTGTGTAGGCAGCTTTCTCAACGTCATAATACTTCGCCGCGGTAAGCGCTCTCTAAACTGGAGATCGGAATGCATGTCGTGCGCCAAGACCCTCGCATGGTACGATCTGATCCCGATTGCATCCTGGATCATTCTGCGGGGGCGCTGCCGCGCATGTGGGAGCTCGATCTCGATACAGTATCCATTGGTCGAAGCTGCGACGGCAATACTGTTCGCGGCCTTCGGGCTGTGTGTTGCTGGGCCTTAGCCAACAGCATGATTCAGCGGTCGAAGGGACGTCTGTTTCTCGTACGCTACTCTCGGTGGTTGCGACGCCGAGCAGGATCTGGACCACTCTCGCCGCAGGAATTGCGCAACCCGCTGCGGGCCAAGCAGAAGGCCGGTTACACGCTATCCATAAAGGCGGTGGCGGAGGCCATCATCTAACTGCCTCGCGATTCCCACTACGTCGGCTGCACGGCGACTGAAAAGTCCATAACCCGGCGCGCGCGTTTAATCCAACGGAGTTTCCGCATCGGCTGCGCGACGCAACAACTCTCGCCCGAAGACCGTGCCGCCCTGCAGAGGTGGGCGTTCGGCGCTTAGCGACGCCTGCGAGACTGGTGATCTGGAGGACCCTAAGGCGGTATTCAACAAGCTGGCAGGGGAAAAACGAGCGCTCAAGCCCATTGGCGCTAGTAGTCCTCAGAGGAGACAGACATTTATTCGACCATGGAGCAACCCGCCACTCGGTCACACGCTGGATGAGGTCTCAATGCACGCAGCAGCTCCACTGTGCGCGCGCTTATGCCAAGCTCGAACTCGATCATCCTGCTGGTTCGGCCCCGACGCAGGGTATGAAGCCCCTGATGCTCACGCTTGTTGAGGCCGCGATGCGTCCCGCAGCCAGGAATTGCTCACTCATCGCGCTTACTGGAACTGGCGTCCTCAAGTGCAGGTCCCGGCGACTGCGCAGCTTTGTTCTTGCCGTCGTCCATCGGGAAAGGCAGCCCCGATCAATATGACAGCTGATGCGCCGCCTGCGGCAAACGCGCTATCACCAGTTCCCGCCCCAGTTTTTGCTAGTGCATACCAGGGTTAGTTCAGCGCCGCAGCAGGCGCTCGAAAAATTTCGTCCGATTTCGTACAAACGTGATAACCTGCCGCTTGCGGGCCAATCTCGCGCACTGCGCGATTATAGACAGAGAACATCCCGGCATACGCCGGCCGCCCTACACGCCAAACCATCTTGATTTCTGCGTCGCGCTCGATCGCGATAGGGCTCGGGGACTGCACGTTTGGGGGAGATGGGCAGCATGAAGGTTCTCGCCGCAGACGGGCACATTTTGTGTTGCGGTCTGGTGCGAACGCTCCAATTGCTTCGGCAGGACGTTTGCGTAACTGCTGCTGACAGCATCGACGAGATGCTAACACTTATACCTGGGTTGCCTGATCTCGACCTTGTGCTGGTCGATGCAAGCATGCCCGGAATGGAAAACTTCGCGGGATTGAGACGGTTGGTCGAGAAGCTTTCCAACGTACCCATCGTTGTCACGTCGCCCAGCGAAAATAGCACGCAGATTGTCGACGCCATCCGCGGTGGCGCGAGAGGTTACTTTTCGCCTTCGACGAAGGCGTGCGTCCTCCGGCATGCTTTGCCGCTTATCCTGTTGGGGGAAATCTACATCCCGGCCTGTGCGCTCCGCCTCGACCATGGCAATGGGATGCTGCGGCCCGAAGGGTTGCCAGCGCGGGTGGGGAATGGTGGCGGTAAGCTCACGCCGCGCCAGTGCGAAATTGTCTTCATGCTTGGGGAAGGCAAATCCAACAAGGAAATCGCGCGCGAGGCGAACGTGCTTGAAGGCACGATCAAGCTGCACGTTAGGGGAATACTGCGCAAGTTTGGCGTCAGGAACCGCACTGAAGCAGTCCTCGCAGCCGCCCGCGGCGGGTACCTGTCGAAAAGGACCTTCGGTGTTGAAGCACCAATGTCAGGGCGCGACGCCGCTGACGCAGATCACAAGACTTCCGAATTACCCGAGCGCAAAAGATATGCGCTTAAGACGGTCGTGAGGCTATGCGTGGGATGGTGCTCTTTCTCCGCGAGTTTCGATCCTTACGAAAAACCGGCCCCCGAACGCCACCTCATCAAATGGGAGATTATGACCACCCGTGGCGTGCTGGTTTGCAAGAAGGCCTTGAGCCCGTCGACGATGCCGCAGCGCTCGCCAATGCCCTACGTCGTCCAGCTGCGTCAACGGGACGGGATGGACCACCAGGTTGCGGTCGTTGGCGATGAACTGGAACGACGCCGCGCTTCCGATGGGACCAGCAATCGGAAACTTCCAGAACTGCGACAAGCTGGCGCCTAGAACGCGGAAGCGGTGGAACTGTCCGGCATTCACGCTCGACGTCACTGGCCTGGATATTCCACCCCTCGCTCCTTCGACGGACTGGCGTTTCGTGGGCCAATTTCCTTCTGATTAGTCCCCTTAAGCGACAGACTGCGCAACCGGCGCTTAGCCGCCACTTTTTGCATTATTGCCCTTGAGGCGAGGTTGAGGAACTGCTCGGCCGGCCAAGGCCCTTTTCACAAGTTACTATCGATCTTCTGCCGGCGCACATTGACGTTTATCAGTTCGGCTGATCACCGGCCGTTCGCCCGCGGGGAGCTTCATGCGGGTCAAGGAGTTTCAGGCCTGGGTGCCCTCCGGCCCGTACTGGTGGAAACACTGTCCCGAACGGCGTCGACGAGACAAGGGAGCTCACGAGCTTCTTCTCCTGCCCATCCCAAGAGCCTGATGAGTTGGAGAAATTCAGCTTGATGGCGACTGTGCCGCCTTCCTGATCGTCGTGCTGATCACCGAGGCCGAGCGGGCTTATGCCATCGAGCCACGGCTAGTGGCGCGGGCAAGGATCATGGAGGACACAAACGATGCGGTAACCTCGCGCAAGAGAGGGGCTCTCGCAAGACATCCTTCTCCCCGACGCCCGGCAGCTCTGCCTCGATGGTGATGAACGTGGAGGTTGTCGCGCACATCGAGCTCCGGCACGATGATTGTACCGCTTTCGGCGTGGAACAGGTGGGGACAGCGGGGAAACCCATGTTCAAAGCGTTCGAACATGCGATCCATCTCGTGGCGCATGGTAGAAAAGATATCCTGCGGACGAAACACAGCCGTGTCGGATGCTTTCGCGATCTCGGTCTTTGCCATTGTGTACTCCTATGCGTGGAATGATCGGGCTTGCGTCCGTGCAGACTGCTCCTACTCGGCTACATGGACGACGCCTTGATCCAGCGCAAACGCCCACGGCGCAACGCGAAGGTAGTGGAATTGCTATGCTCCACCGATCAGGATGCCGGCAGTCAGCACGAGGCTTCCACCCAGCACGACCTGGAAGGCCGCGCGTAGGAACGGCGTTTCCATATAGCGATTTTGTATCCAGGCGATTGCCCAAAGCTCGAAGAAGACGACAATCAGGGCGATCGTGGTAGCGGTCCAAAAATCGGGAATGAGATAGGGTAGCGCATGCCCGAGCCCGCCCAGCGTAGTCATGATTCCAGACGCCAGGCCTCGTTTCCACGGGGAACCGCGACCTGATAGCTTGCCGTCATCATGAGCCGCTTCCGTGAAACCCATAGAGATGCCGGCGCCGACTGAAGCTGACAGGCCCACCAGAAACGTCGTCCACGGGCTTTGCGTTGCGAACGCAGTCGCGAAGATCGGCGCCAGAGTTGAAACGGAACCGTCCATCAAACCCGCCAGTCCCGGCTGGATCCAGGTGAGAATGAGTTGTCGACGCGAGGTGAGGTCTTCGTCCTTGCGCGTCTCCGGGTCGAGGTGCTGCTGGACGAGTTCGCCGGCGACGACCTGGTGCTTGGCTTCGGCGGCAGCGAGGTCCCCAAGCAGCGTGCGAGTTGCTACGTCCGACGAACGTCCGGCTGCGGCCGCGTAGAACTCCCGGGCTTCGCGTTCCATGTCGGCGGCTTCGTCACGGATACGATCGAGACCGAGATTCTCGACCAGCCACACGGGCCGGCGCGTATAGAAGTCGGCTATGTGCTCGCGGCGCAGGGGCACAATGAGATCACCAAACCGCCGCTTATAAACTCCAATCAAACGGCGGCGATGCTCGTCCTCCTCCATCGCCATGCCATCGAAGATTGCAGCCGAGGCGGAGTATTGCGCGCGCAGCTTGGCAGCATAGGCGGCATAGATGCGGCCATCCTCCTCTTCGGAGGAGATTGCCAGGGCCAACACCTCCTGTTCCGACAAGTCGCGAAACCGGCGCTTGCCCGGCGCCAGGGAGGCAAGGCGCATGAGCATAGGACGTCCTCCATTTTAGAACATTTGACGGAGACATGAGATGCCAACCAGAACTATGCAAGCTATGTGGTCCGGAAGCCCCGATCACGCGCCCACCTGTCCCGATTGCGACGCGACGGCATCGGCGAACACTTGCTAGTCGCGGTGGTGCTGCCTTTCGTTGTCAGAGTGATCGCAGCAGTCGCAGACTTCGGAATGCTTAGGCGGCGACCCCTAGGCCCTCCAGCATTCTCGTGCGCCGGCTAGCGCCTCATGCGCTGGGGTGCTTGATGATCGGCCCGGAAGTAATGCCGGGCATGGTCGAGTAGCTGCTCATCCGTGGGATGGTCAACGGTCTCAACAGCGGCAATCCTAGCTCGGAGCTCGGGCGTGCAGCGGTCAATGTACTTGACCAGTTCAATCTTGGCGTTAGCCGGGCCTGTGACTAGAATTATGCCGGCATCCGCAATCGACGCGGCAACCCGTCCGAAGAATTCCTGGTCTTCCGGAGCGTGTCCGCTGCCGATGGCGCCTGCCTTGTGGTGCAGATGGCGGGCTGGATGATCGGCATGGACAGTGTGCTTCTCAGCCTCTGCGGCATTGAAATGAAAGACTCGGGCCTCCCGATGATCGATCCAAAGCACCGCATGATAGTGGGCTGTCATTGGCATTTTCTCCAAGCTTGTCGATCAGACCCCGCAAGTTGAGACACGCCACGAATAGCTATTCAGGGCAGCTTCGCTTTGCGCTATGTCAAGATGCCTGTCCCGATGCGCACGGCAGTTGACGGCGCACTGGTTTGTCTAGTGGGCCGTTGGCGAGGCACAGCTGCTTGGCTTCGACGCGGCGGAGCCGCCCTGCGTCAACTTTTGAGCAAGGCCGAAAGAGCGGAAGCTGGGACGCCACTGGCACGCAGGCGATGCTGCTTCGCTGGGAGGATGGCGCGCAACTCGAAACCGCAATCCTGCCGGCTCTGCCGGATGAAGTTACTTTCGAACGTCATCCAGTGGGTGCAGGAAGCTGCAGGCCGCGATGCCAAGCACTACCTCGCCGAGTTGCACTGGCGGTCGGTGTTGAAGACAGACCAAGTTGGCGGATCAGTACATGGCGGAGGCTGGCGGGGAAGCTTTCCCGACAGCTCTTCTCCTCGCCGCGTGCCCTCCACGGGAAGGCAGCAAGAAACCCTATCAACCGGGGGCGCCCGTTCACTTTGATCTGGATCAACGCTGGAGTGCGCGCCGCGGTCGATAGTGCGGATTGGCAGCCCCGGCGCGGCTACAGCGGAGATCGAACATGGTCACGAACGCCGACCACCTCAATGCCTTGATGACCCTGCAGCGGGCGCTTGAACGGAGTTTCGATAGTGATTGGCTGCGCGATTCGACCGCGGGCACCGGCAGTTTCCCCCCGATCAACATCTTCCAGCAGGGCGATGACTTCGTGGCCATAGCAGAGCTGCCGGGGGCCAGCAAGACGGACATCGAGATTCAGGTGCAGGACAAGGCCATCCGGATCTCCGGCAGGAAAACCGTCAGCTTCGGCAAGAATGCGAGCGTTCATCGTCGGGAAAGGTCGTCGGGCGCCTTCGACCGCACGATTACCCTCCCGGTGCAGGTCGACGCGGAACGCCTGAAGGCTGAATACCGGAACGGCATGCTGGCGCTGTTCATTCCTCGGGCCGAGAGCGATAAGCCCCGGACCATCAAGATCGGCTAATATCCTTGCCATGGAGGGCACCTATGGACGAAATCCCAGTCCAGGAAAAACGTGAGCTTTCGCAGAAGCAGGAAGGCACCGTCCCCGCCCGTTCGTTCATGCCGAGCGCGGACATCTTCGAGACTGATAACGCTCTTGAAGTCGTGCTCGAGATGCCCGGCGTCGAAAAGGACCATGTTGAAATCAGCGTCGAGGACGATGTTGTCGACGTTAGCGGCACGATTGACTTCGCGCGCTACCAGGGTTTGAGACCCCTCTACACCGAATACCCCATCGGCCACTACCGCCGCAGTTTCTCGCTGTCGAACCGGATCGATCAGCACAAGATCACCGCCGAACTGAGCGACGGAGTCCTGACCGTCACCCTGCCTAAGGCAGAGCAGCAGTCCAAGCCGCGCAAGATCATCCTTGCATAGGAACCGTTCGGCGACAGGCGTCGGGGCCAACCAATCAACCGTCGGGCCAACCATGACAAGACTGCTGGCGTTTGCCTTGCTGTGCTTGATCCCTGCGACTGCCGCCAGAGCCGAAGCGGTTTCCGATTGCAACCAGAGCCGTGACGCCCAGGCGCGGCTGCAAGCCTGCTCGGACGTCATTGCCGGACAGGCGTACAACCCCGATCAGAAGGCGCTGGCCTACAGGAACCGCGGCAACGCGCGCGCCGATGCCGGGGCCGGCGCTCAAGCGGTTGCCGATTTCACCGAGGCCATCCGGCTTCAACCCGGCGAGGCCGGCGGATATGCGGGGCGTGGGAGAGCGAAGCTGGTCGTCCAGGATGTCGCCGGAGCGATCGCGGACTACAGCGAAGCCCTGAACCTCGCTCCCGGCAACGCGTCCTATCACACCGCGCGTGGCCACGCGCATTTCGTCAGAGGCGAGTCAACAGCCGCCATCGCTGATTTCACGGAAGCGCTCCAGCTCAATCCGAATAGTCCAAGCACGCTCAACCGGCGCGGCCTCGCCTACCGCCGCTCAGGCAATTTTGAGCGCGCCATCGAGGACTACAGTGCAGCCCTCGCGCTCAATCCCATCTATGCGCTCGCCTACAACAACCGCGGCTACGTATACGAGAGCCAAGGCCAGAAGAACGACGCGATCGCAGATTTCCAAGCGGCGCTGCTACTCGATCCGTCGTTGATCGGCGCTCGGGACGGACTGCGGCGGCTTGGGGTTTCCGAAGCGCAGCTTGCGGAAACCCGACGGCGCGTCGACCAGGGCAAGGAGCTCGTCCAGAAGAATTGCCGCACATGCCATGCCGTCGGTGCCACGGGCGCAAGTCCCAACAAGAAGGCGCCGGAGTTCCGGACCCTGCACGCGCGGCACCCCAATCTGGCGTTGCGCGAGCCCTTGTCGCGGGGGATCGCCGCGCCGCATGACGAAATGCCAAAATTCACGCTGGCCGGACCCGAGATCGATGCCATCGTCGCCTACATCAACAACCTCTCCTCGGCCGCGAGGCGCGTTACGATTGCTGAAGCTGCGGACAGCGGCAATGCCCGCAAGGGTCTCGCCTACGCGCAAACGAATTGCGCATCCTGCCATAACGTACTGAAGAATGCGGCGGCGTCGCTTAACCCGAAGGCGATCGCGTTCCAGGCAATCGCGGACACCCCCGGCATGTCGGTCACCGCCCTGACTGTCTGGTCGCGTACGACCCATCCGACCATGCCCAATTTTGTGATCGACCCGAATGATATGGATGACCTAATTGCCTACATCTTGAGCCTGCGGGAGCGGAAATGAGGCGCCTGTGTGGCTGCGCGACATCGGAGGAGTGAAATGAACCACCAGCACCGCAAAACCCTCCACGCCATCTTCGCGCATCCCGTCAGTGGCAACATCAGCTTCAAGGACGTCATGCACGTGTTCGAGAGCCTCGGCGCAGAGATCGACCAAAAGTCCGAGCGAAGGGTCGGCGTGAAGCTCAATGCGCATTCCGTTGCCTTCAACCATGCCCAACACAGCCTGCCGACGGACGAAGTGGCGCAGGTAAGGGAATTTCTCGAAACATGCGGGATTGTCCCGATCAGTTTCCGCTATAGCGAATGGGATGGAGCATGAGAAAAACGCCCACCGTCGCGGCGCTGGCCGCGATTCTTTTTCTGGCAACCGCAGCCGGTGCCATTGCGCAATCGCCGCCGCCGAAAGAGCCCCCGGTCGATTATTGGCAGCCTCTGTGGATGCAGCGCGAGTTGTGGGGGCCGGGGACGATGCCGCCAGGCATGAGAGCCAGGCTGCTGCGCCATTACACTTACATGCAGTACGGCGTGCAGCCGGAATATCAGGGTGCCAGGTCAACTGTCGGCAATGACAAGCCCGCGCTGGAAGCGGGGGCGGCCCTCTATGCGCAAAGATGTGCGTCCTGTCATGGCAGGCAGGGCCTGGGCGACGGTGATGCGCCCCGCTCGCTCCTGCCGTCGCCGGCCCTCCTGGCCTTTATAATTCAGCGACCGATTTCCGTTGATGAGTATCTTCTGTGGTCGATCGGCGAGGGCGGAAAGCAATTCGATACGGAGATGCCAGCGTTCAGGAACATCCTTTCACGCGAGGAGATCTGGAAGATCATTGCCTACATGCGCGCCGGCTTCCCCTCCGGCGCGAGTACTCCGCAAGGCAAGTAGAGCACCGCGGTCGCCTGGGCAAGCTCTTCACTGAGGAGCTGATGAAGAGGCATGCTGAGATGGGCACGCCGCTAGATGCCCCCATTGGCATGAGCGAGGCGCCAGTTCGAGGAGCGCCTACGAGAGCACAATCGCCAGGCCCTGGACGAGGATAAGACGCGGCGCAGATCAAAGCCCGTGAAGAAGATGACCGAGGCCGAGTACGACGCCTGGTATGTTGGGCGTATCCTCGCCTAGCCCATTTTATTCGCCATAGCTTGGCATGCGACTCGGAGGACGGCGACGAAGCTGTTGGATCGGCGTAACATTCTGGTGTCGAAACAGAGCGTGCGCGTCACACACCGGATTCGCCGCCGCCATGGCCGAAGCTACGCCGTTTCTCCCGGGTCTGTCATCCATCGGGTCGAAGTCGCTCACAGCCGCGCAAGACGCCGGCAACCTCACCTCGAATGGCGGCCTGGTGGTGCTACGCGAAGCGGCTCGGCGCCTCGGTCTCGCCGCCTTGATAGCGGACCCGTTGCCGGACAGGCGCAACCCGCTGCTCGTTGTCCACTCCTATCGCGCGATGGTGACGGCGCGCATGATGGCAATCGCCGCTGGTTACGAGGATGGCGACGATCTCGATGCGCTGCGCCACGATCCCGCGCTGCTGATCGCCTGTGAACGTGCGCCGGAGAGCGGTCACGACATTCCGAGCCAGCCGACGATCTCACGGCTCGAGAACCTCGCCGACGCCGGCACGCTGTACCGGATCGGCTCCGGCTTCATCGACCTCTTCTGCCGGAGCTACGCGCGTGTGCCGGCGTCGATCGTGCTCGATATCGATGACACCGACGACTTGGTGCACGGCCAACAGGAGCTGGCGCTGTTCAATACGCACGCGGGTGGCCATTGTTTCCAGCCGATCCATATTTTCGAGGCAAGCTCAGGCAAGCCAATCCTGTCGTTGCTCCGACCAGGCAAACGGCCTTCGGGGGAGGAGATCGCGCGCGTGCTCCGGCATGTCATCCACCGCATCCGCCGTCACTGGCCCCAGGTTGACATTCTGGTGCGCGGCGACGGCCACTACTGCGCTCCGGAAGTGCTGAATTTGCTGCGTGAGAAGCGCTGCGACTATATCCTAGGCCTCGCCCGGAACAAGACGCTCGACGCACTCGCCGAGCCCTGGCGCGAGCAGTGCCAATGGCGCTGGAAGCCGAGCCTTGGAAAGGTGCGCCGCTTCCATCAGTTCCAATATGCGGCGGAGTCCTGGGCGAGAGAGGAGAAGGTGATCGCACGCGTCGAGGCGACCGAGTTCGGCACGGATGCGCGCTT
Organism: uncultured Alphaproteobacteria bacterium; assembly: GCA_963770295.1. Lineage (GTDB taxonomy): Bacteria > Pseudomonadota > Alphaproteobacteria > Rhizobiales > Hyphomicrobiaceae > AWTP1-13. The sequence goes on from CAVYPA010000023.1 coordinate 37,889, forward strand.
CGTCGTCACGAACCTAACGGGTCGGGGCAAGCATCTCTACGAGTGGCTCTACTGCCAGCGTGGCGCTGTCGAGAACCTGATTAAGGACATGAAATGTACCACGCGCTCGGATAAGACCGCGTGCTCGCGCTGGCAAGCCAATCAGTTCCGCCTGTTCCTGCACATGGGCGCGTACTGGCTGCTGCATGCACTGCGACTTGCAGCACCGAAGAAGTCGCGCTGGCGCGGCGCGACCTTCGCCACGATCCGCGCGACATTCGTGAAGATCGCCTGCCGCGTGGTGGAGCTGAAGCGTTCCATCAAGCTCGCGTTCCCGAGCCACCTGCCGCACGCCAATGTGCTGGCCCTCGTTGCCCACCGCCTCACCGCGCAAGGCCCATGAACGACGCGGCCTATGCCGCGAAAGCCCGCAACAATCACCCTCAACGTGTCCCAAAGCGTCCCGCCCGGCCAGCCGTCAATCCGGCCGATGCAGCGCGACCGCCGCTGACCGTCTTAACTACAAGTGATTACGGCGAATAAAATGGGCTAGCTGAAGGCGCTTAGCTCTCTCTCTCTTCAGACTAGTATTGATGATAGTACGTAGACGGCCGCGGCAGCGAACCCAATGACGGCCAGACCGAACAGCATCAATGCTGACCGACGCGAGGCGTGAACTCCTCCGAAACCGAGGGCGTAGGCTGCCTTGGCGATGTTGTTCGAAGATGCCGCTATCAGAACAGCCGCACAGAGGGCTGCAACAGATAGTCCACCCACGCCTCCTTGCGCGATATTGACGACGAACGGATCGATGTCGGTTGCTCCCACGATCGCTGCGAGGGCAAAGACGCCGGTCTGGCCGAAGGTCGCGCCGATCCATGCTGTAAGGATGGAGATGAGCACGAAGATGGCGGCGAAGGTGATGGCAGTTGGTATCTGCAATGGATTGATCGCGGGGATCTTGAGGCTCGCATCAGGCTGTCGCGCCGCGGCGCGTCGCAATTCGTAAGTTGCAAGCGCTGTACCAACCGCGAACAAGGCACCCAATGCAGGCGCCAGAGCGACGGCGAAGCGCAGATCGAAAAGAGCGACGACGGCGCCCAAGCGCAAATACATGACCGCGGTTGCAGCGACGATCCCTGCTGCAAGCTCGGAGCGAGCGACACCGGCCTCCCGTTGGCGCTTGGCAAGAACAATCGTGGTTGCTGTCGAAGAGTAGATCCCGCCAAGAATGGCGGGAAGCAAGGTGGTGCTCCACGCGGACGCGTACTTTTGCAACAGATAACTCAAGTAAGACAGCGAGCAGATTGCGACCACGGCCAACCAGACCTGATAAGGCGTGAGCGGAGTAGTCGCGGTGAGCGGTTGGTTGGGAACGAGCGGAAGAATAACTCCGACCAGAATCAGGAACTTTCCGGCGGTCAACAATTCGTCTTGAGGCACGATCAGGATAAGTCGATGCAATTTCTCGCGAGTTCCAAGGAGGACTACAGCGGCCACAGAGACGGCAACGACCAGCCAAGGCGCCTGCGTGAGAGCCACGGGCCCAATCAGGTATGCGACCAGATTTGTGGCCGGAATCATCAGGCTCGCGGCTGTTGAGTTAGCGGGCACATTGCGCAAGAACGCGTATAGCCAAAGTGCCAGCGCGAACAAGCCAGCAATGAACGCAAGCGCTAGCCTTGGCTCGATCAGGTAAAGCAGTGCACCTGAGAGCGCGAGCATAGGAAACGACCGTACTCCGCCGGAGAGGACCGCTCTTCGCGTTTGTATACCTCCTCGAAAGCGAGGCCTAGGAAGACCGCCAGAGCCAGCGCAAGTGCAAGCCTTCCTGCCAATTCGAGAGGGGCGAACTCGGCACCGGTCATGATCGCCACCCGAATTTCGGCCTTAGTGTATACTTAGGGCACAAATATAGGGGTTCAGCTGGCAGGCGAACCAAATTAGTTGATCGGCATCTTAACGATCGTTGGTCGACGGGCCGAGACGACCTAGAATGGAGCGTTGACAACTCGGGGTCCCGCTGCTGTCAAGCTCACATAACACACGCACATCTTTGATCTGAACAGGATGAGGAGACGTGGCGCCTGGTTAACCCACTTGCCACAGAGGGTTTTGTCCAAGCAGTGCCGGTTCTCGCGAGTTGCTCGAGAAGTGCAAGAGCAGTGGCCAAGAAGGCAACCGCTCTTGCCAAGGTGCGGGAGCTAGGTCGATAACCGATCGACGCTCGGCCAGCGGCTGAAGGCGAAGACCCAAAAGCCGATCAGGTTGAGCAGCGGAACGAACGCGATCAGCGTCCACCAGCGGCTGCGGCCGGCACGGTGCAGGACGCTTGCAACGGGCACGCCCAGAAGGACGATAGCCAAGAGTGGCATGATGATCGGCATCAGCCACAAATACTCCGGCGGCACCGCACTACACGGCCAGAATTGCTGACACATTTGTGGCATGGCTTTCACCTTGTCTGCGTTCGATCCGAGGCCCCCAAGACTGAGGGATAGGTTGGGGAGAGCCTTGATGCAGGTCAACGGCCTGGACGGGCGTGGCGCCTCTTCGGTGGCTTTACAACGGTAGGCGCCGGTCGGATTGTAGCGGCAGCGGGCGGGCGTTCGGCGTCAGGTTCGATCTTCTATCGCAACCGGGCAATCAAATTGTCGATGGAGCGATCGAGGGACCCGGTCAAGCCCTTTCAACATAACCATGTGGGGCCGCTTCACCTTGGCGTGGGTGTCTACCGTCGCCTTTCGGTTTGTACACTTTCGTACTCAGTCATGGTAATGGTGACAATGCCTCAAGGAGCGGATCATGACACAGCTTGCTGGTCAGCCGGCTTCGCCGGAAGCACAAGCCGCAAAACTGAGGGGCATCCTTGAGTCGGCTGTCACCGCCATCATCACCATCGATGATGGCGGGCTCATCGAGAGCACAAACCCCGCAACCGAGCGCCTGTTCGGTTACGCCGCGGCCGAGCTGATCGGCCAGAACGTCAAGATGCTCATGCCGGAGCCCTACGAGGCGAAGCACGACGGCTATATCACCAACTATCTGGAAACCGGCGTCAAGAAGATCATCGGTATTGGCCGAGAGGTGAGCGGCCGGCGCAAGGATGGCACGACCTTTCCGCTCCACCTGTCAGTCAGTCAGTTCTCCGCCGATGGCCGGCGGTACTTCACTGGCGTAATCCATGATCTCAGCGACCGTAAGCATGTCGAGGAGGCGCTGAGAGAGAGCGAGCGACGCCTGGCGCAGGCTCAGAAGATGGAAGCCGTGGGTCAGCTGACTGGAGGTATCGCTCACGATTTCAACAATTTGCTGCTGGTCATCGCCGGCAATCACGAGCTGCTGGAACTACAATTGGATCGCGACGAGCAGAAGGTGTTGCTCAAGGAAGCACAAGACGCGGCGATGCTCGGATCGAAACTGACCGATCAGCTGCTGACGTTTGCGCGGCGCCGGCACACGGATGCTCAGATCATCCAGCTCAACGACCAGGTGGTCGGCATCACTGACATGCTACGGAGAACGCTTGGCGAACACGTCATGTTGTCAACATCGCTTGCCCGCAACATCTGGGCAACCCGGGCTGACACGGGTCAGCTCCAGAGCGCCATCCTCAATATGGCGGTGAACGCGCGCGATGCCATGGCGCAAGGTGGCAAGCTCGTGATCGAAACTCGTAATATCGTGCTCGACGCTGATCACGCCGACTTCCATCCTGAACTCAAGCCGGGCGAATACGTGCAGCTCTCGATCTCGGCGGATATCCGCGATCGCGTGTTCGAGCCGTTCTTCACGACAAAAGAGAAAAGCCGTGGCACCGGTCTCGGACTAGCGATGGTCTATGGCTTCGTCAAGCAAGCCGGAGGTCAGATCACCATCTACAGCGAGCCTGGGCACGGAACAACATTCAATCTCTATTTCCCGCGCGTGGACGGGGCCGCTTCCGGGCATTCAGCCAAGAACAAAAGTACCGCAGATCCGGAGGCGCGGGAGACGATCCTAATTGTCGAGGACGATGAGCGCGTGCGCCAGTTGACAGTCACCCGTCTGAAGCTGATTGGCTACCAGGTTCTGGAAGCCAGCGACGGACCGAAGGCACTCGATCTGCTGACTAAGGATCACCCCGTCGATCTCGTCTTCACGGATCTCGTCATGCCGGGTGGCATGTCCGGCCGGGAGGTGGCCTCCCGTGCCCGTCAGCTCAGACCTGGGATCAAAGTGTTGCTCACCTCTGGGTATGCCGAGGAGCTGATCCACGGGGACGACCTGGAGCGCGAGCAACTCAAGCTGCTGCGAAAACCCTATCACCAGGCTGAGCTCGTCTCCGCTGACCTGAGCCCCGAAAATTCCTCCAAAAAGGGGTAAAGTCCGTCATTGAGAGGAGACGGACGATGAAGGGAAGCCGGTTCAGCGAGGAGCAGATCATCGGGATCTTGCGGGAGCAGGAGGCGGGGGCGACGACGGCGGATGTGTGCCGCAAGCACGGAATTTCGGAAGCCACTTTTTACAAATGGAAAGCCAAGTTCGGCGGGCTCGAAGTGTCGGACGCCAAGCGGCTGAAGGCGCTTGAGGACGAGAACGGGAAGCTGAAGAAGCTATTAGCAGAGGCGATGCTGGATATCGCCGTTTTGAAGGACATCAACTCAAGAAAGTGGTGACGCCCGCCGCCAAACGGCAGGCCGTGGCTCATGCCTGTGGGGTGCATGGGGTGAGCGAGCGGCGGGCGTGCAGGATACTGGGTGTGGATCGCGCATCGATGCGCTACCGCAGCCGCCGTGCGGGCGATACGGACGTGCGGCTGCGGATTCGGGAACTGGCGCGCATGCGACGTCGCTTCGGCTATCGCCGCTTGCATGTGTTGCTGAGACGGGAGGGATGGCGCATGAATCACAAACGCTTTCGACGGCTTTACCGTGAAGAGAAACTGCAAGTGCGCCAGCGTAGCGCCCGCAAACGCGCCTTGGGCGTACGTGCGCCGCTGGCACTTCCGAACGGTCCCAACGAGCGCTGGTCACTGGATTTCGTGTCCGACTGTTTCAGCAACGGCCGGCGCTTTCGGATCCTAGCGATCGTCGACGACTTCACGCGTGAGAGCCTGGCGTTGATCCCAGACACCTCGTTGTCGGGCGTGCGCGTAGCCCGGGAGCTTGACGCACTGATCGCGCGGCGGGGCCGGCCCAAGAGCTGTGTTTCCGATAACGGTACCGAGCTGACCAGCAAGGCGATCCTGATCTGGACGGACACGAGAGGTGTCGACTGGCACTACATCGCACCGGGCAAGCCTCAGCAGAATGCGTTTGTTGAGAGCTTCATCGGTCGACTGCGGGATGAGTGCTTGAATGAGACGCTGTTTGGCTCGTTGGCCCAGGCACGCGCCGCCCTCAATTCTTGGCGTATCGATTACAACGGCGTGCGTCCTCACTCGGCGCTAGCCAACAGGACCCCGGAAGAGTTCCACGCCCAGCATATCGCCATTGCGGCCGCGAACAGTGTTGGTCAAAACTGCAACCCAGGACTTCTACTCCTGAATGGATGAAAGAAGGGGCTCAGCTCACCGCCCTTCGCGAGGTACTGGCGACGACGGTGGTGCTTCGGCCCAATTGACCAGACGTTCGTCGCATTGATGAACGCGCAGGCGATCAAGCCGACGCGGCTGCGCTGCCTGCCGATCGCGACGTTGCATCATTCTGCGGCGAGAGACCCGACACTCGGCCTCAAGCTCTATGAAGCCCTGGCCAGGGAGTTGGCTGCGGCGCGCGATCTCATGCTGACGACCGGACAGCGCAGCGCCACCGAGCGCGTGGTGAGCTTTCTGCTCGCCTTCTCGCGGCGCAACGAGCGCAATGGACAGGACCCTTCAGACTTCGAACTCCCGATGACCCGCGCCGACGTCGGCGATTTTCTGGGTCTAACTCTAGAGACCGTGAGTCGCGCGTTCAGCAAGCTCAAGATACTCGGCCTCATCGAGCTGCCGCACAGCAATCGCGTCAAGCTTGTCGATATCGATGAGCTCGAGAGCCTTGCTGACGGCGAAGATCACTAAGAGCTGGGGAACAAGCCATGCCAAGCGACGAATGGGGCTTGCGAGAGAGGTGTGGAGTATCGCGACATGTTCCGGCGGCCTATACTCAGAGATGACGTACAGAATCTTTCGCGAAATTTTCTGAGGGGTTGGTGGCCTCACGGTTCGGGTAGGCTGGTCGTGTACGAAGCGATCGAGCCAACCGAAGAGGAAGCCACCAATGAACGAGGATAGCACGAACCAGGGTCAGGTCATCCGGATCGATGACGAACGGGTGCGTGATTACTTGCGCAGCGTGGTACGCGGCAGCGTTGAGGAGACCTTGAACGCACTGCTGGAGGCGGAAGCGGAGCAGCTGTGCAAGGCGCAGCGCTACGAGCGGACCGAGGCGCGTCGCGACACGCGGGCGGGGAGCTATCGGCGCAAACTTGGCACGCAGGCTGGCGAGGTCACGCTGAAGGTGCCGAAGCTGCGGCAGCAGACGTTCGAGACGGCGATTATTGAGCGTTACCGGCGGCGGGAGAGCTCGGTCGAGGAGGCGCTGATCGAGATGTACCTGGCGGGGGTGTCGGTTAGGCGCGTAGAGGACATCACCGAAGCCTTGTGGGGTACTCGGGTGTCGCCGGCGACGGTGTCGAACCTGAACAAAAAGATCTACGGCACGATTGAGGCCTGGCGGAACCGGGCGATCAGCGGTGAGCACCCTTACGTATCCCTCGACGGCATTGTGCTGAAGCGGACCTGGGCGGGCGAGGTCAGGAACGTGTCGCTGCTGGTTGCGACCTCGGTCAACGGCGAGGGCTATCGCGAGATCCTCGGCATCGTCGAAGGGGCCAAGGAGGATAAGGCCGGCTGGCTGAGCTTTTTGAAGCACTTGAAGGATCGGGGTCTTGCCGGCGTGCGGCTAATCATCGGCGATGCGTGCCTGGGGCTGGTGGAGGCCGCTGGTGAGGTGTTCGCGGATGCGCGCTGGCAAATGCTATCTGCGACCTGAGGTGTCGCAACTCATTAGTGAGTCCCGCGTCGATATCGAAAGCAATGTTGTACTGATCGGACTGAGCCTCATCACCTGCGTCGCAGCGTTCTTGGTGCTCTCTGGCGGGTTGATTTTCTGATGATCGCGGCCAACACAATTCCGGCTCAAGAGCTGTCAACAACGAGAATCCTTCCGCCTCGGAGACGAGGTCGGTCTGACGCCGCGGGTTATGTTGCAAGCCTGAAGGCTAAGCTGGGTATCACCAAAGATCAGTTACAGGCATGGGCAAAGTTTGCGGCCACCCTTTCGGCAAACAGGCGCAGAATGCAACGCAGCGATGACGAGGATGAGCCCTTCGGGTTGCTTCATGATCGAATAGCGGCGCTGCGTTCGATGCGACAAGCCGCGGCGGAGCTGTTGCTGATGCTCAACACGGCCCAGCAACGCAAAGCCCTCCAAATATTGCCGTTATGCTGCTTGGCGCGGTCGGTGTGGACTGCCGGTTTCCTCCGGGAGCCTGTCAGCTGGCAGGATATGGGCGCACACCCTTGATCGGGAAAAAGTAAGAAGTCTCGGGTGCGCACGTCAAAGGGAACATACCCTTGATGTACGACCGCTACGACATCACCGCCGGCTGACCTGATGAGTAACCAAAGAAAGGGTTCAAACACGAACTCGACAGCTTTCGCGTGACATCGACCCAAACGTCTCCGTGCAAGACCCCAAATTGATGAAGGCAAGGCGCCAGGTCGCTGCGATAAAGAATTTCTACATCCACCTCTTCATCTTTGCACTCGTCATGCTGGGATCACAATCTATTCCCGTCGAGCGAGTGCCCTGAAGTCCATGGTTCATAGTCAACCGACGGACGGGGGTTGACGTTGGTTTGTTCCACGCCGGCAACACGAACTCAGTCCGAAATTGTACATATGTCAGAGACGCTGTCGGGCGAGAAAGGATCCGCTCACCTCTTTGGGCTGATTTTTCTGTGTTAATTGACCTCGGAGACGAGAGAGTGGCGGCGAAGGTCGGTGCGTGTCATGACCACGCCTACTCGCCTTATCTAGCCAACGCCAGGGTCGGCAGGCTCGAGAAGTGCGTGAAACGCCAATTGCGTGAGAATGCGCTCGACAAATCGAGCGGCGGTTTGCTCGAGCGCTGCATCATTTTCGCCAAAGGCCAACCCTACCGGCGGCACCATGCCATTCTTTAGTCCGCGGCCCGCAAGGGCCCGGCGCCTATTAGTACCGTCCAGGAGCGTGACCAATTCTATGGGCGCCACTCTAAGAGGAACTGGCAAATGATTGAGCGAAGTGAGCCAGGGTTGCTTGCCCGCAGCCTCGATTCGTGCCAGCGACCACATTTTGGGGTACTCTGCATCGGCGCGTCCGACTGTTGTGGGTAGAGTCGACGCGGTAGCTTGGCCGGCAACGACTAAGGCAAAGAGAGCGCTGCAGATGCGCGCAACACCATCCGATGGCAGGTTTTCGGTTAGCTGCTCCAACGTGAGCGTGGCCGGATAGACCTGGGCGAGCCGCTGAAGGGCGATACGCACCGAATGGTGTTGGGTTTTCGCCGTCTGACCTTGCTCATTTTTGTCTGCGGAAAGCTTCTCGGTTCCCTCTGGGGCGGCTGACACACGGATGCGACTTGCGAAATGCAGTCCACGCAGTCGTTCGAAGCTCCGATTGCGCTTCAAGTGTCTTGCATGCTGTGATCTGACTAGAACGGAACGGCGAAAGGTTCGGCCCGTCAAGAAGTCGATGGACTGTTCCAAGGCCATTGGGCTGGAGCCGGCCAGCGATTTATTGCGACGTCGCGTCTCGGGATCTCGAATTTCCGGGATCGAAGAGTTAAGATCACCCTCACAAAGAAAACTCAAACCGTATTTTCCAGCACGCTCCACAAACTCGTGAAAGTAGCATGGAGCATTGTCGGGAACGAGGAACTCACCCAGGATGTAGGCCGATGGCCTGCCTGCGATGCGCTTGGCTTCGCTACGCAGCAGTAGGCCATAGGGTTCCGTCTCGTTCACTGATGTAGCGATCGATGCCAGCACACTGCGCGCTTTCGCTACTCGCTCAAGTGGTGGGCCCGCGGTACCTACGTGATGAAGACAAATGTCTCTTACAATATTGCGTAAGTGCCAACCCGGAAGCACGTTATAGCTGATCGTCGCCACGCCATGTTCGGTGAGGTTCTCACTACATATGCGAAAAATCGCATCTTGCACTTTCTTTGGTACCCAGCTGAACACTCCATGGCAGATGACATAATCGAACCTTTGTTCAGCGAACTTGAGGTTCGTTAAATCTCCCTGGCGGAGCTCGATGTTGCTAAGTCCAAGACCCGCAATGCGTCCTCGCCCCTGGTCGATGTGTCTCTCGGAACGATCGATACCGATGAAGTAAGCATTCGCGAACCTAGCTGCTAAGGGGATTATGTTGCCACCCGATGCGCAACCGAGCTCAAGGACGGAAGCCCTTGCCGCAGGAGGCGCTTCGAGGCCAAACAAAGCCGAGAGAGCGGCCAGACGCGAAGGTTGCGTATAAGCAAACGGCATCGATGGATATGGAAGCAGATTGAAGTCTCCATCGAGCAGCGCATCCTCTTGGGTGGCGTGATAGCCCTCAGCTTGCATTCTTTGACTACTCTAACTTGGTACAGACCTATACGTCACGGACGACTGGAGCCGGGGTCGGAAACCTGGCGAAAGAAAGCCTGTTGAAGGTTGTTGGTCAATGGTTGCAACGGACGCCAAAAGCCTAGCGAAGTCCTGACTGTTTCATTTCGAATGCCGATACACGCGTTACCCACTTAAACGCAAAATGCACGGCCACTCAATTGCTGAGTAGCTTAGACAACATGCTGTGCCGCGCGGAGGCTTGACTCTGTAGATCCAGCGTTCCCAGCAGGCGGCGCCCGCGGGTCACGAAATACGTCTTCGTACTGTGATCGTAGGTGAAATTGCCGTTCTGGCCGTCGGATTTGGCATAGAACGCGCCGAACAGGGCGGCGGCATTCGCTATTTCGGCCTGGCTGCCGGTCAGCGCCGTGATGCCTGGGTTGAACGAGCGCATGTAGGCTGCCAGGGCTTCCGGCGTGTCCCTCTCACCGTCCACGGAAATAAACAGAACCTTGAGGCGTTGGGCATCCGATCCAAGGCCCTCGAGCATCTGGGACATTTCCAGGAGTGTGGTCGGACAGACATCGGGGCAGTGCGTGTAGCCGAACACCACAGCGAAAGGCCGGTCTTGCAGGTCTGCCGCGGTGAGATGGGTGCCGTCCTGGGTGGTCAATGCCGTGAGGGGCTCTAATGCGACCGCTGCTGCGCGTTCCCTCGAATGCGCATCGATGTAGGCGATGAGATCGGCGGCGTCATTCTCATGTATCTGCAAATAAGGCATCCGCACACCCGGGTATTTCGCCACTAGCGCGAGCGCGATTGGGTCCTTGCGTGCCCGCATCTTGATAGGGTTGACAAGGAAATCGGTGATCCAAGCGCGGCTGCGACGCGTAGTCAGGCCATCCAGATCTGGGCCGACGCGGTCACCGCTCCCAACGCTGTGACAACCGGCGCAAAGCTTGGCGAACATGGCCGACCCGGCCTGCCGGCCCTCCATCACAAAGCCCGTCTCGTAGTGCACGGTCTTCGCCGCGGGGGTAGCGGGAGCTTGGGCGGCAGGGATACGGCCTGCTGGCAGGTCGTGGGCCTCGTCGCGCCATGCCGGATCCATGGCTTTGATTGCGCCCACGAAATGGTCGAGATCACCCAGCGCATTTTCGCGCTGCCATTCGCCGGTGGCACCGTTGCCAAGCACCACGTCGTTGCGGTGATCGATGAGGTCAGGCCGGCGGTCGCCGAACTTGTAGCGGATCATCTGGATGTCTTCGGGGAGACCGGTGAGAAAGGTCCAGCCCGGGCCAGCATGGAAGGCATCGGCGTATTGCTTGAGCCGTTCTGGCGTATCGTGCTCGGGCTCGATGCTAATCGAGAGAAAGAAGATATCGCGGCCGAGCCGGTCGCCTAGCTTGTCTCGCGCCTCGCCCAGTCTGGCGGTCGCCAGCGGGCAGATGTCCTTGCAGCTGGTGTAGATGAAGCTCAGGACAACGATCTTGTCCTTGATCAAATCGTCGTAGAAATTGAGCGTCCTGCCATCCTGCGTAACGACGGGGACGTTGGGGACGTAGTCCTTGCCCCAACGCCCAGCGTGCGCCTGCCATGGGCCCAACAGCACTGCTGCCAGCCCAGCAATGCCCGCCAAAAAAAGCCGCCGCATGGTCCCTCCGGAAATAGAGTGCCGGGGTGCCATCCACTGACGCCCCGGCGGTTCCTTGGCCCGGCCAAGCGCTCGTCTAGGTCGACCCACCAGGTCCGAACAGATCCGGCCGCTGGGCAGGGTCGCCCTCGGGCAGGATCTCCGGCGTGGTGAAGAAGACGCCATCGGGCGTCGGGTTCGGTGTTGCCGTCACCGCGGTTTGCGGCGAGCCTGGCACGCCGGTCAGGAGTTGGATGCGCATGAGGAGGGCGAAGTCCTCGTGCACGGTGTTATGGCAGTGGTTGACGTAGGAGCCGCCGTACTCGCCGAACTGCACCTGGAACTGCACCTGGCCGGCCGGCCGCAGGCGCCACACATCCTTGCGGACCAGCCTTTCGGTCGCTGGGATCGCAGCTGGGCCGCGGTTCATGGTGATCCCTTCCTCGAAGTGCAGGTGGATCGGGTGATCCCAACCGCCGCCGCCGTTGATGTAGGTCCAGTGCTCGATTTCGCCGGCCTTGGGATAGACCATCGATACGCGATTGGCGTTCATCGAGTGTGAGGTCTGACCGTTGACGCTGATGGTCCAGGGGAAGTTGAACACCACTTCCGAGCAATCGGGCGTGCACTGGCCCGTGGTGGGATCGCGCGAGTCGCCGTTGTTCGTCCGGCCGAACTCAACGACGCGCGTGCGCACAGGGGTCACGATCGGGATCTGATCCGTCAGTTTGGTCGGAATCACGCTCTTGTCGTTGCTCCCGCAGCTGTTGGCCGTGGTCAGGGTGACCCCGGGCACGTCCACGCTCTCGACAGAGCTGACGACGCGGAACTGCAGCATAGCGCCGAGTACTGGGTCGAGAACATCGCCCTGCAGGGCTTGCGCCAGGGTCACCGCGCCGTCGGGCTTGTTGCCGCTGGTCTGCTTCAAGATGTTGACGAGGTGCAATTTGTCGCCGATGCGGAACCGCGAGAAGTCGACGACAATGTCGTAGCGCTCGGCGATGCCCTGCTCGTCGAGGCTGGTCAACAGGATGGGGTTGACCACGAGGTTGCCGTCGTTGGCAATGAACTGGAAGGGAACCGCCGTTCCGGTCGGACCGGCGATCGCAAACTTGAAGAAGCGCGACATGCAGGCGTTCAGGATGCGGAAGCGGTACTTCCGGGGCAGGACGTCCATGAAAGGGGCATAGCTGAAGTTGACGAGCGGTATGTCGCCGATCATGCCGTCGGTCGTGAAGATGTCGAAGAAGTACTGACCCTCCTGATCCAAGGTCCCATCGGACATGATCAGGTTGACGTCAAAGTCAATGTTTCCCCAGCCCAAGAGCTTGCCGCTGGGGAGGCGCAGGTTAGTCCCGTCAATGAGCTCTTCGTTGCCACGATCCTTGCCGCTGTAATAGTTGATCATCATGAGCATGCCTTTGTAGACATTCTCAGCCGTGAAGAAGAACCGGTGGTCGTGCGCCCACATGGTTCCCTGGTACTCACGGTAGTCACCTGGCACCGGCACAATGCCGGTGTTGTTGTCGGGACCGCCGGTCGTCAGGATCGTCGCGCCTGGGTTGATCTTGTCGCGACGGGCGAGCGTGGTGCTCCAGCGATAGTCGTAGAAGGTGCCGGGGAAGTGGTGCACATTGGCGGCGCCATCGCTTTCCGCGCCGTTGTGGGCATTGTGGAAGTGCAATTGGTGTTCGTTGCGCCCGAAGCCGCCGTTCTGGGTGCGATCGACCGGCAAGTTATTATAGATGCGGGTGATGATGGGCTCACCGTAGCGGCCCTTGAACAGCGGCGGCGGCATGGTTCCTGAGGGCGTGTTGTAATCGCAGTGGCCCGTGGCATAGGTCCAGGAGGAATTGGGGGTAAAACTCGGAAAGACGCTGGGATAAAAGCACTGGTTGGCCGCGATCTGACCTAGGGTCAGCACGTAGCCGACCTTCGGGAAGAATTCGTCCCAGCGTTGATGGGCAAAGATCTCTCCGGGCGGGCGGCCCTCCATCGGGCCGCGCGCGGTGATCGGATTGGTAAAGTCGGCCTTGCTCATGCCGGGCGGCGGGTCTGAGAAGTCCGTGTGGTAGGAGAGCCGCCGGGCATGGGGTTCACTGGCATAGGCGCCACCGAACACCGCGTCGGTCTCCGACCCGCGCGTATAGGGTGTGATCGGCACCGGGTGCTGCAGGTTGAGGCGGTTGAGGCGCTGGGAGTACTTTTGGCCACCGAACAGGGGGCTGCGCGGCGTGCCCGTGGGCACGGCGGCGAAGGCGCTGCGGGCCAAGGGACTCAAGCCGTTCTTGCAGGCGAGGACTCCGCTCGCCGTGAAGATGCCCCAACGGATCAGGTCGCGTCGCGTCACCTGCCCGAGCGAACGCGCCTTGACGATTTCGGCGCGGTTGTCGCGGGCCCGCTGGGCTTCTCTTTGCCGGATCCGCGATGCTTTAGGTGAAATGTACATGCCTTCCTCCTCAGCCAGAACGATGAGAGCCCCAACTTTGACCAGACCTACAGCTACAGAATGAAGTCCTGCGTTGTGATGATGTTTGCGCCCACCCCCGTGACACCCGTCAACGTGATGTGCTGGGTGCCGTCGATGGTGACCACCGTATTGCCGGCGCTCACGGCGATGCTCACGTGCGCGACAAAGTTGCCGGCGTCGATGTCCGGTAGGTAGGCGGAGAGATCGAGCAGATCCTGGCCGCCGGTCGGGTTGGCATCGAAATCGGTGATGACGTCGTTGCCGAACCCGGTGTGGAACACGAACATGTCGTTGCCGGTGCCGCCGGTCATGGTGTCGTTGCCCAGACCGCCATCCAGCGTGTCGTTGCCAGCTGCACCATTCAGCACGTTGGCACCGGTGTTGCCGATCATGACGTTGGCCAAGCCATTGCCAGTGCCGTTGATATCGGCGCTGCCGGTCAGCGTTAGGTTTTCGACATTGGCGCCCAGCGTGAAGGTAGCGGTGCTGTTCACCGTATCGGTGCCGGCACCGGCCCCTTCCGTGACGGTGTCGCCGACACCAACGAAGTAGGTGTCATTGCCCGCCCCGCCAGCCAGAACGTTGGCCGCCGCATCGCCCGTGAGTGTGTCGTTGCCCGAACCAGCAGTGACGTTCTCGACCCCGAGCAGCGAGGCAAAGCCGGATGCGGTGTGGGCCGTCAGATCCACGCTAACGTCGACCGTGGCGCCGGCGTAGCTCAGCGTGTCCGTCCCGGCCGCTAGGTCGGCCGTGCTGCTTTCGATGCCGGTGATCGTGCCGCCCGTAAACGAGGTGATGGAGGTGCCGTTGAAGACGACGCTCAGGGCATCGTTGCCGGCTGTACCGGTGATGCTGAGCGTGTCGGCTCCAAGTCCCCCGCTGAAAGAGTCAACGCCATCACCGAAGGCGTAGCTGAAGCTGTCGTTGCCGTCGCCGCCAAGCAGCGTATCGTTGCCCGCTCCGCCAACGATCGCGTCATTGCCGGCCCCGCCATCGATCGAGTTGGCGCCAACGCCGCCGAACAGCTGGTCGTTGCCGTCTCCGCCGAAGAGCGTGTCGTTGCCCGAACCACCATCGATGCTGTCGTTGCCGAGACCGGCACCGCCATCGAGTAGGTTGTTGCCCGTCGAGCCGGTGATGCTGTCGCTGCCCGAGCCGCCGATCACGTTTTCGATCGTGACCAGCACGTCGTCGACCGGGGCCGCGGCTGAGCCGCGCTGGGTTGTCCCGGTGGCCAGAGAGATGACCAGGGCATCCGTCTCGCCGACGTAGGACACGGTGTCGGTACCGGCACCGCCGGTCAGGGTGTCGACGCCCAGTCCACCGCTGAGCGTGTCGTTGCCGGTTCCACCGTTGAGGGCGTTGGCAAGACCATCGCCGATCAGCGTATCGGCCCCAGCGCCACCGGTGACGCTCTCGATGCCAACAATGGAGGTGAAGCCCGAGCCGCTGGTGGTCGCCAGGTTGACGGTCACGGCCGCGGTCGTGGTGCCGTAGCTCAGCGTATCGCTGCCGCCCAAGAGGTCGGCCGTGACGATCTCGACGCCGGAGAGCGTACCCCCCGCGATGCCGGTCAGGGCCGCGCCGTCGAAGGCCACGGTCAAGGTGTCGGCAGCCGCCGTACCGGTAATTTTGAGCGTATCCAGCCCGAGATCACCGATCACCGTGTCGGCGCCATCTCCTATCGCGTAGAGAATGACATCGTTGCCGGCGCCGGCATTGATCACGTCGTTGCCTGTGCCGCCGGTGATCGTGTCATTGCCGCCAAGGCCGGACAGGCTATCGGCCCCGCCAAGCCCACTGATGATGTCTTCCTCGTTGCCGCCGGTGAGCGTATTGGCAGCCGCCGTACCGGTAAGCGTGAGACCCGCGACGTTGGTGATGGTGACCGCAATCGCCTGCGTGTCGATCAGGCTGCCATCGGAGGCCTGCACGAGCACGTCGTAGACATTGTTTGCGCCCACATCGGCCGGCGCCTCGAAGTCGGGCGCCGTGATGAAGGACAAGGCGCCCGTCGTTGCGTTGATGGCGAACAGGGCCGCATCGGCACCGCCGGCAACGCTGAAGCTAACGGTCGCTCCGGCGTCCGGATCGGTTGCCGTAACGGTGGTAACCGCAGTGCTGTTCTCTGCCACCGAAATCGCGGCTGTCGCGCCAGCCCCATTTGAGGTGATGACCGGCGCCTCGTTCACGTTCGTCACCGTGACCGCGATCGCCTGGGTGTCGGTCAGGCTACCGTCACTGACCTTTACAATCACATCATAGACGTTGTTGGCTCCCGCGTCCGTCGGCGCTTCGAAGTTCGGCGCACTAATGAAAGACAGCGCACCCGTCGACGCGTTGATCGAAAACTTGCCGGCATCGGCGCCCCCGGCGATCGAGAAGGTCAACACATCGCCGATGTTTGGATCCAGCGCCGTTACGGTGGTGACAGAGAGACTGTTCTCTGCAACTGAGACCGCGGCTGTCGCGCCACCGCCGTCGGAGCTAATGACTGGCGCACGATTGGTGCTGGGCACAACGTTGATGGTGAAGGTATCGGTGACGGCGAGCCCGCCCGCGTCGGTCGCCTTGACGCGAATATCGATCGTCCCCGTGAAGCCTGCGGGAGGTGTGCCGGTGATGACGCCGCCCGTGACACCGCCTGCTCCGTCCGGAGTAGTGGCGAAATTAAGACCCACCGTCGCAAGATCGCTCCCGTCGGCCAGAGTCGCCGTGTAGATCAGGTTGGCCGCCGCAGTTTGATCGTCGGTAAAGGTGGTGACGAGCGGCAGGAACAGCGTCATTGCCTGGTCCTGTCGAGCCGAGGTATCGAATAGCCCGTTTTCAGCGACCTGCGTCACCACCGTGGGCGCGTGGTTTACGGCTGGGTCTGTTACGAGCAGGGCGGTTGGCGCTGAGAACACCCTCTCGTTGACACCCAGCCCGTCGATGAAGCTCGCCACGACACGCAGTGCGAAACCAACGTAGAAATCTGTCGGCACGAACGTCGGCTCAGTTGCGCCGGCAATATCGACCCACTGCGACGTGCCGCCGGGCGCGGCAATGATCTGGTACTGCCATTGGAAGCTCAGGTCTTGCAGCGGGATATCGCCGCGTTCGGGCCCGAAGGTGCCGGGAACGAGCGCGCCGTTAACGGTTACGCCTTCGAAGTCGTTGATTGTGCTTGAGGCCGTGAGGGTATTGCCGACTGCCGGCGCCGTATTGTCGATGGTCAGCGCGCCCTGGGCAGCTTGATCAGCCACCGGCGCACCAGTGAATAAGCCGGTGTCGAATGTAACGTCGGCGAACTGGAGCCGCTCGATATTGTGCAGGAGGTCGATGCCGTCGCTCGCCGCACCTGCCGTTGGCGTGATGTGCGTCACCCTCAGTACGGGATTGCCGTCGGATCCGAAGAGAATATCGCCATTGGCATCCGTAGCCAGCTCGATGGTGTAAGCCCCCGAGACGTCGCCGAACACGGCGGTGTCGATATCACCGGCGCTGAGGGCACCGAAGCCTTCCAAACCGGTAAAAAAGTCGATGGCGCCGTTGCCGAAGGTCGGTCCCTCGGCCTGGTCGGTTAGGATCTGTCTGACGATCTGGCTGCCGGCGAAGATGTCGCCGTTGGCATCGCGCGTGAGCTCGACGTGCAGGCGGGCATCGCCATCGATGATGTCGTTGCCGCCGCGGCCCTCGATGAAGTCGCTGCCGCCGCCGCCAAGCATGATGTTGCCGTCGGAGAACGCCACTGGTGTCCCGGTGCTGGCGCCTGGGAAGTAACGGTCGAGGCCATCGATCAGATCGACGTTGACGAGTTCGTTGAAGGGATCGAGACGCGGCGCGGCGCCCGGCTGGACCTGGCCGACGTCTGTACCTCTGAGGACGTCATCGAATGCGGAGCCACTGGCAGCTTCGGTCTCGATAAAGAAGTCGCGCACGGCGTCCCCGGCCGGGGCCAATTGGTCGGGGATGAACTCGCGCCTCTCCATGTCGACGCTGACGCCATGGGTCTCGTTCTCCCACGACGCCCAGTCGAAGCCGAGCCGGCCGTAGAACTTGTCGAAGCCGCCCAGACCGAGCATGATGTCGTCGCCCGAGAAGCCCACCATCTTGTCGCCCTGGTCGCCGCCGTCGAGCACGTCGTTGCCGGAATACAGGGGAACCTGGCCGGTCGGCGCGCCGACGTCGCCGACCAAGATGTCGGCGCCGGTGCCGCCCTCGATCCAGTCGTCGCCCTCGTTGCCGAGCATCTCATCGTCGCCCTCGTCGCCGAAGATGATGTCGTTGCCGGTGCCGCCACTGATACCGTCGCCGAGGATGCTGTTGCCGCCGTGGATCAGATCGTCGCCGTCCTCACCGAAGATCTCATCGTCACCCAGGCCGCCGTCGATGTTATCGTTGCCGGTGCCACCGTGGATGACGTCGTCGCCGGCGCTGTCGCGAATGATGTCATTGCCAGCCCCGCCGAAGAGGACGTCGTTGCCGTTGCCGCCGTCGAGCCAGTCGTCGCCACCGTCCCCGTAGACGGTGTCGTCGTCGGCCTGGCCGGCGATCAACACGTCGCGGCCCTCCGTGCCGCCCAGCACCATGGTGTTGCCGAAGAAGTTGTCGTCGCCCAGGAAGTGGACCTGAGTGTCGAAGGCGTGGTGTTGGCCATCGCCAAACAGCGCATCGACGTATTCGTCGGTCAGCACCTCGACCAGCAGGTTGCCGGTCACCGCGTTGCGCAGCCAGGTCGAAGAATTGAGGGGATCGATGGTGCCGGCCTCGACCACGTATTCCGGCGTCATGAAGATGTTGGCACTCAGATGATGCGTGCCGGTGTTGCGCATGATCAGGTCGGCGAACGTATTGCTCTCAATCTCCGTGCCGAAGTGAATGCCCTCGATGCGCGGCAGGTAATACAGACGGTCGCCGTCCTGGATGGCCTCCATCTGGTTCTCGAAGATGAAGTTGAAGGTGGAGCCCAACAGGCCGCCGAACAGGTTCTGCTTCTCGGCCAGGCCGCCGATCCACAGGTCGACCGTGTCGAGGCCGGTGATCGAGCCGGTGCTCCACTGCGCGTGCACCGCCAGCGGGTTGTTGATGTCGTTGGCGTACGCACCCAGGCTGTGCATGAAGTCATAGGCGTCCTGCTGGAAGCCGGCGCTGCCAATCACGGCATTGGCCACCAGCTCGAGCGCGGCAGCCCGCTTGTCGATGAGCGTCGTCGCGCCGATGATGCTGGCATGCGTGCCGTAGGCCGCCACGAAGTTGACCAGCGAGCCCGCGTGCTTGAGGAACTGGCCGAACTCGTCCCAGCTGGCGTAGGGCTTCATCGTCGTGTCTTGGGTGCCGCCGGTATTGAGCTCGGTGAAGATCTGGTTGCGCACCAGGTTGAGCGGCGCCACGCCGGCGTCGCGGCCGCGCGCGAGGTTGATGGCGGCCAGGTCGAGCGGCAAGCCGAGCAGATTGTTCCGGAGCGCGCCGGTGACGAACTCGTCGATCTCGTTGGCGACCTGATTGACCGAGCCGAGCACGATCTCGCCGGTGGCGGTGGCGCCATGCGCGGCGAACTCGAGCGGATTGAGGAAGGCATCGATCAGGCCGATCGCGTTCAGGACAGGCTGGCCGGTCGCCGGATCAATGACCGGCGTGCCGTCAGCGCCGATCTCGTAGCGGTTGACGTTCTCGTCCAGCATCGAGTGGCCGAAGCGATAGACGGCGTGCGCGAACTCAGCCGTGATCGCCGGATCAAGATGAATGTCGTTGTTGCCGAACAGATGGATGTTCGGCGACACCTTGCGCGCGAACTCCTCGAACACCAGGTGCTGGTACTGCGTCTCGGTGCTGAACTTGGCGACCTGGAACAGCCGTTCGCCATTCCATTCGTCGGCCTGGATGATGTGGACGGGATTGCCGTTGATGTCGACACCGTTGGCGACCGTGAGGTCGACGCCCGCCAGCACCCAATTGCCAGCGAACGACGTGTCGCCATTGTTGAGCTCGGCCTGGATCTGGGCCTTGACCACGTCGATCTGGCGGTTGTGCTCGGCATGGAAGATGTCGTGGATCGCGGTCAGCGCGATGTTCTCGTTGGCGCGACCGTCGCCGGCGACGTAGTGCGCGTCGAGCGGCTGAGTAGGCGAAATGTCGTTCAGGAAGGCGTGACCGGTGCCCACCACCGTTCCGCCCAGCGCACCAGCATCGTGCAGGTCAAGACCCCCCGCAGTGCCTTCGACGAGAACGGTGATGTCGTCATTCGTTCCCGCGATGCCATCTACGCCATTGCTGGTGCGCACGACCACTTGCGCGAAGCCGTGGGTGCCGAGCATGACGTTACCGTAGGCGTCGGTCGCCAACAGCGGCACATCGCCGACATCCGCGTTGGTGAGCAGGAGGCCGAGCTTCAACGCGTTCGCCTTGACGTCGGCCCAGGTCGCCATGCTGTGACCGTCGGCGCCGGTCAGCAGCTCACCCGTGGAGTGCAGCTTGCCGTCCGCGCCGGTGATGTAGTCGCGCAGGAACACCTGATGCGAGGGATGCGAAGAGTAGGTCTGGTTCTGGTCGACGAACGGCGTCGTCGTGTTAGTGTTTTCGTGCAGGTCATCCGCCGTACCGATCAGGCCGTCGGCGCCGGCAAGGTTGGTGGCCCGCGTCAGCACCATGAACTGCAGGCCGGGATTGGTGACCTCGTCGCCGGTGCCGGCAATGCCGTCCGGACCCACCGTGATCAGCGGATCGTCCGGCTGGAGCGGGATGAACACCGTGCCGCTGCCACCCTTGGTCACCAGGTCGAGGCCGTGGTCGAAGAACTGGCCGAAGAAGGTGAACCAGGAGTTGAACGGCGCCGACAGGCCGGCGTCCGGCGTGACGTTGGGGATGAACAGGTTGCCGGCCGCGTCGACCGGCGGCTGGATCGCCGTGTTGCTCGGCAGGTATTGCAGATTTGACAGATCAATCGGCAGGGCCGGATCGAAGGCCGGGTTGGGAGCGCCCAGCACAAACATGGGGTTCGACAAATCGACCGGCAGCGTCGCATCGAAGTCCGGATTGAGCACGAAGATCTGCGACTGATACAGATAGCCGACCCCCGGGGTCGCAGCCGCCTGCGCTTCCAGCGCCGCCGGGTTGTTGGCGGTCTGGTCCGCTATCAGGTTGGAGATCACGCGCGGGGCCGCATCGACCACGTTGACGCCGAGTACAGGGCCCGGCACCGTGCTCGCATACGTCGTCGTCATGACGTCGCCGGTCTCCGGGTTCGGATCGAAAATCGTGCCGTCGATGTTGACGGTAACGGTCCGGAAAAACGCATCCGTCACCCGCGGGAACACCCCGTCCGCCGCGCCGAACGTGCCCTGCCCGGGAACCGAGTTGTTGTTGGTCCCGGATACCTCCCGCAAGCCAAACGCCAGGTGCGGGCTAACCGGTGGCTGGTTGTTCTCAGCCATCAAAATCTGCTGCAGAACAAATTCCAAATCGATGCGGTTGAACTCAACGCCGGTGTGCACCGGCGTTGCAGCTGCACCCAAGGCGGCCGCGCCAGTCGAGATGCCATCGGTCGGCAGCACATTGATGGTGAAGGTGTCGGTGACGGCAAGGCCGCCAGCATCGGTTGCTGTGACACGGATGTCGATGGTGCCGAAGAAGCCAGCCGGTGGCGTGCCGGTGATGATGCCGCCGGTGACGCCGCCAGCGCCGTCCGGGGTGGTGACGAACTCCAAGCCCGCCGTCGCCAGCGCCGATCCATCCGCCAGCGTCGCCGTGTAGATCAGGTTGGCGGCCGCCGTCTGGTCGTCGGTGAAGGTGGTGACGAGCGGCAAGGACAGCGTGATCGGCTGGTCCTGGTGCGCCGTGGTATCGAACAGTCCGTTCTCAGCGACCTGCGTCACCACGGTGGGCGCGTGGTTGACGGCTGGATCGAACACCAGTGCCGCTGTCGGCGCCGAGAACAACCTTTCCGTGAATCCCTGGCCGTCGGTGAAGCTCGCCACGACGCGCAGCGCATTGCCGACGTAGAAGTCGGTTGGCGCGAACGTTACCCCCGTGGCACCGTGGATATCGACCCACTGGGCGGTGCCACCGGGCGCGGCAATGATCTCATATTGCCACTGGTAGCTGATGGGACTGGCAATGCCGTCGGCGTCGACGATCGCGGCCGGATCGGCGGTGAGCACCCGCCCGACCTGAGCGGTGCCATTGACAACAACGGTTCCGGTGGGAACGTTGTTGGTGCCGCCGATCGTCACGTCGGCGAACTGCAGCCGTTCCACATTACGCAGACGATCCGTGCCATCGGTGCCGACGTTGTCGGTGACGGTAATGAAACCCTGCGCATCCGGAGTGAAATTGATGGTGTAATCGGCGAGGTTGCCCGTGAACACCGCGGTGTCGATGTCGCCCGGCGACAGATCATACAGGATTTCGCGGACGATCTGGCTGCCGGCGAAAATGTGGCCGTTGGCATCGCGGGTCAGTTCCACGTGCAGGTAGGCATCGCCGTCGATGATGTCGTTGCCGCCGCGGCCTTCGATGAAGTCGCTGCCGCCGCCGCCAAGCATGATGTTGCCGTCGGAGAATGCTACCGGACCTTCCGGGAAAAACTCCGCAAGACCAAAGATGAGGTTGACATTAATCAGCTCATTGAAGGTATCGACGCGCGCGACGTCTGTACCTCTGAGGACGTCATCGAATGCGGAGCCACTGGCAGCTTCGGTCTCGATAAAGAAGTCGCGCACGGCGTCCCCGGCCGGGGCCAATTGGTCGGGGATGAACTCGCGCCTCTCCATGTCGACGCTGACGCCATGGGTCTCGTTCTCCCACGACGCCCAGTCGAAGCCGAGCCGGCCGTAGAACTTGTCGAAGCCGCCCAGACCGAGCATGATGTCGTCGCCCGAGAAGCCCACCATCTTGTCGCCCTGGTCGCCGCCGTCGAGCACGTCGTTGCCGGAATACAGGGGAACCTGGCCGGTCGGCGCGCCGACGTCGCCGACCAAGATGTCGGCGCCGGTGCCGCCCTCGATCCAGTCGTCGCCCTCGTTGCCGAGCATCTCATCGTCGCCCTCGTCGCCGAAGATGATGTCGTTGCCGGTGCCGCCACTGATACCGTCGCCGAGGATGCTGTTGCCGCCGTGGATCAGATCGTCGCCGTCCTCACCGAAGATCTCATCGTCACCCAGGCCGCCGTCGATGTTATCGTTGCCGGTGCCACCGTGGATGACGTCGTCGCCGGCGCTGTCGCGAATGATGTCATTGCCAGCCCCGCCGAAGAGGACGTCGTTGCCGTTGCCGCCGTCGAGCCAGTCGTCGCCACCGTCCCCGTAGACGGTGTCGTCGTCGGCCTGGCCGGCGATCAACACGTCGCGGCCCTCCGTGCCGCCCAGCACCATGGTGTTGCCGAAGAAGTTGTCGTCGCCCAGGAAGTGGACCTGAGTGTCGAAGGCGTGGTGTTGGCCATCGCCAAACAGCGCATCGACGTATTCGTCGGTCAGCACCTCGACCAGCAGGTTGCCGGTCACCGCGTTGCGCAGCCAGGTCGAAGAATCGAGGGGATCGATGGTGCCGGCCTCGACCACGTATTCCGGCGTCATGAAGATGTTGGCACTCAGATGATGCGTGCCGGTGTTGCGCATGATCAGGTCGGCGAACGTATTGCTCTCAATCTCCGTGCCGAAGTGAATGCCCTCGATGCGCGGCAGGTAATACAGACGGTCGCCGTCCTGGATGGCCTCCATCTGGTTCTCGAAGATGAAGTTGAAGGTGGAGCCCAACAGGCCGCCGAACAGGTTCTGCTTCTCGGCCAGGCCGCCGATCCACAGGTCGACCGTGTCGAGGCCGGTGATCGAGCCGGTGCTCCACTGCGCGTGCACCGCCAGCGGGTTGTTGATGTCGTTGGCGTACGCACCCAGGCTGTGCATGAAGTCATAGGCGTCCTGCTGGAAGCCGGCGCTGCCAATCACGGCATTGGCCACCAGCTCGAGCGCGGCAGCCCGCTTGTCGATGAGCGTCGTCGCGCCGATGATGCTGGCATGCGTGCCGTAGGCCGCCACGAAGTTGACCAGCGAGCCCGCGTGCTTGAGGAACTGGCCGAACTCGTCCCAGCTGGCGTAGGGCTTCATCGTCGTGTCTTGGGTGCCGCCGGTATTGAGCTCGGTGAAGATCTGGTTGCGCACCAGGTTGAGCGGCGCCACGCCGGCGTCGCGGCCGCGCGCGAGGTTGATGGCGGCCAGGTCGAGCGGCAAGCCGAGCAGATTGTTCCGGAGCGCGCCGGTGACGAACTCGTCGATCTCGTTGGCGACCTGATTGACCGAGCCGAGCACGATCTCGCCGGTGGCGGTGGCGCCATGCGCGGCGAACTCGAGCGGATTGAGGAAGGCATCGATCAGGCCGATCGCGTTCAGGACAGGCTGGCCGGTCGCCGGATCAATGACCGGCGTGCCGTCAGCGCCGATCTCGTAGCGGTTGACGTTCTCGTCCAGCATCGAGTGGCCGAAGCGATAGACGGCGTGCGCGAACTCAGCCGTGATCGCCGGATCAAGATGAATGTCGTTGTTGCCGAACAGATGGATGTTCGGCGACACCTTGCGCGCGAACTCCTCGAACACCAGGTGCTGGTACTGCGTCTCGGTGCTGAACTTGGCGACCTGGAACAGCCGTTCGCCATTCCATTCGTCGGCCTGGATGATGTGGACGGGATTGCCGTTGATGTCGACACCGTTGGCGACCGTGAGGTCGACGCCCGCCAGCACCCAATTGCCAGCGAACGACGTGTCGCCATTGTTGAGCTCGGCCTGGATCTGGGCCTTGACCACGTCGATCTGGCGGTTGTGCTCGGCATGGAAGATGTCGTGGATCGCGGTCAGCGCGATGTTCTCGTTGGCGCGACCGTCGCCGGCGACGTAGTGCGCGTCGAGCGGCTGAGTAGGCGAAATGTCGTTCAGGAAGGCGTGACCGGTGCCCACCACCGTTCCGCCCAGCGCACCAGCATCGTGCAGGTCAAGACCCCCCGCAGTGCCTTCGACGAGAACGGTGATGTCGTCATTCGTTCCCGCGATGCCATCTACGCCATTGCTGGTGCGCACGACCACTTGCGCGAAGCCGTGGGTGCCGAGCATGACGTTACCATAGGCGTCGGTCGCCAACAGCGGCACATCGCCGACATCCGCGTTGGTGAGCAGGAGGCCGAGCTTCAAC
This sequence comes from uncultured Alphaproteobacteria bacterium, assembly GCA_963770295.1. Taxonomy (GTDB): domain Bacteria; phylum Pseudomonadota; class Alphaproteobacteria; order Rhizobiales; family Hyphomicrobiaceae; genus AWTP1-13. Next base: position 62,749 of record CAVYPA010000023.1, read on the forward strand.
GCGTTCGCCTTGACGTCGGCCCAGGTCGCCATGCTGTGACCGTCGGCGCCGGTCAGCAGCTCACCCGTGGAGTGCAGCTTGCCGTCCGCGCCGGTGATGTAGTCGCGCAGGAACACCTGATGCGAGGGATGCGAAGAGTAGGTCTGGTTCTGGTCGACGAACGGCGTCGTCGTGTTAGTGTTTTCGTGCAGGTCATCCGCCGTACCGATCAGGCCGTCGGCGCCGGCAAGGTTGGTGGCCCGCGTCAGCACCATGAACTGCAGGCCGGGATTGGTGACCTCGTCGCCGGTGCCGGCAATGCCGTCCGGACCCACCGTGATCAGCGGATCGTCCGGCTGGAGCGGGATGAACACCGTGCCGCTGCCACCCTTGGTCACCAGGTCGAGGCCGTGGTCGAAGAACTGGCCGAAGAAGGTGAACCAGGAGTTGAACGGCGCCGACAGGCCGGCGTCCGGCGTGACGTTGGGGATGAACAGGTTGCCGGCCGCGTCGACCGGCGGCTGGATCGCCGTGTTGCTCGGCAGGTATTGCAGATTTGACAGATCAATCGGCAGGGCCGGATCGAAGGCCGGGTTGGGAGTGCCCAGCACAAACATGGGGTTCGACAAATCGACCGGCAGCGTCGCATCGAAGTCCGGATTGAGCACGAAGATCTGCGACTGATACAGATAGCCGACCCCCGGGGTCGCAGCCGCCTGCGCTTCCAGCGCCGCCGGGTTGTTGGCGGTCTGGTCCGCTATCAGGTTGGAGATCACGCGCGGGGCCGCATCGACCACGTTGACGCCGAGTACAGGGCCCGGCACCGTGCTCGCATACGTCGTCGTCATGACGTCGCCGGTCTCCGGGTTCGGATCGAAAATCGTGCCGTCGATGTTGACGGTAACGGTCCGGAAAAACGCATCCGTCACCCGCGGGAACACCCCGTCCGCCGCGCCGAACGTGCCCTGCCCGGGAACCGAGTTGTTGTTGGTCCCGGATACCTCCCGCAAGCCAAACGCCAGGTGCGGGCTAACCGGTGGCTGGTTGTTCTCAGCCATCAAAATCTGCTGCAGAACAAATTCCAAATCCGTCCTGTTGAAGGTGACCACGGCCCACTCCCTGCCTCAATTGAACCCAGATCGACAACCCTGAAGCCGAGGCACGGAGGTACGGCGCCACGACTCTGCGTTCGTGGCGGCGAACATCGGAAAAAATCGGAAGTGCTGCTACTTACGAAAGGAGAGGTGCCGTATCAGGTCCGAAGCCCGCCTTTTTGACCCGATGAGAACTTTCGGACCGGTCAAAGACCCTAAGCCTCAATACAGACTTTGGTCCGATAGCACTCGGCGCATCTGGCTGAGGCCGGTGCCCCGCGCGAACCCTCTCGTCACTCCAGCATCTAGATAGCGAGAGGCTTAGGCGTCTTTGTCAAAGCAGCCGAGCACGGCCAGAGCGCCAAATCAGTGAAGTTGTTCTGTTGCCAAGACTTTGCGCGCATCCGAGGAGATCCCCGAAAGCGATTGGGCGGGAGCTTCAGAAAGCGTCGAAGCCACTGCCGTTGTCGTGCGTTCGACGGCTTGATTGGCACGTCCGCCGCCGTTGCTGGGCACGACCAATAAAGCCATCCGCTTAGGGGAGCCGTTCGCATCCTCTTTGGCCTCGACGACCACGCACGCCCACCCGCTGACGCCGAAGCGCATCATCCTTAATCTGGCTGACGCCGATGGTGACTATGGATCATGGCCCTCAAATGCCTAATTCCTTGGCATGCTTCCTCGCGTGAAGCGCCGCTTGCAGGCGGTTTCGCACTCCCAATTTGCGGAAGACGCTGCTCAAATGGCGTTTCACCATTTTGGCGGTAAGCCCGAGCCGCAGCGCAATTTGCTGATTTGTCATGCCTTCTGCGAGGTGGGAAAGAACCTGCTTGTCACGGCTGCTTAGAAAAGAAAAATCGACCCTGGCAGCGACGGGCTTTAACAACGTGTCGTTCCTGAGCAGCGTCGTAGCCAAAGTTCCAGAGATATATGGTTGCCCGTTGTGCACACCTTCGAGTGCCCGAACCAGCTCGGTCGCACCCACACCTTTGAGAATGCAACCATGAACGCCCAGCCGCCACACCTCCTCGATATGTTCTTTGTCGTCGGGCGCCGTCAATATCACAAAGCGTAACTCAGGATGCGATCTCAACAACAGTGCGATTTTCTCACTCTCCCCGCCGGCGATTTTGACGTCGAACAAGACAATATCTGGCTTGCATTTGCCAATGACCCGATCGGCCTCATCCAATGTTTCGTCCTCTGCCACTACCATCAGCTTTGTCCCCCTCAAGGCATCAACGACCCCGCGGCGAAACAATGCATACCCGTCGAAAACCGCGACGCGGATTGGCTTAGCCATTGAGCTGCTCCGGATCCTGTAGCTCAATTTTGGCCGTGTACGTGACAGTTTCAAACGATGATTTAATGAACAGCGTGCCCCCAATCAACTCGACCTCATCCCGAAGCGCTTCTAGCCACTTCCCGCCACTCATGAGCTCAGCGCGGCCTTGCAACTGATTTACACAGATTGCAACCTCAATGAAGTTATTATACTCCCGCGCCCTAAGAAAATTAGGGTTTGTCTTATCGCACAATGCTACAAGTGTTTCTAAAACAAATTTGTACACGCACGCCTTTACCGGAAAGAGCACTCGCAATGGAAGCCGCGCAATATCGCGATCTACGCGAACCCCCGTTCGGAGCTCGTGGCGGCGAGCGGCTATATCGATCGTTTCGGCAAGCGATAATGTGTTAATCCGTGAAGGGACCAAAGTTTCTGTAAGGTTTATTATTTCCTCCAACGCACAATCTAGAGCCGAGCGAATAGCCTCCACGTCTTTCGCCTCGGCGGAGGCGCCGAGTTTTGCGATCATTTCTCGCACCGGGTCGAGCTTTAGGAGCGCAAGGCCTACAAGTTGCACGGGTCCGCTGTGGAGTTCACTTGCCACACGCTGCATGTGCAATTCGTTAATTTGACATACCCGCCTGTTGGCGCCAATCAATCGTGTCCTGAACTCGTCATTTTCGCGCTTACCCTTTTTGAGCGACAAAAATAAAACCAAGGTCATCCCGATTGCTATTGCAGCAAAAACGGACCAGACTATCTCCTTAACTTTGCGGATCTCCAAAAGGAGATCGGTTGCAACCTCATGCGTCTCAGCAAGGGCAAAAATGCGACCGGTTACTGCCTCACGTAAGGGTGCATAAACCTCGAGAATTGGGAGATTCAATTCTTTCGTGGGCGCATCGTCATCGCTATCAAGCTGATTTATTTCCGCAGCAACCGCACCATTCCAGGCCTGCTCCCGTGATAAAGAAGGAGCAAACTCTTTGCCTATCACCTCGGGGCTGTTACTATAAATTATGTGATTTCCGACCCAGATGCGGAAACTTACGATTGGCTTTTTGATGACTGTAGGGGCAAATATGCTATCCAATTCACGTTTCTTGGCGTCGGAGAGAGTGGATCGGCGAGCTGTTTCCTGAATCAGAGGGGCCACAACGCTATCTGAGTACAGTGCGGCGCCAGCTGCGAACTTATCCACGACAGCTTCTGCGAGCTGATCGGCAACAAGGTTGGCTAGACCAGCTAGCGCGATGACCAATGTGACGGCCGCAGCAGCTGCGAACTTGTATGATAAACAAGTATGTTGCCATAGTGCCCTAGCGTGGAAGGCAGGCTGGAGGCAATGGCGAACGAGGGTTGTTGCAATCATCTTAGTAACTCAGGACGAACGGTGCTACCGGATCGATTCCGCGATGGAAGATTAGTACTATATTGGGTTGCCGACACTTTCCATAGCCCATCTAGCAAATCCGTGTGGCGTGCCGAGATCGTGCTGGCGAGGGCCGATGGCCTCGGCACCGATCAGCGGCAGATCTCGCGCGTGTTGCGGCGGACAAGCCGGTCGACGGCCGCTGGCGTGGAGGCCGGCAAAGGGCACGTCTCGCGTTCTGCTGGCGAAGGAGGATCATTGGTGATCGGCGGCGCGCTGCCGCCGCGCACCGGCGCGAAATCACTGCCTCCTCCATTCCCAGGGCAGCAGTTCAACGAGCCGGCTCTGCGGGATGCCGGCGATCCGGGCGAGCACATTGGCCAACCAAGCTTGCGGATCGACGTCGTTGAGCTTGGCGGTTTATACCGTCCGCCGAGCTATGCCGAACGGATCGGTTTTCCCTAGCAATCCGCATAATGTGCATGTAGGCGGCTCGACATAGTTCGTTTTCTTGCTTCGCATTCAGCAGCGGAGCACCAAAGGGGCTCGCCCACCAACGCACATGGCGGTAACTCAGCTTGGTCGGCGATCTCCTGAGTTGGATCGCAAGGAGCCGCTCGAAGCTGACTGATCTCGATGAACGTAAGGTCGAACACTACCTACCTTAGCGACCAGGAAGCAGTCCATTCTGCCGGGCGAGGGGGCAGTTCTGTGGCTGTCAGTGTTGCGCGACGTGGCACAATCGAGCTGGCGCAGGCGCCGATCAGCCCTCATGACCTCATATTCGCGCAGTTTCCGGTCGTCCATGCCTCCGCCCGACACTGTGATGTCCCTGGCGTGTGACCGGTTTGGGCGTTTCAATAACATCACCGATCACACCGCCACGGCGTCGAACAGCAACGTAAGCTTCAAATGCTGACAACAAGTGATGCGCGCGCGACGCACATTCCTGATCTCAGTGGTGCTTGTCTCCAGTCGTACCGGTCGATATTCCGGATGCCGCGCCTCAATCTCGATCAATGCATCGTCGGTCGCGAGCATATTGCTCCACTCGGAACGCTTATGCAGTGCAATTGCGGTGAGCGCGAGTGTGGCTGCGTCGTTGGGGAGGTTGGGGCCACCGACGGATCTATTGTAACCGCCACTTCCAATCGGGGTGGATACGATCACACCGTCCCCGATAATAACGGGTTGTTCACGTCCATCAATGACAACTTGGATTTTTGCGGCTTGCAGACGTTGCCGCGAAAAGACCACTTCGTTAATAGCAAGTTGAGTGTAGTCAACGCCATCGTCGCCCAACACTTCTGCCCTTAGCGGATGGAGCACCATGCGTTGCGCTTGCTGGAGACGTTGCTCGAGATTCCGCACTGAGTACGCGTTGGCCAAAGCTCCAACTGAACCCATGGTGCGCATTCCGAACACGGGTTGTCGCTCGCTCGCAAGCGCGAGATCGAGAGCACGCAAGATGGTTCCGTCACCACCAATCGCAATAAAGTAATCGGCGCCCCTTGCCGACGCCTGCCCGTAGGCGCAAGTGAGCTCGCGCAGAGCGACCTGGATCACGGGCTTGGCCGAAGCAACAAAGCAAATCTTCATGCATGTTGTCCGAATTGCTTCATGAACTCGCGGTAAATTGCTGTCCAGCCTCCTGACCATGCGACGGCTGGCAAAGTGAAAGCCGAACGCCGTGCTCCTCCTGGAGCCATGGTTGTGAATCAGCCTCGTGTCGTGGCAAAAAAATGAAACTACCGAAGATGGACCTTTGCCTGCTTATTGCGCGCTAGTGCCGCAAGATCGAGCTCGGGAAAAGCCGTTGAGATTGCGCGTCGCAAACGGAGTCTCCCGACAACGGACAGCCGATTTGCCGCCATACAAAGGCCAGCGATGCAGATCTGCCGAAATTTGAAATCTATCTCAAACGCTAGCGACTCGGAGGAAGGATCCCACTCGCAGCTGGACTGCAGACCGGCCCATTCGCGCATTCGGCTCATCACCGCACCATCTTCGGACTCGGTTAGCCCTATATCGATGCAGCGGATGTATCTGGCAGTGTCAAAGCTCCTGCTACCACCGTCTGGAAGAAATGATCGGCAATTGACGACCTCCACCATCTCCTCAAGGCAAGTAAAACCCAGGAAACGGTCGGTCACGCGCGTTATCGTCGGCTTTTGGCAGCCACCCGGCACCGCCCATTGCGCCATGACCAAGCGATTGTCCACGCTCACTATCTCTCCGCACCGAATAAGTTCTTGCTCGTCTTGTCGCGTGGGAACAGTGACTTCGCCTGCAAGCGAAGCCCTCATTGAGCGACAAAGAAGGCTGGACTGGCCAGCCAGGTTACCCACTCACTTCAGCGAGGAGGCATTGAAGGTTCGCCCGGACTCGGTGTGATCGAAGCGCTTCACGCCCTGAACAGTCAAAGTTCCGTCCTGCGCAATGATCTGTAAGTCGCCCACGGCGACACCGGGAAGCTCTGCGCTAATCCCATGGTAATCCTCAGTCATCACGCCGTCCGCCTTCGGAGCGAACCAATCGGTGGTTTTTTTCGTTCATCTGGCGCTGGTTGCATAAATCTGCCACGGCCAACCGGCGGTAAGCGACCCTTCGACCATGGTAAATCTCCATCAATAGTCAATTTCACAATCGCACTTCCCCGCGCACAAGCTTTGACCCAAATCAAGCCCGTGAGAGGACCGTAAACTCGAGCGTTTGCAGGAGAGCACGCACGCCTTGTAGGGAGGCCATGCAGGCACGTGGAGTCGGAGGTCGCAGCGAGCTCGCGCGCCCTAAAGGCATCCACTTCCGGCAAGATCGAGATACTTTCCCAGCCTCTTTCATGTCCTCGCTTATGCTGATCAAAGCCGACGGTGGCGAAGGGTCAAAAGCGCCAGTATCGACCGGATCGAAGCTGATCGCGGGCGCCCGAGCCTGCGGCCGCTCTCACCATGTGGCTCGTTCCACGCCATGCTGCCCAGCGGCAGCGCGCGTTAGAAAGCGGCAAAATTGCGCTTGGGTGGTGCTCGTCGATCATGACGACAAGCGGCGTGCCTCCCGCACGTTGCTGAGTGCGAAATCCAGCTCGGTAAGCATACTGCCCCGAAACCGTGCTCAAGCTAATCGAAGGGGGCAGCAGCCGAGCATAGCGACCGGCCCATGGTGGGTAATCTTGGCGCACTGGCACCAATCGTAAGCTGTTCTTGCGTCGTCCCCGGTTCGCCGCGGCCGCAACTGATCTATCGCTTCGCACGGCATCCGGCTTTGACGAGATCGCCGCGTCTGACCACTATTCTTGCCCTGGCCGTTCAACTGGTGACACGCTTCGAGCTGTCCGGGATCCTCTTTTTGAGTTTTGCCGGCGGCCCCACGCGGACTGCTCTGATCGCTATTGCAGAGTTCGTGAGCAAAAGCCTATGCACCGGATCCTGCAAATGTTCGAGCAGGGCGGCCGTGCAAAGCCGATGATCAAAATCAATACTTCTACATCGGACACTCGTGAGTGGGGCGTCATTGCGGCTTAACGGGTGATCGCAGAGCGACCTACGGCCATCGTCCGGCGGAACACGCAGGCCTTGGCCGTGCCAACGCAACGGCCCTCAAAGCCAAGGGCTAGCGGGCGGCGGCCACCTATCTCGGCAATGATGCGAGTGTGCTGAGCTTCCAAGCAGTAACGGGTATCCCATTTTCAAGTGGGACATGCCGATTTCGAACCATGCAAGGCCAGCACGGCCACCGTCGTCCAACAGCTGGGCAGCATAGGAGTACAGCGGTGCGCAGCAGCAAGAACTGGTTACTGCGCAACTGTTTTATAGTCTGTTGTCGGAAGCGATACAGACACGCGCGCCTCTCGGTGGGTCGCGCTCCTAGTGGCAGGCGTTCCGGCCAAAATTGGCATTGCCGCATCTTAACCGTGTAGAGCTTTCCGGAAGGCGCGAGCGAGCTGTTCGCGCGTGCAGGGCTTGCCAAGCACTCCGATCTCTCGGACAGCCTCGCTCGCGGCGAGCGGCATGTTGCTGTATCCTGAGGCCAGCACCAACTTCAGGTCAGGTTTTTTTGAGCGAATCCACTCCGCAACATCGTATCCTGTCATTCTGCCTGGCAACACGAGATCACTGAACACAAGCGCAACGGGTTCACCGGATTCAAGGAGTTTGATCGCCTCAGGTCCTGTCCTCGCTTGGAGGACAGCATAGCCGAGTGATTCTAGCCGACTCACGGTCGCCTCCCGAACTTTATCATTGTCCTCGACAACCAAGATACGCTCACCATCACCGAAGGGAGCTTCGCCGGCGGAGACGGCTGCAGCGGTCTCACTCGGCCTCGCTTCAACCTGGGGAAAGTACAGGTAGACGGTGGTGCCCTTGCCCACCGCGCTCTCTATGGCGACGAAGCCACCTGACTGTTGGACAGTGCCATAGACGGTAGCAAGGCCAAGCCCCGTGCCTTCGCCCTGTTCCTTGGTGGTGAAGAAGGGCTCCATGGCACGCTTGAGTATTTCCGGGGGCATACCTTGTCCCGTGTCGCTGACGCTCAGCCGGACAAAGTCACCGGGCCGCGCCTTCGGTATGCGCGCCGCGGCATCTGGGTCAATGGTGACGTAACAGGTTTCAATCGTGAGCACGCCGCCCCCGGGCATCGCGTCCCGCGCGTTGATCGCGAGATTGAGGATCGCATTGTCGACATCGCCAATATTGGCCAAAGTCGGACACGGGTCCGGGGAACATTTCAAAGTGACCGTTACCTGATCGCCGAGGGTTCGCCGCAGTAGTTCGATTGTGCCAGTGACACGATCGTTAAGATCGAGCCGCTCCAGTCCGACGCCCTGCCGGCGCGAAAAGGAGAGCAGGCGGCGATTGAGGCTGGCCCCCATCTGGATCGCATCCATCGCACCTTGCACGGGCTCGCGAATTTTCTCATCACTGCTGCGCAGCATGATCACGTCGAGATAGGCTAAGATGGCCGTCAGAACATTGTTGAAATCGTGCGCCATGCCGCCTGCGAGCTGGCCCACGGCTTCCATGCGCTGCGATTGCGCAAGAGCAGCCTGAGCCTCCTCACGCAGAGCCATCTCATGCTCAAGCTTAGACAGGGCCCCCATAAGGGCCTGACTTGATCTTTGTCGCTCGACCGCCGCCCGGTAAAGCGTGTCCTGCAATTCCATAATCTCGGGCGGCCCCACCGCGATGGGCTTGGCAGGTTCAACCGAAATGTCGGCAAACGACTGGCGCAGCTGGTTGACTGGCCGGGTGATTTGTCGGGCCATCACGCCCGCTAGCACGAGGCTCGCAGCCGAGAGACTCATACCCAGAATTGCGGCCCAACGCACGGTACTCCAAGCCGCCGCCTGCAGTTCCGCCTTCTTGACCGCAACACCGACCGTCCAGTTGCTGATGCTGGGGAGGGCATTGGCAGCAATGAGCATGTCGCCCTCAAGGGAGGGATACTCAAATACGCCTGTTCGATCGTTGGTCGCGCGCCACCCTTGAGAGGCGAGTTGACCAACCTCGGTAGCTCCTTGCGGAACGCGTGCTACAAATCGGCCCTCGCCGTCGATGATGCCTGCAAGCCAGTTCGTTGGAATATCACGCGCACCGAGGAGAGGGAGAAATTCCTGCTGTCTAATGCCAACGGCCAACCCGCGAAAGGGCTGACCATTCTTGAAGATTGGGACTTCGATGTTGACCACCCAATTCTGCGCGACCGCGCTTCGCAAGATGCCTGATACGACGATTGTGTTCGTTGCGAGTGCGCGCTTTTGCTCCTCAATCGCGAGCGCATGGCGGCGTGACAGTGGCTCGCCTCGCTTGGCCCAAGTATTCACGAGCTGTTGGCCATTCATATCGGCAACGAGAATCAAGGCACGTCCCCCTTCCGGGAATTCACGTCGCGCCTCATCCTCGAAGGTGTCGAGGTTGTCATCAAGCAACTCTGGCGAACGGGCCAACGACTCCGCCAGCGCAACGTACTTGCCGAACTTGGCGTCGACACCGGCGGCGATCGATCGGGCCGCATAGAGAAGGCTCGTCCGTTGCGCATCGTCGGCCCGGTTGACGAGACCCCAGATGGTCCCGACGATGACGAGATTGAGCGGCAGCGCCAAGGCAAGCACGAGCAGGCCTAGCCGCCAGGGGATGCTCAAGGAAGTAATGGACGCCTTGCGAGCTACCCAGGCGAACCCGTTCGAGAACCAAACAGAATTCGCACGGGACACCATTTGCAAGATGGCCGTACCGCGGAATCGTCCGTGGACGCTGTAAGTAGGCAATAGCAGGTGGCAGGTTCCCTCGTTTTGTGCTCCCAAGGCACGCTCTCTAGATACCGTGTGGGGCCAGCCGCAACACATACGGGTAATTCCCTAGATCAGGGTCCGTAACACTGCGTATAGCGTTGGCGGACCGCCGAAGGCGGGGGCAATGCCTTCGAGGTAGAAACGAGCTCTGTAGCGACGGCGGCAACTGATTGTGCCGCGCGCGGTTATATCGAGCGTCTGGCACTATTTATTTACCTAGGTCCGTGGCGGCGACCGGCTTCCCAGACTACCAAGTCCTACCGCTCCGCCGACGCTGGAAACCCGACATGCCACGGGCATTTTTCCAAATCTGGCTTGTGTGCTGCGTGCTCCTTGCCCTTGGCATCCTCGGGAGCTGGGTTGTTGCTGGACCGGGCGGAGACCCCGCTTTCGTGTTTCTCCTCTACGTTATCTTCTGCGCCGTCGGCTACATCCTCTTGCGCGTTATCGCTTGGGCGTTATCGCCCCCGTAGCGGAGTATTCCGCCCCGTCCGCTCAGGGCGTCGTTACTGACCTTGCCCCGTCACTGGTGAATTGACCGGTGCTGCGGAGCTCGTGCCGCATTTAGGCAACCTCCTCGGCTCTGGCACATAACGACCGAGAGCGGACCCAAGTATCCGCAGGCCTTTCTAATGGTGCCAAGGCTCGCGACATCGCGCCCCCATCAATCTGTATCAATCGTTCAGGGGATGCTTGGAGGACGATGCAAAACGATCGATTAGGTAAGCGGTGCCTCCATCTCGTGACGCCGTCGCTGCCGATAGCGTGGCAGCGTGCACAAAGCGTCTGGGCAACCGCTTGACCGTGTTCACTTGGCGTCGTCTGGCCAATGGCAATGCGGCTTGCGGACCTCGGGAACACGATCGATATCCCATGGATCAAGAAGGCAGACCTCCACCCCATCCTCTTACCCATCGGCCATTGCGTCCCCGCAACCGGAGGGCTAACCGGGTCGAGTTATTGCGCTTTGACCTCGATCAACGAGCGAGCCATGCCCCCTTGATTAAGATCAAGGAGGCGATGCGACTGTGCGTGTTATCTGCGTCTCGTCTGCAAGGCAGCAGAGCATGGGAAGACCGTGGCCAACCGCCTCCTCTTGACCGCGACGCAAAGCGACGATCACCTCCGCCTCCTCGCCGTTGGCACGTGGACCGCGCCAAATGCTGCTCAATTGGAACGCCTCGCCCAGGCGCACGTCGCTGGCGACAAGAACTTCCACGCCGTTACCATCGACATGAGTGGCGTCGAGCAATTCGACACCTATGGGGCTTGGCTTTTGCGGCGGCTGCGAAGGACCTTTCAGGAGCGTGGCAAGGATCTGCATGTGATCGGGCTTGCCGACCGCTACCGCGATCTCCAGCAGGGCGTCGATCGGATTACAGTCGAGGGAGCTTCCGCTGGCTCAGGCCCATATTCGGCTAGCGATCTGCTCGAGCTTGTTGGCAGTCTAGTCAGTGAAGCTTGGCGCCAGCTCGTTGTCATGATCGCTATGGTCGGGGCGATTTTCGTGGCACTGGCGACGGCGATGCGGCGTCCACAGTCATTCCGCTGGACGTCTGCCATTCACCAGCTCGATCGGGTCGGCTGGCGCGCCGTGCCCATCATTCTGCTTATTACCTTCCTGATCGGCGGCATCATTGCCCAGCAAGGGTTCTTTCACTTCCGCAAATTCGGAGCCGACGAATACGTGGTCGACATGGTTGGCATCCTGGTGTTGCGCGAGATCGGGGTTTTGATCGTCGCCATCATGGTCGCAGGCCGCTCGGGGAGTTCCTATACTGCCGAGTTGGGCTCGATGAAAATGCGGGAAGAACTCGATGCTTTGCACACCATGGGCCTCGATCCGGTGCACATCCTCATCCTTCCTCGTGTCGCGGCCCTAGTCATCGCATTGCCTTTGCTGACCTTCATCGGTTCGATGGCCGCACTTTATGGTGGCGGCCTCGTGGCCTGGCTCTACGGCGGTATGAGCCCGGAAATCTTCCTCACCCGGCTGAAGGAAGCGATCTCGCTCACGCATTTCAAAGTCGGAATGATCAAGGCGCCGTTCATGGCGCTGGCCATCGGCGTCATCGCCGCAGTCGAGGGCTTGCAGGTCAAAGGCAGCGCCGAGTTGCTCGGCCTGCAGACAACCAACTCGGTCGTGAAGTCGATCTTCCTCGTCATCGTCCTCGACGGCTTGTTCGCCGTCTTCTTTGCTTCCATTGGAATGTGACCGTTATGCAGCCGGGGGCCGACACAACTGCGGTGCGGGTTCGCGATCTCGTGGTGGCCTTCGGCGATCACATCGTGATCGACAACCTGAGCCTAGAGGTGCAACGCGGTGAAATCCTAGGCTTTGTCGGGGGTTCCGGCAGCGGCAAATCCGTTCTACTCCGCACCATCATTGGTCTCGTCGCCAAGCGTCAGGGCGCGATCGAGGTTCTGGGCGTCGACTTGGAACGCGCGGACGAGACCGAGCGCCGAGCTGTCGAGCGGCGCTGGGGCGTGCTCTTTCAGCAAGGTGCGTTGTTCTCTTCACTGACGGCGCTGGAGAACGTGCAGTTCCCCATGCGGGAAAACCTCGATGTCTCGGACCGGCTGCTACGCGAGATGGCGCTGGCCAAGCTGGCAATGGTCGGTCTGTCGGCGCGCGACGCCGATAAGATGCCTGCCGAGTTGTCGGGGGGTATGACCAAGCGCGTGGCGTTGGCGCGCGCGCTGGCGTTGGATCCAGAGCTGGTCTTTCTCGACGAGCCTACCTCGGGCCTGGATCCGATTTCTGCCGGCGAATTCGATGAACTGATCCAGACCCTGCAGCAGACGCTTGGGCTGACAGTGTTCATGGTCACGCACGATCTCGAAACTTTGCGCACCGTGTGCGATCGCGTCGCGGCACTCGCCGACGGCAAGGTGATCGCGATTGGTGATATGACGACCATGCTGGGGTCGCCCCATCCCTGGATGCAGGCCTACTTTCAGGGCAAGCGAGCCCATGTGCTCGCCCATTCACCGGTAATGATGGGAGCTTGAACCGTGGAAACGCGCGCGCGCTACGTCCTAGTTGGAGCCTTCACACTTGCCGTGATCCTGGCCGGCTTCGTGTTCGTGTACTGGCTAAACAGCGCCACGGGGCTCGGGAGCAGATCGCGATACTTGGTGCGCTTTGAAGGCTCGGTCTCGGGGCTTCTCTCGGGCTCAGCGGTGCTGTTCAACGGCGTTCGCGTCGGCGAGGTGACGCAGCTTGAGCTCGACGCCGCCTATCCTCGGCAGGTGCTGGCTACTATTACCGTCGATCGGACGACGCCGCTGCGGCAGGACACCTTCGTCAGTATCGACTTCCAAGGCCTGACGGGCTCGCCGGTCATCGCGCTCGTCGGCGGCGGCTCAACGGAGCCGCTTCCCACGAGGTCGGGTGTGCCGCTACTCGAGGCCGACCGCACGGCCGGCCAAAGCATGTCGGGGGCCGCTCGCGATGTGCTGCAGCGTTTGGACGCCATCCTGACGGACAACGCCAAGCCGCTAAAGAGCATGATTGCCAATCTCGACACCTTCGCGGGCGCGCTTGCCCGCAACTCGGACAAGCTTGACGGCATTGTCGCCGGCTTGGAGCGCATGACCGGTGGAGCAGGCAAGGGACGGCTGGCAATGTTTGATCTCACCATTCCCAGTATCGCCCTGCCGCTTGACAAAATCCCGGCGGCGCAGCTGACCGTCGCTGAGACAACTGCCTTTTCGGTGCTTGATAGCGATAGGATCCAGAGCATATCCGCGACGGGCGCCTACACGGCCTTTGCAGACGCCCAATGGGGCGACCTCCTGCCCAAACTGGTGCAGACGTCGGTTGCGCGATTCCTCGAGGACGCTGGGCTATCGGCTTCGGTAAGCCGTCCGGTGGATGGTTTTGCTGGCGACTTTCAGCTTGTCCTCGATATCCGCAAGTTCCATTTGGTCCTGAACCAGATGGGAGAAGTCGAACTCGGCGCAAAGTTGCTCGACGGCAAGGGTCGCATCCTTGCCTCCCGCGTCGTACGCAAGAGCGCACCAGCGCAAGCTTTGACTGGACCGGCAGTCGCCGCTGCTCTCAACCACGCATTTGCCGGCGTCGCCACAGAGCTTGCCACCTGGACCGCGAGCGCAATGGCCGAACTCAGCCAAGCCAGGGGCGTTGTTCCGAAAAAAGCCGGAGGCTGATTTGCATGCCTGCTTCGCCGACACAGTCTGCATCAGGTCAAGTCGCGACCGCCGGTGCGGGCGATCAGCACGAGGTAATCGAGTTTCTGGGACGTCCCAAAAGCTATGGCGTCGACCGGGTAAAACGCCTGCAAACCCACGGCAATCTTGTCTTCCTGGCAGGCGCGGATGCTTACAAGATCAAACGCGCGGTTCGCTTCGGCTACATGGACTTCTCAAGCCTCGCGAAGCGCCGCACCGCCTGCCATCGGGAGGTCGAGGTTAACCGACGCTGGGCACCGGATCTCTACCTCGGCTGCGTGGCCATAACGCGCCGCCCTGACGGAACTCTCGCCTTCGATGGCGCCGGCGAGGTCGTCGAATGGGGCGTGCACATGAGGCGGTTTGATCAAAGCGATCTCCTCAGCACGCGGGCAGAGCGCGACCAGCTCGATCGCCAGCTTGCGGTGCAATTGGCTGATGCCGTGTTTGAGTCTCACCAGAAAGCCGAGCGTGCCAGCCCCCTCTCGGGGATTGCCCCCTATCGCGATCTCGTTGCATCGATCTGTGCGGGCCTCGCGGCGAGCGATGCCTTCGCAGAACGCATCAGTGATCTTACGGCGCAGCTCCAACGACAGGTCGATCGTGCCGCAGCTATCCTCGATGCGCGTGCTGCACACGGGTTTGTCCGCCGCTGCCACGGCGATCTGCACCTGGCAAACATTGTTCTCCACCATGGGCAGCCGACGCTCTATGACGCCATCGAGTTCGACGAGGCGCTGGCCACCATCGATACCCTTTACGACCTTGCCTTTCTGCTGATGGATTTGGACGTCCTAGGCCAAAGGCTGGCAGCCAACCTCGTTCTCAATCGATATCTCTGCTGCAGCGGCGAGGACTTAGACTTGAACGGCCTTGCGGCCCTGCCATTGTTTCTGGCGCTGCGTGCTGCCATCCGCGCACTCGTGACATCCGATCGCGCCGCCCAGCAAGACGGCCCAGGCCGGAATCGTGATCTGGAGCGCGCTCGGCGCTACCTCAGTGCCGCACTCGACTACGCTATGCCGGCCGCGCCCAAGCTGGTCGTGGTCGGGGGCCTGTCGGGCACCGGCAAGACCACCCTCGCCGCGGCACTTGCGCCATGGCTGGGCGCCGCCCCCGGCGCAGTGCACCTCAGAAGCGACCTCGAACGCAAGATGCTGGCCGGCGTCGGGGAGCTTGAACGCCTTCCCCCCACTGCTTATACGCCGGAGGCACGACAAGGCGTATACAAGAGCCTGCATCAGAAAGCGGCGTCCGCTCTAACAGCAAAGCATTCCGTGATTATAGATGCCGTTTATGACGAAGAGAGACAACGCCGCGAAATCGAAGCTCTCGCCGATTCCTTGCAGATACCCTTGTTCGGACTCTGGTTGCGGGCCGATGCGGCGACGCTGATGGCGAGAGTAGCGGCCCGTCATAACGACGCCTCCGACGCCACGCCTGCTGTCGTGCAACGTCAGCTGACCGCAGAAATTGGCCCTCTATCGGCGCGATGGGCGCCGCTCGATGCTGGCAACAACGCGCCAGAGACACTGGCGGCCGCGATGTCGGTCATCGGTGTCAAAAGCAACCACGCTGAAACTTGAGCCAATTGGTTTGCACGCCGCTCAGCCGGTCAACACTATCGGCCGTGATCAGCGTGCAAAAGGCTTTCAATGACTGAATTTCGCCAATGACCTCGCCGGCATGCCCAATCCACAAGTGGCCGCCACGGTCGTAGCCGACACATCGAGCGCCCGGAATGTGTCGGGCCGTGTATTGGGCGCTGGGCATAGGTGCCGTAAAGGTCGTCGCATACGCTCACGACGAGCGTGGGCACGTCAATCTTTTCAAGATTGAAGCGGCTGAGCGAGCGGGCGATGCGGGAATCGTTGCGGATGCCCAAAGCGCGTGGGCCGATCGGCTGAATGAGTGCGAGCACCTCTAACCGGCGCGGCCTTGCTCATCGGAGACTGGGTAACTTGGTGCGAGCAATTGAGGATTACACTGCAGCTATAACCATCAATCCAATTACGCGCTGGCCTACAATAACCGCGGATATGTCCACGAGGCGCAGGGGCGCAAGGAAGAGGCGATCGCCGATTTCCAGGCCGCGCTTCTGCTCGATCCGACTCTGGTCGGCGCCAGGGATGGTCTTGTGCGACTGGGAATTCCGGCGGCGTGGCTCGCGCAAACGCAAGAGCGCATTCAAGCGGGCAGAGCGCTTGTCGAGCGGAACTGCGCCGATTGTCACGCTGTAGGCGCCACTGGCACGAGCCCAAACAAGAAGGCGCCCGAATTCCGCAACCTGCACGCACGACATCCGACTCTCGCCTTACGTGAACCCCTCTCGCGCGGCATAGCGGCACCGCACGACGAGATTGCCGAAATTTGCTCTGACAGGACCGCAGATCGAGACCATTATTGCCTATATTAACAGCTTGTCGGCGATTAAAAATGCCGAGCCGAAGTCTAAGACCCCGATGCTGACGACGGACCCGATGGATATCGGCGATGCGCGCAAGGGGCTAGACTACGCGCAAAAGGTCTGCTCGGCGTGTCACAATGTCCAACTGAGCGATTCCCCATCGCCGAACAGCATGGCGCCGCCATTCAAGCAAATAGCCAACACCCAAGGAATGTCCGTCACGGCCCTGACCGTGTGGTCGCGAACGTCGCATCCAACGATGCCGAACCTGATCATCGAACCTCGCGACATGGACGACTTGATTGCCTACATCCTGAGCCTGAAGAACCGGAAGTGATGGATGCCAAGCTGCGTACACGTAATGTATGCACGGGCATAGCGCTTAGACGTGATCCGTCGACGGGATGCGACGAAGCAACACGGGCTTCCTGGATCAGTCGTCAGGCGATCTTCAAGCAGCTAACACCCGAGTCCTTTTCAACGTCCCCGCTAAGCGCACGGTAGCCCAGGACACCCGAATAGGGTCACGCCGTAGTACAAGCACGTTCCATCAGAAATCTGCTGCGCCATCGAAAGCCCAGGCTCCCGATCAAAGTTCATTGGAGCAAATGGCAGTCAACAGCGCTATATTCCTGCTTTCAAAGGGGTTCCGACATTTACCTTGTCGTCAAGGCGTCTAACCCCATCCGTCTCCTCTACCAGTGCCCGAAGAGCACTGTGCTGGTCGACCGTATCGACAAAGCCCCAAAGCTCTACGACACCATCGTTCACCGTAACGGCAATGTAGCTTTCATTGATCCAGGGCTGCGCCCGGATGCGCTCATGCACGGCCTTATGCAAAACGGCGTTATCGACCTTCTCGACCGACTTGGAAATCTGCAACTGGCTCAACGCACGAACGAGATCACCGCGGGTGATGATGCCGACGAGGCGTCCCGCCTCAAGCACAGGTGCGCGCTTGATGCGGTGACTGTCGAAGATTTCGGCGACGTCCCTCAGCTCAGCGTCATCACGGATCGAGATGACATACCGTGACATGACGTCCTGTGCCCTCAATCCATGCGCCTTGGCATATTCTCGTGCCATCGCGCTGGCGTCCGCAAGATTGCCGAACCACCACTTCCGACTGCTTTCTCGTTCAGTTCCCAGCTCCACCCGGTGCAACAGATCAGTCTGACTGACCATGCCGATGATCTCGCCACTCTCGGTCAACACTGGAACGCCGCTGATATGTTTCTCCACCATGATGGCCGCGATATCGAGGACCGACGTGTCGGGGCCCACGGTCTCAACTTCGCGCGTCATGATGTCTTGCGCCTTCACAGGAGAGCCTCCGCTCGCTTGACCGCTCTAAAGCCTGTCCCCGTTATATGCCGCTCCCCATATAACAGCCGAAGGATACTGAAATTGTTTCTATTCTCGATGTAGGAGAAATCCATGTGCGTCATCCGGTAGAGCAGCATGAGCAAGGCTAGATACCGTCGCGAGCGTCATCAAACGACGAGCAAGAACCTCTTCATCTAACGGCCTCACGGAAACCGAGAATTGTTGAAACGGGCGGTCTGCTACCTTTCCTAGGCGATCGCTCGATCAAGCACTTTGCGCCAGATCAATCTTTGATGATGGTGTGGTGGGCCAACAGGTGCCGGCAAATTCGACCTGTAGGTCACGGTCGCCGACAATCGCGCCGATGATAGATCGGCGGCGCCCGTGCACCGCCTTGATTGCCATCAGCGCTCTCCCTAATGCGAGGAAACCACCATAACGCCTCGACGGGAGCCGATCTCAGCGGTCGGTAATCGGCCTTCGAACAGCGCCCGACCTACACCCCGGACGTGCACCGTGGCCCCGGGTTTCCACGATTGTTTCTGGGGTCATCGCCCGGCACGCGGCAAGTAGCAAGCACTCTCCACACAAGGAGTATCGTACGCTGCCCGCTCATCGCGGACGGAAGCTTCCGGGGGGTGTACTGACGTTTTCTACCCACGCCGAAACTTACCCGGTTTGACCCACATGTCCTCCTAACCGCCGTCGGCGCTGAGGCCCTATCGGCAGACCAAGACCGGAATCGTACTATTAGTCAAGACCCGTAGGGCTTCGCCGCCCAGGAGTGCTCGGGCCACCGCCCTCCGCCCGTGTGACGCCATGATAATGACATCGCATCCTCTGGCGTCCGCTTCCTTGAGAATGCCTTCCGCGGGGAACTCGTTCGAAACATGCACGGTGTCGAACGAAATACCCAACTTGCCTGCTTCTGCTTGGGCCTTCGCGAGTATTGTTTTCGCAGCCGTTGCGAGGGCGCTATCGTAGTCGGATGCCGGTGGAGCAATCACGGCCGGATCTGGAATCAAATGCGTGCGCGGCTCTGTAACCGTGACAATTGTCGCCTTAGCGCCTAAGGCTTTTGCCAAGGAGAGGCCTGTTGCAAGAGCCCTTGTTGAAAGTTCAGATCCGTCTGTTGCGATCAAGGCGTGTTTGAACATGATGGTAACCCTCCGAGGGATCTTGAAGCGACTATACCATGCGGCCGTTCTCAGCGAGCGCGTTCCAGGTCGGCCTTAGTCGACCTCGCGCCGCTGAATGCTGTTGCAAGTACTGTTGGGGTCATCTTGTGCGTCGCAGGCATGGCTTTCTTGGTGTGGGGTCGACAGCATTTGGGAACAAATTGGAGCCAGACGGGGGCCAGACCCCGGCAAGCCTACCAAAAGCCTTCAGACCTCAAGCCCGGGGGTTTTTCGTTCGGCTGGCGGGCCCATAATGTCTGTGTCAGCGTCACCCTAAAATGGCTCGAGGGCAAGATCGTGCTGTGCCCGGCACCTCATCGCGACGCGACCGCATGCCGTCTTCGCGCGAGCCGCGCCTCGCTTCCGTCCAGGCCCGTTGACCTGCATCAAGGCTATCCCCGCCCTATCCCATCAGTCTTGGGGGCCTCGGATCGAACGCAGACAAGGTGAAAGCCATGCCGCAAATGTGTCAGCAATTCTGGCCGTGTCGTGCGGTGCCGCCGGAGTATTTGTGGCTGATGCCGATCATCATGCCACTCTTGGCTATCGTCCTTCTGGGCGTGCCCGTTGCAAGCGTCCTGCACCGTGCCGGCCGCAGCCGCTGGTGGACGCTGATCGCGTTCATTCCGCTGCTCAACCTGATCGGCTTGTGGGTCTTCGCCTTCAGCCGCTGGCCGAGCGTCGATCGGTCATCGACCTAGCTCACGCACTGCCGGAGGCACCCATGCCGCTCACAGCAACGCCGATGAACGAAGAAATCCGCGAGAAGATTCTGGCCCTATTGGACCAACACCGCATCATGACCATCACCACGCTGCGGCCAGATGGCTGGCCGCAAGCCACGACCGTCGGCTACGTCAACGAAGGCCTCACCCTCTACTTCCTCTGCGGCCTGGACAGCCAGAAGGCCGAGAATCTCGCGCGAGATGATCGCGTATCGCTGACGATCGATCACGACGCCCCCGACATCATGGCGATCACCGGCCTCTCTATGGCGGCGCGCGCGCAAGCCGTGGTTGACCGGGACGAAGCGGCCAAAGTATTGCGCATGCTTCCACTCAAATATCCAGAGCAGAAAGTTCCCCTCCCGGTGCCGATGCCAGGCCCGGACGATGTTCGCATTTTCCGGGTCACGCCTAGCGTCATCTCCGTGCTCGATTACTCCAAGGGCTGAGGTTCGCGCATCGAACCCGACCTCGGATGATTTTGTTTTCTATTGACGTAGGCTGTCAGCACCGTTCAATTGCGGCACGGTCGAGGCGATGGTGGCGGGTAACCTGCGGCCCGAGCGCGCCATGAAGGAGGACCTTCTGGGTCGCGAACGACATCGCAATCGAGGTGTCGATCGGGTTTCTTGGACCTCAGCCAGCGGACTGGTTGCTGCAGCGACCGAAGGCGGCCGCCTCGTGCCAGCAAACTCTGAGGCGCGCTGTTCTCGACCGATCATTACCGGCAAGTAGGGAAACGGGAGGTTGGCCGTCTCCCCGCTCAAGATGCGCAATGTGGCGGCGTCGGGTGCCGATCACGACACGGCGCGCGACGGATGGTCGACTTGATCGAGAGCACTGCGCGCTCGGGTGAAGGTACTCAACCATTCGCCAGGTATTTCCAACTTGCAGCGGCAGCCTTCGCGAGCAAGCTCATACTCAACCGCCCCGCCGAGTTCATAGGGAATAAGATCACGGATCACGGACGTGCCAAACCCCGAGGCATTGGACGCGGATACCGGTGGGCCGCCGGTCTCCCGCCACTCGAGCACTAGCTTGCGAACTGAGCCGCCGTTCCGCTGCCTTCGCCAGCGAACCAATACGCGGCCACAGCCATTGGAAAGCGCCCCATACTTGGCTGCGTTGGTGGCCAGCTCATGCAGAACCATTGCCAGAGGCTGGGTGGCTTCGGGCGCAAGGCCGACCACCGGGCCTTTGATGAGCGCGGTCTCGTCGTTTGCACAAAAAGCAAGCTCGCTGCGTACGAGCTCGCCAAGGTCGACCCCCTCCCAATGGCTGCGGCTTAGCAGGGCGTGCGTGTTCGCCAGCGAATTGATGCGGCCATTAAGTACCTCGAGGAACCCGTCCGCTGAGCTGCTGCATTCCCGAGACCGTTGCGCCACGGCGGCAACGCAGGCGAGCACGTTCTTCACGCGATGGTCGAGCTCGGCGATCAGCAGACTCTTCTGATCCTCGGCTTTGCGCCTATCTGTGATGTCGATGAAGACGCCAGTCATACGCTTGGCGCGACCGGCGTGGTCATAGGCAATGAGGCTGCGCACTTCTTTCCATCTGACCTCTCCGCCAGGTCGGACAAACCGAAATTCATCGACAATTTCGCGTCGCTGCTCTTTGAACGCTCTTATGTGTTGGCTGCGGAGACTTTCAAAGTCGTCGCGATGCACGCGCGCGCGCCATTGGCCGGCAGTCACTTCCAGTATGCCCTCAGATACATCCTTGCTCGCTGCGCCACCACGGGAAAACCGCACCGTTTGTGCAGCGATGTCGTAGGTATAGCAGCCCACGCGCGCGGCCTTCTGGGCTAGCTCGAATTGTGCATTGCGCTCGGCCAGAGCCTGTTCGGCGCTTTTGCGCTTAGTGATGTCGATGCTGACACCGACGATCCGTTTCGGACGCGCTTCGCCGTCATAGGCAATGCAACAGCGCGTTTCGACCCATCGAACCTCGCCGCCACTCCGAATGATACGATACTCGACGCTATATTCGCGCCTTCGCCTACGGAAGGTTTCGCTGCGGTGCTGTTCTACGCGCTCGATGTCGTCGGGGTGCACTCCGGCCAGGCATACATTGCGCGGTATTTCGCTAGTCCCTTCTGGAAAGCCGTGGATGGCCGCATACCCTTCAGAAATCTGTATGAACTCGGTATCGGTAGCATAAGAGTAGCTGCCCACGAGGCCGGCTTTTGCCGCGAGACCAAGCTGAATGTTGCGCTCGGCCAACGCTTCTTCGGCCCGCTTGCGTTCGCTGATGTCAAGATACATTTGGACGGCGCCGACCACGCCGCCCGTCTCGTCGGACAGCGGTGAAGGAGACGAAATGATCGGAATTCGCTTTCCGTCGGTGCGCTCGAGGATCAGCTCCTGACCGGGTAGCTTTGCCCCCGCGCACAGGGAAGCACGAAGGGGCTCATCTTGGTCCGATATTGGCGTCCCGTCTGGATAGTAGAGCCGATAGAGACTGTGCAGCGTGTCCCTGCCCACCTCCGGCCGCACACCCCACAGGTCGACGGCCGCTTGGTTGCAATAGGTGATGCGGCCGGCCGTGTCCGTGGTTTGGATTGCAGCGGGCAAGGCTTCGAGCAGTTGCCGAAACCCTGCCTCCTTGCTTCGGAGCAGCTCATTGCTGCGTTTGAGCGCCGCGAATAAAGCCGTAAGCAAAAGGGTGGAGACCATCACCATCATCACGATGGTTTGCGCTCCGTGCACGCGGTCCGTGATCGACACCGCCTCATCGCCGAAGCGGCCAATGCCAAAAATCGTTGCGCAGATGACCGCGCTGGATGAGAGGCTTGCGCCAGCGATCGCGAAAGCTGGCTGGCATCGGGCGGCGAGCCATAACAGCGGCGGTAATGTAACGATGGTTGAGCTGAAGGTGAGCCAAGATTTGGCCGGTTGGGACCAGGCGTAAAGACTTACCAGGATCAGGATCACGAGTCCCGCCAGCGCCTCTACAGTCTGGCCTCGAGATGGCGGATGGCGCCTGAGCTGGTCTAGGGCGAACAAGAGCGGCGCGACCACTACGATGCCAACGACATGCGACGGCAGCCAGGTTTCCCAAGCCACCAGGTACGGCGTCACGGAAGAGGCCAAGATCGCGGCGCCGCCAGCGCCGCTGATCGCGGCTGCAATACTTGCTGTCAGGAGAAAACCGACGACCTCACGGACTTCGCGAAACGCGAATGGTCCACCGACCCATCGCGACAGGAACCAGGAGAAGAGGATAACCTCGCCAGAGTTGCAACCGGAGAGTAACGCTGAGCGGAAAAGCCCCCGGCCGCCGAAGATGGTGGCGGCAACGCCGCCAACCATCACGCTCATACAAACTGCGAGACTTGCGCGCCGGCCTGCGATGATGAGGATGCCGACGGCTATTCCCGAGGCGGGCCAGAACACGGCCACGTGCGCGGGTTCAGGACGCAGCACCAGCCCGAGCCAGGCGGCCACGAAATAGACAATGGAGATGACAGCAGCCGCGCCGAACGTCGCAGCCCACGCGCACGTAGTGCTGTTCGGAAGCACCAAGTAGCGCTCTAAGGGATAGAATGTGTCGCCTACCCTCAATACCCCTGCCTCCGCGGTGGGGGTGCCCAGCGAGAGAATTCTACGGAATGGACCCCTCTGTCGATCGGGTGTTCTCTGTAGGCGCGACGAGCGCAAAGGTGACCTTGCTTTATGGTTAAGAAGCCATCGATTGCAGGTCCACAGCGTTCACGAAGATTGGTTATCTAGCCACCCCCCGCATGCATTGGCTGCTCCGGGTCAAGCGCGGTTCACGGCCACGACAGCCGAGCGTCGGTTGACGTGTCGGGTAGGACGATGGCGCGGAGCGGGCTTCGAATGCCGACGGCGCCCCTGCCGAGGCGCCCAGTACGACCGCTCGGTCGATCCCGAGCGCGTCCATCAGGCCAAGATGCGCATCGGCCTGCGCTGCAGGTGATGCGTCGACCGGCATCACCGTTCGTAAGTAGCCGAAACGCGACATGGCAACCACGCGAAAATCTCTTTTCGCGATGGGTTGGGCCAATTCCACGCTCTGATCGAAGCCCCCGCGGGCACCGTGGACCACTAGCACAGCCGGACCGCTGCCGGCGTCCGCGTATTCAATCGGTCGGCGGCGTGTTTCGATTTTCGATTAGCCGGCTGTTGCCGCAGAGACGTTGCCGATTGGCGCGCCGGTCCCTCGCGAAGGCGCGACCTAGCCACCCCAGTATCGCAGCAACGGCGAAGGCAGGCACAAGCCACGTGGGCATGCCGGGTTAACTCCCGGTGTAGTCAGCATTCGCCCGCTGCCACGCCGCCCCGCTCCAGGCGGCGCGGCGTGAAAACGCTCGCGCCAATCCTGCGGACCCAAAGTCAGTGCGACAACAGCGTGGGGAGCGTCATATGTCTCGCTATTTGACGTGTGGTTCCGCCGAACACCAGCTCGCGAAACCGCGAGTGCCCATAGGCGCCCATCACCAGAAGATCGGCATCAAGATCGGCGGCACGCGAAAGTATTTCATCGCCAATACTGATCTCGGAGGCAATCGAGGTTTGTACCTCGGGCCTCATTCCATGACGGGCCAGCGTCGCGACAATGGATGTGTCAGGAGCCAGCGTACTGATGTCATCTGGGCGTTCTTTGACCTCGAGGATATGGACCGTCTCGGCCCCCAGCAGCAATGGAAGGGCATCGAATACCGCACGCGCCGACTCGCGTGAGGGTTTCCAGGCGACCACAACGCGGCGCCCGATCGTAGGATAGCGCCCGGCATAAGGAATAACCAGCACGGGCCGGCCGCTCTCCAGCGCCAAGTGCTCAGGGAAATCCAGCACAGGTGACAGGTCCCATTGGGGGTCAGTTTGGCCGGCAACGATAAGATTGGCCGCACGTCCACGCTCCATCACCACAGCTGCCAGGTTAAGATGCGAAACCTTCTGCAGCTGCCACTCGGCGACGTAGGGTTGGCCTTTGGTCATACGCTTGAATGTCTCAGCGATAGCCTTGCTGTTCCTCCGCTCCGCAGCAACAATTGAACCCAGCGCGGATGAGGCCATCGGGATCGGGGAAGCGGGCACGGCGGAACACACATGCAGACCGATCAGGTGAGCATTGAAGCGCACGGCCAACTCAGCGGCGGGCTCCAGCACCTTTTCTGCGCGGCGGCTGTCATTGAGATGCACCAGAATAGTCTTGTAGGTCATTGCGCTTCCTCCTCGCGCGGTTCTGTTATTATTCATTCCGCAGATGGGATTGCCGCATTGATCCTGATCAACGACGCTCTGACGCCGGCATCGGCCCCGTCAAAGTGGGCGGGAAGACGCAGAAAAAGGCAGGCGTCACGCGGCTCTCGATAAAGGGGGCACAGGATCCTCGGCAGCCCGCAAATCTTCGCCCGCCATGGAACCGCCTGGGATAACGCAGTTGCCGGCCAGCCGAACGATGACGGCGTACTCGAACGGCTTATTTTCTCCACAACTTGCTAGAGATCGTCCAAATCTGCCCGGACTCGTCATGAATTTGATCCATGTGACAACCGGAACGCGCCTAGCCTTCATAAAAGACGGCCCGAGATTGCCATTGGTTTTGGATCAAGGCCTCATGGTGCAGCGATCAGTAAATCGCAATCGGTGTCGGCCAGGAGGTCGCGCGCAAGGCTACCAAGAAAAGCGGTTGCGGCAGGACTGCGCGCATGAGTGCCCAGCGCCATCAGATCCGGGCCGAATTCGCGCATATGTTCACGGATGAGGAAATGCGCATTGCCTTCGACGACCCGCACCTGGGGCTCCGCCGGCAACGGCGCGAGACGTTGCAAGGCGCCTCGAAGCTCGGTCATGACCGTGTCGATGTGGCGCTTTATGAGAGCAGCGCCGGCTCGCCGGGTGGCCCATTCGGCCAGGACCCGCGTCTCGTTAGCATACATCACCAGGCATTCCGCCTCATTTGCCACACTCAGGCCGATACTCAGCGCTCGACAGGCGGCAGGTGAGCCGTCAAAGGCACAAAAAAGCCGTCGGTAGGGACTGTCTGTCGGTCGTCGCACCACCAGAACCGGACACTCACTCAAACGAACGATACGTTCCGTTGTCGTGCCAACAAATCGTTGCCGCCATCCTGGCTCCCGACCATTGCCGAGAATAATCAGGTCCGCGCCCGCTTTTTTGGCAGCGGCAATGATGGTTATTCCACGTTCGCCCTCGAGAATTTTGAGCCAGAGATGGCGCATCTCCTCTCCGCAAACGCTGCTGACCTGCGCCTGCAGCAGCTCTTTCCCCCGTTGCCGTCGTTCCGTTTGTGCAGGTTCTGCTTGGCCGTCGACCACATGCAGGAACGTCAGCCGTGCTCCAAGTTGCTTTTTCAACCTCACCGCACGTTGTAGCGCGAGGGTTGACCGGTTTGTCAGATCGCTTGCAACGACGATGCTGGTGATGCCAAGCATGGCCTACACCCGCAAACGCGATTTAAGCGTACGCACAGCGGACGCCAGGGTTGACCGGCCTGCGCGAGCTGCGTTGATGGGACCGAGGTCGTTTCGCTCCATTGGACTACGTGAACACAAGCAAGATCGCAGCAGCTTGATCTGCATCAAGGCTGGACCCCTGCTGCCTCATTTGCATTTTGAGCGTCGAGAGGCCCGGTCGGCCGTGCGGGCCAGCAACGAAGCATTGAGACTTTCACGGGAACATCCTTTCAAGTCGGTCGATCTCTCACAGAGCAGGCGATCACCCAAAAAGCTGATTTGCTCGTGATGGGCCGTTACGGTCACTCACCGCTTACGCGCTGGGTGCAACATCTCGTTACCAGCTTTGTGATAATCCCCGTTCTTATGTCCCAATGATTGGGTCTTAGTGCGCTTTCAAGTTTGATGTGGATCAAGGCGTACGCTCCCTTCCGCGCCGATACTGTCTCCAAAGGCTAACCGGCGAGAAAAGACCGTGTTTACCAACATCCTGTTACCAGTGGATGGTGCAACGACGTCCCTTCGCGCCGCACGCCATGGCATCCAACTGGCGAAAATCCTTTCGGCAAAAGTAACCGTGCTCACGGTTACAACACCCTGGGCCGCATACTTCGCGCGTGAACTGGCTGTGGTGATACCCGAGGTCGTTATCCCTAAGAGCGAGTACGACTACAAGCGCGAGACCACTTCGGCCTGCATTCTACAAAACGTCGTTGCGGAGGCTCGCCTAAATGGCGTGCAAGTCAAATCGCTGCATCGGTGCCATCGTGATCCTTATCGTGCCATCATTGATACGGCGGAGCATGAGGGTTGCGACCTGATCGTTATGGGTTCCGATTGCAATACCGACCTGGTGGGCACGCTGCTCGGAAGCGAAACTACTAAAGTCATGACTCAGAGCAGCATCCCCGTACTCATCTATCGTCATCGCCCGGCTATCTGAGCGCCGGTTACTGCCCCGGTGCGCGCCAACCACGGTCAACCGTCGATGCTTCGAGCGCACCATCGCGCGACACCCAAAGGCGGTGACCATCGGCGGCCCCGGGTATCGTCGTGCCCGACAGATTCGAAGCGATGCCAGACGATGTGCGGGGCTTCCGCCGCTGGGCGGCCGGCCGATGGACATTGGAATTGGTGCGGCGGCTCAAAACAGGCAGCAGCTATGATGTGGAAATTGAGGACGGTGTCCTGCTCTGGGTCGCAGCATTTGATCATTCCGAAAAACGCCACACGCGTCCATTTGCGCCCATTCCAGCTGCAGCTGAAGTGACTATTGCACTTTTGCGGGCGTAAAGCGACGAGTTTGCTTCACCCTTGCAAGCGACGCGCTGCGTTCAATACCCCAGCGCTTGGAGGTTGTCTGGATGCGTTGCATCTATGAACGTCGTCGTGCATCCGATCGGTATTCATGAAAATATCGCGAGCCTCTCGGCGAAGAGCCCATTGCGCGCGGGTGGCGCTGCCTCAATCACGGGGGTCCCCAGCACCGGAGGGCGCGGCACTTCACAAAGCCCTGTCCTATGGCTGTCTGCGCTCACTGGCGCATTCAGGTGCGCAGTCGCAAGACCTCAGATCACGTGGCGGCTGCAGGTTTGATGCTCCGATAGGAAATGGCGTAGCGCCATGAATAGGTCCCCAGCATGCTTCCGATCGTTCCGCGCCAGTGCGTGCCGGATATCGTCGCGGATCATGTCCCGAATTTTCTCGGGGCCATGCTCATGATTTAGGAGATACTGAGCGAGTGCTGCGGCGGCGATCTCGGGGATGTGCTCGTGCTCCGCAATGGCCAGCACTTCATCCTCGCTCAAACCACACATTGCAAGACAATCAGCCAGGGCAATCATCGCGGCCACTCCGACATGCAAATCGGGACCTTCATATATCGGCCAGCGCTACCACCCTTTGATCGAAATCAACGCGTCCAGCAACCCCATGCGCGGAGTTGCTTGCGGGGACGACATACAGGCGGAAATGTCGAGGACCGATCACGGTCGCAGTGGTCCGCCGATGGCTCGGCCCGCTTGCCGCTCAGCGGATGACCGAGGCGACTTATTTTCCTCGCCCCGCAGATAGCTGACGGTGCCTTTGCGCACGTTTTGCTATCCGCTGAGCCAGAGCCTCATTGGTCATCTTTACTTGGCCATCGAACAACCGCCGATCCTGTCAATGACTGCTTTGACGTCGACGACGCCTTTGAAACACCTCTTTGCCGCTGCCCGATACGATGACCTGTGGCGACATGCAGGTCCTTACCGCGCCACACCGCTGGTTTCCGGCACCTCTTGGCATCCGAAGTCGACGACCGATTCCACAGCTAAGTATCGGACCGATCAGGGCTGGATGGATTGACCTCGATCAAGGTACTCCCAAGCCGATTGCTTAAGGTTGTCGAGAAGCAACCGAAAGCGAATGGAGCTGCTCGCCATGCAACGAAAATCACTTGCTGTTTCGGTCATTGCGGTCGGCGTGGCGTTGAGTACAGGTTACGCCCTCGCGCAACGTGGTCCGGGCTCGGACATGGGGGCCGGCATGCAAATGGGCCGCGACATGATGGGGATGATGGACATGATGTCGGGCTGCCCGATGATGGGCATGGGCGGGCAAAGGCAGTCGTCCGCTTTCGTTGAGGGGCGGATAGCTTTCGTGAAGGCCGAGCTCGCCATCACGGACGCCCAGAAAGGCGCTTGGGATGCCTACGCAGATGCCATCAAGCGCAACCTGCATAGCATGCAGGACATGGCATCTACTATGCGGACCGTGATTGAAGCGAAGACGCCGGTTGAACGGCTCGATGCGCACCTAGCCGCCATGGAAGGTCGGACCAAAGCGCTGCAAGATGTCAAGCCAACTCTTGTGAAGCTCTATGAAGAACTCACGCCTGAGCAGAAGAGGAAAGCCGACGAGATCCTAACGGCAATGGGCTGCATGATGTAGTTCGTAAGCTCATCCGACGCTGATCACAATTGCGGCAATCCCGCGCCGAGGCGAGCGTGGTGAGGCGACTTTCTGGTTTCACTTCGGCACCCGTCGGTTCATCGAACCGCAACGAAAAATCTGAGCTCCAAACCCTCGATCGTCCCGGCGACCATGGGCTCAGTGGTTGGTATCGCCGCCGGCCTTCCCCGCCGCCACACGGCATGCCAAATTCACCGGCCGCTCAATCAGGGCATGGTCGCTCGCCGTCACGGAATTTGCGCCAGGTCAACGCTCTCACGCCGCTTCCGATGCGATGAACTCGCTTACAGGCCGGCATGTCCCCAAGACCGAGATTGCCAAGACCGCCGAAACGGTGGTGCCTTGCCGGAAAGATCTTCAGCGCCACGCACCACGCGCTGGATCACATGTTGGACCGCTTCGAGCAAGGCCAGCCACGCGGTCGATGGGACCACCCTTGCCGATCCGTATGATGATCGGAACGCTTCGGTCCGAGCCACCCCAAGAGTGAGGTCCAGGGTGATCAATGAGAGTCTGACTGACGGGCGCCAAAAGCCTGCATTTCCCGGCCGTCCCTCGCCGCAGAAACGACAAAGCCCTCCCGCCTCGAGGCAGCGCCACAACGGGGCCCGCACCTCGGGATCGGCATCAACCACAAGAATGTGCGCTGCGCTCATGCGCCCTTCCAGGGCCGTTCCAGAGAATTGCGCTGTCCCTTATAATATCCCACCATGTCAGAGCCCATCAAACCCGTACCCTCGTCGGCGGCGCAGGCTGCTAAGCTCCGCGGGATTTTGGAATCGGCCGTCACGGCCATCATTACCATCGATGAGCGCGGGCTGATCGAAAGCATTAATCCTGCCACCCAGCGCTTGTTCGGATACAGCGCATCTGAACTTGTCGGCCAGAACGTGAAAGTGCTGATGCCCGAGCCGTACCGCGCCGAGCATGATGGATATATCGCAAACTACCTCGGCACCGGTGTCAGGAAGATCATCGGTATCGGTCGAGAGGTTAGTGGCCGCCGCAAGGACGGGACGACTTTCCCGTTGCACCTGTCGGTCAGCGAGTTCGAAGCGGAGGGCCGTCGCTATTTCACTGGGATGATCCACGATATCAGCGATCGGCGACATGTCGAAGAAGCGCTGCGGGAAAGCGAGCGACGATTGGCGCAGTCGCAAAAGATGGAGGCCGTCGGGCAGTTAACGGGCGGTATCGCGCATGACTTCAACAATCTGCTGCTGGTGATCTCCGGAAACCTGGAGCTGCTCGAGCCACATATCAGGACTGACGACCAGCGGGCTCTCCTCAAGGAAGCGCAAGATGCCGCTGCCCTAGGCTCCAAGCTCACGGACCAACTGCTCACATTTGCTCGCCGCCGGCACATGGATGCGCACGTCATCCAGTTGAATGATCTGGTTGTCAACATCGCCGACATGCTGAGGCGCGCGTTAGGCGAACACATCACTTTATCGACGTCACTCGCACGAGACGCCTGGTCGACCCGTGCCGATCCGGGCCAGTTTCAAAGCGCCATCGTCAACATGGCCGTCAATGCTCGCGATGCCATGCCACAGGGTGGCAAGCTGGTGATTGAGACGCGCAACATCGTCTTGGATGCCGACCACACGGACTACCAGTCGGAGTTGCAGCCAGGCGCCTATGTCCAGCTTTCAATCTCGGATACGGGCACAGGCATGGATCCGGCGGTGCGCGATCGGGTGTTCGAGCCGTTTTTCACGACCAAGGAAAAGGGACGCGGTACAGGCCTGGGCCTGGCGATGGTTTATGGTTTCGTCAAACAATTGGGTGGGCACGTGACGATTTACAGCGAACCGGGCCATGGCACCACGATCAACTTGTATTTTCCCCGCTCCGACGCCCTAGCCCCGGATACCTACAGCGCGAAAAATGCCAGCGATACGGCAGGCCCACCGCGCGAAACCATTCTCGTTGTTGAGGATGACAGCCGCGTGCGCCAGCTGACCATCAAGCGCCTGAAATTACTTGGTTACGAGGTGCTTGAGGCCAGCGACGGCCCTAGCGCCCTGGAGATCCTCAATCGTGGAGATCCGGTTGACTTGGTCTTCACGGACCTGATCATGCCCGGGGGCCTGTCTGGACGCGACGTTGCTATGCGCGCGCGCCAGATCAAACCAGGCATCAAGGTTCTACTGACATCTGGATATGCGGAGGAACTTGTCCGCGGCGATGACTTGCAGCGCGAAAACCTCAAGGTGTTGCGGAAGCCCTATCAGCAGGCCGATTTGGTAGCGACGCTTCGTGAGGTTCTAGGTAACGGCAAGCCGGCGCCTTGATCGACGTTTGATCCGCGTCAAGGCCCAGGCGCCCCGATTTCTTTACCCATCGCTTATGTGGGCCGCTGTTGGCCAATGGATCCGCAGCCCGTGGTCTGGCGTTGCAATCAAATCAACGCAGGGCACGCAACTGTGGAAGACACTGGGCAAAACCAGGGCCGAAAGCCGCTAACTTCTGCGACGCGCGTGACCAGTCCTTCCATGCTCCGCTTTGCGGTTGCCGCCTTCGACACCTGGGCCGACGCACAAATGGCAACCCAAGAGCTGCGGTCCGGCTCAACCTCCCTCTGCCAGATCAGCTATTTAGGCCTGCGGGACGTTCTGACTGGCGGGCCGGCACTGCCCCTCTCTGACTTACCGTTTTCTGGCAACGCAGCGCCGATCGCCTGTTCGGCAGGACCCATCGCGGAGCGTCTTTCGGCCAAGCTTGACCGCGGGCGCCCCGACCCTGCAGGCCGCTCTTACCACGTGGCTCATCCCACGCCATGCTGCCCAGCTGCAGCGCGCGGTAGGAAGCGGTAAAATTGTGGTTTGGGTAGCGCTCGTCGACCATGACGACGAGCAGCGTGCCTACCGCACATTGCTTGCCGCGAGGTGCAATTCGGTGGGCGTACACGATTTGGCCGGGGGCTAGCCCGTCGGTATTGGTTACAAAGCGATACAATCTCTTACAGAGACGTTGAACAGCGATGACGGCTCAATGGTTCAAAGGTGGGGCTTACCAAAGCCTCAGGAAACCCACCGATGTCAATCCAGCCAATCGCCCTCTCCAATGCTCGCTCTTCGACTTTCCGGCCCGGTGCGGTTCGTCGACCTGCGACCGGCTTCGAGCAGACTTTGGCACACGGCCAATTGCGGCGCGTCGAGGCCAAGGAGTTCCTTTTCGTCGAAGGCGACACGATCTCCTGACGTCTACAGGATCGAGACCGGAAGCCTTAGCGCTTTACAAGGTTCGGCGGACGGGAGGCGCCAGGTGATGGGCTTCGCCTACCCGGGCGATATCGTTGGCCTCGGGATCGATGACGAGTACACGATGAACGCGCAGGCCGTGAAACCGGACCGCGTGCGATGCCTGCCTGTCATCGCGCTGCGCCAGTCGGCGGCGCGCGATCCAGCCCTTGGCTTGAAGCTCTACGAAGCCATGGCGCGGGAACTGGCCGCAACGCGCGAGACCTCGATGCTGACGACCGGCCAGCGCAGCGCTACGGAACGCGTAGCCGGTTTCCTGTTGGCCTTCTCGCGACGCAATCAGCGCAACGGTCAAGACCTGCCAGCCTGTCGAGCTCCCGATGACGCGCACCGACATCGGTGATTTCCTGGGACTCACAATCGAAACCGTAAGCCGCACCTTCACCAAGCTCAAACTCATGCACCTTATCGAGCTACCGCATAGCAATCACGTGAAGCTGCTCGACATCGATGCGCTTGCAGAGCTTGCCGACGGCAACGCGTAACCAGTTTTGGCAGCGAGCCCATCTCGGAGCAGCGAAATGACCACCTGGGCTGTCAAGGACCACAACGATCAAATCCTTCGGCGACTTGCTCGGCTCCTCACGCATCGAGGTTGGCTGCAAAGTGCTGCGCGCTCGCTACGACGTCTTTCGCCTGCACGTGTCGGGATCGTATCGCAAGCTGTTCGACCGCGCGCTGCAGCAGGTCCTGGAGCAGAACCGATGGCAGATAATTGAGATCAAGCGTCGCAAGCCTCCCCGTGCGGTTATGCAATGTGGTCTGCGACAGCGATCCGGCCGCCAAGCGGCTCGGTAACGCGCGTGCGAGAGGAGGGACGCAAATCACGCGCGTGGCGGCGCAAACCCCGCCCAGTTATCCTATGCGGTCCACAGGACGAAACCTCGATCGTGGCCACGCCCGAGCGTCTGCATGGTGGGCCTTGACCTCCGCTTCGGACGGGGATTGCCATGCACATCGGTTGCGGGCACTGCCTCGACCGTCATGGCATCGGCAATGCGCGTACATGCGGCCCGCGCCACTTGATTACGAGGCAAGGCGCGTGCTCCTTGATGCCGATCAACGAGCTAGCAGCGCCATGGCGCAACGTAGGCCCCTCGAAGCGAGGAGGCCGGGGGTCCGAGGAGGCTCAGCGCCGGGACAAAGCCGATGGATTTTCCGGTGCGCGAAGCTCGGTGATATGGCCGCGGACCCAAATAGGACACAGCAGCAGGGCTGCGTATACGACCAACACAAGCAAGAACACTACCGACCATCTAGCTTCGTCGCCAAATTCAGGATTCGTAACCTTCGCTCATGGTTCGCTCCTATGGTGGCGCGGGTTGGTGTCCTGATGCATCCTGGGCATGGCCCCTTGTGCAGAGGTAGCCATGGCGACAGCTGCACGGCGTTGACCTGGATCAACCGCTGGCGCGCGGGTGAGATCTCCGGTTGGGTAATCCAGCAGCCAATGGGCACTAGGAATCAGCGGTCCGCCTGCGACGCCGTCTTCGCCACGTTCCGCCTCACAAGCGGCGGTCGGCGCCCCAGCCGAGCGAGCTCATGGTCACGCCGGCCGCGTTCAGGTCGGCTTTTGGCATTTTCGAGGGAAGGCTTGCGGTTTCGTGTTGTTTACGGCGGGACGGCAGCTCGGCGCAACGACTTACCATTAATTATGGCCTTGGCCTTGAAGCTCGATCGGACTGTAGCTTTCCATAACTACGGTCATGTAGGTTGACGGTCTTTTCGCTAATTTGCAGCTCTCGGGCTATTTCCTTATTTGTCAGGCCGCGCTCGACACAAGCCAGAATCTGCGTCTCGCGAGGCGTTAGCTTGAAGGGTTTGTCTTTGTCCCGGCGGAGCAGTCCCGCACCAAGCTCAGGCGGTACGTAGAACCCACCTGGCCGATGCTTTCGAGAATACGAACAAATTCAGTCCCGTCCACTCGCTTGAAGTACATCCGCGAATTCCCAGCCGCAAATGCAGACCTCACCTCGTTTCCAGCCGCCGTGTCCATCACGGCAACTATTGACATGTCCGGACACCATGGGGCCAGGCACTTTGCCATCTCTATGGTCTGCCCGAGGTTGGTTGTATCGATAACCGCCATGTCAGCGAGTTGAGACTTCGCCAACTCAACAGCATCGACCATCGTTGTTCCATCCAATAGGAGCAAAGATTGCGTCTCGCGGAAGGCACGTTGTATGCCTTCTCGATAAAGAGGTTCAGCAGTGACGAGCACAATGCGAAGACTGCTCGCGGAGCGCCGATCGGCGTGTGAGGCTGCTCTGCTGCAAATAGGGAGTCGACATGTGTTGCTCGGTCGAATGCGTCTGTACCGGGCTTTGCGCCTCGACCAAAATGTGGGATGGCGACAGGTTTTTTGATTTGATTCAAATCAACCGAGGAATTTATACCGCTATCTAACAATCAGTATACGATGTTGAGCTTGGCCGCGTGGATTGACGCGGCGCGCGACAGGTCAGCGCTGGGGCCTCAAGCTTAGAATGTAGGCGAGCGCATTTCCGCCACCGTGAAGCTGAACACTGGGCATCGGTGGGATGGCGGAACATGACGCGACCTGCAAGACGCTCGGCCGTGGTATCCGGGCGGCGGCGATGGCCGCGAACGTCGGGACGTCGGCGTTGACGGTGCCAGCCGAACCTGGCGACACGCTGTGACAACCGCTGCACACGCGCTGGGACAACTCCTGGCCGCGCCTCGCGTCGCCCAGACCCATTTGCGCCTGCGTCGGACCAATCCCCGAAACCAGGCAAATCCGCATCGCAAGCGCGTTCGTTAGCCGCATTCTCAACCTCATCATCCGGAGACGCACGCGCGTCCAGCAAGGTCACGGGCGTCCACGAAGTCTAGTGGCAGACGAGTACGGGTCCTTGGCTGAAACTGAGCACTTTAAGGGAAGTGCTGCCAAGAAGGACCCGCCCGAGGCTGCGCGTCCATGCGATCCCAACGCGATCGCGTTTTGCTTTTTGCCAGCTTTGGATGATCGCGTCGGGCGCACGCAGATCGCCCCGACGTTTCGGATCTGTGCGTTTAAGGGTGTGGCGGCATGCCAGCGGCTGACTTTCAAGGTGCGACCATGAGGGGTAGGCGGTGTCGCATAGGCCGCTTCGGTCCAGGGTTCGGTGGCGGTGACCACATCGCCTTCGCCGCGAGCGCTTTGGCAAGCGCAAATGGCCTTGTCACTCTTGGCAGAGTCCACAGCAATCAGGAGATGCTTGTACATGGCGCTCCACCTATCGACAGATGAGCACTGGAACCGTGCTGTGAGTCAGGACATTTGCCGCTACGCTACCGAGCAGAAGACGTCCTAAACCGCGCCTTCCGTGGGAGGCCATGACGATCAGGTCACAGCCATTCTTAGCTGCAGTCTGCAAGATCGCTTCGCTCGGATACTGGTCGTTGTCGTGCACGGTGGCGCAGTTGATGCCGGCCTTGCGCGCGAGCTTACTTACCCCAGCCAGAATGCGGGTCGCGCTTTCATTGGCTGATTTTGCATATTCATCGAAGGGAAACCCGAAGGCAGCGTCGCCGACCAAGAGCGCCGTCCACGGCTCAGTGACGGTCACGACCGTCACTTGCGCTTCGAGCTGTCTTGCCAGATCGAAACCCGCCGCAACGGCTTTTCCAGCCAGCTCAGACCCGTCGGTGGCGATAAGGATATGCTTGTACACGATCGTTTCTCCGGTCTTCCGTCAGGTCCTGGATTGCTCGCCTGCAGCGCCTGACGATCGTCCTTGATCCAGCACCCAACGAAGGCCTACTGCCGGCCAGACAGGTCGACGCAGGTCGCTGCTGCCTAGGTGTTGATGATCAGTGTCCGCCAGTCGAAACCACGATGCGGATGCGACAACGATCCCGCCAATCTCCAGGTCAGAGGCTTGAAGGCGCACGACATCTTTGCATGGTCCGAGGTGCCACATTGGTCTTGACATCGATCAAAGATCCTGGACCCAAGTAACCCGGAACGTGCGCATCACGCCGTCGTGCTCGGTGATGGAAACGTATTCGCCGGGAATGAAATGGTGCCGGTCGAATTTGAACCCCGGCTCATCGTCATCGGTACGCTTGGTGTCGTAGTCAAACGCCCAGCTACCGCCTCGTCGATGCACTAGGTGCCCCAGCTCGTCCTTCTGGCCCGGCCAGAAGCGTTTTACGCGGCAGCGTTGCCTGAGCGTGCGCCATTCATCGGCAAGGAGGTGACCGTCCCGATCGAGGGGCGCCGCAAACTCATAGCCGCGGTCCCTACTCCCTGCCGGGAACTCGTGGTCGCGGGCAAGCTCGAGGCGGACGCGTTTCATGGACATGGATGGTCTCCTCATGTCGCCTGAGCAGCAGGCTTGCCATAGAGATGGCGCTGTCACAGGCGAGTTTAGGTGGCTGCTCGTTGCCTGCGTTGATCTCGATCAAGGGGCGAGGCGTCGTAAAAACCAAGAACACATCGGTTAGGGCGCAATGTGCCAAAATGAAAAGCACCAGGATCATGGCCGAGAAAGCGACAGCCATCATTAGTGCGAGCGCAGCTATGGCTCGTCCGAGGCTTCGCCGCGGTTTCCCCCCGACACCATCGATTGAAGCATCGTTTGACAAGGGCTTCCCAAGGTCACGACGCAAAGCCTGGAAAGCGGTTTGCATCGCCTTGTGAGCGGGCTTGCCGGTCGTCGGGACGAAAACAGCCCAGGACGGCCGATGCGGAGCAGGCCCAGAAGACGAAAGAAATTAACCCCTCATCACCCCCGGCCCTCGACCCCGAGCCGATTGATCTCAATCAAGGAGAAACTTCTTGTGTGGAAGCAACGTCTCCCTAGACCTGAAATCATTCAACTCTGCGTCGAACGTTCCAGCCCTTGATGAGGATTGAGCCATGGCAAAAAAGACGACCCCGGAGAAACCGCCCACGAGGGCAGAAGCGAGCATCGCGGGCAGGGCCCTGCGGACCGGCAAGGCGACCCCGTCGCAGATACGCTCGCTGGCCGGCCGCATCGAATCGGAGCGCGCCGCCGTCAAGCGGACCAAAAAAAGGTGACGCGGAGCGCCGGCACCCGGTGCTCTCTCGCTGTAAGCGCCGTTTCGCTCGCCGCGCACGCTTGGGCTCTCGCCTGCAGGTTCCGCCACGACCGAGGCAGGGGAGTAAACTCGTCTTTCGGCTCAATCGATGTTTATCCATTCCCTCATGGGCGCGACATCAGGATGTCGCATGTGGATTCGTTGAGCAGATGTAGGGCGAGTTGGCCAATGTTCGTCGTGCTGGCCAAACGCCCCTTGCTGTGGGTGCCCATGACGAGAAGATCGGGCCAACGCAACTCGTTGCTCATCACGACGTAGGGATTATTCTCGACCATATCGATGGACATCCTCGGCGCTACCGTTTGAGATGGCGTGACGACGTGTTGGACGGTCGCACTGATCATGGCCTTGAGCCGATCGTTATCCTGATCGATGCTGCGCCGTGTATCCTCGCTCTCACCGAATGATGCGCGTGGAGGCCACCAGGCGTGTACGAAGCGAAACTCGGCATCTGGAGCGATTGCCAGGGCGGCCGCCAGACTGCGCATCGCGCCGTCGGAGCCGTCGAAAGCCACAAGGACCCGGGCATAGGGACCGCGAGGGGGTTGGTTGACGAGGAGGACAGGGCACTCACCGAAGCGGATCACGCGCTCTGCCGTGGTGCCGACGACCGTTTGCGCATAGGGAACCTTGCCCGGGGCGCCGACGAGGATCAAATCCGCCTTTACCGCGATGCCCTTCCCCGATAATGGTACTAAATGGGTCCCCGGTGCGCACGATGGCGCTAGCCGGCGTTGCAACGCCCACCGAAGGCAGCTGGGCGATCTTGCCAGCAAGGAACGCTTCCGCGCCAGTTAGCTGCTGTTCGGCCAGAATAGGGGGCAGACCAACGGCAACGACATGCAGGAGGGTGAACCTCGCGGCTCTGCCGTCCCGGCAAAGCAGTGTGGCCCTCTGCAAAGCCCGTTCGGACCGATCGGTGAGATCGGTCGCAAGCAGAATGTGCGAGATTTTACCCATATTGTCCTCATTTCAGCTTACGGCCCGCGCTCGCATGGGCTCCACGCCAGGCCTGAAGGGGCCTCGCCGCGCTGGCCCATCGTGGGCCTGACGGCGCATCGTCCCCATCATGGGCAGAAAAATCAGCATCTTCGCTTGACCGCGGTCAAAGAGTTCGCCGCGGGAAACCTGCAATATTGGTCTCCGTGTGGACTAAGGAACCTCGGAGGGCGCCGTCATGGGACTGAAGTTTGCTGCCGTAGTCTTGCTTGCCTTTACGGTCGCGTTGGCAAGTCCGGCGCTGGGTCAATCATTGCCACGAGAGCGGGGCCAAGCAATAGCTCAAAAGCATTGCGCGCGGTGCCACGCGATCGACGATAGCAGTGACAGTCCCATGGGTCTGGCGCCACCATTCCGCGATTTAGCCAAGCGATATGCCATCGAAAATCTGGCTGAGGCTTTGGCCGAGGGCATCGTCACTGGTCATCCGGCAATGCCCCGGTTCACCTTCGAACCGCGCGAGATCGAGGCGCTCCTCACCTTTATTGCCAGCCTGACGCCTTCGGCTGAGCAGCCTTCTCGCCGGCGATAATTGCGTCGTGCAGGACACTCGTTGCGCCGCTATCGGCCGGTAGCGGGTCACTTACTTTAACGGCACACAAGCACGGGTGTGGAGCTCAGTGTCACAACGCGGGTGGTTTGACTGCCCAGCAGCAGTTTAGCGAAACCGCGTCGCCCGTGCGAACCCATCACAATGAGATCGCAGCCTTTTGCTTGCGCAACCTCGAGAATTCCTTCAGCCGGGCATCGATTCTTGATGTGCACATGTTGCGCACGCTTGAGTGAGCCTTTTTGCTACATGATGCACGATCCAAAAGATCCTCTCGGCTGCCGCATCCGTGCATTGGTCATAGTCAGCCATCCGCTCAGGTTGATGTTCCCTCTCGGCCAGAGCAGCCAAAACAAAATTCCAGGGTTCCGAGACGGTCACGGCGGTGGCCTTCGCACCGAGCGCTTTGGCCAGCGCCAGCCCTTGCGTTACCGCTTTGGCAGCCAGTTCCGACCCGTCGGTCGCAATGAGGATGTGCTTGTACACGTGTGCGCCCTCCGTGCTCTGGCCGCAAATGGGGATGTGGGTTGCAGCACATCGCCACCGGCGTCCTTTTCGCATTGACTTGGGTCAAGGCCTAGGGTGCTGTGGGGGCCCGAAACCCACGATGGTCTTGTGGTCTTGAGATCGCGGCACTAGCCCAACTGCCAATCTGGTCGGCGAGCGCCCTGCTGACGTTGCAAGCGTGGGTCGCAGCGTCTGCCCAAGCGGAGGACCATCGCCCGCCCTCGACAAATCGCGTTGAAGACCATGGAGCAGCGGAGCGCCGAGACGTGATACGGTCGACACAGCCTGCTTTGGCGCGATCATTGTCGTTGCTTCATGCGACCTTGTACGGTCTTGGCGTCACAATTGGCGCAGGCATTTACGTCCTTATTGGTGCGGCTGCCGCTCGGTCTGGTATGCACGCTCCGCTGGCATTTGTGGTCGCGGCACTGCTCATGGCTTTGTCGGCTGCCTCCTTTGCCGAGCTGGCCGCACGCCTTCCCGTCGCCGCCGGGGAGGCCGCCTATGCACGCGAGGCCTTTCATTCCGACAAGCTGGCGACCGCTATCGGGTTGCTCGTCGTGGCCATTGCGATCGTTTCCGCCGCGGCCATTAGCGTGGGGAGTGTGGGATATCTCGCCGTTTTCATTGCGCTGCCCTCGCACATTCTCATTGCCATCGTTGTGCTGGCCATGGGCGCGATCGCGGCATGGGGGGTCAAAGAGTCGGTGAGCTTCGCTGGCGTCATGACGGTCGTCGAGATCGGCGGCTTACTCTTGCTTGTTGTCGCGGGCTTAGCGTCCGAACCGACTGTCATCACGCGTCTGCCGGAAAGCATCCCGGCCACCCCCAACCCGACGCTTTTCGCCGGGCTTATCAGCACAACCTTGCTAGCAGTCTTCGCCTTCATAGGCTTTGAGGGTTTAGCCAATGTGGCAGAAGAAGTTCGCGATCCTCGACGCAATCTCCCCCGCGCCATTTTTATGACGCTCGTCATTTCGACGCTGCTGTACGTGGCCGTGGTTTGGATATCGCTTGTCACGATTGGTGAGCGCGAACTCGCCACCTCCGATGCTCCTTTGGCATTAGTCTTTGAGCGCCTGACGGGTGCATCCCCTAAAACCATGAGCTTGATCGCGGTAATGGCCACGCTCAACGGCATTATCGTGCAGATTATCATGGCATCGCGCGTGCTCTACGGTTTGGCGCATCAGCGTGACCTACCGGCAATCTTGGCCCGGGTAAACCCTGTGACGCGAACGCCGCTGGTTGCCACGGCGCTCACTACGGCGGCCGTTCTACTGTTGGCTCTTATGCTCCCGTTGCACGACCTTGCCGAAACGACCGCTCGCCTGACGCTAGTGGTTTTCACCGTTGTGAACGTCTCACTCATCCGCATCAAGCGAGGCTCCCCGAGCAACGTGCAGGGATCCTTCGTCGCACCTGTTTGGGTGCCATGGGCAGCCGCGGGCGCTTGTCTTTCGCTGCTCTTTTTAGATGCAATAATGGCAGGGTAGGCTGAGCTGAGCCCCTTCTTTCATCCATTCAGGCGTGGAGTCTTGGGTTGAAGTTTTGACCGTTGCTGGCGCCAGCCGCAACGGCAATATGCTGGGCCCGGAACTCTTCCGGTGTCCTGTTGGCCAACGCCGAGTGCGGACGCACGCCGTTGTACGACGCGGCGAGGCAACGCCCACAGGACTGAAGAGCGGGAGGTACTTTACGCCTTCCATCCTTGGACCGGATGCATTGTCCACATTCACGAGGTGATCAAGAAGCCGAGCGGCGATGTCGTCCGGTGTAGCCGTGACGGCGGTGCCACAGGCCGCTGCCTGGAAGTTCCCACGTGGATGTTCGATCGCGCGGCATGCGCTGCGGTTCGAGTCGAGACGCTTCCGCGCGTGCATATTGCCGCACTATCCGCATTGATGGGCCTGATCGGGCAAGCGTCAGGCGATGGGAATAGCGCTCACCTCGTAACATCGAATGCCCTGATCTGCGGCGTAGCGAGAATCTCTGACGATCCCGAATCGGAGAGATTCTCATGCGACGCCACAGTCCTCATCAGAATGCTCAAAGCACAGCGAGACAGTTCGATCTGTTCGCCGCAGCAAGCATAGACAGCGCAGTAGAGGCGCTGCCGGACTGGCGGACACTGCCAGATCAGACGCGCCATACGCTGATAAGCCTATTGACGCGCCTAATCCTCGACCACGCAAGCGGTGATCACCATCCGCAGTCAGAGGAAGCTGCACCATGACGTCTGACAAGATCCGGCCGCATCATCTGGAGCGGAAGGCGATCCTCTATGTGCGCCAGTCTTCGGCGCATCAGGTTCTGCACAATCGAGAGAGCAGCGCACTGCAATATGCCATGCGGGATCGCCTTGTGGCGCTCGGCTGGTCGCAGATCGAGACGGTCGACGACGACCTCGGGCGCTCCGCGGCGGGCGGCATCACCCGCGCTGGATTCGACCGCATGGTCGCCGAGGTTTGCCTCGGCAAGGTGGGAGCCGTGGCCGCTCGTGAGGTCTCGCGCTTCGCCCGCAACAGTCGGGACTGGCAGCAGCTCATCGAGATGTGCCGCGTCGTCGATACGGTGCTGATCGACCAGGAGACGGTCTATGCCCCGCGCCAGGGCAATGACCGGCTCTTACTCGGATTGAAAGGGAGCCTCAATGAGTATGAGCTCGATCTCCTGCGCCAGCGTTCATTGTCCGCACGATACGAGAAGGCACGTCGTGGAGAGCTCGTTGTCACTGCGCCGGTCGGCTTCGTAAAGGCAGGCGACCGATTCGAGAAGGACCCCGACAGGCGCGTGCAACAAGCGATCACGCCTCGTTTTCGACAAAGTGGAAGAGCTTGGCAGCGCACGACAGGCCCTCTTGTGGTTCCTTGAACATGGGCTGGATCTACCTACGAAACGTAACAACGGCGATATCGCTTGGCGCAGGCCCTGCTACGCTTCCATCCACCGCATGATAACCAACCCCATCTACGGCGGTGCTTACGCCTATGGTAAGACCGGCGTTGCGTCGGGTTATGTTGGTTCAGGTCAGCAAGTAGGCCGCCGCCGCAAGCTGCGCACCGAGTGGCTGGCACTGAAGCCCGGGACCCATGACGGGTACGTAGATTGGGAGCGCGCGGAGGCGATCCGCAAGATGGTGAGCGAGAACGTCCCAACGAGCCGACATCATGGAGCGG
This sequence comes from uncultured Alphaproteobacteria bacterium, assembly GCA_963770295.1. Lineage (GTDB taxonomy): Bacteria > Pseudomonadota > Alphaproteobacteria > Rhizobiales > Hyphomicrobiaceae > AWTP1-13. Next base: position 105,566 of record CAVYPA010000023.1, read on the forward strand.
CCAAGCATGGCGACGCGTTGCTTGCTGGTCTCGTTCGCTGTCGCCGCTGCGGTCGCAAATTGATGGTCCGGTATACGGGAACGAAGCACAGCATCCCACGCTATGCGTGCCACCGAGGCCGACTCGATAACGGCGAGCCGAGCTGTATCGCCTTTGGGGGATTGCGGGTCGATGATGCTATCGAAGCGGCACTCCTACAGGTGGTTGAACCAGGAGCGATTGCTGCCGCTGTGGCGGCCGAGACTGAAGTGGCGAACCGGCGCGATCAGGTCGGTGAAGCGCTCATGCGAGATCTTCAAGCAGCACGCTACGCTGCCGACCGTGCCTTTCGCCAATATGATGCTGCCGACCCCGCCAACCGTCTCGTGGCAGGGGAACTGGAGGCACGGTGGAACAACGCGCTCAGACGCGTCGCCGAAGTCGAGACGAAGATCGCCGAACACAAGGCGGGAACGCCGCCGCGCTTAGAGAAAGCGCCTCTATCACTCGCGACCTTGGCTAATGATCTGAAGGGTGTCTGGTCCGCCCCGACCACGGATGCGCGGCTCAAGAAGCGCATCGTCCGCACTGTGATCAATGAAGTGATTGCCGACATCGACGCCGACGCCGCCGAGATCGTCCTTCTCATCCATTGGATGGGTGGCGCCCACACCGAGTTACGCTTGCCCCGGCGGCGACGCGGCCAGCGCAATGCGACCTTGCCTGACATCGTCAATGCCGTCCGTCAGTTGGTGCTCATTGCCAATGACGACCTCATTGCAGGCATTCTGAACCGAAACAAGTTGAGGACCGGCCACGGCAATCGATGGACGCGGGAGCGCGTTACCGCTCTTCGATCCCACAATAGGATCCCTGTTTATCGTCCTGCGACAGACGATCTCGAACCTTGGCTCAACCTCACTAAGGCGGCGGCACTTCTTGACATCAGCCCCAAGACGCTCAGGCTGGCTGCCGAATCTGGGCAAATCAATTCGATCCATCCGCTTGCTGAGGGGCCATGGATCTTCAGTCGAGCCGTGCTCAGCGGATCGGCGGCGAAAATGATCGTCGAACGTGCCAAATTAGGTGCTGGGCGCCCCACGGGACCTAATCCCGATCAACAAAATCTTTTCTCTTCAACGTCATAGATAAATGGGTGTTGTGATGCAGGATTGTAATCGACGCGCCAGGACGCAAGGTCGGCACGCGCCTGGGCCAACGAGCCAAATAGCGTCTCGTTCAAGCACTCATCGCGCAGTCGACCGATGAAGCTCTCAACAAAAGCATTCTGTTGAGGCTTGCCCGGCGCGATGTAGTGCCAGTCTACATCCCGCATCTGCGTCCACTTCAGGATCGCCTTGCTGGTCAGCTCGGTACCGTTGTCAGAAACGCAGCCCTTGGGCCGGCCTCGCCGCGCAATCAGTGCATCGAGCTCCCGGGCCACGCGGACACCCGACAACGAGGTGTCCGGGATCAATGCCAGGCTCTCACGCGTGAAGTCGTCGACGATCGCTAGAATGCGAAAGCGCCGGCCGTCGTTGAAGCAGTCGGACACGAAATCCAGCGACCAGCGCTCGTTGGGCCCGCTCGGCAGCGCCAGCGGTGCACGCACGCCTAAGGCGCGTTTGCGGGCACCACGCTGGCGCACTTGCAGCTTCTCTTCACGGTAAAGTCGTCGAAACCGTTTGTGGTTCATGCGATATCCCTCGCGTCTCAGCAGCACATGCAAGCGACGGTAGCCGAAGCGGCGCCGCTTGCGCGCCAATGCTCGAATGCGCAGCCGCACGGCGCTGTCGCCGGCCCGGCGGCTGCGGTAGCGCATCGATGCGCGATCCACGCCCAGTATCCTGCACGCCCGCCGCTCGCTCACCCCATGCACCGCACAGGCATGAGCCACGGCCTGCCGTTTGGCGGCGGGCGTCACCACTTTCTTGAGTTGATATCCTTCAAAACGGCGATGTCGAGCATCGCCTCCGCCAACAGCTTCTTCAGCTTCCCGTTCTCGTCCTCGAGCGACTTCAGCCGCTTGGCGTCCGATACTTCGAGGCCGCCGAATTTGGCCTTCCATTTATAAAACGTGGCTTCTGAAATCCCGTGCTTGCGGCATACATCTGCCGTCGTTGCCCCCGCCTCCTGCTCGCGCAAAATCCCGATGATCTGCTCTTCGCTGAACCGGCTTCCTTTCATCGTCCGTCTCCTCTCAGTGACGGACTCTGCCCCTTTTTGGAGGAATTTTCGGGGCTCAGGTCAAGGCCTACGACGGCGCAGCGCATTTCGCGGCGACCCCGATGGCTATCTTAGGGGCCCGCACCGAGATTATGCACTAACTTCATGCGGCTGAACGGTTGCCGGGTGAGCGGCGGCCAACGCCGCCCCACCGGTTCGAGCGGACTAGACCGCCAACAAGAAACCTTGCTGGGTTATGGCACTCAGCCACGATCGAGGGATCAAGATCGATGTCGTACACTCGCTCATGGGGTGATCGGATATGTGGGCAATCGCATCGGCGCGCCATGCCTCTAGGATCGACGATACCTACGTGAGCAACGCATCAATAAATGCCTCGCTACTTCTTTCATTTCAAACGCGGTCAAGTCACGCTGCTCGACCAAGAAGGTGTGGAATTAGCCGATATCGAGCAAGCAGCAAAAGAAGCGGCCCGGCGCGCGCAAGAGATTGGATCGCAAGACGTTCAGCAAGGAATTTCAGCGAACGGTAGGACGATGATCATTGCCGATGAAGGATGGCATCCAGTGGTCAAGTTGCCATTCTAAGATGGCCTCCGGTGAACCCGTCTACACGCCGGCACCGCGGAAGAGACAGTAGATAGAAATGTCAGGTGGAGCTACGTAGCGCGGATCTCAGGTGATGAGCATTCGTATTCGATTCTGATTTCGCCTTTTTCAGTTGACCATCCGTATGCGTGGCCGGTCGATCGAACTGCACATCCGTTCACGCGAGCGATTGCGAGTTGCCGAGTTGCAGCAGAGTGAGCCATTAGACTTGCGTCCCCTGCTACATCAAAATCGTTGAGGAGGTGCTCGCTGCGCTGATGCACACTGGGCGTCTTTGCCAGGGGTATCAAGCTGAGCAGAAAGCCCGCCACGATGAAAAAGATCACTACCTTGAAGAGCCAAGTGTTCGCCTGGTCGTCCGCTTTTTTCATAACACACCAGCTGATACGACAATCTCAGTCAGCATAGAGAGCGCAGGCAGTCGGCGGTCGGGCCGACCCAAGCTGCGCACCGGGTCCTCGTTAATTGCGATGTTGTCGAGGTTCGTTCGAATTGTTGCTCATAGCATCCATCGCTTACTTGAACTGCACTCTGCAGGAAGCCGTTGCGCGACCTCAATCCATCGCATGCTCTGAGCGGAGGGAAGGATTCCATACCGCAGCGCAGTTGCCGACGACCACTCGCGCGATCAATCCATATGGGATTGCCCAAGTCATCGAGAAAAGGGACTGAAGTCGCGAGATTTCTTAGGCGCCATCGTCCGATGCCCTCAGACTTTGGTTAGTTTTCAACCCACGATTTTCCGGAAAAGTGGCTTCGCTATCTACTTTGGGCGGAGATGATTGCCACGGCGGTTGTCGCTCCCGATACGGCACCCACGCCCACGAATTGATGCGCATGCCGCTCAATCGGGGCGTGCACTTTCACGCGTGTTTCGGTGCAGAGCACCGCCGATCTCGGCGTGAGCGGTGAGGAACTGTGCCGGCTTCGTAACCTGGTCGGCTTTCCGAATTGCAGCCGCAGCGACTGGAGCTCTTGGGGGTCGATGCGGAGTTGGTGCGGCAGGCGATCCGACGAAGTTCCGCAACCTTTCCCGTGTCCGCGCAGTCTGCCGGGTGTCGCGCCATTGCCGGCACGACTTGGCCCGCTACGATCCACAGGTCGGCCTGGAAAGCTATTGCCTAAACGGACCCATGGTCGACGTCCTGACCTAGAGCACGGACAATCGCAAAAAGTCCAGCGAAGATCAGGGGGATGGCATGCGGTGGTGGATGACCGACCGGATCGAAACACCGGGAAACGCGCATCCATGACATGATGGACCGGCACAACCACTAAAAGCGCGAGCCGGGATCATGGCGGCACCAGCCAATCGTGGAGAAGTTCCAATTCGCTCGTGTCGGGGTCCTTGAAGCGAACGATATAGGCTCCTTTCGAGCTATAGCGTTGACCTGGGCCGAGCCCGAACCGTGGGAAAGCCTGTGATGCCGGCGCGTTGCCCATGCCCGTGGGATAGTTCTGGATCATCTCCACCAGGTAATCCCGAAAGAAGTGATCCCTGAGGCGCGACATGCTCTCGGACAGAAGATGACAAGCCGCCAGTGTGTTGCCGAGCAAGATCTCATCCGTGGGCGCTATGGCATGCTTCTTTAGCCAGGGGCGCAGGTTGAACTCAAAGCGCGCCTCACGGCGTTGCGGCGCATCTACCGGGTAGACCATCGAAGCGACGCGCTTCCATTCGGCGGGCAGCGGCGCACTCTCAAGCCCGCTCTGCCAGCCCGAGAACATGATTTGACCGGCGGCCGGCGGCGGCACCCGCGTCAGAGCAGCGAGTTGGCTTCGCTTAAGCCAAACCACCAACAGGTCGGTGGTCGTTAGGTCCGACAGATTTGCAACGATCTCTTCTGGCGTTGCGCTTTTGAGGACCCGCTCCTCGACGGCGATGGCGTGCGGCTTGAGCACGTTTTCCAGCGCGGCGGCGGCCTTGCTACCCGCGCTGCCTGCCACGTCCAGTTGGACCACGCGGTTCAGCCCAGTTCTAGGCGCGGTTTCGATGACATACTGACCGAGAACCTCCGCTTCCAAGATCAGGCCACGGGCGAAATAGAAGCTGTAGGCGTCTTCTTCGGCGGCCGGCGCGATATCCAGATTTGGGAACAGGCTTGGTATTTTTAGCGATTGGGCAAAGCGATGAACGGGTTCCCACACGTCGCTGCCAAGTCCCGAAATGAGCGCAAAAACGGGCTGGGTATTGTACGTTTCCTCGAGTTGCGCACCCCAGGTTTCGGGTGGGCCGACCAGCTCCCAAACGTGGAGTTGCCAAGCGTGGCCGCCGGCCTCTGCGGAGTGGCGCTCGTGGAAGCAAGCCTGCAGCACTTCGATAAACGCCGCCCTGCGGTCGGCGTCTTGATTTGGCGCAATGACCGTTGCGAAATGGGCGACCGTGGGATCGATACCGGGCGAGGGCGTTAAGGAAAGCTGGCGCAAATAGGCTATCAGTGCCGCCATATCGGCATCGTTGAGCGCGTATCGCGGCATGAGATATTGAAAACGATACCCGCTCGGCGAGACCCCCTCGCGCAGCGCCTTGGCGAGACCGGACGCATCGTAGGTCGGCCGCGTCAGATGGGCAAACTCCTGATGCTCAACGCCTTTGGCTCGGCGGGTCGCCTGCGCCCTGGGCTCGGCCTTGGCGAACAGACTGGGCCCCGTCACGGGTGGCACCAGATTGGCGGCTTCGAACAGTCCAAAACCGCTCTTCTGGTGACAGTTGATACAAGCCGCCGCCCGACCCTTGGCGGCAATGCCGTCCTCGCCACGGTTGGCGAGGAGAGGCTCGCCCGACCCCAGCTGACCCGTTTCGTAGATGCGGCGACCTTGCTCGATCAGTTCAAACGGCTGCGTGGAGGTCTGCGCAAGGGCTGCGGGTGCGGCCTTGACGGCTGCGAGGACGCCGACGATGGCCATGGCGCCGCGCAGCGCTCGTCGAAGGGTCCACCTGCGGGCATGAGCTTGGTGTGGCGACATGCGGCCAATCATAAGGACTTGCGGGGACGACTTTCAATCGACCCGTTGGACGAGCCCCGCGAGCCGCGATGTCTTTCGTCGCAGCCCTTTTTGGTCCGCGTCTTAACTCTCGCCATCGGCGAGGCACGCAGGACCGGCCCCGCCCCAGCCGTTCAAGTCCGATCGCAGCCCTTCTCGGTGACTAAATCCCTCAAGCCTTTGGGCCTGCGGCGTTGGCGAGCGCCGTCGTAAACCCGCTGTAGGTCGGCTGGTCGATCGCGACCTGGTTGACCACAGCTTCACGCAAATAGTCGGCAAGGCCGGGATGGTCGAGCGCCATGCAGTCGTTACGCAGCCGCTGCACCAACACCCACCGTAACGTTTCGAGGTCGCCGTCTTCACCGAGCAGGGCGCGCAAGCGCTCGACCTGGCGCTGGCGATGCTCGCCACCGACCGCGAAATCGCGCAGGACGATGTCGAGCGAGTTGCCGGCGACGCGGGCGAGGAAGTTGCGTGCGGCCACTGGTGGCCGCCATGACGTCGTCGCGCAAATAGTCGCGCACGCTGGTGACGAGTTCGTCGATGCGCGGCATGTCGAGGCTCGATAGCGCCGGAGTCCGGCAGCGAGCACGGCGACCGGGTCCGGGAATCAGGAGGTTCACGCAGTCGACCTGGCACTCCGACGAGCGCCGGCCGATCGCCGGGCCGCTCCACCGTCTTGTCGGGACCGGTGCGGTAGTGCTGGGCCATGCTGAGGCTGGAGCACGCCCACCAGAACGAGCCGAACATCTCCCAGAATTTCACGTGCTCGGGATCGCAACCTGTCTTGCCCGACACCCGCTCGTAGCCACGCAACAGGTCCTCGTAGGTGCCGAAGCCACCGACCGGCAGCTCGCTGCGGCCGAAGCGCCAGGAGTTCGTGCAGATCCAGCCGAGGTCGCGCATGGGATCGCCGATGTGGGCGATCTCCCAGTCGAGCACGGCAACGACACCGTGCGGCCGACACCATGAGGTTGCCGTTGCGGAAGTCGTTGTGCACCAGCGTCGGCTCGGACTTGCGCGGCAGATGTTCGAGCAGCCAGCGGCCGGCGAAGTCGATCATCGGTTGCGGCGTGTCGAATGCCTGATAGCGCTCCCAGGTCTGCGCGCACGGATTGCTCGGGGCTCAATCGGTTCGAGGCGCGCGGCGAGGCCGGTCGCCTGCAAGATCGATGGCGTGGATGCGCGCCAAGAATCTCACCGCACTGCTCGGCCAGTTTTGGTCTGATCGCTGCCAGCGAGGCATCGCGCACGATGCGCGCGCCGAGCGTCTTCGCCGTCGAGCCACTCCATGATGAAGCCGTCGCCGAGGCCGTCCTCGGGCGTGAAGAACCCAAAGGACTTCCGGCTCCGGCACGCCGGCGCTGCGCGCAGCGCGCATCAGCAGCGCCTCGGTCGGCAAGGCCGGGATAGCCGCCGTGGGCAGGCGTCGACGTCGCCGGGTGCGCGTCGCATCGCGAGCTTGCGCTCGCCGGCATCGGTCGCGAATGACGATCCGATAGGTCTCCTGGCTGGCGCCGCCCGACAAGCGCTCGCAGGCGAGAGACCCCGACAGCCGGCGATGCGGCGCTTAAGGACGGCGGCAAGTTGCGCGTCGATGCGCGGCCAAATCAATGATCCTCGACGCCCTTCGGCGCCCGCTGCTTCATGAAGCCGAACATGTAGCCGGCGATGCGGCGCATCTGGATTTCCTCGGCGCCTTCGGTAATGCGGTAGCGGCGGTGGTGCCGATAGATGTGCTCGAACGGCTTGTGGCGCGAATAGCCGAGTCCGCCGTGCACCTGCATGGCTCGGTCCGCGGCCTCGCAACACAGGCGGTTGGCCCAGTAGTTGCACATCGAGACTTTGTCGGAGACCGAGAAGTTTCCGCTCGTGTCCATACCCCACGCGGTCTTGTGAATGAGCGCGCGCACCATCTCGCACTGGGTCTGCAGTTCGACCAAGCGGGAACTGGATGCCCTGATTGCTCGACAGCGGCTTGCCGAAGGGTTTGCGCATCGTTGGCGTAGTCGACCGATTCGTTGATGCAGAACTGGGCAGCGCCAAGACTGGAGGCGGCCTGGCGAATGCGGTTTTCGTTGAAGAAGTGCTGCACGACCTGCAGGCCGCGGCCTTCGCCGCCGAAGATCGCCTCGTCCGGCACCCACACGTCCGTGAGTGAGATGCGGCCGTGATCGGTCGGCATGTTGAACGTCCAGAGCATCTCTTCGATCTTGAAGCCTTCAGCGTCGGTCGGCACCAGGAAGGCGGTGATGCCGTCTCCGTCGCCGGCCTTGCCGCTGGTGCGCGCAAAAATCAGGTCGTGCTTCGCCTTGTGAATGCCGGTATTCCAGGTCTTCGAGCCGTTGATGCGCCAGCCATTGCCGTCGCGCACGCCCGTCGTCTCCATGTGGGTCGCGTCGGACCCGTGCTCGGGCTCGGTGATGCCGAATGCAAAGCCCATGCTGCCTTCGAGGAGCCCATCGACCCACTGCTGCTTTTGCTCTTCGGTGCCGTAGGCGAGCATCAGCAGGACGCCGACATTGTTGGCGACGATCGAGTGCTCGGTCTGAAGATCGTTGTGCAGACCAAGCCCCTTGACCGCCAGATGCTCGCGGATAATCGCCATGCCGAGATTGGTGCCGTCCTTGCCGCCGTACCGCTTTGGGCAGCGGGTAGCGATAGTGGCCGGCCTTGTCGGCGACGCGGCGCGCCTCGCTGAGCAGCGCCTCCCAGGTCTCGTTCGGCAGGCCGCCACGATCCCAATCCGTGCGCGCCGCTTCGCGTCGATGATCGAAGAAGCGACGATTGTCGTCCTTGTGCCTCGAGCGGTTTGATCTCGCGTTCGATAAACCGATCGAGCTCGCGCAGATAGTCGGCAATATCTTGCGGGATATTGAAGTCCATGCCTGAGATCCCCGGCGTTTCCTCGGCTCGCATGATCGCCTGCGAAGCAAGCTTTAGGTTAGCACGCCCTGGCCTCGAACCCGGCGTCCGCGTTGGACGAGCCTGCAGACGCGGGAGGCGTCTGCGCACCCCAGGGTTAAAGCTGGGGATATCGGGGATAGACGTAAATAGCCACAGCCCTCGGGTGGCGATCGCAGGTTAGGCTATGCCTTGCGGTGGCGGAGCGCTGAGAACGCACGTTCACACCCTAGCAACGGAAATTGCCGCCCCGGTACTCCGCCGCCCTACCGGGTGCAGCACGGTGGGTTGCTCGGCACGTCGACCCTTCGCCTCCGAGCTTCGCATCGGCTGTCCGCGATGCCGTGCTCGGCACATGGCCCCGAAACGCGTCGGCTGGTGCCATCGCCAAGGCTAATGGATCAACGGATGCAGGAGTTTCAGCCCGCGGGAAGACCGCGGCCGCCTGCGGCCCAGCGGCGGCACCTCAGGACGGTGCGGTCCGCAGCCGCGGCGGATGCTTTTGCACGGCGTCCAGGGCGGCGGTCTTTAGGCTCTCGCAGTCGCAATCGCCCGTACCCGCATGCGCCACGATGGCATGTGCCAAGCTCAGTCGCGTATCGTCAATCCTGTCCGGCACAATACTGGGGGCGATGCACGCCCAAGCCTCATCGAAGGCCTGCTTCAGCACCTTGACGGTATCAGGTTCAAAGGGGGCTGCATCCAGCAGCTTGTTTGCTTTCATCGGCTTCCCTCTCGGGTCGCCCCGCAACCGCCCAATCCTTAGCCGTCGTTCGGGTCCGAACAATTCAAGGTTATGTGAACCGGCGGCCACCTCGCGCGCCACGAATAGAACGATCTGCCCTCGCGCAGCTCCTATACGCAAGGGGTTCCCACGACGGACCGATTCTGCACAATGAGGTACGCGACCGCGTGCGAGGCCGCACCGGCGCCAACGAGATCGCGCGCCGCCCTCGATCGAGCTGCCCCGAAAAATTGAAAAGCCCTCCCGTCGCGGCGGAAGAGCTTCGCTTTAGGAGGCGTTCAGCTCCGATCGGAGCTCGAACGCACTTGGTTTCACGACCGGCGCACCAAGCCAACCAAAAACAGCAAGACCAGCGCGCCGAGCAGGGCGGCCACGATATTGCCCCAAATGGATTCGGTGTGCAGGCCAAGGCTCGGCGCCAGAACTCCGGCAACGCCAGCGCCCAAGATGCCGATCACAATGTTACCGAACACGCCGTAACCGTAACCCTTGACCAAAACACCAGCTAACCAGCCAGCGACGGCACCGATGATGATCCAAGCAAGGATAGACTGGGGCGCGAGCATGGAAGTCTCTCCGATCGATTATTGCGTTGGCCCAAGGCCACATACTAGGACCTCAAGCGGGGAGCTCAAGCCGAATTCGCTCGGCGCAGCGGGTGGAAAGCAAACGCGACCGAACCAACAGGGACCCAACAAACGGCACCAGCAAGCAGCACCGTGTGGGGTCCTGGGCAACGGGTCCGCCCGACGGCGATTCGCAGCGCCGACCGGAAACGGCGGCGCCGGCCCGCAGCCACGTACCCGGTTGCGTGGTCGGCCTGACCCGGGCGCCGTGCGCGCGTCTTCGGCTCCTAGGGATGCTTGGGGGGAAGCAGCGACGGTCCATTGAGATCCGCCGGCAATCTTTCAAACAAAATGTGCACCATCGGCGCGTCGGTCTTAGTGTAAACCGTGTGGTTAATATCGCCGGTTTCAAAAAAGAATTCGCCCGGTCCGTCGACGATCGTCTCTTTCGGCAGCGCGCGCGTCCTATGCCCCAATTGCCACCTGCCGGATGCGGGAGCCGACCTGGTCGTCCTCGCCGCAATTGCCCCCGTCGGCAGCCCAGAACCCAGAACGGCCGTTGACAGCCAGTGCCGGGCCTCATAGGAACGCCCCCATGTTGCTGCTGGCTCCGAGGTTGCGACTTACCTGACCGGTCCCTTGCGCGGGATCGGGCTAAGGCTGTCTGCTTTTCCTGTTTACTCTCGGAGCCGGATCATGATCGCCCCACCTCAATCTGAGACGCCCTCGCACGCATCCACCATCGTTGATCAGTTCAGTCGGCAGGCGGAAGGCTTCGCCAAGTCGCCGGCCCTTCACAATGCCGCCGCCCTCGCCCTGCTGGTCGAAGCCGGGGCGCCGCAGCCAAATGACGCCGTTCTCGATATTGCCTGTGGACCCGGTAGCGTCGTGGTTGCGTTTGCCAGCCGCGTGCGCCGAAGCGTCGGGCTTGACGCCACCGAGGCCATGCTGGCGCAGGCCCGCAGTCTGGCGGCCGCGCACCATCTGAAAAACACCGAATGGTACCAGGGCGACGTCTACCGCCTGCCGTTCGAGGCGGCGTCCTTCGACATTGTCAGTTGTCGCTTTGCCTTTCACCATTTTGAGACGCCCGCGCACGCCCTTGCCGAAATGGTGCGGGTGTGCCGGCCCGGCGGCCGGATCGTGCTGTGCGATGCCGTCGCGTCTGACGATGCCGCCAAGGCCGCGGCGTTCAATCGCATGGAAAGGCACCGCGACCCGTCGACCGTCGCCTTTCGCCCGTTGGCCTTTCTCTATCAGTTGTTCGCGGACGCGGGGCTGCCCGCGCCAAGTAGCAAGACCTATCAAGTCCCAGTCGAGCGTGAACGGCTAATCGCCATGTCGTTCCCGCTCGGTGACGATCGTGAGCAGCTGCGTCACATGATCGATACATCGGTCGACGGCGATCGCATGGGGCTTGCCTCGCGCCGGGAGGGCGACACGCTTTGGTTTTCCTATCCGGCGGTGATCCTCGTAGCGGTAAAGCCATGAGCAACATCAAGCGCTCGGCAAAACGCCGGTAACGCGTCGGAAAATTAAAAATCACGCGAACACCTTTGCCATGCGCAAGGGGGTGATCGGGAGGCGGGATATTCGATGCTCGGTGCCCAAGGCGCCGATCGTCGTCGCGAGCGCGCCGCTGCCGCACCAGCGCCTCAGCGAGGTCCGACCCGGACCGAGGGCGGCAAGGTCTCGGGGAGCTGGCCAAGGATCTGCAGTGCAGCCTGCATGGCGACGATATACCCGTAGGGGCCAAGACCGCAGATAACCGCCTTCGCCGTGCTGGAAAGAATTGAATGGCGATGCAGTTCATCGCGGGCATGGATATTGGAGATGTGCAGTTCGATGAAGGGACCGTCGAAAGTCTTGAGCGCATCGATTAGGGCAACGGAGGTGAAGGAGTAAGCGGCGGGATTCATGATGAGGGCGTCCGCCTTGGCGCGGGCCGATTGGATCAAATCGACCAGCACGCCTTCGTGGTTGGACTGCTGGAACTCGAGCGTGACGCCCAGCCACTCGGCAAAGTCGCGGCAGCTCGCCTCAATCGCCGCTAGCGTGGTGGCGCCGTAGATGTGGGGTTCACGCACGCCCAGCAGATTGAGATTGGGCCCGTTGAGGATCATCAGACGTGCTGCCATTGGCGGCTCCTTTGAGCTTTTGCAAACGAGAGACCCGCGCGCCCGTCAGTCCCCGGCGAGCCTCGCCTGAGCGGCGAGCCGGACCGGCGCATTCCCTGCACCGTAGCCCGCATAGTGGCGTCGCTCCACAATCTCAAAAAAGAACCGCTGCTCGAAGGTTTGCGTGTAGACTTGCAGGTACTCGCCCTCGCCATCACGGTCGTAGAGAATATTGTGGGCCCGCAAGGCCGCAAGCTGCTCGGGCGCAAGATCCATTTTGGCTTCCAGGTCGTCGTAGTAGTTCTCAGGGATTTGCAGCAGCGCCACGCCATTGCGCTTCAGTTGCGCCGCCGTGGCGAACATGTCGGCCGTCGCAAACGCAAGGTGCTGGACGCCGGAACCAAAAAGCTCCGTTAGGAAGCGCGATGATTGCGTACGTTGGCTTTGCGAGGCGTTGAGAATGACGCGCAGGCCGCCCTCGGGCGACTCGATCACTTGGCTGCGCACCAGGCCACCGGGATCGGCGACGTCCTGGGGCGGGATCTTTTTCAGGTCCAGCAGCGAGGTGTAAAACAGCAGCCAGGTCAGCATCTCTTCGTAGTGCATGGACTGCGAGATATGATCAACCGCGATCAGACCCGCCGCGTTCGAGCCCACCTCACCCGTCGCCTCGAATTCAATGTCCCAAACGCGTCCGAGTTCGCTCGTGGCATCGAGGAAGTAGACGAGACTGCCGCCGACACCGCGCACCGCCGGGATGTCGAGTTCGCCGGGGGCGACCGACTGGCGAAACGGTTCATCGAGCAACAGCTTGGCGCGCTCGAGCGTGGCGGCCGCGTTGTCGACCTTCAGACCGAGCGCACAAACGGCGGAGCCATGGGTTAGGTTGAAGGAGTGGGCGAACCCTTCCTTGTCGGTGTTGACAATGAGATTGATGCCGCCTTGTTGCCACCTCGTCACCGCTTTCGACTTGTGGCGGCCGGCGCGGCGAAAACCCAGGGTCGACAGCACGCCTTCAAGCTTCGGCGCACTTGCATCGTCGACGGCAAACTCCACGAACTCGGCGCCGAGCGCTTTTGACCGGGACGGCAGCTTCCTGGTCGCGGGCATGAGCCCACTCTTCTTGCTGGCCAGCTGGTCGAGCAGAAACAGCAGCGAGCGATGCCCGTCGACGGCAACACTACGGGCCGAGCCCGCCCGAAACTGGTCGTTGAAGATCTCCAGGGATAAGGGACCATCATAGCCCGTGGCGGCCAAAGCCTCCATGAAGTCGAGCAGAGGCAGGTCGCCCTGACCTGGAAAGTTTCGGTAGTGCCGGCTCCAGGAGAGATAGTCCATTTGCAACAGCGGCGCGTCCGCCATTTGCACCAGGAAAATCCGGTCGCGGGGGATCGAGCGGATGGCGCTCAAATCCGTCTTGCGCACCAAGATGTGAAAGGTATCGAGCACCAGGCCGACGGCTGGATGATTGGCGCGGCGAACGGCTTCCCAGGCATCGCGGTAGTCATTGATGTGCTTGCCCCAGGCCAGGGCCTCGAAAGCCACGCGCAAGCCGCGTTTGGCCGCGCGCTCGCCAAGCTCATTGAGGTCGGCGGCCGCGCGATCGATACCGCCGAGGCTATCGACAGCGACGTTGCTACAAATCATCAACAGGTCGCAGCCAAGCTCCCCCATCACATCAAACTTGCGCTCGGCACGCGCAAACACTCGGGCGCGCTGGGAACCTGGCGCACCTTCAAAGTCGCGGAAGGGCTGTAGCGTAACGATGCCGAGGCCAAGGCCCCTGACGGCCTCGCGGACATCGGCGGGCGTACCGTTAAAGGTGATGAGGTCGTTTTCGAAAATTTCGACCGCGTCGAATTTAGCGGCCGCAATCGCTTCCAATTTTTCGCTCAGACTTCCACTCAAAGACACCGTGGCGATTGAGGTTTTCATAGCTCCACCTCCTGGTGGCTAGCGCGCGCATTGCCTGCAAGACCTATGGCGGCCTCGAGAAGCCTGCCTTGCGGCGGCAGTGGGACGGCGGCCAAAGCGGTGACCAGCTTGGACGTGCCTGCCGCCGACCGCGCCTGCATGCGGATAATCCTCGCGCTAACCCTTGTAGCCCAGAAGCCGCGGCAGCCAGAGCACGGTATCTGGCACGAAGGTGATGATCGCCAGGGCAACGGCCATCGCCCAGACAAAGGGCATGGTATCACGGATGATCGTGCGCAGCGGCGCACCGGAGATCGCCGTGATGATAAACAGGAGCAAACCATAGGGCGGTGTGACCAGGCCGATCATAATGTTAAACACGGCAACCACGCCGAAATGCACGAGATCGATCCCCAGCGCCTTGGCGGTCGGAATGAAGATCGGCAGGATCACCAGAATGATGGTGCTACCCTCGAGCAAGCAGCCCAGCACCAGAAGAATGACATTCACCCAAATCAGAAACGTGGTTGCGGTAAGATCGTAGCCGGCCAATAAGCCTTTAACGGTCAGGGGAATTTGCTCAATTGTCACCACGTAGTTGAATATCAGGGCACCGGCGATCAGCATGCCGATGGACGCCGTTGAGCGGGCGCTGTTGAGCACCGCCAGATAGGTGTCGCGGGGGCTGATATTGCGATACCAGAGTACGGCCACCAGGAAGGCATAAGCCGCGGCGACTGCCGCCGCCTCGGTCGGCGTCATGACGCCGCTATAGATGCCGCCCAGTAGGATAACGGGCATCAAGAGCGCGGGCATGGCCGTTGCCGTGATGCTTGGCCATTGCCGCAACGGTATCGGCTCCTCCACCGGGAAGTTGTGCCGATGCGCCATCAGCGTGTTGATCACCATTTGCGCAATCGCCATCAGCAGTCCGGGAATGACGCCGCCGAGAAAGAGGTAGCCAACGGACGCATCCGAGACCAGCGCGTAGAGCACCATGGGGATCGATGGCGGAATGATCGGCCCAATGACGGCGGAAGCGGCCGTGATGGCGGCCGCATAACTCAGCGGATAGCGGTTATTGCGCGTCATCATGTCGATGCTGATGCGGCCGGTCGCCGCCAGGTCGGCAATCGCCGAGCCCGACATACCGGCAAAGATGATGCTCTGGGCGATGTTGATATGACCAAGCCCGCCGCGGAACCGGCCCACCAGCATGTCGCAAAAGCGCAAAAGGTGGTCCGTCATCTTGCTGACGTTCATCAGCTCGGCGGAAAACAGAAAGAGCGGCACGGCAAGCAGTACATAGCTGTTGTAGAGACCGTTGAGAATTTGCTCAGCAGAGGTGCCGAGATCGAGGTGTGCGAGCAAGAGATAGAGGATCGAGCCGGCGATCATGGAATAGCCGATCGGCAATCCCAGCAGGCCAAGGGTGAAGATGGCGCAAATCGAGATCGCAAAGGGACTGTTCACAGGGCCGATCCACTGCCGATCTGGATATCCGGCGGTTGGCCGCGAAGTGCGCGCCAGGTCAACGCGGCGTAGCGGACGATGACCCCGATCGAAAACAGCACATAGATGGAATAGACATAGTCGAGCCGAACACCAAGGTAGGCCGTGCGCTCGACCTTGAGGAACGTTACATAGGCGATGACGGCCGGTAGCGCGATGCCAAACAGCACAATCGCGGCAATGCCGGTGATGACGGTGAAGACGCAACGCGTCCGGTCGCTCACGGAGCTGTAAATGATGTCGAACCGGACCTCATCCCTTTCGCGCAAGATGAAAACGGCCCCCCACAAGGTGCACCAAATCCAGCACACGACGCTGGCTTCGTCGGTCCAACCCAGCGGCGTGTTGAAGACGTAACGGCTGACGATCTGCAGAATAAAGCACAGGAACATTGCCAACAGCAGCAGCGCGGCAACATTTTCTGCTCGCCGGCGCAACCAGCGTGCGCCTGCAAGCATTCGGGCTGTGGTCTCCCGCGTCACCGTTCACTCCGTAACGGGAAAAAAAGCGGCCGATGCTCGCCCGGCGATCGGCCGGCGCCTCGGCCGATCGTTGCCTCAACTCGCCGAGCCGCTATTTTATGGCGTTGATCTTCTCGATTGCGCCCTTCGGCCAATCGTTGGCGTACTTGTCAACGTACTTCTTCTGCGCGAAGACGCGGAAGGCGTCCTGGTCGGGGGTATAGACCTGCTTGCCTTCCTTCTTGAAGAATTCGATGGCGTCTTTTTCCTGCGCGTCGTACTTCGCCGCGTTCGCATCAAAGATCTTGTCGGCCTCGGCGCGAAACTTGGCTTGCTGCGCCGCAGTTAGGCCTGCCCAGGCCTTCTTCGACACGGATAAGACGTCATAGCCGATGACATGGCTAGTGAGGACGAACTGCGTCGTCACCTCATAGAACTTCATGCTCCGCGCCGTCACCAGCGGATTGTCCTGGCCGTCGACCGCCCCCGATTGCAGCGCGGTGTAAAGCTCCGCGAAGGCCACCGGCGTCGGGTTGGCGCCGATCGCCTCGCCGAGGAACTGCCAGAACTCGCCGGGCGGCATCCGCAGCTTGCTGCCGGCCAAGTCGGCGGGCGTGCTGATCTTCTTGCTCGGCTTTAAATTGACCTGGCGCGCACCGAAGTAGACCGGGCGGATCACTTCGATGCCCACCTGCTCGCGGGCCATTTTCACGAAGTCCTGACCGACATCACTGGCAAATGTCTTCTTCAGATGCTCGTAGTCGCGGAACAGGTAGGCCGATGTCAGCAGCGACCACGCCGGAATTTGCTTGGAGATGTCGGCGGGCGCCAGATTGCAAACTTCGAGATTGTCCCGCTGCAGCGCGACCAGCTCGGTCCCCTGCTTAAAGAGCGTGTTGCTCCAGTATGGCTCCAGGTCGAAGTCGTCTTTCATCGCCGCCGCAAGCGCCTTATAGGCTTCGGCGCGAAGATCGGTTTCGGGGAAAGCCACGGAAAGCCGCAGTTTCGACCGGGTTTGCGCCTGCGCGCCGTGCTGCATAGCGCCGAGCGCAAGCATCGATGCCCCACCGACGACGAACGATCGGCGATCGATGACATCCATCCTGGTGTCCTCCGTTAAGCTTCGTTTTTTGCGTTGACTGAGCCCGGCTACGGCGTTCACTTCGCAAAATGTACGAACTGGTTCGTATTGTCAAATGCCGACGGGCCGGCGCCCCACAAAGGCCCGGGGATCAGCGCCTTACGTAGCGCAGGATGGTGTCGACGACCTGGCTGCGGCGCGCGGCCAATGCCTTCGCCGAGGCCATGTCCCGCTTGAAGATGGTGGAGAAAGTCGCGCGGTTTGCGACGTTGAAAATGCACAAGGCGCTGATCGACATATGCAGGTCGACAGGGTCGACATCGTGCCGGAACAGGCCCTCCCGCTGCCCGCGCGCCAGCAAATCGCGCAGGGTGTCGATGGCCGTAACATTGAGCCGCTAAATCGTCTTGGAACGCGAGAGATAGGCGCCGTTCAGAATGTTCTCGTTCATGACGAGGCGCACGAATTCGGGATGTGCGTTCTGGTAGTCGAAGGTGAATGCAATAAGGGCACGCAGGGCTTGGTCGGGCTTTTGTTTCTCAAGATCCAGCGTGGCTTCGACCGTGCGGATGCGGTGGTAGGCCGCCTCCAACACGGCGATATAGAGGCCCTCCTTGCCGCCGAAGTAGTAATAGATCATGCGCTTGCTGGTCTTGGTTCGGGCGGCAATATTGTCGACCCGCGCACCACTGAAGCCCTTGCCGGAGAACTCCTCCGTCGCAACATCGATGATGTTGCGCTTGGTTCCGTCGGGGTCATTGACGCGTTGTCGCCGCGACTTCGGGCTATGGAACGCTTCCTGCTTCATCTCTTGTGAACGCTCGCGTGCTCTTTCGACGACCGCAGGGGTTGATAGACCATGCCAAAGCCCGAGCAAAGCTCGAACCCACGCGCCTTGCCCGCTCCAGCGGGCTGGCAGATCCGGGACCCTAGCCCGCGAGCACGAGCGCGACACTCACGAGCAGAAGCACCGTCAGCGGCGAAAATGCCGTCACATTGGCGTCCCACGTCATGCCGGCGACGGCGAAGGACGGTAACCGTTGTCATCGTAGGCGCGGCCACCGTGAAGCGGCATGCTAAAAAGCGTTAGGAAAAAGGCGCCGTAGATGGCGGCCGCCAAGGCACAGGCGAGAGAGAGGCGTTCCTGGGCGTTGGCTGTGGGCGACCAGATCAGGAAAGGCGCGATCAGGGCAAAGTCCACATAGCTCGTTGTCTGCCACACGACATGAAAGCGCGCGTGCCCCGTCCAGAGCGGCTTGGTCGCATGCGTCTTGTTGAAGTCGGCCTTATCGGTGAGCGCGCTATAGCCAATGCTCACAAGCGTCAGCCCGATCCGCGCCAGCAGCAGCCGATCCAAGGCTATCGCTTTGCCTCCCCTAGCAGGATGATGATCAGCTGGCAGCCTGACACGGACCGACCCCGTCGCGGGGCGGAGCAAGACCGGCACAGCCTTCCCAACCCATCAAGCGGCCCGGCATGCCCAAGCGAGCCATGCGGGACCAGCCGGGAGCTCAAATCGTGGAAGGAGTTCAACGAACTGGTCAACGGTTTTGTCGCCGCCGATAAGACGTTCGTGCGCCGCAAGGCTTGGAAACCCAGGATCCGAGCCCAGCCCAAGGGCGTGAGACGCGAGGCTGCTCGAACCGCTGACCTGCAAGGATGGCTGACCGATCCAGCCGTGGGACAACGATGGCTCGGGAGGCCTGGCTGGGCACCCCCTTTGCGGCCCCCTCTGTGGTGGGACCCGCGGCCTGGCTCGGCGGGCCGGCCGGGCGCCAAGCGGCCCGCAATGCCGGTGGCCGGCCGATCCGATCGTTGGCACCCGCCGTCGCCTCGCTGACGTTGATCGGGGGCTGGTGTCAATGGCCGCCCGCGCCGTTCTAAGGTTTCTCCCCGATGGCGGAACGCTTCCTTCGGCGAACACACTAACCCCCGCGTTCATCCTGCCACGGCTCACATGCGAGCGCGCAGCGAGCGGCAGCATGCCCCTAAGCCGATGCCTTTCGCGTGGTGAGGACGGCATGCGAGGCTGGGATATGCTGCACTTGCAGACGGCACTCGGAGGCTGGCCATGAAATTGCTCCATGCTGCTGTCTTGGCTGCTGTCTTGCCCGCTGTCTTGGCCGTTGCCATAGCCACTGGCCCTCCCGCTGCCGCCGACATCGACGCCTCGCTCGCCGATGCAAGACTGGTCGGCATGCCGATCTATACCTCCGACGGTGTGCTGATTGGCCAGGTCACCGGGGTGGAAACCTATGGCTCGAACCGGTCCATTGTCGGCGTCGTGGAAGGCTTTCTGGGGTTTGGACTGCGAAGCGTTTGGATCCCCCTTAATTGGGCGGATAAAGAGGAAGATTACATCAAGCTCTTGCTGACCAGCGCGCAAGCCGCAACATTCCTCGGCCCTGGTAGGGGTATCGGGAGGCGCTGATATCTCCGAGCGAATGTTGGCCAACGTCCGCACGGGGACGCGTTTGGCTTTGTCTAATTTGCCGCCCGCCGTGCACAAGGCGTTTGGGAAGCGCCACCTCTTTTCGAGGGCGCCGCGATCCTCAGGCTTTGCCAGCGTCCAAAACCTCCCTTGGCAGGAACGCGCAAGGCGTTCACCATGGAAAAAGCGCCAAACCACACCATGGGAGGAGAAGCATGCCAAAGGCCACATTGGGCAGCGTGACGCTCGCAGCCCTGCTCGTCGCTTCGCCAATTGCCTTCACCTGCGCCGTCGCCAAGGACCTCAAGGCAATCTCGGATGAGACCATCAGCGGGCTCCCGTTTCCCGAATCGGTTGCCTGCGACGCCAATGGCAAGGCCCTCTATGCGAGCCTGTTTGTCTCCGCGCTCAAGCCGGCGGAGAAGGACGGCAAGGGCAAGATCACCAAGCTGTCCCTGACGGGCAAGGTCCTTGAAGACCAGTTCTTGCCCGCGGCCGGGGGCGAGCCCCTCAACAAACCCAAAGGATCCTGGGTCAAGGGCAACCGGCTGTGGGTTGCGGACATCGATGTTGTGTGGCTGTTCGATCTCAAGACCCGCAAAGGCAAAAAGCTGGCCCTGCCCGATATTCAGTTCGCCAACGACGTTGTGCTCCAGGGCAACGCCCTTTATGTCAGCGACAATCGCGCCGATCGCCTCTATCGGATCGAACCTGCCGATTTTCTGAACAGCAAAGCTGAGCCCAAGATTAGTGTGGTGTTCTCCGACAAAGGCGTGAACCCCAACGGCATCTATCCGGCCCGCGACGGCTCGATGCTTATGGTCGGCTTCAAATCTGCCGAGGAGGCACGCGGCATCTACTCGGTGAACAAGAAGGGTGAGATCAAGGAGCTGGCCAAACCGATCGGGCGTTTGGACGGCCTCTATCAGATGAGCGACGGCACCATCCTGGCAACCGACTGGAATTCGGGGTCGCTTTTCAGCTGGACGGCGAAGGACGGCATGAAAACCCTGGCATCGAACTTCAAGGGCCCGGCCGACCTCTGCACCTATCGCAACGGCAAGGGCCTGATGGTCGTCGTGCCCGATCTCGCCAAGAGCGAGGTGCGATTGATCCAGCTCAACCGCTAGAGTGGGCGAGCCTTGGCTCGGCGTCGGGACCCCTCCACTTTCCGCGCCTGATAATCCAGCAGATCGGCGCTCAACGCCGCGGCTGCTGCAGGCCGGTTTGCCGGGGTCTCCCGACGAGCCTGCGAGCTAACCGCGCGCCACCTCCTTGAAGCGGCGCAGGGTCTCGATCAGATCCTCGAATTTCGCCATGCGATACATGGGATAAAGCATCACCATGTCAGCGCCAAGTTTGCGCCAGCCGTCGGCCGCGGCCGCCCAGCGCTGGGGGTCCGCCTCATGCATCCGCAGCCAGCCCTCGATCCCGAAATGACGGGCCTCGCGCCCGTGCTTCTTCAGCTCCTCGCGCAACAACGCCAGCTTCTGCTCGGCCTTTTCATCGGGCGCAATGATCGGCATCCAGCCATCGCCCAGACGTGCCGCCCGCATCACCACGGCATCGGAAACGCCGCCAAACCAGATCGGAATCGGGCGCTGCACCGGCGGCGGCACGATGTTGACGTCCTCTAACGCGTGGAAGCGGCCTTTGAACGACACCAAATCTTCCGACCATAGTCGTCGCAACACCTCCACCTGCTCGGCCTGGCGGGCGCCGCGCGTCTTCCAGTCTTCCCCAAGCGCTTGGTACTCCACATGGTTCCAACCCACCCCGATGCCAAGCCGCAACCGGCCGGCGCTGAGGAGATCGGCTTCGGCCGCCTGTTTGGCGATCAGGCCGGTTTGACGCTGCGGAGCAATCAGCACCCCACTCGATAGTCGAATGCGCTTGGTCACAGCCGCAAGAAAGCCGAGCAGCACGAAGGTCTCGTGAAAAGGGTCCGTCTCGTTGTAGAGCGGCGTCCAACCGTCACGGGCCCTCGCGCCGAACACATGGTCGGGGACTTCGATATAGGCAAACCCCAGGTCTTCGGCGGCCTGCGCCCAGTCCCGTATTTTGGCTGGATCGTTGCCGATATCGCGCGTCGGGAACATGGCATTGAGCTGCATGGGTCGCGCTCCCTTGATGAACCTCATCCCATCGACCTTAGCCCAGCGCCTTGGCGGTGTCGCCCCGGCTGCAGTGAGCGATGCCCTCGGCGCGACGGTTCGAAAACCTGGGTCTACGGAGGCTAGCCTTACCACGTCACGGCCGCGTCGCCGGCTTGCGACACCCATCGACCTGACCAACGCCAATGCAAACGAGCAAGTGAGCGCCCACGGCCATGCAAACAGCGACACTGGCCACCAGCAAGGGGACGCAGGGTGCCGAATACACCGAGCGCCTGCCGCGCATGGAGGAATGGTTTCGGCACCTCCCGACCCCGGCCGCGCTCCTCGATGGCGAGCTTTGCTATGTCGATGCCCGGCGGCAAGCAAATTTTCGGCCGCTCCTCGCCGAGATGCGCACGCGCTGGCCCGACGAGGAACCTTAATGTTCATGGTATTGGCCGAACGTGACTACTTGTCCGGGATGACGATCTGACGATCGCTCGTGTCCACCACGAAGATGGCAAGCAACTTTGCCGGTTCAGTGGTGCTGGCATTCTTGCTGACCTGATGATGATCGCCTGGCTTCTCCGTCCAGCTCTCACCGGCCTGATATGTACGCTCGGGCGCATCATTCACTTTGCTGCTTATCGCTCCCTCAAGGACGCGCGCATAGATGAAGGCCGAAGTCGGGTGACGATGTGAAGGCGATCCGGCACCGGGTGCGTACTCGACCAGGACGGCACGCATGCTCTTGCCCGGGACATTCGGCAATTCGTGGTCTGAGACCACCGCTACCTTCGCTCCCGGGGCAATCGTGCCTTGAGCCACAACGATCGGGGCGAACAAAGCGGCGGCCGAGGCAAGGAGCAAGACGCATAACCAACCAGCAAAGCATGTCTGTGCCGCGATGAAATAGCCGGCGACATGGCGTGTGGCCCGGCCGACGCCGGTCGAGTGGCCGACGAGGACGGCATTCTTGAAATCGAGATGCTCGATCACGGCGCTCACCTTGGTGACGCCAAGGCCAACGCCGCTGGTTGAGCCAGTGACGACTGTAACCTTGCCCTGCAACATGACTGTCTTCCTTGTGATGCGGCCTAACCGCGCGAACTACGAGAAAGGCGCGTGCACTTGGCGAGCCACTACGTTTTGGCCGGCGGCGGAACGTGGGCGAGCCACCAGTCGAGTTTGGTTGCGCCCAGGTGGGCGCTCGCGCCGGGCACCAGCGTCCTCTCGCTCACTTTGCTGCCGTAATAGGGCGCTGCGGGATCGACAATCACTTTTCGCGGGTCGCCGTCCTGCGCGAGGACTTGGCGGATCGCCTCGGGGAGCGTGAAGGTGTTGGGTCCGGCGATCTCGATCGTATCGTTCACCGGCTCGGCAAGCGCCGCCTTCGCAATTGCGCTCGCGACGTCCTCCGCCGCGATCGGCTGGAACAGCACCGGCGGCAGGCGCACCGTGTCGCCGTCGGTCGAGAACTGAGCAATCGCGCGCACGAACTCGAAGAACTGGGTGGCATGGATCAGCGTGTATGGGATGGGAGAGCTCTTGATCAGGCGCTCCTGGGCGAGCTTGGCGCGGAAATAGCCACTGTCCTGCAGGCGATCAGTGCCGACCACCGAAAGCGCGACATGATGCTGGACGCCGGCGCCGACCTCGGCGGCGGTCAGGTTCCGGCCCGCGGTCTGGAAGAAGTCCATCGCGGCCTGGTCTTCGAATGACGGCGAGTTAGCCACGTCGACGACGACAGCAGCGTTCGCCAGCGCCTCGGCCAAACCTTCGCCGGTGATCGTGTTGACGCCTGTGTTCGGCGCGGCGGCAATCACCTCGTGCCCCTTGAGCTTGAGCTTCTCTACCACCTTTGATCCGACCAAGCCGGTTCCGCCGACAACCACGATCTTCACGACTTCACCTCTCGTTGCTAGTTTTGCGCGAGGGGGCTGTATCGGTTCAGGGCTGCGTTTGTGCCATTGCCATCCGCACGTCCAGATAATGTGCAGCCAAGAATTGCGTGCTTGTCCCGCCGATATCGTGCAGTCGGTTCGGTTCATCAAGAGACCGGTGCCGACCTACGCGTGACTCTCCGGGTCGCTCACCCGATCGCCTGGGGTTTCTACCTATACCTCTCGTGGATGTCCGCGGCGAACAATGCTGGCTCTCGGCTGGCCCACCACGGAGGTGGATTCAGTGGCACGACAGTCTGGCATGGGATCGCAAGGCTAGCGGGGCCAACGCACCAACCGCGCCCAAGGGTTGATCGGCGCCTGGCCTCGGGTCACCACGATCAAGTCGACGACATCATCGGCACTGGAGAAGAGGCGACAGCGCTATGGCGAGAACCTACCGTGAAATTGCAATAGAGGAAATGCTGCGAACCGTCGAAGAAGCGATGCATCGCGTTATTGACTGGTGGGGAGTGCTGCCGCCGCCGATGGAAGAAGCGGTCGAGCAGTTTCGCACCCAACTTGGGGCGGCAATTGATTCGGTAGAATTTGTTAAAAAGGCACTCGACAGAGAAGTACACGAAACCGAGCTGCGGTTAGATTAGGAGCTCCGCAACGGCATGAACACCTCGCGCGCACGCTGCTCGCGGGTGCGGGCGGTGGGGAACTTGTAGATGCGGCGCCGCCATGACTGGCCCGCTACCTTACCCGTAGCGAGCCGCTTTTCGCCAATCTGGCGGACATCCCAACGCCTCACTCCAGCCGACACCAAGCCGGTCGCCCCCCTTTAACCGAGCATCGCTCCCATTTGTCGCCATTGCGATCAGTAACGACGCGCTCATCGTATGTGGCGCAGCC
Source organism: uncultured Alphaproteobacteria bacterium (assembly GCA_963770295.1). Taxonomy (GTDB): domain Bacteria; phylum Pseudomonadota; class Alphaproteobacteria; order Rhizobiales; family Hyphomicrobiaceae; genus AWTP1-13. The sequence goes on from CAVYPA010000023.1 coordinate 129,953, forward strand.
CGCACAGATCGCCACCACCAGCAACGCGCACAAAACTCTCATTTGCCCCTCCACCGTTCAACCCGTGAGAGGCCGTCACGGGTTGCTCGCTATTGACGGTTGAATTCTGCAAATCCGCAAGCGCCTCCGGGTGACACGGTAGGGGAAATCGAAGCCACGAAACTGCACCTGAACAGAGTGGCCGGCGCCTTCCTGCATCACAAAGATAACCCGCTGCCTTCAAGCCCCTTCGAAATGCGGGCTCTGGCAAGCTGGGGACGAAGAGATCACCGCCGCCGCGACGGTCCGGACGGCCAGCGCCAACGCCAGCACGGAAGTCGTCGCTAAAGGTGCGCTCGAACTGTCTCCCCGGGCTTGGGCCACTTTTGATGGTACAGAGGGTGAGCGCCCTCTCCGCCCGAAACCATGGCCGGAATCGAGGGGGTGCAGACCGAAACTGCTCGTGTTGAAGCCAGATGCGCAGGACGGCCCCTGACCTCAAGCGGCCTCACCAGCTTTTCCCCGTGGCGGCGAGGCGAGCGGCCCCCGCGGTCGCTCGCCCCGGCTGATGGCCCAATTCCGGCCGGGTTATTTCGCCGCGAAAGCCATTCGCAAGCCACTAGGGTATTCGTCCTTTGCGTGGCGGTCGCCGGGTTCCCCTTGTACGATCCGTCTCAATCTCGATCCCAAGTTGGAGGGGATCATGGATCGACGACGGCTGCTCTCAGTGGGGATCTGGGCTATGGCTGCATCATCGCGGCTTGGCTTAGTCTGGGCCCAAACGGCAACCGGGTCCGGGTTCAGCGAGGGCTACGCTATCGGCGATGGCGCGCGGCTCTACTTCGTCCGATCGGGTGAAGGGCCGTTGCTGCTGTTTCTGCATGGCCATCCGGACAGCTGGGCGCTGTATGAGCCCCAGATCAAAGAATTCAGCCGCGATCACTTGGTGATCGCGCCAAATTTACGGGGCTATCCGCCGTCGGATGCGCCCGACAGCGTCGAAGCGTATGCGATGCCGCATCTCATCGGAGACCTGCATGGTCTGCTCGATCACCTGGGTCGAGAACGCTGCATCCTGGTCGGCAATGACTGGGGCGGATACGTCGGCTGGGTGTTTGCCTCGGCTTACCCCGCACGCGTCGAGCGGCTGATCATCCTCAACGCGCCCCATCCGGCGATATTTCTGCGCGAGGTGCGCACCAATCCGGCCCAGATCAGGGCATCGCAATATGAGCGGGCGTTCCATACCGCAAGACCACCCTACCCACGCTGGTATAACTACTATCGGGCCGATCCAATCAAGGTTCCGTCTTCGATGGCAGAGAGTGCCGCGATGGAGACGCCGAATCTCTCGGCGCATTTCTTCGCTGGCGTTGGAACGCCGCCTGCAGCCACTTCGTTGCATTTGAGCGTGCCGACCCTGGTGATCTGGGGGCTGAGCGACCCCACGACGCTATCTGGATCACTCGATGGCCTCGAGGAGTACGTCCAGGATTTAACCGTTGTGCGGATTGATGACGCCGGACACTATCCGATGCGCTCGCATCCGGCCCAGGTGAACCAGGCCATCCGGAACTTCGTGCGTCGATGAAGGTGAAGACGCGGCAACTGACTGGGAACACCCACGGAGCGCTCAACTGTTTTTGATGTATGGCTGCGAGCCGGGTATTGCAGTTGATCCACTGCATCGGTCAGCAGCTGGCACAGAAGGTGTGCTGCTTCGCGGTTGCCCGGCAGCTTCCAGGGCTACTTGAGCTCGCCAAGCTTGTCGGCGGCAAGGCCCTTCGACCCAAGCCTGCCTTTCGCGGCAAACGTACCGTCATGGTTGGCGGAGCTCACCTCTCCGGCAAGCCTGTGGACCTCCGTTGCCCGCAACCGAGTCCGCTGGCCGGCTGAATCACCCGCGAAGGCAGGGGCAGGAGCAGGCCCCCCCAAAAAAAGACATTTGTCGCTGCTGCCCACAACGAGCGTGCAGAAGACGTACGATCCAACGGTCACTCGCCGTGAATATTCACGATGCGATGAGGAGAGGCATGGACACCGTAGGTCTTGAGGGGTTGATCGCCGGTAGTGCGAAACCAATGACGAAGGTGCGGGGTCAAGACCAGAGTCACGCCCGGCTCCAACTGCACAAGTTCGTCGTGACCTTGCAGCCAAGCCTCGCCATTGCCCTCCAATACCGTGATCGTCTCGAGATAGGGATGCGAGTGAGTGGGGGTTTTGTAACCGGGCGGCGAATTCTGAATGCCGACGCGGATGGGCGTCGTGCCTTGTGCGTCGCCGACAAGCGTCAGATAGGTCGCTCCGCCTTTGAACGGCTCCGCTGCGATGTCGCTGTGGCGCACAATTGGCATTGTCCGTTCTCCCATTACTGTGGTCATTCACGTGGAGGGGGCCAGTGGGTCGATTTCGTAACCGATCCTATCCTCACAATTGCGGGATCTTCTGGATGAAGGGCCACAAGCCGAAGGCGGTCGGGCACACGACCTTAACCAATGGCGCTGGGCAAGGGATTGGTGACAGCAAGCGCGAGCCTGTTTTCACGCCACATCCCCGTGTGCAACCTCCCAACCGGTCCTCACGCCGTTCCTCCAGCTTGGCGTCGGATATCCCCGTGGATTTAGGGTCTTAGGCCGTTATCGGGACAGCTTCCGGCAGGGTGAGGCGGGCCAAAAAGCTACGTTTTGAGCTACATGGGCCGAGCGTCGCGCCGGAAAACCGCCTAGGAGCGTCCGTGGCGGCGATCTCGGGGGGGCGGCCGGCGGCCTGGGGCCTGGTGGACAGCCTAGGAGGAAATTGGCCGGGGGGTGAGTAGGGCTGGCGATGCCGGTCGGTGTAGGGCCTGGGCCCGAGCGCTGGCGCTTCGTGTCGCGCACCCGGAGGTGATGCGCGAAGGCGAAACGTCACTTCCCGGCGATGAACGTCGAGTTCGCTTCCTTCTTCGAGCTTCTTCGAGTTGATCGCGTCCACTGCTGCTGCAGTTGATCCGACATGTCCATGTGAGGCTGCCTGCCATCGCGGGCTTGAGCGGATCGCTGCGACGGTCGACTACGTCACGTACGCCAACCTCGCAAACATCAACGAGGCCATGCGCGGCGGGCTCATGTCGGTGATAGAAGTGCACCTAATGTGCGTAGGCGGAGGTCCTACATTGGACTTTCAGGACGCGGCGGACTTCCTAGCCGGGTTCCAGCCGGCGATCGATGCGGCATTAACGCGGCTTCTGCAACAAGAAGCCACCGTTGACCGATCAGCCAACGGGGAGAAGGTGCCCTCGATGCATTGCAGAGATTCCGGACATCTTCTGGTCGATCGAATTGCGCCCGCGAGTGCGTCAGGCCACGGCGGCAGCGCCTCAGAAAGCGGACGCGGATCGACGCGATCCGTGACGATCATTCCGATGGCATTCCGCCCGATGACTTGCAGATCATCGACTTCACTCGGCAACTGCTGCGCAAGAACCGCTTCGATGAACCGCTGGCGCAGGCGGTCATGAAACCGCTGGGAGCCGATCAGTATGTGCAGTTGACGACCTGCATCGGTTATAATGCGATGCTGGCGATGCGGAACGTCCTGTCGATATCGCTATCGACGTCGGAAGCGGTCAGCTGGAAGAGCTGCTCGCTCCACTCGCAAGCAAATCAGTGACCGCGATCGGGGGTTTACCGAAACGGTCGGCGCCGGCAAGCTATACAATGCCGCGGCCGTGTTTCAGGGAGGAAGGGTCGTCGGCATCTACCGCAAGCACCATCCTGAGATCAGGAGGTCGGTATACAGCGCAGGGAACCAAAGCTCAGTCTTCACCGCCGGCCCTCTTTCGTTTGGGATCATGATTTGCGATTCCAATTATCCCGAACTCGCTACCGACATGGTTGCACGCGGCGCCAGCGCCATTAGTCGGATTAGCAGGGCAGTCGATATCGCGCGGGCCAGGGACAACGAAGTGATGATCGTTCGAGCAGATGTTGCCGGCCGTACGGCGAACCGAGTCTCATTCGGCTCGTCCGCCATTGTCGATGCTCGCGGAACGGTCCTTCGAGTGGGTGAGGCGTTGCGCGAGGACGTTCTCGTGGTGGAAGTTAACACCGAAGGCACGAAGGTGCGAACTGACGCCTGCGGACCGAATGTCCGGTTCGTAAGCTCGGTCACCGCGGCCGGATCCCAAAGACCTCCGAGCACGTCAGATGCCCCCCATATTCCGGACCCCTCCGTGGCGGCAGTGCGGATGATCGCTGTGTGCACATGAACGGGCTTGGCCTTCGGTCGTAAACTCCACGCTAACCCGGAATAGCAGTGTCAGGATTGTCTATTGCCTGCGCTCGCCGAGTACGGTTGTCGCTATATTTAGAGCGTCCTCATATTGCTTGAGCTCGCGTTGTGCCTTTTGCTGCATCGTGGCCAGTACATTTTGGTCCGCAGCCGCTTCGAGGTCCCGCATCGCAAGCCTGCGCTCAATATCTTGCAATGCGACGCGACTACGCTTCACGCCTTTCCTGCCGCGTTCCACATAGTGCGCGAGTTCTTCTGTGGGCATCCTGCGTGCCAGGTCAAGCAACGCCGGATATGCCAACCTCCCACTCTCTTCAGTCCCCTTCATCAGCCTGAAGAGTTCCCTATCATCGTCTGGCTCCACAACGTCGGTACAAATGTCGACACACTCGTCGCAGATGAACGCGGTCGGCCCAGCAATGAGCTTGTGTACCTCGTGCTGGCTCTTCCCGCAGAATGAGCAGTAGAGGGTCTGTGGTGACACCGGATCGCTCTGTGTCGAGACTGATGGAGTGCGCTCATCGCTTGGCGCCGGTTCAGTGGCTTCGATCTTGGCGGACAAAATGTTCCAGTTCTCACAGCCGAACGCCTTCGCGATCAACTCCAGAGCTTCAGCATGTGTGGTTTCGATAGCCTTGGCTTTTAGGGCCTCGCGCAGGGCGCGCGCCATAGTTTTCGCATCGCGGAAATTGCGCATGACAGCACCTCTTCATCGGCGAACGGAAAAGATCGGGACCTGCGTTGCCGACCCGTTCGCCAATGGCGAGGGCGTGGAAGAGATTGATACGTTCACCATCCCCGTGGGGCGCAGGCGGCGGGTGTATCGACCCAGTCGCAAGGTTGACGCATGAAAGCGCGCGCTGTCAACCAGAATGCTGTTAGAAGGACGATCAGGTTGCGCGCCCGACGAACCTCGCCGACAGCGAGACAAATGGGCTGTGGCGCTTGTGACCGAAACCGACGTCCACGGCAGCGGCCGCGAGGCTCCCAGCTTCGTACGACGTTTTCGACGTCTGGCGGCACTCAGGTTCTCGTCGAACGGGGCTTCGGTCGGTGCCTACGCGCGGAACATCCGTTCGCCGCCTGATTTGCACCATTTGCGGTGGGTTGAGGCAGTCGCTAACGTGTCTGCAAGCGCCTCTCCGCACGCGGCGTGATGGAGGAGGAGGGCACCATGACCACTTCGCTGGCTCGGTTTCGGGAGCGCAGTATCACTTTTGCCAACGGCAGCGTGGGGCAGAACATCGACATCCCCTCCGCCAATCCCAGCAACTACTACCAGGCTATCAGCCGACCAGCGGACATGCCCCGGGTAGTGATCGACGGCAAGCTTTTCCTGCCCCCCCGTGGCAACGGCAGCGATCCCCCGCCGCTCGTCATCGTCACACCCGGCAGCCTGGGCGTCGCCGCCTCGCACCTGGCGCACGCCGAAATATTGACCAACGCCGGCATCGCCTCATTCGTGCTCGACCCGTTCGGCGCGCGCGGCATCGGCTCTACGGTCGCAAACCAAACGCAGTTCTCTTTCGCCGCCAGCGCCTATGACGTGCTGGCGGCGTGGAAGGTTCTCAGCTCCCGCAGCGAGGTTGATGGCAGGCGGATCGGGGCCCAGGGACACAGTCGTGGCGGTTCAGCAGTGCTGTCGGCGGCGACGCGCCGCTTTGCTGATCCAGCGATGGGCGCTGGCAACGGCCTGAGGTCCGTTCTCGCCGCCTACCCCTGGAGCGGCCACCAGTTCCTCGATCCCGGCGTGGGTTACACCGAGGTTCGCATCCTCATGGGCGATCGTGACGAGTGGTGCTCGCCGATGCAGGTGCAGGGCCATGCGCAGGCGATCCGACTGGCGGGCGGGAAAGCAACGCTACGGCTCTTCGCCGGCGCGGCGCACAGCTTCGATCGAGGCACGTCCCTGCAGCGCGTCGAGGAGGCCTCGGTTTCGCCGGCGGCACCGACCAGCTACCTCACCGACGACGGCGCCTTCATCCATCCTCTCGAGAGCGATCCCAATCCCGCACTCGTCGATCGAGACCTGATGGTCTACGGGCTCAAGGCCGGGTACGGAGGCAAAGGAGCAACGATCGGCACGCGTGGCGACGAGGCGGACCTGTTCCGCGCTGACATGCTCGAATTCTGGCAGCGGACGCTGCAGACCTGAGGCAACCGAGAATTGATCTGAGGTTGGAGGCAATAACATGCAGATGGACGGCAAGGTTGCGATCGTGACGGGAGGCGCCTCCGGGATCGGTGCGGCATGCGCCGAGACGCTGGCGCGCGCGGGCGCCAGCGTGGTCATGACCGACATCGACCGGGCCGGTGGCGAGAGAGTCGTTGGCAGAATATCGGCGGCCGGGGGCAAAGCGCTGTTCCTTGACCAGGACGTCACGGAGGAGGCGCTCTGGCCGCAGGTCATTGCCGCGGCGGAGAAGAGCTTTGGCCGCATCGACGTGATGGTGGCCAACGCCGGCATCGGCCTGATGGTGCCCCTCGAGCAGATGTCCCTTGCCGACTGGCGCCGCCAGCAGACTATTAATCTCGACGGCGTCTTCCTTTCAGTGAAGCACGTCATCCCGGCGATGCGGCGCGCCGGGGGTGGCTCGATCATCCTGATGTCGTCGGTGGCGGGACTGCGCGGATCGGCAGGCCTCGCCGCCTACTGCGCGACCAAGGGTGGCGTGCGCCTGCTCGCGAAAGCAGTGGCGCTCGAGACGGCCGCCGACAACATCCGTGTGAACTCAGTGCATCCGGGCATTGTTGCCACGCCGATCTGGGGCAAGATTCCCCTGGGTGCGGAGGGGCAACGGCGCAACGCACCCATCGATCCGCACGAGCGGGCGAGACTGGCCGTGCCCCTGGGCTTTGCCGGGGAGGCGCAGAACATCGCCGACGGAGTTCTATTCCTCGCCTCCGACGCAGCGCGCTACGTGACCGGTACGGAGCTTGTGATCGATGGTGGCCTCACAGCGGGCGCGCGCGCGCCGCAGCCTCAATAGCCGTGCCGCGAGTGGGCCGGCGCGCGGCGGCAAGGCGCCGGGAGTGTCACGAGGCCCGCTCCAGGACGGTATTTCAGCAGGCTTGCTGAGCCCGACCGGTTAGCCGAGGTAGCTGTTGGCAAGGCCTTGTCACGTGGCCGGCGTGGTCGGGTTGGCAGTACGGCGGTGCCATAGCGCGCCGCCATCTCGGCATACGTTCGATTGATCTGCGGTTCATAGAGGCAGGCTCTGATGACGGCAACCTTGGCGTTGTCGGGAACGATGAGGCGCGGTACCCCAGCAATAGCTGTAAGGGCGCGCGTGTGGGTGCCGATCCAATCGCCGAGCGCTTGCGTCCAGGTGGCCTCCACGTAAGTGAGGCTCGATGCGCCCATGACGGCGACAAAGATTTTCGCCTAGCGCACCTCGCCGGTCGGCCGGTCGACGATCACCGGCACCGTGTCGCCTGCGTAATCAATGAACAGCTTATCGCCACCCAGGTGGGTCTGGCGCATCGTCACCGAAAGCTTGGCTTCCCAGCTGCGGTAGAGTTCGCAAAAGCGGGAGTAGTCGATCGATGTTATCCGCGATAAGGCGCCGGCGGGAAGCTGCGCCGAGCTGGGGGAAGCGAGTATCAGCCGCGCGCTGGGTCGGTCACGGCGTGGCGCTGCTCGACAAGCGCAAGGAGCCGGACGAGCGCTGCATCCTGGACGTAAGGCTGGCTTGCCAGAATAGTGATTTCGATTGTGAGGCGAGTCCGGTTGGGGTCCAAGTTCGGCTGCTGCAGCGCGTCGCACGACGTGTCCTGCCGCTTCGGCTGTACCCCGGATAGCCGACTAGGTCGACGACCGGAGAGAACCGTCGGTCAGGTGGCAACGGACATTCCATCGCTCCAAGATCTCGCTGGACACAGGGAGCACGACACAAGTTAGACTTCGACTGCTTGCAGTAGCAGCCGCTGGGGGATTGTCAGATAATTTGTGTAAGAGATTTCCGTGAAGGTGGATTTAGGTTCGTCGTGTCCATGGACAACTCGGCATCGGAGGCATGGTCAGCCAGTTTGCTTGGTTGCAGCGAGCGGTCAAGCCCCAAGGCCGCGTAGCGGCGTGCCGAAGGCGCGGGACTTGACGGCGAAGCTGCGGGCCAAGCGATGATCGGCCTTGCCATGATGTCGGTCACCATGATCATCGCGCTGTTCCTGGAAAACGCTCACCGAACTGGATGGCAAACTGGCCCATAGCAGTTGTCCATTCGACGCCTCGTCGCCAACGCAGACCTGCGTTCTTGACGGCCAGATAAAGCAGCTTCAAGGCGGCATCGTCTTTGGGAAAGCTGCCTCGTGTTTTGATGATCTTGCGCAAGGAACGGTGGAGTGCTTCAACCGCGTTCGTGGTGTAGATCATTTTGCGGATGCCGGGCGCGAAGGCAAAGAATGGCACAACATGCTCCCAGGCCCTGCGCCAGGTCTGGCCGATCGCCGGATAGCGTTTGCCCCACTCGACCTCGAATTCCTCGAGCCTAACCAGCGCCATGTCGGCGTTCTCGGCCCGGTAGATCGCCTTGATCGAGGGCAGGATGGCTTTGCGATCTTTCCACGATACAAACGCCAAGCTGTTCCTGATCAGGTGCACGATGCAGGTCTGCACGACGGTTTGCGGAAACACCGAGGTGATCGCCTCGGGAAAGCCCTTCAGCCCGTCGACGACCGCGATCAGGATGTCGTTGACGCCGCGGGCTTTGAGCTCGTTGACCACCTTGAGCCAGAATTTGGCGCCCTCGGTTTGTTCGATCCAGAGCCCAAGCACGCTCTTCTCGCCGTCGGAATTGAGCGCCAGCGCCACGTAGACGGCCTTGTTCTTGACGAGGCCCTCGTCGCGGATTTTGACCCGCAGAGCGTCAAAAAAGACGACCGGATAGACCCGATCGAGCGGCCGGTTTTGCCATTCCCGGACCTCATCAAGCACCGCATCCGTGACCCGGCTGATCAGGTCGGGTGAGACCTCGGTGCCATAAAGTTCAGCCAGATGGCCCTGGATCTCCCGTACCGTCATGCCGCGCGCGTAAAGGCTCAAGATCTTGTCGTCAAAACCGTCGAACCGGGTTTGGCCCTTGCCAATCAGCTGCGGCTCAAAGCTGCCGGCACGGTCGCGCGGGATCGAAATCTCGATCTCCCCGTCCTCGGTCAGTACCGTCTTCGAACTCGTGCCATTGCGACTGTTGCCGCTGCCGCGACCGACCGGATCGCCCTTCTCGTAACCCAGATGCTCGGTCAACTCCGCGCCGAGCGCCCGTTCAATCAGGGCCTTCTTTAACTGTTTGAAAAGACCGTCCTCTCCGGTCAGGTCCTCGGGCTTCTTGTAGTTGGCAAGCAGTTGGTCAAGCAATTCTGGGGTAATCGTCGATGTGGTCGTCATGTGAGTCTCCTCTTAAAGGTAAACTCACAGAAACCTCCTTACACATTGTTTCTGACACCCTCGCCGCTGGAGCACCTCATGGCATTGGTATTCTATGAACGAGTCGGACACGAAGGCCGCCGTCCTAGTCCATACTCGTGGCGCATTAGGTACGCGCTCGCGCATAAGGGACTTGATTTCGAGGTTCGGCCGGTGCGCTTCGCCGATGTTAACGTCATTCGCGGGCTAACTGGCCAGCATCTGACGCCAGTGCTGAGCGACGGCGGACGCGCCGTGCACGAGACATGGGACATTGCCTGCTATTTGGAAGATCGCTTTCCCACCTACCCGTCGCTGTTCGGCGGTCCAATCGGACGCGGTATGGCGCGGCACATCAACATCTGGTCAGACACCCAACTTGGATCGTCGTTGCGTCGCGTGATCTACGCAGATTTTCCAGCCGTCCTAGATGCCGGTGATCGAGCCTACTTCCGTACGACACGCGAGCGCGATCTCGGCATGACGCTCGAAGCAGCTTGCTTTGATCCGAAGGCGAAGCTTGCGGCCTTTCACCAAGCTTGCGCGCCGCTCGAACGTACGCTCTCAGCGCAGCCGTACATTTGTGGCACGGCGCCGGCTTACGCGGATTATACAGTGTTTTCGATATTCCAGTGGGCGCGGCTTGGCAGTCCCAAGGAGGTCGTGACACAAGGCTCAGCCATTGCTGATTGGCGAAGTCGAATGATCGCGTTGTTTGGCAAACTAGCGGATATGTTCCCCGGCTACCCGACCAAGTGATGCGGAATGTGTCGATGCCAATTTGAGCGATCTTGTGGGTCATGGGGCGACGAGCTCCACGCCGACCTCACACCGCGGGGTTGCTGCCCCTCTACCCCCAGCAACGGATCAGCGTCGTAGATCCTCGGCAATTGTCGCTTCGTGCCAACTTCGGAAGTGATCGGCACATTCTCGACGCTCGACAATGAGCCCTCACGCGGCCTCGTGACCTGTTCGTCGCGGCTCACCCCGTGCCAGGATAGAATCGTGACCTATGAGCGAGGGCCGAAGAGTATCACCGCGGCCCCAATCAGGCAGATGCTGGCGCCGGTAATGTCCCAGCGATCGGGGCGCACATTTTCCATACTTCACAGCCAGACCAGCGAGGCGACGATGTAGATGCCGCCATAGGCGGCGTAGGCGCGGCCAGCAGCGTCGGTTTCAACCAGGGTCAGCAAGTAGGCGAACACGATCAGCGAAAGGACGCCAGGAAGCAGCAACCACAGCGGCTTCCCAAGGCGCAGCCACGCCCAGAAGGCAAAGCAGCCTGCGATCTCCGCAATAGCCGCTCCGACATAGACCAGCGCGCTCTTCATGCCTGACCATTTCACACCGGCGCCTGCCAATTCAATGTGGATCATCGGGTCGCCTGACCCTCAGCCCATCAGCACGCGCGCCAACTGTGGCTCAATGACAGGCCAAAACACTGCGATGGCCAGAAGTACGGTTGCCGGCCGCCATTACGTAGAGAGTTGATCGAGCCGGACTGCGTCGCGTCCGCTTGGTTTGCCATGCGATCCAACCCCATGCGACGAGGACGGCCGCGATCGCTAACCCTGTCACCCACATGTGCGCACCGGCAAACCACGCCAGCAGGCTTCCAGCGCCGGCGAGCACTGTGGCGGGCAACGCCAATGGAAGAACGCAACACGCCCCGCACGCCAACCGCCCCGGTCGCCAGGGTGACGGCGGTCCATCCGGCGGCCTCGGCGCCTAGCCGGTTCTATTCACGCCATGACGCTGACTACACCGACCGGTTGCCGGGCATGGCCGAGGCCTTCGGCAGGCTGCCCACACAATCGGCCATTCTCGACGGCGAGCTGGTCCTGATCGATCCCCGCGGCGCAGCGCACTTCTACCGGCTCATGGCCCAGATGCGGACCAGCTCGCCGGATGAAAGCCAGCTGATGTTTCTGGCGTTCGATCTGCCGCACCAGGATGGCGTCGATCTGCGAGGCCTGACGCTATCGGAGCGCAAGCGCGACCTCCATCGGCAGTGGCGCAAATCGCGGGTGCCGTTCATGCGCCAGGTGCAAACCTTCCCGAACGGCACATTGCTATTCGATCACTGCAGCAAGTTTGGTTTTGAGGGTGTGGTCAGCAAGCGCCTGGCGTCGCGCTATTCGAGCGGGCCGAGCCGCAATTGGGTCAAGACCAAGTGCCCCGATTGGAAGCGCATCAACGCCGAGCGTGGGCGCATTTTCGAGGGCCCAACCAAGCTCGAGCTAACGGAAGCACAGAAGACGCTCGCCAAAAAGCGCGAGGAGCTCGCCAGGGTGCTCGAGCGGCTGCGATCGCCGCAGCTGACCTACGGCGTGGCGCGCGAGCTGCGCAAGCATGTCGCCATTTTGGAGCGGGAAATCGCTGAATTGGACCAGCACTGATCCGCTTTGCACTCACAGGACAATTGCCGCTTCGGAACCCGAACGTGAATCTGCTTCGTCTGTTGCGTCGCTTCCATTTTGGGGGAGGTCGTCGTTGCGCGAACAGCACATCGTGGTTAGCGAATGTGTGAAATGTCACTTAGCTGACTGTTCGAACATTTCGTTGTGGCTACACCGACGGACAAAACACCCCATGGTTTCAGCCTACTCTAGACGGGGAACAATCCATGAAGAAAATTCTGACTGCCACTTTGGCAGTGGCAATTGCGCTTGCGCCTGCTCCGGCTATTACGCAAGGCGTTATCACCGGCCAACAAACCTACGTGACGGGTTCTAAGCCAGACGCTAAACCGGGTAAGTACAATGTCGTCAAGATAAAGAAGGCAAAGGCAGTCCACCACAAGCATTCCTATAAGGTGGCGAAGGCACCTCCCGGTAAGTACAAGGTAGCCAAAGTAACCAAGGTAAAGACGACAAAGGCAGTCCACCACAAGCATTCCTATAAGGTGGCGAAGGCACCTCCTGGTAAGTACAAGGTAGCCAAAGTAGCCAAGGTAAAGACGACAAAGGCAGTCCACCACAAGCATTCCTATAAGGTTGCGCATTACGCGACGCCGTCCTACCGCCGCCCTGGCCATCATCCTCACCATTGGCATGGCCATCATCATTGGCTCTTGGCTGCTCTAGTTGCTGTTGGCCTTGGGCTGTTTCGATTCTGGCACTAATTACGGTCGTCTATTGGTCTGACCTTCATCGGCTGGTGGTAGTCGGAGATATTGCCTCATCCGGCCACGGTATCGCATCAGCCGGCGAGAACTATTTGATGACCAGGGCTGCGCCAGGCGTAGCCCGCGAGCTGCGCAAGCATTTCGCCATTCTCGAGCGTGAAATCGCTGAATTGGAGCAGGCCTGACGCATTGAATGTGGCTGCGAAAACACAACCGCTCCGATTGGCGGAGCGCTGCGCAAACGGCCCGTGCTCTCTTCCCCCGAATAAGTTATTGGTTCGCAGTTGGGAGCGCCCGTGACCAAACGCAAACCCTAGCGAGTGGTGCGGTCATTTCCTCGCTCCCACCATGTTCTGCCTCCATCATGGTGCGGGGACGCTTGGCAACAAGCGTCCCTATTAATTTCTTGGCGCGCGAGCTGCGCAACCATGTGGCTACTCTCGAACGCGAGATCGCGGCGCTCCTACACAAGATCAGCCATGATGCAGGCGCATCGCAGAGCTATTCGTGACATTGTTTCTGGAGGCGCATACGACGAGCCACCCAAGCGCATTATCCTCGATCTCGATGCCACGACGATCCCCTGCACGGGCGATCAGGAGGGGCGTTTTTTCCACGGCTATTATGATTGCTACTGCTATTTGCCGCTCTACATCTTCTGCGGCCGCCATTTGCTGGCAGCCAAGCTGCAGCCGACTGCCAACATCGATGCCTCGGCCGGTGCCGATCGAGGAGGTTGCACGCCTGGTAGCGCAGATCCGCGTCGCGCTGGCGCAAAGTGGAGATCTGCCTTCGTGCCGATAGCGGTTTTGCGCGCGAGGAATTGATGGCCTGGTGTGAGGCAAATCGCGTGGATTACGTGTTCGGGCTGGCCAAGAATGAGCGGCTGGTGGCGGCGATTGCGCGCGAGCTGGAGGCGGCCGAGACGGAAGCCAAAAAGACGGGTGCGCCCGCCCGCCGCTTCAAGGATTTCATGTGGGAGACGCGGCGCTAGCCGCTCCGATTGCAGACTGGGCCAAGGTCCGATGAGCTTTCCCGGGAAAGGTGTAGCTTTGCAAACAGAGGACAGGGTTCGAACCGGTATGAGGTCCCAACACCCCTAGCGCGGTGCGATCCGATCGCCTCTGACCATGCTAGATTTGTATGCGTGCATGGGTGCGGGACGTTTGGCGACGGGCGTCCCCTTTTTGTCGCCGCTATACTGCGTGAGCTGGGCAGTGCCCGGGCGCCATGTCAGCAATGCGGCTTTGGGGGTGGCAAAGCAGCGCGACGCGCAATCTCCTGACCTAAGCCTTGTATAGGCTGCATGGCCTTGCCGTCGCCGCGGTCGAGCAGCTCCTTGATAGCTGCCACCCGTGCCGTTTTGCTCTCAGCCTTCACAGCAAGCCTAGCAAGCTCCTTGATGACCATGGGGCCGTACTCGTGGGCAAGCTCCTTGATTTCGGCCGTGATCTTGTTGGGCGTGCCTTTCTGACATCCAGTCCGTGCGTGTCGGACGGGATCGGCGCGAAGATGGCGTTTGTCGCTGACAGCAAAGTGCGGCGCAGAGAGGACGGGTTCCCACGCCGCGTGCCGAGGCACGCAATGCTTTGCGCAGTATGTCCGAGATCGTCGGTCGAGCCATCGCATTCGCCCCCGCTCCGGTCGACACGGCAGGAGGCGGCGGCACGCCCGCTGGTCCAGATCAAAGTCTCAGATTCCAAGGCGATATCTAAAAAAACAGGTATTTAATAAGCGCGGCAGCACCAAGAATAAGCACGACGACAACTAGTAGCAAAATGGCGGATAGTTCCCAGTTCCAGATGATATAGGTGTCGTGCAGCGCCATCTGCGCGATCATACAACTGGGTCGCTGGAGCTCTGGTTCACTGAGATGTGCAGAGTGGTCAGCGGGTGATAATTCCCCGGCTCATGTCAATGCGTGAGGTGCTCATGGTGTAATCCTGTACGATCTTTTGCTTATCAAAGAAGATCACGAGCGTCTTCTTGTCGCCCTCAGCGCCGCTGTGCACGAGGTTGACATAGGGTATGAAATTGGTTGGCTTTGACTGGAGCCTCGTGAATTCGTACTCCCAAGTTTCAAAGCCATTCGAGCTGAATGACGTCTTTATCGGATCGCCGTAGATCCTGCGTACGTCCGTTTGGTTTGTCTTGCCCTTTAGCAATTGCCCCGAGACGGTTGCATTGGTCGCGTCAGCAATACTCTCGTTGCCCGAGCTCATGCAGCCACCGAGAGCGCACGCCAAAACGAATAAACAAAATACCTTGCAGTGCATTGCTAAAGCTTTCTTGTAAGAGGTCAGGCTCGGCCAGTTATAGCGTTGCGCAAGCGAACAAGGACGAAGCCTCAGCCGGAACGCCGGCAGCAAGCGTGCCGATCGGCGTAGCAAAGGGTATCTATGTCCGCGTGCTCCCGCGCGTGCGTTTGATTTCCCTCGCACCGGGCAACGGAATCGAGCGCTACTATAAAATGGTCTCGTGACAGCTGTCAGAAACGAATTGCTTGTCGGTGCGGGCGGTCTGGCGAGCGACCCGACAGGCGCCTCGGACGAAGCCGGGCAATACAATCAACGACCTGCGCGAACGCATTCCTTTTTCATAAGCGGAGCATTTCTGTGGTGCGGCGGACACGCGCCGAAGGGAAAGGCAAGCGTACCACCTCACCAACCAAGCGCAGCAGCGAGGGACACCTTTCGGGAGGGATTGGTGGGCAAAATGCATGCGACAGGGGTGTCGCTGGATTCGCTTGCCGATCCTTCCCGCACTAGGAACCTGACACGCGCGCTCTTGCATTACCTGCGCAACCTCCAACATTCGTTAACGGTGATGTTCTCGATGCCCTTGGTCCCTGGCTTCCGGCGCCGCAATAGAATTCGTCCGCTATGCATCCAGCTTCTGCCTCCTCGCCGCGGCACTGCGAAAAGGGGAAAGTGTGCCAGAAGCAGATGGAGCCGCTGGACAACGGCAGTGGCTCGGATGCGCATCTTGCCTAAGAGATAGCGACGTCGATAGAGCAACACGGTTGCTATGCACTGGCTACTCGCAGTTGTCTCTGTGCAGAGAGATACCAGAGCACGCCGGCGACTAGCAGCAGCGCAGGCACGTCGCCAACCAAGTGACCCATCTCGTGTCCATCGTACAAGGCTTGTATTGCCATGATGCCGGCGTGGACGATGCTCGACCAGACCGTGAACGAGATCAGGCTGCGATGCTCGGACGGATTGCGCGCGGCAGCAATGAGAAAGGCACCAAGGACGGCGTAGACCCCGCAGATCATTTGCAGGTAGTAATGACCATGCCCTCCGTGCCACTGCCATCCCGACGGCCAAAGGAGACCCATCGGATAGATGGTGAAGAAGATTGCACCGAATGCAACCAAGGCAATCTTGAGGAACTTTTGGCGCGTGATATCGTCCATCCTGGACCTCCTGCTTCACTGGCACCTAGCCAACTAATGCGGTATCTAGGGAGGAGAGGTGTTTGGGCGAATGACTGCTCGACCGCATCGCATGACTATTCGTCCAATTTTGCGGGCCACCTACGATGGTCGACCCATTGAGCGAGGTGTTTCGGTCGGTTCGCCTGACGGGCGGCATTTTTCTCGACGCCCGTTTCACCGCGCCCTGGTGCGTCTACACAAAGGTCCGTAGCGAGGACTGTAGGCCCTTCCTAGTGGCGCCCTCGCAGATAATTGCGTACCACTTCATCATCGAGGGCAGCCTTTTCGTCAGCGTTGAGGGTGCGCCCGCACTCCAGGCACACGGGGGCGAAATCGTGCTCTTGCCCCGCAACGATGCGCACACCTTGGCCAGCGGCCCCGGCCTTGAGCCTAAGAACGCCCGTGACCTAATTCAGTCAGCGGCCGACGGTGGATTGGCCCGAGTTTCCTATGGCGGAGGTGGCGCTCCTGTTCATCTTGCGTGCGGTTTTCTCGCGAGTGATCAACTGTACAACCCTCTCATCGACGCTCTGCCAAGGATTCTCAAGATTGATGTTCGTCAGGGTACATCGCGCAATTGGGTAGAAGCATCAGTGCGATTGGCCGCCAACGAGCTGATAGAAGGAAGACGCGCCTCCTCAAGCGTGGTGTCACGACTTTCCGAACTGCTCTTTATCGAGGCGGTGCGTAACTATTCGCTTACGCTCGAAGACCAGGAACGTGGATGGTTGAAGGGCCTTGGCGACCAGCATGTCGGACGAGCCTTGGCACTTATCCATCGGAACATGAGCAATTCGTGGTCTGTGGAGTCCCTGGCGAAGGAAGTTGGGCTGTCGCGTAGCGCTTTCGTAGACCGCTTCACCTTGCTCGTCGGCATGCCCCCTATCCGATACCTCACGGTCTGGCGACTTCAAACTGCAAAGCAAAATCTGAGTGAGAAACAAACGACGATCGCTCAACTCGCGCACTCGGTCGGCTATGAGTCCGAAGAAGCATTCAGTCGGGCGTTCAAACGCGAGTTCGGAATGTCCCCGGCGAGATGGAGAGATCAACAAGCATTGGACTGATCGCTGGGTCGCACCACCAGCGGGGAGGTCCGGATCGGGTCAAGCTCGGTCCTCCATACCTGGCTTCATCGCGCAAAATTTTTGTCCGTAGCACCCCTGAATTCCTGCCGTGGTTTCAAGGTGAGAAGGCACTCAACGTATGTGCCACATCCGGAAGTATCATTCGTTAACATTTCTTGGCCGATAGCCCGACGCTCCTTGGCTTGACGTTCAGGGTTCACATGCGGCTAGCGCATCTTGCGTCAGGCCCGCCCACGCGTTAACAAACAATGCGCATTCCTTTTAAATTTTCCAATCAAGAGCATCACCATGCTCGTCTCAACCTTCAATTTATTCGCTACGGTCTTTTCCTCAGCGGTCATCATCTTTGCATGCGCTACTGCAACTGCTCAGCAACCGAAGCTTGAGATGCATCGTGTCGGGGTCAGCGCCGATGATGGCACGGGATGGCATCCGGCTGTCTCAACCAAGGGTGCGTTCTCGATTCGCGTGCCAATTCCCTTTAACGACTTTACGACCCACGACGCGCGCACAGGTGAAGTAAGCCATGCCGTCGGCGGCAAGAGTTCCGAGGGGATCAAGTTTATGGCTGTTGAAATGCCAGTAACTGCAACGACACCCGCTGATCTCGGGGCGATACCCAAGTCTTTCTCATCCAACCCCGCCAACAAAGTGTCTGATGTAAGCCGCCAGACCAAGGAGGGCGCCGATATCCTATTCTTTTCCGTCACTGGGCCGGCCTCGACCGCGCACTTGCGCTACATTAAGGTCAAGGGCATGCTCTACACGTTATCGATTGAATGTCCCAATGCGCACCGCGACGCGGTGACAGCGATGAAGGACAAATTCTTCGGTTCCTTCAAGCTGAAGGGCAAATCCTAGCTGGGCAACATACACAGCCAGATCTACCCAACCGGTAGTTGAAATCGAGGACGCGCAGGCCGGCAACCGCCTTCTTCATCTTTCCTCCCGTTGAGCAGACGCCGATTAGATTGGCTCCTCCCAAAGGCGCTTCTCCAGGAGCGCCTTCGCGACGGCGGAGGCGATTGCTTGAAGCAATTTCTCGCCTTTCTCAGGAGTTGCCGCCCCCGCCTCGCCGATGACACCGATGAGCGAGCGGCTCGAAAGCTGGCGCCAACGGAATACACCGGGATTGACACCCGGAATCGCTGACAGACCGGGTACATAGGGCCCGTGCGCCTGTGAAAGCTCATCGCGATCAATCAGGTCGGGCACCAGCGCCAGCATCATCGAGGTCTCCGCCTCGCATGCGTGCAGAAGATACTTTTGCTTCTGAAGAAGTGCGCCGATCTCCTCCTGCGCGATGTTCCAGTACGTACCGCCAGCCAACGGCACGCGGTGCTTGTTCGTGAACTCGCTGATGAAGGTGTAAATCCCGTCGGTGTTGCCGCCATGGCCGTTGAGGATGAAGATCCGCTTAAATCCGGCGCGCAAGATGGAATTGCAGGCACAGTCGAGCACGGCAGCCATGGTGACGTAGTCGAGGGTAATAGTGCCGTTGAGCGACATGTGGTGCTCGCTCATGCCGAAGGGGATCGTCGGGGTAACGATCGTTGGGTGCGTGGCGGTCATGAGCCGCGCCGCGCGGTGGGCTACCTCAGTGACCAGTCGCAAGTCGACCTGGGTGGGTAGATGGGGCCCGTGTTGCTCGGTCGAGCCGATCGGCACCATGACGATGGCATCGTGCTTGGCGACTTGCGCTAGTTCGGCAGCCTTGAGGCGCGCCCACTCGATTTCCTGCATGCCGTTCTCCCATGCCCACAATCACCGATCTCGCCACGTCAGACGTCGAAGCAGTCCGCCAAGGTGCCATAGCTTATGCGCGCCCGAGGGCCCCGGCTGGAACCGAAGCTCGTTACAGCGTCGGCAACGGTGCCATCGGCGCGGCAAGCCATTTCCGGTGCAGCTTGTCGAGGTCGCCGTTCATGGTGTTGAAGAAAATGAAGCTGTTGAGCCACTGCAAAAGCACCAATTCTCCCATCCGCACCCCCATGTGCGCGGGGCTCCGTCAAATCACGAACTTGAGATCAAACTCCTTGCTGGGCGCCCGTTTCATCAGGTCCGGCACAATCAGACTGTTGGTGGCGAAGAGATCGGCCTGGCCGGTAATATAGGCGGTCGCCGCGGTGGCATCGTCCTCGGTGCGCATGATATTTGCGCGCGGGTTCATGGCCGCCAGCCCGAGATCCTGTGTCGTGCCCTTAGCAGCGACGACCTTGAGCGACCCAAGCTCGGCTGCGGAGGGCACGTTCGCGCTCTTGGGGCCGTAGACCGCGAGATGCGTGTCGGCATAGGGGGCGGTGAACATGATCTGCTTGGCGCGCTCCGGCGTCAGACCCATCACCGAGATGACGATGTCGACCTTGTCAGTCAGCAGGTAGGGAATGCGGTTGGCGCCGGTGACCTGCTGCAGCTCGACCTTCACGCCGAGAGCCTTGGCAACCATCTCGGCCAGATCGATGTCGAAGCCCTCCGGCTTGCGTTCCTGGTTCATCGACCCGAACGGCGGCACGTCGAGCGGAACGGCAATGCGCACGACGCCGTTCTTGAGAATTTCGGCGAATGCGTCTGCCCTGGCCTCGGCAATGCCGAAGACGAGCCCGATCGCTGCAATTGCGGCGATGAGGAAGCGGTGCATGCGTGTCTCTCCTGCTCGATTGACGTTGCGGGATCAGTGAAGCACGGCGTCGAGAAAGGTTTCGAGTTCGGGCGTGCGCGGCTTGGCGAGGACATCGCTGGCGCGACCCTCCTCCCAAATGCGTCCCTGGTGCATAAAGATTAGGCGAGTGGCCACCCTCCGCGCGAAACCCATCTCATGCGTGACGAGCATCATGGTCATGCCTTCCCCAGCGACCTTCTCAAGCACCTTCAGCACCTCGCCGGTGAGCTCGGGGTCGAGCGCAGAGGTGATCTCGTCAAACAGCATAAGCTGCGGTTTCATGGCGAGCGAGCGGGCTATCGCTACGCGCTGCTGCTGGCCACCCGAGAGCTGGTCGGGATAGGCATCGATCTTCTCCGCGAGACCAACGCGGGCGAGCGCCCCGGCGGCGAGTTCGCGAGCCGCCTCCCGCTCCATGCCCTTCACCACGCGCGGCGCGAGAGTGATGTTCCTTTCGACCGAGAGATGCGGGAAGAGATTGTAGCTCTGGAAGACGATGCCCACCCGTTGGCGCAGCTTGCGCAAGTTGGTAGCGGGGTCGTTGACCGTCTCGCCGTCGAACACGATCCTTCCTTCCTGGATCGGCTCGAGCCCGTTGATGCAGCGCAGCATGGTGCTCTTGCCCGAGCCCGAGCGGCCAATGACGGCAATGATCTCACCGGCCTCGACCGAGAGTGAGACGCGGTCGAGCACGGTGTGGGCGCCGAAGCGCTTGACCACGTTGTGGAGCTCAACGAGCGACACGGAGTGTCCTTTCCAGGCGGCGGCTCCACTGCGTCAGCGGGAAGCATATGGCGAAATAGATCGCGGCGACGGCGATGTAAACGGTAAAGGGTCGGTAGGTCGCGGCAGTGGTGAGCTGGCCTTCGCGCGTCAACTCGATGAAACCGATCACCGCTGCCAGGGACGTGTTCTTGATGAGCTGCACGAGAAAGCCGACGGTTGGGGGGATGGCGACGCGTACGGCCTGCGGCACTATGATGTGGCGCAGCTGCTCGACGAAGCTGAGACCGAGCGACGCCCCGGCCTCCCATTGCTGGCGCGGGATCGCCCGAAGACAGCCGCGCCAGATTTCGCCCAGAAAGGCCCCTGCGTAGATCGAGAAGGCGACCGTCGCCGCGATCCAGGGCGAGACGCGAACCCCAGCGAGGATCGGCAAGCCGAAGAAGAGTACGAACAGCCAAGCCAGTAGCGGGATGCCCTGCACAATATTGACGTAGCCCGCACCAATGATACGCAACGGCGCGAAGGGGGCGACGCGCAACAGCGCGACCAGCAATCCGACGGTGCCGCCGCCCAGGAAGGCAAGGCCGGTCAGCGCCAGCGTCCAACGTGCGGCGAGCAGGAGATAGTAGACATCGTTGAGGGCGAATTCTCGGATCATCGGCGGGTGAAAGCGAAGTGCTCGATCGTGGCGAAAAAGAGTTTGAATGCCAGTGCCAGCGCAAGATAGACGCCGGCGATCACTGCGTAGATCTCGAAATCGCGAAAGGTGCGGGACTGGATGATCGAGGCGACGTGGAAGAGATCGGGCGCCGAGATTTGCGATACGACGCTTGTCGCCAGCATCATCAGCACGAATTGGCTGGTGAGTGCTGGGTAGACGATGCGGATCGCCGGGGCCAGCACGACGTGGCGGAACACCTGCGCGCCAGAGAGCCCCAGCGAATAGCCGGCTTCAATCTGCGCTCGCGGCACGGCCTCGAGACCGGCACGGATGATCTCGGTCGAGTAGGCGCCGAGATTGACAGAGAGGGCAATGAAGGCGGCCGTCATTGCATCGAGGCGGACGCCCAGGCTGGGCAGCCCGAAGAAGACGATGAAGAGCTGCACGAGAAGCGGCGTATTGCGGATCACCTCGACATAACCGGCCACCAGGGCCCCGAGCCAGGGCCGCCCATAGACGCGCGCCGCGGCGCCCAGGGCGCCAATCGTCAGCCCGGCGATCATGGTCACGACAGCGAGCAGCAAGGTGACGCCGATGCCTTCCGCGATGTAGTCCCACTGGGTCCAGATGTCGCGAAAGTTGAAGGTGTATTTCATCGGCCCTGTGCCCAATCCGCCCGACCCCGCACACGCGCTGCACAGAGATCCCGCCCGCCGGCCGACTATAGCACCTCGCATGTCAATGTGTGGCGCAGGTCAACTGCCGCTCATATTCCCCAGGGCTCCGCAGCTTCTCCCTCGGTGGTTTGGATTACATCCAGGATCGCATCGGTGAAAACCTGCGCGCCGAGGACGATGTCCTCCTCGCTCGTATTCTCGCTCCAATGATGGCTAATGCCACCGATCGAGGGGACAAACAGCATGGCGGCCGGTAGTTTGCGCGCGAGCCATTGAGCGTCGTGCCCAGCGCCGGACGGCATGCGGATGTGCTTGCCGGGTGCCCGGCTCTCCGCAGCGCGATCAAGCGCTGCCTGGAGCAGCTCGTCCATCATAGCCGGCGTGCTGGCGCTGAGCCGCTCGATGGAGAGCTTGCAGCGCCCGCGCTGGTTGGCGATCCGCGCCAGGCTGTGAAGCTCGGCGTCCAGCCGAACGAGCACAGCCGGGTCGGCGTCACGCAGTTGAAACAGCGCCTCGGCGGCGCCGGGAATGATGCTCTTCTCCCCCGGATCTAGATCGATCCGTCCGGTGGTCCAAACCGAGCGCGGCCCGCCAATCTCCGGGAAACGCGCGTCGATCGCGTTCAAGTACCGCACCATCTCGAGCCCGGCATCGCGCCGGCGCGCCATGGAGGTCGTGCCAGCATGGTTCTGCTCGCCGACGACCGTGAACTTGTACTGCCAGATCCCTACAATGGCGGTGACCACCCCAATCTTGAGATTGGCATTCTCAAGCGTGTCGCCCTGCTCGATATGCGCCTCGAAGAAGGCGACGTAGCGCGATGGATCGATTAGATGACGCGGGCGGCCAGCCCAATCCGCGGCTGCCAGCGCCTGACGCATCGAAATGCCGGTGGCGCGATCGGATGCGCCATCGATTTCGCTCTCTTCCAGCATGCCAATGAACGAGCGGCTGCCGAGGAAACTGCCAAAATGTCCCTCCTCGTCGCAGAACACGACGACGTCAACACCGAGGTGCTGTGTTGCCGCATCCTCCGAAATGGCCCTGGCGGCTTCCAGCGCATAGACGCAGCCAAGCGCCCCATCGAGCCAACCCGCATGGTTCTGGCTTTCAAGATGCGATCCCGAGAGCGCCTTGCGACCGCTCGCACGGCTCTTGCCGAGGATGTTGGCGATGCCGTCGACCTCGGCATCGAGCCCTGCCTCACGCATCCGGGTCGCGAACCATTGCCGCGCAGCGATGTCCGAGGCGGAGAGGGTGGGACGGTGCACGCCGGTCTTGTAAGCGCCGAAGGTAGCGAGGGCACGCAAGTCAGATAGGACGCGCTGAGGTTTGATATTTGCCATGCGACGGGCTCGGATATTGGGTCCAAATGATTACGAGGATAGCGGCAACCGCATCCATTGGCGTGCCGAAAACCGCGATCTGCCAGCAAAATATGATCGGACGCTACGCCATGCGCACGATCAACGATAGCTTTCGAAGGCCCTGTCGGCGGCGAAAAATCCACGTCTGTTCAATGCCACACGCCGGAAGGCTTCGGTGCTGCAGCGATTCTGTCCGCTTTCTGTGCAGCTGAGGAACTTCAACAGTGCCGGCGAGGCAACTCCGATGCTCTTCGAGAGATGAACTACCCCGGCGCCCAGATCGGCTTCGGAGCAAGTGCCTCGAAGCCGATCCTATGAACGGGTTTGTGATCCGGCAATAGCCTGATATTTTCGACCCTCCAGAGAGTACGTACCGGAGCCCGCCGGCATGCCAAAGTCAAGCCGTCGCCTGTCTAAGCGAACGCAAGTTTGAAAGGGAGACTCCATGCTCACGCGAGTTCTGACGACGGTCGCCGCCGTCGCCCTGTTCGGGGTAACGGCTTCAGCGGCTTGGTCGCAATCGCAACCTAAGGACATCAAGTGGGGCACACCTCCTGTCGGCACGGCCGGCCACAAGGCCATGGTCACCCTGTCGACACTGCTCAACAAAGAGATGCCGCAATACCGCATTTCCGCGCTGCCCACCGCCGGCGCCATCGCCACCGTCAAGGGATTTGCGACCAAGGAGCTCGATGCCTTCTACGGGTCCGACGTTGCCTATCACGAGCTGGCGACCGACTCGGGCCGCTTCAAGGGCTTCAAGGAACGCATTCAACGCATGCCAATCCAGTCCTTCTGGTCGAACACGATCGAAGTCGGCCTCGCGATCCATGTGCGCAACAAGGACAAGATCAAGAAGTGGAGTGACCTCGCCGGCAAGCGTGTGTTCACCGGACCTCTGCCGTTCGACACCAGGGCCCAAAGCGAGCGAGGCCTCAACGCGTTGGGCGTGAAGTTCACCTATGTGCAGGTCGACCTCGCGACCGCCGGCTCACAGCTCGAATCCGGTGCTATCGATGCTCTGACAATCTACACGGGCTCGGAAAGTTCGCCGCCGCCGTGGCTCGCCGAAGCTTCGCTGGCGGCCGACTGGGCGGTGCTCAATCCGAGTCCCGATGAGCTTGCCGAGCTGAAGAAACAAGGGTTCGCAATTGCCGAGGTGAGTCCGAAGGCCTTCAACCGCGATGTGCATGCCGACAAGGTCATCGAGCTGCCGTTCTACTACGGCTTCAACGTCGGCCTCGATGTGTCGGAGGCGGACGTGTACGCGATGCTGACAATCATCGAGAAGAACGCCGGCGAATTGGCCAAGACTGATCCGACCTTCACGCAGATTGCCAGTGACATGAAGGGTTTCCAGGTGCGCGGCGTGGAATCGTCGGCCGATTTGGTCCCCATCCATCCCGGTCTCGCCAAATGGATGCGCGAGAAGGGCGTTTGGAACGCCAAGTGGGATTCCAAGATCGCCAAGAACTAGCGGCCGTGACAAACACCCATGGAAGGGCGGGCGGCTTCAGGCGCCCGCCACTTGAATTCATCCAGACGAGCACGCAATGAAAGAGAATTCTGCCACTCGGCCGCGCTTTGTCGTCGAGTGCGTCTACTACACCGTCGCCATCTTCTTCTTTCTGTACCTGTTCTTCTACTTCTGGACCAGCGAAGGCGGCCCGACGCTGCTGGCGATGACGCTGGTTCCGGTCACCTTTGTTTTGTTCGTCCTCAACGGCCTGCGCGAGAGTGATCTTTATCCGGGACTGCCATCGACGGCGAATTACGCCATCGCTGCCGTCTACATCGCGCTCGCGCTCGCTGTCTCCTACTACATGCACACCGAATACTACGCATTAGGAACGGAGCGCGCCGGCGACTGGAATTCGACCGATCTGCTCGTGGGCAGTGTGATGACGGCGCTGATTCTGGAATACTCGCGCAAACGTCACATGCCGCTGTTTGTCCTGAACCTCATGCTGATCCTCTACGCCGTCTACGGCTACCTGGTGCCCGGCATGTTCTCGCATGCGGGTCTGAGCTGGTGGCGCGTCGGGACCGCCATGAGCGTCGAGACCTCGACCGGCGTGTTCTCCAACCTGCCGCAGATCGCACTGACGGTTATCGGCGCGTTCCTGCTGGTGCTGAGCACGCTGAGCGGCTTTGGCTGCATTGAATCTCTGCTGCGAGCCACCAAGCGCGTTGCGATCCGCTCGCCGCACGCGCTGCCTCAGTCGGCGGTGGTGGGCTCGATGTGTGTCGGCACAGTGAGCGGTAGCGGGGCGGCAAATGCCATCACCATTGGTTCGGCCACGATTCCCGCCATGATAGGTGCCGGTATGCCGCCCGCGACGGCGGCGGCAATCGAAATCGGCGTCCTCGCTCGGTGGACAGCTGATGCCGCCTGTGATGGGCGTGGCGGCCTTCCTGATGGCCGAGTTCCTGGGCAAGAGCTACTTCGAAGTGGTGGCGCGCGGCTACGTGCCGGCACTGATCTATTACGCGACAGTTGCGGTGTCGGTGTATCTCCTCGCCTTGCGCCATCGCATGCGTCTGGTCAGCGGTCTTCAGCAGACGCTGTCGTGGCGGGACGTGATCAACCTTGCCGCATTCCTGGGCGTGATTTCCGGGCTGGTCGGCATGATGGCGGCTTGGAATCTCGCGCCCCAATTCGCCGCGCTTTACGTATTCGTCGCGGTGGCATCGTCTCTTTTCGTCGTCAACACCGTGTTCATGTTGGTCGAAAACGGATGGTCGTTCGAGCAATTCATTCGACCGGTTCGGAAGTTCCTCGACGCCTATATCGAGATGACGTCAGACTTGACGCTGCTGCTCGCGACGCTTGCGATCATGACCGGGGCCCTGGTCATCACGGGGGTGCCGACCAAGCTCGGCGCAATTCTGATCGATCTCGCGGGCGTCAATCTTGTCGCAATGGTCGTCCTCGCCTTCGTGTTCGGCGCCCTGCTCGGCACCGGCCTGCCGCCGGCGCCGACCTACATCCTGGTCGCCATCGTGATCGCGCCGCCGATGATCCGAGTCGGCGTCAATCCATGGGTGGTGCATTTCTTCGCGTTCTTCCTGGGCGTTTGGGGTGAGCTCACGCCGCCGACATCGTTGGTCGCAGCGGTCACCGCCAAGATCGCCAATGCGTCATTCTACACCACCCTCAACCGCGCGCTGCAGATCTGCGTTTCGCTGTTCACATTGATGGCCGGCGTGTTCGTGCATCCCGCTCTTGTCGTTGAGCCCGGCATCACCCAGTTCGGTGCGGCCGGGCTTATTTTGACGGCGACGATCGGAATCACCTTCAGCCTTCAGGCACGCTATGCGGATAGTGTTGCGGGCGACGTCTCGATCCGGCTCGTGCTGGCCGCCTTGTCGCTGCTTGTCCTGCTCTGTCCCGACGACCGCATCGCAACCGTGGCCTGTGTGCCGGTGCTGCTTCTCATCGGCTACTGGCTCCTGAAAAGGCGGGATACGTTCTACGATAGGGGCGACGGTCTGGAGCCGGTGGTTGTGACCCCGATACCCGTGCCCGAGATTGTCGATACCGAGCGCGGCCGGATGCAGTAACGCCAGTCCGTGTCTCCGTGAAAGCTGACGACTTGCGGCAATTGCACGCCGCGTCGTTGGCGGCCGAGTAGCAACAGTCGCTGGCACAAACGCTCCGTGCCTGCCGCGGGCGGCTGATTGCTGCTCTCGGGGGGGGCAGGCCCGACATACCGGCGCGCGCCCATCCCGCGCCGTTGCCCAAATCGGGGCTTGTCCGTAGCTTCAGGTAGCCATGTCGCCGGAGAACACGTCGTGACGCAGCTTCGCATCCTCGGTCGAGCGAATTCGTTCAATGTGCGCAAGGTTCTGTGGACCTGCGATGAACTCGGCATCCCCTACACCAGAGAGGATTGGGGACGAGGCTTCAAGCCGACGGGCCAGCCGGAGTTTCTGCGCATCAATCCGCTGGGACTGGTGCCGGCGGTCATCGACGGTGACCAGGTCCTGCGCGAGTCGAATGCGATCGTCAGGTACCTTGCCACCAAATACGGCGGCGAGGCGATCTATCCGACCGATCCGCTACAACGAGCCCGTATCGAGCAGTGGATGGATTGGGCAAACTACGAGACCTCGATCTCGCTGCGCGGGGCCTTTCTCGGCGGGGTGCTGAACGAGCCACCCTGGAACAATCCCTGGTTCGTAGAGCAAGGACGCAGGCAGATCACCAAAGAGGTCGGCCAGCTCGACCAGCACCTGGCGTCCTCCGGTCCGTACATGACCGGAACCACCTTCACGGTTGGCGACATCCCCATCGGCCTGGTGGTCAACAGATGGTTCGGCTTGAACTTCGAACGGCCGCACTACCCCGCGGTGGTTCGATACTTCGACCATTTGAGCACGCGACCGGCGTATATGCGCCATGTGCGTAATGGCCTTCCTTGATTTGTCAGCGGCAGGTTCTGGCATACAAGGTCAGGCCGCTGCGGCGCACGCGGATCGTCCGGAATCTGGGGCCTGCCGACGCGGTTGGCGCGCTCGCTGCACTCCCGGTTATGACCCCCCCGCCCTGTTCACCCTGGGTTCAGTCCCCTGGATCGACACTACCTGGCAGCTGGGGATGCAAAGACCCAATTGCGAAGGAGACGTTCGTAATGAACCAAGGTGTTGTCGTTGCGTCAGTGCTGGTGATGGGTGGCATGCTCGTCGGTGGCCAACCTGCTG
The DNA here is from genome assembly GCA_963770295.1 of uncultured Alphaproteobacteria bacterium. Lineage (GTDB taxonomy): Bacteria > Pseudomonadota > Alphaproteobacteria > Rhizobiales > Hyphomicrobiaceae > AWTP1-13. The sequence goes on from CAVYPA010000023.1 coordinate 158,053, forward strand.
CCGCAGCCCCCGCGCTTCCTCCGGACCAAGCGCTTAGGGGCGAAGTCATCGTCCAGCAGATTCAGTATCGTTATTGCCGCGGTTGGCATCGCGAGTGTAGCTACCGCTGGGGTTACGGTTGGCTTTATCGGCGGTGTATGAGGCGGCACGGCTGCTGAGGCATATTGGCCCCTTTTTTTGCTCAGGGCCGACTACTGGGAGCGTCCGCTTTTTTGCGCCGCTCCCCTGCACTCGTTGATTGGGCTGCACCTGCACGACCCCGGCCCGCCTTCCGGCATTGACTCATCGGGCTTGAGCACCGGCGCGTTGGCCTTCCAAAAGTGACGGCGCCATCGTGTACTGCGCGCAACGTCAGGTCCTTAGTTTGACCGCAGCAGCTCGCGGTGGCCTGGGATCAACGACCTGATCGCAGAACCCGAACGGCCCTCCTTCATCTCCAGTACAGTTGCGCAGCGCCGTTTGGACCGGCGATGCTCGTGACACAAGACCCTCATCGGACGTCAGTGTTTATCGACATCCTCCTGCGCGCAAAAGAACCGCAAGACTTTGTCTGTGCCCTCTGCCCCAGTCCTACATTTGCACCGGAAATCAGTGGGGTCTGGTCCAGGAATCCATTCGCCTTTCTGCCAACCAGAAACGCTCTTTTTTGTATATCCACAATATGGGTCCGCCTAGAACGCGGATGGCACCCTCCCCTGATCCTTCAACTTAGCGAGCAGGTGGTTCGGCAGGGTCATCACCATTCTTTAGGTCATCTGAACACAGCGCGACTTCCGTGGCACAGACCGACCACCATCCGAGCTCCCGCGGTAGCTGCGTCAGGAATCGGAGGGTCACCCGACGCGCCGAAGGTCCTCAGGATCCGATCGCGGCGACCGAGCTGGACCCACGTCCGTATTGACCAGCGGTCTCGGTTGCAGTGCAGCAATACCTCTTGCGCCACGCGCCCGGTATCGACATCGATCCCTATCGACATCAATAGTGTATGGGCGCGTTGGGCTGTTAAGGCGCTGCCGGCGTAGCGAGAGGAGGGTCCTTATTGAAATGGAGACCAGGCGCGAAAAGCTCGAACCACTTAAGCCGTTCGCCCATCGAATTACGCGCGACAGAATGCTAAGGCTACACTGGGAAGGTAGATTGGACGATCTCCGGCTCAGCAATCGATTTGTCGGACAAAGAGTGGCGCTTGTTCCACTGGCTGCGATCGTCCCACCGGTCACCACAGTGGGTAGAAAGTAGAGTACAATAGATGGCGAGGCACCAGGCCGTGAAGACGGTGGCACTGAGTTGCGCGTAGCGATTGATGGATCATATCTGCATTTGCCATCAGCAGTGATCGGGCCTCAGCATCCGAGGAGGATAAAATGACCCAAACCACGAGGCGCAGCTTCATCAAGGCCGGCAGTGCCGCAACCGTAGGCATTGCCGCGGCGTCAGTCCCTGCGCCGGCGATTGCGCAATCGATGCCAGAGATCAAATGGCGGCAGACGACCAGCTGGCCGAAGTCCCTCGACACGCTCTATGGCGGTGCCGAGCTAATCGGCAAGCGTGTCGCTGCCCTGACCGACAACAAATTTCAGATCCAAACGTTTGCCGGCGGCGAAATCGTTCCAGGCCTTCAGGTGGTCGATGCGGTCCAGAACGCAACGGTCGAGTGCGGTCATACCGCGCTCTATTACTACTTCGGCAAAGATGACGCGTTCGTGTTCGGCTCGGCGCTGCCGTTCGGCATGAGCAGCCGCATGCAGAATGCCTGGATGCTGCAAGCAGGTGGACTGGATCTCCTGAACGAATTCCTCAAAGGCTTCAATTGCTACGGTATGCCGGGCGGTAATACCAATGCGCAGATGGGTGGCTGGTTCCGCAAGCAAATCACCAAAATGGACGACCTCAAGGGCTTGAAATTCAGGCTGGGAGGCTTCGCCGGCAAGATTATGCAGCGGGTCGGGGTGATACCGCAGCAGATCGCGGGCGGCGACATCTATCCCGCGCTCGAGAAAGGCACCATTGATGGTGCCGAATGGGTGGGCCCTCATGATGACGAGAAGCTTGGTTTCTACAAGGTGGCAAAATTCTACCACTATCCGGGCTGGTGGGAGCCGAGTTCATGCTTGATGTTCGTCGTCAACTTGGACAAGTGGAATAGTTTGCCTCCATTCTACAAGGAAGCACTCACGTCCGCTTGCTTGGAAGTCAACAACTGGGTCGCAACCAAGTACGATGCCAGCAACGCTGCCGCGCTCAAGCGCCTCGCCGGTCAGGGCGTGGTGTTGCAGCCGTTCTCGCCGGAAGTCATGGATGGATGCCACAAGGCGGCCGGCGAGCTTTACGCCGAGCTGAACCAGAAGAACCCCGCCTTCAAGAAGCTCTATGACAGCTACAAGGCCTTCATGGACGATGGATATCTTTGGCACCAGGTGGTCGACTACACCATGGACAGTTACATGATCCGCTATCGCAATCAGAAGACCTGAGAGCAGAAGTGGCTGCGAGCCGCCCTGGTTCTTCGTTGCGAGCTCACTGCACCTTGCAATGCCGAAAGCAGCTGCTCCCGCCACCAGGCCAAGCCATTTGAGCCAGTGCTTCATCAAAGGTGGCGCGACAGTGAAGGCTTGATGAGCGGATAGACGCTCGCCTTCTGACGATCGGGACCGGTGACGCGCACCTCGCCAGTGTCCGTGAACTTGATAGCATTGCCGACCAGGTTGAGCAGCACCTGCGTGTGGCGCTGCTCGTCGCCGAGCCCGATCGGTAGGGGCCCCGCAACGTCGGTAATGAGCGCGAGCGTCTTAGTCTCCGCCAGGGATTCGGTTGCGGCGCGCACCGTCTCCACAACGTTTGCAAGCGGATGCCATCCCCAATTGCGAAGCTATCAGCAAAGCACCCCGCGCAGCGGGCTATCGCGGTAGCGATTTCGTCCCCTAGCACCAAGCCGACCTACTGCCTTCGTCCGCTATCGATGCCTTTGCGACAAAACGAGCTAGTCCCTATCACATCGCCACGGTTCCCTACGCACGCAACGAGGGGAGACCACGGGTCCAAAGCCTAGTGGCAGCGCCGACCAGAGCGATCGAATTCAGGGCTGCCAAGCCAGGACTACAAACATTAGCTGTATGGCGGACTTAGAAACCTCAAGCCGTCGGCGCGGCCTACATCAAAAGCCGACCTTGTTGCCCCGATCCCTTATGGCTGCGGTTGGTGGTAGGTCGTGCCGGTCTATGGAAATCTTATCCTCGATCAGGTGAGGTTTCATGTCGCTCTTCGGGACAATCAGTGGCCTGTGCTTGAGCGGTGGGCCTTTGGTACTGTCGGGATCATAGGGGAGCCAATCGCGCCGACCGGGCACGCGGTGGAGCGCGATGGGATAGATCGTCAGCTTGTTTTCCTCGAATTTCATGCGCAGGAAGTTCTTGTAGTCTTTGATGCCAAGTGCACTGAAGGCATCCTGGTGCATGCCGAAGAGCACCGACGTGATAACCCAGTAGCAACCGAATATGAATGCTCCGATAATCCCACCTATCAGGATGGAAATTGCAGCGTGCGACAGCGCCGTTGCGGCGATATAGAAGACATCCTGCTGACCCGTGACACACTGCCATGTTGCCGGACTGGCCCAGTCGATACCGGCGAGGCAATCCTGCGCGCGATCGACGCTTCCGTTTCCTGTATCGAAGAACTCTCCCAGGAAGACCTTCGAATACAGCACGATGGTACCAATCACAGGATTGAATACCTTGGTGGTCAGCGCGGTGGTGATGGCAGCCACGTAGAGCAGCGCCATTATGTGGAACAGGAAGTGTACCGATCCCAACACGACCTTGACGGTTCCGTTGAGCCATTTCAGGAACCGATTGGACAGCCTAGCATCCACATAGAGCACGAGGCCGACCCATAGCCCCAGCAGCATGAAGAAGAAGACGGGATTCGCCTCCGCGGCCCTGGCGACTGCTGCCGCGTCTGCAGGCGGGACGACAGACCCGGCTGCCAGCGTTGGCGGAGCCGACGTATGGAACACCCAGGCATAGAAGAAGTAAACGAAGCCGACGAGGGCAGCAAAACCGCGGTTGTGGAAGGGAAGCCAGAGGTTCTTGAGGGCGATGAGCCGGCTGAGCGGCCTGGAAGGGTAGAAGGTCTTGGCGCGGAATGAATAGTTCTTCTGCGGCGCCTCGAGGAGGAGCTCGTGGCCCACATTCAGGAGCTCCCTGGTTACGACCGGTGCTTCGATTTCGATCTTGTTCCGCTGGTCGTGCGTAGGGTGCGCGAACGCACCGCCCCCACCCGACACGATTACGTGCATTGGCGGGGACCGCCGCGGATCGTCGGAAATGTAGTGGCTATAATGGTGCAGGTCGCCGGCGATGATGGCGCAGATCTCTGCGTTCTGTCGCGCCAGCTCGCAGATTCTATTCAAGGCCTTGTATGCCGTCTTGGTCCAGTCTGGCGCATGTAGGATAATGACGACTTTCGGATTCTTGTGAATATCCATGCGTTCGGCGGCCTGCTTGAAGTAGTCAATCTGACCAGAGTCGATGCTGTCGCCCAGGGCCACGTCGACGCCCCAGATGTGCCAGTCATACGGCAATTTGAGAGAAAAGTAGCTGCGCTGCTGCGTGCAGCGCCAGCCGCCGATAACTGTGCTTTCATAGCAGAACTGCTGCGAGAACGCGGACAAACCGTCATACCAGTCGTGGTTGCCGGCTATGAAAAAAAGCTCCCTAGGCGGCAGGCTGCCGGGCTCGATGGTGAACGCGCAGTTGTAAGGTTGCAGGCAGCGGTTGCGGTACTCCTCGATTGTCGCATTTGGGTAGGCGAGGTCCCCGCCGAAAATCAGCATCTGACCGGCAGGCAGCTCTTCGGGCACGCCTCGCACTTTAAGCTTCTCGGCGGCCAGCAGCAGCGCCATGGCATATGTCGCCTCGAAACCGTCGCCGAGATCGGCGACAAAGTCGACCCAGAGCGCCCCGTTGTCGAGCGCCAGGCGCCGGGATGCGAGCTCGTCGTCGAATCCCTTGGAAATCGCGGGATCGCTGCGCGGGTTGCGGCACGGATTGCCCGGGCAGACATCGGGAGGAAAAATCGCATTCGGGCGATTCGTGTCCAGTACGCTGTAGTCGTGGCGCATCATCAGCAAGTCGCCCTTGTCGCCGTCCACGACCTCTTGCATGGGCCGCTGATCTGCATACTCGCCGATGGTCGTCGAGATCAGGGTGCGAACGCCGACCATGCCGAGCACCAGCGGATCGAACCAATCGACCATTTGGGGCAGCTTGCCCCGGCGCAGCTTGTGTTGAAGGTCTTGACCCGGCGAAATCTTTTTGGGCATACGCAATGCTCCCCTGTCGACAGGAAATGCCTCTTTACCGCCCTCGTCAGGTGAAGCCCCCGCGAACCGAAATTCTGCTCATAGCGCCAAACTGAAGTCACCACATCGAGCCGAAGCGAGAGGAAATTCCGGCGAACGGATGCACTCCGGACACACCTAGCCGCGCGCCACCGACACTCCTTAGAAATTTTGACCGAATGATCGACAGCCGCGCTGGCGGTGGGCAGTGCGTGCTGCTCCTTGGACGGCGCCCTTCGCTTTTCGTGATCCCATCGACAAGTCGCGTTGGAAACGGGCTCAGCGTCTTTTAGGCCACCTCAGCCGATCCTTTGGATCGAGCTGCTCGCCCTCGAAACCGAGCGCAGAACAGCCGCGCATGCTCGCGGTCACCAAAACAATTCACGTTAAAACATCCTTTGCACAAACGGATCGCCACTCAGTTCAAGGGCACGCGGATGCCGTCGAGGCTGGCCCATATGGTCCATATCGACTACTCACTCAAATCATATGGAATTTGGATGATGGAAGGAGAGTTGGAGGTCCATATGGACCGTATGGACCAAACGGACCGGCTCCCCGCCGCTGCAGGTCGTGGCCATGCCGGCGAACTGCTCCAATGCTGCTACGCTCTCCGAACGAGACCGCCGTGCGCCTTGATGGCTAGCAGCTCGCGGAATCCCCAACTGGTCGACCACCAGTTGATAGCCTGAATAGTTGCCATCTGGAAATATCGGGTGAGCACCGGAGTGCGCTTGCCGCGCTGCTGGGTACATTGCCAGAGCAAAGAGTCCAGCCAAGATGAGGCAGGTCATGAGGAACGTTACGTTTTGTCTGATCGCCACGTGGATCGCAATCTCCGCCCTTACGTCCAGCGCCCAAGCGGCTACCTTCGGATCCTCGGCGTGGTGGCAGCAGATGGATAGTGATGGGCGCGGCGGTCGTGGTGGCTGAGCCGTATCGTGTTGCCACGGTGCGCGGCGGGAATGAGCAGGCTCAGCTAACAATTGTAGGTCGACCGGGTCACCTCGGTCCGGGGCCGCTCTTGGTCTCGTGCTGTGACGCAGTTTCCAGGAGTGTCGTCGCGTCCTAGCGTGATCTTCTGCCGTATCGCCTCGGCACCGGCTTGTCTCGTTTCCGCTCCCTGTTTGTGATCGCGCGCAATTCGAGTTTCACGTACAAGGGCAGGGCTGTGGACGTTAAGCGGGTGGGCGTGAGTTAGGCGTGTGTTTGTCTGATGGCCAAAAGTGCTTGGGCGTATGATGCGTGCTTCGCTGATACGGTGAGGGCTGGTTGCGTCATTCACCTCAGGCGGCAAGCGAACGCTCAAGCGGTAGCGAAATCTCACATATTACACCCCCCGGCGAAAAGCGATGGTCGACCGTGCCTCCAAATTCAAATTTTAGAAGTTCGCGGATCAGCCGAGTGCCGTAGCCCTCGTGCTGCGGCGCCTTCACTTCCGGCCCGTCCTGCTCAATCCATCGGAGCACAAGCCCGCGCTCAGGCTCTCGTTTCCAGGAGACCGTGATGTGGCCCTCCCGCACTGATAGGGCTCCGTACTTGACAGCGTTCGTCGTAAGCTCGTGGATCACCATCGACACCGCCTGGGTCGCGTCGGGATTGAGCATAATTTCAGATCCCTCGATGCGATTGTTGTGACTTGTGGCATAAGGCTTCAGTTGATCCGCAATGAGATTTGTGACGGTGGCACCGGACCAATTCGATCGGCGCAACAATTGATGGGCGTGCATCATGGATTGGATGCGAGCCAAAAGCGACTGTCGGTACTCGTGCAACGAGGACTGCCCCTCGGCACCACGTTCGATCACAATTTGGACGCGCGCGAGAACGTTGTGCACGCGATGTTCGAGTTCGCGCATGAGAAGTCGAGCATGCGCCTCTTGCCGCTTATGCTCCGTGACGTCGCGCAGCAAAATAGAGAAGACGCGCTGTCGGCCCATTTTCAGCTTGCAGATCGCACCTTCCGCCGGAAATTCGTGGCCATCCTTATGCAGGGCAAAAATTCCCTGTCGTTCACCCATGTGCCGAGCGGTATCAGGCGACGCGCTGAATTTGCGAATGTGATCGGTGTGGGTAGCGCGAAACCGCTCGGGCAGCAAAAGGTCAAGGGGCTGTCCCAAAACCTCATCGCGGCGATATCCAAAGGTGTCCTCGGCTCCCTCGTTGAAGAGGATGATACGGTACTCGTGATCGACCGCGATAATGGCATCCGGAGCGATTGAGATGACGCTGGTAAGAAGTGCTAACCTCGAAAGATCTTCCCGTTCCACGGTAGCAAGCCCTTCGTTAGCTTCCTCCGCATGACCCTCTCAAGGAAACCTCGGCAGGCGTAACGAACACAGCGCAGGGGACCATGAACTGCGGACGACAAGGCCTCGGTAGCGAAGACCACCAGCCGAGACCCACGCCGTCACTACCGAGAAGCCAGTAGGGGCACCGGATGTGACCACGTTACGGCCCGCTGCGAACCCCTGATTTCGATCGCAAGACGCACGTGCGCATGCGTCCGTATGGGCGCACCAAAGCGCGTTGTCCGCGATGCATTCAGGGCGAGGTCATCGGCGTCGAGGCCGTGGATGGCCACGATGAGGCAACGGAGGAAACGCAAGGTTTCATGAAGGTTGCCGTCAGCGGCGATGACGACCGCATTCTCGGCTTCACGATGATCGGCACCGAGGCCCGCGAGGTCGTAGCCGCGGGCAGATAGCAATGTTGGCGAACTTGCCCTTTCCGACCCTCCGCGACGCCGTCATAGCGCAGCCGCCGATCGTTGAGGGGCTTGAGCTTCTTCTGACGAACGTACCGTCGCGGTCAAATGATGGATGATATCGAGGGAGCGGTACCAACATGGAAACCCTCAGAGAAAGACCTATTAGTTGCAGTCGGCACGCTGGCAACATTGGCGGCCAAGCAACGAACTCGTCATCAATCTCAAGACGGTCAAAACGCTCGGCCTGACGATCCGGCCGACGCTGCGCGCCGGCGCCGCCGGGGTTATCGAATAACGCCTCGTCATCGACCTCGGCCTGGGCAAGCGTGAGGCCGCCGTGCTCCTTGACAGATTTCACGCCCAAGCTGCCGACGTTGCCGACGCCGGATAGGACAAATGCCACTGCGCGCTCGCCTTGGTCCACGGCTAGGGAGGCAAAGAACGTGTCGATCGGACGCCGGAGCGCGCGTTCCGGCGCAGGCGTTACTACGTGTAGGACACCTTTCTTGATTGTGAGCGTCGCATTGCGGGGTAAGATATAGATGCAGTTCTCGGCAATGACAGTGCCGTCGTTGGCCTCAACAACAGGCATCGTCATTCGTGGTCGCAGCAAATCAACCAGCAAGCTCTTGTGCTATGGGTCGAGATGCTGCACCAGCACGAACGCCATGCCCGTGTCCGGCGGCGTGTGCTCGAAGAACCTTTTGAACGCCGCGAGCCCACCCGCAGAGGCGCCAATGCCAGCAACAATGGGGCCGATTGGGTTTGCTGGCTGCATTGTCTTTCTCGGACGTCTCAATCAATGCGCTAGGGTCGCGTCCGAAAAGACGCTCACTCGTGGTAAGGCTAGAATGTATTGCGCCGCCCGCAAATGGAATTGGGTTGGTTTGGTCGGGGCACGCCGCATCGGCGACGCGCACGAAGGCGTTGCGGCCACGGGTTGGCCACCGCCGCGCAGCACAATGATCGGCAAGTCCATCCCCTTCCCGCACCGTTTGCCCGCGATCGCGGGTGAGCTCGTAGCCATGCTTCAAGGCGACCGATCAAGCCGCACGTATCACTTGGCGCAGTGTTTCTATCAACTCAACTGTGGATAATGGTTTCTGGAGAACGGCAGCAGCGCTCGGTATTGACTCCTCCGGTGTGACATAGCCCGAAACCACAACAACGCGTACGCCGCGATCGCTCAAGCGAACAATCAGATCGTAACTCATTTCACCCTTGAGATTGATGTCCACTACGGCGAGATCAAAAATATGATTAGCGATCAGCCGCTTGGCAGCGGCTAGAGTAGCGGCCGGTTTGGCCACAACCATTCCCACCTCCTCAAGAGCGGATTTCATTGTGCTGGCTACTTGCCAACTATCCTCGACGACCAGGACACGCACACCCTTCAACGTAGATGCTCCCTCGTCTAGCTCGCTCTTGTCGTCTGTTCCCAAGAGATGTCCTCACAGGCATCTCTCCTGCACTTTGTGTTACAAGTTCCGTTGACAGATCATCACTTCGCTTTGCCTGGCTCAGGCTCCCAACGCTTGGGTGGAGATCTCATAAATTTCGCCCTCGGGCAACTCCAGGTCCCAGCCAGCTGATTGTATTGGGGGGCCGACGCGATGAAATCGAAACGCATCGCCGAGACTTTCGCCTGATGCGGATCCACCGCTCTGCGTCATGGCCTGATGCGTCAACCGATGAATACCGTTGCATGAACGGCGGTGCCGTTAGGGCCAGAATGAATGTCAAGACTGCCGCCAAATTGCTGTATGCGAGCGATCATCCCTGGGATGCCAACCCCCAGGCGGAACTGCTTTCCGTTCTGGCGTCCGGAGGTTTCCTCAGTTCCCTGCCCGTCATCGCTGATGACCAGACGCAGTCTCTTGCCCACACATCTGAAGGTGACGGAGACGCGCGTTGCGGCGGCATGGCGATACACGTTGGTCAATGCCTCCTGAACAATGCGAAGCAGCGTTTGCTGGAGCGGTAGCGACAGTTGGTCGACGCTGCGGCATGATCTCAGCGTGATCTTCAGCCCAGTCCGCCTGCCGAACCCCTCAACGTATCGACCGAGGGTCACTGACAAACCCTCCGTTTGCAGATCGGGTTTTTGCAGAAGATAAGTGAAGGCGCTCAGCTCCTTTATGGCCTCCTGCAGTGATCCATCGATCTCATCCACGATGTTGAGCGTTTCGGCCTTTACAGCGGTATGCGCTCTCAGCCTCATCAGATTGAGGCTGATTGCCACCAAATGCTGTGTGGTGGAGTCGTGTAGCTCATTGGCAATGCGCCGGCGTTCTTCGTCCTGAAGAGCGAGCAGACGCTCGTGTTCCGCCTGCTTGCGCGTGCTGATGTTGCGCGCAATCTTAGACACGCCCGTGACCTTACCTGCAGCATTCCTTAGAGGCGACACCGTCAGCGAAATATCGACCAGACTCCCATCCTTGCGGCAGCGCACCGTTTCATAGTGTTCGATCTGCTCGCCAAGTCGTATGCGTTCAAGAATTGCAGATTCCTCATTCTGCAGATCCAGTGGAAACAAATTGGTGACGGACTTGCCGACGACCTCATCGGCTGTGTACCCAAATAGGCGTTCGGCTCCAGGGTTCCAGCTGTCAATGACGCCATTGAGGTCCTTACTGACGATGGCGTCATCAGAGGACTCGACGATGGAGGCGAGCAATTGCCTTGCCTGCTCCGCCTGTGAGCGTTCCGTGAGATCAACCAGCATGTTTACGGCACCGACGACGTTGCCGGCCGCGTCATGTAGCGGCGTCGGGTAAGGCATGAACGGTATTAGCGTGCCATCGGGACGCTCCGCGACAGCTTCTACGCCTCTTACCGGGCGCCCAGTCTTCAGTGCGACCGCCATTGGGCATTCGTCGTGCGGGAGTGGGGTTCCGTCGGGCCGGTAGAGACGCCAAGTCACGCACCATTCATCGCTGCCGATCTCGGGCGTTCGCCCGGCCAGCTGAACGGCGGCCGAATTGTAGTACGTTAGGCGGCCGGCGGCGTCAGTGGTGTAAATGGCAGCGGGCAGCGCATCCAGGAGTTCGCGGCAGGGGAACTCGGGAGCCAGTTTCTTTTGCATCTGTCCACATTGGTGAATTGTATGCGGTCAACGCTTCACCGGACACCGATGCCGACGGAAGCCTTGCGGCTGGGACTACTATCAGATCTTTCGACGGGCCGGATCCGGTCTTTCCCCCCATTGGAAGTAGGGTTAACACCTAGCTGCGGCTGAACGGCGAACTCACCAGCGCTCAGCCGGCGATGCGGCTCGTCACTTTTGCAAGTGCCAGCCACAGAATTGGCGGCCGCGACTTTGGGCACCGCGAGTTCTCCCAGAGTTGGTTCTGTCACTACTCCGACCCGTTCGGCATCGCGCTTGGTCGCGCTAAGTCTGTTGCTAGGGGTCCTTCGGCCCTTGCCCCCAGTGCACCACCATGGTTTCGGCCGACCTGCCCACCCGGAGGGTGTTATCGCTGCCCGGCGCCCTGCCAAAAATGGGCCAGCTAACACGCAAAGCCGTTCTTGTTCACGGAGACCCTCGCGATCCATTCGACTTCAGCGAAAAGCCACCAGCATCATCGCGACGCTACATTCCGGACCGAATGACAAGTGTCGTTTGTCGGCCAATCGGGAACTAAGCGCGTTTTCCGAACACGACAATCAAATTGTTTGACGGCATCTCATGCGATTGCAGTAGATCGAACCCGGCTCCATCCGCAAGGCGAGAAACGTCATCGAGATCCCGAACGCCCCATGCCGGGTCTTGTCGGCGCAGGAGCAAATCAAAGCTCCTGTTGCTCGGCGAGGTGTGCCGGCCCTGCCTCTGGAAAGGTCCGTAAAGACACAGGAGGCCGCTGCCTCTCAACAATGATCTGCCGCCACAAAAGAGGGCCTCCGTTGCCGACCACGGTGCGATGTGGATCAGATTGATGCACACGAGCGCCGCAGCGGAATCGATCGCCCAGGGCAATGCGCAGACATCGAGATGCACCGGTGGGCGCACGTTCGGAAATTCCTCCACTGCGAGCCACGCAAGAATTGACCTCAGGCAATCAGGGTCACGTTCGCTCGGCTGCCAAATTAGATTTGGCATCGCTCGCGCGAACTGCAGCGCGTGTTGTCCAGTGCCGCTGCCGACCTCCAGAACGATGCCGCGCTCGGGTAGAACCTGAGAAAGCACCTCGCTGATCGGGGCCTTGTTCCGCTCTGCCGACGGGCTGAACAGTCGGTCGCTTGGCAAGATGCCTACCTCTTCACACCCAGGGGCCTCACGATAAGAACGCAGTCTCAGATTGAAGTTTGTAACAGATTGCATCCTTGCAAGCTAAACTTCGCCAGCGCTTTCCGAAATTATCTTCTCCAGCACGCGCGAACATTCTCGCAAGCTCACCATGTTCGTTTTTAGACGCCCCCTCGCTTCGACCTCATATCTCAGCGAAGATCTCAAGCACATTTCCGTCCGGATCGCGGAAGAAAATCGTGCGATGGCCGAAAGGTTGATCCGTCAGCGGGCAAACGAGTCTGACGCCTTTGGCTTCGAGCGCCGCCGCACAGCCGGCTACCGCCTGCGGTGGGAACTCGGAACGCCAACTGCAGCGACAGCGTGCCTTGCGCGGGTGGCGTGTCATTGAAGCGCCCGCCATGGGTTGTCAGCGCCAGGGTCGTTGAGCCAAGCCGATACTCAATCCAACGATCGCTCAACTTGCGCAATAGTGGGAATTCCATAATGGTCTCGTAGAAGTGCCGCATTGCATCCATGTCGCGAGCAAAAATTACAGTGTAGTCAATCTGGCGTATTTGGCTGAGCGCATGCATGACGAATCGATCCTTGTGACTGAGACTGAGTTGCGTGGCCGACGGCACGATTTTTGGCTGGCCTTGAGGGAGGTGCTACTAGGCAGAGCTGTAGCGCATGCGGATCGTCCGAAATCTGGGGGCTTGCTGACGCGGTCGGCGTGCTCTCTGCACTCCCGTTGTGACCCCTGAGCCGACGTTGAGGCCATGAGCCGGGCGCGCCGTTAAGGACGCGCGATGCTTTTGGCCGAGCCCTGCCTGATCGAACCATCCTTGAAAACGCTCCATTAGTATTTTGAATGCGAACTCACCAGTGCAAATGAAATGGTGCCACTCGCTTGATCCTCAAATTCGCCTGCAAGAAGGTTGCGAGGCGCTGCACCTTAGCGGGAGGGTCCACGACCAGATGGAAGCCTCCGGTCACCGTGTAGATGACGCCTCAGCTTATCCAACGTCTTCAGCAACTCGCCCATCCTGCAGGATACGGGTCTTCATAGACTTCTGATGCGGCTTTACCCGATTGTGCGCTACCGTACCAGCGCGTAGGACAAGCGTCCCTCACTCGAACGATCTCGCGGCTGCCCTCGGACCTATCCCCTCATGGAGTGGCGATACCAGATTTGGCGCCCACCACCACGACCCGGATCTAATCGGCCGTTAGGTATCGCCCCTTGGCTATGGTTGTTCGGCACATTGGCCGGTGTGCTTGTCGGTACTGGTCTCGTCGCAGCTGCACGAAAGGTCCTAATCACCAATACGCGTGTCACGATCAGCCAGCCAGTTGGTATTCTAGGTTCGGCAGGCCTGCACCAACTCCCGAGTCCCCTAACCCGTTCGGCGCCTTCGGCGTGATCGGTGCGCCGGCAAGTTCGTTGGCATCGGGTGCGAGCGGCTCGTTTAGTGACGCCTCATGGCGACGATTATGAGGGCTTGTTAACCACCTCTGAAATAACACTTCTTGTTCTGTTTCGCGCACCTTTAGCATCCAGGCCGTGCTCGGTACGACGAACGCAGTCGAACATGCTGGCTATGCCTGCGAGCGCCGTCGCGTTGGCGCCCCGGTGGGGGTTGCGCGTGGCGAAAAGTCTGCAAGCGCTGGTAGCGCGAGGTGGTTCCTCACGCGTGGAAGCTCGCGGCCAAAGCTCGGTCGTTTGGGTGAGCCGCGCCTTAAGCGAATGTAATCTGACACGAAGGCGGCAAGTTCGCCGCTCGAAAGCGTAGGAATGCGGCCTTACTGAAAGAAATGATTTGAGGCTCTGCTCTATCGTCTTTCACTCGTCTCCTCACCCGCGCACATACACCCGACACGTAGCTTGGAAAACGGTCCCGCATCGCGACAGGAACCTCATGCTATGGGACCTCCTGCAGCTGACTGAATTGCCGCGTCGTCGTGGGCCGGGTCAGCATCGGCACAAGAGGTCATGAAAACGACCATAATCAATCCTGACGCCGTCGCGTGGAGGGACGCTCCCTCCCTCCCGAAAGGTGCCCAATACGTGATCTTGACGGGCGATCCGACCAAAGCGGGCTCGATGGTCGTCCAGCGTGTGAAATTGCCGCCAAACTATCAGGTCCCGGCACACACGCATCCTCACATCGTCATTGAGACGGTGCTCACGGGCAGCATGGGCTTTGGCACGGGAGACAGGTTGGACACACAGAAAGGCGGGATGCTGAAGTCTGGTTCGCTGCTGCTGATGCCGCCTGAGCATGCCCACTACGTCCGTGGATCTTGCAGAACGTCTCGTAGTCGATCACGACCGGAGCTCTGAGATAGGGCGAGAATATCGCGGCCCAGTCGTAACAAACGGTCTGTGGTGCGGACGATGTCTTCTTGTAACGGTGTCCCAACGAGATGGGCGATTAAGCCAATCAAAACAGCAGGTTGGGCTGTTATGACCTCTTGTAACGGTGACCGCACGAGATTGACCGTTTCGACTGCAGAATCAATGGATTGCGCCTTTGAGATATCTTGTAACGCAGTGCCGGGCCGCTGAGCCTTGCGCCAATAGCCAGGATGGCGCGACCGCCAGGCTTGGACGCGGGCGACATGCACCGGGCCACAGAAGTAGTCCTGGTTCTCGGGGGCAGCGAGCCAGCGTGCTTGGCTGGCGGCTTTGCTCGCTGCTCTGCAGCGGGGAACCGAACAGTACCGCTGGTGGCGGCGGTTACGCGGATCGGGGAATAACTTCAGGCAGCACTTGCATTTACGGCGATCCCCACGAGCCATCGCGTCCCCTCCTGCGAGGACGCATCATCCCAGCCAATGTCTTGCTCTTGAGCTCCCGATATCCAAGTGGAGCCACATCCTCCGCCGCTCTCGGAGAGAACTCAATCGCTCGCGTCGTCCGCCCGGCGACCCGAGATTGAAACCGTTGGCTTTAGCCGAGATTCAAACCGGCGCTGAGACCAAAGATGGCGTGCTTCTGGATTTTCTGCGTACCGGTAGTCGGCAGGCTATCGACGAGGTGCACCGAGCCTGGCGCCTTGTAGTAGGCGAGCCGTTCGAAGCATTTCTGGAACAAGGCCTCGGCCGCCTGCTCGACCGGCAGCGCGCGCTTGAGCGCCGCGGGCGGATACTGTTTTCGATACTTCAGGGCTCAATGCCGCGGACCAGGCCGACCTGCATCTTCTTCGCAGCTGGCGCCGAGGACCAAGCCGCCGCTTCTTTCTTCCGCTTCGCCTTCGACTTGGTCGGGGCCTTTGAGGGCGTCGGCGGTTCTGTGGGTTGCTCAAAGTCTTGTCGGCTGCTGTGTAGTAAGCACGCCTAAGAGGCAGACGCGCCAAATACGGGCCACTTGGAACCATTGCCGCGCTTTGCGTCCCATGCAAGGCTGAGCGCAAAGCCTCGCGGGGAATTGCCGAACGACGTGGCTCATGCCAGTCACCGCAAGGCGCGCCGAGTTGTCGTGGGGCACTTATCCACGCCGTAGTTCCGGAGCTACACAGATGAAGCGGGCTCTCGCAGCTGTATTCACCATGGGCGTCCTTGCTTTCCCCGGCTTTGCATGCGCTCAGGACGGTCCGGTCATGAAGCGCATCGCCGAGACCAAGACCATCACGATTGGCCATCGCGATGCCTCCGTGCCCCTCTCCTACCTCGGGCCGGACGGCAAGGTGCAGGGCTACTCGATCGACATCTGCCTCAAGATTGTCGATGCCGCCAAGGAGGAGCTCAAGCTCGACAAGATCGAGGTCAAGTTCGTACCGCTCACGCCGCAGACGCGCATTCCCTTGATGACGGCCGGCACGGTCGACATGATCTGCGAGACGTCCACGCACACGCTTGGACGATTGCGCCAAGTCAGCTTCCTCAACATCACGTTCTTGACGGGTTCCAAACTCCTGGTGCGCAAGAACTCCGGCATCAAGAAGATCGAGGATTTGACCGACAAGGTGCTGGTGGCCGTGCTTGGAGGCACGAACGAAAGGGCGGCGCAGGTCGAGATCGACACCAAAAAGATCAAGATCAAAGGCGAGATGCTGAAAGTGAAGGACAACGCGCAAGCCATGCTCAATCTGGAGCAGGGCCGCGCCGACGCCTTCACGTCGGACGACGTGGTGCTGTACGGCCTCAAGAGCGCCTCCAAGGATCCTGACGAGTGGGAGGTCGTGGGGCCCTACTTCTCCTACGACCCCTACGGTATGATGATCCCGCGCAACAACGACGACTTCCGCCTGCTCGGCAACAAGACCATCGCGCGGCTGATTCAGAGCGGGGAGATGGAGGCGATCTACAAGAAGTGGTTTGAGCCCGGCCCGACCAATATCAACTATCCCTTGAGCGACCGGCTGAGGGAGAACTTCCGGCTGAACGCCCTGCCGGACTAGTCGCGATCTGCCGCGTCCCGTTGCTCTCAAATCGGCATCGCGATCGGGGAATTTTTTGCTTATTGTCTAGCGAAACTTTTCCTTAAGAGGTCCGGTTCGGAATCACCTCATGCGCGTACTGGTAAACGGCGTGCGGCTCTTCTTTGACGTTGAGGGAGCGAGCCTAGTCCCTGACGGCCGAGCATGCGGGAGAAGCTGTTGCTCTTGCATGGCCCCGGCTTGTACTCAATTTACAAGCCCGGATTATTCGATCCTGCGTCGGTTAGCCAACTAGCTAGCTGGTCGGATGCGACGCAGAGCTGGCTGCCAATTATGAATTTGCGGATCATTGCCAAAGCTGGCTCCGGTGCATCCGGGACCACTCTATGACCGCAGGCGGCAAAGCGTTCGAGGCGACCGAGATGGGGTAGTAGGGCGGCTGCTATGTCAGCCTAACACTCGATCGGCGTCATAGGATCTTCTTCCCCGCCCATTACGAGCCTGATCCGGCACGATATCGAAAAAATCGGTCGGACCTGGCGATGGTGACCCGGCGGGCGGGCCCACCTGGCTCTGGTTTCCAGGTTTGGCGCATTGGTTGAGTGCCTTCTCACGTTGAAGCCATGGCCGGAATCGAGGGAACTGCGGACAGAAATTCTGCGCGGTGAAGGAATGGCGACGGCCTTCAGTGAGCTGTCTTTACGGCACCGTTCGGCTTTGCTGTAACCCCGGATGTCCCGCGCCCCACGGAGCGTGTGTTCGGCTTTTCCAAGAGCTGTTTGTAAATTGACACGTAGTTGTCGGCCATACGGGTAACGGAGAACCGCTCCTCGAAACGTTGCCGCACAAGGCCCCGGTCCAGAGCCAGGACGCGATTGAGCGCGGGAATGGCCTCTTCGATGCTATCGACGACGCAGCCAGTTACGTCTTCGTCGATCACCTCGGCCACAGCTCCATTCCTGAAGGCGAGTACCGGGGTGCCGCAGGCCATCGCCTCGATCATGGCAAGCCCGAACGGTTCCGGCCAATTGATCGGAAACAGCAGAGCGTGCGCTTGGCCTAAGAATTGGCTTTTGTGGCGGTCGTCGATCTCGCCGACGTATTCGATGCCAGGGTGGTTTAGGAGGGGCTCGATCTCTGAACGGAAGTAGGCCTCATCTACGCGATCGACCTTGGCGGCAATCTTGAGCGGAAAGCCTGTGGTACGCGCGAGCGTGATCGCGCGATCGACGCCTTTCTCCGGCGAAATGCGACCGAGAAACGCCAGGTAATTACCCTGCGGCTCGAGCGTAGGAACAAGGAGATTGAGTGGCAGGCCGTGATAAATCGTGGCGGCGAAATTTGCGTCCCGGATGGGCCCGCGTTGAGCCCGCGAGACCGAGACCAGCGGCATGTCGGGAAAACCTTCGTAGAGACGTTTCAGATCCGGCAGATCCTGTCGTCCGTGCAGGGTAGTGACGGTCCGTCCCGCGTACTCGTGGAAAATCGGAAAATGGAACTGGTCGATGTGGAAATGCATGACATCGAATTCAGCGGCCACCCTACGAACCTTGTCGAGCATCAGCATGTAATAGGGGATGATATCGACAACGGCAGGGTTCATACGCAATGGTTGCGCGCAACAGGGCACGAGCTTTGCCGCTGTGATCGACTGCCCGCTCGCGAACAAAGTCACTTCATGGCCCTGGGATACCAATTCCTCCGTCAGGTAGGAGGCGATTCTCTCGGAACCGCCATAGAGCCTTGGCGGTATGCTTTCCATCAAGGGTGCGATTTGCGCAATTTTCATGCTGAGTTCCTCATGTTGAGCATCGGGTTGCGCGCGCTAACTGCCCATCGAGGATTGGAGCGTCGAGCAGTGAAAGATCGTTTGGCTAAGAGAGCTACATTTCCCGGTTAGGTGGAAGTTCCCGATCGGCCTAATCGCAGGTCGCATAAACTCTCCATCCCCGAAGGATTTACCCAGGATCGTGACCCAAGATGGGATCAACGCTCGACTTGTGCTGAGGTTTCCCCTGCGACGCTTGCTACTTGTTGTGCTCACGCTTCCGGCCGGCCACGCCCTGGTGCGTCTTGGGCACTCTGTGGCGACCGCGCGAGGCTAGGGTAGAGCGACGACGCAGACCGACGTCAACCCACTGCTGCCAGCTGAAAATGGAACTTGCCATGCCTACCGGCAGCTCTGCAGTGCGCTATGTCGCTTGGTCGCTCTCGGACAATCACTCGATGACGCCCGCACGATCGGCAACGTTGCTGGCTCATCTTCTGCTCGCCGTCGATTGCTACCCTAAGCCAGCGTCCGCGCGTCCCTCAGTCATCGCGGCCACCGTCCATCGGACGCAGCATGGGCCGCGGAGCCGCGTAGGGATCGTCATAGCCTCCGAAACGTCGATACTCCCTCAAATCTCTAAAATCCTGGAAGGGCCTCAGATATTCGCGACGATAATCGTAGCCTTCGTAGGCGCGCCTCGGCGGTGCATCCTCCGCATATCGCGTGTCCGGATACCGCTGCTCAAAGCGAGCACGATCATCATCGCCGTCAGCGTTGTCATATCGTCCGCGCTGCTCGGCGTATGCTGCTTGCGGTGTAGGCGGCGGGACATAAGCGTCTCCCCGCCGCGCGACAACCGAGTCCTGACGCACGGGCGGCACGTTCATGTTCGTGCGTGCAGGCGGGCGCAACTTCGCCTGCCGTCTACCCGGCGCGGCAGTAGACGAGCCATCATCGGCAACCTTATGCGCTTCGGTATTGGCATTCGCATTTGCGACCGCCTTAGGGCTTGTCGTGAACACCGGCTGTTTCGGTGCGTCGCCAGCGGGGGCTTTATCGGCAGTCTTGGGGTTGATCAGCACCACGGGCGGACTTGAAGATTCCCTTTCAGCTACGGCGGTGGATTGCGTTTGCGCTGTCTCCGTCGACGAATCCGCCGGCTTCTCTTTTACCCCGTCCCTTGCCCCAGGCGCGGCCTTCGACACATCCGATTGCACGGCAGACTGGCGTTGCGCCACAGTACCCGCGGCCGCCGCGCTCTGCTCCGGCCTTGGATCGGTCTGTTTCGCGACAGACAGCGCCGTGGGAGCGGGGGCTTCAATCGACATGCGGCCGACGTAGAAGGCGGCACCGGCCGTTATCGCAAGCAAGAAGCCAATGCGGCGCCACGTCCATCGTTCACGCCGATCGCTGTGCCACGTGAATGCAGGGGTCGGAAACTCAGCCCTGGACATGAGAGGTAAGCTCGCTTTTTTCTGGAAACTCTCGAGGTGCTTTGAGTTGCCGTTGCCTACTTCCCGTTGGATTGTTCTTAATTCCATTTGGATTGCTTTCCGGGCTCAGACCAAAAACGGGCCGCTCCTGCTTCAGTTCCGAGATGCACAATGATCTCGGTCGCTTGTTGGGACAGCTCCCCAGCATGATCCCAAGGGAATACGACAGAACAGCGCCATTCCGTCGCTGTTTTTGCTACCAATCTATTGAATGCACTGAGCAAGCGACGGCATGACCGTATGCTCCAGCTCAGTTCTAGCGGCCGCTAGTCGTGGGTACATGTCGTGCTGGGTCTGCAGCATTCGCAAGCCCGCTACGGCGGGGCACGGCCGCTTCTGGCATTTTGTTGTAAAGTCTGGAGAGAATGGCGGGTGCACCGCGGGCGAATGGCAGTGCGGCCGGTGCTTGCCGTTCGCTCGGCTGGAGCGGCGAGCTTGACACCCTGGTAACTAACGCTGATCACTCGACTAGAACGCTGCACGGCGCTTACGCAACGCACGCTGCAACCACTGGCGGCGGTCGCGCCGTGCCAGGCGGCGCAAGTTCTGGGCGATGGCTGCGAGTGTGAATTCGAACTTGGCCCCGCGCTCCACCTCATCACTTACCGTAATTAGTATGCCTTTTTCGGCGGCCCGAATTCGGCGCATGAGGTCGCGTCGGTATGCACGATACAGACACAACCAGATTGTGAATAGCGCCAGCGTCACCTCTGTCCGTTCATCGGGTCGAGCTGACCAATTGGAAGGCACGGACACGGCCCCAAGTAACCGCCGGTTTTGTGACGAAAGAAGTTGCTGGACAGGCGAACACGAAAAGGCTCTGTTAAGCAACTTCCCAACCGGCAGCAGCGGGAGCCAAGGTGATGAGGCTTGGCCGGCTTGTCTTATTGGTCATCGGAAGCCTTGCCGCTGTATCTGCCCTCGGCGTCCTGGCTTTGCTCTTCGAGCTATCCTATCGCCCCACCTATGATCAATCTGACCCGAACTATCGTCGTTACTTGGAGGTGTTTGATAGACTGCGTCCGGATCTTGATTACCGAGGAGCGACAAGAGACGACTACATTGACCTATCAGAATTGAACAGTGGCGAATGGAAGACTGCGTGCCTCTTTGGCGGCTATACAGACCCGCTGAAAACCATGGAGACGCTTGGCGCCAATATCGACGAAAAAGACCGCGCGCGAATGACCAAAGCTGGCTCGCGCGGCCTTCGGTTCGGTCAAGTCGAAGAACAGGAGATGGCAATTGCATTCGTGGATCTCCGCAACAACGCCCGGTTCATCCACTTCAGGACCGGGATAGGTCCTGAGGGGCAACACCTGCAAAAGTGCATCTCTATACCCCAGACACGGCTCTATCTTGCGGCACCTTGAGCCAGGCCAGCATCTCCGGATGACCATGACCACTTTGCCCGCGCTGCTGCCACCGTAGTGGATCGCGCCGCCCGCCCCGTCATTGATGCCCTCCCAGTTGCGACACTATCGGCAAGGCATCCCGCGCAGCGGCTATCGCGGAAGCGATATCGTCCTTTGGCACAGGGCGTCGTCGATCGGTGAAGCGTCTCCTCAGGTTCGCTTCCGGATGTACTTCGGACCATCTGTTCTCATAGTCTTCACCGGAATGCCCACTCATAGTCTCCCGATGAGTGTCGCGGCTGCCCTGACCCAGTCCGGAAAGCAGACCCGTCGGACACGCCACGGGGCGATCTGACATCGCTTCGAAATTGCGCTGGGAAATTTTCGGTCGTACGCATAGCCGCTGACAACCTCAATTGGGGGGACAAAGATGGGCCGCTTTGCGAACTTGATTCTGCTTCTGCTCATCATTGTCGAGTTGCCCGGAGGAATCTCACCTCCGGGCGCTCCCAGAACCGTGCAGGAACCTCTTGATTCACACCGCTCCCGATGTTCGGCCGTTGCCATAGCATAGTACCCAGTGGGCGAAGAGATGTGGATTTGCCCGGCGGAACCGGTCAAACCAATCTCGTCCCCCCTTGGTCCGATGGCGCATCCGCTTAAACTTGCGGCGTGCCCAGCGAATGACATAGGCATCGATCCTGACTAGGGTCGGACGCAACTGCGTCCTGTAGAAGTGGCTGTAGTAGATGATCCAGCCGCGGATGCACGGGTTGTACATAGCGGCCAGCTCAGTCAGGGATTTGTCGCTCCGGTGATGAAGTGCCCAGCGTCGGATTGCCAGATGGCCTCAGTTGGCCGATGGTCTCGGCTGAACAACGCAGCTCCCTCGCTCCAGCCCCGTTACGGGACTTTCATCACTACGACGGGCTCCTCCGCCCCTGCGCTCCGTTTCGGTACTTTCACCCCCGCGGTGGGAGCCGCGTGTAGCCTTTCCCTTAGCATCGAAGCGCAGGTTCGCACGTTCCATACGAGTGCCGGGTTGAGGTTCGCGCCGCCTACATGCCGGATGCCGCTCGGGCAGTATCATGACATCCCCCGAACTGGTCCCGGAGGTAAGGTCAACCCCCGGTTTTGACAACATCCGTTTCGACACTTCATCGGCGGTTTGCTTGCGCTCGCCTCCCTCAACCATGCCTGCCGGGATCTTTGTCCCGGCGTTTCCGCAACGCTCACCACCATGGTATTTGGCCACAGCAGCTTGCGGTGGCTTGAGATCAGCCCATGATTGCCGACCCCGACGGGCCCTCCTTCATCACTCGCACAGTTGGGCGTTGCCGATACGCAGACAACGCTTCCGTGTCACGCGACCCGGGACGGACTCGCGAGACGTTACGCAGCGGGGCACGTTGTGCAGTGCGGTCGGCTCGTCAGAAAGTCCTTCTTGCGTTTCGGGGTTCCGGAAACACTCTCTATTACGTCGCACCGCAGTTCTTGAGGGGCGTGCGCAGTGCCTGCTCCAGACCTACGGTCGAGAACCTGATCTCGCGTGACCACGGACGGGCATTGCGCGGCGAGAACGTCTCGGTCACGACGATACCACCGGCCGCAAGCGCCTTCTGAACGAATTGCCGATCTGCAAAGGTCTGGTACTTGTCGTCTCCACGCGCTGGCGCCATCCGTTGCAGCGTCTTCACGTCGCTGCCAGCAGCGATGCGGATGACTGTCGAAACATCAATCTCGTTCGATCCCGCTTCCCGCTGGAACTCGATCGTCGTCGCAGGACGGCCCTCAGCGCAAGTCATGCGCAGATTGGTGGTTCGGAACTCCGTGCCGTCGGCACCCCTGGCCTCGGTGCGCGCCTTCAGCATGTACGATCGCATTAGTCCTCTTGGTTCCTGATACTGCATCCAATCCGATTCGTAGGGGGCACTCGTCTCGATTCTGTATTGGACAAGCTCATCCCGACTCAGGACGTGCACGCCTGGCGGCGGCGTCTTAATTGCTGCATCTTGGAGACTGGGATTAGCGCCCATCTCCAGGACATAGCGCTTTCTGTTGTTGTGCAGTTGCGCGTCAGTCGGCGCGCCAGGCCGGGACGATGCAGCCGTCGGGGCTGAGGCGTGGATTCCGACGCGCGCATCCGACGGCACATGACGCGCGGACGCTCCGAGCAGGGCATAGACGCACGCCGAGTAACACTCGGCGCCCGTGGTGCGGAGCTGCGCTTTCAATTCGCGGTTTGCCTCCATGATCCGGCGGCAGGATTCGTCGGCTGCGATTCGCGCCTTGCATCCTTCCGGATAGGATTCGCCCACGCTGGCGGCCATCCTGCGTTCGCGCAAAATCCGCCCCAGGACGAGCGCCTCGCCGATGACTCCTCCAAGCGAGTTGAACACGATCGGCAGGTTGCGGCCCTTCAAGGTGTCGAGCAGATCGCGGAACCGTCGTTCGACCTGCGGCCCCTCAAACCTTCCTTCCGCTGCGATCCATTCGCTGCAGCCTGGACCACAAGCATTGGGCGTGCCCTTGGCGACAAAGAAGATCATCGGTTCCGTATCTGGCTGTGCCGAAGCGCCGAGCGAACTTAAGGTCAAGGCCAGCACGGCGGCAGCTGCGGCCAAAACCAAACGAACGGTCCTCGTGGCTATCCTCCTAACGGACGTCCTGCCGCGGATCGGCATGCTCTGGGCCATCGCACTCCCAAGAAACCCGATCACCGGCAACGCCCGCTGCCGCGCGCTGGCGGCGAGCGGCCACGCCCGGGCGGGCCGCCGAGGAAGGTGATGAACTCGCGCCATCGCGTGTCTTCAATCCCTAGACTGATCCTGGCAGGGAGTGGACCATCACCGCGTCAAATGCGGAGACAATACTCCGCTTTGCTGTGATGGAGGGTGACGTGCTTCACCCACAATCGGGCAAGAGAATGGCCGGCAGGAATTGCTACGCTGCGGCTGCTCAAGGCAGCATTCTCCGGGGGGATCGATGAAGCGCTTTGTTGCAGGGGCTGATCGGGCGCAGTCGATACTGTTGCCGGAGTGCCTTGATGATTTCATCCGACGATAGCAATGCTGTTCGTGTGATCGATGCGTTTGTCGATGCGCGCGATTTAGCTGAATTGGGCTTCGACAGCGTCGAGTCGGCGGCGCCCGGACGGCCAGATGGCGCTCTGTGTGCTGACCTACAATCTTACGCGTGCACTGAACATCATCGGCATCAAGCCGCTGATGGCGGCAATCCAAGCCTAGGCTTGAGCTGTCACCCGCGCTTTTCGCGACGGATAGACGCCTAGTACCGGCTGCGGAGCTTCAGGATTGCTTCCGGCTGGCTATTAGGAAGAAATGTTCAAAACGGCAAGCCGAGCAAATCCTGCGCGGTCGCCATCCGCTGGAGACCCCTATAGAGCGTTTTCGCACAACCAAGACCCAGAACTGACGCCTTACTCAACTTTCGGCTTGGGAAGTTTGGGCGCCTTTCGAACGTATTCGCGGCCAGGATAGTCGCGCCGGCAATGGGCGGCCACTTCTTCGGTGAATTTCGACACATAAGGCGCCAAGTATCGCTGCGGATCCCAGGCCGCGACTGTCCATTGACCGAGCGGCACCTCACGATGCATTACCACCGCTACGCAGACGCCCGCACTCGGGATCCTCACCGGAGAAGGGACCAAGGCGATGCCGTGGCCAGCTTTGGCCAATGCAATCAGCGTCTGTGGAGCGACGCTTTCCAGCAGCACGCGCGGGCGGACATGCGCAACATGGCAAGCGGCCTCGAACCAGCCATGTGACGCAAAGCCCGGCGTGAGACGCAGTAATACCTCGTCGGCAAGTTCCGTTACATCAAGGGTCGCCCGGCGGCTCAGGCTGTGGCGCTGCGGCAGCACGGCCAGGACATGCATTGGATAGAGCAGCCGGCCGCGGAATTGATCGTCGCCAGCTGGCATGATGGCGACATCGATGTCGCCGCGTTCGAGCCGGCCCGGCAGTCGAGCGCCACCGTCCTCGACCAGATGAATGTCGACGCCTATATGGCGCTTGCGATAGCGCGACAAGAACTCCGCGAGGAGAGTCTCGATCGTCTGCGGAGTGGCTCCGACGCGAAGCACTCCGACTTCTCCGCTCTTGAGGGCACTCGCTCGCTCGCCGAGCCCCACCACGTCCGATAACACGCGGCGGCTGCGCTCCAGCAGGTCCTCGCCTTCCGTCGTCAGCCGCATGCCGCGTCCAACGCGCGCGAACAGCCGCAGCCCCAATTCACCCTCAAGGGCTTGGATTTGCCGCGACGCGGCCGACTGCGTCAGATTGAGCCGCGCGGCGGCGCGCGCAAGACCGCCATTGTCGACGATCGCCACGAAGGTGCGAAGGAAACGCAGGTTCATCGGTCACATTCCAAATTATCATCATTGATTAGACCATAAATGAATTAGACACATCAATGGGCGCTCCACTAGCCTAGCCAAACAAATGGGAAGAAGGACCTTGGTCATGGCACGCTCTCGGATCGTAGGGATTCTCTTCACGTCCGCGCTGATTGCGCTCATCAATCAAGCAGCTGCACGCGCCGAGGAACGATTGGGGGAGGTCAATTTCCCGATTTCGTGTAGCCCGGCGGCG
Source organism: uncultured Alphaproteobacteria bacterium (assembly GCA_963770295.1). Lineage (GTDB taxonomy): Bacteria > Pseudomonadota > Alphaproteobacteria > Rhizobiales > Hyphomicrobiaceae > AWTP1-13. The sequence continues at coordinate 183,946 of CAVYPA010000023.1, forward strand.
CAGGCGCAATTCAACCGCGCAGTGGCGCTGCTGCATTCGTTCTTCTTTCCCGAGACAGTGAAGGCATTCACCGCCATTGCCGAAAAGGAACCGTCCTGCGCCATGGCTTATTGGGGCATTGCCATCAGCCAGCGCCCAAATCCGCTCGTGGGCCCGTTCCCCGGGGATGTCCTTAAGATCGGCTGGGAAGGGGTCGAAAAGGCGCGCGCGGCCACACAAAAAACCGAGCGTGAAAGCGGGTGGATTGAAGCCCTGGCTGCTTTCTACCTTGATTACGCGACCGTCCCGCAGCGCACACGCACCGCCAACTACGAGGCGGCAATGGCGCGGTTGGTGGCGCGCCATCCCGATGACGCGGAGGCGGCGATCTTCTATGCGCTTGCTCTCAACGAGGTCGCCGACCCCGGCGACAAGACCTATGCCAAACAGCTCAAGGCCGCCGATATCCTCGAGAAGCTGGAGTTGCAGTTTCCAAACCACCCCGGCATCCCGCATTACATCATCCACAGCTATGATTATCCTGAGCTCGCTTTGCGCGGCGCAATAGCAGCCTCACGCTGCGCGCAGCTCGCACCCTCGGCGCCGCACGCGCTGCACATGCCTTCGCACATCTTTTCGACACTTGGCATGTGGCAGGAGGTGATCAGCTCGGATCGTGCATCCGATGATCTGACGATAGCCTACACGGCGCGCATCAATCCACAAGCCGCCAGCGATCCCGCCAAGAATCCGGCGCGCTATCACTCGCTCGATTTCCTCACCAATGCCTATCTGCAGCTGGGAAACGATCGGCAGGCAAAACGCATTGTTGATGCACGCAACAGCGTTGCCGAGTATCCGGCAACTTTCCGCTACAGCGGACACACCGCCTTTGCAGCCATTCCGGTCCGCTATGCCTTTGAGCGCGCTGCCTGGGCCGAGGCCGCGGCGCTTGCCATCCCGAAAACACCATTCGCGCAGGCTGAGGCAATAACGTGGTTCGGCCGCGCGATCGGCGCTGCCCGCAATGGAGAGCTCACGAAGGGGAAGGAGGCTGTCGATCACCTGCGCGCCCTCAAGGACAGGCTGGACAGGGCGAGCGATGAGTATTGGGCGGGCCAGGTTGCCATCCAGGAGCGGGCTAGCGAAGCCTGGATCGCGCTCAGTGAGGGCCGCAAAGGGGAGGCCATCGCAGAGATGCGCCAAGCCGCCGACCTCGAAGATCGGAGCGGCAAGCATGTCGCGATGGAAAATCGCCTGTCGCCGATCCGGGAACTGCTGGGCGAACTTCTGATGGAAGCGCAAGAGCCCGCGCAGGCGTTGAAAGAATTCGAGACGTCGCTGCGCAATAATCCGAACCGCTATCGCTCGTTTGCGGGCGCCGCAAGATCTGCCGAGCGGGCTGGCGACCTGGCACGGGCTGGGCGCTACTACGAAAAGCTCGTCTTGCTGGCGGGCAACGCTGACACCGCACGACCCGACATCATCGCGGCAAAGCAGTATCTGGCGGGCAAATGACCGCAATCCTGTAGCGCTGCGCCTAAATTCTCAAAGGAATGAAAGAGCGGCATATAAGGAATGGAGCAGCATATGAAGCCAGCTGTCGTCTTGCCCACTGCGGTGCTCTAATCGCGCTGTGGTCACGGCCGGTACCTCCACCCTTCACGAGTTGGCCGGCGCACGGAAAGGCGCGAAGTGTGGACCGTTTCTGGCACGCAACGTCAGTTCGCTGCGCGCACGCGGATCGTCCGGAACTGAGGGCCTGCTGACAAGACTTCAAGCGCTGAGGAAATGCCCGCCCAAAAGCTGGCATGGTGCGCCGATTGTTGGAGGCAGCAGCATGAGCACCATTGATCGCCAGCGCATTGCAGCCGTCAATGCCCTCGCGGCCATGTTGGCCATCGCTAGGTCTTTTCCCGGCTTTGAACCCCCCTCTTGGGCTGATGGATGTCTTGGGCTGATGGGTGCCTTGAGCGGAGTGGTCCGGCAAGACGGGGTGTGGCAGCGACCACACCCCTTTAAAGCATCCTGAAACGGGAGGAACCTCCGTCAGCAACTTGAAACGGCAGACCTCAGCGCCGACTACCGCGACCGCCGCGATCCTCGCGGTCCATTTCCTGCCACCAGCGGCTCGAACCGACGGGATAGGCCTCCGGAAGGGTAGGGCCGTAATAGTAGCCGTCGCCGCGGTAGGGATAGTAGCCGTAGCCGCGATAGGGCGCGTCATACAAGCGGCAATGGCGATGACCGTTTTGCCACCAGCAGCGCCGGTAGGCAACGTTCTGTGGCTTTGATTGCGCGCCGACCGCCGTCATAGTTTGTGTCATGCCAGGGGCCGCCGGTGCGGCCTGGGCGCCCAGAGGGCTGAGCCCCAAGCTGGTGGCGCCGCAGATCCCAATCAGGGCCAGTTGCGTTTTGTGCATCGTTGCTCCTTTCCAGGTTCTCCACTTGAGAAGACCGCGAAAAATCCCGGGTTCCTCTTTGCATGTTTGGGGGCGCAAGCAGAGTGGCCACCTACTAAGGAGGGGGCTCAGCTCAGCCGCATTCCTGTCGCTCCTCGTCCACAACGCCAGCGCGGGATCCAGCAAATGATCGTCATGCAGGTGATCCTCGTTATGATCTCGCTTTAGATCGGAGAGGAAGAATGGCCGCCCCTGTCCAAGGTCAGATCAGCACACGGCACGCTCGAAGCGAACAATTACTTGCTAACCTACGTCGTGTGTGAACGCGATCAGGAGAATGAGAGGCGGCGCAAGTTGCCAATCGGGGATATCACCGCTTGTGAGAGCGGAAAGATACTGAGCTGGCATCGGGACGGCTCTCGGGTGGGTCACTGCCGGCACCTTTGCTCCGTGCTGGCCGCGCTGAATGACCGTTAATGTGGCACAGGGCTGTCGTGGATCGGTAATGGTCTGTCAGGTTCGCTTCCGGATGTACTTCGGACCATCTGTTCTCATAGTGTCCCGATGAGTGTCGCGGCTGCCCTTGGCCCCTTGCCGACCTTCTCGGCGCTCCTACATGTGATGCGGCTGCGGCGAGAAAGGCGAGGGGGTGCAATGAAGGTCTATTCTGTTCGAGATGCTAAGCCCGATGAACAACGCGAGCTAACACGGTTGTGTGTGCGCGCGACTATCCAGGCGGGCTATGACGAGGCATTTATCGATCGGGCGATGCCGGGACTTACAGTAACGCTTCCATTAATCACTGGGGGCTGCGTTCAGGTCGCGCAACAGGAGTCCGGCAAAGTCGTTGGTGTCGTGGTCGTGACGGCCACCTCACTTCAAGGAATTGCGCTGCTCTACGGCATGTTTGTTGAACCGGCGCTTTGGAAGCGCGGGGTCGGTCGGGTGCTTTTCGGAGCGGCCGCAACCCGCGCGAAGGCGCTGAAAGCGGGTGTCCTCATGATCTATGCCGAGCCTTCGGCAGAAGGCTTCTATAAGCGGATGGGAGCCACACGGGTCGGTGAAGGGACATTCTACTATTCGCCGGAAATCGTTCTGCCTCAGCTTCTCTACATCCTGCCTCGGGACGTCGCACCGAATGCGAAGCGGTGAACCACAGCCGGCGTGGGCTTCACTACGGAAGAATTCGTTCGGTTGTGGCACAAGGCGCGCATTTTCGGCGCCGCAGCCCACTCAACGCTTTCAGACTGCAAATCAGTAATATTGTGCGCCGCCATTGACGTGGATCGTCTGTCCGGTGATGAAGCCAGCATCCTCACTGACTAGGAACAGGCAGGTCGCAGCAATCTCGTCGACGCTGCCTTGCCGGCCGAGCGGGATGCCGGCGGCGTTCGGCAGGTGACCCTGATACCATTCTGGATTGTCGCGCCGTGTATCGATGCTGCCGGGTGAAACGACATTAACCCGGATGTTATGGGAAGCGAATTCCGAGGCGAGCCCGCGCGCCATGCCGATCAGCCCCATCTTCGCTGCAGATAAATGAGTGCGGCCACTGCCGCGAGCGGAAATCGAGCCGTCGCCGACGAAGAACAGAATGCGCCCGTAGCGATCCTTGACCATAGGCTCGATCAGCGCGCGCGTCAGGTAAAGCGGACCGTCGAGAACCACGCTCCGGATTAACTCCCAATCCGCGTCGGTTGTTTCAGTGAACGGCTTGTGCGGCCGGATCGCAGCATTGTTGATCAGGATGTCGACCCGGCCAAACTCGGACAGCGCCCTGGCGGCCAGCGCCTCGACCTCGGCCTTTTTGCCGACATCCGCGAGCACCGGGACCGCTTTGACACCAAGATCCCGGGCCTCACGCGCGACGGCCTCGGCCTCCTGCTGATTGGAGCGCGCGTTGATCACGACATGCGCGCCTTCACGGGCCAGCTTCAGCACGGTCGCTCGACCGATATTGCGCCCCGATCCGGTGACCAGCGCGACTTTCCCTTCGAGCTTGCCCATGCCCTATTCCCCCTACAATGCTTGCATCGGATGCCGCATGCCAGCCAGCTACGCGCTCCTGTGGAAGTCACCTGGCTTGTAGCGGGCAAGCTCCGCCAGAAGCGGCGGCCACGCGCGCAGCCCATCGTGCAGCGATGAGATACGGAAGAACTCGTTAGGCGCATGCGGGTCCTCGTCCGGCATGGCGAAGCCGAAAGCCAAGGTATCGAGCCCGAGCATTTCCTTGAAGATTGAGGTGATTGGCAGGGTGCCGCCGGCACGCGTCGGGATCGGCCGGCGGCCTGTGGTGCGCTCGACCACGGCCGCAGCCGCTACCAGCAGGGGATGGTCCGGCGCCAGCGAGAAAGCCGGTGAGCCGCCGCTGATCTCAGAGAAGACCAGCGTGACGCCCGGCTGACACTGGGCCTCAAGGTGACGCCGCACTGCCACTGCCGCCTTGTCGGAATCCTGGCCCGGCACGAGCCGCATGGTGATCTTGGCCTGCGCCTCACACGGAATCACGGTCTTGCTACCGGGTCCGGTGTAGCCGCCCCACATGCCATTTATCTCGATGGTCGGCTGCAGCGTCAGGCGCTCCCGAACTGTGTAAGCCGAATTGCCGTAGGGGCTCCCGCTGATGCCAGCGTAAAACGCCGCGTGATCGAACGGCAGCGTTGCTATGTCCTGACGCTGCTGCGCGGTAAGCTTCGGCACCTCAGCCATGAACGCAGGCACGGCGATGCGACCTTCTGCATCGTGCAGCGTAGCCATCAACGCCGCCAGTTCATGCAGGGCATTGCGGATGGCGCCGCCATAGCGGCCGGAGTGCACGTCCTTGGCGGCCGTGCGCACCTTCACCTCGAGGCTAGCGATGCCGCGGTTGCCGACGCTGACCGTGGGCACGCTAGTGCTGCCGCGCCCGCCGTCGGCGGAGATCATGGCGTCCGCCACCAGCAGATCGCGGTGGCGCTCGACGATCCTGCGCAGGCTCGGGCTGCCGATCTCCTCCTCGCCCTCCAGGAAGAACTTCACGTTCACCGGGCAGTGCTTGGTAACCGCCAGGAACGCGGCCACAGCTTCGACGGCAATGGTCGTCGAGCCCTTCACATCGGACGCGCCACGCGCATAGAGGCGACCGTCGCGAATGGTGGGGTCGAACGGTGGCGAATTCCACAGTTCAAGCGGGTCCGGTGGCTGCACGTCGTAGTGCCCGTAGATGATGAAGGTCGGTGCGCCTGGCGCGCCCGTCCAGGCACCATACAAAGCCGGATGACCGCCGCCATCGAGCAACTGGACGTTGTCGAGGCCTATTTCTCGGAGCCGCTGCAGGAAGTGCGCGCGGGTTGCGGCCATGCCCTCGGCATAGGCAGGATCAGTGCTGACGCTCGGCAAGCGCAGCACCGCTTTCAGCCGCTCAAGGATCGTCTCGTGCTGTCCTTCGAGATAACGAATGACGTCGTCGGTCACTACACCCACCCCCATTCGGCGCACCATCACAGGTTTATAGCAGGATTGCGGCGATGGACCCGCTGATCGAGCTCAACCAAGGCAAGGATCGAGGGGGAAGCCAGTCCGGTGGTTTCCTGCCGACGGGAAAACGAACCGCGCTCAAGGCGAGGCACAGAGCGAGGACGAAAGTACGCAAAGGCGACGGAGCAAGAGGTGCTGCCGCTGCACACCGCAACTTACGGACGGCAGGACCTGGCACTCTTCGCCCGTGGGCTGGTCAGTCCATGGCTCCTTCGCCCCGGAAACGGACAAAAGGTCTGCGGACGCTCTTGACCCGTGCCAGCCGGCCCGATCGAGATAGAGGATCGCAACCTCGTCCTTGGGCAGCGTCTGCGCGAAGCGATCGAGGAACTCCTGCATCGTGGCCGTGTTGGCTTCGGGCAGCACCAGCGCGAACGCCTCGTCAGTGCCGATCTTGGTGGCGGCGAACAGGTAGGCGAACGTGAAGCGCTTGTCAGCGAGACCCGGCGGGCGCTCGCCGCGCGTCCACCAGATGTGGCAGACGCGGCCCTTCTGGCCGATCCGGGCCTCATCCTGGAACCAGACCGAGGCGCGCTACCCTGGCGCTCGAGTGCAGCTACAATTCGCCTCAGCTTGCGTGGGCTTGTATGGGGAGTTTTTTGTCAAGAGGGTTCCCCAAGGGTCCTATCCATTTTCTTCGTCCCCTCCGTTTCTTTGTTCGACCTGACAGCCCGTTTCTTCGTCCCGACCCACACCTGTCTGTTGCTGGCGCGCGCGCAGGAGCAGTCAACGGCTGGCCCGCCCTTGGGCGGGCCACCGAAAGGCTTGGCCTTGACGGCTTCGAGCACGACGGCACCCGCTGCTGTGGTCGGGATGACGAAGTCGAGGGGAGCCCGGCATGGTGCACGAATCTCGTGCCACATCCTTGTATTCGGCGGATCTAAAGACCCAAACCCATGATGCAGTGATGCGCATCGGCAGCGAGCTCCGAGGAGGCGGTCCCCATTCCTTTTTACCGGCATTAGAGCCATGAGCCCTAGACGGGACACCGCCACCTCGAACCGTCATCGGCGACCCGTCACAGGTCGAGTGCGCAACACGTCCGGCAAAATTAAACACCGCGCTGCGCAAGGAGAACAAGGCCAGGCATCAACCTGCCAAACCTTCCCTGCGATCGAGTTGGCTACGAGGACGGTAGCACCCGAATGCGGAACCATGCCGTTTAAGAAGCGAGCCTCAGGCGCCTTGAACATCGCCAACTCTCGTCCACCGTCATCGAGGAGCAGGAACTGCTGTGTCTCCACAAAGGCCGGGCCGCTTGTGAACGGTTGGCCATGGGCGGCAACTAGGAAGCCGCCCTCGATGGCGAGAATACTGACCGGATGGGCGGAAACGTGCGCTAAGGCGCTAGCCCTTCCGCGAGTGTCGAGGATCTCGATCGACTTCGCAAAGTAGCTCGTGAAGACGACACGGCCGTCGGAGAGCACGTCGAGGTTCTCGAGAAAATTTCCAGGTGGATACTCCGCTAGGACCTCCACGTTGGGCCCCTGGGCGGTTCCTTCGGAAGCGATTGCGCTCAACATGCCCGCTGCCAACAATGCGACGTGGCGTAGTCTCATCAATTGCCCTCCTATCACCGCCTGATAGATGATAGTAGTCGCTCGCGTTATCCGGCGGGCCTACCCAAATGGCTAGTTGCGCGGCATTGTTGTCATGGGCGGCGTCGTTAATCGTCCCGCCGTCGCACAAGCGCCTCCTGTGCCATCAGGTCTTTGCACAACGGCCCGTTCGCTGCACAGCTGGCTGAGGTGTTTCTGCAATCGTTGCGAGGCGTCCGGGTGGCGAATTCGTGGCACTCTTTCAGCGTCGCGGCACGCCGCCCGGAGGGTGTCTGTTGATGAGGGTAGATCGGCCGTCGCGATGGGGAGAGGGCTAACCGCAGATTTCGTCAGAGGGTGACCCAAACCGGCCGTGGACTTGGCGCGCCCATTGCAACGCAGCGATCGTCTCACCGCAGTATGCGACTGGTTTAGTTGGGATTGCTCGCTACCCCCGACGAGGTAATCGGGTGAGGCGGCGGGAGTTCATTGGTCTGGTTGGTGTGGCCGGTGCGGTGCGAGCCCAGACGGTTGCCCTTGGTTGCATTTGTCCTAGGTCCGATCGCTGTCGCTGGTTGCCGGTCCCGATCCCGTCGCGCTGTTTGCGCGAGCGTTTGTGCACGGTTTGCGATGAGGGCTGGATTAGTTCCGACGCGGGTTGGGGACCGGATGGATGGGGTCGCCGGAGGAGCGCCGCTTGTCAGCAAGGCGGCGTAGCCTTGACTCCCGTGGGCGTCTGATTGAGTTCTCTCGGCAGTTCGGCCGGATCGATGTGCTGGGAAAAAAGATCAGGGGGGCGACCATGATACCGTATGTGAAACGGAGGCTTGCGCTGCTTGGGTTGCTGGTGGGGACTGGCTTGGTGGCGGCAGGCGAAACGGCCCTGGCGCAAAGCGGCAAGTATAAGGAAGCGCCGGCACTGGCCGAGCAGGTCAAGGCCGGCAAACTGCCGACCGTCGATGCCCGCCTGCCGGAAAACCCGCTGGTCGTGCCGGTGGTCGAAAAGGTCGGCGAGTATGGCGGCGTGTGGCGCCGCGCGTTCCTCGGCCCGGCCGACGCCAATAACTACGTGCGCGTGGTGTACGACGCGCTGTTCCGCTTCTCGCCCGACGGCGGCAAGATCGAGCCGAAGATCGCCGAGGCAGCAGAGCCCTCGTCCGACTACAAGATCTGGACGATCAAGCTGCGCAAGGGCTCCAAGTGGTCCGACGGCCAGCCGTTCGGCGCCGACGACATCGCGTTCTGGTACAAGGACGTGCTGCTCAACAAGGAGCTGACGCCCACCCTGCCCGGCTGGATGAAGAATCCAGACGGCTCGGCGGCCAAGGTCGAGAAGGTCGACGACAACACGGTGCGCTTCACCTATTCGGCACCGGCGACGCTGTTCCTCACCGCCGTCGCCAATGCCGACGGCGCCGATCGCACCTATGCGATGTTCCTGCCGGCGCATTACCTCAAGAAGTTCCATCCCAACTACGTGGCCATGGCCGACGTCGAGAAGATGGCGCAGGCGGCGGGCTTCAAGACGTGGACCGAACTGTTCGCCAACAAGAATGCCCCGCCGGAAAATCCGGAGCGGCCGACCATGGCGGCATGGGCGCCGACCAGCCGCGCCAGCGATCCGGTCTTCACGCTGAAGCGCAATCCCTACTATGTCGGCATCGACAAGGACGGCAACCAGCTGCCCTATATCGACGAGGTGCGCTTCACCTACTTCGCCGACGTGCAAGCCCTGAACCTCCAGGCGATCGCCGGCAACTTCGACATGCAGGCGCGCCACATCATCATGACCAACTATCCGGTGCTGAAGGATCAGGAGAAGGCCGGCAAGCTCAAGGTCATCGCCTGGCCGACCTTCGGCGGCTCCGACGCGGTCCTCGCCATCAACCAGACCTATACGGCCGATCCCGAGATGGGCAAGGTGATGGCGAACAAGGACTTCCGCATCGCCCTCTCGCTCGCCATCAACCGCGACGAGATCAAGGAGAGCGTGTTCCTGGGCCTCGGTGAAACGCGCCAGCCGGTGCCTGCGCCGTGGCACCCGTACTTCCCGGGCGACGCCTACGCCAAGAAGTTCACCGAGTTCAACCGCGACCAGGCCAACAAGTTGCTCGATGGCATCGGCCTCACCAAGAAGGGCGCCGACGGCATCCGCCTGCTGCCCAACGGCAAGCCCGCGACCATCGAGATCTCGGTCGTGCCGGCGTTCGGCGCATGGCCCGACGTGGCGCTCCTGGTCGCCAAGGACTGGCAGGCGGTCGGCATCAAGACCATCGTGCAGGTGCGGGAACGCGCCCTGCATTTCAAGATGAACGAGAACAACGAGCTGATGGCGGAGATCTGGAACGAGGACACCAGCGCGTTCCCCTACACCGGCAACGCCAAGGTCGACCCGCGCAACGCGCCGATCCTCACGATCGGCCCGCTGTGGCGCCGTTGGTACGCCTCGGGCGGCAAGGAAGGCCAGGAGCCGACGCCGGCGATGAAGCGCATTGTCGAGATCGTCGACAAGGCGCGCACCGCGCCGCCCGACGAGCAGGTCAAGCTCAGCAAGGAGCTCTACCAGATCTGGGCAGACAACGTGTTCGAGATCGGCACGATCGGCCTCACGCCGATGGTCCAGGGCGTCGTGGTGATGAACAACAAGTTCCACAACGTGCCCAAAACCATGGGCAACGACTGGCCGCTGCGCAGCCCGGGCAACGCTCGGACCGAGCAGTTCTACTTCGCCAAGTAGCAAGGGGATCGCGTCGCTGAGTACGGGTAAACCATGACGCGTTACATCCTGCAGCGTCTGGCTCTCCTGCCGCTGCTGATGGTGATCTACTCGTTCGTCATCTTCGTCATCATCCAGGCGCCGCCGGGAGACTTCCTGACGGCCTATGTGGCGACGCTCGCCTCGTCGGGTTCCTCGCTGTCGGCCGAGCAGATTGCCGCCATGCGGCACCAGTACGGCCTCGATCAGCCGATGATCGTGCAGTACTTCCTGTGGGTGCAGCATCTGCTGCACGGCGACTTCGGCCTGTCGCTCGAGTACCAGCGGCCCAATGCCGAGCTGATCAGCGAGATGCTGGGGCTGACGCTGGCGCTAGCTCTCTTCTCCTTCGTGCTTACCTGGGTGCTGGCGATCCCGGCCGGCATCTACTCCGCCACGCACCCGCGCTCGGTCGGCGATCACATCCTGACCGTGATCAACTATATCGGCGTCGCCACGCCCAACTTCATGCTGGCGCTGATCCTGATGTGGGTCGCCTTCGCCTATTTCGACGTGAGCGTCACCGGCCTGTTCTCGCCCGACTACGTCAACGCGCCGTGGAGTTGGGGCCGCGTCGCCGATCTGCTCGAGCACATCTGGCTGCCGGCGCTGGTGCTGGGCATCGCCGGCACGGCGCGCTTGAGCCGCATCATGCGCGCCAACTTGCTCGACGAACTCAACAAGCCCTACGTCGTGACGGCGCGCGCCAAGGGCATGAAGGAATGGCGGCTGGTGCTGCGCTATCCGGTGCGGCTCGCCTTCAACCCGCTGGTCAGCACCATCGGCTGGTACCTGCCGCAGCTGTTCTCGGGCAGCCTGATCGTCGCTACGGTGATGAACCTGCCCAACATCGGCCCGCTGCTGCTGCGCGCGCTCGTCAACCAGGACATGTACCTCGCAGGCGGCATCCTGCTGATCTACTCGTTCCTCACCGTTGTCGGCACGCTCGTCTCCGACGTGCTGTTGGCGCTGTTCGATCCGCGCATCCGGGTGGAGAAATGACCGACCTAGCCGCCGGCAAGGAGGCCGAGGATCGCATCGCCGTCGCCTCCAACTGGCGACTGGTGTGGTGGCGCTTCCGTCGCCATCACCTCGCCATGGCGAGTGCCGCCCTGCTGATCGTGCTCTACACGGTCGTGCTGTTCCCGGGCTTTTTCGCCACTCAGGATCCCGAGCGCACCGACGCGCGGCAGGCTTTCATCCCGGTGCAGTCGGTGCATTTCTTTGCCGACGGCAAGCTTTCGCCTTGGGTGCCGGCGATCGTCGGTAAGCGCAACCCGACCACCCTGCGCATGGAATGGAAGGCCGACGTCACCAAGAGGGTGCCGGTCCGCTTCTTCACCAACGGCCATCTGGTCGGGCCGGTCGATCCGGCGCAGCGCATCTTCCTCTTGGGCTCCGACCGGCTCGGCCGCGATCAGTGGTCCCGCATCATGTACGGCACACAGACCTCGATGACGGTCGGACTAGTTGCGGTTGCCTTGAGCGTCATCCTGGGCGTCGTGCTGGGCGGCATCTCGGGCTATGTCGGCGGCAGGACCGACCAGGTGATCCAGCGCCTGATCGAGCTCCTGCAATCGGTGCCGACCATCCCGATCTGGCTCGCACTGTCGGCCGCCCTGCCGCGCGACTGGACGCCGACGCAGGTGTTCTTCGCCATCACCGTGATCCTGTCGCTGGTCGGCTGGACGACGCTCGGCCGCGAGGTGCGGGGCCGCTTCCTCGCGCTGCGGGAGGAGGATTTCGTGCTGGCGGCGCGGCTTGCCGGTTGCAGCCGCATGCGCATCATCCTGCGTCACATGGTGCCGACGTTCGCCAGCCACATCATCGCCACCTCCTCGCTCGCCATCCCGGTGATGATCATCAACGAGACCTCGCTCTCCTTCCTCGGCCTCGGCATCCGCCCGCCGGCCATCAGCTGGGGCGTGCTGCTGCAGGAGGCGCAGAACATCCAGACCTTGGCGCTGGCGCCCTGGCTGCTTATTCCGGGCTTGGTCGTGATCGTCTCGGTGCTGGCCTTCAACCTGGTGGGCGACGGACTGCGCGACGCCGCCGACCCTTATAGCCATTGAGGGCGCAGCCATTGAGGCCCGCGATGATCGCCAACGCCGAAATCCCATTGCTCTCTGTCCGCGATCTGCGGGTCTCCTTCGCCCTCGACGAGGGTCTGGTGCGCGCCGTCGACGGCACCAGCTTCGATGTCATGCCCGGACAGGTGCTCGGCGTCGTCGGGGAGAGCGGCTGCGGCAAGAGCGTGACGATGAAGGCGATCCTGCAGCTCGTCGAGCGGCCGGGACGAATCACCTCGGGCGAAATTCGCTTCCGCCGCCGCGACGGCAACGGCGTGGTCGATCTCGCCCGCTTGGCCGCGCGAGGACCCGACATGCGCGACATCCGCGGCGGCGAGATCGCGCTGATCCCACAGGAACCGATGGCCGCCTTCAGCCCGGTGCACACGGTCGGCGATCAGATCATCGAGGCAATCCTGCTACACGGCCAACGCTGGCAGACCGATCGCAAGCTCAGCCGGCGCGAGGCACGCGACATCACGGTCGGTTTGTTTCGCGACGTCGGTATCTCGATGCCGGAGCAGAGGGTCGACGCCTACTCCTGGCAGCTCTCCGGCGGCCTGCGTCAACGCGCCATGATCGCCATGGCGCTTAGCTGCAAGCCACGCCTGTTGATCGCCGATGAACCGACCACCGCCATTGACGTCACCACCCAGGCGCAAGTGCTCGGCCTGCTGCACGACCTGCAGGCCAAGTACAACACCGCCATCATCTTCATCACCCATGACCTGGGTGTGATCGCGCAAATGGCGAGCTACGTCGTCGTCATGTACCTTGGCCGCGTGATGGAGCAGGGACCGGTGGACGACATCTTCCACGCCCCCAAGCATCCCTACACCAGGGCCCTATTGCGATCGATCCCGAGCCTCTACGGCGAAACCCGCGTGGCGCTGCCGGTTATCAGCGGCGCCCTGCCGCACCCTTTCAGCCGGCCGGCCGGCTGCCCATTCCATCCGCGCTGTCCGGAGGCGATGGAGCGCTGCTCGGCTGCCGTCCCCAGCCTCCAGCCGGTGACCCCCAACCAGCTCGCGAGCTGCTTCTTGCATCACGACCAGGCGGAACCGACATGAACCAGTCCCTGCTTGAGGTCCGCGGCCTGCGGAAATTCTTCCCCATAACCCGGGGCTTCCTGCAGCGCGCCGTCGGCCATGTCCGGGCAGTCGACGGCGTCGACTTTACCGTCAACGAGGGCGAGACGCTGGGCCTCGTCGGCGAGAGCGGCTGCGGCAAGACTACCGCGTCGCGCTGCATCCTGCGCGCCATCGACCCGACCGGCGGCGAAATCCTCTACCGCACCCGCGCCGGCCGCGTGGTCGACCTCGCCGCCCTCTCGCCGGCCGAACTGCGGCCGCTGCGTGCCGAAATCCAGATGATCTTCCAGGATCCCTTCGGTTCGCTCAACCCGCGAATGACCTTACTCGACAATGTCGGCGAGCCGCTGTTGGTCAACGGCATCGGCAACCGCCGCGAGCGTACCGAGCGGGTGGCCGAACTACTTCGCCTCGTGGGCCTGCGCCCCGAATTCTTGCATCGCTTTCCGCACGCCTTCAGCGGTGGCCAGCGCCAGCGCATCGGCATCGCCCGGGCGCTCGCCACCGCTCCACGCCTCCTCGTTGCAGATGAGCCGGTCTCCGCACTCGACGTCTCGGTCCAGGCGCAGGTGCTGAACCTACTGCTCGAACTGCAGTCGCGCCTGAGACTCACCTTCCTCTTCGTCGCCCACGACCTTTCGGTTGTGCGCCACATCTCCGACCGCATCGCGGTGATGTATGTCGGCCAGCTCGTCGAGCTTGCTCCGACCGACGAGATCTTCCGCCAGCCACAGCACCCCTACACCGCGGCCCTCATGCGTGCCGTCCCGATCGCCGACCCGAGGGTGCGCGCCACCGACGGCATCCTGGGCGGCGAAGTGCCCAGTCCCGCCGCGCCGCCGTCAGGCTGTTACTTCCATCCACGCTGCCGCCACGCCGTCGCCGGCTGCCGCACCGAGGCGCCGGCGCTTCGCGAAATATCGCCCGGCCACTTCACCCGTTGCCACCTCGCCGGCGAGGTGGCGTTCTAAGGGCCCATTCGGGAAGTCTCGATTCAAGTTGAAGGCCGTTGTGTGGTCAAGCGGCTGAGCATGATGCGGTACCCTGCGGTTGGCCAAAGGCGACGTCGAGGTCAAGGCGCTCGGCCGGAGGCGAGTCGTCTACACTCTCGGCTGGAACTACCATGCGTTCGGTCGGACCGCTCTGCTCCTCAACCGCGTGGACGAGGCGCGCCACGACGGCATCGCGGCCCATCGGTTCGACGAGATTGGTGAGGCCAACTACCGCAAGACGCTGGCACTTGCCGAGCCGCGGTATGCGCCCGCTCGTCATATTGCCGCCTGGGTCTTGGCAAGCTCTACCGACGCGCCGGCAAGCGGCAGCCCAAGAGCACTTGGCCATCGCCACCACGATGTATCGCTCGATAGAAACTATGGAAGCGGTCGAGGAACTGCTGCATCGCCTCGGTGTTGGCATAGGGCATGACCAGGGCGAAGCCGTTGTCGGTGCCGGGCTCAACGCAAGCGAAGATGTAGGCGAATGTGAAGCGCTTGTCGCAGAGCCCCGGTGGGCGCTCGCCGCGTGTCCACCAGATATGGCAGGTTCGACCCTTCTGTGGTATCAGGCATCTCTCTCATGCTGCGGTTGGAATAGGCGAGGTCTCCTCCTGCCACAGACCGATCATCCGTGCTGCCGCAGCAGCTGTGTCTGGAATCGGAGGGTCACCCGACGCGCCGGAAGGTCCTCATGATCCCGCCGCGGCGACCGAATCTGACCCATTCCGGTCATTCCGGGACGGCGCGAACGCGGTCGACCTTGCAGTGCAACGGGGAGCTAGGTAGGTGCTTTGCCGAGCGTGGTTGGGGCCACGCGATCAAGTAAATTCGCGGCCTAGCAGCTGGCCTCAACGCCGTCCGGATTTCTTGTCAGTCTTAGGAAGGGTGTCCCGGGACTGCTGTTCGGCCACGAAGCGTCCCCGCTCGTCTGCTACACGTCGGCAGGTTGTCCGCCAATCCGCCTTGGTCATATGCGTGGTCCGGTCCCAATCGGCCAAGCACGTCTTGAGCCATTCTGCAATGCGCGCTTCAGTCGTCTGGTCAGGTCGCTGCGCCGGCGGCGATGGCAGTATCGAGGGTTTGGGTTTTGGCGACTGGCCAGGTTCGGTGGCGGCCGCGGTGTTTGTGGAGCAGCGCTGGTAGGGTTTAAGGCTTTGCAAATCGTGGCCGCTCAACACGGCATCCTTGCCCTTTGGTTGAATGATTAGATTGGTCACCCCCCTTGGTGAACATTCCACACGGGCGGAGTAGTTGGGACCAGTCTTGCTGGGCGTTTCGCTGACCGACACGACCTTGCATGTCGTTTCCGGACCGATGTAGGCCTCACCTGACAGAACGAGGCGCTGAGCTGGCTCCTTGCAGCCGCTCGCGTCTGGCGCCCATGTTCCCCAGTAGGGTTCTGGAATGCCTCCGCGACGCACAGTTTCGGCGGCCGCGAGCACGGGCATGCTACAAAGTGCCGCCAGAAGAGCGATCCTATGCATATCGCCCAGCATGGCAATTTCACAGGGGCGCCGAAATCAATGCAAACCCCGGGGGATGTATTAGAAAATCCCGATCGCCTGTGTAAGCAGATAAGGCGGCGATCGACTTCGAATGTGTGCTACGCCATAGCCCGCCTTCGAGTTCGAAATCACTGAATGACCTGGTTAGCCTTAGCGAGCATCTCGGCCGGGACGGACTCACCGCCCTGAGGAACTCCAATTGCGCCGTGGCCTGTCGGCAATCAAAAGTGGTTACCCCAGTGACGTTTCCATCGGGACGTTCCAGGTTCGTGGCCAATCCGTCGCGATCGGTTCAACAACCACTGCAAATACGATCGGAATGGTCGAGGTGGCTCGGCGAACCGCTCTCACCGTAACCGTTCCGATGACGGCAATCAGGTTGACACCGAGGTTGACCATTTCGGCGAGGAAGGGTGTCCAGGGACCGCTGTTCGGCCACGGCGAATTCAGGCAGCAGATGCAGTTGCCCTTGGGCCGCTCGAAGTTCGAAGCTGAAGCATTCGCCTTCAACCCAGCCACGGTCGCGAAGTCCCGACTTGAAGCCGTCCATCGTATTGGCCGAGGTGGTGACGATGATGCCGACCCGCTTCATGATGCAACTCTCCCGGGAGGCTGTTGGCGCCAACGTACCACGCCCGCCAATCGACTGGCCCGCGCCCTCACACCCTCACACGTGCGCGACGGGTAGCTATGTGGTTTTGTGAACCCGGGTCTCCTGTCGTCGCAGAAGTCCGGGTTTTCTTGCCCTGATCTCCCCCGATCCGGGATGAGCGATATCGCGCCACTCCCTGATTGAATTTGGTCAGCGCGAGCAGACCACGCGGATGAAAGTCAGGCGTTACTACACGCACATATTGGCGTGCACGCCTGACCCTGGCCAACGCTCCTGCAAATAACTCAGTTGTCGAACCGGACGGACAAACGGCCCATCACGCTGAGCTGGTCCGGGTCAAGCTTGATTGTGCCCAGTCCGGACTCAATGGATTCGCTATTAAACTTCGTCCACACGCCCTCGATGCCTAGCTCAAGGCCTTGAGCGAGCGGAATGGCCATGCCGGCACCAATGTCAATGCCGTTGAGGCTGCTGGGAAAGCCAGCAAAGTCGCCCGGACCCGCGCCGGTCGCCGCCCAACTCAGGTTGGTATGGCGCCAGCCAACGAGCCCGTAGGCTTTGGCCTTACCCCAGTCGTAGCCGAAACGACCGCCGAACCCGTAGGAGCCGTCAAGGTCAACGCTCGCGCTGAACCCGTCGAACCTCAAGCTCGATTCAGTGGATTGCCAGTCGTAGAAGCCGTAAACCCCGAAGAACACCCTGGCTGGCAGGGTGTAGTCGAGGCCAGCATGCACGCCGCCAATTACGCCGTGCGAACCAACTCCATCTACGGACCCAGCACCTGAGATGTTGACTTCGGTGTTGGCGATGGAAACGCCGGCATGGCCGCCGACGTAGGCTGACAATCCGCCCGAACTTGTTTGACGCGTGTAACCGTCACCCGCAAAAGCCCCACCCGCGCAGACAAGCATGCCTGCGAACGCAGTCACCACCTTGTGCATTGATCCCGCCCCATTACTCTTACGCTTCAACAACACGATGCTGGCCCAGTTAGCGACAGCCACGCAAGCAGCGTTAGGCATTTCGTGAGCACTAGTTGCAGGCAAGCCACGAGCTGCAGAAAAACGCAACGCAGTTTTTCCGGCACATCGCAAACGGCATCACGCAACAGAAACCTAGGCGAGCGCGGCTGGCCCCACTGGACGCATGGGCATGGATTACAAGCCCAGGCCTCAGTGGCGCTGATTGATCCGTTCAACGACATTCACATCGTCGGTGAGTTCCTAGAACGGTAGCGTGATCCACCGCGGCCTGGCCGCTGTGGGCGTTGAATCATGACCCGCACGCTTTTCCTTTTGAACCGCTGGTCGCGCAGCTGGCTAGAGGGTTAAGGGCAGCCTTGGCACGGCAGACGAGAAATCAGCGTCAAGCTGAAGGAAGCCGACCATCGCAACGAGCATCGGTCCCGCTATCGAGCAGATCCGTTGCAAAGGAATGGCGCAGCGAATGCAGACTCACGGGTTTGGTGATGCCGGCTGCTTTTGTCGTCTTGTGGAAAAGGCGACTCAACTGGCGCGTGGTGAGGTACTCGCCTATCCGGCGCCCGGGAAACAGCTAACGCTCCCTGACGGGCACGTCCGCGTCGAAGCGCGTCGGGCGTGTCTTCCACCACTCCCGCAGCAACGAGAGCACCTCTTGCGGCAGCATGACGTGGCGGTCCTTGCGGCCCTTCGACTGCAGGACACGGATGATCATCTGCACGCTGTCGATGTCGCCGACCTTGAGGCGAACGATCTCACCGGCCCGCAAATCGCAGCCATAGCCGAGCGCGAGCATGACATGGACTTTGAGATTGTCGGCCATGGTAAGGAGCCGATCGACCTCCTCCGGGCTCATGGTTAGAGGCAGCTTTTGTGGCTCCTTGAGGTGGTAGATCTCGGCTGCCAGATCGTGCCGCCTCAGCGTGACGCGGAATAGGAACTTCACGCCGCTCATGATCCGGTTGCGATTGCCGATGCTGAGGCCGGCTTCGATCAGATGCAGCTGGAAGCCACGCATATCGTCGGCGGTCGCCGTGTCGGGCGAGCGCTTGAGGAATGCCGCAAAGCACTTGCAGCTATGAATGTGGCTGCGCTGCGAATGGGGCCCGAGCTTGCGCGCGGCCATGTCCTCAATCATACGCTGACGCAGCTGGCTGACGATGGTATCAGTGCTCATGGGGAGCTTCTCCTGAGTGAGGTTGTCGAGACCTCGATCTCTCCTCAGGACGGGGTTCCCCACCCCCTATCGTCTCCTCGAAATTGGGTACTCACCCCTCGATCGGGCACCCCGCGCAGCGGCTATCGCGGCAGCGATTTAGATCCTATGGCACATCGCGGCCTTGCGCCGGCCGATCGACATCGTGCCTGGAATCGAGGGTATTGCGGACGAAGCCTAGCGGTCGCAGGAACTGTGCGCGAGGGCGCCCTTGACCCACAGCCGCAATGACTAGCCGGGAGCCTTGTCGAGGACGCGTCCGCTTACGTCAATGCAAGTGTTCCGGCACGGCCGCGCTTGAGCGCGACTGTGACGGCTGGCGCCTTAAAGATCGCTGGGCGTCGTGCGCCGCACGGCGGCGTCTGGGCGTTGCCCGATCCCGGGTTGCAGGGCGAGCCCGAGTCCCGGCCCCGCCGGCACCGTGATCCGCCCCTTCGCAACCGGCGGCAGCACGGTAACGAAGCGGTGGTACCAGCCGTAGTAGAAGGCGCGCACCATCTCCTGCACCCAGCAATTGCGCGCGTGTAGCGCAAGATGCGTCGACACCGCCAGCGCCACCGGCCCTGTGCAGTCGTGGAAAGCCACCGGCACGTGCCAGGCCTCCGCCATCGCCGCGACCTTGCGCGCCTCGCTCACGCCGCCGCCCCACGTCACGTCCATGATCAGCATTGACAGCGCCTCGAGCTCAAGCAAGGCGCGGAAGTCGGCGCGCCCCCCGCGCGTCTCGCCGACGGCGATGGGGACCCGCGTCGCGCGCGCCACCTCGCTGATCGAATGGAGGTGGTCCATGAACACCGGATCCTCAACCCACATGAGCTGCAGCGGCTCAAGCGCCTGGGCAATCTTGATCGCCTGCGGCCGGCTCCACAGGGAGTGAAGCTCGGCGGCGATATCCATGCGGTCGCCGACGGCCTTGCGGACCTTCTCGAACGGCACCAACCCGCGCCGCAGCTCCTCCGCATCGATCCAATGGCCCGACGTCCGCTCCGCGGCGTAGTCGAACGGCCAGATCTTCATAGCTGTGATACCCTGCTCGAGCAGCGACACCGCTAGTTCGTCGGCGCGGTTCAGAAACCCGTCGAGATCCTCGTACTGCCCCTTGGCCGCGTCGAGGCCGAAGTTGTCGGTGCCCTGGGTGGGCCGCGTCTGCACGTAGGAGTAACCCGCGCACGTATTGTAGACCCTAATCTCGTCGCGTACCCTCCCGCCCAGCAGGTCACACAGCGGCAGGCCGACGCTCTGCCCCAGGATGTCCCACAGTGCGATGTCGATCGCCGAGCGGCCCCGCATCTCGGCGCTGGCGCCCGTGAAGCCGATGTAGCCCGTCAAATGCACCTGGTGCGCTTCGATGTTGCGCGGGTCCTTGCCGATCAGATAGGGGGCAATGATTCCGTGAATATGCCCCTCCGCCGCGGCCGGACCGTAGAAGGTCTCGCCCAGCCCCGTCACGCCCTCGTCGGTCAGAACCTGCACCCACAGCAGGTTGGGAAACTCTCCGACGCGGATGGTCTCGATAGCGATGACTTTCACAGGCTCCCCTTTCTGCTCTCTGTGTGCCATTCCAGCGGCCGCGCCCGCACCTCGCCTGGAGGACCTCGTGGCCGACACCATAATGTATCACGAAGGCAACCGCCGCCCAGGATGCCTTCGACAGCCGGAGCATCTCGCGGAGAGCCCGTTTCTGATCCGAGAAGAATTTCAGTCCGGACTGAGAGCGAAAAACATCGTAGCTGCCGGGGCGGAAACGGCAGGTCCAGCGCACTTGCACCAGCCATTACGAGAAAGGGCAAGACGCCGGCACCAAGCGTGCTTGCGACAAATGCGGTGCTCGCCGTTGCCTATGATCCAATAGACCGCTGGCCCTTAGCTACCTTGATCATGCTCTCGAAGCGCAGAGCGCCAGCACCAAGCGTAATGGCCTGTCGGTCGATCCCATGCCCGGAATCAGGGGAACTGCGGACACCGTTTGATAGTCTCAGGACCTTGCATGCGGGACGGCCCTTGACCCAATGCAGACGAAGTCGACGATGCCGCGCAATCACGCGCGCCGAGCGCCGCATTATCCGCGCGGCAGCGAGACCAGTCGGCGACTGCTATGCTTGCTTCTGTTTCCCGCGCGTCAGCCGGCGGGCGTGGGCGACGAAGCCGCTAGCCGCCAGTCCAAGATGACCGCGTCGCCAGACCAACCAGATTTCGAGAGGGTCATGAGTGTCCGACAGCTGTCTGTAAACGACGCCTTGCCGGCCGATATTGGCGACGGACGACGGAACTAGCGCGATACCGAGTCCGCTTGAGACAAGGCTCACCACCGTTTGCATCTGGATGGCCTCTTGGGCGACGTGAGGGGCAAATCCAGCGGCTGACGTCAATCGGTTGATCTTTTCGTGTAGACCGGGCGAACGGTCGCGAGGTACTTGCACAAAAGGCTCAGAGGCCAATTGGCCTACTTTGAGCGGCCCGCGGCCACGCGCCAATAGATGCCCTGCAGGCAAGGCCACAACGAACTGTTCCCGCTGTACCACCAGGTGCTCGAACTCCTGTGCAGACAGGGGCGGGATGACAAGGCCGACATCAAGTTCTTTGCTCGTCAACGCTGTGATCTGCTCAGGCGAGAGCATCTCGCGCAGGGCCAGCGTGATCTTCGGATGGGAGGCCTTGAAGTCTTTGAGCACGCGAGGCAGCACGCCATAGTCGGCGAGCGGGATAAATCCAACCGCGAGACGTCCCCCCTCACCGGCTGCCATCTGTTGCACTTGGAGCACAGCGGCTTCCAGGAGGCCCACTATTTGTTTGGCGTCCCGGAGAAAGGCGACACCTTCATTGGTGAGTTCGACATGCCGGCGTGTTCGGCTGAGCAACTTCACGCCAATGCGGCGCTCCAGATCCTGAATCGATCGCGAAAGGGGAGGCTGGGTAATGCCAACCGTCGCGGCGGCCTGACCGAAGTGAAGCCGCTCAGCGACAGCAATGAAATGCCGCAACTGGCGCAGCTCTGGCGCGCTGATACTCATATCGCATCAATACGCGTTCAATAATGCATTTTTGTCAACCAGATTTCTAGCCTAGTGAAGAGTGGAGAAGTGGACCGCCAGGAGGTTGATATGAGTGGCATCAACAATGACGCACTTCACGCGGTTAACCGCCGGTCCCGTGTGCTCACCGAAGGTGTGGTGCGTTCACCGAACCGTGCAATGCTTCGTGCTGTCGGATTTGGCGATGGTGACTTCGCAAAGCCAATCATCGGCGTGGCGAACGCGCATTCGACCATGAACCCTTGCAATGCAGGTATTCAACCGTTGGTCGACCGCGCCGTAGTCGCGCTCGAAGCAGCTGGATCCAAACCACAGGTGTTCGGCATACCGACGGTGACAGATGGAATCGGCATGGGCACCGAGGCCATGAAGTACTCGCTTGTTTCGCGTGAGGTGATTGCCGACGCCATCGAGGTCGCGGTCAGCGGGCAAATGATGGATGGCGTGCTCGTCGTCGGGGGATGCGACAAGAACAATCCGGCCGGAATGATCGCGCTGGCGCGTATGGATGTGCCGGGACTCTATGTCTACACCGGCACGATAAAGCCAGGCCGGTGGAAGAACAAGGATCTGACCGTCGTGTCAGCATTCGAGGCGGTCGGTGCCTACGGTGCTGGACGGATGGCGGAAAGCGATTTCATTGGCATTGAACGCAATGCCTGTCCCTCCGTCGGGGCGTGCGGTGGCATGTATAGCGCCAGCACAATGGCATGTTCATTCGAGGCGCTGGGCATGAGCGTGCTTGGATCGTCGACACTGACAGCAGTCGGACCTGACAAGCTGGCATCAGTTGAAATTGCAGCACGCGTCCTGGTCGCAGCCGTTCAAAGCAATTTGACCCCACGCCAGATCATCACGCGGCAATCGATAGAGAATGCGGTCGCTCTGGTCATGGCGACGGGCGGCTCGACGAACGCGGTTCTACACTACCTCGCGATTGCTGCGGCGGCCGGCGTTCCATGGACGCTCGACGATTTCGAGCGCGTACGCGGCAAAGTTCCGGTGCTCTGCGACCTCAAGCCATCCGGGCGTTATGTGATAGTCGATTTCCATCGCGCAGGGAGCACGCCACAGGTTCTGAAAATGCTGCTGGTCAACGGCGTCTTGAACGGCGCGTGCATGACCATCGAGGGCAGGACGTTGGGAGAGTGTCTGGAGGATGTCCCAGAAAGTCCACCGGCTGGACAGGACGTGATCCGACCGTGGTCAGACCCCATGTACCCCGAGGGGCATCTCGCCATTTTGAAAGGCAATCTTGCACCGAGAGGCTGCGTCGCGAAGATTACCGGATTGAAGACGACGTCCATCACAGGTCCCGCACGTGTCTTCAATTCCGAAGGCGACGGCATGGCGGCCATTCTGGCGCGAACGATTAAGGCTGGGGATGTGCTGGTGATTCGCTACGAGGGTCCCAAAGGTGGCCCAGGCATGCAGGAAATGCTGGCGCCCACCAGTGCGCTCGTCGGGCAGGGTCTCGGCGAATCGGTGGCACTTGTAACCGACGGCCGGTTCTCCGGTGGCACGTGGGGATTGGTAATTGGCCATGTGGCTCCAGAGGCCTACGAAGGTGGCCTAATCGCCTTGGTCGAAGAGGGAGACTTGGTGACGATAGATGCCAGCAAGCACCTGCTGCACCTGAATGTATCTGCGGACATCTTGGACGCCCGGCGCCGCCTATGGCAGCAGCCTTCAGCACGCTATGCACGCGGCTTGCTCGCGAAGTATGCGCGTCAAGTCTCGTGCGCAAGCATTGGTGCTCTTACAGATTGGGACTAAGAGCGCCGCATTGAAGTAACGACTGATTCAGGCCGGGCGGGAACCCCGCAGAATCCCCGCCGTGCTGCGGCCCATCAATCTCCGGCTCCGGCGTTAGAGGTCGTGCTGAGACACCGTCGATGCGGGAGTGCTCGGGGGGCTGTCGTGACGAGAGGCATGGCCCTCGGCCAGAAGGTGTGAACTGCTTCGCCGGTGCGCAGGTCTCCTCCTGTGTAGGTTTTCGGACGCCTGCATGACGACCCTATCCGCACGCGCCGACGGCAGGCGTACGAAAAGCGCCAATGGACGAAATCGCGAGAGGCGGCGCGACTACGGTGCGGCGGGCTCTACGAGGGTTTGATCGAGACGCCGGCGCTGATGGTGAGGGATGGAACGTCGCGCGACGAGGTTGATGGGGCCTTCAAGCGAGTGATGGCGTCGCCGATCTGAAACCAGCAGGCAACGCACACAACCCGAGCGTGCTGGCACGGATCTTGAGTAAATAGGGGAAAGTAATTCTGGGGTCACTTGTGACTTCAATGACTTGAGCAAAACGGCAACACATGCATTTCACCAGGAGGTTGTGAGCTGGATGGTGACTGACGGTGAAGACCAGCATAGCGCGAATGACTGACGTGCACGGTACGACGGCGACGCGACGTGCGTCCTGGCACGGGAGTCTCCTGCAAGACAGCGGTCCTCATAATCTGACGCCAAATAGAGGGTGACGATCTGCGCGACCGGCATCGTAGCTGATGCTCAACGGTCGAAGAAGATCTGGCTGCCGCCCCGTAACGGATGGCTCCCGTAATCGATGGCTCTCGCTCGCCGCTATCGATGCTCCCTACAGTCGCAACGCCATCCGGATGACACCCCGCGCAGCGGGCTATCGCGGTAGCGATTTCGTCCTCTGGCACACCTCTGAAGTGTCGGCTCAGCGGCAATCCTGTCCGGTTACAGAGTTACTTTTGCCGTGCCGCTCAGGCAGACGACGTGCGTGCTCCTAACCCGAATAGCGGAGGTTGAACGGCTGCTGCCGGAGGACGATCGTCCACTGCTGGCCAGTTAGGTCCATGCCCGTCCGGTACGTCGGTCGACCGTACCGCTAAAACTTCCAATCCAACTCTGATCGTGGCAGGCTTACGCGATGCGACCTCTTCGGTATTCCATCAACGTCACTTTGGACGGGTGCTGCGACCATCGTGCAATTCCCGCGGACGAAGAGTTGCATCGTCACGCGGTGGAGAACCTCGACCAAGCCGATGCCCTCCTCTTTGGGCGGGTGACTTACGAAATGATGGAGGCAGCGTTCCGGCCGCCGGCGCGGACGGGAGCGAGGCCTGATTGGATGGAACCCTTCGCCCGGACGATCGACGCGGCAAAGAAGTACGTCGTGTCGAGCACCCTGGCCCCGGTCGATTGGAACGCGGAGCTCGTCCGCGGGGATCTAAGGAGCGCCGTTCAGCGGCTCAAGCGGGAGTTGGGTAAGGGACTGCTCGTGGGAGGCGTGAAGCTGCCGCTGGCCTTGGCGGAGCTGGGATTGATCGATGAGTACGAGTTCGTGGTGCAGCCCAGGCTAGCGGGTGTTCGCGGGGCTATCGAAGCATATCGACTTGTGGCTCATGAGCCGGCTGGAGTTCGGTTCGGTGGCGGTGGCGGTGGCGATGCGGTACGAGCCTAGAAAGTAGCCACCGGGCTTGTTAGCCCGAGTTTGCTGCATGGGCACCAAAGACACTGTTACGTGCGTGTCCGTCGTGGCTAATCTCGCAGCGGCGCTTGAATTCCTGCTAAGCGGAGCGAGGTCGATCGAGTCTGCTGTTTAGCACTACTCCGACCCATTCGACATCGCGCTAAGTTGCGCTAACTCGGTCTGTTGCTAGGGGTCCTTCGGACGTCTGAGCGGAACACTCCTGACCACTTTCCGAGGCCGATGAAGAAGGCCGCAAGCGCGAATCCAATGGACGGCGCAATTTGATCGGCGTGACTGCCTCTGTCCCGGGTTCTGCTCCGGGCACATCTCTTGATTAGTGGAGGCATGCTCGGCACTCTGTCGATAAGATGCGCTCCGTATCCTAGACCGCTCGGGCGCCGACCGCAGACCTATCGACGTAATGGGCCTCGGCGGGTGCTGCCGGAACATCGTCCCCCGGAGAGGAGCAAACCATCCCCGGACGAACCCAGACCGTCCGGCCTAAGGAGGCAAGAGCATGAACGATAAGCTGCGCTTGGCGCTCGGATATGTGCTGTGCGCCTTGTACACGAGTGGTCTCTCCCATCCGCTGCAGGCGCAGACCAAGCCTGAAGGCGAGATGCGCTGGGCCTTGTACGTGACTCTATCTCCCGCCTGGTACGATCCAGGTGAAGTCGTGGGCGTGCTTACGCCGTTTTGGGTGCTTTACGCGCTGCATGATGCGCTGGTGAAGCCCATGCCGGGAAACCACCTGAGCCCGAGCTTGGCAGAATCGTGGGTGTTGAGCCCCGACCAGAAGGTCTACGAGTTCAAGTTGCGTGAGGGGCTGAAATTCCACAACGGCGAACCGTTCACAGCCGAGGATGTGAAGTTCAGCTTCGACCGGGCCAAGACGAAACTGCTGCACCAGAAGGTGAAGGAGGTAGCCGTCGTCGACCCCTATCGAGTGCGCTTTATGCTCCACGAACCATGGCCTGATTTCATGACCTTCTACGGCACTTTCGCCTCAGGCGCGGGTTGGATCGTCCCAAAGAAGTACGTCGAGTCGGTCGGCACAGAAGGGTTCAAGAAGCACCCGATTGGACTGGGACCCTACAAGTTTGTGAGTAGCGTGCCCGGAGTCGATTTGGTGATGGAGGCCTACGAGGGTTATTGGCGCAAAATGCCTTCAGTGAAGCGGTTGGTCTACAGGAGCGTGCCAGAAGCAACAACGCGATTGGCCATGCTCAAGCGCGGAGAGGTCGACCTCGCCTACCTGCTCGATGCACCGATGGCAGAGGACTTGAAGCGAGATCCAACGCTCAAACTTGTCTTTTCAGGGGGGATCGCTACCTACTATCTCGATTTCCTAGACATGTGGGACCCAAAATCACCCTGGGCCGACCGGCGAGTGCGGCTGGCTGCCAACTATGCCATCAACCGACGGGAACTGAGCCAAGCCGAGACCCTGGGCGCCTCCCCACCGACAGGGAATATTGTGCCAAGGACTTTCGAGTTTGCGCTGCCCATTGAGCCATATCCCTACGATCCCGCCAAGGCTAAGCAGTTGCTGGCGGAGGCCGGTTATCCCAACGGCTTCGATGCGGGTGACCTTTACCCCTGGCCGCCCTATTTCTCGGCGGGCGAGATCATCACCAACTATCTTCAAGCGGTTGGTATCAAAACCCGGCTGCGCACCATGGAGCGCGCCGCTTTCTATTCCGCACTCGGCTCAAAGAAGCTCAAAGGGTTGTGCATGTGCTTGAATGCCGTGTATGGCAATGCAGCTTCGCGCATGTCGGAGACGGTTCCAAGCGATGGCGCGTTTGCATACGGAGCCTTTCCCGACATCGACGCCCTATACAAGGAGCAGGCGCAGGAGACCGATCGTGGCAAGCGCGAGAAGTTGTTGCACCAGATCCAGGAACTGCTGCATGAGCGCGTGAGGTTCGGGCCGATTTTCGAGTACGTCTGGCCGAGCGCCGTTGGCCCGCGCGTTGCCGATCCAGCCCTTATGTTGATCGATCCCTACCCATGGTCGGCGCCGCTCGAAGACGTGCGTCTCAAGAAGAACTAGGCCGATGCCCGAGGCCTGTCAGCCACACGGGCGCGCAATCGACGAAGTAATCGATTGAGGGTGCAAATCAAGCGTTTTTGCGGTTGCTCGTGGCCGGTTGTGGCACTGGGCGGGCATCTTCGGAGTTGCAGCGAGCCAGTCCGTTAACTGTAGATACAGATCCGATCGGCACATCGATCGCATGCCGTTCGTAACCCATATTTGCCGTCGGTGACAGCCGCCGATTGCGACACAGCATTCTCCTTTGCGCGCTCAATCCGAGAGCTGGTATCGTTGTGGTGTCGACGCAGCTGTGCTCCTCGTCAATGAGCCTAGCCGAAAATACTGTGCAATGAGGTACGGATCCGGAGTGTGTTCGCACTGCTCGGTATTGACATGGTTTGGCCGCGGCCCTTTCCCGCCGGCATCAATGGGTGGGGGCTGAGATCACGGTAGCATCAGACGGCTCGGCGGCTCGTACAGCGGCCTCCAAGTGGACGCGCAGGGGTCAGCTCGGTCTCGGCATCATCTGCCTGGTGATGATCGCCAACCTGCAATACGGCTGGACCCTGTTCATCGATCCAATTGACGCAAAGCACCACTGGGGCAGAGCCGCCATACAGGTGGCCTTCACCATCTTCATCGTCACGGAAACCTGGATCGCGCCAATCGCGGGCTACTTGGTCGATCGGTCCGGCCCGAGGATCTTAGTCCTTGTGAGTGGCGTGCTGGTCGCGACGGCCTGGGTGATCAACTCAATCGCCAACTCGCTGAACCTCATCTATGTCGCGGCAGTAATCGCCGGGCTCGGTGCGGCGCCGATCTTTGCAGCGACCGCAGGCAACGCTGTGAAATGGTTCCCTGACCGACGAGGCCTCGCCACGGGGTTGACGGTCGCTGGCTTTGGCGCGGGCTCAGCTCTAACCGTTGTACCCCTTGGTAACCTGATCCGGGCAAGCGGTTACGAACCGGCCTTTCTGTGGTTTGGGCTTGGCCAGGGCATCGTCATCGTGCTTGCCGCGCTCATGTTGCGCGCCCCGCAAGCCACCGATCATGTGGGTCTCGTTGCCTCACGGGTAGGACAAAGCCAGCGTGACTACGCCCCTGCCGAGGTACTGAAGTCGGTACCCTTCTGGCTGATGTACGCGATGTTTGTCATGGTCGGAACCGGCGGTCTGATGGTGACGGCGCAACTCGCACCGGTCGCCCGGGACTTCGGCATCGATACGGTGCCGGTGTCGATTCTGGGGTTGGCTTTGCCGGCGCTCGGCTTCGCGTTGTCGCTCGGCCTTGTGCTCAACGGGCTCTCGCGGCCGTTCTTCGGCTGGTTGTCTGACCGCGTTGGCCGAGAGAACACAATGCTCATCGCCTTTCTCTTGGAAGGTATCGGTATCTTTGCGCTGTTCTGGTTTGCTCGCGATCCCACGATGTTCGTATTGTTGTCGGGGCTCGTGTACTTCGCCTGGGGCCAGATATTTGCATTGTTTCCCGCAACCTGCACAGACATCTATGGCAAGAAGTTCGCGACGACGAACTACAGCATGCTCTACACGTCCAAAGGAATGGCCGCGCTCCTAGTCCCACTGGGCAACGTGCTGACCGCGGCAACCGGGGGCTGGACAGCGGTATTCATGGCGGCGTCAGCGCTCAATATCGTCGCGGCCATTCTGGCGTTCGTTGTTCTGAAGCCGATGCGGGTGCGAATGATCGCGCGAGAAAGTTTCCCTGCCTGATGCTTAGCAGGGCGCCCGCTGCTATCGGCGCTGGGCGGTCGTGGACCGAGCGCTACGATCTCGGCCATCCGGCGTCCGTCGCTTCTCCAATTCAATCGCGGCCGTCAAGCCGAACTTCCGGTCCAGGTGGTCAAGCCGACAAAGAATTTCCAGCGAGTTCAACACTCTTGACCGCTGCTGGCGCCCTGCTGCGCGCCACAATTGCCTCATGCACTGAATGCACCTTTGAGCAGCACGATTTCGACGGGTGCTCCACTCCCTAACCCGCAGGTGGGCTCAACGTAGGCCATTTCCAGGTCGAAACGCGCCCCTTCGTCCTCTAGACGTGCCAATAAATCGATAGACTGCTGCCGCACTGGATCCGCAAGTAGTACAAAGCCATCTGGCGCAAGATTTCGGCGGAAGATGGAAACGACCGAACCTTGCATCGCCCGCTCGTATAGAATGTCCGATCCCAGAATGACATCATAGAGTCGGTCATCAGTCCATCGCGTCCAATCTGCGGTGAATCGTGTGATGCCGCCCACTTCATTTGCGCGCGCATTCAGGCGCGCGATCTCCAATGCAGCAGTTAGGTTGTCAGTCTGCCAGACCTCAGCGCCCAAACTCCGGGCCACAAGCCCAGGGAGTCCGACGCCCGCGCCCAGTTCCAAAACTTGCTTGTTTTCAACGAGCGTGGAGCGGGTATGCAATGACCGCGCGAGCGCGACGGCGGACTCCCACAGGAGTAACCCGTATGGCGCTAGAGCATGGCTCTCCGCATATGCGAGTACGCGGCCCTGATCTCTGACACACTCCAGGTGCCATTCCCGACCCCCGATAGGGATAGTCACGGCTTCCAAGGCTAGGTCATCGTAGCAGCTGAGCGTCACGTTCCCGCCTTTCCCGTCAGTCGTAGCCAAATTCAGCGATGCATCGCGGGCTTTAGCCGCACTCGCCAGCATACGATGAATGGTGGGCTTGGGCCGAGTGTTCTTTGCCGGTGCGCTCACCTTGTGGCTACCGTGGCGCAAGCGTACGGGCTGTTCTAGCCCTCCGAAAAGAGCGCCGGCCGTGGATGGCGATTGGCAACGAGGTGATCTCCAAATGTCCTCGCACTATGCTGCGGTGCATAAGTCCGCAGCTGGCACGAAGCGACAATAGCCGAGAATCTACGACGCTGGTCCATTGCTGGGGGTAGAGCGGTAGATCTCCTGTCGTGCCAACTGGGGTGGCAATCGTCCGCCCGTGACCCACATCCGACATGCCTACCATGCGGCTGTCACGGCTGGAGACGGCCGGGCGATTGCCAAAACGTATCGGGTCCACCATGCCACCGTGGGCCGGCTGCGGAAAGGGGGAGCTTGATCCCCGACGCCACCAACAAACCAGGCCGCAAGTACTGCGGCCTCAACGAGGCAACGCTAGAGGTCCGGGGCTGTACTAAATTCAGATCTCCTGACATAGGGTAGCTCAAATATGTCGGTTTCGGGGCCGATCAGGGAGCCGCGGCCGCGACGGCCGGGGTACCACGCTCGACGGCAGCGCCTGGGAAGGCAAGCCCGATACGCCGCGGCGGACGCATTGCGAAGCGGATGCGCCGGCGAGAACCGGGGAAGATTGTCGCCGTTTTGTCGAGGATCTCGCAGAGTGCCGGACCGATGTCGCCGTAGAGCTTGCGACAGATCCGAAATAGCCCACTCTCGACCAAACACGGCAGAGCCAACAGCACACCGAGACCGGGTACCGACGACCCCTCCCGAAAGAGAGGTGCGGCGTCATCGAGCAACCCTAGATAGGCCAGCTGCCGATCAAGCGTCCGATCTTCAGCGTCTCCGTCGAGGCTCATCGGCACCGGTTTCATCGTCGTTCGCAGCCTCAGGTGCGGTGGCTGGATGACCGTCCCCTCCCTTCTCATCCACCGATCGAACGGCGCTATCTCCATCTTCGCTGTTCCGCGTGGCAGATGGCACCCTGGCCGCCGCAATCTCCTCTGCGGCGCTCGGGATCGCCGGCAACGCAAGCTGTGCGCTCTCTGCGGGCTTTGAAGGTCCGACCAGTTTGCGAATTGCGTTCTCTCCGACGCCCAGTTGGTGCGCGATCGCACGGTTACTCATCGCCTTGCCCTCAGGGTCTAGACGCTTCCCGGAGATACGCCGTCGGCCGCGACGCCACCCTTCCTCTCGACTAAGTGCGGCCATCCCGCCGTGTGCATAACGCTTTTGGAAGCGCCGAACAGTGCGCACCGACCGCCCAAACGCCCGCGCCACGTCCGTCTGCTGGGCGAAGCCCGACTCCACCAAGAACACCATCGCATAGGCCTCCGCGACGGCGTCTTCGGCGCGATAGTGATGCACCGGTAGTCCGGCGACGACGATCGCGCGCTGATCCACTTCGATCCGCAAGCTGCAGCGCGCATTGATCACCACAGTATTGGACGGTATCGGAGAGGGCAGCGCCAAGGCATGTTGGGTGCTCATGCGCGGAGCTAGAGCGGACATGTTTGGGTGCGCAAGCCATGGCGAAATCTTCCAGTTGCATCAAAAACTTCCGTCTCGGCGGCCGGAAAAACCGGACAGGTATTGGTGCGCACCTCCGCACCCCCAGGGCGTGGTGAAAGCCCTGTGATTTCAGGCGAACAAGGGGGCTATGTCAGGAGATCTGAAATTGGTCGGCGGGTATAGGCTCATATGATACGCAGCACCAAGCCCGTCCCCGCTACGCGCGCTTGGCCTCAAATCAGCCGATCATCAAGCTTGCTGCGCCCCTCTGGGGATTGATCGACGGCTCGGGTCATCTCGGCCAACATCAAATAGGCCGTCTACCTTGGTAATTCGCGCTTAGCCGCGTCAAGGAATGGCCCCGTGTCACCGAACCGTATTCTGTCGCGGCTATCGCCAGCCGATTTGGGTTTGCTGGAGCCTCACCTGCAGCGAGTTGATCTTCCGGTCCGTCGCCCCCTTGAGGGCCGCAATAGACGCATCGATTATGTGTATTTCATTGAGGCGGGATTTGCCTCCGTTGTCGCCAACGGGTCTGGCAAGCCGAGCATCGAGGTTGGCATCATTGGTCGCGAAGTCATGACTGGATTGGCGAGACGCGTAGCGGCGCAGCTGGGAAATGCTTGCGGCTTACCACCCTGCGCCGCAACAGACTGCGCGCGCGATAGATATCGCGCAGATTGTCGCGCATGACTTCCAAGGCCTTTTCCGCCGAGCGGATATCATTACCCGAGGCGCGTAGCCGGTTCGATAAATATGTGTTGGACCGCCAGGCGCCGCTCGGCCTCGCTGACTTGGCCGCTGTTGCAGCCGTATTGCTCCTCGTGCTTGGTCATCACTCGCCCCCTCAGTCCCCAAGCACCACCTTTCGCTTCCTTAGAACGGCAATTCAAACAAGGTCTCCCAGTTATCGTCAGCAACGATTATCCCCCCACGGCTGGCGAACACCTGTTGGTTTATTGACGCCTTGTTCATTGACACCCCGTTCATTGCTTCCCCATTCACGACCTGTTCCGCGCGCTGTGCTGCCTCCACTTTAGCGTGCGCAGTATCGGCGAGTACGATACCTTCATGGTCTAGTACCGTGATTTGGCCACGTCTCACGTGGAAGTAATAGTGAGGGATAACAAGCCTCCCGCTGTGTCTCTGATATGAGGAATGGAGAGCGCCTATAACGGCGCGGCGCGGCACCTTGATTTAGTACCGCATGCCCCAATGTACCCTATCGTACAGCATTCGAAGGAATTGTCCAAAACCGAACAAACCCTTGATCGCAGGGGGCTGACAAGCTGAGTTACCAGCTGAGCCTTCAGGGTCTGATCAGGGCGTGTGGAGAAATCAAGCGCATCAACACGTTTGCATAGGGGGAGGTAGAACCCATCCGGGCTCGAAGTGATAGAAGCCGATCATCCTCACCTGACGCACCGCGTATCGCAAATACGCGGTGTCCCACTGTGGCGGAAGCTTCTGTGTGTCGATCACCCCCACGAACAGCCAAATTGTTGATGAAGTGACGGGCGGGATGTTACGACCGGTCACGTCGCCCGTGAGCGCGCGGCTGTCTGTACTTTCGTCGCGGAACAGATAGATGAGCACCTGCCAACGTCCCCAAATGACGCAGAAGCGTCAGAGGGGTCGAGGGAGTAAGCACCTGCCGCCCTCGCTTTGGTTCGCAGTAGTAGCGAACCTGCAGCAACCCCAGCGTGTGCAAGCTAATGGGTCGGCGGACGAAGTCGATGGCGGAGTTGGTGCAATATCGCACATAACGAGGTTGCATTGCGTGAAGTTGCGCGGGAGACACGTGGCGCAGAGACTCAGTTAACGGGGGTTTCCCCTAACCTATTCTGAGGAACCGTCGTCTGCCGGATAAAAGTTGATGCGAACATCGCACGCGCCATGGACTTCGCAGCAAGACCTGCCGAAAGCAACTCCAAGATCGGAATAACGCGCGACGTCAAGACCCGAGTGCCCCTCTCGTTTCCAAGCATAGCGCGGTGCTCGATCGGTCAATGACAAGCCCTGTCGGGCGGGGCGCAACCGCGCCCGTCATTGACGGATCTTGCGCGCCCGCGCTCGTGAGAACGTTATGGCCGGGACGAAAGAATGGGCGTTCTCCAAGCCGAAAAAGGAATATGAGGGGCGGGAAGGGAAGAAGAAGCCCAATAACAGCGCTTGACAGGAGGCCCGCCATATAAGCGGACCCGTAAACCGGACTCATTTTGCAACTTACGCCTGCTCAGGGAGGAAGCCTCGGATGATGCGCAACAGCTGGAGCGGACTGTAGGGCTTGGTCACGTAGTGGTCGCAACCGGCGGCACGCGCCTTCTCTTCGTCGCCCTTCATGGCGAATGAGCTGACGGCGATGACTGGCGTGGCCTTTAGGCTGGGGTCGGTCTTGATGCGGCGCGTGGCTTCGTATCCGTCGAGTACGGGAAGCTGAATGTCCATAAGGATGAGATCGGGTCGGTCCGACTGTGCTTTCGCCACGCCGGCCAGACCATCCGTGGCTTCCAGCATCTCGTAGCCCGATCCGACGAGCAGGGTACGCAAGACATCGCGCAGGTCTTCCTGGTCTTCCACAACGAGGATGCGTTTGGTCACGTCGACGCACTCCTGGCCTCGGCGCGGATGGGCAACTGCATCTGGAACGTGGCACCTTTGCCGACCGTCGATTCGACCCAAATCCGCCCGCCGTGCATCTCTACAATCTGCTTGGCGATGGCGAGACCGAGTCCTGTCCCGCCCTTCGCCTTGGTATTGGAGCTGTCGACTTGATGGAACTGCTCGAAAATTCGGATCTGCTCCTTACCAGGAATGCCGGGGCCAGTGTCGGTCACGGCAACGGTGAAGAGACCATTGTCAGCGGTCGCTGTGATGCGCACCTCTCCCGCGTCGGTGAACTTGACGGCGTTGCCGACCAGATTGAGGAGCACCTGCGTGAGGCGCTGCTCGTCGCCCACGCCGACCGGCAGGCGCTTGGAAACTTCCGTCCTGAGCCCGAGCTTCTTGGTTTCCGCAAGCGACTCGGTTGCTGCGCGCACTGTCTCAACCACGTTCTCGAGGGCGTATTCGCCGAGGTTCAGGCTGAACTGGCCGAACTCGATCTTGGCGATGTCGAGCACGGTGTTGATCAACCCCAGCAGGTGCTTGCCGTTGGAGCGGATGCGGGTAAGCGCATCCAGCGATTTCTCGGGCAGCGGACCATAGAAGCCCTCCTGGATCAGCTCGGCATAACCCAGGATCGCGGCCAGCGGGGTTCTAAGCTCGTGGCTCATGTTAGCGACGAATTGCGACTTGTGTTGGCTCGCAATCTCAAGCTCCCGGCTCTTTTGCGCAATCTCCTCGAAGAGGCGGGCATTTTCGAGCGCAATCGCGGACTGGTCGGCGAAGGCCTGCATCAGGCGGATGATGGCCTGCGGGAACTCGCCAGGCTGGCGACGCCGCAGGATAAGCGTGCCAAGCGGCTCCTCCGCGCCGAGCAGCGGTACGATTAGTGATGCGCGGAAACCCGCTTCCAGAACCGAGTCCCGCAAGGGTTCGCTCGGGCGCTGGCTCAGATCCGGAATTTGTAATGGCTGTCGCTTCGCAATCGCCTCGCCGAGGCCAGACTCTCTCGCCGAAATGTCAAGTTTTTGGAGTTGAGCAACGAAGTCCTCGTTGAGCCCCGTCGTCTCGCCGAGTTCGAAGGTGCCAAGCTCCTTGCGATAGTAGAATATCGAGCCGGCATTGGTGCCAGAGAGGTGGACCGCACGATCGACGATCGTCTTCAACACGACTTTGAGATCCAGCGTTGAGCTTACCGCTCGACCGACTTCGCCAAGGGCCTGGAGCTCCTGCACTGAGCGAGCAAGTTCGCGCGTTCGGGTCTGCGCCTCCTCAAGCAATCGCACATTCTCGATGGCGATCACGGCCTGGTCGGCGAAGGTCTCGACTAGCTCAATCTGCTTCTTGGTAAAGGGCAGGACTTCGCGTCTTTGCAGGCTGAAGACACCGAGAAGCACCCCACCCCGAAGCATCGGGACTCCCAGGAGCGTCCGGAAATTACCGACCCCCTGAGCTTCTTCCGTGTGTTCAAAATCGGGGTCAGCCATGGCGTCGATGATATGGACCGTCTGGCCAGAGACGGCGGCTCGCCCCATGCTCGAGCCCCGCCCAGCGCGTACAGGATTGCGCTGCCGAAACTCCCTATGCGAAGCCGTGGCCCCATAGTCCGCCACCCATCGAAAGACGTCTCCATCAAGCCGGAAGATGACCCCGGTGTTGGCGCCGCATAGCCGCGTGGCGTTCTCGACGAGGGTTTCGAGGACGGGCTGCAAGTCAAAAGTGGAGCGGCCGATTACCTTGAGGACTTCGCTGGTGGCGGTCTGCTGCTCGAGGGCCTCACTCAGCTCGAGGTTGCGCGCCTGGACCTCCTCGAACAGCCGCGTGTTCTCGATGGCGATGACGGCTTGATCGGCAAAAGTTATCACTAGTTCAATTTGCTTGTCGCTGAATGGCCGTACAGCGTTGCGCGTCAAATTCAAGACCCCGATCGGTGCTCCCGCGCGCATCAAAGGGACGCCCAGCATGGTCCGAAAACCCGCAATTTTTTGCGTGTCATGCAGCTCGAACTCGGGGTCGGTCTGAATATCGGCGACGTGCACGGGGCGGCCCTCAGCGAGCACCCGGCCTACAACCGTTCCGCGGCCGGCGGTCACCGCAACCTTGCTAATGTGCTCGACGAATTCTGGCGAATACCCGTAGGAGGCTGCAAATTGATAGTTTGGACCTCCCGGCCGCATGATGCCGGCTGAATCCGCTTCGCACAGCTTGGCAGCCGATGCGACAAGAGTGTCGAGCACACCCTGCAGATCGAAGGCCGACCGGCTAATCACTTTGAGTACATCGGCGGTGGCGGTCTGTTGCTGCAATGACTCGCGCAGCTCATTGAGCAGGCGCGTGTTCTCGATGGCGATCACTGCCTGGCTGGCGAAGCTCTTGAGCAACTCGATCTGCCTGTCGCTGAACGGGCGGACTTCCTGGCGGTAGATGCCGATGGTGCCAATCAGCTCGTCATCCTTGAGCATTGGTACAACAAGGAGGGTGCGGCCGCCCGCAAGCTCAACTTGGGCGACGAACAGGGGATCGCGCTCAAGGAAGGCTGGTTCTTGGGTGACATCGACGATGTGCACTAGCTGCCTTGTCCTGGCGACACGTCCAAGACCAGTACCCGGACCTGGACGGATTACGGCCTCGCGCTGCCACCTTTCAGCCCATGCGGCGGGCGCATTGTGGGCTGTGACAAGCCGAAAACTATCGCCTTCGCAAAGCCACAGGTTGCCGAACTTTGCATCGCAAATCCGAACGGCGTTTTCCAGCATGGTGTGAAAGACAGGTTCCAGTTCACCTTGTGAGCTTGATATGACGCTCAGCACCTCCGAGGTCGCCGCCTGCTGCCCCAGCGCCTCAGTCAGTTCGCGCGTGCGCGCCTGCTCTGCCTCGAATAGCCTGGCGTTCTCGATGGCGATCGCCGCCTGGTCGGCGAAGGTCTTCAGCAGCTCGATGTGGCTCGCGGAAAACGGACCAGCATCAGGCCTAGCGATGACGATTGCGCCGATGGGCTCACCATCGCGGAACATCGGCACTGCCAACTGGCTTCGCCAGGCGCCGGCGTGGGTGAGCTCCGGTGAGTATAATGGGTCGATACGCATGTCCTCAATCTGCGCCACCGCTGCGGTAAGAATAGCCCGACCTGAGATCTGGTCTGGTTGCGGAGGCCTCGGATACATCCGCCGCAGGATCTCGATTATCTCAGGGGCGTAATTGCGAGGAGCGCCAAGGTGCACGAGTTTGCCGTCGTACAAGTACACCGCCCCCTGGCGCGCGCCGCACAGTTTCACTGCGTTGGCGATGATGGTGTCGAATACCTGCTGAACGTCGGTCTGCGTCATGCTGATGACGCGGAGAATCTCGCTGGTGGCGACCTGCTGCTGACGCGCTTCGGTTAGCTCTCGCTCAAGCTCCTGGACCTTCCGGCTTAGGTCGCTTTCCACACCTGCGGTCGACGACATGATGGCACCTAATGCTTTGAATAAGCAAACTCCCTAGATGATGGGAAGGGCTTTGATACTGCTGGCTCCCAAACAAAGCAGGGTGTCGGCCTGATCCTACGCTATGCCTGTCGCCGGCACCATGCACTGTCCGCTTTCTGGCCTCTCGCGCGGCGTCGGCAGCGATGATCAATGTCTCAAAGTGGTAAGATATCTACCGTCTATTTTGTCAAGTCGTTGCGCCTTTCCAAGGTTGGCCATCGCGAAGTACGGCATTGAGAATGACGACGAGCTTTCGCATTACTGCAGTGGCTACGTATTTGAACGGATAGCCTCTGCTCCGCAATCGATCGGCAAATGCCTTCAAGATGGGATTGCGCTTCATGGTGCCGGAAGGCACACATTGCCGAGCTCAAGGCAGCCTTTGCAGCAATCGAGGCTGAGATCGCCCAACTTTTGCGCGAGTGCGAAACGTTAAAGAAAAAGATTGAGCTTATGCGGACAGTGATCGGCATCGGTCCGGTCTCCGCGATGGTATTGCTAGCGTATCTGCCTGACATCGGTCGGTTGACCAAAGGCCAGGTCGCGCGGCTTGCAGGCTTAGCGCCCATCAATGACGACGCACGACGACGCCCATCAGCCCGCTTCGCCGCCGCATGATCGACATGACCGTCCGCGGCTTCGCCCATTGGGGTGCTCCTGGTCTTGAGGTGGAGGTTGCTTCACTCCTCGATCCTCAAGACCGGGCACTTCCCATCCCGTTACGCCGCTCTGGTGCTCACAACACTCCTCGGTAATATGCCAACCGACGTTCCCCGCCTGCCACAGGCTGGCGCGTAGCGCCTTCGTTCCCTGGCACTACCCCGAAAGACTTCCGCACTGCATCAAATCCGTCGGCTTTCGGGGGTAGAGGGGACGCATTGGGGACGGGCCGAGCGCGCCCACATCATGCCCGCCTTTGACCCCTGGGTGCGTGAAAACGTGTACGGATCAAAAATCGCTGAAATCTTATTCCAACGCGCCACCAAATCACCTCGCGACATTGACACATGGTAACATGAAAGGTGATACGTGAGGCGCGTGCCAGAAGCGCAAGAATCTCGGAATTGTCGAGATTTCTGCACCTCCGTTCGGTGAGCGCCGAGAGGCGAACTTCGCGCGAGAGGTGATGAACATCTGACCCTTGAGAACACCATTCTACGGCATGGCATCACGTCTGCGTTTTCACGCAGCCAAGACCCGCAGCCGACCTTGATATTGCGGCGCGATAGTGAAGCAGCGCGCGGACGGCTCGGACCCTGAGCGGGCGCAACGCGTCACGCTGCTGTCCGCAGTTCGCAAGGATCGTCGGCACCTCTGTCGCCGGTTCGTAGTCCGAAAGCAGATCGACCGCCGACACCGGGGCTCCCTGTTGGAAAGAAGCATTATGCTCTATGATTGCAGGAATTGTGCGCATTTATGTTGCATCAACGGCGCACGCCCGATCTTGGGTGCAAGTATGTCCGTCGTGCTTCAAAGCTTCCTCAGCGGAACGTGGCAACAGCGCGAAGGGGCGGAGACTGAGCTCATGGCCTAAGACGCTTAGCAAGAAACACCAATTGCGAGGGAAAGTGATGCACATTCAATACTTGATCGCAGTTTGTTTGGGTTTGTGCGCACTTGCGGGCAACGCAATATCGCAGACGGCTCCGCGTCCCATTGTGCCCAGCGCCAACCCGGATGAGACGTGGTCGATACCCGATCGTAATCGCATCAACGAGGGCACCGTGACGCTGATCACGGCGCCCGCGGGAGGCGCCACCTCAGTCTTCGGCTCAGACATGTCGCGTGTACTCGATGATGACGCGACCGTTCGCGTGCTTACCGTTCTCGGCAAAGGACCGGTTCGAAACGTCATCGATGTACTCTACCTTAAGAGTATCGACATGGGGGTCGTTACGTCTGATGTGCCGGAATTCTACAAGTTGCAGTACAACGTCACAGACGTCGCGTCGAGACTTAGGTATATCTCCATGCTCTACCTCAATGAGGTTCACATCATCGCGCGTACGTCCATAAAATCGATCTTCGATCTTGAAGGAAAGAGCGTCATCGCTCCGACCGATGTCGGATATTATGCCGCCAGGGTGATCTTTTCGCGTCTGAACATAAAGCCCAAGTCAATCGAAAATCGCACCGATGACACGCGGTCGATCCAGAAGCTAGAAGACGGCGAGGCCGACGCCTATGTTGGCAGCACCGGAAAACCCTTTCAGCTCGCGCTAAACATCATCAAGAACAAAGATCGCTCACTGCATCTCGTACCGATTCCCTACGACCCCAAGCTGGAGGACCTGTACTTGCCAACGACGTTGTCGGGTGAGGAATATCCAAACCTGCTGTCGCCCGGTCAGAAGATCCAAACAGTTGCAGCAAGCCAGCTACTGGTGACCTTTAATTGGCCAGAGAAATCGGAGCGCTACAACAAGGTCGCTCGGTTCGTGGACGCGTTCTTTTCGAGGATAGATGAGTTCAGAAAGCCGCCGAGACATCCAAAATGGAAGGAAGCGAGTATCGTCTTTAGGGCTCCGGGGTGGCAACGCTTCAAGCCAGCCGAGGAGTGGCTCGCCACGCACGATATGACGCTTGAAAAAAGCAAGTTTGAGAAGTTCTTTGCTGATAGTCCCCTACCTGGTGCCTCTGATACTGAGAAGCGCGAGATCCTGTTTCGCCAGTTCCTGGAGTGGAAGCGAAATCATCCTTCGCGTTAGCCGCGGCCCCGGGCAATGATCGCTGGGTTCCGTTACCCATATCGGGTTCACTTCGGGCACGACCCAATAGGGAGCTTAGTACAGGAAATCTCAGGCAGTCTGTTGTGACCAGGGCTGGAGACGGAGCGTGGGCAACCCTAATTCGGCCCTAAACGTCGCAGCTGTTGTTCGGCGTCGGCTCCGCCGAGCTGCCGTGCACGCTCATACCAGCGCCGAGCAGCTTCCCGATCCGGCTTGAGGCCGAGCAGACCCAGGCGGTCGAGCTCAGCGGGATCATACGTGGCAGCCATGGCCATCGCGCCCAGCACAAGCCCAGCGTCGGCCGCTCGTTCGTAGAGCAGGCGCGCCTGGGTGATCCCGCCCTGAGCGAGTTGCTCGTGGCCTTTCTTGACAAGGCGCAGGGCTCGCTCGCGCTCCTCGTCCGTCAGCATGGGCGCCGCGGCAGGTGCTGCGACGATCACCGCGGACCTTGCTTCCGCCAGCACCGACCCGTCTATGGCCACAAGCATGACGGAGATTTCGGATCGACCGACTGCGGCCCCCAGCAGCGTAATCTTGAGGTCTGGAAGCGCCGAAATGGGGATGGCCCATGCACCCGGAGCGATCCAGTGTCCGTTGGACAATGCCGTCATGGGCGGCAGGCCGCGCACCCTGACACTGCTGCCCCGCGGCAACGCGTCCTCTGGTCCCACCCGGATAGGGAAGGGCACCTGCGTGGCCGGTGCGACGAACACCGTGGGGGCCACGGTGATGGTCGTCTGGGCCGAAGCAAAGTCTGCGAAGCTGGCAAGTACGATGGCCGTCGCCAGCAGCACGCGCGCAGTCACCCGTGCATCCGGTGGGATGCGGCCATTACGCTGGGCCAACCTCACCCCGGTCACGACCTACATAGACCTCCCCTCAGGGGCGCGGTGTCAACCCGCTGCCCGGCGAGACTGCAACCGCCTTCCTCCGACATTCCCGAAGTAGCGCCTGGACAAACTGAGGCTATGCCTCTCGTCTGACGACGGCAATGGTTTTCGTGGCATCCAGTGCTCCTCAGCTTGCAGGCTTCGAGATGCCGAAAATGGGCCGTTCGTGCCGGCCGTTTGGTGGACAAATCCGCTTTGCCTGTGCGGCGTGCTGCTGGTGTCAGGGCGCACGAATCGCCGTCGCCACATGCGCAATGCCATTCTCCACGTGCTTGAAACGGGATGCCAACGGCGGGGCTTTGCCGAGGGACTTCAAGACCCGCCTCATCCCGCCGCCATGGCGATCGCGCTGCACTGCGGCGGTGTGAATGCCCTCCCCTGCGGTGCCCCTGGACGCACCTGAATATTGCACGAAATCGATGGATTTACAAACTATCCGTCGATCGGGGGTAGTGTCTTAGTACATACCGTCGATCGGGCCTCATATGTGGTGCCATCGGGGACGATCGAAAAACCTGTTCAGCGCCAGGCAGTGGCCCAACCGCATTCCCCGCTCGCCCCGGCAGAAGGTTGCTGAGACCGTGATGATCGACGCCAAATCACCGCCGGTTGCGGCTTGCCCGCGTCGGCGCGTCAATTGACTGAGTTTCCAGAGATCTGCTCACGCACCTTGTTGCACTTGCTCTCGGCCGGTATTGG
>CAVYPA010000024.1:0-248090 GCA_963770295.1 uncultured Alphaproteobacteria bacterium
TCTTTCCCGGCGACGATCTCGTGGTCGTCGCCTTGCGCGCCGACTTCTCCGGCATGGACGCCGTGTCGCTTTCGGTGACGGGGCCCGCAGGTTCGCCGATTGCGCAGTTCGAGGACGTGCCGGCGCCCACACCCGGCGGCGAGGTGCTCTGGGTTACACCAGCCTCAGTCGTGAACGAAATGCCGTCGATGCGGCTGCAGCTCACGCTCGCGTCCGCCGGCGCCGCGCCGGCCGAGCTCGGCCGATACGTGCTCGAACACACGGCGCCGTCACCCCCCGGATAACATCACTTGCGTGCCGGGCTCTTCGCCGTCTCCGCGAAGGCCTGCGCGATTTTCAAAGCAACAGACGACGTGTCCGCGAACGAGGTGTTCGTGGTCACGGCCACGACCAGCCCGCGTTCCGGAAATGTCATGAGCGACGTCGAGCCGCCGACAAAGTATTCGCCCTCATGGCCCACCATCGTCGTTGATGCCCCCGCGATCGAAACCGTCTCGAGGTCCCAGCCGAGGCCGTAACCGGTCTCTTCGCCCGAGGCCAAATGCTGCGAGGCCTGGAGCATCTTGACGGTTGCGGGCTGCAGCAGCTTGCCGCTGTTGATCGCCATCGCGAAGCGCACCAGGTCGGACGGGGTGGACAGGAACGCGCCGGCCCCAGCGAAGCAGGAATAATCCCCCCCACTTACCAGGTCAGGGCCATAGCGCGTATCTGCAGCGAATCTCGGGTAATAGAAGGTGACCCGATCCGGGATCGGCTCAGTCGCGGAATCGGGCGTCGTATCGCGCATGCCCAGCGGCTTGAAGATCTGCGTGGCCATGAAACTGAAGAACGGCTCGTTGGCAGCGGCTTCGACCGCCGCGCTCACCAGGATCCAGCCGAACGTCGAATACCGGTACTTGGTGCCCGGCTCGAACAGCAGCGGACGCTCGGCAAAGCGCTTCAGCCCGTCCGCCGTCCGCTCGCAGCGCGCCGAAAACAGCGGCTCCTCGTCACCCTCGTCAGGGACGATTCCCGCCACATGTCCCATGAGCTGACGGACCGTGACGGGCCACTGCTTCTCGGGGAACGCCGGCACGTACTTCTGAATGTCGCTCTCGAGGTTCAGCCGCTCCTTCTCCAGCAGCAGGCCGACCGCGGCCGAGGTGAATGCCATCGACACACCTCCGGTCCTGAAGCGCATCCCTGGCGCGACCGGCACCCGCTTCTCGAGATCCGCCCAGCCAAAACCTTCGGCCCACACGATCTCCGACCGCCGGCGCCGACCGCCACCGACAGTCCCGGCAGGTTGTGCCCGACGAGACTCGTACCAAAGCGAGCTGGCGCCCCTGCTCAACCGCGCCGGACCATGTTGCCGGTGGGGACCACTGCGTAACC
Source organism: uncultured Alphaproteobacteria bacterium (assembly GCA_963770295.1). Classification (GTDB taxonomy): domain Bacteria; phylum Pseudomonadota; class Alphaproteobacteria; order Rhizobiales; family Hyphomicrobiaceae; genus AWTP1-13. The sequence continues at coordinate 1,375 of CAVYPA010000024.1, forward strand.
GATGGCACGCCCTTGGGGTCCGGATGCAGCGGCCTTGCCGTGGCGTTCATGAAGACAAAGAGCCCCACGACGAACACGCCAATCAGTAACGGGGGCACGGCGATCACCGTCAACCAGATTTGCTTTCGACTCCTTGCCACAGTTTAACTTTATAATACAAAGTGAGTTGCGTCAACGCCTTGAACGGTTCAGCATGAAGGCCTCGTCATGGCGACCCATTTTCCCGCCGCCGCGCTGACAGTCACGGCCTGCCTGCTCGGGCATGCGACAGGTGCGTGCGCCCAGACCGTCGAGGTGGCGCCTTTCACCGGGTATCGATTCGGTGGAGGATTCTTCGAGCTCGTCACCGGCCAGCCGGTGGACCTCGACGGCGCGCCCTCGCTCGGCGCCGTGCTGGATGTGCCGCTCCCTAACGGTTTTCAGCTCGAAGGAATGTTCACCCATCAGCACGCCCACGTCCTTGTTCCAGCGCCGTCGTTCCGGCCGGCGACTCGCTGGCAAATCTCGGTGGACCACTGGCAGGCCGGCGGCCTGCAGGAATTCGGTCGCGGACGCCTGGTCCCGTTCCTGACCGGCACGCTCGGACTGACCCGCTTCGCTTCGACCAACGACAGCGAGATTCGGTTCACGGCCGGCGCGGGCGGCGGCGTGAAGCTGTTTCCCGCGCGCCATGTCGGCGTGCGCCTCGACGGCCGCGTGTTCGCGACGTTCCTCGACGCCGACGCGAAGTTCGTTGCCTGCTCGACCGGTGGTGGCTGTTTCCTGAACTTCCATGCTGACCTGCTCTGGCAGGCCGACTTCACCGCTGGCGTCGTCTTCAGATTCTATTGAGCCTTTCACGGTAGACTCACCGTTTGCGAGGTGTGACCATGAAACATTCCGTGGTGCGACTGGTCGGATGCGCGGCACTGCTGGCCGCGACGCCGGCGGTCATGTTCGCTCACTTCCAGGCTGCTCGAACCGGCCTCGTGGATCGTGGAAAACGAGCGCGGCGATCCGCAGAAGGCCGGCCCGTGCGGCGGCACCAACACCGATTGGGGCAAGCCGAGCTACATCGTCAGCAAGGCCGTCGGCGGCCAGAAGCTGCACATCAAGGTGCAGGAAACCATCTATCCATCCGGGCCACTACCGGGTCGCGCTGGCGGTGAATTCGCCGACCGAGCTGCCGCCCGATCCGCGAAGCGACGACGCATGGACACGCGAGAAGGGACCGCGGTCGGTGTCGGCGGAGATCCAGAACCCGGTCCAGATGCCGGTGCTCGCCGACGGCCTGTTCGTCCACACCGCCAAGATGGATACCGCCGTTGGAGACCGACGTCGAGCTGCCGAACATCAACTGCAAGAAGTGCACGCTGCAGGTCGTGCAGTTCATGGCCGAGCACGGCGTGAACAATCCCGGGATGTACACCTATCACCACTGCGCGGACCTGCAGATCACGGCCGACCCGAAGAAGCCGATCGACAAGGCCTGGCCGGCCGAGCGCGCGTCCAGCGAGCCCCCGTCGAAGTAACCGCCGCCCGGGCTCGGCGTAACATGGGCACGCCGACATGACCTCGCCCTGGCGCTGGATCGTCCCGCTCGTCGTCGCGGCCACGATCTGGATGCTGCCGCACGGAGGGTTCGACGCCCGCAGCTGGGGGCTGCTCTGCCTGTTCGCGTCGACGATCAGCGGTCTGATCACCAGGCCGGCTGCGGCCGGGGCGCTGATGATCGCGGCGATTGCCGCGGGCGCGCTGCTGCGGCTCTTCTCGATGCAGGACGGCCTGTCGGGCTACGGCAACGTCACGGTCTGGCTGATCCTCGCGGCGTTCCTGTTCGCGCGCGGGATGGTCGTGACGCGGCTCGGCGAACGCATCGCCTACGGCATCGTGAAGCGCGTCGGCCGCGGTCCGCTCGCCCTGGGATATTCGATCGTCCTCGCCGACCTGGTGATGGCGCCGATGACGGCGTCGAACACGGCCCGCGCCGGCGGGATCCTCTTTCCCATCACGCTGAACGTCGCGCGCGTGTTCGGATCCGAGCCCGGTCACGACCGCGTCGCGCATCGGCAGCTTCCTGCTGCTCGCGCTCTATCACGGCGATCTCGTGGTCTCGGCGATGTTCCTGACGGCGTGCGCGCCCAATCCGCTGGTCGCCGACTTCGTCCGGCAGGGATCGGCCGTGCGGCTGTCGTGGACGACCTGGGCGGTGGCCGCGTCGGTTCCGGGCGTGGTCGCGCTGGCGGCGATCCCGTACCTGGTATGACCCGGCTGTCGCCGCCGATCGATCTCGATACCGGCGCCGCCCGGACGCTCGCGTCGGAGCGTCTCGCGGAGATGGGCCCGCTGTCGAGTCGCGAGCGCGGCATGCTGGTCGTGTTCTGCGGCGTGCTGGCGCTAGGTCTTGCCGGTCTTGCGCGACAGCCACGCGGCATAAGCCTTGGCGTCATCCCAATTGACATTGATCACGGGGTGCTTGCCCCGGCCCCAACCCTCGTCGGCAGGGTGGGCCTTGCAGCCTTTTAAGCCTATTTCGTGCGGCCCTTTGCCGACGGCGACGCAGGCGTCCCACTCGTCGAACGTCACTGCGTATTTGCCCACCGCGAAGGGCGCCGCGATCGAGACACGGACCTGATCCTCGTCGCTGGACTGCTTCGGCTCGTTCTCGGGCGACCCCATCATGAAGCTCCCCGCCGGCACCACCACCATCTCGGGGCAGTCTGGGCAGTCCTTGAAGGCAGCGCTTCTCGTTTCCGATCAGCGCCTCAGTTCCTGCGCAAGGTGCTTGTGACTTGAGTTTGGCGATCAGTTCGCTCAACTCCGACACGTTCTTCGAGATATCGGCGGCGGCTTGACGCGCTTGCGCCAAATCCGTCTGACGTTCGGCGAGCGATTGGCGGTTGCTTGCATGCATCCCGGCGAGGAGCAGGCGCGCACTATTGAGCCGCGCCGTCTCGGCGCGAAGTTTTTTGCCTTCTCTGTCGATGCTTTCCCTCACTCCCTTGAGCTGCTCGGTAAGCGCCGTTTTGTCGTTGCGCTCCTTTTCAATGGACCCTAACAGGCGTTTCTCTTGTGCCCCAAGTGCACCGAGACGTGCCTCGCGGCCTCACTCTGCTCGATGAGTTTTGCTATTTCCGCCCAACGCTCGTACGTACGTTTACTCGGCCCCGAGCTTGGCGACGTCGGCCGTAAGGTCTTTGGACCGTCGCTCTGCGGCCTGCAGCCGTGCTCGATCGCTCTCAAGACGCTTGCGCGCCTCCTCGAGGCTGAGGCCAACCTTTACTGAATTCTCGCGCTCGTTGGGCGGCCTGCCTTTTTCGACTGAACTCACCTCCGGTTCAATTTTGTGCTTGAGACTGTCGATCCTCCAACGAGCTTAGTCTGCATAGGGACTTGTTGGATGCCGCCGCGTGAAAGCCTCAAGCTCTGCGACATTGTCCCTGTCAACGTGCCCCCATTCCCGAGCTGCGTCGCTCACCGCTGGTATGGGCTTCGCGCTCCGGTCCCGCGAAGTACACATCTCCCATGGCACTGAACGCGAGGTACGGTTCCTGGTTGATCGTTGCCGTGACGCGACGCTGCACCGCGCGGAACATTACCACCGCCTCGGCGCCGGGCTTGACGATCTCCTCCGCAAGGACCTTGGCATAGAGCCCGGCGCCATCTCCAACATCGGACGCCAACTCGCCCTCCGCAGTGGAGTAGGCGATCAGCATGCCGCTCTCCTGAGCAACCGGTACAAACCCCTTTGACTGCACCAGGGATCGTGAACCGGCTCGAGTGAGCTTCTAATGTGTTACGGCAGGCGTCGAAGACAACGAAGTGTGTGGGATTGCCCGCCTCGGTCTTTAGCTTGCGAGTGATCTCGGTGAGGCGGAGCGATTGGTCCCATAGCTCGCCGGTTTCGGTGGTCTTGCTATCAACTGGGATCAAATAATTGGTGCCCGCCTCTGCAGCCCCGTGACCCGAGTAATAGAAGAAGCCGATGGCATTTGCCCCTGCCGCACTCACCCGGCGTGCATAGGCGTTGACGGCGGTCGTGAGAGACGCCAGGCCGGCGTCGCGCACTGTCGTAACCTCGAAGCCGAGGCCCTTCAGCGACTTCTCCAGCAAGGCAACGTCGTTGTGCGGATTGCCGAGCCGGCCGATTTCATTGCCGTAGGCCTGATTGCCGATCAACAGCGCAACGCGCTTCTCAGACTGGGCAAATGCAGCCCTGGGCAAAAGTAATAAGAACAATGAGCAACGACGACCCGCGCCAACATTGCAGCGCCCCCCCCGTGGCCTACTCCAAGTATAGCTGGCCGAGGTCGGTGTCGCCAAGCTCAAGGACGCCTACTCGGTCCTTACCGTGCCCGAGCTTTTGACCCGTCGCCTATCCCAATAACGGCGCAGTCCCTCGGCCGCTCGAGCTTTGCCGACCTCAGTCCGCGGGCCGGTGCTTTTGCCGCCGTGGAGCTTTGCAGCGGCCGCCTCGGCCGTTGCCCGGAGCCTGTCACGGGCTGGCCCTTTCGGGTCTTTGCCCGGCATCTCCGGGTTCGCCACCAACGGCCTGCAATTTGCCTCCCCAAAAAATTTAGCCCGTGAGGCGCGCGTGCGACCTCGATGCTGCATGACGCTGGACTACAAGCGCCGTAGGTAAGCGCCAGGCGGTTGAGGGCCAAACGCTAAGCCACAGCCTTGCCGATTGCGTCGACCAGCGCGTACTGGGAGAAGGGTTTGCGCAAAAACGCAACACACCCAGTCTCGAGGGCCCGTCGTTCAATGGCCTCGTCATCAAGGCCGGTCATGAAAATGATCGGAAGGGTTGAACCGAAACCTTTGAGTTGACGCCGTAGTTCAATGCCCGACATGCCGCCGAGATCGATATCCAAGAGGAGACAATCGGCGTGTTTGGCGGCGCCGCGAGCGAGGAATTCCTCCGCCGATGCGAAGGCCAGCGTTGCAAACCCATGCGCGTCCAATAGGTCCCTGGCGGCCCTGAGCATGCTTGCATCATCCTCGATGATTGCTACGATCTTTGCCGCTTTGGCATCAAGGTCTGCTTGCCTCCCTCCAAACTGAAGTGGGTCGGCGGGCGGTTCTGTCGCAACAGTTTATGACAGAACCTCCGTTGGCAGAGACTGTCCATATGGGAAGTACGGACGGGTCGGCTGCGATGGTGGGCACGGTGGGACCCGGAGGCAATAGCCGGCATATGAGCGCGTGGGCCCGGCTGGCAGGGTAGGATACGAGACGATGGACACGAACCGTTTAGTGACCATCGGTGCGCTGTACATGCCGGTCCCTGCCCTCGCGCGCGCGTACGGCACTGTTAGAAGGCCCAACCAATGAACCAGACCACATTGGTGTCGGTTGCCATCATCATCGCTGGCTGTCTGCTGATTGCCTACGATGAAAGGTACGGTCCAAAAGACGACGTTATGTATCTCCGGATTTTCCCCGTCATGCTCCTCATGGTGGGCGCGGCGTGCGTCCTGATCTGCCAGGCGGTCGGGCGCATAATCCATTGGGCGCGCAGCCTAACAAATTCAACCTGATCCACACCCGTCGGCTACTACCTCGCCGGGTTGCCGGGCATCGGTTCGAGGACTTGTGGCGCAAGGCCGGGTAGGTCGCGCGCCCGCCCGCGTATGGTGGCGGATTTTCCATTCTGGGCTTGCTTTTGCCCGGCCTAGGGTGTCCCTTTCGCTGGGTGCGCGGCTTGCCCTGGTCAGGGGGGAGGCACGCTTGAGCGTGGGATCAGAGGACCGTCACCCAGCCCCGACAGGCCATGTTGTTGCCGTCACCCACGGTGGCAAGGAAGAACTGTACGACGTTGGCGTTCCCAGCGCGTCAGAGGCTGAGTTGGCCGTAGGCAAGTTCCTTCAGGCCTCCGATCTCCTTTCCATCAATGCCATCGGAGCACTGTCGTCAGCAGCGGTGAAAGTTCTCGGGCTGGCCCCCGGCGAGGTTAGGCGACGGAGATCATCAGTCTCATAGGCACCGAGAAGAAGCTGGGCTGGGGCGCGGTCTTCGGCCCGGCCCATGCTCGGGCAGACCCCTGCGGCCGTGCGCGCGCCTCATGGGGGTCTTGGCTACCTCCGAGATGCGAACTTGAGGCAATGCGCTTCGCGAGGCTGGGGTGCAACTTGTTCAGCTCGCCGAGCATCCTGGTGGTCTGCCTTTGCTCGCGTTCTTCCGCCACCGGCCGCCAAGGCTCCTGGCACCACCTACTTGCTATCGCCTCCGTTAGCGGACCCGACTGCGGCACCCACAATTGCGGGGGCAGGAAGCCCGCGCGTTCTCTTGCGGTTCTGGCAAGCCATTGCTCTCTTGTTTCGTCAGGCGGCTTATCGATCAGCACGCGCAACATCTGGGGATTATCCTCATCGCGAGGCTGGCGCTGAGCGAACATCCCAAGCTCTCGGCCCAGCATCTCCAGCGCCTTAATGGCGACGTTGCCTTGGTAGGCGAGCCGTTGTTCCCACTTGCCGCTCCGTAGGGCGCGGCGATCAATAGTATGGGCAGACCCAACGGCCGCGACGCGGACTCCACCAGCAATTGGAGCCATAGAAGCCGGGCCCCCACCAGCCCCAACCCCCGCCCCGACCCCGACGCCGACGAAATCCACGACCACGAGCAAACCCTCGCCCGCGGAAACCGCGAGCAAATCCACGACCACGAGCAAATCCCCGACCACGAGCAAACCCACGACCGCCACCGCGGAAACCGCGAGCAAAGCCATGCCCACCACCACGACCACGTGCCTGTGCGGGCGAGAAGGTTGCTGCCATGGCGAGACCGAAACAATAGAAGGCAATCAGGACCCCCGTCGCCAACAAGCGCGTCATGCGCTTGGGTGAAGCGCCACCTGCTCTCATCGCGACCTCCAATAAATATGAGTGGACGATGCGGGGCTCGAACCCGTTCTGAAAATCGGGACAAGACCTCAGACATGGACGGGAAAACCATGGGCGCGTTTCGGGGGCTGCGCCAAGCCTGCGACCACCACATCGCACCGATCGCAAAATCTCGGGGATCATGGCTCCGCCGCGGTTAACCCGCCCGCACCTACCCGACCCTAACGCCCGTCCCGACCACGCCCAAGCCGAAGGTCGGCTAAGGGTCTTGGTGGTGCTTTCACCATTGACCCATCGCAGATTTGCGCGGCGGCGCCCTTAAAGGCCGACCAATGTCGCCAGGCTCGCCTGCTGCTTCCTGAGGCTCCGGCGCTTAGACACGACGGCCCTGCAGGACACTCCCCAGGTCAGCTGCAATAATTGTCGATAGCGACGGAGGGCAGGACGTGCAGGGGCACTTCGCTACTGAGGAAGAGGCGCAGCGGGCCCTCACCGCTGAGGTCGAGAAAGCGATCAATCGATGAGCATGCTTGGCCCCATAGGTCACCACCTAGCCTTTATCGCGTCCGGGGCCCACAATTGCGGGGGCAAGTAATCCCCGCTCTCGAGCTGTTCGTTCAAGCCACTGCTCTCTGGTTTCTTTGGGCGGGGCGTCAATCGTCATCCTGAGCACCGGCAGGTCCTCCGCATCGCCTGCCACCTTGACGGGGATGAGCCTGCCCAGGAGGGCGCAGAAGGCCTTGGGAATCTCACGAGCGACCGCACACAGGTACTCAACGCCGCCGACTATCCCGAAGGCCTGAAGGATCGCCTCGCGGACATCCGCGGTGATCTTGTTGGTGCCGCCCTTCTTTCGGCCGGACCCTGGCCGCCTTCCGCCGCGTCGCATGTTTGAAAAACCCTTCTATTTTTTCAAAGATCCTGCCGGCCACACTTGTTTCGTCGGACGTTGCTGGTCATGCCGTTGTCTCTCATCGACCGGGTCCAGATTTCGCCGCTGGATTGAAGACGAAGCCCTCTGGTCACGCCGTTGTCTCCATTGGCCGGGTCAGTAACCTTCGACCGTTCTTTCCCGCTGTCGCTGCCGCTCGCACTTTTTTGTGCAGCCGCCAGCGTCTCTGAGAGAGCGCCCTTGCACGGCGATAGGTGCGCTCTTTACGGAGCCGCTCTTTGTCGCGCTTTCGCCTGCGTTCGCGCTCTTTTTTGAGCCAGTCGTCGTCAGCTCTCCGGCGCTCCCGGTCGGCCCGCTTCAGGGCTTTCTCGTGCTCGGATTGCGTATGCGCCATGCAACAGCGACTGCATACCGTCTCGGGCCTAGTGCATAGGCTTGTTTTTGATGAGGCCCTCGTCAATGAGGTGCTCCATCACATCACGAGGAACGATGGTGACCCTTCCGTCTTCTGGGTCGACGAAGTGGGCGCCGTATTTTTCGCCCTGAAAAAGAGGCCAACCTTCGCGCAAGGCGCGAAGCACGGCTTCTGCGCGGTCTTCTACGGGGCCCTCTCCTAGGTAGTGAACTTCAGGTTCCTCGTCAGTCATGGAGGTTTGGTTCGGCTTCATTGCTTGGCGCTCTCCACTTTAGGATCGGCATTTCGGCTATAATTTCGCAATCGTCTTGCGAGCATTGCGCACCAGCGCCGTACACTGGCGCCGTATTGTCATTGCGTCGTCCGTAAAGCGACCATGTTGCCAGGCGCCATTAGCCTTGCCCTTTGGTGCCCCGCCCCGCGCCCCGTGAAATCGGCACACCTTCCAGCCGCGGACGGCCGGCGCTCGACATTTGTGCCGGGACCGTTTGCTCGTGGCTGAGCAGCGCGGGGCCGCATTCAGCCGCTGCACAGGGTTCATGAGGTTGGTCTCCATTATTTGCTGTGTCCCCACCCCCCTGGTTAACGTTGCCGACAATGGCCTGGCCGCCCTCGTTGACAGTCACATGCTGCACCTTGATCGTTTGCTCGCCGGCTGAGCGGTATTTCTTGAGAGCCTCGACCTGGGCTGCGAAGGTGCGTGCAAGCTTGTTGAGCATGGTCGAGGCGCTGTCTTGCTGGGGGATGGTCTCAACGTGCTTTAGACGGCGCGCCGCCACCATGGTGGCGTTGTGGATTGCCGCCATCTGAGCTGCCAGCAGGGCTTCCATCTCATCCTTGGGATTGATGCCGTGGACTATCGAAAGCAAAAAGTTCAATTCTTGCTTAGTCGCAACCTTTCCCGATCGAGCCACATCGGCAAACTGAGCGAGCAATCCGCAGGCGAACTCGTGATCACCCGTGCCGAGAACATCGGCCAGCAGCATGTGAGAGATCGCTGGTTCGGGGTGGTCGGCCGAAATGTTCGCACTCTTGTCGCCTGTCGCCTCGAGCTTGAATCTGGGTGCGGGTGCCTTGCGTGCGCCTCGATCGAAAAAACGTTCAACGGCCTCTCGCTCCTGCTTGGTGGGCTCATAGGGAGGGGGAGATGGAGTCGTCTTAGCCTTGCTGACCATGGAGCCCCCTCAGAGGACAGTTGTTTGGATCAAACGGATCATCGCCGGGCTGCCCTTTCCCTTCGAATTCCACGGCAAGCGCCCTAGGGTCGCTCACCAGACGCTCGCCTCTCTGCGGTGCGTCGGCCCAGGCCAGCTCGACAGCGGCGAGGGCTGTCTCCGCGCGCTGCAGCGGGTTCGCACTCTTGTCGCCTGTCGCCTCGAGCTTGAATCTGGGTGCGGGTGCCTTGCGTGCGCCTCGATCGAAAAAACGTTCAACGGCCTCTCGCTCCTGCTTGGTGGGCTCATAGGGAGGGGGAGATGAAGTCGTCTTAGCCTTGCTGACCATGGAGCCCCCTCAGAGGACAGTTGTTTGGATCAAACGGATCATCGCCGGGCTGCCCTTTCCCTTCGAATTCCACGGCAAGCGCCCTAGGGTCGCTCACCAGACGCTCGCCTCTCTGCGGTGCGTCGGCCCAGGCCAGCTCGACAGCGGCGAGGGCTGTCTCCGCGCGCTGCAGCGCTGCGCTGCGGTCGGGTGCACCACGCCGCCGGGATGGCTCAGCGCACTGCAATGGCTCAGCCCCATCGTATGGCGGCTCACGCCGGCAGACGTCGAGCGCGCTCGCATCAAATGTGTCCAATAGAAAGCGGGGATAACCGTCACAACGGTCACTGCCGTCATTCTTGTTTGTTTTTCAAAGCTGTACCGCAGGGACGAACCGTCATAACAACTGTCACCGGGCCGAATGCGGCTATCGTGACTGTCACAGCAAAAGCCCAGTTTTATTGGGCTTTCTGACGGTTTGACGGTTATGACGGTCATGCCCCTACTCTCTTGAGCTACGGTCGCAGATGACGATGGGCCGGCGCCTGCCCTGACGCGACCCTCTCTTGATGACGATCCCGGCCTGGCGCAACGCGGGAGCCAGCTTGATCAACCGGTGTGCCAGACCCTCGGGGGTTTGAGGCCAAGACCGGCTGCGGCGCTGCGGCTCGGTGACAATCGCGGTCAGCAACTCGAGCAGCTCTTTCGAGGTGGTCTCAATCTCGGCAAAGCCGAACGCGCCGGGCGGGCAGGCCTTCATGTGGCGCCTGAGAGCATCCGCTACCAAGTCGCCGTCGAGCACAATGTCGATTGCTTCTTCACGATACTCGTCATACGCGGCCATGAAAGTGCCGGCGGCCTGATAGGCTGGTTCGCAGGCGATGCTCCAGCGCGCAAAGTCGGCCATGCGTGGGAGCCGATTGGGACGTGTGCCTTCTAGATGCTTTAGGCCATGCGCAAGCGCGTCATAGAGGGCGCCAAGGATGCGAGGCCGCGCGGCGTCGAATGCCGCCCACAGCTCGTCCTCCAACTTGCGATCGTTATCTGGAATCACCTCCAGCCGCACGCCCAAGGTTCGGTCCAAGAGATCGGGGCGCACAGCCGCTTCGGCGATGCTTGTCATGCCAACCGGGCGCTGCCCATCAAAGAGCAACTCTTCGTCGTTCGTATAGAGCGAGCGCGTCGAAAACCCGCCACCGGTCGATAGCCTGCACAGCGCGTCGGACACGTCGGCAGTCAGGGAGGTCACGTTGTCGAGTGTGATGACGTGGCCGTTGATGGCCGCAACGTACAGATCACGGGTCGTGTCGGGCGGCGCGCGGAGCGGTGCCGTGTTTGGGTCCACCAGATGCCGCAGCATCCTGAGCGCTGTAGACTTGGCTGTGCCCTGCTCGCCCGTGAACGCTAGGACCGGGTAGGGGCCGCGCGGGCGCAGCGCCGCCAGCAGCCATGCCTTGGTGAGCACATAGCCACTGGCACCCATGCGCAGGTGCTTGTCGAGCTCGTCTAGTTTGCCGCCGCGCACCGGCTCCGGCAGCTCCAGCATGCCGGACCTTCGGCAGAACCGCACGGGCGGCTCGTCAACCACACACCAGCTGCCGTGCGAGATCTCGACCGCCCGCCATGCCGTATCGCAAAGGTTCACATAGATGCAACCTTCATACTCGGCGACGCGAAGGTAGACAGGGCGCACGATGCCACCAAAGTGGGCGCGGGCCTCGATGAGGTCCAGCGCCGTAGTCATCGCTTCGCTGTTGGGCGCGCTGCGCGTGCGCTCGTAGTAGACACCCCGCAGCCACCACTTGAAGGCCTTGGAGCGCACCGGCCATGTTTCACGGTGGCCGCTGATGTAAAGGTCGGCGTAGGGGACCCCGTCCGGCGTGCGAAACAGCTCGACTTTTTCTCCGCCGGCAATGTCGGCCAGCACTGTGGCTTGCGACGGCTTGTCGGCGCCAGCGCGCCGCTGGTTGATTTCCCGCTCAGTTGTGCGCTGCTTGCCCCTCCAACCCAGGCTTGCCGGTCCGATCCCCATCCTTTGGCAGAGCCACAAAGCGGCATCGACGGCATTGGCGCCGCGGCCGTAGCGCTGAACGGCATTGATGGGCGTAAGCCCATGCTCCTCCCCATGGTCGCGGATGCCGTCGGGGTGATAGGATAGGTCCTCCTCCAGATCACGGCCGAGGTCCTTGGAGCTGACGCGCCACGCACCGTTAGGCTGCTTGCAGGCGGCAGGATGGAGATGCGGCACCCAGTCGTCGAGGTTGGCCAGGGCGGCGGCGTTGACGTTGGCGAAGAAGTCGTCGCCGGCGGCGTGCACCTTGCCATTGGATTTGGGACGTTTCGCCTCCCGGGCACCGCCGACAATGGCGGTCAGCTTGTCCAATGTGCGTGGGGCCAGCCTGATCTCGGATGGCGTGCCGTCGACTTGGTCACCGGTGACGGTGAGATAGCGGCCGGTGCTGTAGACCTCGACCCCTGTCGCGTCATCCTTGAGGGCACTCTCGATCTTGCCGCGGATGAAAATGCGAATGCCTTCGCCGCTCGGCGATACCTCCGCGTAGCTCTCGCCGTAACCAATGATCTCGGCGGCGAGAGGCGAAAAGGTGCCGGCGTCGGTGATGCAGTCATCGAGATCGATGCCGATGATGTCGCCGCCGGTGAGGACCAAACCGACGCCGGCAAGGACGTGCCGGTCCGCACCGTCCACCGCGACATCGAATGTCGCCCACGTCGCCGGGTCGCTGATTGACGCTGGCCGCCCAGTCCTGGGATTGAACGGAGGCTTCGTCCACCGGCCGTTTTTCCAAACATAACCCCACGCTACCCAGCATGGTTCATCGCGCAGGTGAGCCAACGCAGGTGGGATTTCGCCGGTGAAGCGATATGCCGGTTTCTCCGGCCTCGGGTCGGGCGCGGCTTGGTGGGTCGGCGCGCCGCCCGGCAGCTCGTCGCTGGAGTTATGTCCGTTGAGACGTTCTCGCATCGACGCCTCCTTAGGCTTGCGCAATATCGAGGTTGTAGGGAGGACGCGGCCCGAAGTCTTCGGGGTGCTCGCCTGCGGCTTTCGTCTCGGCTTCATCTTTGGGGGAGCGTATCGCATCTATGCATCCCCCCTGTTGGCAACAGGTTTCAAACACTGTTGACTGTGCAGGCGCACCTGTTCTACTGTGGATTTCGGCATGCCCCTTTTGTTGACGCTCTCGTTTCCGCCCGCAAAGCTTGGCGAGAGCAGTTGATAAGAACGCACGGCTTACCTGGAGCCCGCTACGGCGGGCTTTCTGCTGTCATCCAACCTCCCTTGCGGCATGCCCGTTGAGTGACGTGATGGCGTTGCGCCGGCCGACGCTGGCGGGCTCTTTGACGGCGCCCCACTTCTTGATCAAGCATGAACCGTGGGTTCAGAGACGCCCCAACGCCGTGCCAGGAACACCTGGCTCGGGATCTCGGCCCCGGCCGATAACTGCCGCTTGAGGTCTTCGAGGGCCACCCGCTCCGTCGTCTTCGGCCGAAGATTGGCTAAGCGCCGGGGTTTCGGGGATTTCCGGTCTTCAGGTTCGCCTGCTGAAGATGGGTCTTTGTGTGCGAGATGCCGGGCTCGAGCTTTTGCCTAATGAATTCGAGCATCCACAGGCACCCGTATTGAATTAGTAATAGAGCCGTGGATGCGCCAGCCGTTGACCACGACCTGGCGCTCGCCTCATCGATGCGCAGCATGCGGGCCAGCGTTGTGGCCTGGCCGTCTGCGACTGTGGATAGCTCGCCGGTTTGCAGCCGCTTGATCTGATCGTTGCGGCACTCGCAATGGCAGTGAGGCCGTCGGCCAGGATATCCTTGCGGTCCTTGCCAACGGCCTTTTCCGCAACCGTGACCTTCATCCAGTCCAGCGTGGCATTGCTGACGTGGCGGGCTTGCTCGCGACCTTGCGCCATGCTTTCCCGGTTTGAGGCCTGGAAGCCGACGATGCCGATCAAGGAGATGGCGAAGCACAGGATGCCGATGATAGTGGCAAGCACGGAAAGTTTGACCTCGGCCCGACCGGACGCTGGCCGCCTGCCATGCCAGCGCACCGGCGACGTCACAGGCGGCAAACGCGAAAGCGAGGGTGGCTTTGCTGACGAGGTCGGTTCCCATCGACCAGCCGAAGGCCCCGGTCATGGTCATGCAGGCGAAGAGCAGGACGAGCGAGGTCCAGAACAACCCCCTGGCCAGGTTCTTAATCTGGCGTTCCGCCCTTGATCGCCGCCGTCCCCCAAAGATCCTCATGATCCCCAAGCACTAATTCCCCCGAAATCAGGCAAGGCCCGCTAAGACCGGCAAGGTGGACGTGCCGAACACGCCCGACTGACCGGTCTGGGTCGACGCAACGAACTGATACGCAACTAACTGAGCCAACCGGCAGGCGGGTCTACGCAGCCGCCTGATCGCCACTAGGGCGCCGGCCGTACTGACGCTCGTCCATGCGCCACCATCGGCGGCGCTTGAACATCACGTAACAGTCTGTTCCGGTTCAGCTTGATGCCCCTTTCCCGGGCCACCTCGATCAGCCGGTCCCCCTGGACGGGAGCAACAGAGTTTCGATCGAACATCCTGCGTGTGGTCTGGTAGCCTCGTCTGTGACCGCAGGTCCGCTACCACCGGGTGCGCGCGTGCGCTCCCAGTCGGTCAGCGCGGCCGCCAGCCAAAAGCGCCGGTTGTTGATGATGAGCGGCTTCGGAAAACCCAGTGTCTCGTCTCGGAGCCAGCGCCAAAGCGCCATGTCGCTCATGCCACCATAGCGGCTGCGCACCTGCGCGGCGTTGAGGTAGATGGTGTCGGCGTCCTCGGACACCCGGGGAAGTTCGCGTCCGGAGTGGGCGGGCATTCAATCGTCCCTTTCTCGCTAAGCGAAGCTAACGAGAGGGCGATACGCGAGTAACACCGCGTTGTCGAAATGGGGGAAATCGGCGCAATTACCTACTACACGCCCGTTATGGCATGGGCGCTCACAGGACGTTACCTAAACGTTACCTTTGACAATATTTCTCGGCGTTGATAGCTGCTTTGCTGTTGCGATTTTATTAGATTTTCTGAAGGTTTATAAGTGGTGGGTGTAGCAGGACTCGAACCTGCGGCCCGCTGATTAAGAGTCAGCTGCTCTACCAACTGAGCTATACACCCATCCCGCCGCGGCGGCGCAGGAGCCGCTTCAGCCCGATGGCGGACCATGTAGCATCGCACGTCAGGCGCTGTCCAGCCGGCTGCCTCTTTCCAAGCGCTTTACCGAGCAATCCCCTGATAGGAGGTCGTTTCGCCGCCCGGTGCGGAGCAGCCAAAAATCCGAACGCCTGGTTTGGCCTTAGGGTATGATTAGCAGGTGTTCGCGCTCGTTGAGGCTCTCAAGCACGAGCGCAGTTCCCTTGATCACGCAATGCATCGGCGTCTGTGGTAGCACAAACGGGACACCGACGCGCTCCGCCAGCGCGACGTCGAGCTTGTCTAGCAGCGAACCACCACCCGTCAGTACGACGCCTCGGTTGGCAACTTCCCGTTCCATTGCCGTCGGTAGGTCCTCGATCGCGCGCAGTATGAATTCGGCAAGCTCGGCGACGCTACCACTCAGGGCCTCGGCCATGTCCTTCGGGCCCAGCACAACGCTTTTGAGTCGACCCTCACGCAGGTCACGCCCCTTAATGTGAATCTCGACGTTGCGCCCATTGGCCTGCGCCACCGCCGTGCCTGCCTCGATCTTGATGCGCTCGGCATTGCTCTCACCAATCACCAATTGGTGCCTGCGGCGTACGTAGCGCATGATGGCCTCATCGAAGGCATTGCCTGCCACCCGCACGGAACGCCCCTGCACGATGCGACCGTCCTTGATGACGGCAATGTCGGCGGTGCCGCCGCCGATGTCGACGACCATGCACGCCGTTGGACCATCAATTTCAAGGCCGGCGCCAAGCGCGGCCGCAACAGGCTCCTCGATGAGATAGACGCGTCGCGCCCCGGCCGACAGTGCTGTTTCGTATACCGCGCGCCGCTCCACGGGTGTGGCCCCAGCGGGCACGCAGATCAGGATGCGTGGCCGTCGGAAACCGGTCATTGTCTTCGCGCGCTTAATGAACTGACGCAGCATTTCCTCGGTGGCAATGAAATCGGCGATCACGCCGTCGCGCAAAGGCCGTACCAGCTCGATCGGCTCCGGGGTCTTGCCGTACATGGCCTTGGCGCGTGATCCAACCGCTAAGATCACGCGTTCGCCACCACGAATCTGCACCGCCACCGCAGAGGGTTCATCGATGATGATGCCGCGGCCCACCACGTGCACAAGGGTATTGGCCGTGCCCAGATCAATGGCGATATCGTCCGAGAACGCGCGCGAAACCCCGCTCAGCATTGTCATAGGTGTGGCTTCAGCCTAAGGCCCGCGGCGTTTGCCGCGCCTGTTCCTATCCCGTCGGTCCCCCCTCCAGCGTCGAGGCCCCAGTATACAAATTCTTGGTGGCCACATATCCACAGCCAACCCAATTGATGTTCACTTTTTGTTCCAAACCAGATATCCAAGCTTGGCGCCGCCAGCGGACCGATGCCGCCTCCTTCCCCGGTATCGGCTTGCCCCCAATGCCGCAGCGGCCTCGCCCCGGCCCTCCCCTCGGGCCGGGGCGAATTTCCCGCCAACCTTGCGCGAAAAGGCCCTATCCTCCCATTTGCGCGTGCAGCCGCCCGCGCTTGGCAAAGAGCTTGTTGAGCGCGCTCAGATAGGCCTTTGCCGAAGCCACGAGGGTATCCGGGTCGGCGGCGCGTGCGGTCACCGCCCGGCCGCCTTCCTCGACGCCGTCCTCAAGGCGGACCGATACTTCCGCTTGCGCGTCGGTTCCCTCGGTCACGGCGTGCACCTGGTAGAGCGCGAGTTTCGCCTTATGCGGCACCAGCCGCTGGATGGCATTGAAGGTGGCATCCACCGGTCCGTTGCCGGTCGCTTGCACCGTTTCCTGCCGCCCCTCTCCCATGTCGAGGGTCAAAGTCGCCGATTGTGGGCCCATGGTGCCGGCGATGACGGTTAGCGCCACCACCTTGATGCGGTCCTGCGCCGTGGCAATCTCCTCGTCCACCAACGCCTCGAGGTCCTCGTCATAGACGTGCTTCTTGCGGTCCGCCAAAGCTTTGAAGCGATTGAAAGCGTCCTCGAGCGCATTGTCGCCGAGCTCGTAGCCCAGCTCCTTCAGCTTGGTGCGGAAGGCGTTGCGTCCGGAATGCTTGCCCATCACCAACGAGGTCTTCGACACGCCCACCGATTCCGGCGTCATGATCTCGTAGGTCTGGGTATGCTTGAGCATGCCATCCTGATGGATGCCGGATTCGTGGGCAAAAGCATTGCGACCGACGATTGCCTTATTGTATTGCACCGGAAATGAGGTCGCCGCGGCCACGAGTTTGGAGGCGCGGTTCAACTGGGCCGCGTCGATCCCCACCTGGTAGGGCAAGACATCACCGCGCGTCTTGATTGCCATCACGATCTCTTCCAGCGCCGCATTGCCGGCGCGTTCGCCGATGCCGTTGATGGTGCATTCCACCTGGCGGCAACCGGCGCGCACACCCGCCAGCGAATTGGCCACCGCCATGCCAAGATCGTTGTGGCAGTGCACCGAGAAGATCACCTTTTCCGCGCCCGGCACCTTATCCATCACGGTACGGAACATTTGGTAGTATTCCTCGGGCGTGGCATAGCCGACCGTGTCGGGCAGGTTGATCGTCGAGGCTCCCGCCTTGATGGCCGTCTCCACGCAGCGGCAGAGATAGTCGATCTCCGTTCGCGTGGCGTCCTCCGCGCTCCACTCGACGTCCTCGCACCAGTTGCGCGCGCGCGTGACTTGGAACTGCACCATCTCGAGGACTTGCTCCTCGGTCTTCTGCAGCTTGTGCTTGCGATGCACGGGGGAGGTGGAGATGAAGGTATGGATACGCGGACGCGCGGCATGCTTGACGGCCTCTCCCGCCCGATCAATGTCGAGCTCGCCCGCACGCGACAATCCGCAAACCACCGACTTTTTGATGCGCTTGGCGATCTCGGACACGGCGTAAAAGTCGCCCTCCGATGCAATCGGGAAGCCCGCCTCAATGATGTCCACGCCCATGGCCTCGAGGAAATCGGCCACCTCCAGTTTCTCTTCGAAGGTCATGGTGGCACCGGGACACTGTTCGCCGTCGCGCAAGGTCGTATCGAAAATAAAGACGTGGTCGGTGTTGGCGATCTGTGGGTTGGCACGACCCACCATGGGATGGACCCGGCCTGGTTGCTGCTCAGACATGTGCTATTCCTTAGCTTTGCGTGCCGCGCCGGCAAGGGTTGGGCGCGGGCGATGAAGAAGATTGGGAGCGACCTTCGATCCCCTGAGCGCCTATCCGGATAAAGCCCAGACCAGGGTGGCTCAGGGGCCCATAAGGAGGAGGGTCAGCAGGCCGAGCAGGCTCGCGGCGGGAATCTTCCCATCCGTCGCTAGGGTCGCAGCACTGGAGCGCGTCTCGCTCACGGGAAGCCTACCGGCCAGCATCAAGGCTGGGGCCACTTAAGCCAAATTGCGTTGCCAATGGCAAGCACAATCGGCATGGCGGCGAGCATTCTCGCCCGGGGTCGGGCTGGGTTTGGCATGGTCCTGCAATGGGCCCGCGGCTCGGCAGGACCCAGTTTGCTTGCCGACTTGGGGGTGCCATGGGCGGCTAACGTCCGGGGTTCCCGCTACCGGCGCGGGAACATCCCTTCGACGGCAACGCCTAGCTGGCGTGCACTCCCTCGCTCTTTCTTCAGCGCCGCGCTCAGGTATGTATCGGGTTCCTCAACCTGTCGCCCAGGGACTAATGCCCACCAAAGCCACCCCAACTATCCAGACCAGCCTAGGGTTGCTGCCTTGGCTGGCCTGGGCGACGGCCTCGTTGTTTTTCTTTTACGCCTGGATCATGCGCGTGGCACCGAGCGTCATGGTCGAGGAACTCATGCGCGAATTCGCCGTCGGCGCCGGCGTCCTGGGCAACCTGTCTGCCGCCTATTTTTATGGCTACGCGGGAATGCAAATTCCCGTTGGCCTCATGCTCGATCGCTTCGGCCCGCGCCGGCTCATCACTCTTGCCGCGCTTTGTTGCGCCGGCGGCTGCGTCCTGTTTGCCACCGGCACGACGCTGACCACGGTCACCGCCGGCCGCTTCCTAATCGGCGCCGGGGCGGCTTTCTCCCTGGTCGGCAGCATGGTGGTTGCCGGCCAGTGGTTCTCGCCATCGCGCTTTGCCTTGCTGTCTGGTCTTGCCATGGCAATGGGCATGGCGGGCGGCGTGTTCGGCCAAGCGCCTCTGCGCCTGGCGGTTGAGGCGACCGACTGGCGCACGACCAATCTTACCTTGGCGTTCGGTGGGGTCTTCATCGCCCTTTCCGCGTGGCTTTCCGTACGCGACCGCTGGCGCGGCGAGGGGGGCGTCGGCGAATTGCTGGCCAATTTCGCCCTTGTATTGAAGCATCGCCAGACGTGGCTCGTCGCCTTGGCGGGGCTTGGTACATCCGGACCACTGCTCGGCTTTGCCGGGCTGTGGGGCGTGCCGTTCTTGCAGGCGGCCTACGGCTTTGAGCGCACCCAAGCCGCGGCCTTCACCTCGCTGCTGTTCGTGGGTTGGGGGGTCGGTGCGCCACTGTTTGGCTGGCTCTCCGACCGCATCGGCCGCCGGCGACCGGTGATGACGGCGGGCCTGCTGCTCGAGACCGCATCGCTGGCCTCCCTCGTCTACCTGGCCGATCTACCGCCGGCGCTGCTTGCGGGCTTGTGTTTTCTGACCGGTCTGTTCGGCTCGGCACAGATCGTCTGCTTTGCCATCGCCAAGGAAAATCACCCGCCCCGCCTCGCCGCCACCGGTATCGGCTTTGTCAACGCCATGGTGACGGGCGCCGGCGCCCTCTTCCAACCTCTCATGGGGCTCCTCCTCGATTTTGCTTGGGCCGGCGAAACCTCGGCAGGGGCACGCGTCTATGACCTCGCCGCCTACCACCTGGCGTTCTCCTCGCTGTTAGTGGTGGGCCTCGCCGGCCTCCTGTGCTTGCTGGCCGTGCGCGAGACCTATTGCAAGCCGTTGCTGGAGCCATTGGCGAGCCCGCTACGCCCATAATCGTGCGCCCACGGAGGAGGGCAGCGCGGCACGGAAGCCCGCTTGCAGCGGCTTGCAGCGGGCATGCGGCTTGCCCCATCCGCAGCCCGCGCCGGCGCCAGGCCGCAGCCATTGTGCAGGCGCGGCCGCGCCAATCACTTGACCCCGGTCACACGCATCGCCCCGCCAGCATCCCCGTTGTGTCGTGCTAGTGCCCTCTCCAGTGCCGGGCCCCACATCCGCCAGCTCCCCCGATCGTCAACCACGGCATGGCCCTCCTCGCCATAGGCCGGTAGCACGTTGAACTCGGCGCGACCGCCAGCCGCCGTCCAGGCGCCCGCCATCGCCGCGGCCAGCTCCGGGCCGAAGAAACTGTCGTTCTCGGCGTAGGCCCAGAAGGTGGGCACACGCGCTGCGCGGCCAAGCGCCGCCGTCGCCGCAATCAAACGGTCCTGTCCGCAAACGGCATTGGGGCGACCATAGGCATGGCCACCGCGGCCCCCGGCAAAATTGACGACCAACTGCAATCCCGGTGGGTTGCGAGCCGCCAAAGCCAGAGCCGCCCAGCCGCCGGTCGAAACGCCCGCAACAACGAGGCGTGAGGGGTCGACAAAGGGTTGGCGCTCCATGAAGCCCAGCGCCGCCTCGATGTCGTCGGCCGCCGCCTGGCCCGAGCCCAGATGATCGGGGTCGGCGCAGGTGTCGCGGCCCTCGGCAAGATCGCCGCCGGTTGCTCCGTGACCACGCCGTTGGGGCAGCACCACCACGTAGCCGCGCTCGACGAACCAGCGCGACAACCAGTAGAAGACCGGCATCGAAACCGCTTCGCGCGTAAAGGCATCACTGCCATGGTTGATCATCACCAAGGGCCACCGCAGGCGACCTGCGGTACCCTCGCCAACACTCTCGGCCGGTCGAAACACGGTCGCGCGCAACGGAACCCTCGGATCGGCGCCGGGCAGGAGCCAAAATTGCTCGCGCATCCTCGGACCCTCGGGGCCGTAGGCCCCGTAAGGCGAGCCCTGCACCTCGCTCGTCCCCGCTCCTAGTCCCGTTTGCCAATGCGAAATGAGCATGAGGCAAAGTGCCGCCAACAGCGCGGTGCGCCCAAGCACGAGCCCACGCCTCGCGTTGCAAAAGCGATCGTTCATTTCCCCAAAACCCCCACCGCGCTGCGTGCCCACCCAAACGGCCGGGTCGAAGACCCCCTTCACCCGGCGCGCAGCATCAAATCACAATCCTTCGCACGTGCGAACCGGAACTTGATTACGTCGTTCAGGACCCGCGACGCTCCGACCGGGCAAACCTCCGGAACGCACCCGCGCGGTCAACGTTTGACCTCGATCACGATCACGCCCCGGAGCGTAGAGAGCAACGAACCACAAAGGAGCGAGAAATGCGCAAAGCCATTCTTGTGGGTAGCACAGCCATCGCTTTCGGCATGTTGGGCGGAGCGGCCATCGCACAGACCAAGTCCCCCTCGTCCACCGACGCCACGAAGATGACCCAGGCCGAATGCGCCGCGCTTTGGAACCGCGTGGACAGCAGTAAAGCCGGCAACCTGAGCGAAAGCCAGGCGAAGGCCTACGTGACCGACTTCAAGGCGGTCGATACCAATGGCGACAAGAAGTTGTCGCAATCGGAGTTCCAAGCCGGCTGCGACAAGGGCTTGGTGCACAGCACGGCCTCGACGGGTGCCGGCACCGGCAGCATGGCTCCTGGCGGCAGCACCGCCCCGGGCGCGACCAATCCCACGCCCAAGAAGTAGTGGGTCGCCTTAGCTTGGAGTAAGGCAACGCGCGGCACCGATTCCAACTCGGCGCCGCGCGTTTCCTATGCTGGCGTTGGCCCCATCCATGTGCTGGCCATGTGCTGGCCATGTGCTGGCCACGTGCTGGCCATGTGCTGGCGCCGGCACGATCATTCCTCGATGAAAGATCGCAGCCTTTCGAGTGCCTGGTCCCACTGCTCCGAGACGCGCGCGAGATAGGCTTGCGCCTGGTTCAGCGGCTCGGGTCGCAGTTGAAAACGGCTCTCGCGTCCGACGCGCTCGCTCGCGACGATGCCTGCCGCTTCCAGCACGCGCAAATGCTTGCTAATCGCCTGCCGCGTCAGGGCTGAACCTTGCGCGAGCTGGGAGATCGAACGCGACGATCCGCCCACCAACGTTCCGATCAGCGCGAGACGGGTCGCATCGCCGAGGGCTGCAAAAATCGAGGCGCGATCCTCAAGTTCGGGCGGGCTCGACATGGTGCGTGATGTTTTTGATCTGCTCGCTCCAACCCGCATCGTTCATGCGGTATGCCTCGAAGCGGCGCTCCTTGGGGATGGCGGCAAAACCGGTTTCGGTGACGACGAGCAGGCTGCCGCTCGCCTGGGCCTCGAGCCTGAATTCGACGAGCGTGGTCGGCTCCTGGCTATAGTCGATTGCAGGATCGACGGCATAGGGATGCCAGGTGAAGGAGAACAGGCGTTCCGGCTCCATTGTTTGCACTGTCACCTCCCACGTCACATGCTCATAACCGGGATAGGTGATTTGACCTCGTGAGACCCGACCCGGCTGGAATGGCTCCGTAAGCTTGACGCCGAACCATTGCCCAAACTCCCGATGGTCCGTCAGCGCGCGCCAGACGCGCGTAACCGAGGCCTTGAGTTCAATTCGCTTCTCGATCCGATCATCCATAGGCAACCTCCTGGTTGCGGATCACCTTGGCGCCGCCGGGGCCAATATGCAACCCTTTTGTTGCACATTTTGACAGGCCGGGAGCAGCCGACCTCCGTCTCTGGCCGGGGTCGGCGCTGCCTCTTGCCGGGGTCGGCGCTGCAGGTGCGAAGCTGCCCGGCGTGCGTCGGTGCCGCGGGCGATGCAAATCGGGCCGAGTCGGCCTATATACGGTGCACGACTTTGGTCGAAATCGATAAGAGGGAGCCCATGTCTCGCCTTGGCATTGCGTTCGCAGTCCTGTCCGTTCTGGCGCTCCTCACAGCCGATCTCGCCGCGGCCCGCGTCGGCAGCGGCGGCAGCTTTGGCAGCCGCGGCACGCGCACGTTCACGCCGCCACCGACCACCAACACCGCGCCAAAGACTGCGGCCCCCATCGATAAATCGATCACCAACCCGGCGACCTCGCCGACAGCGGCGGGCCAGTCCGGCGTCGGCGCGCCCGCCTCTCGCTTTGGCGGCCTGCGCGGCCTCCTGCTCGGTGGCTTGATCGCTGCAGGTCTCGCCGGCATCTTTGGCGTGGGGGCGTTGGCAAGCATGCTGGGCTTTGTGTTGCAAATGCTGCTCATCGCCGGCGTCGTCTGGTTGGCACTCGCCTATTTCCGCAGCCGGCGCACGGGCCAGCCGGTCTTCGCCTCGGGCGGCCGGGGGCATGAGGTCCCCGTTCCGCAGGCCGACACCCCCTCTCGCGCCAACGGTAGCGCCCCTAGCGCCGCCGCCACCGCACCGGCACTTAAGATTTCCCAGCAGGATCTCGATGCCTTCGAGCGGATGCTTGGGGACATTCAGACCGCTTATAGCCATGAGGACACGCAAAGACTGGGCGACATGACGACGCCGGAAATGCTCTCCCACTTCAGCCAGGAACTGGCGGACAACGCCCGCCGGGGCCTGCGCAACGAGGTATCGGGCGTCACGCTTCTACAGGGCGACCTGTCGGAGGCTTGGCGCGAGCCGGGTTCCGACTACGCCACCGTCGCCATGCGCTACGCGCTGCGCGACACCCTCATCGACCGTGCCAGCGGGCGCGTCGTTTCGGGTGATCCGGGTCGCGACGAGGAGGTCACGGAACTGTGGACCTTCCGACGCGATGATCGCGACCGTACCGCCGGTTGGCAACTGTCCGCCGTCCAACAGACCTGACAACTGGCAACAGGCCTGACAAGGCGACAAGTGGCCTGACAAGTCGACCTGGGCTGGCCTCACATCATCCCGAGCAGCTTGGGTAGCCATAGCGAGATCTGCGGCACGTAGGTCACAACCACCAGGAAGCACAGCATCGTCAATAGCCACGGCCACACGGCAATGGTGAGCTCGGTAATGCCCATCTTGGCGATACCGGAGGCCACGTAGAGGTTGAGCCCCACCGGCGGGTGGCAGAGGCCGACCTCCATGTTCACGGTGATCAAGATACCGAAGTGGATTGGATCGATCCCGAGCTTCATCGCCACCGGGAATAAGATGGGCGCCATGATGACGATGATGGAGGACGGCTCCATCACATTGCCGGCGAGCAACAGCAAGATGTTGACGATCAGCAAGAAGCCGACCCAGCCGAGGCCCTGACCGGTAATCCAATTGGCGAGGGCTTGCGGGATGTTCTCGTGCGTCATCAGGAAGGAGAACAGCACCGCATTGGTGATGATGTAGAGCAGCATCGCGCTCAGATTGGCTGAGGCGAGCAGCACGCCCGGGACTTCCCTCAGGCTTAGGTCGCGGTAGACGAAGACGGCGATAACGAAGGCGTAGACGGCGCTCATCGCCGCCGCCTCGGTCGGCGTGAAAATGCCACCGTAAATGCCGCCGATGACGATGACGATCAGCAGCAGACCCCAGAAGGCGTCGAGGAAGGCCTTAAAGCGAGCGCTCCAGCTCGCCTTGGGCAACCGTGGATAGTTGTTCTTGCGTGCAATGCGCCAGGTCGTCAGGCCGAGCAGCGTCGCCAGCATCAGGCCCGGCACGATACCGGCGATGAAAAGCTTGCCGACCGAGCTGTTGGTGGCGACGGCGTAAATGACCATCGGTATCGACGGCGGAATGAGAATGCCGAGCGAGCCCGAGGTGGTGATGACGCCGGCGCCGAAGCGGTTCGGAAAGCCATGCCGCACCATGGCCGGCATGAGAATCGAACCGATGGCCACAACCGTTGCCGGGCTCGAACCCGACACGGCGGCAAACAGCGCGCAGGCGACGACGCCGGCCAGCGCCAAGCCGCCGTACCAGTGGCCCACCATCGCGGTAGCGAAGGTGATCATGCGTCGCGCCACGCCGCCGTGCGTCAGGAAGTTGCCAGCCAGGATGAAGAACGGGATCGCCATGATTTCGAAGTTTTCGATGCCCGTGAACAGTTTCAGCGCCACCGCTTCGATCGGCACCTGGGTCAACGTGAACAGGAAGGTGAGCACGCTGAGACCGAGCGCGATTGACACCGGCATGCCGGTGACCATCAAGGCAAACAGCAGTGTGAAGATCAGCGTGCCGCGCGCTGCCGGTCCGAGATCGACAAGGCCGTACTTGCCGGCAAAGCACAGCGCCACCAGCAGGACCGGCACGGCGATCAGAAGCTGGGAAATGGTGCGGCCGCGCTGCGGATTGGGCCCGCTGGCCTGGATGGCACCGGAGACGGTCATGTCGGGATTGCCGCCGATTTGCTCTCCGGCTCGAGGCCTTTGACCTCGGCGTGGTCGTGCACAGGCAGCTCGCCGCTATGGGCGTAGGCCCAGGCCACCTGCAGGAAGCGGAAACACATCAGGTAGGACCCGAGCGGCACACATAGGTAGACGATCCACATCGGCACCTCGAGGTCCTGCGATACCTGGCCGATTTCGCCAATGTGCCAAACCAGGTAGGCCCCAAGCGATCCCACCACGCCGGTGAACAGCGCACCGCACAGCAATCCGAACATCACCACCTTACGCCGCCGCTCGACGCCCAGCATGTTGATGAACACGTCGACGCCGACGTGAATGCCGGTGCGCACGCCGTAGGCCGCACCGAACTTTGCCATCCACACGAACATATAAATGCACAGTTCCTGCGCCCAGGTGAAATCCCAGGTGCGCGCATAGGCGTAGAACGCCGGCACCCCGGTGGCATATCTTTGGATGATGGCGAGGAAGATGATGAGGGTGGCCGCGGCCATGAGGACCGCAATCAGCACCTCCTCGAGCCGATTGAGAATGCGCATCGCCACCGGCGTCTTCACTCCCTAGGCATAACGCGCCGGGGACCATCGGCCTCCGGCGCGCTCGATCTTGCGACCGTTGGATCGCTATTGTGTCATGCCGGCTTAAAATCGACCACCTTGTAAAGCGCCTCGATGGTCTGCTTGCCGATGCGCTTCTCCATCTCCCTGTGCACGGGCAAAACGGCTTCTATCCAGGATTTACGCTCCGCCGGAGTGAGCGAATAGACCTGCACCTTGCCGGTCTTCTTGATGTCCTCGAGGGCGTCCTCGTTCTCTTTTTTTGCAATCGAGTCAAAATAGGCACTCGCCTCCGCCATGGCCTTGTCGAGGCCTGGTCGCACGTCGGCGGGCAAACCGTCCCAGAATGCCTTGTTGGCCACCACCGCGTAGGAAAGATGCCCATGGTAGGAGACGGCGATGTACTTCACCACCTCGAAGAACTTCTGGGTCCAGAAATTCGACGGCACGTTCTCCAAGCCGTCGACCACGCCAGTTTGCAGCGCATGGTAAACCTCGGAGAAGGCCATCACCTGCGGAATCGCGCCCCACGCCTTGGTGGTGGCGTCGAGCACCTTTGAGCCCTGGATGCGCAGCTTGAGCCCTTGGAAGTCCTTGACGTCGCGGATCTGGCGGTTGGCGCCCATGACGTGGAAGCCGTTGTCCCAGTAGGCGAGGCCCTTCACGCTTTTGCTTTCGAGCTTGGCGAACATCTGCTTGGCGAGCTCGCTCTTGGCAAACGCCCGAAACGCTGCCTCGTCGTGGAAAATGAAGGGAAGATCGAGCGCCTCGAATTCATTAAAGCCAAGGGGTCCAAACTTCGAGGTGGACGGCGCCAGCAACTGTACCGCCCCCAACTGAAGCGCCTCCAACTCTTCCTTGTCCTTGTACAAGGACGAGTTGGCGTAGACCTCGACCTTGACTTTGCCGCCGGTGTACTTCTCCGCCAGCTCCTTGAACTTCTCCGAGGCTTTGCCCTTCGGCGCATCGGTGGCCACCACGTGGCTAAACTTGATGACGATGGGAGCCTGCGCCGTGGCCGAAGGGATCCCGGTCGCCGCCGCGGCCGCCAGCGCGCCCGAACCCTTAAGCACCTCACGTCTGTTCATCTTGCGACCTCCTTACTCGCTTACTCGTTTCACTTCGCCTGTCCATCCGGGAGGCAGTTGTCGCCGGTTATAGCGACCTGCGCCAGCCCTGACCACGATACCTTCGTTGCGTGAGCCCGGCCTGGCGTTGCCTGCCACGCTCGGCGGCGCCACCAGCCGGCCCGCCCCCCGCAGCGCCGCGCCTCCCACCTCCCCGCAAGCGCGGCTGCCGCCGCCCGCGGGACATCAAGCGAAGGGCGGCTCGGCAGGGCAACCGCCTACACCTCGATGCTGCCTGCGGCCACGCGCACCGCATGGCCGCCGATCCGAACCGTGGTGAGCCTGCCGCCCTCGACCGTGACGGACACATCGATCAGGCTCGGCCGTCCCATCTCGAAACCCTGCTCGATGGTGCGCTTGTGGGTGCCGTCCGGCAGCTCGTCAAAGCGGTGCACGATGCCGGCAAACGCCGCCGCCGCCGAACCCGTGGCAGGATCCTCGGCAATGCCGTGGTGGGGCGCAAACATACGGGCGTGAAACGCCGAAGTCGTGTGCACGGTCTGGCGACAATAAAGAAAAGCCCCGGTGCGGCCGCCCATGGCCGCCTCCCAATGGCCGCTCGAGACCTGCGCCTTGCCGATGGCCTCAAGCGACGCCACCGGCAAGAACAGGAAGGCGTTGCCCGCCGAATACCAGGTCGGGCGGTGGTTTTCGAAACCGATCTCGGCCGGGATCAGCCCGACGGCTGCGGCGAGGCGGTCGACGGCTGGCGGGCTCTCAAGCTCTTCGGGCAGCCTGGGCGCGTCGAACTCGGCGAACGGTGCACGGCCTCGACGCATGCGCACACCGACGCGGACCAGGCCGATCTCTTCCTCGAGCACGACCAGGGCTTCGCTGCCCTCCTGCGCCGCCGGCAAGCGCAGCTGCGCCAACAGGCACGCGGTGCCCACCGTGGGATGCCCGGCAAAGGGCATCTCGGCCGCCGGGGTGAAAATGCGCACGCGCGCCGTGTGGGAGGCATGGCTCGGCTTCAGCACAAAAACCGTCTCGGACAGATTGAACTCGCGCGCGATGGTTTGCATGCGCTTGCCGTCGAGATCATCGGCGTCGAGCACCACGGCCAGAGGATTGCCGCCGAAGCGTTCGGTCGTGAAAACATCGAGAACGTGATAATCGAGGGCGGCCATGCTCACGCTCATGCTTGCTGCGGAGCCGGCACATTGGCGTATTTCGCCGACACTTCCAAGACCATCCCGGCAGGGCGGCGCGATCTCAATTTCGTTTCGCGATGTTGCAGCGCGATCAATTCTTCGCTGCATCTGCCGCTGCCACGTCATCGCCACGTCTGCGCCACGCTACGGTCACATGCGAGCGCACACTCGCGCACGTGTAACCACGTGCCAGCGTGTGTTTTTTCACGGGGGAAGGAGCAGTTGCGAGTTTTGCTGCAACCCAGGGACCGCAAGGGCGCGCAGTGCGCTCCTTCGCAGGGGCGGTGGTGATCGCCCGCAACACGACCGCCTCAATTGCTGGCGGAACCGTGACTGCTCCATTGTCGTTTTTTCACTCAGGAAAGAACAAGGGGGTACCATTGAAAAAACTGCGCTCTGTCGTGCTGGCCGCCATTGCCAGTGTCGCTCTTGTTGACGTCGCCGCCGCCGCCGATCTCGGCGGGCCGCCGTCGCGCCGCGGGAGTTTGAAGGACGCTCCCGCGCCGGTCGTCTACGAACAGTCCTTCTCATGGAGCGGGCTTTATATCGGTGCCAACGTCGGCTACGGCTGGTCGGATGTGGACTGGCAGGACGGTTTTGGTCCGGCCAGTCATGACGGCAAAGGGTGGTTGGCCGGTGCTCAAATTGGCTACAACTTGCAGTCGGGCCAGTTCGTGTTCGGCGTCGAGGCGGATTGGTCGAGCACCTGGATCGATGGCGGCACGACCTGCTGCGGCCACGACTTCAATTGGCTGGCCTCGGTGCGCGGCCGCACCGGCATCGCCTTCAACGGCAACCGTACTTTGCTCTATGGTACGGGTGGCGCGGCCTGGGCCGACGTCGACTATACCGCACCGGGCGCCACGGGCTTTTCCAACACGCATTTTGGCTGGGTCGCCGGCGGCGGTATCGAGCACATGCTCACCCAAAACCTGAGTGCCCGCGTCGAGTACCTGCACTACAGCTTCGACGACGCCACGGGAGCGGTCGGCGGCATCTCCTCAACCGTCGAGCCGAAATTGGACACCGTCAGCTTCGGGCTCAACTACAAGTTCTGAGCCGCACGAGCGCCGTTATGCCTAAAAGGGGTGCCATCGGCGCCCCTTTTAGCGTGTCGCGGCCCCGTTACAGACACCCGGTAATGGTGCTGCCGCACTTCACGTAGTTGATCTCGTGCCACACGCAGCAGGGCTCTTCCGACTTGCATACCCAGGTTTTGACCTCGCCGCTGTATTTGAGCTTCACGCGGCAGACCTTCTCACCCTTGCTGGCCTTGGGAGTGGCCGCCGCGGTCTTGGTGCTCGATTGTTGGGCAAGCGAGCGATCGCCGGACCCCACAAGCAGTGCCAACCCCATCGCCGTCGCAGCGGTCACCGCCATTACGCCTCGTTGCATGGAAGACCTCCTAGCGTCGCAGAAGAAAAGAGTCGTCTTGACGATACTGCCGCCTAGGCGGTCGGCCGCCTAGAGCTTCCAGGCCGCAATGCAAAGCTATTTCACGCGTTGCGAGGGGTCGGGGTGGCTATTGCGGTGCGCCCCTCGAGGTCATAGCCTGCTGGCAACCAATAAGGCAGCACCGGCTTGCCGTGGCGCCTGGAGGAAGCCCATGCGCAGCAGTCAGATCGAGGTCCGCCCCGTTTCGGGGGCAATTGGTGCCGAGATCCATAATGTCGACGTCAGCCAGGACCTCGACGAGGCCACCATCTCCAACATTCGCCAGGCCTTGCTCGACCACTGCGTCATTTTTTTTCGTGACCAGATGCTTGATGGCGAACGCCACAAGGCCTTCACGCGCCGGTTCGGCAAGATCTTCATCCATCCCAACTACCGGGGCATGCAGGCCGATCCCGAGATTGTCATGATCACGCGCGAGCCCGGCGACCAGCACATCGTCGGTGAGGACTGGCACGCGGACACAACCATGGTGGCCGAGCCGCCGATGGGGGCCATACTCTATGCCTTGGACGTGCCCCCCTATGGCGGCGACACCCTCTTTGCCAACCAGTACCAAGCCTATGAGACCCTATCGGAGGGCATGAAGCGCATGCTGTCGCGCCTGAAGGCGGTGCACTCCGATCGCAACGTGGCGGGCCCCCAGGCCAACCGCAACGCGCAGCGGTCGACCAAAGTGCGCGAGGACGCGGACTGGCGCGAGACGGTCAGCGCGCATCCGGTGGTGGTCACGCATCCCGAAACCGGGCGCAAGCTGCTCTATGTGAACCGCTCCTACACGCAAGGCTTCGAGGGAATGTCGCCGGAGGAGAGCCGGCCGCTGCTCGACTATCTGCTGGAGCACGGCCACCGACCCGAATTCACCTGTCGCTTCCGCTGGGAGCGGGGATCGATTGCCTTTTGGGACAATCGCTGCTGCAAGCACCTCGCCATCCACGACGCCGGACCCTTCCGGCGCGTGATGCGCCGCACTCAGATCGGCGGCTCACGTCCCGTCTAGGCGGCACCGAGGCGGCGCTCGTCGGCGCCGGCGGCCAAAGCGAAGGAGATGGGCATGACCATCGTGCTGCAAGAGACGCTGCGCGCCCCCTTCTATGCCCCTTTCTATGCGGCGCTTGCGCTGGGGGCCTACCGGCAAGAGGGCATCGAGGTTCGGCTTGTCACGGCGCCGGCGCCCTCCGCGGCCGCGCGCGGCCTTGCCGACGGCAGCGCCGACGTGGCCTGGGGCGGGCCGATGCGTGTGCTGCATACCTACGACAATCACCCCGATTGCGACCTTGTCTGTTTCTGCGAGGTTGTCACCCGTGACCCGTTTTTCTTGCTCGGCCGCCAGCCAAAGCCCGACTTTCGGCTGCCGGACCTCGCGGGGTTGCGCCTGGCCACGGTCAGCGAGGTGCCGACGCCCTGGATGTGCTTGCAGGAGGACCTGCGCCGGGCCGGGCTCGACCCGGCACAGCTTGCACGGGTCAGTGATCGATCGATGTCGGAGAACTCGCAAGCCCTGCGGCGCGGCGAAGTCGACGTCGTGCAGCTGTTTCAGCCCTTTGTCGAGGCCCTGGTCGGAGACGGCGCGGGACACATCTGGTCGGCCGCCGCCGATCGGGGGCCCACCTCCTATACGACGCTGTATGCATCCCGTCGGCTGCTGGCGACGCGGCGCAAGGCGTGTGAAGCCATGGTGCGCGCCATTTATCGCACCTTAAAGTGGGTCCACGCCGGCGACGGTACCCGGCTCGCGGCCGCCATCGCCGACTACTTTCCCGAGCTGCCCCAAGCGCGCCTCGCCAAGGCGCTCGACCGCTACCTGTCCTTGCGCATTTGGGGTCGCGATCCGCGCCTGCCGCGGTCGGGCTTCGAGCGTCTGCGCGCCGGCCTCATTTCAGGCGGCCTGATCTCGACGGGCGCCGCTTACGAGCGCCTCGTCGACAACAGCCTGGCCACAGGCGTCCTGCAGCAGGATCCACCGCCGCTCACGAGCTGACGGCCGCCCCGAAGCCACCGGGTGCCTTTGCGTTGCGGGGCAACCGTGCCCGATGCTGCTCGCCCGCTACGGATCAGCGCTTGCTGATCACGACCTCCAGATATTCGCTGGGCAGCACCATGCTGCCGTCGCCGGCACGGTTCATGGTCCCGACCAAGGCGAGCAGATCGCGCCGCAAGCCTTGCTGCCCTGCCCCGTCGAGTGCGGCGAAAGCCTTGAGCATCGGGCCATAGTAGGTCTTGAACACGTCAAGGAAGTGCTCCGGCGAGCGGTAGCGAAAGACGAAATGACGCGCCTCTGTCTCAATCGAAGCAGCCCCCGCCCCGAACAATTCACTGAGGCGCGCCCGCGTGCCCCACAGGGCGGGCGACTTGGCCCCGGCGGGCGGCGGCAGGTACTTGCCCAAGGTTTTGAAAAGTTGACCGATGAAGCCGTCGGGCGTCCAGTTGGCAAGGCCGATCTTGCCGCCGGGCTTGCACACGCGCAGGAGTTCGGCGGCGGCCTGCTCCTGGTTGGGCGTGAACATGACGCCGAAGCTGGAGGTCACCACATCGAAGCTGGCCGCGCCGAACGGCAATGCCTCGGCATCCGCCTCCTGGAACTCGACCGACAACCCCTCGGCCGCGGCGCGCATTCGGCCGCGTTCGAGCAGGCTTGCAACATAGTCGGTCGATACGACCTCGCACCAGCGGCGCGCCGCCGCCAGCGAGACGTTGCCGTTGCCGGCGGCGACGTCGAGCACTTTTTGACCCGCGCGCAGGTCGAGGGCTTCGCACAGGTCTTCGCCCACGATTTGTAAGGTGGTGCCTACGACCGCATAGTCGCCCGAGGACCAGGCGCTCTGTTGGCGCGCCTTCAATTCCTTAAGGTTGATCGCCGCCGGCGGCGGGTTTTGACCGATGGCGGTAGCTGCTGTAACCATGACCGTTCTCCGTTGCGCGGTAGTTGCCGTTTTTGCTTGCCTGGGCGTCACTTGCGGCCCATGAGCGTCGAGGTGGAACCTTAGCGGCCACGCGTGGAGGCGAACGTGGGTGGCGGCGTGGAAAAGGGCGTGGAAAAAGGTCGCGAGCGTCGGTCGGGGAGCGCCTTGGGCCTCGAGGTGCGCCTGCTCGGACCGCTGACGATCCGCCGCCAGGGCCAAGAGCTGGCGCTGCCGGCCTCGCGCAAGGCCCGCGCGCTCATCGGCTATCTGTCGCTGGCCTCGCAGGCCATCCCGCGCAGCCAGCTCTGCGAACTGCTGTGGGATGTGCCCAACGACCCGCGCGGCGAGCTGCGCTGGTGCCTGAGCAAGCTGCGCGGCATCCTCGACGCGCCCCAGTGCCCAAGGCTCGAAAGCCGCGGCGACAGCATCAGGCTCGACCTTGCCAATTGCTTCGTCGACGCGGTCGAGATCAGCCAGGCGACGCAAACAGGGATCGGGTCGCTATCCCCCGCACGCCTGCGCGAACTGTGCGCGCTCTTTAACGGGGAATTGCTCGACGGCTTGGAGGTCGACCGCAATCCCGGCTTCAACAGTTGGCTCACCGCCCAGCGGCGACGGTTTCGCAGCTGCCATACGGCCTTGCTCGAACAGCTGGCGAAAAGCGCCAGCGGCGATGAGGTGTTCGTCTACCTCGAACAGTTGGCCGAGCTCGCACCCTTCGATCAACGCGTCCACGAAATGCTACTCAATGCCTTCGCCCGGCGCGGCCGTATCCGCGAGGGGGAGGAACATCTGGCCGCCACCGCCCGCCTGTTCGAGGCGGAGGGTCTCGATTGTACACCGATTGCCAAGCTGTGGCGGGCTGCCAAGGCGCACCGCGAAGTTGCACCGCACGCCGCGGTGACGGCCGCCGCCGCGCCCCTCGACCCCGGGGCAACCAGCCTCAACCTCACCCCCAGGCGCGCCTCGATCGCCGTGATGCCGTTTGCCTCCCCCGACATCGCCAGCGCTCTGGGCCATGGCGGCCCCGCCGGCGGCTTGGCCGACGATGTGATCACGCGGCTTGCCAAACTGCGCAGCCTGTTCGTCATTGCGCAAGGCACGATGTTTGCGTTGAGCGAGCGCCGCGTCGGACCGGAGGAGGCTGGCCGCATCCTCAACGTGGATTATATCGTCAGCGGCTCATTGCGACGCCAGGACAACCGGCTGCGCGTTAGCGTCGAGCTGGCCGAGACGCGCAGCGCCCGCATCGTCTGGGCCGAAGTGTTCGATCAGAAGATCGATGACGCCTTTCGTGTCCTCGACGAGATCGGCAACAGGATCGTTGCCTCCATCGCCACCGAGGTCGAGACCATCGAGCGCAACCGCGCCATCCTGAAGCCACCCAATTCGCTCGATGCCTGGGAGGCCCATCACCGCGGCCTGTGGCACATGTATCGTTTCAACAAGGCCGACAACGGTTTGGCCAGGCACTTTTTCGAGACCGCGGTGCGCCTCGACCCGACGTTTGCGCGGGCCTATGCCGGCCTGTCCTTTACTCACTTCCAGAACGCCTTTCAGGGCTGGGCCAAGCGCGAAGCGGAGATCGAGCGGGCCTTCGAGGCCGCCGGGCAAAGCCTGATGGCCGATGACCGCGATCCCGCCGCGCACTGGGCGATGGGGCGTGCGCTCTGGTTGTATGGACGCCAGGACCAATCCCTCACCGAACTGGAACGGGCAATCGACCTCAGTCCAAATTTTGCGCTCGGTCACTATACCCTGGCCTTCGTCCACGCGCAGGGCGGCGACCCGCGCGCCGCCGTCACCTTCTCCGATCAATCGCGCCTCTTGAGCCCGTTCGATCCCATGTTGTTTGCCATGTTCGGCTCGCGCGCGATGGGCCTTGTGCGCCTGCAACGCTTCGAGGAAGCCGCCGAGTGGGCCGTCAAAGCCGCGGCCCGCCCGAATGCGCACGAGCACATCCGTGCGATCGCGGCGTTTTGCTTGGCGCTGGCCGATCGGCGCGATGAAGCGCGCACCCTGCTTGCCTCGATCCGCCGGACGCGCCCCGACTACCGCGTCGACGATTTCCTAGCCGCCTTCCAATTCGAGCCCGACGCCGTGGCGCTTTTCCGCAAGGCCGCCAAGCGCATCGGCATGGATTAAGCGCGCGCTTGCGCTTTGGCCCGACGCGCGCACCGCCGCAGCCAACACCAGGGCTGCCGCGCCGGCCGGGCCTGCGCCAGGCACCGGCCGCGGCGGCTTGACGCTTGCCGCAACGATTGCCTCGTTTGGGCGTTTGGCCGGCCGCACGCCTTGGCGCCGCGCTCGCGCTGCGGCGGGGCGGGCTTGCCGGCCCGGCCGTTGGCAACGGCGCCAAGGCCTGCTTTCATAGGCGGCATGGCGCAACGCTCAAGTGTCGGGAGAGAAACGTGCAGCAGGCCCTATCCGGTATCCGAGTGATCGACATGACCCACAATCAAGCGGGACCCGCTTGCACGCAAATGCTGGGTTTCCTCGGGGCCGAGGTGATCAAGCTTGAGGAACCCAAGGGCGGCGACGTCGCCCGCAGCAACATGCGCGATGCCGCCGGCGGCGACAGCTTGTTCTTCCTGCTTCTCAACGCCAACAAGCAAAGCCTGACCCTCAACCTGAAATCGGCGCGAGGAAAAGAGTTGTTCAAGCAGGTGATTGCCAACTGCGATGTCCTGGTGGAGAACTTTGGTCCCGGTGCCCTCGATCGCCTCGGCGTCGGCTACGAGGTGCTATCGGCAATCAATCCGCGCCTCATCTATGCCACCATCAAGGGCTTCGGCACCTACGGTCCCTACAGCGACTTCAAGAGCTTCGAGCCCATCGCCCAGGCCATGGGCGGCGCCATGTGCGTGACCGGGGTCCCCGATGGCCCGCCGACCTACGTTTGGCCCTCGATCGGCGATTCCGGTACCGGCATGCACATGGCAATCGGCATTCTCGCCGCCTTGCAGCAGCGGCATAGCACGGGGCGCGGCCAGCACGTGGAGGTCTCCATGCAAGACGCGGTCGTGAATATCTGCCGGGTCAGCCTGCGCGATCACCAACGTTTCGGTCACCCGCCACCGCGCACCGGCAACCAGCTCGGTCGCAACGTCCCCGGCACCACCTATGCTTGCGCCCCCGGTGGTCCCAACGACTACGTCTTCATCTACGCGCAACCGCAAATGTGGCCGGCCCTGCTCGGCGTCTTGCATAAGCCCGAACTGGCGGAAGACCCGCGCTTCAAAACGCTCGAGGCGCGCTGGGAAAATCGCGCGGCGCTCGATGCCATCGTTGCTGATTGGACCCGTCAGCGCGGCAAGCACGAGGTGATGCGGCTGCTGGGTGAAGCCGGCGTGCCTTGTGGCGCCTGCCAGGACACCGGCGAGGTCCTTGCCGACCCTCACCTCAAGGCGCGTGAGATGATCGTCGACGTCGACTACCCGCAGCGGGGCACCTATCAAACGGTCGGCTGCCCCGTGAAGCTGTCGGCCTCGCCCGTCAGGGTCAGTCGCCCACCGCTGCTCGGCGAGCACACCGATCACCTGCTGGCTAAGCTGTGCAGCGTGGCGCCGGCGGACCTGCCGGCCCTGCACGAGGAAGGTATTGCTTAACGTTCACCCCCCCGGTGCCCCGCTCATGGCTTGGCCTGCCGGGCCCGCGCCAGCAGCGCCTTGGCGCGTTCGACCACCGGCACATCGATCATCTTGCCGTCAAAGGTGACGGCGCCGACGCCGGCTGCCATGGCCGTATCGTAGGCGGCGATCAGTCGGCGCGCCCGCTCGAGCTCGGCGGCCGAGACCCCATACTCCTCGTTGAGGATCGGCAGTTGGCTCGGGTGCACGCAGCTTGCAGCAGCAAAGCCGAATTTGCGCGACCGGCGCACCACGGCGCGGAAGGCATCGAGGTCCTTGAAGTCGGCCACGGTACCCATGAAGCCAAGCGGCAGAATGCCGGCGGCGCGGGCGGCGATGATCACCGTCTGCTTCGGCATCTCCAGCGTCTCGCCGAGCGGCTCCATACCGACCGACCAGGCGAAGTCTTCCGCGCCTAACGACAGGGCCACCAACCGGGGCGTCGCTCCGGCGATCTCGCGCGCCCGAAAATACCCCCCCGCCGTCTCGATCAGCGCCACCAGCTTGGTATGGCCGAGGCGCAGGCCGCGCCGAGGCTCTAGCAGGTCGAGCATCTCGGCAATGACCTGCAAGTGCTCGGGGCTCTCCACCTTTGGGCACATCAGCGCCGTGACCGCAGCACCTACCGCGGCCTCGATGTCGCGGAAAGCGTGATGCCAGGGTCGATTAATCCGAACTAAAACTTCGGCGCCAGCTTTGCCGACCGCGCTGGCCGCGGCCGGAATGAGCTCGCGGCCGTGCTGCTTGCCTTCTTCCGGCACGCTGTCCTCGAGATCAAGGATGATGGCGTCGGCACCACGCGTGTGTGCGGTGGCGACAAACTTTTCCCGCGTGATCGGGACGAACAACAGCGAACGCCAATTCGGCAGATCGGTGAGCGGCATGGACATCATACAATCCCTTCAGAGTACAGGCGGGCAAGGTCATCCGCGGCGATGCCGATGCGGGCCAAGATCTCCGGCGTATGCTCGCCCAGCTTGGGGGCGGGGCGGCGCAGCGCACCCGGCGTCGCCGACAGACGCGGCAGCACGTTGTGCATGGTCAAGCTGCCGAGTTCCGCATCCGGGACCTCGACAACCACCTGGCGCTCCTGAACGTGGCGATCGGCAACGAACTGATCGATGTCATAGACGGGAGCCGCGGTAACCTCGGCGGCCTCGAACACGGCCAGGCACTCGACGAGATCACGACCGGCGATGAACTCGCGGATCGGCCGCTCTGCTTCCTCGTTGTTGGCAAGTCGCGCGCTGTTGCTGGCAAACCGGGGATCTTTCGTCATCTCGGGGACACCCACGGCCGCATACAGCCTTTCCGCCATCGATTGCATCGAGCCCGAGATCGAAAGCCAGCGGCCGTCGCGGGTGCGGTACACATTGCGCGGGCTCGTGATGTTTGAGCGGCTACCCTGTCGGCGCGGCACGACGCCGAAGGCCTTGAACGCGGCGGCATCCGAGCCCACTACCGAGTGCATTCCTTCGAGCAGCGACAGGTCGATGACCTGACCGGCTCCACCCTTGCTCTCGATCTCGCGCAAGGCGAGCAAGGTGGCGTAGGCGCCGTAGAGGCCCGAGATCATGTCGGCAAGCGCCGTCGGCGGCAGCACCGGTGCGCGATCGGGGAAGCCCGTCTTGGCGGCGAAACCCGACAGGCCTTCCACCAGCGTTCCGAAGCCGGGCTTCTGGGCATAAGGTCCGGTCTGTCCCCAACCGGACACGCGCACGATGATGAGCCGCGGGTTGCGCGCGTGAAGCACGGCCGGAGCAAGCCCCATGCGTTCCAGCGTGCCCGGCCGATAGTTTTCGATCAAAACCTGGGCGCGCTCGATGAGATCGAGCAGCAGTTCCTTGCCCTGCAGTTTGCGCAGATTGAGCGTCAGGCTCAATTTGTTGCGGGCGTAAGCCTTCCAGAACAGCGAATGGCCTTCGACGCGCCAGGCACGCAAGGGGTCACCCTTGTCCGGATCCTCGACCTTGATCACCTCGGCGCCAAAATCGGCCAACTGCAGCGACACCATGTTGCCGGCGACCAGACGCGACAGGTCGAGCACCGTGATACCGTCGAGGGGGCCCGATGCGGTTGGTTGAAACGGCGTCATTGCGACTTGCCTCGAGGGTTGCACCTACCGGCAGCTGGCCGGCAGCTGGCCGGCAGCTGGCCGGCAGTTGGCCAGAGGCTAGCAGGATGGTAACGCCCATAAAATGCCAACGCGTCACGGCGGCTTTGCGCGGCGCTCGGCACCGGCGCCGGCGGCCACGACAAGTTTCGGCCGCTGAAGCTCAGTAGAGTTCCATCAGCCTGGCATTGTCGGCCAGCTCGGCCGGCAATGCCTCCAGGATGATGGCACCCGCCTTCATCACCGCAACACGATCGCAAATCTTGAGGGCCTCGCGGACGTTCTGCTCGATCAGCAGGATGCTCATGGCGTGCTGGCGCTGCAGCGTGCGAATCGGTTGCAGCAAGTCCTGGAACAGTTTGGGGGCAAGCCCGATTGAGGGCTCATCCATGAGCAGACAGCGCGGCCGGGCCAGGAGGGCGCGCCCGATCGACACCATCTGCTGTTGGCCCCCAGAAAGGAGACCGGCGCGCCGATGATAGAAGGCGCGGATCGGCGGCAGCACCTCCAACACCCATGCGACGCGCTCGGCGCGCTCAGCCTCGGCAACGCCGGCGGACCACATGCCGAGCGCGAAAATCTCCGCAACCGTGAGGCCCGGAAAGACGCCTCTGCCTTCCGGCACCATCGCCACACCGTGCGCCGCCAAGGCACGCGGCAGGTGGCGCGGCAGCAGTTGGCCGTCGACCAGAACGCGACCGGCCTCGGGTTTGGCCAGCCCGAACAGGGTGCGCAACAGCGTGCTCTTGCCGGCGCCATTGTGACCAATGAGGCAAAGCACCTCCCGCGGCCTGAGCTCGATGCTGACGTCGAGCAGCACCGGCTTGCCGCCGTAGCCGACGCGCAAGTTCTCGGCCTTGAGCACCGCGGCTGTCATACTGCCCGCTCGCCGAAATAGATGGCGGCCAACGCCGGATCGGAGAGGATCGTCTTGGGATCACCCTCGGCCAACAGCCGGCCCTGGTCGAGAAAGGCGATACGATCGGAGATGCCCTGCACGATATCGAGGTTGTGTTCGATGATGCAGATGGTGACACCCTCGCGCACCTGCTG
Organism: uncultured Alphaproteobacteria bacterium; assembly: GCA_963770295.1. Taxonomy (GTDB): domain Bacteria; phylum Pseudomonadota; class Alphaproteobacteria; order Rhizobiales; family Hyphomicrobiaceae; genus AWTP1-13. Next base: position 40,441 of record CAVYPA010000024.1, read on the forward strand.
GCGCAACAGCGCCAGGAAACTCTGGTAGGAACCGGGGTCGAGACCGGAGGCAGGCTCATCCAAGAGCCATAGACGTGCGCCCGACGCCATGATGCGGGCAAGACTGAGAAACTTGCGTTCCGCGTAAGCCAAGTCGACGGCACGCGCGTTGCGTTTGTCGCCGAGGCCGGTGGCGGCAAGCGTCGCCTCCACCTTGTCGCGGCGAGCCTTGTGGGCGGTGCGACCGCCCGGCTGCCACAGCCAGGAGCCGCGTTCCGTCACCGTTTCGATGTTCTCCGCCACCGTCATGTTGGCGAAAAGCTTGAGGTCCTGAAAGGAACGGCCGATACCCAAGCGCGCGATCTTCCAGTGCGGCAGACCGACAATGGACTTGCCGAGCCATGTCACCTCGCCGCGATCCGGCAGCAGGTGCCCGGTCATCAGGTTGAACAGCGTGGTCTTGCCCGCTCCATTCGGCCCCACCAAGGTGGTGATGATGCCGCTGCGCAGCGAGAACGAAACAGCATCGACGGCCTTGAGGCCGCCGAAGGTCTTGGCGACCTCGCTCGCCTGTAGCAAAACCTCGCCGCCCTGGCTCATGTCGCGCCGCTCTTGGGGCTGCGCGGGGTGTCCTGGAACCCCCAGAGGCCGCCCGGCCGGTAGATCATCAACACGACCATCGCCAGCCCGTAGGCGATTTGCTGGATCGAACCGATCTCGGTGACCGGCAGATACGGCAAGTAGCTCAAGCCGGCTGGGAGCAGCAGGATCAGCACGGTGCCGATCACCGGCCCCAACAGCGTGGCGGTGCCGCCGATGATGACCATGGCCATCAGTTGGATGGAGGTGTCGAGCACAAAGCTCTCGACATTGATGAAACTCAAATAGAAGGCATAGAGTGAACCTGCCACCGCCGCCAGGGCCGATGACACCACGACCGCCGTGGTCTTGATGATGGCCACGTTCTTGCCGTAGGCCCAGGCGGCCGTCTCGTCGTCGCGAATGGCTTTTAGGCTGCGGCCGAAGCTGGAGCGGACCAGGGCGCGAATAACGAAGATGATGAGCGCCAGGCAGCTCAGGGACAGCAGCAGAAAATGTTCCGGCTGCGTGACGGCAAAGCCGAACAGGCGGGCGGGCGGGATATTGGTCAGGCCGCCGATGCCGCCGGTGACCGACTTCCATTCGGTGAAGACCGTGATGGCCAACATCTGCAAGCCGAGGGAGGCGGCGACGAAATATTCCCCGCGCACGCGTAGCGCCGGCAGCGCCAGCGCCAGGGAGATGAGAGCCGCAAGCGCCATGCCTGCCGCCGTCGCCGCCAGGAAGCCGGCGGCGAATTTCATGGCAAAAAAGGTCGCCGTGTAGGCGCCGACACCAAAGAACAAGGCGTGGGCGATGGAGAAAATGCCGGCATAGCCCAGAATGAAATTCAAGGTCACGGCAAGAATGGCATTGATGGAGATCAGCACCGCTAGGTTGATGACGTAGGCCCACATGCCGGCCTCACTTGGCCGCATACGGCCTGCCGAAGAAGCCGGCCGGCCGGAAGATGATGAAAAGGAAGAGCACGATGAAGGTCACCGCCTCGCTCCATTGTGGATCGAGCCGCCACAGGGCGAGGTTTTCGGCCAGGCCAAGCAGCAAGCCGCCGTAGGCGGCGCCACGCAACGAGCCGATGCCGCCGACAATGGTGGCCGCCAGGCTGATCAGCATGACATGCGCCCCCACCGCCGGGTTCAGCCCGGCGGTCATGGCCGTGAAGATGGCGCCCGGAACGACGATCGCCGAGCCGATGGCGAAGGCATACTGCGCCACCCGCCCCGGATCGAGGCCAAACACGCGGATCAGATCGGGATTTTCCGCGAGCGCGCGCATGGCCATGCCGATGTGGGTGCGCGAGAGATAATACGTCAACGCCGTGAAGCCGATGACGGCGACGACGAGGGCGAGCGCCGCCACCGGCGCCACGAACAAGCCGGGCAGCACCTGGACGCTGTGGCTGAGCGGCGTCGTCACCGACACGAAACCGCGGCCGAACACGGTACCGATAAGATTTTGCACGATGATCTGTACGCCGAAGGCGGCGATGAAAACGGTAAAGAATGCCCCCTCGTGCCGCTGGATCGGGCGGTAGATGCAGCGCTCCATGAATAGCCCGAACACGACGGCGGCGACCACCGCCAGGGCAGCGGCAAACGGCCAGAGCAGCCCCAGCACCGCATTGGACCACCAGAATAGGTAGGCGGCAATCGTGAATGCCGCGCCATGCGCCACGTGAAAGATCTTGGTGGCGCCGAAGATCAGCGAGAAGCCGACCGCGGTGAGCGCGTAGATGGCTCCGAGCTGAAGGCCATTGATGAGGAGTTGAAGCAGCAGCACGGGGCCAAACCCTAAGGCGAACGCCGTTACTTCGCCATGGTGCCGCCCTTGACCAGCTTGCCGGCGGCCCCGTCGATCTCGTTGATCTGGATCGGCATCGACACCGAGCCGTTCGGCAGGAACTCCATCTTACCGCCGACGAGATCAAAGCTGCCGTTTGCCTTGCGCTGCCGCAGCAAATTCTCGCCGGTAATCGGCTGGCCGCTCTTTTCCAAGGCCTGCGCCAACTGCACGAACACCATCACCGCATTGTAGTAGTTGGCCACGTAGGCGTTGGGCTCCTTGCCGGTCTTGGCCTTCCAGTCCTTGGCGACCCGCTCGCTCATGCCGGCCGCTTGCCAATCCACCGACTGGGTCGGAAACAGCGCGCCCTTGGCCTCGGGCAGTTGCGTCACCGTCGGCGAGGAGAACGCCGAATAGCTGGCGAGCTGCTGGGTCACCCCGTTGTCGCGCAGCTGCTTGACGATCTGGGCCTGCTGCGCACCGAAGGAGGCGATAAAGACGAGATCGGGCCCGGCTTCGCGCACCTTGGCGGCGATGCTGGTAAACTGTTGCGCATTGCGCGGAACCTGCAACTCGGCGACCATCTGCCCGCCCGCCTTCGGCACGTTTTCCTTGAGCTCTTTCTGAATGGCTTCGCCCGCCGGGTCGTCGACGTAGATGAGCGCGAACTTCTTGAAACCGCGCTCCTGCACCAGGTAGGGCGCCATGACCCGGATCTCGAGATTGACGAGCGGGATGACGTTCCAGAAGTACTCCCCCAGCTCGGCGAGATCGGGCCCGATGCCGCCGCCGTTGACGCTGACCACCTTGGCCCTGTCGCCGACCGGGGCAATTGCCTTCGACACGCCCGTAAACGCCGATAGGACGAAGGCTACCTTCTCGACATTTACCAGCTTGTTCATCGCCACCACGCCCTGCTGCGGCGTCGCCTGGCTGTCCTCGAATTGGATGATGAGCTTCTTCGACAGCAGTTTGTCGGCATTGGCGTGCGCGGCTGCCAGATTGGCGGCCGCCCCGAACAACTCGCCGTATTCCGCATTGGGCCCGCTCATCGGCAGGTCGGCGCCGATCTTGATGCTGTCCTGGGCGGCGGCGGCCGCGCCCCATTGCATGGCGGCGAGCAAAGCAAGAAAGCGAAGACGGCGCATGCGTTTCCCCCAATGGAGATTTTGCAAGTGTTGTTTGAGAGGCCTAGTGGATGGCGGCGATGAAAGCATACCGGTTCCCGACTGGCAACGTCGCGCCTGCGGCACTCCGCTGGCGTCTGGCATGCCGGAATCGGACTGGCGATCGCGGAGTTTTTGTGATCGGCGGTGCTACGACGCCGGTAGCCCCCGCCAGAGGCCTCGGGGCGCGCCTCTCCTCCAAGCTCTGGGGAGGGGCACGCAACCGGCCGGCGGCGGCTGTCGCGGCCGGCCGCGTGCGCCTCGCAGGAATCGCTAGTTTTTGCTCTTATCGACCAGCGCGCGTTCCTTGATCCAAGGCATCATGGCGCGCAGCTTGGCACCCACGTCCTCGATTGGATGGGCATCGTTGTTGCGCCGGGTCGCCTTGAAGCGCGGCAGCCCAGAGCGAAATTCTTGTATCCACATGGAGGTGAACTGGCCCGACTGGATGTCGCGGAGAATGCGCTTCATCTCGGCTTTGGTTGCATCGGTAATGACGCGCGGGCCCGACACGTACTCGCCGAACTCAGCCGTGTTGGAGATCGAATAGTTCATGTTGGCGATGCCGCCCTCATAGATGAGATCGACAATCAACTTCACCTCGTGCAGGCACTCGAAGTAGGCCATTTCCGGTGCGTAGCCCGCGTCCACCAGTGTCTCATAGCCTGCGCGGATCAGCTCCACCAAACCGCCGCAGAGCACCGCCTGCTCGCCGAACAGATCGGTCTCGCATTCCTCCTTGAAGCTCGTCTCGATGATCCCGGCGCGTCCGCCGCCGATGGCCGCACCGTAGGAGAGAAACAGATCATGCGCATTGCCGCTCTTGTCCTGGTGGATCGCCAACAGGCACGGCACTCCGGCGCCGCGCTGGTATTCCGAGCGCACGGTATGACCCGGCCCCTTCGGCGCAATCATGCCGACATCGAGATCGGCGCGGGGCTCGATCAAGTTGAAATGCACGTTGAGCCCGTGCGCGAACATCAAGGCCGCACCATCCTTCATATTGTCGCGCAAGTGGTCCCTATAGATGTCGGCCTGCAGCTCGTCGGGCGTGAGCATCATCATCACGTCGGCCCACTTTGCGGCCTCGGCCACCTCCATCACCTTGAGTTTCTCGGCCTCGGCCTTCTTTACGCCCGCGGAGGTCTTGCGTAGGGCAATGGCGACATTCTTGACGCCGCTGTCACGCAGATTGAGGGCGTGGGCGTGTCCCTGACTGCCATAGCCGATAACGGCGACCTTTTTGCCCTTGATGAGGTTGATGTCGGCATCCCGATCATAGTAGACGCGCATGGGTTTACTCCCCGGACTGGCTTGACTGGCAGACTTGCGGAAACTCTCTTCCCTGCTAGCGGCTTTGGGCGCTGCCGTGCAAGCGCAAAAGCGCCGCGCGGGCCGCCTCGGGTGGGCCGCCAAGCTCGGCCATGGAGGGCCGGCAGGCTATGAACGCGGCTTGCCCCTCCGCCCAGACGGCCAGCCGGTCCAAGGCCAGATAGCGGCCAACCGGCGCTGCCTCCGGCACATAAAGCCGAATAAAACCCAGCATGGTGGCAACACTGATCACCGGTTGCAGCAGCCCTTGCGCCGGCCAAATTTGGGGTGCCCAGCGATGGTCGAGGGCGCCAAGGCCAGCCTCGATTTGGTCGCGGTAGCGCCCGATCCAACCGAGGTCGAGCTTGCTGGCCTCGCGCCGGCTTTCGTAGACGCTGGCTACCGCCTTGTCGCAAATGCCGGTGGCCAGCGCGACCGTCTTCAAGGCGTCGCGGCGCGCGGCTCCCGCCGCCGGGAGCAATGCGCGTCGCGGGCCGACGCGCTCGTCGAGATGATCGAGGATTGCCGCGCTATCAATCAGGCACTCTCCGTCCTCGATGAGGAGGGCCGGTACGCGCCCGAGCGGGTTGCGCGAGCGCAAGGCCTCGGCATCGGCAAAGACCGAAAGCGGCTGGCGCTCGAAGGCCAGTTCCAAGACGGTGAGCGAGACCGCCACGCGTCGCACGAAGGGTGAGTCATATTGTCCGACCAAGCTCAGCATCCAATGAACCCTCCAGCTGCGATGGCCTCGCGGCCGCAACTGCCGCCGGCCGGAGATCGACGGCCAATCTCCCGTGCAAGAGCGCAAAGTCGCGCGGTCGCACGGTCAGATTGTCGCGAAAGGCACATGGGTGGTGCGCAAAAGTCGGCGCCATACGTTGGGCGCCAGCAGCGGCCGCACGCACGGCCACTGCCGCCCCACGCCGGCGCCGGCCGGCGTGGATTGGCTTCCGGGAGAGCGCGAAGGCGACTACAATCCCCATTGGTGTGAGTGGATCGGTAGCGTTCGACAGGAGGGCGTGAAGGATGCCGCACGCTGATCGCACAGACAAAAGCGCCATCGTTTGCTCGAGGAAACCCGATTGTCCATGCCAGGGAGTTTGACCATGCAGCGACGCTTAGCGACACATATCTTCCCCTTTGCGATGGCACTGCTGGCGTTGCTTATATCCGCCATCGAATTGGCGCCGCAGGCCACGGGCCAAACCGGTGACGGCTGGACGACGCTGCTCGACGACAAGACCATGGGCGATTGGAACAAGGTCGGCGAGAGCAACTGGCGCCACGAGGACGGCGCGGTGGTTGCCGACAAGAAGACCGGTCAGGACCCAGCCTATCTCGTCAGCAAGGCCTCTTATAAGGATTTTCAGCTACACGTCGAATTCTGGGCGAGCGACGATGCCAACAGCGGCGTCTTCCTGCGCTGCCAGGACCCCAGCAAGCTCGCGGATAGGTCCTGCTATGAGGTCAATATCTTCGACCAGCGCAAGGACCCCACCTACGGCACGGGCGGGATCGTTAACTTTTCCGAGGTGAACCCGATGCCAAAAGCCGGCGGCAAATGGAACACCTTCGAGATCACCGCCAAAGGCCGGCAAATCACGGTCCTCATGAACGGCCAGAAGACGGTCGAATTGCACAACGGCCTGTTCGGCGAAGGGCCATTGGGCCTGCAGCACGGGGCAGGTGTGATCAAGTTTCGCAAGGTGGCGATCAAGCCGCTCTAGCCGAGACCCAAGCTGCGGCCTCGCCGCCCAACGGCAATCACAGCGAGGACGCAGCGGCCCCGTTTGCCAGCCGGCGCCCGGGGCGACGGGCTGCATCGCAAGGCAGCCGGCCGCCCGGCCACGACCAACGGCCTCACCTCCCGATAGTGTTCAGGGAGCCTTCAGTGGGCGTTTGTGGGGCGGGCACAACCGACCGAGCCTCCCTTCCGAGCCTCATTGGCCGGCGCTGATCCCCGCCTCGCGGATCAGCTTGGTCCAGCGCTGCACGTCGCGCCTGATCAGCGCCTCGGTCTCGGGCGGCGACAGGGTGAGCAACCGGCCGCCGGTTTTGGCAAATCCTGCGGCCACCTCGGGGTCAGCGAGGACCTTGGCCAGCTCGGCGCGTAGTCGCGCCAGCGTTGGCGCGGGCACGCTCGCCGGCGCGAACAGGCCAAACCAGCTTTCCATATCGAGCGGCGCCACGCCCGTCTCCGCGACGCTCGGCACCTCCGGATGCATGGGCTGGCGCTCCTTGGAGGAAACCGCCAAAGCCCGCACGCTGCCGGCATCGACCTGGGCGCGTGCGGTAGAGGAGATATCGAAAAAGAGATCGACGCGCCCACCCAGCACATCCTGGTAGGCGGCCTGCGCCCCGCGATAGGTCACGTGGGTCAGCTTGATGCCGGCGAGCTGCGCCGTCACCGCCATGGCAATGTGCTGGCCGGAGCCCCGTCCCGCCGATGCGTACGTGACCTGCTCGGGGTTGGCGCGCGCGAACGCCACGAGTTCGTTCAGGTCCTTGTGCGGCAGATCCTTACGCGCCAACAGGGTATAGGACCATGTCACCACCAGCCCGATGGGCACAAAGTCGCGCAGCGGATCATAGGAGAGCTTGTCGTAAAGTCCCGCGTTCAGGGCGATATTGGACAAAGCCCCCAACAGCAGGGTGTAGCCATCGGGGGGCGCCTTGGCCGCCGCCTCGGTACCCACCAGCGTGCCGGCGCCCGGCCGGTTTTCGACCAGCAACGGCTGGCCGAGCAGCGGTGATAGCCGATCGGCCAGAACGCGCGCCACCGTATCGAACCCGCCACCCGGCGGCTGCGGCACGATGATCTTGATCGCGCGCTCCGGGTAGGTCTGCGCCAGCGCCGGCGTGAGCAACGCCGACGCGATCAGTAAAACCAGCAGGCAGCGCCCAGATCGCACCTTCGCCCTCCCTCTCGATCGCGGCCGCTTTCGCGCCGGGTCGGAAACGAGTATGACCGCGCATTGACGTCGCGCACAACCCAACCAGCCGCCAGCGGAACATGGCACTTTTCAAGCTTCGCATCGAGGCCGCGGATGCCGATGCCGGGCGAACCGCGGCGGGCCGCTTGGGCGAACTCGTCGCACCAGAGGCGCTCGCCGTTACGCTGTTCGAAGCCCGCCCGCCGCGTTTCACGGTTGAGGCCTACTGGGACACGCGGCCGCCGATGGCGATGCTGGCAAGGACGCTCGCCGATGTCGTCGGTCTCGGCACCCCAGCACTGGAAGCCGTGCCCGACCTCAACTGGGTGGCCTTGTCGCAAGCGGCCCTGCCGCCGATCGAGGCCGGCCGTTTGCTGGTGCACGGCAGCCACGACCGCGCGCGGTTCGCACTACGGCAGACCGCCATCGAGATCGACGCGGGCGAGGCGTTCGGCACCGGTCACAATCCGACCACGGCCGGTTGCCTGCTCGCACTCGATGCCCTGAACTCGGCGCCGGCGCTTCCGCCGCGTCCTCGACCTGGGCTGCGGCACGGCAGTGCTCGCCATTGCCGCAGCGCGGCTGCTGGCCGATGCCCAAATATTCGCGGTGGACAATGATCCGATCGCCACCGAGGTCGCACGCGCCAACGCGCGCCTCAACCGAACGGGTCGCCGCCTCACCATTCTCACGGCCACCGGGTTCGCGCACCCGAGGTTGCGGCGCGCTCAGCCCTTCGATCTCGTGCTCGCCAATATTTTGCCGCGTCCGCTGGTGCGGCTCGCCACGCCAATGCACCGCGCCATTGCTGCGGGTGGTTTCGCCGTCCTCTCTGGCCTTTTGAACCATCAGGCGCGCGAGGTCGCCATGGCCTATCGCGCTGCCGGCTTTCGTCTTGCGGGCTGGGAGCGGCGCGCCGGCTGGTCCATCCTGACGCTGCAGCGCGCCTGAAGTCGGCGCGAGGCGTCGCTAGAGCGCCACCTCGATAAGGTAGGGTCCGCCGGAACGCAGGCCGGCGTTCAATCCCTTGATCAACTGCGCGCAGTCTTTGGCACCGGCGGCCTCCACCCCCATGCCGCGGGCAAGGCTGACCCAATCGAGGTCCGGGCGCCGGAGCGAAAGCATGTCCACGGCGCGCGGCCCTGGATTCTGGACGCCGACGTTTGCCAATTCACCACGCAAAATGTTGTAGCTGCCGTTGGCGAGGATCAGCACCGTAATGTCGAGCCCTTCCCGGGCCATCGTCCACAGCGACTGCAGCGTGTACATGGCGCTGCCGTCGCCCTCCAGCGCGATCACCTTGCGCTCGGGACAGGCGATGGCCGCGCCGATCGCCACCGGCATGCCGTAGCCGATCGACCCGCCTCTGTTGTTGAGCCAATCGTGGGGCGGCGCACCGGCCGTCTCGGGAAAGAACTCGCGCCCCGTGCTGACGCTTTCGTCGACGACAAGAGCATTCTCCGGCAGCATGGCGCCAAGGATCGCGGCGATGGCGGCGGGAGTGATGGCGCCTGCCGGAAGCGCCGGCCGACGCGGCTGCGCCACGCCGGTCGGCGCCATCTCGATGGCCCCGAGGTCCAGTGCCAACGCCTCAAGTGCCCCTTCGATGTCCTCGTCGAGGCCCGCCAGCATGCTGGAGCGGGTACCCTCGGCCATCAGCAGGCTAGGCTTGTCGGGATAGGCAAAAAACGCCACCGGTTGCCGGGCGCCGACCAGCACGAGGTTGCCGGCCGCGCGCAGAACGGCGAGCGCCTTGTCGACAACATAGGGAATGCGCTCGACCTGAACGCGCCCCGCGCCGCGTTCCAGCCGGGTGTTGGCGCCCTCCGTTAGAATGCCGCAGCCGGTCTTGGCCGCGATCTTACCGGCCAATTCGAGGCAGCGCTGGCGCAGGGCGGCGCCGCCCAGCAACAGGGTGGCGCGCTCGCTGGAGCGCAGCATCGCCGCGGCCGCCTCGAGCGCGGCCTGCGAAACTTTCCGGACCGGCGTATCCGGCGCCGGCTCGGCAATGCCATCGGCTGCATTCCAGGCCGTATCCGCCGGCAAAATGAGGGTAGCAATCTGTCCGGGCGTCTGCCGCGCGGCGGCAATGGCGAGCGCGCCATCCCTTGCAAGGCTCGCCGCATTGGGTGAGGTCTTCAGCCAATGCGACATAGGCGCGGCGAGGCCCTGGATGTCCGAGGTCAGCGGGGCGTCATGGGCAATGTGATAGGTGGCGTGCTCGCCAACGATGTTGACGATGCCGGAGTTGGCCTTTTTGGCGTTGTGCAGATTGGCGAGCCCGTTGGCGAGGCCCGGCCCCAAGTGCAATAGGGTCGAAGCCGGCTCGCCGAGCATGCGGTAGTAGCCGTCGGCTGCGCCGGTGACGACGCCTTCGAATAGGCCCAGCACGCAGCGCATGCCTGGCACCTTGTCGAGGGCCGCAACGAAGTGCATTTCCGAGGTGCCCGGGTTGGTGAAGCAGACGTTCACGCCCCCGGCAAGCAGGGTGCGCACCAAACTTTCCGCCCCGTTCATGCTACCCATCGCCTTTACCACTCCATCGTGACATCGCTTGGAAGTCGGCTGCCGTTGCCCTGCCATTGAGGGCATCGACCCGCGCGCCCCCGCTTGCGGCGGCCATATCATCGTTCCTGGCCGGCATGGAAGAAAAGAAAAACACCGTGGTGGGCGAGATTTTTGGTGGCGCGCGAGCGGCACTCGGCAAACGGGCGCCGCCTAGAAGGGGCTCAGGCCGAAGCTGAAGGCCTGCGTCTTGTCGAAGGGCTGCTTGACGATCGGGTAGGCATAGTCCGCCCTCAACGCACCGAGCGGGGAATCCCAGGCCAATCCCATGCCCACGGACGCGCGCGGCGCCAGCGAATTGCCGGCAAGGCCCGGCAGCGATGCCGCGGTCTTGTTGACACCCCAGAGCGAGCCCGCATCGGCGAACACGGCGCCACGCAGACCGAAATCCTGGGGCAGGCCGGGGATCTGGAACAAGAGTTCGGCGGTCGTCGCGAAATACATGCGCCCGCCCAGCGCGTCTTGGTTGGGACTCAGGATATCGCGCGGTCCGATACCGGAAAAGGCAAAGCCACGCACGCTCTCGCTGCCCCGATAGAACAGATCGAGGAGGCGTACATCCTGGCCTCCCCAACCGCCGATCACGCCGCCCGTGACGCGACCCGCCGCCGTAATTGTATCGGACACGGGGTAGTAGCCGCGGGCGTCTCCCACCGACCGCAGATAGCGCACGTCGCCGCCAACGCCGGCTAGATCCTGCGATAAGGTGTAGTAGATGCCCTCTGTCGGTCGGCGTTTGTTGTTGCGCGTATCGTAGGCCAAGCTGTAGCCGACGGAGGAGGCATCGTAGGTGTTAGAGGAAACGTTGGGAAAACCCGGCACCGCCTCCTTGATAGCGGCGGAAGCATTGGGGCCGACGTCGTAGATGGTGTTGCGCGAGAAGGTATAATTGACGCTGCCCGACCATTCGTCGCTGATCTGATAACCAAGGCGCAGGTCGCCGCCGACCCTCTGGCTCTTGAACGACGACTGCGTGGTGTAGTCGGTATCCTTGTAGAAGACGTCAAAGCCGCCGGCGTAGTTGCTGCCGAATAAGCGCGGTTCGGTGAAGCCGAGTTCGGCCTGGAACCGCATGGCGCTGCCGGTTAGCTTTACGCGCAACGCTTGGCCGTTGCCGAAAAGATTGCGTTCGCTCACCGCAATATCGCCGACGATGCCCTCCGAGGTCGAATAGCCCGCGCCGAAGGAGATGTTGCGGGTATCGTCCTCGATCACCTCCACCGTGATGACGACGCGGTCCTGGCTCGAGCCCAGCTTTCTTTTCAGCGCGACCTTTTTGAAGAAGCCCAATGCCTGCACGCGCTTGCGGGCCCGCTCGAGGACAAAGGCGTTGACCACGTCACCTTCGGCAAAGCGCAGCTCGCGGCGAATGACAAAGTCCTTGGTTTGCGTGTTGCCGGCGACCTCGATGCGCTCGACATAAACCGGGGTGCCCTCCTTCACCTCGATGGCCATGGTGATGGTGCGGCTTGCCTCATCACGCTTGGGCACGACGCGCACATTGGCGGCAGCATGCCCCTGATCGCTCAGCATCAGGGTCATGCGTTCGACGGATTTTTCCACCTGCTCCGCATTGTAGGTAGAGCCCGGCTTGATCGTGACGGAGGCTTGCAGCGATGCCGTATCGACCTTGTCGATGCTCGATTGGATGCTGGTCGGCCCGAACGCGTAGCGCTCCCCTTCCTCGATCGTGAACGCGATCGAAAAGCCGGTGCCCTGTTCGTTCTTGGTTGCGTCCGCCGTCACCACCCGCGCATCGGGAAAGCCGCTCTTGAGGTAGAACTGCCGCAGCAGGTCCTGATCCTGTTTGATGCGCTCGGGATCGTAGAAGGCGGCCGTTTTCAGGATGTCGAACCAGCCCGATTGACTGGTGGTGATGACGTCGCGCAACTGGCGATCGGTAAAACTTCGATTGCCAAGGAAGACGATATTGTCGACCTTGGTGACCTCGGCCTCCTTGACGGCAAACACGATCTCGACCTGCCCATCCGGACGCTTGCTAAGCTTTGGTTCGACCTCGGTCGCGAGCCTGCCCAGGCCGCGGTAGTAGTCACGAACCTTGAGGGCATCGGCGTGTGCCTTGGCCACCGTGTAGCGGGCGCGGGCCTTGAGCGTGAGGAGCGGCTCGAGCTTGGTTTTGTCGGCATTGGCATTGCCTTGGAAGCCAATGCTGGCAATCACCGGATTCTCCGTGACGCTGATGACGAGTTTGCCGCCTTTACGATCGATGCGCACGTCGGAGAAAAGCCCGGTGGCAAACAGCGCTTTGAGGGCTTCGTCGATTTGTGCGGGGGTAATCGTGCCCCCGGTGCCAAGGCGCAGGTGGCTGCGGATCGAGGCGGCATCGACGGTGCGGTTGCCCACCACCTCCACGGCGCTGATGCTATCGGCGGCAAAAGCCCCGCCCAGCGTGAGGGTGACGAGGGCCGCCACCGCAAGTACCACCCGGCTCTTCCGCGATCGGCAACGCACGCGAACTCACGTCCCTTGAGTGTCCCAGGCGGCGCTTTACACCATCCCTCGAGGCCAACCTTAAGCGTTTGATGTAGATTGTAATCTGGGCGGGATTGGGTAGGCGGCGAGGCCTTTCGTGGGCGCTGCCCCCGATCAGCGGTGACCCGAGCCCTTGCCGCAGGCCCCGACGCGGCCTCTGCTGCGGCCTTCTGGTGCGGCCTTCGGGCTCCCAGCCCGCTCCTGGCGGGGCGCAGACCCGGCCGCGAGCCCCACCCCCCCACTCCGTGCTCAGGACCCGGCCTGGGTGGCGTTGCGTCTCAGGGATGGCGCACGATCCCGGCCAGACCTTGCGCCCTGCAAGCACCGCCGCCCAGCCGCCGTGTCAGCCGGCGTGTCAGCCGCCGTGGGCGAGGCCATCAGGCCTTCCGACGGTCGGTCGGGGGGCAGGTCGGGGGCAGTCCCGCGCAAAACGGCCCCTAGTACTACTGCTAGGCGGGAGGCGCCACGGAGAGGCCGCGCACCTTGTGCTTGTCGATCAAGCGGCCGACAAACCCCGAGGCCTTCACCTCCGCCACGAAGCTGCGCAGATAATCGGCCGCCGCACTATTGCGGCGCGCCGTTCCCACAGCCTGCTGTACGGCCGTGAACTGGCCATCGAGAATACGCGAGCCGGGCAGCTTTTCCACATCCGACATCAGCCGCGGCCGCAGTCCGGCCAGCGCCTCGAGCTTGTCGGCCACGAACTGCTCGTAGGCGCTGTCGAGCGTGCCCGATTTCACCAGTTGGGCCTGTTTGATGTTGCGATCGAGCCAGAGGCCATAGGCGCTGCGGCCGGTCACGGCGATGCGCACCCCGGGACGATCGACGTCGGCGATCGACTTCAGGGTCGAGCCCGCCGGCACCAGATAGGTTGCCTCGATCTCCACGTAGGCCGGCGTGAAGGCGATCTTCTCGGCGCGCTGCGGCTCGGCACCGATCAAACCGATATCCCAGGCGCCCGTGTCTGCCATGTCCGCCAGTTCGCCCGGCGTCTTGTAAGTGACAAATCGCACCGGCACGCCCAGGCGCCTGGCGATTTCACTGGCCATGTCGGGCGCCACGCCGACGGGATCACCGGCGTCCGTCTTGCCCGTTACCAGCAGGAAATTCGACAGGTTGATGCCCGCGCGCAGCGCGCCCGTCGGCGCCAACTCGGCTTTGACTTGTTGCGACATGAGCGCTTCCTCCTGCTTGGCCGGGGCTGATTGTGACGAGGCCGCCTGCGGCAATAGCCCGACCAGACTGGCTGCGATGACGGCAATCCATGTGATCACGGCCCTCTCGCCACGGTCGAGCCGACACTTTAGCCGCTGCGGGTCGGCTAAGGCCAGCGGCTCCGTCGTTGCCGCGGAGGTCTTTCGGCGGCGCCATGGCGCCGCCGGTCAAAACCCCAGCGCACGCCCGGTCCCCGCTTGCAGCCGTCGCGACGGCAGCGTGGCCGATCGCGGCGCCGCCACCATTTCAGCCCTCCCGCTCCATCGCCAGTTCCGCTTCAAGGCTGGCGACGTCGCGGTTGATCGAGGCAACCGCTAGCGTCCGGCCACCCAACCGATAGCGCACCAGGCAATCCCTCGCCGCCGGGTCGCCAGCAATGTCGATGTCATCCCAACGCTCGGCGTGACCCACATAGTTGATCGCCACGTCATAGTGCTGGCTCCAGAAGAACGGCACGGCCGTAAATTTTTGCCCTTGGCCCAGCATGTTGCGAGCGGCGACCTGCCCTTGTCGCTCGGCCACCACCCAATGCTCAACGCGCAGACTGCCGCCGCTTCGGGGATCCGGGCAGCGGGCGATGTCGCCGGCGGCAAAGACACCAGGCACGCCCGTTTCCAGGCAGCCGTCGACAAGGACGCCGCGGTCGATGGGGAGGCCGGCCTGCTGGGCCAGCTCAAGGCGCGGTTTTACGCCGACACCGGCCACGACGAGATCCGCCTCAAGCCTCGTCCCGCTCTTCAGCTCGACGTGCTGGCCGGTAATGGCGGTCGCGATGTCCGGCAGGTGGAAGACGATGCCGTGTTCGAGGTGCAGCAAGCGCACGAACTCGCCGAGTTGCGGTCCGAGCAGGCGCTCCATCGGTCGCGTCTCCGGCGCCACCACGTGCACCTCGAGGCCGCGGGCGCGCAGGGATGCGGCAACCTCGAGGCCGATGAAGCTCGCACCCAAGACGACCGCCCGCTTGGCCGCTGCGGCGGTGGCAATGATGCTTTTGCAGTCGGCCAGCGAGCGCAACACATGCACGTGAGGCAGGCTCGCACCGGGAATCGATAGCCGCACCGGCTCGGCACCCGTCGCCAACAGCAACCGGTCGTAGGCAACCCTGTCGCCCCCGGCCAGCACCACCGCTTTGGCGCCCAGATCGACGGCCAGGACATTGGCCTTGAGGCGCAGGTGAATGCCTTGCTCGGCGTAGTAGCCGTCGGGTCGCAACGGCAGCCAGTCCTCGGGCGCCTGCCCGGCCAGATAGTCTTTCGACAGGTTGGGCCGATCGACGGGCGCAGCGTCGTCGGCGCTGAGCAAGCTCATGCTCCCCTGGTAGTTAAGACGGCGCAGCATTTCGGCGGCCGCAAAGCCCGCCGCCCCGCCGCCGACGATGACGATGCGGTCGGGCGCTGTCGCGCCCCGAGGCGGGCTTTTGGGCTCCGGCTGCGTCGCCTTCTTGCGCTGCACAAAGAGCCGGCCATCGCGTTCTTCCACCAGCCAGCACCCTAGTGGCGAAAACGCCGGGGCGTTAAGCGCCTCGCCGTTGGCGAGACTAAAACAGGCATGATGCCATGGGCAGCGCACAGTGGCTGCGACCAGCAGCCCATCGGCGAGAGGGCCCCCGTAATGAGAGCACTTGGCGTCGACGGCAAAGATGTCTTTGCCGCAGCGCGCCAGCAGAACGGCGTTGTCCTCGACGTGGCCCACGAGCATGCGGCCGTCGCCGAGCTCCGCGCTGGCGATACCTTGGGTTAGGTCGGGCCCGGCCGGCTGCCCCTGTGCGGATCCCATGCTGACCTCCTGCGCGACGTCCCGCACCGGCCAGATCGCTTGGTCGGGCTTGGGCACTTGGCAATCGCATAGATGCACCAGGCCATTGAAAGGTTCCAAGTCCCCTAAGGCACAGGTCGAGCTGGGAACCAATTGGGCGTTGGCACATCCAATGTGACACAACCCCCAACGCGAGAGGGCGAGGTCGACTTATGAATGGGCTGGCAACAGACATGCAATCGCTAATTCCCGCCGTGGCGCCCGCGACCGCGGCCCGGACGGCGCCGAGGGATCGTCCCACGCGTGCGGAGGCTGAACGAGCGGTTGAGATCCTCATTCGTTGGGCTGGCGACGACCCCAGCCGCGAAGGGCTGCTCGAGACACCGGCCCGGGTGGTGCGCGCCTATCAACAGTGGTTCGCCGGCTACCACCAGGACCCCGCCGAGCATCTGCGGCGCACCTTCGAGGAGGTCGCCGGCTACGACGAGATGGTGGTGATGCGCGACATCGATTTTCAGTCGCATTGCGAACACCACATGGCGCCAATCAGCGGACGGGTCCACATCGGCTACCTGCCACGCAACAAGGTGGTCGGCATTTCCAAGCTGGTGCGCCTTGTGCAGGTCTTCGCCGGGCGCCTGCAAACCCAGGAAAAGATGACGGCGCAAATTGCCGACACGCTCTATAGCGTCTTGGCGCCACAAGGTGCGGCGGTGGTGGTGGAAGCTAGGCACGGCTGCATGACCAGCAGGGGCGTGCGGCAACCGAGCGCGACCCTGCTCACCAGCCGCATGCTGGGCGTCTTTCGCGACCGGCCGGAGACGCGCCAGGAGTTCCTGGCGGCCATCGACCTCGATCGGGCAAGGCTAGCCGGTGCGGCAAGCCGCTGACGGGAGCACGGGCGTGGTTGGGAGAGGGCCATGCGGAGCTTACGCGCCACAGCACCGGAAAATCTGGAAAGGCTCGAAAACGCCGAGCTCGCGCGGCTCGCGCGCCAACGCCACGGCGACGCCTTCCGTCTCATCATGCAGCGCAACAACCCTCGCCTCTATCGGATGGCGCGCTCCACCCTTGACGAGGACGCCGAAGCCGCGGACGTCGTGCAGCAGGTCTACCTCGTTGCCTTCGACCAGCTGGCGGAATTTCGCGCCGAAGCCCGTCTTGCCACGTGGCTCACACGCATTGCCGTCAATGCAGCGCTGGGGCGGCCGCGCCGCCGACGGCCCAGCCTCGAGTTGTCGGTTCTCGACGCGCCTCCCCGAACCAACGCCCAGCTTATCCCCTTTCTCCAGATGCCCATCCACACCGATCCCGAGCGCGGTGCCGCGCTCAAGCAGATCCGCCAGCTCATCGAGCAGGCCATCGACGAGCTGCCCGACGGCTTCCGCGCCGTTTTCGTGATGCGCGACATCGAGGCCATGAGTGTCGCAGAAACGGCGGACGTGCTTGCCTTGTCGCCGGCAACCGTGAAAACGCGCCTGCACCGCGCCCGGCGGCTGTTACGCCGGGCGCTGGATGCCCAGCTGGCCTCGGCATTGAGCGACACTTTCCCCTTCGACGGCGATCGCTGTCGACAAACGACGCAAACGGTGCTGGCCAGGCTCGGCCTGCCACCCATCCCCGCCGGCTGAGACCCTACCGCCGGCGGCGAACACGACGGCCGGCGGGCCACACGCGGCAAAGGCTCAATGCCCGCACGTTTTCGCCGGCGCCGCAAGCGCGCCCCGACTTTCTGCGAGGGATCGTTATGCCAGACGATCGTTGCTCAAGCTGGTGCGGCCCCTGGGTCTTTGGCTGTCGCCGCCCCCACAAAAGCGACATCTTCATGCCGCAGTCGCTCAGCACCGGCACGGGAAGGCAGCCCGAAAGCCGCCGAGCCGACCGGCCCATCGTTTGCCTCGGCTTTCGCCGCGGCGAAGGGCGGTGCGAGGGATGGGCAGGCAAATGCGCAAGGCCATCCTCAATGCAACGCATGGATAAGCAATTCTCACCGTCGCGGGGCCGCGGTGGCGCACCGTGGCGGAGCCCAAGCGATGGTGCCCGCCGCGGTCGATGCGGTACACACGCTGGACGCCACAACTCACTCGGCTCCAGCAAACCCTTGCCGAAATCAGCCGCATGCGAAGCTGATCTTAGCCGTGCGATAATTGAGCCATGACGGCATTCGATTCGTTTTTGGACTGGTTCGGCCGCAAGCTCGGCGAACGCTTGCGACGCGAGGTTCCTGGCCAGGAACCTTACGTGCCATCGAACCCCGTGGCGCTGCGGCGCGTGTTGCGCCCCGCCGACGTTCTCTTGATCGCCGGCGGCAGCAAGCTCTCCACCGCCATCAAGTATCTGACCCAATCGACCTGGTCGCACGCAGCCATCTACGTTGGCGACTGGTTTGATCTGCCAAGCGACGGCGCCGAACCGCACGTGCTGATCGAGGTGAACTTGGGCGAAGGCTGCGTTTCGGCACCCCTTTCCAAATACGACCGCTTCCACACCCGCGTCTGCCGCCCTATCGGTCTCACCGAAGCCGATCGCGAGGACGTGCTGGCCTACATGGTCTCGCGGCTCGGCACGCAATACGATATGCGCAACATCATCGATCTTCTACGCTATCTGCTGCCCGAACCTCCCATCCCCGCCCGCTGGCGCCGGCGCATGATCGCGCTCGGGTCGGGCGAGCCGACCCGCGCCATCTGCTCGACCCTGATCGCGGACGCCTTCGGCCGGGTGCGCTACCCGATCCTGCCGCGCGTGGAACGTCGCGAAAGCGCAAAGCGCGGCGTCACCCGCTTTCAGCGCAGCGAGATCCTGCACATCCGGCACCACAGCCTCTACGCCCCGGCCGACTTCGATCTGTCCCCCTACTTCAAGATCGTCAAGCCCACGATCGAGGAGGGCTTCAACTACAAGGGCCTGACCTGGGCCGAGGACGATGTGCCGGCGGAGCGGCCACCGGTACCGGTCCAACCCAAACGCCAAGCGCGTGCACGTCGAGGTGCTTGGCTACGGCCCGGTCGATCTTTTTCAGGAAGCGAATGAACTCCTTGGCGCGGTGACGTGGCAGGCACTCGCCGATGACCTTGCCGGTCTTCGACGTCGAGTGCCGCAAACAACGTCGTCGTGCCATTGCGTTTGTAGTCGTGCGTCATCGTCTGAGCACGGCCCTTCTTCATCGGCAGGCCCGGTTGCGTGCGATCGAGCGCCTGAATCTGGCTTTTCTCGTCGACGCACAGCACAACCGCCTTGTCGGGCGGATTGAGGTAGAGCCCGACAATGTCGACCACTTTCTCAGCGAACTTTGGATCGTTGGAGAGCTTGAATGGGCGCGACAGATGTGGCTTGAGGCCATGTTCCTTCCAGACGCGCTGCACGGTCGTGTGGCCGACGCCGATCTCCGCGGCCAACATCCGCGCGCTCCAGTGCGTTGCGTTTGGGCTTCTCCTTGGCTGTCCGCGTCACGATCGCGAGCCGCACCTCGGCACTGATCGGCTTCTTGCCGGCGCGCGCCCCTTGCCCCTGTCCTTGAGCAGGCGCTCGACGCCACCATCCATGTAGGCTTGCTGCCAGCGCCAAACCGTCGGCTTCGACACCCGAGCCTCGCGCAGGATCGCGTTCGTGCCGAAGCCCGCGACCCGACAGCAGCACAATGCGTCGCGCGTGCGACGATCTTCTGCGGCGTCTTGCCATCGGCGAGGAGCCGCTCCAGTGTCGTCCGGTCACTGGGCCCGACGTACAGGCATGCATCGATGTTTCGCATGCCACTCGTTAAATCTGATTTGCAGACCACTTGGGAATCCTATAAATGGGTCTAGCGCCAAACGCCAGGCGCGCTAGCGCCGCTTGCGGCCGAGAGCCCGCGTCGCCTGGGCAACGCGGCCGGCAAACGCGTGGGCGCCTTGCGGCTCAGGCCGGGCTGGCGGCTCAGGCGGGCTGGCGGCTCAGGCCGGGCTGGACTTCAGCTTCAGCACGATCGTAATGATCACCGTCGTCGGTTTGGCCGAGTTGGCGTCCGGCACCTGCTGCATTTCCTTTTTCGCCGCCTGCAACACAATCGGACTTTTCTCCCCGATCAGCGGGGCAATCTGGTTGGCGGCAGCCGCCGCATCCATGGTAAACGATTGCTGCAACAATCCCGGTTGAATTTCCGTTGCCGCCGGTCCTCTCACCGTCCACATCAGCACGCCTTTGTCGAAGGGACGTTCATCGCCGGCGCTTTGCAGGGTTCCGGTATAGGTTTCCTCCGCTCCGCGCGCGGCCGGTTTGAAGGTGCACAGCATGTCCCGCGCCTGGCCAACGCCGGCTTCGGTGTCCGGCGAGCCGCTTTGTTCGGCCAGGCTGCACGTGAGGTTACCGATCTCCGCCAGTTCCTGTGCCGAGGCCGGTAGCACGGCGCAGACGACGGCAATCAGACCAAGCAATCGCGCGCGCATGACACCTTGCCTCCTGCTGACTGCAGCAACAACGCCCGGCGCAGCCAGAGGTTGCATCGGGGGCCGAGCTTGCGGAAAATTGATCAGGGGTCACGCCAACAACCGGGCGGGTCGCCGTTAGGCCAGGGGCTTGGAGGATGCGACCGATTGTACGCTGCGGCTATCGGCACCGAAGGCGTATCCGGCGCCGCGCACGGTGCGGACGGGATCGACTTGCCCGTATTGCATCAGGGCCTTGCGCAGCCGCCCGACATGGACGTCGACGGTGCGCCCGTCGATAAAGGCATCGCGTCCCCAAACCCCATCGAGCAGCTGCTGGCGCGACAATACGCGGCCCGCATTCTCCATGAAGTAGGCGAGCAACTTGTACTCGGTCGGTCCCAGGCGTACCTCGCGGCCGCCGCGCGTGACGCGATGCGCCAACCGATCGAGCACGATATCACCGCCCTGCAGCGCGTCGGCGACACGATTGGGTGAGGCCCGCCGCAATAGCGCTTTGACGCGCGCCAGCAACTCTGGCAGCGAGAAGGGCTTGACGACGTAGTCATCGGCACCCATGCCGAGCCCGCGCACGCGATCGTCTTCCTCGCCGCGCGCCGTCAACATCAGGATTGGCACGCTGCGCGTATCTTCCCGGCGCCGCAGGCGGCGGCAGAGTTCGATGCCCGACAGACCGGGCAGCATCCAATCGACGATAGCAAGGTCGAAGTGGTCCTCCGCCACCTGCAGCTCCGCTTCCTCGCCGCTGCCCACTACCGTGGAGAGGTAACCTTCCGCTTCGAGGTTGTAGCGCAGAAGTTCGGCAATGGCGGCATCATCCTCCACCACGAGGACACGCGGAGACATATCGATGCCGCCCGGCATCACCTGCTACTCCTTGCGAATGAGGGTTGAGCTGGTGTCATCGCCCTTGGGTCGATCGTCGGTGAGCGTTGTACCGTGCACCAGATAGTAGACGTTCTCGGCGATATTGGTGGTATGGTCGCCGACGCGCTCGATATTCTTGGCGCCAAACAACAGGTGGGTACAAAGGCCGATATTGCGCGGATCCTCCATCATATAAGTGAGTAGCTCGCGAAAGATAGAATTGTACATGGCATCGATGCGCTCGTCTTGGCGCCAGACCCCCAGCGCCTTGTCGGCGTCGAGTTCGGCGTAGGCATCGAGCACGTCCTTCAACTGGTGCAGGGCGAGCTCCACCATGTGCTTGAGCCCGGTCATCAGCGGCTTGGGATGGCTCTCACCCGAGACGGCCAGCGCCCGTTTGGCGATATTCTTGGCCAGATCGCCGATCCGCTCCAGGTCGCCGGCGATCTTCAATACGGTCATGATATGCCGCAGATCGTTGGCCATTGGCTGCCGGCGCGCGATCATCAGGATGGTCTGGTCCTGCAGCTCGCGTTCGAGCTGATCGACGGCGCGATCACTCGCCACCGTGTTCTCTGCCAGCTTCGGGTCACGCCGCTCGAGGGCATCGAAGGCGTTGCCCAACAGACGCTCGGCGAGACCACCCATCTGCGCGACCTTCTTGTCGAGCAGCTGCAATTCCTGGTCGAAAGACTTGACGGTATGTTCGTTCATTGCCGGTCCTTCTCGAAGCTCGCTTGGCCTTAGCCGAAGCGGCCCGTGATGTAGTCCTGTGTGCGCGAATCGTTGGGCGTAGTGAAGATCTTTTGCGTGTCGCCGAATTCGATCAACTCACCCAGGTACATGAAGGCGGTGAATTCCGAGACGCGGGCGGCCTGCTGCATGTTGTGCGTCACGATCACGATCGTGTAGTCGGCCTTGAGCTCTTCGATCAACTCCTCGATCTTCGCCGTCGAAATCGGATCCAGCGCCGAACAAGGCTCGTCGAGCAGGATCACCTCTGGCCGCACGGCGACGGTGCGCGCGATGCACAAGCGCTGCTGCTGGCCGCCGGAGAGGCTCAAGCCATTGGCC
Organism: uncultured Alphaproteobacteria bacterium; assembly: GCA_963770295.1. GTDB lineage: Bacteria > Pseudomonadota > Alphaproteobacteria > Rhizobiales > Hyphomicrobiaceae > AWTP1-13. Next base: position 62,605 of record CAVYPA010000024.1, read on the forward strand.
TGCAGCTTGTCCTTGACCTCGTTCCAAAGTCCCGCGCGCTTGAGGGACTGCTCGACGCGACCATCAACCTCGGATTTCGACAGGCGTTCGTAGAGGCGAATGCCGAAGGCAATGTTGTCGTAGATCGTCATCGGAAACGGCGTCGGCTTCTGGAACACCATGCCGATGCGGGCGCGCAACAAATTGCGGTCCTGCTTGGGTGACAGGATATTGGCGCCGTCGAACAGGACTTCACCCTCGGCACGCTGATTTGGATAAAGGTCGTACATCCTGTTCAGGACGCGCAACAACGTCGACTTGCCGCATCCGGATGGGCCGATGAAGGCCGTAACCTTGCGATCAAAGAGGGGCAGGCTGATCGCCTTCAGAGCGCGGCCATCGCCGTAGTAGAAATCGAGCTTGCGGATCGATATCCGCTCGCGAAGTTTGGCCTTGTCGCTGGCCACGCGGTCGACTTGAGGGGCACTAACCATTGCGACGTTCATGACTGCCTTCTCGATCCTGTTACCACGCGGGCAACGATGCTGAGCGTCAAAACTGCGAGTGTGATGATCAAGGCGCCGGTCCAGGCGAGCTTCTGCCAGTCCGCATAGGGGCTCAGTGCGAACTGGAAGATGACGGCCGGCAGGCTGGCCATGGGGGCATTGAGGTTGCTGCTCCAGAATTGATTATTGAGGGCGGTAAACAGGAGCGGCGCCGTTTCACCGCTGATGCGGGCGATTGCCAGCAGCACACCGGTGACGATGCCGGCCTTAGCGGCACGATAGGCAACGTGCCGAATGATATAGGCGCGCGGTATACCGAGCGCCGCCGCCGCCTCGCGCAACGCATTCGGAACCAGAAGCAGCATGTCCTCGGTGGTACGAATGACCACGGGCACGACGATCACGGCCAGGGCCAGCGCGCCCGCCAGGGCCGAGAAATGGCCCATCGGGGCCACCGCCATCTCATAGATGAAAAGGCCGACGATGATCGAGGGCGCGCTGAGCAGGATATCGTTGATGAAGCGCACGACCGAGGTGGTGCGCGCGTAGCGGCCGTATTCGGCCATGTAGGTCCCGGCCAGGATGCCGACCGGGGTGCCGATCAGCACGGCAAGCCCGGTCATGATCAGGCTGCCGGCGATCGGGTTGAGCAAACCGCCGTCCGAACCGGGCGGCGGCGTCATTTCCGTGAACACCTTGAGCGACAAGCCGCTCAGACCTTGCCAAAGCAGCGCCCCCAGGATCAGCACCAACCAACCCAACCCAATCATTGTGGCCAGCAAAGATAAGCTCATGGCCACGGCATTGCGGCGGCGGCGGCGGACATAGAGGGAGGCGTGCATCGTTTAGGCTCCGAGCCGGCGTTCGACCCGCAGCAGCATGTAGCGCGCCAGGGCGAGCACCACGAGGGTAATGGCAAACAGAATGAGGCCGAGGGCAATGAGCGAGGAGGTATAGAGGTCACCAACGGCTTCGGTGAATTCGTTGGCAATGGTGGCCGAGATGGTGGTGCCGGGAGCCAGGATCGAGGGGGAAATTTTGTGCGCGTTGCCGATCACAAAGGTGATGGCCATCGTCTCACCGAGGGCGCGTCCGAGCCCGAGCATCACGCCGCCGATGACGCCGACGCGGGCGTAGGGCAGCACCACGTTGCGGAACACTTCCCAGGTGGTGCAGCCGAGCCCATAGGCGGACTCCTTCAGCACCGGCGGGACCGCCTCGAACACATCACGCGAAATCGAGGTGATGAAAGGCAGGACCATGATGGCCAGGATCAGGCCCGCGGTCAGCGTGCCGATGCCGTAGGGCGGTCCGGCAAACAGCGACGACAGGATCGGCACTTTGCCAAAAGCGTCAATCAGCCATGGCTGCACGTGCACCTGCAGAAAGGGGGCGAACACGAACAGGCCCCAGATGCCGTAGATGATGCTGGGAATGCCGGCCAAGAGCTCAACGGCGATGCCGATTGGCCGCCGCAGCCACAGCGGGCACAGCTCGGTCAGGAACATCGCCACCAACAAGCCGATCGGCACGGCGATCGCCATGGCGATCACGGAGGTGACGATCGTGCCGTAGATGGGCGCCAGCGCCCCGAACTTGTCGGTGACCGGGTTCCACCGCTGCGTCAGCAGGAAGTCAAAACCGAAGGCTTGCAGCGCCGGCAGCGAGCCGATGATGAGGGCGACAATAATGCAGCCGAGTAAGCCTAGGACGCCGAGGGCGGTGGCGTGCGTCAGGTATTGGAACGCCTTGTCGGCAAGACGCATCCGCACCAAGACCTGGGCGCGCGACGGCATGGCCACCTCAGCCTCTTCCTGTCGCAGAGCTACGTCGGCCACCCTCGCCTCCCGCCACCTTGGCGCGACGGCCGCCGCGCCTAAGCTCCCACGCCCAACAGGGAAGAGGCGCCTGCCGGCGCCTCTTCCTGCGCGCACTGGCGCTACTTGCTTGCCACGTATAGCGACTTGCCCGCCGCATCCTTGATCTCGGTCGACCACATCTTTTCGATGTCGCCCACCACTTTATCAGGCATCGGCACATAATCGAGTTCGTCCGCCATCTTGTCCCCTTTGGCGTAGGACCAGGCAAAGAACTTGAGGGCTTCGGCCGTCGCCGCCGGGTCCTGCGGCTTCTTGTAGAGCAAAATCCAGCTGGCCGCCGTCATCGGCCACGAGGTGGCGCCGGGCTGGTTGGCTAGAATCACGCCATAGCCGGGCTTGGAGTTCCAATCGGCGTTGGCGGCGGCGGCCTGGAAGGTCTCGGAGCTCGGAGCCACGGCTTTGCCGTCCTTGTTGACCATCTTGGCGTGGACGAGCTTGTTCTGCTTGGCGTACGCATACTCAACGTAGCCGATCGAACCCTTGGTCTGGGCGACGTTGTTGGCAACCCCCTCGTTGCCCTTGGCGCCGAGACCGCCGGGCCATTCGACGGCAGTGTTGGTGCCGACCTTGCTCTTCCAGTCGGAACTGACCTCGGACAAATAGTATGTGAAGTTATAGGTCGTGCCCGACCCATCCGAGCGATGCACGATGGCGATAGCTTGGTTCGGCAGCTTGACGCCCGCATTGAGCTTCTGGATCGCCGGGTCGTTCCAGGTCTTCACTTCGCCGAGGAAGATCTTGGCCAGCGTCGCCCCGTCGAGCACGAGATCGCCGGGCTGGAGTCCCTCGAGGTTCACGACCGGAACGATGCCGCCCATCACCATGGGAAACTGTGCCAAGCCAGCTTCATCGAGATCCTTGCCGGACAGGGGCGCATCCGTCGCGCCGAAGGTCACGGTCTTGGCCTTGATTTGCTTGATGCCGCCGCCGGAGCCAATCGATTGGTAGTTGAGCCCGGTCCCGGTCTCTTTTCGGTAGGCGTCGGCCCATTTCGTGTAGACGGGATAGGGGAAGCTCGCGCCGGCGCCAGCGATGTCGGCTGCGCGTACCGGTGTGCCCCCGAGCGCCAACGCCGCCGTAAGGACGGCCGCGCCGGCGAGACCTGAAATCCTGTTCCGCATCCGTTAACCTCACCTGGTGTGTGCGGGCTGGTCGGGGCGGAATACCCCGGCCGGTCATTGCCGGGGCGTTTAAGCGCAGTTGTGTAAAGCCTATGTGACAGTCGAGGCCCGCGCCGCCAAGCCGTAGGGCCGCCGAGCTGGCGCGCAGCCTCGCCGCTCAGCTCTAAGTGGCTTTGAGCCCTAAGAATTCAGGCCAGAGCGACAAATTCGCGCCTCGACGCCTTTGCCCACCGGCGAGGCCGGCCCACTTTTTTGAAAAGCGTTCAATGACGCCTTCGGCGGCGGTCGCCGAGAATCGCAACCGGCCGCGCGCGGCGGCCATGCCCCCCGCGCGCGTCAGCGTCGGGCCGACGAAAATGGCGGTAAACTAAAAAAGGTGGCGCAGGCGCGCACGGCGCCCATGCCAAGGCTCTCAGGGGAGGTAACGCCAACGTCCCTCCCTTTTCTGTGCAGAGATCACCCGGACCCGACGTCCGGTGGGTGATGGCTGTCGGGCAATGCTTCGCCGGGCTACCCCCGACGTCGCGGCTTTTGCGCGGCGCCCGCGCGGCCAAGGCCTTGGTCATCGCCCGCGTCGATGGCATCGCCAGGGTGTAAACCGTCCCGCCCCACGCCGCGATGGCGCTTGCGCGCCCGAGGTTCCTCTGAGCGCCGATCGGCGCCGGCCGCCGCCTCGATTTGCTCCTTGCTGATGAGCGGCGCCTGCCGGCTCGCTGGTCGCGCCGGCGGCTCGGTGCCGGTGGCCTGGTTTGAGGCCGGCGGATCGCTGGCAGGAAAGGTCTGGTCTAAGGACTTGTCGACTTTCTTCTGCTTGGCATCATCCATGTCTCAAGCCCTCCAGGCTACGGGTGTTGCAACGCGCAACGGCTCGCCAGGCCCGTGCTCTCGGTGCCCATTGCGGGATTGCGGCATCCGCTGGCGATGCGGCTCGATCGGAACCGGTGCTGTGCACCAGGACGAAACGGCACAATCGCAAGGCTGGTTCCCCGTTGCAGCCCATTTTGCATCGCGAGGGCAAAGGCCATCGAGCGCGCGCCGGCCGGCACCACCACCGCCGCAGGGGGCCCTTGCCCGGCTGCCGCGGTGAAAGGCTCAGGCCGCGGCACGATAAACGGCACTGCGCCGAGAACGCGCACTCACTTCGCCTTCGGCGTGCGGCGTCGCGCGGGCGGAGGGTCGTTGGCGGGCTGCATGCGCACGCTGTCGCGCAACATCTCTTTGAGCGTCGTGGGTCGGCGGTGCTTTTTTAAGAGATCGCGGAAGGCCTCCTCGGCAAGCTCTTGGACAGACTTCACGCTGTCGAGGGAGAGCTGATGCAGGGCGTGCCACGTCTCTGCGTCGAACTCAATTCGTCGGCGCACCGAGCCTGGCGGTCGCGCAGCCATCAACCCTTGGCCTTGCGTTTGGCCGGCGTCGGGGCCTGCGCCGCCGCTCGCTTGGTCGGCGCCGCCTTCGCCTTGCGCTTGCCGCCTTGATCCGCCTCGACGCTGCGTCGCAAGGCATCCATCAGGTTGACCACGTTGGCGGGGCGCGCTGGTGCCTTCTCGACCTTGGTGGGCAGACCTGCCTGCTTGGAGCGGATCAGCTCGATCATCGCGTTCTCATAGCGATCTTCGAACTTTTCCGGCTCGAATTTGCCGGTCATGCGGTCGATGATCTCTTCGGCGAGACCCACCATCTGCTCGGGCAACTTCAGGTCCGGGATGTCCTCGAACACCGACTCTTCGCCGCGGATCTCATAGGGATAAAGGAGCGTGGTCCCCATCAAGCCTTTGCCGAACGGCTCTAGCATCATGATGCGCTCACGCCGCGCCATCACCACCCTGGCGATGCCGACCATCTTCTTCTTCTTCATCGCATCGCGAATGACGGCAAACGCCTCTTGGCCGACCTGATCTTCAGGGGCCAGATAATAGGGCGTATCGCGGTAGCGATCGTCGATTGTGGCTTTCGGCACGAAGCGCTCGATATCGACCGTGCGCGTACTCTCGATAGCGATGCTGGCAAGCTCGTCGTCTTCGACGATCACATACTGATCCTTACCGACGGCATAGCCTTTGACCTGATCGTCGCTTTCAACGGCGTCGCCCGTCTCGCTATCGATCATCTGACGCTTGAGGCGATTGCCGGTCGCCCGGTTCAAGGTGTTGAAGCGCACCTTCTCGGATTGGGAGGTGGCGGGAAAGATGGCGATTGCAGCAGAGACAAGGGAGAGCTTGAGATAGCCCTTCCAATTGGACCGGGGTGCCATGTCTAGTCCTATTACGCAGATACTCCACTACATATTGTAGCCAGCGGCAGCTCGGTCAACAGCGAACTTGGCGGCGGCAGAAAGTTGTAGCTGCGCCGCGAATGCGCTTTGGCCCGCAAGCCCGGGCAGGCGCGCCGTCGCGTTAAGGCTGAAGCAGGCCTCGGCTTGAACGCCAGCACGGCGTTGGCCCATGGTCAGCTGAGTTCTTAGCCCCGGGAGCCCCGCATGGCCCGCACCCTGTTACGCCGGATCGCCGTGGGCCTGGCCCTCATCGGCGCCAGTAGCAGTAGCGTGATGGCGTGGTGGGACCGCTGCAATTGTCAGCCCTCTGCCTTCTACCCGCTGCCGCCGGCTTACATCTACGACCATACGGGGGGGCCGAGCTGGAGCGCGAACGGTTGGAGCTATCCGCCGGTCGGCGTCTATTACCCGGTCACGATCGCCCCGGTTCCCTATGTCGCGACGCCCTATCGTGCCGACTATTTTGCCCCGCCGCCGGGCCCGGCGGGAATCCGCGTGCCGGTCCGCGGCGGCGTGGAACCCCTGAAGTAGGCCCCGCCCGTCGCTAGCACGCGGGCGCCCTCGAAAGATCGGCACCCGGAGAACCAGCGGCACGCAGTGCGGCAGAGCGTGGCGGCCGAACGATTGTCCGGCGGCGAGGGCGGCGGCAAGGCAGCGCCCGGGGTCGGCGATGGGGCGGGGGCGCCTGGCCCTCGCGCGCAAGGCTTGGCAACGGGGTGGCCACTAATGCGCCCGGACAAGGCCATTGCTAAGGCGGCGCCGAGCCAGGCTCAAGCCTCAGGCGCGAGCTCCAGGCCCAAGCTTCAGGCCCGAGCTCCAGGCCCAAGCTTCAGGCCCAAGCTCCAGGCCCAAGCTCTAGACGGAGACGAGCCCGAACCAAAAGCTAATGCCTCGGCTCGCCGCAAACGCCGCGCTGCCGGCGCCACGTGCCGTTCACTCGGCAGGTCTTGAAGCCGTGCGATCAACCAACCTTGCAACCAATCTTCTCGCTCGCCCGACATAGTTTTGACCGTCTTTGTGACAAAGATCATAGTCCTCCTCGTCGCCCCGCGATTTTGAGCGCTCGTTGATTGCAATCTGGAGGTGAGCAGGGAGCACGAAACCCCTTGCGGCACCCGACGAAGAAGTCGACACAGGTCGTGGGAGATTGGAGATCACAATGCCGAACATCTGCGAGGGCCTCTGACGCCGCCGGCCAAGCGACGACAGCGACCGGTGCAGCAACGGGAGAAGGCGAAGCATGCGATGCGCCGACGAACGCAAAAGGTGCTTGGGGCGCATCGTGCTACCCGCCGCCATCGGCTGCCTCCTGGTCCCCACCTTGGCTGCTGCCGAGGGGGACCCGAAACGCGGTGAGCCAATGTACCAGCGCTATTGCTCGGGTTGCCATGGTGTCGACGGCCGCGGCGGCGGCAAGAATTTCATGCCCCACGTCGGCCCCCTGAACAAGAAGGGCCATACGGAGCTCCTCGATGATGGTTATGTGGCGAGCATCATTACGGAAGGCGGTCCTGCCTTTGGTAAGAGCGGCTACATGCCTTCCTTCAAGGGCACCCTTTCGCCCGACAATATTGCCGATGTGATCGCCTACGTACGCAGCCTTTCGCGCAACTAATCGTGCTTCGCAGCGATCCTCCGAGGAGGTAAGCTGGATCTGTGCGGAGTTGGCGTTGCCACCGGCGCCAAGGGGATCGGACCCCCCGTCCGATTGAAGAAAACGTGAAAGTACGCAGCCAAGAATTGGGGGAAATCGCGGGAGTTGATAACCACATACTAAGGAGGAAAGCCGTGAAAGTCGTCCTGCGCATCATGCTGACTGCCGCCGCAACGGTTTGCCTGGCACCTCAAGCCATGGCCCAGAAGGCGGTGACCGGCGAGTGGGTGAAACGGGAACCGGTCAAGCCCGATCCGAGCAAGGTCAAAGTCCCTCCTGGTTACAAGGTAAGCGTGTTCAAGGCCGGGCTCGATACGCCCTCCTCCGCAACCGTGGACAAAGACGGCAACCTTTGGGTGGCGATCTCGGGCCTTCTTCTCGGCAGCGCCGAACCCGACAAGTTCGAGCCCGCGCACGTCAAAATCTTCGACAAGGATGGCAAGCTGCTGCGTGAGGTCGGCAAGGGCACCTTCACGACGGTGATGAACGAGATCGGCTACTGCGCAGAGAACGGCAAGACCTACATTCCCGAATACGGCGAAAAGATTTGGGAGATGGACAATGTCAACGCTCAGCCAAAGCTAATCATCAAGGATTTGTTCAACGGCGACCACCGCAACGGCGGCATCACCTGCAAGGACGGATTTATCTATTTTGCGCTCGGCCTTCCAAGCAACAGCGGTTTTGCCGATCCCGACAACCATGGCTGGACCGACATTCCCAACGACCCCTTCTGGGTCAAACATCAGGACGGTCACGGCACCACTCCGCACGATCCGGTGTGCCGCGACATCGAGCATACGGGATTGAACGTGCGCTCCTCCGATGGGCGCGTGACCGGAGCCTTGCTGCCGGTCGGTGTAGCGGCCAAACCCGGCATGATCATTAAAAAGCAGGTGCCGTGCGGCGGCTCTGTTATGCGCGTCAAGATGACGGACCAGGGCGCCGATGGCATCTACCCGCACGAGAAGATGGAAGTTTATGCCATGGGCTTCCGCAACCAAGCCGGCGTCGCCTTCGGTCCGTCCGGAAGCAAGTTTGCGAACGCGCTTGCCGTGACCGACAACGGCGGCAATGACCTCGGTCACCGGCGCATTGCCAATGCCCCCGAGAAGCTCTTTATCGTGACGCAACAGGGGCAAGATGCCGGCTTCCCGGACAAGGAAGGCTTCGGGTTCGTCACCAACAAGCGCTTTGGCTGGCAAGCCTACCGCGGCAATCCGGTCGACCGGCCCTTGCCGCAGCTCTACATTGGCGACAAGCCGTTCGTGCCGAAGATGGTACCCTACAGGTTCCAGTTCCATGTCGACGGCGTACGCGGCGTGCCGCTGATTGCCGCCAACCCGAACCCGAACGGATACATCAACCCGGTACTCGAATGGGACACCAACAATCCCATCGATGGCATCGCCTGGAGCGCGCGTAACTTCGGCGCCGACAACAATTTGTTCGGCGCCGTCTATGGCATTCTCGACACCGGCCCGGAGAGCCTGGTGCCGACCTGGCCCTTGGTGCTGCGCGTCGAGTTCCTCGAGCCGGCGGGCGTCAAATGGTCAGCCTTCGCCCAGAACATCGAGCCGGGTCCCAATGCCTATCAGAAGCCGGAGAATCGCGGTGGCCTGGAGCGGCCCAACAAGGTCGTGTTCAGCAACGATGGGCGCACCATGTACGTGGTCGATTACGGTGAGGTCTTCACCGACTACCAGTTGACCCCCCCAATGTACACGGTGCCGAAGTCGGGTGTGATCTGGGCCATCACCTACGAAGGCCGCTGAAGCGATGGGGCGCCGCTCAAGGCGGCGCCCCAGGCTCGCCCCAAAGCTAGGCTCAGCAAACCAGCGCCTTGCGGTGGCGCGGGCGGAGGCCCCGCGTGTGGCCGCGGCGCATCTTTCTCTCCCCCCACGTCCTTGCGGGGCCCCCCCGCGCACAATAGGCCGCGCCAAAGGTTCCCTATCAATCCCAGCGGCACAACGTCCCGGCCTAGGCACCAGTTGAACCACCGCACGTAAGTGTTTGACCTTACATGAATTTTTCGAGGCAGCGGAACGCAAGGCGCGGTTCTTGGTTTCAGCAGCGGGCCGGCGCTGCCATTCGACGAGGTTGCAATGCACATTGTCTATGACCTTGCCCCCGTGATCGCGGAGATCATTTCCGGACACTGCGCCGGCACACGGGCGCGCGAGGACTTCGTGCACGCCTGCCTGCACGATGATTGGCATGAAGCCAAGGTCATGGTCGAGGGCATGCTGGCGGAGCCGTGGCATTTGATCGGTCACCAGGAAAGACGGCTTCGAGAGTTTCTCGACCTGCTCCACCTGCGCGATGGCACCCTGATAGATGGCACCTGAGATCTGAATAGGCCGCAGCAGATCGCATTCGATGCGCTCGGCAACGCTGCGCCGTTGCGAGAACGAGGTCGTGAGCCTCGTCCAGGTCGCCGCGCGGCCCACCGGCGCCCCTGCACGTAAGCGAACGACGCAATGCCGCCCGCCTCCAGCCTAACAAGACTGGCGCGACCGCCCGACGAGGGGCGCGCGCCGGCGCGGCCCGGCGTCCTCGCCGGTTGCCCGGCCGCGGGCGGGCGACGTCTTGGCGCGCCGGTCGCACGGATCCCCCGCACGGATCCCCCCGCCGGTGGCACCGGGATGACGCTGCCCGCGCCGATCCTACGCGGCCGGCGTCGGTGGTCAGTAGGGGCGCAGCCCGACATTGCCGCCGCCACGGGGTGGCCCTAAAGTCCCGGGCGGGACGGTGCGGAACGGTGTGGCTACGGCCAAGCGGCTCCGCGAGGGATCGGGATGACAAACATGACAACGACACGCTGGCTCGCGGCGCCAGGCCTGTTGGCGGCCTCAATTGCCCTCGCCGCCGCGGCCCAGGCCCAGGAGCTCAAGATCGGCATCATGGCGGTGCTGTCGGGCCCGCAGGCCGTATTGGGCGGACAGTTGCGCGACGGTTTTAATCTCGGGGTCAAGCACGCCGGCGGTAAGCTCGGCGGGTTGGCGACCACCGTCATCGTCCAGGATGACGAACTGAAGCCCGACGTCGCCGTCGGCAGGGTCAAGCAATTGATCGAGCGCGACAAGGTCGACTTCGTGGTTGGCCCCGTGTTCTCCAATATCCTGCTGGCAATCCACAAGCCGGTCAGCGAGGCCAAGGTATTTCTGATCAGTCCGAACGCTGGGCCGTCACCGCTCGCCGGCAAGGGCTGCTCTGCCTTTTTCTTCTCCACCTCCTATCAAAACGATCAGCCACCCGAGGTGCTTGGCAAGTACGCGCAGGACAAGGGCTACAAGAAAGCGTTCCTGCTGGCGCCCAACTACCAGGCCGGCAAGGACATGATCGGCGGCTTCAAGAAGCATTTCAAAGGTGAGATCGCCGATGAAGTCTACACGCCCCTGGGCCAACTCGATTTCTCGGCCGAGCTCGCTAAGATCGCCAGCGCCAAGCCTGATGCCTTCTTCGTCTTCATGCCCGGCGGCATGGGCGTGAACCTGGTCAAGCAATTTCGTCAGGCCGGAACTCGAGACCATTCCCTTCCTTTCGGTCTTCACCGTCGATGAATCGACGCTGCCTGCCCAACAGGACGCCGCCGTCGGCTTTTACTCCGGCATGACCTGGGCCCCTAATACCGACACGCCCGAGAACAAGCGGTTCGTTGCGGAATTCGAAAAAGAGTATGGCTATGTCCCGGGCAGTTACGCCATGCAGGCCTATGACGCCGCGCAACTGATCGGCAGCGCCGTCAAGGCCGTGGGGGGACAGCTCGCTGACAAGGACGCGCTGCGCGCGGCGCTGCAAAAGGCCGATTTCAAGTCCGTGCGCGGGGCTTTCAAGTTCGCCAATAATGGTTTTCCCGTGCAGGATTTTTACCTCGTGCGGGTCGCCAAGCGCGCCGACGGCAAATTCCAGACCGAGATCGTGGAGAAGGTGTTCGCCAATGCTGTCGACAGCTACGCCGGCGATTGTCCGCTGAAGTAGGCAAGTCCTGATCTCGACGCAGACCCCTCCGCGGGACCTGGGCTGGTCATCGAGCAAGCCGTTGCGCAGCCGATCTGGGGAACATCATCGCCACGCCTGCCGCGCTGCCTAGGATCTCGCGATGTCTGCCTCGCTGTTTGTCGTGCAATTGTTCAATGGCCTGCAGCTCGGCATCCTCCTATTCCTCGTGGCGGCAGGCCTTACGCTTGTTTTTGGCGTGATGGATTTCATCAACCTCGCGCACGGTGTGCAGTACATGCTGGGCGCCTACCTGGCGGTGATGGCCTACGGGATCACCGGGACCTTCTTCCTCAGCGTGCTCCTTGCGCTGCTGGCGTCCCTGCTGTTCGGCCTCCTCCTCGAGCTCCTGGTCTTTCGCCACCTTTATGGGCGTGACCACCTGGAGCAGGTGCTCGCCACCTTCGGCATCATCATGCTCCTCAATCAAGGCGTAAAACTGCTTTGGGGTGCAGCGCCCCTCAACCTGCCGATCCCCGACCTTCTGTCGGGATCGGTGCCGCTGATGGATGGGCTGCGCTATCCCGTCTATCGCTTCGCCATCATCGCCGCTGGCCTGTTGGTCGCGGCCGGCCTCTATCTGTTCGTCACCTCAACCCGACTTGGCATGTTGGTGCGGGCGGGCGCCACCAACGCGGCAATGGTGTCGGCCCTCGGCGTCGACATCAAGCGGTTGTTCACGGTGGTGTTCGGCTTCGGTGCCATGCTGGCCGGCTTTGCCGGGGTAATGGTGGCGCCGATTCTGTCGGTGGAGCCCGGTATGGGTGATCAGGTTCTGATTTTGGCATTCGTGGTGATCGTGATCGGCGGCATCGGCTCGATTCGTGGTGCCTTCTTGGCAGCGGTGCTGGTCGGCGTTATCGACACGCTCGGGCGTTCCTTTATGACCGACGTCTTGCGCTTCGTCCTGGCACCGACGACGGCGCGGGTCATTGGACCCGCACTGGCCTCCATGTCGATCTATCTGCTGATGGCGGTCGTGCTCGCCATCCGGCCCGCCGGCTTGTTTCCCGCCAAGGGACGCGCCTAATGCCAGCGGCGATGCGCGGCATTCCGGCTGCCGCGACAAGCGCGCCTCGTGCGCTCAGCTTCGACCAGCGCCTGGCGGCCGGCCTGTTTGCGCTGCTGGCCTTGCTGCCGCTCCTGAGCCACGGCATCGCTAACAGCTATTTGCTGGTCGTCGGCGAACGGGCGGTGATCTTTGCCATCGCCGCGCTTTCACTTGAGTTGCTGATCGGCGCCGGCGGCCTCGTCTCATTTGGACACGCAGCGTTTTTGGGCGTGGGTGCCTACGCCGCCGGCATCGTTGCCAGCCACGGCCTCGGCACCTTGTGCATCGCGCTGCCCGCCGCGCTTGCCGCCGCCGCCGTGTTTGCCCTGGCGACCGGTGCCATCGCTGTGCGCACGCGCGGGGTCTACTTCATTATGATCACGCTGGCGTTCGCACAGATGGCATTCTTCATCGCCACTTCGCTTGCCCCTTACGGCGGTGATGATGGCCTCAGCTGGCCGACGCGGACCATGGTGTTGGGCAGGCCCATCCTGAAGGGCCAACTTACCTTCTTTTATGTCTGCCTCGCCCTGCTGATCGCCACCTACTTCGGCGTTGGCCGCCTCATCGGCTCACGCTTTGGCCGCGTGCTGCGTGGTCTTAAGGACAACGAAACGCGCATGCAGGCGATCGGCTTCACGCCCTACCTCTACCGCCTCACCGCCTACGTCATTGCCGGCACGCTATGCGGGCTTGCGGGTTTCCTGCTTGGCAACCAGGCGGAGTTTGTCAGCCCCGCCTATATGCACTGGCAGCGCTCCGGCGAACTGATCATCATGGTTCTGTTGGGCGGCACGGGCACGCTCTATGGTCCCATGCTGGGCGCGCTGGCGTTTCTCGTGCTGGAGGAAGCCCTGTCGCGGCTGACGGAGCACTGGAAGGTCCTTCTCGGGCCGGCGCTGGTGCTGACGGCGCTGTTCGCCAGCGGCGGGATCGCCGGTGCCATAGCCGCTTGCCGCCAACGGCGGGGAGCATCCGCCCGGGTGCCGCTCACTTTACCCCGGTTGGTCCGCAACCTCCTCGGCGCCGGCCTCGAGTCAGGCTCTTGGCGCCGGGCGGGCCGGCGGCTTTTCTTGCGACCCGCCCACCTCTTCAAACGGGGCGCCGAAAACGCTCACGCCGCTCGCGAGACGGTGAAAATGGCGCTTGGCCGCGGCCTGCGGGCCTTGCCATCGTTGGCCGAGCGCGGATTTAAGACCACCGTCGAGCGCTGGTGGCGCCGATGAAGCGAGCGGTTCTGAAGCTTGAAGCCTTGAGTAAGTCTTTCGGCGCCTTGCGGGTCGCCGAGGCCATTGGCCTCGAGATCCCGGCCGGCGAAACGCACGCCATCATCGGCCCGAACGGTGCCGGCAAGACTTCCCTGATCAATCAGATTTCCGGGGCGCTGGCCCCGGATAGGGGCCGCATCCTCTTCGAGGGGCGCGACGTCACCCAGATGTCGATGGCCGCGCGCGCGCATCTGGGTTTCGCGCGCTCATTCCAGATCACCCAGGTGTTGCCGCGCTTCTCGGCGCTCGAGAACGTGGCGCTTGCCGTGCAGGCGCGCTCGGGGTCGAGCTTTCGCTTCTGGCAAGCCGCGGCCGGTGAAGCGGCCCTCAACCGGGCCGCCGTCAGATGCCTCGACAGCGTCGAACTCGCGGCGCGCGCCGACACCCCCGCCGGCGCGCTGTCGCACGGCGAAAAACGCCGACTCGAGATCGCCATCGCGTTGGCCCAGGCGCCCAAGCTCCTCCTCCTCGACGAGCCAATGGCAGGGGCCGGCATCGAGGAAACGCAGCGCTTGGTCGCCACGCTCAAAGGTCTCAAGGGCCACCACACCATTGTTCTCGTTGAGCACGATATGCAGGCTGTATTTGCGCTGGCCGACCGCATCTCCGTGCTGGTTGCCGGCCGGATCATCGCCTCCGGCGAACCACAGGCCGTGCGCGCCAATCCGGCCGTGCGCGCCGCCTACCTTGGCGAGGCGACATGAGTTCGGCGCTCCTTACCATCGCGGGGCTGCAGGCCGGGTACGGCGACCAGCAGGTCCTGTTCGGCTTCGATCTGAGCGTGGGCGCGGGCGAGGTGGCGAGCCTGCTCGGCCGCAACGGCATGGGCAAAACCACCAGCGTCCGCGCCCTGATGGGACTACTGCCCATAAGCGGTGGCCGCATCGCCTTCGACGGCCTCAGCCTTGCAGGCGCGCCGCCCTTCCGGATCGCCCGGGCCGGCATCGGCCTGGTGCCGGAGGGGCGGCAGATCTTTCCCACCCTGACGGTTGAAGAAAACCTGGTGGCCACGGCCGCCCGCGGCAGCCGCCAACGCTGGACGCTCGAGCGCGTCTACGCATTCATGCCGCGGCTGGCCGAGCGGCGCGGCCATTTTGGCGACCAGATCTCCGGCGGCGAGCAGCAAATGCTGGCGATTGGCCGCGCCCTGATGACCAATCCGAGGTTGCTGGTGCTCGACGAGGCTACGGAAGGTCTGGCACCGCTGATCCGCCAGGAAATTTGGCAGGGGCTTGCCGCCCTCAAGCGTGACGGCTTATCAATCCTCGTGATCGACAAGAATGTCGATGCCCTGTTGCGTCTGTGCGACCGTCATCACATTGTGGAGAAAGGGCGGGTGGTGTGGCAAGGCAGCTCGACGGCGCTCGCCGCGGATGTGATTGCGCGCAACCGCTACCTTTCGATCTAACGAGCGCAGGGCAGGAGTACGGGCGATGAAAGCAATGACCGCAGGCGTCACCAAGGCGGGCAAGGGCATCAACAGTCTGACCTGGAACATCCTCGGTCAGACCTATGTGCCGAAGGCGCTGAGCGAAACCGCGTTTTCCTGGCACGCGCTGCTCCCACCGGGAACCTTCGTGCCGCCGCACATTCACGTCAATCAGGACGAGTTTATCTACGTGCTCGAGGGTCGCTTCGATCTCATTCTTGACGGCAAGGAGGCTACCGCCTCGGCCGGCGAGTTCATCCGACTGCCGATGCGGGTGATGCACGGGCTGTTCAACAAGACCGACCAGCCGATCAAGTGCTTGTTTTGGGTGTCGCCCACCGGCAAGCTGTTCGACCTCTTCAAGAAGATCGACGGGGTGCCCGATCCGGCCGAGGTTACGCGGCTTGCCGCCCTGCACGATGTCAACTTCCTGCCGCCGCCCCCAGGGTCGCAGCGCGCTTGAATAACGAGCGACCGTTTCGCTTGCACGCTCGCGCCGCCCTGGTGGTGGGCGGCCCGGGCATCGGTGAGGCCATAGCCGTTGCCTTTGCCCCATCGTCGCCCGCGTGACACCTTCGCTGCGAGCGCGGCCGGGCTGAGCGATGCCGCGCAACGGCGCGGGCTCAGCGAGCTTTTCGCGACGAGCCTGCGTTGTCAGCCTTCTCTGCAGCTTTGCTGCTGCGCGCGCGTCTCCCCCTGTTCACCTGGTCTTTGGCAAATCCGGCAAGCTGAGCGTAGCCTTTAACGATGGCTTCGCGCTTGGCATGGCTTAGAACGTCCTCGATGTCGCTGAAGCCATCGGGCGCCCGGCGCTCCACCTCGTCGATCACCCCCTCCGGCCCGCCCTGGCGATTGTTGCGTACGATTTCAGCCGTCGTCGGCAACCGCTGCGCCTCGTAGGCAGCCAGCGCCGCCCGGCCGTGCTCGGCCGAAACGAGCTGATCGGCCAGACAACGGGCATCCAAAATCGCCTGGCTCGCGCCATTGGATCCGACCGGGTACATCGGATGGGCGGCGTCACCCAATAACGTCACGCGCCCATGCGTCCAGCGCGGCAGCGGATCCTTGTCGGCCATTGGGTACTCGTAGAATGCCGGCGCACCGCGCACCAGCTTGACGAGGTCGACGTGCGGCGTACGGAAGCGTGCGACGTGCGGCAACACTTCGTCCAGCACGCCCCGCCGGTTCCAATCTTCCCGCCGCGGCGGCGGCTTCGAACCGTCGCCCATGCGATAGGTCACGACCCAGTTTATCAGCTGCTTTCCTGCCTTGCCGCGCGCGATCGGGTAGAGCACCAGCTTGTTATTAAAGCCGCCACCGACAATCATCGTTCGTCCGTCGAGAAAGCCCTTGGCCAGCGTCGCCCCGCGCCACATCAAGACACCGTTCCACTTGAGGCCGCTTTCGTGCGGGTAGAGCTGCCGCCGCACGGCCGAATGAATGCCGTCGCAACCAATCAAAACATCACCGGCGACGGTAAGGCGTGACCCCGTTGCGCCCGTAAAGCGGGCCTTAACGGCGCCCTCCTCTTGCATGAAGGAACGGAAGGTGTGGCCGCATTGTACCGCGGCCCGACCGAGCCGCCGCCATACGGCATCGCGCAGGACGCCTTGCAAGTGACCGCGGTGGATCGAGAACTGCGGCACCTGATAGCCGGCCTCCACCCCGCGCGGCTCGCGCCATATTTCCTGGCCGAGGCGGTTGGCATAGATCAGCTCGCGTGTGCGGACCGCCACCTCGTCGAGCCGAGCCAGCAGCCCAAGCTCGGCCAGTTCGGCGATCGCATGCGGCAGCACGTTGATGCCGACCCCAAGCTCACGAATTTTGGGGGCGGCCTCATAGATCTGGCATTTGATGCCGCGTGCCTTGAGCATGAGCGCGAGTGCAAGTCCGCCGATCCCAGCGCCGACAATGACAACGTGCATTTGCTTGTTTCCCCTCGGCTCGCTTAAGCTGGCCGCGAAATAAAGCATAATTGCCTCGGGCGCCCGACAAAAAGGCACCGCTTACCTCGACCCTCTTGCCATGCTCCCGGCAACGGCTCGCTCCCGCCAACGGCCGGCCGCCATTGTCCGCCGCGGCATCTCGCGGCGCCGGCCGCCCGCGCCCGCCCGCATTTGCCAAATGGGCAAGACTTGGCTTGGAAATCGCAAGAAAAGGCGGCGGGGCGCACGCCAACGATGCTCGCGACGGCTGCGGGGATCTTTGCTAGGGTTTGCGCGCGTCTGGCGGGGGCTTGGGCCCGAGCCGGAGCAGCAAGGGGAACCACCGCAATGTGCAAAGGTTTGTCGAGCGTCCTTGCCGTTATGGTGAGCGCGACTTTGTCTCTCGCCGCCGCCGCGCAGGAGCCGACGATCCGGGTCGGTTGGACCATTCCGGCGGAGGAAAGCAAATATTGGCTCATGCGCAGGCCTGAGCAGTTCCCCCATCTCGGCAAGACCTACAAAATCGAGTTCACGCAGTTTCAAGGGACCGCACCGATGGTTCAAGCCATGGTGGCGGGCGCCCTCGATTGTTCGACCCAGGCGCCATTATCGTTGGCCAACGGCGCGCTGCAGGCCAAACTCGAGGCCTACATTATCGCCCAACACGTGGGCGAGCGTCCCGGCAGCTTTTCGGTCTATTGGGCGGTCAAGGACGAATCCCCGATCAAGTCCATTGCCGACATAAAGGGCAAGAGCGTCGGCACCAACGTGTTCGGCTCGGGCATCCTGGGCCCAATGTTTCTGCTGCTCAAGCGCAATGGCGTCGATCCCGAGAAGGATATCAAGCTGGTTGAGACCGGATTTCCGGGTTCGGAGGACGCAATCCGGGCCGGGCGGGTCGATGTCGGCGTCCTCAACCAGCCATTCGCGGCGCGCGCCGAAGCCAAGGGTGGTCTGCGAAAGCTGTTTGCGCTCGCCGATCAGCAGCCCAACATCGTGCATATCCTGGAGGTGTGCCGCAAAGAGTTCGTCGACAAGAATGGCGAGCTGGTGAAGAACTATGTGCGTGATCTCACCGCCGGCATGCGCAAGGCGCTCGCCAATCGTGCCGAGACCCTGAAGGTCGTCAACGAGGTCGTCAAGGCGCCCATCGAGGTCCTCGATACCTATCTCCTGAAGCCCAACGATTTTGCTCGCGAGCCCGGCGCCGCGCCCAACTTTGCCGGCATTCAGGCCATGCTCGACATCTATGCTGAAACGGGCATGATCAAGCAGAAGCTGGACGTCGGCCAGTTCCACCATCCAAGCATCGTCGCCCCGCTCGAATAGGGAGCGCAACGCCGGCGCCGTTGAGGTCGTGAGCGGCCAACGATATGATCCTGATCGAAGGCTTGACCAAGTCTTTCGAGCCTGCTCGGCGCCAGCGCCATCTCGCCCTTGGCGATCTTTCGCTCAGCATTGCCGCGGGCGAATTCGTCTCCATTCTCGGGCCTTCTGGCTGCGGCAAGTCGACATTACTATACGTGGTCGGCGGCTTCGTGCCGCCAACAAGCGGCAAGGTCGTCGTGAACGGCCAGGCGGTGACGGGACCCGGACCTGACCGAGGCCCGGTGTTCCAAGAGTTTGCCCTGTTTCCCTGGAAGACCGTGCTCGGCAATGTCATGTACGGACTGCTCGAGCAGGGCGTGCCCAAGGCGCTAGCCGAGAGCAAAGCCAACAGCCTGATCGCACTGGTGCACTTGGCCGGCTACGAGCATTTTTACCCCAAGCAGCTTTCGGGCGGCATGAAGCAACGTGTCGCCATCGCGCGCACGCTGGCCTATGGGCCGAAAATCCTGCTAATGGACGAGCCCTTCGGCGCGCTGGACGCGCATACCCGCACGGGTCTGCAGCGCGAGCTGCTCGAGATCTGGGAACGCGATCGCAAAACCGTGCTGTTCGTCACCCACAGCGTAGAGGAAGCGGTCTTCCTGTCCGATCGCGTGGTCGTGCTCACCCGCTCCCCCGGCCGCATCAAAGCGATGGTCGACATCGATCTGCCGCGTCCGCGCCGGCGCGCCGACTTGCTGGTGGATCGGCGTTACCAGACCTTCGTTGTCGAAATCGAGGCGCTGATGGACACCCAGGGTCCGGCACGGCCATGAGCCTCAAGGTTGCCTCCGCCGCGGCGGCGCCGCCACTGCTCGCGTGCCTCGCCCTGCTGGCGGCATGGGAAGGGGCCGCGCGTGTCCTTGACATCAATGGCCTGCCGCCGGCTTACGATGCCTTGCGCGAGCTCCCCGCGATCCTCAGCGACCGCGAGGCGCTCCTCAACATTGCCGCCTCGCTCAGGCGCATGCTGACCGGCTTCGTGTCGGCCTTGCTGATTTCGATACCCATCGGGCTGACCATGGCGCGCAGCCCAAGGGTCGCCGCGGTCTGCAATCCGCTGCTGATGCTCATTTATCCCATTCCCAAGGCCGCCTTGATGCCGATCATGATGCTGTGGCTCGGCATCGGCGATGCATCCAAGACGATTGTCATCGGCCTGGGCGTCGGCTTGCCGGTGATCTACCATAGCTACCAGGGCGCGCGCGCCGTCGAACAGAAGCTGATTTGGTCCGCCGCGGCCATGGGAATGCGGCCTGCCGCACGCCTGCTGCGGATCGTGCTGCCGGCCGCCTTGCCGCAAATCTTTGTCGGGATTCGCACCGGCTTGGTGCTGGCGCTCATCACCATGGTCACCAGTGAGATGATCGCGCGCCAGGCGGGCGTCGGCAGCATTCTGTTCAATGCCCTCGATATGGCGCAATACGCCAGTGTCTACGCCATGATCGTCATCATCGCGGTGCTGGGGTTTGTCCTCGACCTGCTGTTTGAGCGCTTGCGCGCCAGGCTTGTGGCTTGGGCCGAACCCGGCCATGACATCGCCGTGGGGACCGCTTGAACGCCGAGCGCACATGGCAGATGGTGCTTGGCATGCTGCCGCCCGTCGGCCTGATCGCCTTGTGGCACGGCGTCGCCAGTGCGGGATGGGCACCTGCGGCACTGTTGCCGCTCCCGTCGGCAGTGTTCGCGCGCCTCTTCGAACAGTTGCACAATCGCGTATTCCTGGGGCACGCCGCCACCACCCTATTTCGCCTATTTGCCGGGTTCGGAATTGCCGTCGTGGTCGGCGTGGTGCTGGGTGTTGCCGCCGCCGGCAACCGCAGGCTCGAGGCCCTGCTGCGGCCGCTGCTGCGCGTGCTGGCACCGGTGCCAAAAATCGCACTCTACCCCGCGCTCGTTCTGATCCTCGGCTTCGAACATGCCTCGAAGGTGGCCCTGGTCGTTGCCGATGCCGTCTTTCCGATCCTGTTGGCGACCTATCAGGGTGCCGCCAGCGTCGAACCCAAGCTGGTGTGGTCGGCCCGGGCGGCGGGGGCCTCGCCGCGCCGAACGCTGCTGACGGTGGTGTTGCCGGCGGCGCTACCGGCCATCCTGACCGGCTGTCGCATCGGCCTCGTCATCTCCTCAATCGTGGTTTTCCTCGCCGAAATGCTGACCTCAACGGATGGTCTCGGCCACCTTCTCATCTACGCATCACGCAGTTTTCAAACGGTCGATATGTTCGTGCCGCTGATCACCATCTCGCTGCTTGGCCTGCTGCTCAACGCCGCCTTTAACGCCCTGCAAAAACGCTTACTGGTGGGCTTCCCGGACGAGGGATGAGCCGTTTCTGCGAGCGCGGGGTGAGGCGTTGCCGGGCCGCCGCCGTCCCGCGTATGATTGGGGGTGCTTGCGCTCAGGCAATGAGGCCGCGATGTTCGCCGATCGCATCGAAGGCAAATGGATCGACGCGTTCTGCGAAGTTTTCGCGCGCTGCGCCGTCAACAAGGGCGATAGCGCGGCGATCCTGTCGGAGACGCAGTCACGCCAACTCAACGTGCACCTTGCCGAGCTGGCGTTGCTGCGACTAGGCGCCAGACCGTTCCATGTCGTCGTGCCAAGCCCGCGCAATACCCACCCGGTTCCGGTGCGCTCGACGGGCGCTAGCGAGGCGATCGGCAAATTGGCCGCGGTGGTGACGGCGCTGGGGCAGGCGGGTTTTGTGGTCGATTGCACCATCGAAGGCCTGATGCATGCGCCGGAAACACCGGCCATCCTCAAGGCCGGCGCCCGCATCCTGGTCATCTCCAACGAGCACCCCGAAGCGCTCGAGCGAATGCTGCCCGATGCGGCGCTCGAATCCCGCGTACGCGCCGCGGCCAAGATGCTGCGCGGCGCCAGCCGCATGACGGTCGCCTCGGCCGCGGGTACCAACTTGGATATCGATCTGACCGGCGCCGCCACCGTCGGTGTCTGGGGCTGGACCGATCGTCCCGGCACCCTGGCGCACTGGCCGGGCGGCCTGGTTGTCAGTTTTTGCCGCAGCGGCAGCGTCAATGGCACGTTGGTTCTCGACCGCGGCGACATCAATTTGACCTTCAAGCGTTACCTCGAGTCGCCGCTGCGGCTGACTTTGGAGGCCGACTATGTAACCGCCATCGAAGGCGGCGGCGCCGATGCACAACTGATGCGCGGCTACCTCGCGGCCTGGGGTGATCGGGAGGCCTATGCCGTCAGTCACGTCGGCTTCGGGCTCAATCACCAGGCACGCTACGAAGCGCTGAGCATGTATGACCGGCAGCATCTGAACGGCACCGAGCTGCGTGCGGTGGCCGGCAATTTCCTGTTCTCGACGGGGGCGAACGAGTTTGCCGGCCGCTTTACGGCCGGCCATTTCGATATTCCCGTGCTGGGCACCACCATCACCGTGGATAATACCGAGGTGATCAGCGCCGGCGTGCTCAAGGACGTGTTCGGCTGAGCGCCTAGCCCGGTAAGACCGGCGGTCGCATTAGGCCGAGATGGCCTAGCAGCTTGACGAAGGCCTCGAACCGTTGCCGGCGATAGGCGTCGATATCGAGCGCCTCGTAGCTCATGAAACCCTTGCCCGTCTTGAGCCCGATGCGGTCCTCGGCCATGTTGCGCTCGACGATCGGCGGCGCCGCGTAGCGCTCGCTGGCAAGCGCTTCGGTCAGGTAACGACTGGCGTAATACAGAATATCACCGCCACCCCAATCGATGAACTCGAGCATGCCCAGGGTGGCAAAGCGCACGCCGAAGCCGTACTTGATGGCCTTGTCGATGTCCTCGGCGCTGGCGACGCCCTCCTCGACCAGGCGCGCCGCCTCGTTCATCGCCAGCGCCTGAATGCGCGGCACGATGTATCCCGGCCGCGCCGCACACACGACCGGCACCTTGCCGATGCTCTCCAACAACGCCCGCAACCGCTGCGTGACGGCGGGGTCGGTGCGCGCGCCGGGCGAAAGTTCCACCAGCGGCACCAGAAACGCCGGATTGAGCCAATGCGCATTGAGAAAACGCTCAGGCATGGCGACGGCGCTGGCCAGCGCATCGACGAGGATGGTGGACGTGGTCGAGGCGATGATGGCGGACGGGGCAAGCGGCGAGAGGCGGGCGAGCAGCTGCCGTTTCAGCTCGAGCACCTCCGGCACCGCCTCGAAAACGACGGCCGCTTGCGTCAGCGCCGCCGCCGCATCCTGCTCCCTTATCACCGACACCCGGGCGAGCACGCCGTCGACGGCGCTGGGCGGCAACAAGCCGAACTCGGCGAAAGTGGCCAGAATGCCGCGCACCTCGGCGATGGCGGCGGCCGAGTGCTCGGCATAGGCGGCTTCCTCGCGTGCCTTGACGTCGAGGATGCTGACGCGATGACCGGCATAGGCGAACACCACGGCAATGCCGCGTGCCATGCGGCCCGCGCCCAGACAGGCAATGGCGGCCGGCACGTTCATGGCAAGCCTCGCTGCAGCAAGGCCTGCAAATCGCGGACGCTCAGGTCTCCCAGGCCGAGGTTCGCCAGCGAGCGGCCGGTCGCCAGGAAATCCTCGCCGCAGATGGCCGACCCCAAGGCCAAAAAAGCACCCGCCAGCGGCGCTGCGACGTCGGCCAGCCTCGCGACCGAAGCGAGGAATGCAAGACCGATGCCTACGTCTTCCAGCATGTAACGGTGCTCGGTCAGCACGATCTTCTCACGCCAGTCCCCGGACTGGGTGAGCTTGTCGTGCGAGCCGCGACCATACATCCATTCCTCGCCCTCCTGGGCATAGTGGTTGGCGAGCGGAAAATGCGGGCCGCTGTAGCCCAGTGCCTGCCGCGTGGCGATGCGTTCGGCGTCGAGCGCATCCGTTAGGCGGCGCCCGGCCGGCTGCGTTCCCTCCTTGTGGATGTCCCAGCGCTCAAAGTACTCCAGTGGCGCGGCGTTCATGATGATCAACGGGGGATGGATGATGGGCCCGGCATTCATCAAACTCGCCGAGAGCGCATCGCCGCAGGCCTCGATGACACCGGGAAACGCGCGCCCGATCACGGCAAGGGCAGGCTCGGCCAGACGCAGCGGGAAGACGCCGGTCGGCAGCCGCTTGGCGCGAATGGTGATGGCCGCCTCGAAGGGGCCGTGTTTGCGCGTGAGCCAAGGCAGCGTGCCGGTCTCGGCGAACGCAACCTCGGCCCGATTGCCGGCAGCGTATGCCGCCTTGGCGAACAAAACCGAGCCGAACGTGCCCGGCGGAAGAAAGACCACCTGGCCGGCGGCAAGGTGGGGCGCGAGCCTGCTGGCAATTTCGTGATGGGCGGTTGCCGGCGTCGGGCAGACGATGAGCTCGGCACCGCGCACGGCCTCGGCAATGTCCGCCGTGATCAGGCTCGGGCGGCTCGTGTGTCGACCGCGGAAATCCGCAATGATGATGTGACCGCCGGCCGCCAGATGGGCCGCGACGGCAGGTTTGTTCCGGCGCCACAAGCGCACCTCGTGTCCGGCCAGCGCCAGATCACCTGCCGCCGCGAACGAGCCATTGCCGCCACCCAGCACCGCTACTCGCATCCTAGCTTTGCTCCGTGTCGGGCCACTGCGCTTTCGCAGCGGCCGCGGCCTGTTGCTTGAGGCGGAAATGCTGCACCTTTCCCATGGCATTGCGCGGCAGACTGTCGACCCAAAAATATGCGCGCGGGACCTTGTAGCGTGCGAGCTGCGCCAGACAAAAGCGTTCGATCTCCGCCACATTGCCGCCTGCGCCCGGGCGGGCAACGATGTAGGCGACGGGCACCTCCTGCCATTTCGCATCCGGGTGGCCGATGACGGCGGCTTCGGCGATGGCGGGATGCTCAGTGAGCACTCGTTCGATCTCGGCTGGATAGACGTTCTCGCCGCCGGAGATGATCATGTTCGTCTTGCGATCATGAATAAAGAAATGCCCGTCCGCATCACGGGTGGCAACGTCGCCGGTATGATACCAACCCTCGCGCAGCGCTGCGCGTGAGGCGGCGCTATTGCGCCAATACTCCCCGAGCGTGCTGGGGCCGCGCACGACCACCTCGCCAGCCGTCCCCGCCGGCACCTCGTTGCCAAGCTGATCGACGACGCGAACCTCGCAGCCGAGGCCCGGCAGGCCGGTCGAGCCCGCCCGCCGCCAGTCGCCCGCGAGCCGGGTATAGACGGCGATCGGGCAGGTCTCGGTCGAGCCGTAGACCTGCAGCACTGGCACCCCGCGCCGGGTAAAGGCATCGACCAGGCGTTGCGGCACCTGGGTCGAGCCGGTCGTTACCGCGCGCAGACTGGCGAGCGGCGTCTCGGCCCAGGCGGCATGTTCGAGCATGGCCTGGATGGTGGCGGGCACCAACACGATCAGGGTAGGCCTGGCGTGGGCAATCGCGGCCAGGGTGGCCTCCGCCGTGAAACGCGCCAGCAGAGTGACGCTGGCACCCAGCTGTAGGGCCGGTGTCGTCTGGATATTGAGCCCGCCGACATGGAACAGCGGCAACACGGTCAAGACATGGTCCGCGGCCGTCATGTCGTGCATGTGCTGGCTCATCACGGCATTCCACAGCAATGCCTCTTGGCGCAGCACCGCGCCTTTGGGACGCCCGGTCGTGCCCGAGGTGTAGACGATCAGCAGCGGCGTGGCGTGGTCTACGCCGCGATTGCGACCATCGCCGCTGGCGGCGGTGATCAGCGCGGCTAGCGATTGGCCCTGCTCGGCGGCGAAATCGATGCCGACGATTCGCAGCTCCGGGAAGCTCTCGCGCAGCGGCCCCGCAACGGCCGCGAAGGCTTGCTCGATCAGGAGCACCTTCACCGCCGCATCCGCCAGCATGTAGGTGTGCTCGGCCAAGGCTAGGCGCCAATTCAGCGGAACCAGCATGGCACCCAGTCGCGCGCAGGCATACAACAGGACCAGATAGTCCGGGTGATTGCTGGCAAGGATGGCAACGCGATCGCCGCGCTCAATGCCGAGCTGCGATTTGAGCGCCCGCGCGGTATCGACGATCCGCCTGGCCAACTCGGCATAGCTGAGCGTGGCGCCGGCGAAACGGATCGCCGCCTTGGCAGGCGTGAAGGCCGCGTTGCGATCGATGAGATCCGACAGATCCATGGCCACAAGCCGTCAATCGTCCTTTTCACCCACCTCATAGAGGCCTTCGCGCCCCAGGCGATCGAGGCAAATCTCGGCGGTCCACGGCAGCATCAGCGAGCCGCAGCGGCTATCGCGAAAAATGCGTTCGAGCGCCAGATGCTTGAGCATCGCCTGGCCGCCGCAGCTGCGGATCGCCTTGCTGGCGAGCGCGCTGGCGTTCTCCATGACGCTGAACTGCGCGGCATAGGCACGCAGTACCTGCTCCTTGCTGGGATTGGCGCGCGCCTCGCTGATGGCTTGGAACCACAGCGCCTTGGTCTGCTCGAGGACGATGCGCATCTCGGCCACGGCAATTTGCTTGGTCGGGAACATGCGGCGCTTCACCGGCGGCGTGCCCGGCAGCTCGCCCCGCAGATAGCTGACCGTGAAATCGTAGGCCGCTTGTGCAAGGCCCATATAGGTGGGCGAGAGCGTCAGAAACATGTGCGGCCAACAGGTCGCCGCCCGAAAATACACCCCGCGCGGCATCAGCATTTCCTCCTCGGGCACGAACACGTCCTGCAACAGCAGCGTGCGCGAGACGGTGGCGCGCATGCCGAGCGGATCCCAGTCGCCGACCACGGAAACGCCTTTGGCCGTCGCCGGCACGGCAAGATAGAGCGTGTTGCGGCGACTGGCGGTGTCGCCTGCCGCCCGCTCGGTGCACAAGACCCCGTAGTAGTCGGCGGCACCCGACAGGGAGGCGAAGATCTTCTTGCCGTTGAGGCGGAAGCCGCCGTCGACCGGGTTGGCTTCCGTGCCGAAGGCCGCCGCCCCGGCGGCCGCCGCGCCGCCCTCGGAAAAGGGTTGCGAGTAAAGGGCACCCTCCGCGACGATGCGCCGATAGTGCAGGCGGCGGCGTCGATCGTGCTCGGCCCGCTCGGCCGCACTCATCTGCAAATCGTCGGCCAGCGCGCCGGTCCACAAGGTCGAGCACACGTGCATGTTCCAGGACAGCGCGGTGGCGCCGCAATACCGGCCGAGTTCCGCCGCGGCCATGCAGTAGGCGGCGAAGCCGGCGCCGGCGCCACCTGCATCCTTCGGCACGCAGATTGCGAGCAGGCCTTCCTTGTGCAGGTCGCGAAAGTTCTCGATCGGGAAGCTGGCGTCGCGATCGTGCTGGGCGGCACGGGGGGCAAGCGTTCGCCGGCCGAAGCGGCGCGCCTTCTCGATCAGCGCCGCATCGTGCTCGGGCAGGCGGAATGCCGCTGGATCGAAAATCGGGGCATCGATATCGATTTTGTCGGGGTCGTGCGCGGGCATGGATCGCTTCCGTTTAGACCGGATCGGTTTGGAAAATGCGGCGCAGAAAATCGAGAGCGGCGGCATTGAAGGCAGCCGGCGCCTCCAGATTGGCAAGGTGGCCTGCCGTCGGCAGGCAGTGATAGGCAGCGCCGGGGATCTTGCCGGCCATGCGCGCCATCATCTCGGCGGGGGCGTTGCGATCGTGCGCACCGGCGAGGCAGAGCACGGGCACCCGTATGGCCGGCAAGTTGGCACGCTCGTCAAAGCCAACCAGACAGCGTACCGCGGCGCGATAGGTATCGGCGCGGACCGCCGACATCACCGCGATGGCACGCGCGCGGCAATCCGGATCGGGCAGCGGTCCAAGCAGACCGTCGACGATCCCGGCGGCGATGTCGGCGAGGCTGCGGCCGCCGTCCAGCGGTCGCAAGCGATCGTCCACGAACTTCTGCTGGAAATCGCCGCCAGGATTGCCGAACGCCGGGCTGGTGGCGGCGAGGATGGCCGCACTGTAGCCGTCCGGCTTACGCCGCAGGCTGGTCTGTACCACCATTCCTCCCAGCGAGTGGCCGATGAGGACCGGCCGATGCAGGCCGCGCCGCGCGATTGCCCCTTCGACATCGCCGGCCAGCGCCTCGAAGTCCATGGCGGCGACCGCTGGGCGGGTACCATAGCCGAGGAGGT
The DNA here is from genome assembly GCA_963770295.1 of uncultured Alphaproteobacteria bacterium. GTDB lineage: Bacteria > Pseudomonadota > Alphaproteobacteria > Rhizobiales > Hyphomicrobiaceae > AWTP1-13. The sequence continues at coordinate 90,095 of CAVYPA010000024.1, forward strand.
CGAGGGCGACCGCAGCAAAGCCGGCCGCGGCGAAGGCGGCCAGCTGCGCGACCCAGACCTGGGCGGACCCGCCGATGCCGTGCAAGAAAACCACTGCGGGCAGCCTGGAGGCCGGCTGAGGCATGAAAACTCCCCGGGCGTGCGCTCGCCGCCCCGTGCTCGAAGGGCACAGTCTAATGCACAAGTTCGCGCGGAAACAAACTTCACTCCTAAAATTTCATACTTGAAATATCGACCGAAGCTCGGGCACCTTGAGCAGCACTCCTTGCATCATGGAGGCGGCCATGCGCATCGCCTGTCTCGGCGGAGGACCTGCGGGATTATACTTCGCTATCGCCAGCAAGCTGCGCGACCCGGCCCACGAGATCGTCGTCGTCGAGCGCAACCGCGCCCGCGACACCTTCGGCTGGGGCGTGGTGCTCTCGGACGAGACGTTGGCCAATTTACGCCTCGTCGACGCGCAAAGCTGTGAGGCAATTCATCGTGCCTTTGTCTACTGGGATGACATTGCCGTGCATTACCGGGGCAGCATCACGCGCTCGTCGGGACACGGTTTTTGCGGCATCGGTCGCAGGCGACTGCTCAATATTTTGCAGGACCGGGCGCGTTCGCTGGGCATTACACTCGCGTTCGAAACCGAGATTGAGGGCGTGGAAGCCTACCGCAGTTACGATTTGATCGTCGCCGCCGACGGCGCCCATTCCAAGGTGCGCGGCGGGCTAGCCCGGCTTTTCAAGCCCGATATCGACGTGCGCGCCTGCAAGTATATCTGGCTCGGGACAAAACAACGGTTCGACGCCGCCTTCACCTTCATTTTTAAGGAAACTGAGCACGGTTGGATTTGGGCGCACGCCTACCAGTTCGACGCCGATACGGCGACGTTCATCATCGAGTGCTCGGAGCGCACCTGGCGGCACTTTGGCTTTGCGGCCATGCCGCAAGAGGAAACCACGGCCCGGTGCCGGGAAATCTTTGCCGACGAGCTCGGCGGCCAGCCCCTGATCGCCAACTCCCCACACTTGCGCGGATCGGCCTGGCTCAATTTCCAGCGCGTGCTGTGCCAGAGCTGGTCACACGAGAACATCGTGCTGATCGGCGATGCGGCAGCAACGGCGCATTTCTCCGTGGGTTCGGGCACCAAACTCGCGCTCGAGAGCGCCATTGCGTTGGCCAACTACCTGAGCAGGGAGCCCAGCCTGGCGGCGGCCTTCCGCCGCTACGAGCACGAGCGGCGCACAGAGGTGCTGCGGCTGCAGAGCGCGGCGCGTAACTCGACCGAATGGTTCGAGCAGATCGAGCGCTATGTGCATCTCGATCCCGTGCAGTTCAACTACTCGCTGCTCACCAGGTCGCAGCGCATCGGCCACGAGAACCTGCGCCAGCGCGACCGGCGCTGGCTCGAAGGCGCCGAGCACTGGTTCGAGCACGGCGCCACCGGCAAGGCGCCGACGACGGCGCGACCGCCGATGTTCACGCCCTTCCGCCTGCGCCAACTCGAGCTCAAGAATCGGATCGTGGTGTCGCCGATGGCGCAATACCGCGCCGTCGACGGCACGCCGACGGACTGGCACTTCGTGCACTATGCGGAGCGGGCCAAGGGCGGCGCCGGCCTCATTAGCACCGAGATGACCTGCGTCACGCCCGAGGGGCGCATCAGTCCGGGTTGTACAGGGCTCTATGCCAAAGAGCACGAGGCGGCCTGGCGCCGGATCGTCGCCTTCATTCACGCCGAGACCGACGCCAAAGTTGCCATCCAACTCGGACATTCGGGGCCCAAGGGTTCAACCCAGCTCGGCTGGGAAACGATGGATGCCCCCTTGCCAGGAGGCAACTGGGAGATCATCGCTCCCTCGCCGGTGCCGTGGTCGCCGGCCAACCAGGTGCCGCGCGAGATGAGCCGGGCCGACATGGACGCGGTGCGCGATGCCTTCGTGCGGGCGACCGAGATGTCCGAGCGGGCGGGCTTCGATCTGCTGGAACTGCACTATGCGCACGGCTACCTGCTGTCGGCCTTCATCACGCCGCTCAGCAACCGACGCCGCGATACCTACGGTGGCTCGCTCGAGAACAGGATGCGCTTTCCGCTGGAGGTCTTTCACGCCGTGCGCGACGTGTGGCCGGCGGCGAAGCCGATCTCGGTGCGCATCTCGGCGCACGACTGGGTGGGGGATCGAGGCATCAGGCCGGAAGACGCCGTTGCCATCGCACGCCTGCTGAAGCAGGCCGGCGTCGACATCATCGACGTGTCGGCGGGCCAAACCTCAGCAGACGCGCGCCCCGTCTACGGCCGCATGTTTCAGACGCCGTTCGCCGATCGCATCCGCAATGAGGTCGGCATTGCCACCATGGCCGTGGGTAACATCTACGAGCCCGACCACGTCAACTCGATCCTGATGGCCGGGCGCGCCGACCTGTGCTGCCTGGCGCGGCCGCACCTGGCCGACCCCTATTGGACGCTGCGCGCCGCGGCGAGCCTCGGCTACGCGGGTCAAGCCTGGCCGCCACCCTATCGCGCCGGCGGCGAGCAGCTCAATCGCTTGGCGGCGCGCCTCGGTCCGCGATCGGAGAGCGTTTGATGCACACTTTTGCCGGACACTTTTGCGGACACTTCGGACACTTTTGATGGACACTTTTGATGGACACTAGACACGTCCTCCTCACCGGCGGCGGCAGTGGCATCGGCGCGGCAATCGCGCGGCAGTTGGCTGAGACCGGGGTCAAGGTTTCGCTCGTCGGCCGACGCCGCGAACCGCTCGAGACGGTGGCCGCGCGCTGCAGGGGCGCGAGCGTCATCCTAGCCGACGTTACGCTGGAGGCCGACGCCCTGGCCATGGTCGAGCAGGCCCGCCAGGCAAACGGGCCGATCGATGTTGTCATCGCCAATGCCGGGGCCGCCGAGAGCGCGCCCATCGCGCGGCTCGATCTCGGGCATTGGCAGCGCATGCTTGCGGTCAATTTGACGGGCGCCTTCCTCACGGTCAGGGCGGCGCTCCCCGACCTGTTGCGCCCCGACGCCCGGCTGCCGCGCATCGTCTTCATCGCCTCCACCGCGGGCATCAAGGGCTATGCCTATGCCGCCGCCTATTGCGCGGCCAAGCATGGCGTGGTTGGTCTGGCGCGGGCGCTGGCCGCCGAGTTGGCGCCGCGTCCTATTACGGTCAATGCCGTGTGCCCGGGTTTCACCGACACGCCGCTGCTGGCGGCGTCGCTCGCCAAGATCGCCGCCAGCAGCGGCCGTTCGCAGGCGGAGGCCAGAGGCGAACTCGCCCGCTTCAACCCGCAGGGACGCTTCGTGGCACCCGATGAGGTTGCCCACACGGTACTGTTCCTGTTGAGCGCCTCGGCGCAGGCGATCAGCGGCCAGGCGATCTCCGTATCGGGAGGGGAAACGTGAGCGGCCAGCGTCGGGCGCGCCGGGCCGAAACCGGCAATAAGCGCAAGCTGCGGCTTTGGCTGCGCCTGTTGCGCGTGACGCACGGCATCGAGGTCGAGCTGCGACGCCGGTTCGCCGCTGCCTTCGCAACCACGTTGCCGAAGTTCGATGTCATGGCCGCGCTGGCGCGCGCCAAGACCGGCATGAACATGACCGAGCTATCGCGTCAGCTGATGGTTTCCAACGGCAACGTTACAGGCATCATCGATCGTTTGGTTGCCGAAGGAATGGTCGAGCGGCTCGCGCAGGTGGGTGACCGTCGTGCCACCTTTGTGCGCCTGACCGAGCAAGGTTCTGCTCGCTTCGCCGCCATGGCCGAAGCGCATGCGCACTGGATCGGCGCCATCCTGGCAAATTACAGCGGTGCCGAGGTCGAGAGCCTGTTTGCTCTGCTTGCGCGTGCGCGCCCGCGCGTCACAGCGGCTAAAAATGGCTTCGAACCGGAAGTCGAAACCGAGCGCGGTGGCCTCGCTACCCCTGCGCCGCCTAGAGAACGGCGGGTCGAGGACGCGGCGCCGCGATTGGGTCGAAGGCGAGGCAGTGGAGGCTCCCATGTTCGCTAGCCTGACCCCACGGCCCATGCTGGCTGCTAGCAGCGATGGGCAGGGCACCCAGCGGCAACCGGCTCGCCTCGGCCCCAGCGCCCACGTCGATACCTTCACGCGCGACAATCTGCCGGCCAGTGCCTACTGGCCGGATCTGCTGCTGGAGCGACCCGAGTTTCAGTATCCAGACTACCTCAATGCCGCCGTTGAGCTCACCGAGCGCCTGATCGAGCGGGGCTTTGGCGACAACGTCGCGCTAATCGGAAACGGCCGTCGCCGGACCTACAAGGAGCTGTCGGACTGGAGCAATCGCCTGGCGCACGCGCTGGTGGAAGACTTCGGCGTCAAGCCCGGCAACCGCGTGCTGATCCGCTCCGGCAACAACCCTGCCATGGTGGCGGCGTGGCTGGCGGCTACCAAGGCCGGCGCCGTCGCCGTCAACACCATGCCGATGCTGCGCGCCGGCGAGCTGAGCAAGATCGTCGACAAGGCGCAAATCGGCCTGGCACTGTGCGACAGTCGCATCACCGACGAGCTGGTCGCCTGCGCCAAGGATAGCCGCTTTCTCAAGCAGGTGATCGGCTTCGATGGTACCTCCAACCACGACGCCGAGCTCGACCGCATCGCGCTCAACAAACCGGTAAAGTTCACGGCGGTGGCAACCGGTCGCGACGACGTCGCGCTGTTGAGCTTCACCTCGGGCACCACCGGCGAGCCCAAGGGCACCATGCACTTTCACCGCGATTTGCTGATCATGGCCGACGGCTACGCGCAGGAGGTTTTGGGCGTGAGGCCCGAGGACGTCTTCGTCGGCTCGCCGCCCCTGGCCTTCACCTTCGGCCTGGGCGGGCTCGCGGTCTTCCCGCTGCGCTTTGGCGCTACGGCGACGCTGTTGGAAAATGCCTCGCCAGCCAACATGATCGAAATCATCGAGACCTACAAAGCCACCATAAGTTTCACCTCACCCACGGCCTATCGCGCCATGCTGATCGCCATGGACGAGGGTGCCAACTTGTCCTCGTTGCGCCTGGCTGTCTCCGCCGGCGAAACGCTGCCGGCACCCGTGTTCGATGATTGGACCCGCAAGACCGGTAAGCCAATTCTTGACGGTATCGGCGCCACCGAAATGCTGCACATCTTCATCAGCAACCGGCTGGGTGAGGCAACGGCCGGCGCCACCGGCAAGCCGGTCACGGGCTACGAGGCCAGAATTGTCGACGACGACATGGCCGACGTCGCCGACGGCAGCGTCGGCCATCTCGCCGTGCGTGGCCCCACCGGCTGCCGCTACCTCGCCGACGCGCGGCAAAAGAGCTATGTGCGTGCCGGCTGGAACCTGACCGGCGACGACTTTCTCCGCGACCCAAACGGCGTTTTCCACTTCGTGGCCCGCGCCGACGACATGATCATCTCGTCGGGCTACAACATCGCCGGTCCCGAAGTGGAGACGGCCCTGCTGAGCCATGCCGACGTGGCCGAATGTGCGGTGATCGGCGTCCCCGACGCGGAGCGCGGTCAGCTCGTGGAGGCGCACGTGGTGCTGAGGGCAGCAGTTGTCGGCGACGCCGCCTGTGCCAAGCGCCTGCAGGACCACGTCAAGGCGAAGATCGCGCCCTACAAATATCCCCGCTCCGTCAAATTCGCCGACGCCCTACCCAAGACCCAGACCGGCAAGGTGCAGCGCTTCAAGCTGAAACGACCATGACCGAGCCCGGCCGCGCCCCCGTTAAGCCCCACCCCAACGAACGGCCGCGCGCGCAGTGGCTGGGCCGGGCGAGGACCGGGCGTGAGGCCACAGCAGCGAGGACCTTAAGATGAGCGAAGCTTGCATGCGAGCGCTGCATCCGCAGCACTGGGCAAGAGCCAAGGGCTTCTGCAACGGCATCCTCGCCGAAGGACGGCTGGTGTTCATCGCCGGCCAGGTCGGCTGGAACGCTCTGCAGCGGTTCGAGAGCGATGACTTCGTCGTCCAGGTGGAACAGGCGCTCAGCAACATCGTCGAGGTGCTGGCCGAGGCGGAGGGGCGACCTGAACACCTCGTTCGCCTCACCTGGTACGTCCTGGACAAGGACGAATATCTGGCGCGCCTCCATGAGGTGGGACAGGCCTATCGCCGCGTCCTCGGCCGCCACTTCCCGGCCATGACGCTGGTGCAGGTCGTCGGCCTGGTTGCGGCGCGGGCCAAGGTCGAAATCGAGGCGACCGCCGTGTTGCCGCGCCGCTAAAGCTCCCGCGCCGCCAGCGTCGCGTGGCTTGGCGGGCATCCGACCACGGCAACTTTGGGGAACTGAGGCCGAGCGATGGGAAAAGCACAATACCGCTCGCGCATTACGGTCGCGGGCCTCGACCGGGCGCCGCACCGCGCCTTCCTGCGTGCCAGTGGTCTCGATGAGGAAGATTTACAAAAGCCGCGCTTCGGCATTGCCGACACGCGCGGCGACAATACTCCGTGCTCGATGTCGCTTGCCCCGCAGGTAGACGCCGCGCGCCTGGGCGTTGCCGCCGGCGGCGGCGTGCCGATCAGCTTCAGCACGATCTCGGTTTCCGACGGCGTCTCGATGAACCACAAGGGCATGCGCCTCAGCTTGATTTCCCGGGAGATCATTGCCAACTCGATCGAGGCCGTGATGCGCGCCCATGCCATGGACGGGCTCATCGGCTTCGCCGGCTGCGACAAGACGCTGCCAGCCATGATGATGGCGATGGTGCGCCTGAACTGCCCAAGCGTGTTCGTCTACGGTGGGGCCATGCTGCCCGGCCACTGGCGGGGGCGCGACGTCACCGTGCTGACGGCCTACGAAGGCGTTGGACAGGTGCTGGCAAACACCATGACCGAGGGCGAGCTTCAGGAGTTGGAGCGGGCCTGCGCACCGACCATTGGCTCCTGCCCCGGGCAGTTCACGGCCAATACCATGGCGATGGTCTCCGAAACCCTGGGGCTGGCGCCGCCCGGTTCGGCCATGCTACCCGCGGTCTATTCGCAACGCCTGGCACTGGCCCGGCGTGCCGGTCGGCGCCTCACGGAAATCCTAGGCGATGGCGGTCCCTTGCCACGCGACCTCGTCACCCGCAAGGCCCTGGAGAATGCCGCAGCAGCGGTGGCGGCGACCGGCGGTTCGACCAATGCCGGCTTGCACCTACCCGCGATCGCCCACGAGGCCGGGATCGCCTTTAGCTTAGAGGATGTCGCCCAGGTGTTTGCCCGCACGCCCCTGCTTGCCGATCTGCAGCCGGGCGGGAAATATCTGGCCCTCGACCTCTTTCGCACCGGCGGGACGGACGCGGTTCTGAAGGCCTTGCTCGATGGCGGCTACCTGCACGGCGAGACGCTGACCCTGTCGGGCACGACGCTCAGCCAACACTTGGCCGCACACGCGGATCCCGATGGCGAGGTGGTGCGGCCGGCCTCACGCCCCCTCAATCCCTCCGGCGGATTGGTCATGCTGCGCGGAAACCTTGCGCCCGAGGGCGCGCTGATCAAGATCGCAGGGCTGACGACCCTCACCTTCGAGGGCCGGGCCCGGGTGTTCGACAGCGAGGAAGCCTGCATGGCCGCGGTGGCGGCACGCCAATACCAGGAAGGCGAAGCGCTGATCATCCGTTATGAAGGGCCGCGGGGCGGGCCGGGCATGCGCGAGATGCTGGGGGTGACCGCGCTGATTTACGGACAGGGCATGGGCGAAAAGGTGGCCCTGATAACGGATGGGCGCTTTTCCGGGGCAACGCGCGGCATGATGGTGGGTTATGTCGGCCCGGAGGCCGAGCTTGGCGGGCCGATCGCCTTGGCGCGGACGGGCGACGGCATCAAGATCGACTGCGTGGCTGGCACCATCGAGCTCATGGTCGGGGCGGCGGAGCTTGCCGCCCGCCGCACCGCGCTACCACCGCGGGCGCCGCAACGCCTGGCCGGGGTGATGGAAAAATATGCCAAGCTGGTGGGGCCGGCCCGTTTGGGGGCGACAACCCACTCCGGCGCGGCGGCGTGGCCGCACGAGTAACGGCCAAAAAAAGATCGAGCCTGCGCCCACGTCGGCGCAAAAGACCTTGACGCTGCCGGCGCTGGGATGGCCCGATAAGAGAATGACAAGGGCGTTCGGGAGGGTACGACATGGGTCGCAATGCCAGTTTCAGGGGGTACGCTATCGTCGCGGTGAGCCTGGTTGCGGCCGCCGGCTGGTCCTTGGCCGCGGCTGCGCAAACTACCATGACGATGTCAAGCTGGGTGCCGCCGTCGCATTCCCTGACCAAGGATGTCCTGGCGGTATGGGCGCAAAACGTGGAGAAGGCGACGAACGGCCGGGTCAAGTTCCAGATGCTGCCGAAGCACCCTTCGGCTCCTCCCGGAACCTTCGATGCCGTCAAGGACGGGCTCGTCGACGTTTCCTATGTGACCGCCAGCTACACGCCGGCCCGCCACATCCTGCCGCTGCTGCCCGAGCTGCCCGGTGGCGGTGCCACGGCCGAGATCAACTCGGTCGCCTTCTCGCGCATCCACTGGAAGTATCTGCACGCCATCGGCGAATACAAGGGCGTCAAGCTGCTCGGGGTGTTCACGCACGGCCCCGGCCAAATGTTCAACACCAAGCGACCGATCAACAAGGTGGAGGACCTGGCGGGCATGAAAATCCGCTCCGGTGGCGGCATTTCCGAGCAGATGGCGCGCGCCCTGGGGGCCTCGGCCTTCGTGAAACCTGCTCCCGAATCCTATGAGCTGCTCAGTTCGGGGGTAGCCGACGGCACCTTCTTTCCGCTCGAGTCGATCAACTCCTTCAAACTCGGCACGGTCGTCAAATACGCCACGCTGTTTCCGGGTGGCTTCTATGGCTCGGCGTTCGGCTTCTTCATGAACGAGGACCGCTGGAACAAGCTCGCCAAGGAGGATCAGGAGGCGATCACGTCGGTCTCGGGGGAAGCCCTGGCGCGCTTGGCCGGCAAGGCCTGGGACGCCGCGGATCGCGCCGCCTTTGAAGAAATGAAGAAGGTGGGGATCCAGATCACCGAGGCCTCGCCCGAGCTAATCCAGGGTGTCAAGGAGCGCGCCAAGGTCATCGAGGACGAGTGGGTCAAGAATGCCAGCGCCAAAGGCCTCGATGGCGCCAAGGTGCTGGTGGAGTTCCGTGAAGAGCTCAAACGCGTTGCGGCCGGCAATTGACGGAACCGACGGTGGCGTCCAATCGGTTCGATGCCGGCTCCTGGCTCGATCGGGCGCTGGGAGCCGCCGCGGCGCTGCTGCTCGGCGCCCTGATGTTGCTGACAACGGTCGACGTCATCAGCCGCTATATCTTCAATTGGCCGCTGCGCGGCGCCTTTGAGATCACCGAGCTTTTATTGCTCTCGCTGATCTTTGCGGGATTGCCGCTGGCCTCGCGGGCCGGCGAGCATGTGACGCTCGACTTCATCGATCTCGCCTTGCCACCCTGGGGCCGGCGGCTACTGCGCCGCCTGATGGACCTCGTGTGCGGGGTCATTCTGCTCGGCCTCGCCTGGCGTGTGTGGGTCAAGGCCGACAAGATTGCCGCCTACGGCGACACCACGGAGGTCCTGCGCCTGCCCGTCAGCCCGTTCGTCTACGTTATGGCGCTGATGGTCGCCGTCACCGCCGTGGTGCATCTCGCCAAGGTCGCCTTGCCGGGCCCGGACGAGCGGTCCGAGGCGACCTTCGATCCAGACAAGATCAGCCCGACATGACGGAAGCCTTGATCGGCCTCGGCCTGATGCTTCTGCTCGCCCTGTTGCGCGTTCCGATCGCGCTGGCCATGGGCCTGATCGGCTTTCTCGGCGTCGCCTATTTACGCGATTGGAACTTCGCTCCGGCCATGGCGATGGTCGAGACCAAAATCTACGAGACCGGGCGCAACTACACCCTGTCGGTCGTGCCGCTGTTCATCCTGATGGGCAATCTGGTCACGCGGGCCGGCATGTCGCAAGAGCTGTTCCGCGCCGCCTACACTTTCATCGGCCACTTGCGCGGCGGGCTGGCGATGGCAACCGTGGTGGCATGCGCCGGCTTCGGCGCCATTTGCGGCTCTTCCATCGCCACCGCCGCCACCATGGCCAAGGTCGCCTATCCGGCCATGAAGGGGCTCGGCTACTCGGATCGCTTGTCGACGGGAGCCATCGCCGGCGGCGGCACCCTCGGCATCCTCATTCCTCCCTCGACGCTGATGGTGATCTACGGCGTGTTGACCGAAACCAACATCGGCAAACTCTTCGCTGCCGGCGTGCTGCCGGGCATCGTCGCCACCTTTCTGTTATGCCTTGCCGTGCAATGGACCGTCCTTGCGGACCCGGCGTCGGGCCCGCGCGGCGAGCGCTCGAGCTGGGCCGAGCGCTGGCGCGCGCTGAAGGGGGTGTGGGCGGTCCTGGCGCTTTTCATCGTCGTCATGGGCGGCATTTACGGCGGCGTGTTCACGGCCACGGAAGGTGCGGGCATGGGGGCGTTCGGCGCACTCTGCTTCGCGCTGGCGCGCCGGGCCTTGAGCTGGCGCACGCTGCTCGATGCGCTTATTGAATCGGCGCGCACCACGGCGATGTTGTTCGCCATCCTCACCGGCGCGCTGATGTTTGCCGAGTTCGTCAACTATACGTCGATGCCCGGCGATCTCAGAGATTTGGTCACGTCGCTCAACCTATCGCCGATCATGGTGGTGGCCGCGATTTGCACGATCTATGTGATCCTCGGCACGGCCATGGAGGAGCTGTCCATGATCTTGCTGACGGTGCCCATCTTCTTTCCCTTGATCGTGCATCTCGGCTTCGATCCGATCTGGTTCGGCATTCTGATCGTCGTCGTCGTTGAAATCGGACTGATCAGTCCGCCCGTGGGCATGAACCTGTTCGTGATTAATGCTCTATTGCCGCACGTTCCCACGCGCGTGCTGTTCCGTGGCGTGCTGCCCTTCATGGTCGCCGATATCGTACGGCTGGCGATCCTCGTCGCCTTCCCGACGATTTCGCTCTGGCTGCCGAGCTTGATGCGGTAGCGCGGCGGCGCCGTAAAGTTAGGACCGCCTGGGTCTAAAAAGCACGCCAGGCCCGCCTCGGGCGATGCCGACCCGATCGTGAGCCTCGCCCTTCGGTTGACTTCGCAATCACCAGATGACCCGAGTCGGGGCCGCAGCCTTCGCTTCCCAAAGGTCAAGCCATGCCCAAACACCGCGTGAACTCTAGCATTGCGAGGGTTCCGGAAAAATTATGCGGACAAGCTACGCCGGACGCGCACCCCCTGGCCTCCGGTGGGGTGGTTCACGGGCACATTCAAAACTTATAGTTCAGTCCAAGGCGGAGCATTTGTGCTGTCAGATCTGCAGTACTGCGGGCCGAGTTGTAATCATCCGTCAACTGGGCACCGCTAATGGTCGTTGGAGTATTTACACTTACCTTTCCAAAATCGAGAAAGAGGTATTCACCTCGCAGGATCCAATTCCGATTGAGCGCCCACTCTACTCCCCCGCCAGCCGTCCAGCCGGTGACCAGTCCGTGCGTGTTGGCCGTGCCGACCGATGTCACCGAATTGGCCACACCGAGGTTCGTCAGAGCGAAGCCCCCTGTCCCATAGAGCAACAGACTTGGCGCCACCGGCACGCCCAACCGTGTCCTTGCCGTAAACAACCAGTCGGTATCGAACGAGGTAGCGACAGTGGTACCCAATGCTGATACTGACCGCGCCGCGCCCAAATTGAAGGATGAGCCATCAATTTCCAGGCCGAAAACAATTCCGCCCTTTTGCAGATTGTAGCCCGCTTGCGCGCCGCCTGTGAAGCTGTTGTCGGATAGTTTTCCGGTTCCAGCTGTGTTGATCTCTGAGGCAGTTGTAGAGCCGGAAACCTCAGCAGCCGTAGTGAACGGGCATGCAAAGGCCGCGTCCGCGTTGATGTCAAGGCACTCGACTGAAGTGCCGATCTTGGATGTGGCCCACGTCTTTCCAGCGCTCAGACCCGCATAGAAACCGGACCACGTGAAACTCTTGCTTTGCGCGGTCGCAACAGCGCCGTCCAATTTTTGACTAAAGCCCAGTCGCCCGCCCAGGGTGCGCTCGTCACCCGATCCCTCATAGTAGAGCGAGGCTCCGAACGTCGTATCGCCTTGCGCGTAGGTCAGACCTGCATCTATCCCACCGTACAGGTGTTTCTGCTGGTAGAAAAATTCACCCAGAAACAGGCCATCGGACCGTGTCGCCTCTAACTCGTTGCGATAGCCCCACTCCTGCCGGATGTATCCTGCGATGTAGGGCCGCAACAACGCGCCATCCGTGAGCGGCATGTTGGCGAAGAGCGTCGCGGTCGCGCTACCGGTCCAGCTCGAGAATGTGTACTCTTGCTGATCGGCAAATACATTTGTGAAAGTATCACCCACATTGTGAGTGTAGCCGAGCGATCCTCGCACATCCAGTTTAGGTCCGGACTTGCCCGCAAGCTCAAAGACCTGGCCGGCGGTGACGGTGGCGATGATACCAGTCGTATTGAAATTGTATCGATTGTGGTGGCAGAAGCTATCATGGCAGTCATCTACTGCGTCTTTTAAGGTCGACTGCCCCACGGTGCCGACAACCGTGGCGAGAGCGTATGTGTTTCCAAGGGACCACAATAGCGTGCCGCCAGCGATCAGGGAGTGATTAAAGGCGCTCCCGGATTGGTCCGGGTCGAGGACGTGAACGCTATCGGATTTGAGATCGAGCGAAACCACATTGTGGCCGACGAAACCACTGAGCTTCAGCTGCCCTCCCAAGACGGTGCCGGGGATGGCGACGACGACGTTGCCGAATGTCGAATATTCCGTCGTGTCATAAGGGTAGGGGCCGTTCGAGGAGTTCTGGAGCACCGTTTACAGCGCGTAGCGCGTCATGGTCGGAGCCCCGGAGCCTTCCCGTCGAAAAGGCACTGAGGCCGGAGGCGCTCCCGCCACCCCCTGGAGCCCCGAGCACCTCGCGATCGATGAGCTGCTTCTCATTCTGGCGCACAGCGTCATTCAGCGAACTTGCCGTTGCAGCGTTAAGAGGTGCGCCTAAGGAGCTTTGAGCAAAAGCGTCGGACGCGGAAATCGAGAGCGCCAGGCTCGTGAACGCCGTGCCAACCCACCAACGCCGCCAGAATGCTTTTGCACTTGAACAGGTACTGAACTGATTTTTGCGCATCCGACTCCCCGCCCACTCAGCACGGCTCGCGGTCCACTTGCTTACCGTACCGCACTCTAGCGCGTCTTTAGTGGTCCGGATGCCGATAATCCCTGAAGCTCTTATTCTGAAGCTTCGATCGTTGCCATTTGGTCACCACAACTGATCGGTGTTCGCCATTCGCATGTTCTGCAGATGAGGCCGCGCCGTCACCTCGCCGATCCCGAGCATGGCTGCGGCGTCCTGCACGGAGACCGGGGGCCATCGCCAGCCGGACCCGCAGTTCGACTCCCATTAGTCAAAGAGTTTGGCCAAATGCCTCGCCGGGATAGAGTGGGTGCGACAATGGCATCTTGCCGCGGGCTTGATGCGCGACGCGTCAAAAAAGGTGCTGAATCTCAAACGGCTGGGCCACACGTGGGGATAACGCGAAGCGGATTGGCACCGCCTTTGGCCAAACACCCTCCCGCAAAGTGGGGATGGCCCGCGCGCGCCCGAATTTTGACGGCAAACCTTCGCAGCCCCCGGGTTTGGCGCGAGCCCAACGTCGAGGTCATTGCGCTCAGGGGTTCTTTTTGCCCGCAAGGGTCTTTGAGCCCGTACCGCGGCGCAGCCTGCGCCGCGCCATCTTGCGCGCCGGAAAAGTGCGCAACAAACTGACGCTTGCACAGGGCCAAACCGTGGGAGGCAAAGCGCCATGGCGAATGCGGCAGAGGACAAGCCTTTGGTGCGGTTTGACGTCGAGGGCAGCGTTGGCGTCATCACCATCGACAACCCGCCGGTCAATGCGCTGGGTCCGGGCGTCCGCGATGGCATCATCGAGGCGCTTGAGGCAGGAGAGAAGGACCCGGCCGTCAAGGCCATGGTCATGATCGGCGCCGGCCGCAGCTTTATCGCCGGCGCCGACATTCGCCAATTCGGCAAGCCGCGGCCGGCACCGAAGCGCCCGGTGCCGGACGTGCTGGATGCCAGCTCCAAGCCGGTCGTCGCCGCCATTCACGGCTACGCACTGGGCGGCGGCTTGGAGCACGCGCTCGCCTGCCACTACCGGATCGCCGCGCCGAGCGCCAAGGTCGGACTGCCGGAGGTGCTGATCGGCATCCTGCCGGGCGGCGGCGGCACGCAGCGGCTGCCGCGGCTGATCGGGCCGAAGCGGGCGCTGGAGATGATCCTTTCGGGCCGGCACGTGCCCGCCGAGGAGGCGAAAGCCCTCGGCATCATCGACGCGATCGTCCCAGGCAAGGATCTGCGCTCCGAAGCCATCGCCTGGGCCGAGCGCATGGCCGACAGACGCCCGCTTCCGCGCCTGCGCGACAAGACTGATCGGCTGCAGGAAGCCAAGGCCGACCCCGGCATGTTTGACGCCATGCGCACGTCGATCGCGCGCAAGGCCCGGAACCAAAAGGCCCCCTACCATTGCATCCTTTGTGTCGAGGCGGCGGTAAACCAGCCGTTCGATGAAGGCATCGCGACAGAGCGCCGGCTGTTTGCGGAGCTCGAAAATTCCGAGGAGGCCAAGGCCCTGCGCTATGCTTTCTTTGCCGAGCGCGAGGTGGCGAAGCTGCCTTGGCTGGCGAAGGATCTGGCCTTGCCCGAAATCAAAACGGCCGCCGTCGTCGGGGCGGGTACCATGGGCGGCGGTATTGCCATGAGCTTCGCAGACCACGGCTTCCCGGTGAAGTTGCTTGATGCTTCGCCCGAGGTGCTGGCGAAGGGTATGCAACGGATCCGCGCCAACTACGCGACCAGCGTCCGGCGCGGCAGCCTCACGCAAGCCGAGATGGAGCGGCGTTTGGCTTTGCTTGAACCGGTTGAAAGTTTCGCGGCGATTGCCGATTGCGACGCGGTGATCGAAGCCGTCTTCGAGGAGATGCCCGTCAAGCAGGAGGTGTTCGCCCAACTCGATAAGGTGATGAAGCCGGGTGCCCTCATGTTCTCCAACACATCGGCGCTGGATATCGATGAGATCGCCAGTGTCACCAAGCGGCCCGAGGCCGTTGCCGGGACGCACTTTTTTGTACCCGCCAATGTGATGAAGACCTTCGAGGTCGTGCATGGGGCGAAGACGTCGCCCGCGACCTTGGCCGCCGCCATGAAGCTTGGACGCGACATCGGCAAGATCAGCGCTTTTGCCGGCAATTGCGACGGCTTCGTCGCCAATCGCACGCGCATCCCCTTCAATCTGGAGCAGGGCCTGATGGTCGAGGAGGGGGCCCTGCCCGAGCAGGTCGACAGGGTCATGGTCGCGTTCGGCTACCCCGTGGGCCCGTTCACGGTCAACGATATGTCGGGCCTGGACATCAGCTACGCCACCCGCAAGCGCCGCGCCGCGGCCGATCCCAACTATCGCGGCTTGCCGATCACGGACCGGCTGGTGGAGATGGGGCGGCTGGGTCAGAAGACGGGCGCGGGCTGGTATCGCTATCAGGACAACGACCGCACCCCCATCGTTGACCCCGAAGTGGCCGAGATCATCAAGACGGTGGTTGGCGAACTCGGCATCATGCAGAGGAGTTTCACGGACGAGGAAATTCTGCACCGCCTGTTGTTTTCCTCCGTCAATGAAGCCTGCAAGATTCTGCAAGAAGGCAAGGCGCTCCGCGCCAGCGATATCGATGTGATGTGGCTCAATGGCTTCGGCTTTCCGCGCTACCGGGGCGGTTTGATGTATTGGGCCGACCAAATTGGGACCCGCCAGGTGTATAACCAGGTGGCGATCTGGCACCAGCGCTACGGCGCGCGCTGGCGGCCTTCGGAATTGCTGCAGCAGCTGGCCGAAAGCGGCGGTTCGCTGCGCGAGATTGTAGCGCGCATGCCGAGCTAGGTCATTCGGGGCGCTCGGGGATCCTCGGAAAGGCGAGCCCATGAATTTCGATTTCAGCGATGACCTGAAGGCGCTGCGCGAGCAGGCGCGCAAATTTCTGCGCGAGCGCTGCCCTGCCGCGACGGTGCGGCGCGTGCTGGAGGGACCCGAGCCCTACGACTTTGCCCTCTGGAAGGCGATTGCCGCCATGGGCTGGACCGGCGCGGCGATTCCCGAGGCCTTGGGGGGAGCGGGGCTCGGCCATCTCGGGCTGTGTGTGCTCGCGGAGGAACTGGGGTCGGCGCTGGCGCCGACCCCCTTCTCCTCATCGATCTACTTGGCGGCGGAAGCCATCATGCTCGCCGGCAGCGAGGCGCAGAAGCAGGCTTGGCTGCCAAAGCTCGCCAGCGGCACCATCATCGGCACGCTGGCCATGGCCGAAGGGCCCGGCAAGGCCGATCCCAGCAAGTTGCGCACAACCTTGCGCGGCGGCGCTCTCACCGGAGAGAAACTCCCGGTGCCCGACGGGGATGTCGCCGACCTGGCGGTGGTGGCGGCGCGGGGTGACCGCGGCCTGCAGCTGGCGTTGGTCGAGCTCAATGGACCTGGCGTTTCGCGCCATGCCGTCGACACCATCGATCCCACCCGCTCGCATGCACGCCTCATTTTCGACGGCGCCGCCGCCGAACCCATCGGCGAATTGGGCCGGGGCGAGGCCTTGCTGCGGCGGGTCGAGGAACGCGCCGCCGTCCTCATGGCCTTCGAGCAGGTGGGGGGCGCGCAAAGATCGCTGGAAATGGCGCGTGACTATGCGCTGGAGCGTTATGCCTTCGCTCGGCCCATTGGCTCGTTTCAGGCGATCAAGCACAAGCTTGCCGACGTCTACGTTGCCACCGAGCTCGCGCGCGCCAACGCCTATTATGGCGCCTGGGCGCTCAGCCGCGATGCCGCCGAGTTACCGTTGGCGGCGGCGGCGGCGCGGATTTCGGCGAACGAAGCCTACTTCCTGGCGGCCAAGGAGAACATCCAGGTGCACGGCGGCATGGGTTTTACCTGGGAGTTCGATTGCCATTTGCACTATCGCCGGGCCAAGCTGTTGGCGTTGGCGCTCGGCAGCACCAGGCTGTGGAAAGAGCGTCTGCTGCTTGAGCTCGAGGCGGCAAATGCCCCGTTGTGAGCGGAGGAAGCATGGATTTCGAAGACACGCCTGAGGAAACCCAATTCCGCGCCGGCGTGCGCGCCTTCCTGGCCAAGGCGGCCGAGCCGCGCGCGCCCGGCACCGGCATGGTTTACCGGGCCGGTAACGAGGATCCCGAGTTTCGCCAGCGCGCCAAGGCCTGGCAGGCAAAGAAAGCCGATGCCGGCTACGCCGGCATCACCTGGCCGACCCACTGGGGCGGACAAGGCGACAGCGCCATCCAGCAGGTGATCTACGATCAGGAGGAAGCCAAGTATGCCGTGCCGCGCGGCCTATTCGATATCGGCCTTGGCATGTGCATCCCGACGCTCTGCACCTGGGGCAGCCAGGACATCCGCGACCGCTTCGCCAGAAAGGCTCTGCGCGGCGAGGAGA
The DNA here is from genome assembly GCA_963770295.1 of uncultured Alphaproteobacteria bacterium. Lineage (GTDB taxonomy): Bacteria > Pseudomonadota > Alphaproteobacteria > Rhizobiales > Hyphomicrobiaceae > AWTP1-13. The sequence goes on from CAVYPA010000024.1 coordinate 107,561, forward strand.
TCTGGTGCCAACTCTTCTCCGAACCGGCCGCCGGCTCCGATCTTGCTGGCTTGCGCACCCGCGCGGAGCCGGACGGCAGCGATTGGATCGTCAATGGCCAGAAGATTTGGACCTCGGGCGCCCACTATTGCGACTGGGGTGTGCTGGTCACGCGCAGTGACTTTACCGCCAAGAAGCACGACGGCATGACCTATTTTTTCATCGACATGAGGTCGCCGGGCATCGAGATCCGACCGATCAAGCAGATGTCGGGCGCATCGCACTTCAATACGGTGTTCTTCAAGGACGTGCGCGTGCCCGACAGCCAACGCCTAGGGGGCGTCGGTGAAGGCTGGAAGGTGGCGCTGACGACGCTGATGAACGAACGCTACACCATCGGCGGGCGCGTCGGCGCTGGCGTTGAGGACATTTTCGAACTCGCCCGCAAACTCGACCTCGGCGACGGCCCGGCCCTGAAGAACCAGGCCGTCCGCGACAAGCTTGCCGATTGGTACGTTGCCAGCCAGGGCCTCAAATACCTCAATTTCCGCACCATGACTGCCCTATCGCGTGGCGACACGCCAGGCCCGGAGGCCTCGCTCGGCAAGCTCGTCAACGCCTCGATGCTGCAAAGCATTGCCGCCTTCGCCATGGATCTCATGGAGCAGGGCGGCGTGCTGTGCGACCCGACCCTGGCGCCGGTGTCTGCCGCCTTTCAGCAAACGCTGTTGACGTCGCCCGCCTCGCGCATCGCCGGCGGCTCGGACGAGATCATGCGCAATATCATCGCCGAACGCGTGCTCGGCTTGCCGCCCGAGATCCGCCTCGACAAGACGCTAGCCTTCAACCAGCTGCCAATCGGCAAGAGGTGACGAGAGCCTGGTTGAGGCCTCTGCCGTGCGCCAGCCAAAGGGGGTGAACATGCGCGACGGGCACCGGGTGACGCGACGGCGCTTCGTGAGCGGCCTCTCGGCGATGGGGGTTGGCGCCGGCGTGAGCCTGCGCGCGCGCGCCCAGGGCGATCCAGCCCAAGGCTTCCCGGCAAAGCCGATCAGGATCATCGTCGGTTTCGCCCCCGGCGGCGGCAACGACATCTTGGCCCGGATCATTGCGCAAAAGCTGAGCGAGCGCCTGGGTCAACCGGCACTGGTGGAGAACAGGCCCGGCGCCGGCGCCATGATCGCCACCGAATTCGTGGCCAAGGCCGCTCCCGATGGCTACACCCTGCTGGTCGGGGCGACCGGGGCGATGACCATCAACCCCGCCGTTTACAGCAAGCTGCCCTACGACACCTTGCGCGACTTCGTACCCATCGCGCTGATCGCCTCCTTCCCGCTGCTGCTTTGCGTCAAGGCCGACGCAGTGGCAAGGACGCTGCCGGAGCTGGTGGCCTACAGCAAGGCCAATCCCGCCCAGGCCAACTATGCGAGCTCTTCGGCAGCCTTCCAGCTCGCCACCGAGCTGTTCAAACTGAAGACCGGCGCACCCATCGAGCACATCGCCTACAAGAGCAGCGGTGAGATGGTGACAGCCGTGGTCGGCGGCGAGGTCCTGCTGGCGCTCGCCGATGCGCCGGCGGTGGCGGGCCACATCAAGGCTGGTCGCATCAGAGCCCTTGCCACCACCGCCAGCGAGCGCATGCGGGACTACCCGGAGGTGCCGACCATGGCGGAAGCGGGCGTGCCGGATCTTGATGTACGTTTGTGGTCTGGACTGTTCGCACCCGCGGCCACACCCGAAGGTATCATCGAGAAATTGGCCAAGGAGCTGACGCAGATCATTGGCTTGGCGGAGGTGCGCGAGCGCCTGCTAGGGCTCGCCGTCGACCCGGGCGGCGGCCCACGCGCTGCGCTCGCCGCCCAGATTGCCGCTGAGATTCCGCGCTGGACCAAGGTTGCCAAGGCCGCCAACATAAAGCTCGACTGATCGGGCAAGGAGCCCCGCATGAGCCTTGGGGAAGCCGCTGGCACGTCGCGCCTGAGCGCCGCCGACGTCATCCTGGCGTCGCTGCGCCGGCATGGGGTTGAGTTTTTTTTCGCCAATCCGGGCACCGACTTTCCGCCGATCGTTGAAGGTTTCGCGCGCGCCAAGCTGAGCGGCGGCAAGGTGCCACGGCCGGTCCTGGTGCCGCACGAGAACCTGGCCATGGCCATGGCCCACGGCGCCTACCTGATGACGGACACGCCGCAGGCGGTGATGGTGCACGTCAACGTCGGCACCGCCAACACCATCAACCTGCTCGCCAATGCTGCACGCGACCGCGTGCCCCTGCTGCTGATGGCCGGGCGCTCACCGATCATGGAACAAGGCGCGTTCGGGGCGCGTAGCCGGCCGATCCACTGGGCGCAGGAGATGTTCGACCAGGCGGGCATGGTGCGGGAATTCGTCAAATGGGACTACGAGTTGCGCAATCCTGCCCAAGCCGGCGCGGTCGTGGCCCGCGCCCTGGAAGTGGCCATGGCCTCACCGCGCGGCCCCGTGTATCTGACGCTGCCGCGTGAACCGCTGTCGGCGGCGGTGGACAGCGATAGCCTCGAGGCGCCGCGGCAGCCACCGTCGAGCGCGCATCCCGACCCGGCCCACATTGACCGCCTTGCCGACTGGCTGCTCGCGGCCGAGCGCCCCCTGCTGATTGCGTCCAGCCTTGGGCGACGTGGCGAGGACGTCGACGAACTCGGCCGCATCGCCGAACGCTTCGCCGTGCCGGTCGTCGTGCACACACCGCGCTTTCTGTGTCTGCCGACCGATCACCCGCTGCACCACGGCTTCGATCCACATCCGCTGCTCGCCGACAGCGATCTCATTGTCGTCGTCGAGGCGGATGTGCCGTGGATGCCGAGCACGCGGCGCCCGGCGCCGGCGGCGCGGGTGGTCCACATCGGCGAGGATCCGGCCTACCTGCGCTACCCAATGCGCTCGTATCCGAGCCACTTGTCCATCGCGGCCGCTGCCGGAGCCACGCTAAGGGCCCTCAGCGACGCTCTCGAGCAGCGCACCGCCACCGAGGGGGGACGGTTGGGGCGGCGCCTGGCGTGGGCGGTGGCGCGGGCCGCATCGCTGCGAAGAGAAGTAAAGACGAACCTGGCGGCCGATGCGCCACACATCTCGCCCACCTATTTGAGCCAGTGCGTCGGCGAGGTCGCCGGCCCACACGGGCTCATCTTCAACGAATACCAGTTGCGGCTCGAGCACTGCGCGCGCACGCAACCCGCCAGCTATTTTGCCCTGAGCCCGGCCGGCGGGCTGGGCTGGAGCGTCGGCGCGGCCTTGGGCGCCAAGCTCGCCGCACCGGACCGGTTTGTGATGGCGGTGATCGGCGACGGCGGCATGATTTTCGCCAACCCGACCGCGTGCCATTGGGTGGCCGAGGCGCATCAGCTGCCGATCGCGGTGGTGATCTTCAACAACGCGCGGTATGGCGCAGTGCGCAATGCCACGATGGCGATGTTCGCCGCCGGCGCGGCGGGCCGCGAAAATGGAACGGGACTGGCCGACCTGTCGCCGAGCCCGGCCTTTGAACGCTATGCCGAGGCGCATGGCGCCTTTGCGGCCCGCGTGGAGCACCCGGCGGAGCTAGCCAGCACCTTGCTGGCCGCGCGCAATGCCGTGCTCAAGGAGCGACGGCACGCCCTGGTGAACGTTATGACCCCCTATTGAAGGGCCGTGGCGGTGCGGCGAGGCAGGCCGGCTATGGTTTGGCCGAGGCCCGCTCGCGGACGCGGGGCAAGTGCTCGCGCCCCCAATAGAGGTCGCCATCGGCAAACAGGAAGCTCGGCACGCCAAAGACCCCGGCGGCCTCCGCTTGGCTGCGGATCTCGGCAAGCGCGCGACGGCCCTGACCGTCCAGGAAGTCGACAAACTCGCCCGTGGGAGCACCGCAATGCTGCAAGACCGCCGCCAAGGCCGCGGCATTCTCCAGGTCCAACTCGCGCCGCCAAAACAGCTCGAAAACGCGATCGTGATAGGCGCGAAAGACGCCCTGCTGAGCCGCATAGAGCATGCCGATATTGGCTAGGGCGGAATTGAATATCTTCCTGGGACCCCGGATCGTCAGGCCGCGCCGGTTGGCCTCGCGCCGACAGTCCATATAGCTGTACTTGACCCGGCGCCACTGGTGCGCGTTCCGGTTCGCCTCCCTCACCTTGCCGCCGGCATCGACGCTGGCGCTGCCGAGATAGGCAGGAATATCGAGGGTATAGGGTAGCCACTCGATCCGCGCGCCCGTGTCGCGCTCGAGCTCGTAGACCAGATCCTTCGCCAGATAGGCGTATGGACTTTTGTAGTCGGAGTAGACCTTGATTGCGCATTGGGCCATGGCACATCCTCGCAAGCGGCATCTGGCTCGCCGGCCGATCTTGGCATTGGCGCCGCCCCGTAGCGAAGCGTCAAACGGCCCCATCGATCCATGCGTGCGCTTCCATTGCGGCGGCTATTCCGCCAACGCCTTGCGGCGCGTTGCGCGCACGCTGGGCAATACCAGGGTGCACAGCCCCAGCAGCGCGGCTATCAGCATGGCGGCGCTGATCGGACGCGCCAGGAAGATCATGGGATCGCCGCGCGACAGCGTCAGTGCGCGGCGCAGATATTCCTCCATCATCGGTCCCAGAATGTAGCCCAACAGCAATGGTGCCGGTTCGCAGCCAAGCTTGGCGAAGGCGTAACCAAGAACGCCAAAGAGCGCCAGCAAGTACACATCCATGGGAGCGTTGGCGAGACTGAGGACACCGACCGCCGAAAATACCAAAATCACCGGAAACAGCAGGTGATAGGGGACGGCAAGGAGGCGCACCCACAAACCGATCAGCGGCAGGTTGAGCAGCAATAGGAACAGATTGCCAATCCACATCGATACGACCACGCCCCAAAACAGGGGCGCCTGTTCGACCATCACGTTGGGTCCCGGGCGAATACCCTGGATGACCAGGGCACCGATCATGAGTGCCATGACCGGATTGGAGGGAATGCCGAGCGTCAGCATGGGGATGAAAGACGTTTGCGCCCCGGCATTGTTGGCTGCTTCGGGTGCGGCCACGCCCTCGATCGCGCCGCGGCCGAAGGCGACAGCATGAGGGGACACTTTCTTTTCCAGGGCGTAGGCGGCAAAGGAGGCGAGCAGGGCGCCGCCGCCCGGCAGAATGCCGAGCAGGGAGCCCAGCGCCGTACCGCGCAGGATGGGAGCAACCATGCGACGGCAATCGCTGCGGCTGGGCCAGAGGCCGCCGATCTCCTGCACGAGCACATCGCGCGTGCTTTTGTCTTCGAGATTGCGCACGATCTCGGCGATGCCAAAAATCCCCATGGCGACAACGACGAAATTGATGCCATCACTCAAGGCAGGAACGCCAAAGGTGAAGCGTTGCGTGCCCGAGGTGAGGTCGGTGCCGACGAGGCCCAGCAGGAGGCCAAGCAGCACCATGCCGAGGGCCTTGATGAGGGAGGCTTGCGCCAGCACGATGGAGGCGACGAGCCCTAGCACCATCAGCGAGAAATACTCCGGCGCCTGGAAGCGCAGGGCCAGGTTGGCCAGCGGTGGGGCGAGGAAGGCGATCACGAAGGTCGCCACCGTGCCGGCGAAAAACGAGCCGATCGCGGCGGTGGCGAGCGCGGCGCCGGCGCGGCCTTGCTGCGCCATGGCGTGCCCGTCGAGGGTGGTGACCACCGAGGAGGATTTGCCCGGCAGGTTGATCAGGATGGCCGTGGTGGAACCGCCATATTGCGCGCCGTAATAGATGCCGGCCAGCATGATCAACGCCGACTTGGCGGGCAGCGTCAGGGTCGCCGGCAGAAGCATGGCGATGGTTGCGACCGGCCCGAGCCCGGGCAGAACGCCGACCAGCGTGCCCAGCAAGACGCCGAGGAAGCAATAGCACAGGTTCAAGGTGGAGAACGCGGTGGCGCAACCGGTGGCGAGATTAGCGAGAATGTCTGTCACCGCCGCTCAACCCCAAAAACGCAGGATGGGGAAGGGCAGGCCCAGCCCAAATCCGAACAGCAGGGCCGAGAAGGCGGCCAGCGCCAAGGCGAGCGCCAGCGCCTGAGGCAGGCGAAAGGTATGGCTTGCCGCGCTCGAGATCAGCACCAAGACCACGACGGCGATGGCGAGCCCGCCGCGCTCGACGGTGAAACCGAACGCCACCACGGCCAAACTCAGCAACAGCAGCGCTTTCAGCGCGATGCGGCCGACCGGCACCGCCTGGCTGAGCAAGGCGCGCAGCGCCGTGGCAACGCCGACAGCCATCAGCAGCAACGACAGCAGTTGGGGAAAATAACCAGGCCCCATGCGCCGCGCGCTCCCCATGGGATAGCCTTGTGCCAGCAGCAGGAACGCCAGCCCGAAGGCCAGAAAGAGCATTCCAGCCAGCAAGTCTTTGACGTTGGGCCGGTGCATGACTTGGCTCGAAAAACTGCCGAACCCCATCAGCTTACTCGATGCCGGCGCGATTGTCCGTTGCGCGCGCGGCGGCAGGCGCCGCCAAATCGCGGCCCAAAGCTGCCTTGTGTTTCGCTCCCGCGACTTCAAGCAAAGGGCGTCAGGACCGCATAGGCAAAAGCGGAAATCAAAGCGGCGGCTGGAAGCGTAAGCAGCCAGGCGGTGACCACATCGCTGGCGACGTTCCAGCGGACCGCCGAGACCCGTCGTGCGGCGCCGACACCGACAATGGCACCCGTGATCGTGTGCGTGGTGGACACGGGAATACCGAGCCAATTGGCGGCAAACAGGGTGAGGGCGCCGCCGGTTTCCGCGCAAAATCCCTGCATTGGCGTGAGGCGGGTAATCTTCGACCCCATGGTCTTGACAATGCGCCAGCCGCCGAACAGCGTGCCCAGCGCCATCGCCGCCTGACAACTCAGGATCACCCACAACGGCACATAGAAGGCGTCACCCAGATGTCCCTGGGCAAACAGCAATCCGGCGATGATGCCCATGGTCTTTTGCGCGTCGTTGCCGCCATGTCCAAGCGAATAGAGCGCCGCGGAGACAAACTGAAGGCGCCGGAACAGGCGGTCGACCGCAAAGGGGGTGTTGCCGAGGAAGGTCCAGGAGACACCCAACACCAGCGCCAGGGCAAGGGCGAACCCTACGGCCGGCGACAGAACGATCGCGCCGACCGTCTTGAGCACTCCCGACCAGACGATGGCGCTGAGCCCGGCGCTGGCCAGCCCCGCCCCGATCAGCCCACCGATCAGCGCATGCGAGCTGCTCGATGGTATTCCGGCCCACCAGGTCACCAAGTTCCAGACGATGGCGGCCGTCAGGGCGGCAAAAATGAGCCGCGGCGTCACGACGGCTGGATCGACAATGCCGGTACCCAAGGTTTGCGCCACGTGCAGACCAAAGAACAAGAAGGCGATGAAGTTGAAGAAAGAGGCCCAGACCACGGCGGCACGGGGTGGCAGAACCCTCGTGGAGACGATGGTCGCGATGGAGTTGGCCGCATCATGCAGGCCGTTGAGGAAATCGAAGATGAGGGCGACTGCGATCAGGCCGAACAATAAACCCAAGCCGGCGGCATCCATGCCTCATCCTCGCCAACCTATACGTGCTCGATGACAATGCCTTGTATCTGATTGGCAATATCGTCGAAGCGATCGACACTCTTCTCCAGATGGTCGTAGATCTCGTTGCCACGCACGAATTCCATGGTATCGCCGCCCTTCACGCGCAGGTAGAGTTGCTTGAGCCCCTGATCGTAAACCTCATCGGCCTGTCCCTCGATGCGACTGATCTGCTGGCAGATCTCGGTCAACTGCCCCGCGTGTTGTCCGATGTTGGCGAGCAGCGGCATCGCCCTGCCCACAAGCTCAGAGCACTCGCCGATACTGTCGGCGATGCTGCGCATCTGCGATGCAAAGGTGTTCATTTCGAACAGCACGATGACCTTCGCGGTCTTTTGCATCTGATCGATCGCGTCATCCATGGCCGTGATCAGATCCTTGATGTCGCCGCGATCGAACGGCGTGATGAAGGTGCTTCGCACCCCGATCAGCACCTCGCGGGTGATGGCGTCGGCTTCCTCCTCGTGGCGCATGACCGCGCGATAGTGGTCCGGTATCGCTTCCCCGCCATCGAGCATGCGTCGCAAGGCTTGCGCCGCCGCGGCGATTGACGCGGCGTGGCGTTCAAATAAAGGAAAAAACTTTTCCTCCCGAGGCAGCAGCCGCTGAAACCAGTCAAGCATTGCCCGTTGCCCACTTACCGAGTATCAGCCTACGCGCGTCCGGCGGCCAAGCCTACTTCTTTGTCATGCCGCGCAACATCCAGCGGTGTTCGCCGCTGCGAGGGCAAACCAGCGTTTGACCCGCTATTTTTTGCGATTCTGCCGAGGCTCGCCGTCCCCCGGGGGCATGCCACCGAAGCGCAAGGCCCGGCGCGGAATGGCAACCCCGACCCCTTTGCGCTAAGCCTTGCCCGCAGGAGCGGGCAAGTGAAAGCCGGCTATCGCGCGCAGGAGCGCTCGTGCAAAATGCCGCCGCCCCCGGCTTTTGCACCTAGCGCGCGCAGGTGCGGCACCGTTGGCCTGCAGTGCTGGCCCAGACCCATAGGAAGAGCGCACATGAGCCCAAGCCAACAGCGCAACAGCGATCTCGATACCGCGCTCGCGGAGGCCCGGGAGCGCTATGGTTCGGCCCGCCCGGAGAGCGAACGCATCCATCGGGCAGCGCGGGGAGCCCTGCCGGGGGGCAACACGCGTTCGGTCCTGTTTTATACGCCGTTTCCAACGGCAATGCTGCGTGGGCATGGCTGCTTTCTCGAGGACGTGGACGGCCACCGCTACATCGACTTCTGCGGCGAATATACGGCCGGTCTCTTCGGCCATTCCGAGCCACGCATTCAGGCGGCTTTGCATGCTGCAATTGACCGAGGCCTCAACTTGGCCGCGGTCGGGGAACGCGAATTGCAGTTGGCCGCGTTGCTGTGCGCACGCTTTCCCTCGCTCGAGCGCGTGCGCTTCACCAACAGCGGCACCGAGGCCAACATGATGGCGCTCGGGGCCGCGCGAGCCTTCTCCGGTCGCCCAGGCGTGCTTGCCTTTCGGGGCGGATACCACGGGGGGCTATTGACGTTGGTCGGTGGCGGCAGCCCGATCAATTCACCGATACCGGTTAGCTTGGCCGACTACAACGATACCCAACAAACGCTCGAGGTTCTCCGCGCGCATGCCGGGGACATCGCGGCCGTTATTCTAGAGCCGATGATGGGCTCGGGCGGCTGTATCCCCGCCCGGCCCGAATTTCTTGCCGCATTGCGGCAGGCCAGCCGCGAGCTGGGCGTCCTTTTGCTGTTTGACGAGGTGATGACCAGTAGGCATTCCGCGGGTGGCCTCCAGAAGTTGCGCGGCGTAACACCGGACCTCACAACGCTTGGCAAGTACATGGCCGGCGGCATGAGCTTCGGCGCCTTCGGCGGTCGCGCCGACGTAATGGACCTTTTTGACGCCCATCGGCCCGGCGCCTTGATCCATTCGGGAACCTTTAACAACAACGTTATGACGATGGCGGGCGGTATGGTCGCCATGGGCGAGATCTTCGATGCCGCCGCCGCCGAGGCGCTGTTTGCGCGTGGGGAGGAGGTGCGTGCGAGACTGAACGACATTTGCCGCGCGCGCGCCGTCAACATGCACTTCAGCGGCTTGGGTAGCATGATGCAGCCGCATTTCCGCGCCGGACCGATCGAGCGTCCGTATAGTGCCAGCGCCAAGGAGGAGGCTTTGCGCGAGCTCTACTTTTTCGATCTGCTGGCAGCCGGGATCTATATCGCGCGACGCGGCATGATTGCGATGAGCCTGCCGCTGGGAGCCGCCGAGTGCGATCCCCTGTTCGCAGCAGTCGAGGAGTTTTGCACGCTGCGCGCGCCGTTCATGTCGGAGCCTTGACGCCGAGGCCAAGGCCAGCACCCGGAGCCAGACACCCGGGCGTGTTGACCGAAATCGGTAGCGCAATGCATGCTCGCCGCTCTTGCGAATTGCTGGAACCACCGCCTCAGGACCTTCCCCACCATGATCCCTGCCGTCGATCCGATCACAGTCTCGGTGGTCCAGCATCGGCTTCGCGCCATCGTCGAGGAGATGGGCGAGGCCATGTTACGCACGTCCTATTCGCAGATCCTGAATTCGAGCCGAGACTTTTCAACAGCGCTATGCGATCCCGAGGGACGCTTGATCGCCCAGGCCGAGCATGTGCCCATTCACGTCGGCGCCCTGCCGTTCGCCGCGCGTGCCGTGTACGAGTTCTTCAGGGAAAAAATTAGACCAGGGGACGTGTATCTCTTGAACGATCCCTATCGGGGTGGCAACCATCTGCCCGATCTCACCGTCTTTGTCCCGGTCTTTGACGAGGACCGCCTGGTGTTCTGGTCGATCAACCGCTCGCACCAGAGTGATATCGGCGGTGCCACGCACGGGGCCTATAACGCCGCGGCTACCGAGATCTATCAGGAAGGCCTCCGCATTCCCCCCCTCAAGCTCTACGAGGAGGGCCGCCGGCGCGATGACGTCTACGAGATGATCGTCCTCAACGTGCGCCATCCCCGCGATTTCCGTGGCGATCTGGCGGCGATGATCGGCTCGGCGCGCATCGGCGAGCGGCGCTTGGGGCAACTGTTCGGCGAGTTCGGCTCGGCGGTCACGCATAGAGCCGTGGCGGCCGTGCTCGATGGGGCAGAGCGGCAAGTGCGCGCCATCATCGCCAGCTGGCAGGATGGCAGCTACGCGGGCGAGGCATTCCTCGACGATGATGGTCATGGCGCCCGCGACATCCCGATCCGCGTACGCGTCAGAAAGCACGGCAGCGACCTGAGCATCGATCTCAGCGACAGCCATGCGCAGGTCGTGGGATTCATCAACTCCTCCAATGCCAACACCTACTCGGCGGCGGTGGTGGCGCTCGCCTATCTGATCGACCCGGACATCCCCAAGAACGATGGCGCCTTTCGGCCGCTGACTTTGCAAGTCAAGGAAGGCACCATCGTTTGCCCCCGGCCCGGCGCGCCGGTGACGTTGTGTACCAATCACTGTGGCCAGGAGATCATCGAGGCGATCATCCGCGCCCTGGCGCCGGCCTGTCCCGATCGCGCCATGGCCGGCTGGGGCCGACGCTTTCGACTGGCGGTGCAGGGCGTCGACCCGCGCAACGGCAAGCCGTTCATCTGGCATTTGTTTCAAGCGCGGCCGGGCGGCGGCGGCTCCTCGGCGGGAGACGGTTGGCCAGGGGCCGGCGAATGGCAGGCGGCCGGCGGCATCAAGTTCGGCAGCCTCGAGGTGCAGGAGGTACGTTTTCCCCTGCATTTTCGCCGCCACGAGTTTCGCCCTGACAGTGGAGGCGACGGACGCCATCGCGGCGGTCCAGGCGGCGAACTTGAACTCGTCGTCGAGACCAGCGAGCCGGCGCTCGGCAATACCGCCGGCGACGGCATCAAGTATGGCGCCTGCGGCCTCGCCGGCGGCGAGGATGGCAAGCCGCATCGGTACTGGCTGCAGTCCGCGGGTCGCCCCGATCGTCCCCTCAAGACCAAAGAGACGGGCATCGTGCTGAGGCCCGGCGACGTCCTCAACGCGCACTCGGGTGGTGGCGGTGGCTGGGGTGACGGCAAGCTACGCACGGCGCCGGAGCGCGAGCGCGACAAACGCCAAGGATTCGTCTCGGACTGGATCGAGTGAGCGATGTTTCGGATCGGCATCGATGTCGGCGGAACCTTCACGGATCTCGTGTCCGTTGATGCCCGGGGTCATGTCACGCTGGCCAAGGTAGCGACGACGCCGACCGACCAATCCTTGGGAGTGATGGCGGGCCTCGATCGGCTGGCGGCGGCGCTCGGGATCGATACCGGCACCTTGCTCGAGAACACCGAGCGCATCGTGCATGGCACGACGGTTGCCACCAATGCCTTGCTGGAACACAAGGGCGCCAAGGTCGGACTGCTGACCACGGCAGGCCATCGCGACATCATTGAGATGCGCGAGGGGCTCAAGGACGATCGCTACAATTTGCGCCAGCCGCCGCCGACGCAGCTCGTGCCGCGCGAACGTCGACTGGGTGTGCGCGAGCGCCTGCGGCCGGATGGTCGCGTCGAAACCGCGCTCGATCACGGCTCCCTGACGGCGGCGATTGCAACCCTCGCGCGCGAACACGTCGAGGCCATTGCCGTGTGCTACCTCCACAGCTGGCGCGATGCCAGCCACGAGCGAGCCACCGCCGAGGCCGTACGTGCGGCGATGCCCAAGGTCTATGTCGCCCTGTCCTCGGACGTTCTCCCCCAAATCAAGGAGTACGATCGCGTCTGCACCACCGTGGTCAACGCCTACGTTGGCCCGGCACTGGAACGCTATCTGCTGCGTCTTGAGACCCGCTTGCGTTCGGCCGGGTTCAACGCTCCAGTCTTGATCATCCAATCACACGGCGGCGTCGCCAGCATCGCGGAAGCGGTGCGGTTGGCCGCCGGTAGCGTGCTCTCCGGTCCGGCCGGTGGCGTTGCCGGCAGCCAGTATGCCGGCCAACTCAACCAGCACGGCGACCTCATTCCCTTCGATATGGGTGGAACCTCCACCGATATCTCCCTGGTGGTCGGTGGCGAAGCAGCCATCAGCTCGGACCGGCGCATCGCCGGGCAACGTGTCGCCTTGCAGAGCTTGGATATCACCAGCATTGGTGCGGGCGGCGGCTCGATTGCGCGCGTCGACCACAGCGGCGTCCTCCACGTTGGGCCACAGAGTGCGGGTGCCCAACCGGGCCCGGCCTGCTACGGTGGCGGTGGCAGCGAGGCGACGGTCACCGACGCCAGCCTCGTCCTCGGCTTCCTCGATCCCGACAACTTTCTCGGCGGCCAATCGCGGCTTGATCGCGGCGCCGCCGAAATCGCCATCGATCGCGTCGCCGATCGGCTGGGGCTCGACCGCATGAGCGCGGCGGAGGGGATCCACCGCGTCATCAACACAATTATGGCGGAGGGCATTCGGCTGGTTTCGGTACGCCGCGGGGTGGATCCCAGGCGCTTCGCCATTCTCGCCTTCGGCGGCGCCGCCGCTTTGCACGTCACCGAGGTCGCGCGCCAACTCGATCTGAAGCGGGTGATCGTGCCCCGCCTCTGCGCCGTGCTATCGGCCTGGGGCATGCTCGCCAGCGACTTGCGCTGCGAAGTGGCGCGCACGCATATCGGCGATACCAGTGGCCTCGATGCCGCGGCGGTGCGCGCAGCCTTTCGGCAGATGGAGAGGGAGGGACGCCAGCGGCTCGCCGCGGCATCGTTTGTGGGGCCGATCCGTCTGCGACCATCCGCCGACATGCGCTACGGCGAACAAGTATTCGAGGTCAACGTGCCGTTGGATCACGTCGATTTCGAAAAAGACGACCTTTTGCAGCAAATGGCGGCCGCGTTTCATAGCCGGCACGAACAACTCTATACCTATAGCCTCGAGGATCAGGAGGTCGTGCTTGTCAATGCGCGCGTGGCGGCGATCGGCGAACTCCCGGCGCTGCCGCAAGAACCCGCGCTTGCGCCCCGACCGCCGGCACCCGCCGTCGGCGAACGCGACATTTACCTCGGGAAATGGCGCAAAGTGCCGGTCTACCGCTTCGATAATCTCGCGCCCAGCCAGCGCATCGACGGGCCGGCGGTGATCGAATCGGCGACCACCTCGGTGCTGCTGCAGCCGGGCGATCGCGCGCGCAACACGGACCTGGGCTGGCTCGACATTGAGGTCGCCTCCGCCTGACTGTAACAGTTTGCGCCAGGGGAAGGTGCAGGCGCCGCCCGCCCTTGCGCCCGGTTGACGCCGGGCGGCCAGCCATTGTTGCAAAGACACGGCCGCGTCAAGATGGGTCGTGGCAGACTTGCGCTGGCGCCTTGCGTTGGGAGGAGTTAGCTATGGGAAGTTCCCAGCAGTTGCGGCTTGGCGCTTTCATGCGCCCCGTCAGCATTCACGCCGGCGCCTGGCGCTATCCGGGCGCCTTGGCCGATGCCAATTTCAATTTTGCGCATTTGCGTCGTTTCGCCGAAACCCTGGAACGGGGCCGTTTCGATGCATTCTTCATGGCCGACCATCTCGCGGTCCTCAACATGCCGCTCGAAGCCCTACAGCGCAGCCATACGGTGACATCGTTCGAGCCATTCACGCTGCTGTCGGCCCTGGCCGCGGCCACCAAGCACATCGGACTGATCGCCACGGGCTCGACCACCTTCGATGCGCCCTATCATATCGCCCGCAGGTTCGCCTCGCTCGACCACCTGAGCGGTGGCCGCGCCGGCTGGAACATCGTCACCACCTCCAATCCCGACGCGGCCTTGAACTTCGGGCTGGAGGCGCACATGGAGCACGGCGAACGCTATGCCCGCGCGCGGGAGTTCTATGACGTCGTGACCGGGCTATGGGATAGTTTTGCCGACGATGCCTTCGTGCGTGATGTCGACAACGGCATCTATTTTGCACCAAACAGAATGCACGTGCTCAATCACACGGGCAAATACTTCTCGGTGAGGGGTCCGCTCAACATTGCGCGTCCCGTCCAGGGATGGCCGGTGATCGTGCAGGCTGGTGCCTCCGAGGCGGGTCGGCAGCTTGCCGCCGAAACGGCGGAGCTGGTGTTTGCAGCCGGGTCCAATCTCGCCAATGGCCAGCGCTTTTACGCCGATATCAAAGGTCGGATGCGGAAGGTCGGCCGCAACCCGGAGCATTTGAAGATCCTCCCCGGCGCCTTGGTGGTGGTGGGAGATACCCGCAAGGACGCTGAGCGCAAGCGCGCGCGGCTGGACGGCCTTGTCAACTATGCCAATGCCATCGGCTCCCTTTCGGTCGCGCTCGGGCACGATGCGTCGCAATTCGACCCCGACGGCCCATTGCCGGAGATCCCCGAGAGCAATGCCAGCAAGAGCGGGCGCGAACGGGTGATCGACCTGGCCAAGCGGGAAAACTTGAACGTGCGTGAGCTGGCGCTGCGTGTCGGCGGCTATGCCGGGCTGGCCTTCGTCGGCACGCCTCACAGCATCGCCGAGCAAATGCAGGAGTGGCTGTTTGCTGCGGGCTGTGACGGCTTCAACGTCATGTTCCCCTACCTACCGGAAGGGCTTGATGACTTCGTGGATCGCGTCGTACCGGAGCTGCAGCGGCGCGGGATCTTCCGAACCGAGTACGAGGGCACGACCCTGCGAGAAAATCTTGGGCTGCCACGCCCGGCAAACCGAAACTTTCCGCGCCCCGGCCCCGCCCTGGGAGCAAAGGCATGAGGTTCGGCTGGATGACACTTGCCCACTCGGCCTCGCCGGCGCACGACGGACCTGCCATTTTCGAGCAGCTCGAGCAAGCGACGCTTGCCGAGCAGCTCGGCTTCGACGGCGTCTGGCTGACCGAGCACAACTTTACCGGCGAGAGCGTCTATGCGGACCCGATCCCCTTTGCCGCCGCGCTGGCGATGCGTACGCAAAAAATCCGCATTGGCTTTGCCGTCATCCAGATGGCGCTGCGCCATCCGGTTCGGCTGGCAACGCAACTGTCGTTGCTCGACAATTTGAGCCGCGGCCGGCTCGATATCGGCGTCGGCCGCGGCAGCATCTTCAATGAGTACGAGTTTGTCGGCTACGGGCTCAGAAGCAATGACGCGCGCGAGCGCATGGCGGAAGGCCTCGAGGTGATGACGCGCGCCTGGACGGCGACCCCCCTCGACTTCAAAGGCAAATATTTTACCCTGCGCCTCCCCGAGCTGCGCCCCGCGCCGGTGCAGCAACCACATCCACCGATTTGGCACAGCGTCGCCTCGACGGCCTCCTTCCGCCACTGCGGCGAAAAGGGTGTCCCGATCTTGACCGTCCGGTTGCCGATTGACCAGATTGGCACACGGCTTGGCCAGTACGCGGAGGGGCTCAGCCGCAGCGGCCTTGATGGCGCCGCACAGCTGCGATTGCTGCACCAGGCGGCGATCTGGCGTTGGGTGTATGTGGGCGAAAGTCGAGCCGCCGCTGAGGACGAATTCGTCGCCGCCCTGAGCCTGACGCGACAGCACATGATGCACGCGCGCCAGGCGTTCAACCCCTCCGATTTTCAGGCCGACCCTGCCCTGTTGAACCCTTGGACCGACCCCGCCCATTCGGAGGCGGAGGGTATCCGTTATGCGCTGAGCTCAGGCACCCTGATTGGCAGCACCGAAGATGTTGCCGAGCAAGTTGCCGAGCTGCGCGAGGCCGGCGTCGGCCATCTTCTCTGTCAAATGAGCTTCGGCTATCTTGATCACGAGCGCATCAAGCGTTCGATGCGCCGCTTTGGCGAGAAGGTGATCCCGGCCTTCGGCTAGTTTGGCGCCCGCCGCACCGACGGCGGGCCGCACCCGCAAAGACAAGCGCGGTCCATGGCCAACGGTCTCCGGCCAGGTGAATTTGGGGCAACGGGCACGGGCGACGTTCGCGCTCCGCCAACTCGGGTTCCCTCCGCTGGGAGCAGCCTGCGCAAGGGCAGCGCACTAAGGTCCCGGGCGCTTGGTAATCGTGCGCTTCCAGGGGCCGTTCGGCACCTCATGCCACTCGACGTGCCGCCACTTGACCTCGGATACGCCCCCCACGCCGAGGCAATCCCTGACCGCCGGCGACAGGTCGATACCAGCCCCCTCGCCTTTGCTGTTTCTCGGCCGGGTTGCGGCGCCGAAGACGTAGTCCGCATCGTCTTTCTCGAACGGACCGACGTCCTGCCACTGCGCATAGCAAGTGACGTTATTGGCACGGATGGCAACCCATCGGTTCTTCAGCAGGGACTGCTTTGCCCCTGGCTTATCCCAGGGGATGGACGTGTTGACCGCTTTCCTGCGGCCGTCCTCCTCCATGTCGTCGTAGGGAAGCGCGACATAGAAGGGGTTCTCCTTTGGTTTGAAGCCGCACGGGACAAATCCGCAGCGATCTTCGGGATCGTCGATACCCCCGAAGTGCTCGACCCACTTCGCATCCCAGGCGCTCTTGTGATTGGCGATGTGGTCGTTGTCCTCCGTCTCCGATTCGCCGACCCAAAAAACCGTGGCGCGCCCGCTCTTCCAGCGGGGCTCCCCAGCGGCGCTCCCGCCAAGCTTGGCGGCCGTTGTCACGGAAACATCGCCCGCGGCGCGGGCTGGCGCGTGTCCGGCCGCCAGTAGCAACAGCCCCCCCGCGACACTGAAAAGCATCGTGAGCCCCGCGCAGCGGAGTTCGGAGCGTTGTTGCACCATCTTTCCTGTCCTGAAGGGCGCAACACTAGCCGGAAAGGTGGTGGTTGCACCCACACGTCTGCGTGATTTAACCGCTGAAATGCCCGGCCACACGACCCGTGCGGATCAACTTGTTCCAGCCGAGCATGTGGCCCTTGAGCGCGGCCAGGGCGGCGCGCAGCGCCGTGACGTAGAGGAGCTGCCGATAACAGAAGCGCTGCAGTACCAAGAGCGGCAGCAAGCGCCACATGTTGCGGCTTTTGCGCTCCAGCGCGATCGCCAAGGCAGCCGTCACCAATTCTAGGATCTGAAAGTACAGCCAATAGGCGGCCACCGTGTGCAACGCTGGAGAAAGAAGGACAGCATCGGGAGGGCCGGAGACATAGTTGTTGATCGCGGAAATCAGGCTCCACACCACCATAATGTCCATCGCCGGCGCGATCAGCGTAAACACAAACTGGAAGACGATGATGTTGGGTAGCCCGAACAATCCAAGCCCGATCGGCCGGAGGCGCCACACGGCGGGGAGATTTTCTGAAAGCCACCTGCAAGGTGCCGAACATCCAACGCAGGCGTTGCTTCATGAAGGATGCGATCGTCTCGGGTGCTTCGGTTCGGGCGCCCGCGCGCGGCTCGTAAAGCACTTTCCAGTCGCGCCGCGCCAGACGCACGGTAGCCTCGGCATCCTCGGCCAGCGTGTCGGGCAGGAAGCCTCCGACGGCAAGCAGGGTGCTGCGCCGCCAGGCACCGATGGCGCCGGGCACCACGGTAATGCCATTGACGACCTCGAGGGCGCGCCGGTCCAGATTCTGGTTGATGACATATTCCAGCGCTTGGAAGCGCGTGATGAGATTGATTTGGTTGCCAACGAT
Organism: uncultured Alphaproteobacteria bacterium; assembly: GCA_963770295.1. Classification (GTDB taxonomy): domain Bacteria; phylum Pseudomonadota; class Alphaproteobacteria; order Rhizobiales; family Hyphomicrobiaceae; genus AWTP1-13. Next base: position 125,566 of record CAVYPA010000024.1, read on the forward strand.
GGCCGCACCCGCCACCGCCGCAACCTCAGGGTCGACGAAATGGCGCACCAGCCAGCGCAGCGCATCCGGCTCAAACTGGGTGTCGGCATCGAGGGTGATCACCACTTCGGCATCGGTATGGGCCAGGCCGTAGTTGAGGGCGGCCCACTTGCCGCCGTTTTGTTTGCTGAGAACGTTCACGCGCTGGGTGTGTTCGAAGCTGCGTCGCACGACCTCGGCGGTGGCATCGCTGGATCCGTCGTCGATGACAATGATCTTGAAGTCAACGTCGGGCGTCGCCAACAGCGCATGGATCGAGTTGCAGATCACCTTCTCTTCATTAAAGGCGGGAATGAGCGCCACGATCGAGGTGGGCATCCACATTTGCTGCTGCCGCCGGCGTTCCAGGCGCACATGCACAAGGGCAAAGCCGGCAACCCAAAGAAGCCGCAGCGTGCCCAGCGCGATACCGGCGTAGAAAAACAGCGTTAGAAACGAATTCAGCCCCTTGAAAAAGGCAAAACCGGCATAGTTGGAGGCCGTAATCCAGGCGTCCTCGGGTCCAATGCGCGGCATCACCTCGTCGCGCGACAGGCCGAGGAGCTCGTGCACCGGCACGAAACGGAAACCGGCTTCCCGCAATTGGTCGATGATCTGCGGCAGGGCCTCGATCGTGGCGGTGCGAATGCCGCCGGCGTCGTGCAAGAGGATGACCTTGCCCTCGCTCTTGCTCGCCTGCTCGAGGGTGGCGGTTACAATCTGGCGCGCGAGCGGTCGCCGCCAATCTTTGGGATCGATGTCCATGCCGATGCTGAGATAGCCGAGCGACCCGGCAAGCGTCAGCACTTGGGCTCCGTCGATCGTCTGCGGCTCGAGATCATCGCCATAGGGCGGGCGAAACAGTGTGGTGCGGGCCCCGACGGTCGACTCGATCAGCCGCTGCGTGGCATTGATTTCAAAGGCGAGGCGCTCGGGCGAGGCAATGGTCGTATTGAGGTGGGTGAAGGTGTGATTGCCGATCTCGTGGCCTTCGCGATAGATGCGTTGCAAAATGTCGGTGTTGAGCGCCCCGGCCGAACCAACGATGAAAAAGGTCGCCTCCACGCCTTTTTCCGCCAGAATGTCGAGGATCTTGGGCGTGTATCTTGGATCCGGCCCGTCGTCGAAGGTCAAGGCCAGCACCTTGTCGCTGCGCGCGCCCCAGCGCGTGATGGTCGTGGCTTTCGGATAGGTGATGATCTGCTGGCCCTTGATGAGATTGCTCTCGGCATCGTGCGAAATTTGCCGGACGCCCTTCAGCAGGGCGCCCGAGGCGCTCAGGACCTCGCCCTTGCCCTTGTAGAGCACATCATAGCCGGCATGCAGCGTCTTGAGTTCGTTGCGGGCGAAGCCGTCCGCCAAGCGGCCTCGGCCAAGCACCGACCAGATGCTGGGATCCTCGGTACCGAGCCGCCAAAGCGCGAGCCCCTTCGGGCGCGCAGGCAAGGCGACGGCGATCTGATCGTAGGCGGTCACCGCGTCGAGATACCAGACCTGGTGTTGCGCCTTGGTGCCGTCATCCAGATAGCTGAAGGTCGGGTTCAGAGATTTGGCGTCGAAATTCAAGGTCGCGCGTGATTCTTCCAGGAGCTCCCAGGCCTCCTGCACGGAAATCTCCTGGGCGGGTTTACCGTGCTGCCAGTCGTAACCGTACGAACCGATGCTGACGATGAGCTTGTCGGCCGGAATGTTTTTGAGGTGCCTGGCGAAAATCGTTTCAAACCAACCCTGGCTGGCCAACGGGCCGCTAACACCCTTTTCCGTGTGCTCGTCGTAGCTCATCAAAATCAGCGCGTCGGCGGCGGCGGCAAGACTGACATCATCGTAGGCGGCGTCCTCGGGCGGCAGGGCCACCAGCAACCGGAGGCCACGACCGCTGAAGATGGCCGCCAGTTCGCACACCAGCTTCACATAGTCCGCTTGGGCGCGTGCGGGGATTTCCTCGAGGTCCAGGACCACGCCGGCGTAGTGACCCTCCGTGACGAAGCGACCGAGTGCCGAGGCAAAACGCGCGCGCGCCGGTGCCGAGATCAACATCGCTTCCGCCGCCGCCGGGTCCCAGCGCGAATTGGCTTCATCGTAATTGTTGACCGAGGGGAGGACCTTAACCCCGGGGGCATTGGCCTTCAGCCAGTCGCCAACCAGTGCCTGCTTCTCCGGCGCATCCTGCACCAGGTCGCCGCCGGGCCCGTCTAAGTGCAACCATTCCACGATCAGATAGTCGAGGGCGCGCGCGTTACGCTTAAGCGAGGAAAAGCTGTTGTCATCCCAATTGACGAGATAGGCGTAGCGCTCGGCAGTAGCGGCGGCTTCGCGCGCGGAGGCGCGAAGCTGGCTTGCGCCATACTCCGGCTCGCCCTTGCTCGCGGGCGAAGCCAGCCGCAGCGAGGACAGTTCCCGTGGCACGCTCAGCCGGGCAAAGCTGGGCAGGGCTGGCCCGAACAGGCTGGTTACGATCAGGCACGCGGCCAGCACGCCAAGCAGCGAGCCGCCCCCCCACGAAACGGCCGAGACGACCAGCCGGCGACGCCCCGTGGAATCAAAAAACACCGGCCGGACGGGCTCCGGTTGCCCAAGCTTGTTTACCAAGAAACACACCCGCACCCGGCCACGCCGGCACCGAGGGAACTGCCTGAGCCGCTCCCATTAAGTTCCTAGACGCGTTAGGTAATGCCGATGCGCAGATTGCAATAGGGACTAAAGTGACTAGATGTTCGGCCTCAAGTCCGGATTTTTGCCGCGGGTTCTCACTAGAATGTCACGCTCCAATTGATGAGACCGTAGGTGCCCTCCCCGCCGCCGATGCCTCCGGTGCCATCCGCGTTATTGCTACTGCCGGATACAAACTGGTGACCGACCGACACCGTGATCTCCGTAGGGCGGAACTGGGGTAGCTTAAGATCAAACGTGACGAAGCCACCGATACGTTGGGCATCAAAGTCCTCATCGCCGACGACGCTAGCCTCTGGTCCGAAGGTGAAGCGCCCGCGGTGAAGGCCGACCCTTGCCCTTGCCCAATAGCTGTTGAATGCGGTCGAGTAGTTACCCTCTAAGCGAAAGTAGTAAGGCAGTTCCTTTTCCGTTTCGATGCCTGCACCGACCTTGAAACCCCACTCGGTGCCGCGCACTTCAGCCGTGGGATCGTCCGGCCTCAACCGGATGTTCTCATAGTCGACGGCTGCATAGATCTCGTAGTCGATGCGGTTGCGGCTGAACATGTAGCCCAGGCCCACATCGCCCTGCCATTGCCGGCCGTCGCCTGGATTGAGATCAAAATCGCCCACCGCTCCATAGGCACGGACAAAATATCCATCACGCCCCATGTCCCCGTTGAGGGCGACGATGATCCCTGAGTAGGCGTACCGGGAGTTTGTGACGACATCATAGCCTGAGAAATAAACCCCCCGCTCGATGGGTTCGGCTTGGTTGTTGTTGCTCTTGCCGCCATTGTTTTTCATGCCGTCGGCGGCGGCGGCTTGGCTGAGGGTGGCGAGCGCAAGGACGGCCAACGCCTTGGCACCAAATCGAAGCGTGCAAATCATCCGCTAGATCCTTTGGCAGGGTTTAGACTTCTCCACAGCCAGGATTTGTCCGCCGAAATCAACGCATAGGATGTTAAGATAGGCTCCGTCCCGTCAATTTTCTGGCAGCTGTGGCGGGCGCACCAGGCTGCGGGGGGACAGCCGCCATGCAACTCCAAGTCCGGCAAAGCCGCCGAGCAACGAGGTCAGCACAACGGCCAACGCCTGGTCATGCGACAAAGACAAGGGCATGGCGCTCGCACACCAAATGGCGACCAACAGGGTCAGGAGCGTGGTGGCAGCGCTGACGAGGGCACACCCCAGGACAGTACGCGTTTGGCTCGCCAGGGCCCCAGCCGCGGTCGTCGTGGCAAGAAAGCCGGACACGCCGTGACAGAGCGCGAGCGGAGCCAGCGCCGCCCACCACAGCCAGGACGCCATGCCCTCCCAGGTCATGGCGAAAAGGCCGCTCGAGGCGGCGTAAAAAAGAAGACCGAAAATGAACGCCAAAATTGGAAAAGCCATGGCCTCAACATGCCGGACCGATCGGCCCGGGTCGTAAGGAAACAGGAAACCCAAAAACAATATCGACGATAACCGCGGCACAACGCCTTGCGAGGTTAGCCTGGGTTTGATCGCCAATGGAACCCGCTTTGGGTGCACGGGGGACCGGCGTCAACGCCATACGGGGGATCAGCGTCAACGCCACAACACAGGATTGGCGGCGTTCGCCCCCCCAAAACACGCCAAATCTCACGATTTTGGGGACACTCCGCCCCGGGGAGTTTTTGCTCCGATTCGATGCGACGACGCAACGCCACAGGTCCAAGTTGGGCCACCCCAGACCCCGACCGGGGAAGAGCGCAGGACCGGCCGTCGAGGCAGAGGGTTGGACTTAGGATCCTGCAGGGGCCACGGGGTCGGACAGGCTCAAAGTGGCGATCGGCGCGCTGGGCTTGTTGACGCCCGTTGGCCCCGCTGCCTCCCCCGGCCCGTCGCCGGCGAGACCCCGCGTGGCGGCGGCTATGCCAGGCGAGGCGCCACGCTTTGCCCGCCCGTGCGCCCGTGGCCCGCGGCCAGGCGGGGGAAGCCAGGCGTTCACCGATTGCGCCCTGCCGGACGCCTCGCCAGCGCAGGGGACCGCGCGGGCTTCGGCCATTGGCGCGACCCGGGGGGCGGATCGTGGCGCCTTGCCTTGCACAATCCCCGAAGCCCCCGCATCTCGGCCTGGCACCTGGTTTTTGGCGCCACGCGGGCGTCGCCGGCTCGCGCCCGGCGCCCCAATCCGATACGAGTTGCCGGATCGGACGCGGCGAAGGAGACGAGGCATGCCAACGGCTCAGCGCTACATTTTCATGGTCAGCATGGATGTCGATCCCGACAAAGAAACCCTCTTCAACGAGGTCTACGACCAGGAGCACGTTCCCAACTTGCTCAAGGTTCCGGGCGTGCACGCGGCCTGGCGCAGCAAGGCCGAGCCATCCTTTCGGCTCAACATCGGCGGCGACGAACAGGAGATCGCGCACGTGGGGGCGACCTACTGCGCCACCTATGAGATCGATGGACCGCACGTGCTCGTGAGCCCCGAATGGGCGCAAGCCGGCGAGGCGGGACGCTGGCCGACCCAGGTGCGGCCGTTCACGCGCAACAGGCGTCACGCGATCTACAAGCTGCTCTAGGGCCTGGCGCGCAGATTTCGTTGTTTTGGCTTGGGGCAGGAGGACGGCGGCGAAGCAGGTCGCGGCGCCGGCGGACCGCTAGCTGCGGCCGGGTACGCCAGCGCGCTGTCGCGTCAAAGCCTTGGCGTCCTGGCGGGAGCCGGTCGGCCCGAGGCATCTTGGCCCTGCCGAATTGGGGCTCCGGCGACCGCGCCGTGGTGGGTCGCCGCCCACTGCCAGCAGCCGTCGCGTCGCGGCGTTCGGGTGGCCTGAAAGCGGGGTAGATGTGACTGGCCAATTTCCCTCACAACGCTATAGTCTGCGCGCGCAATTTGACCAGGCTTTCCGGCAAAGGAAGGCCGACAACAATGAACAACAAAACAACAAGCAATGAACAATGCACGGAGGAAGCACATGTCCATGAGTTGTCGGCAGGCTTTGGTGGGATCCGCGGCGAGCACGGCGGCGCTCGCAACCGGCGTCTTCCGTCCGGCCATTGCCGCCTCCGAGCCGATCCGCATCGGCTATCTGCCGGCTTTGACGGGCCCCTCCTCCTCCACGGGCATCGGCATCAACCGGGGGACGGAATTGGCCGTAAAGGAGATTAACGACGCCGGCGGTATCAACGGACGGCAGATCGAGTTGGTTGTGCGCGATACCCAGAGTGACCCCACCAAGGCGGTCAACGCGGCCACCGAACTGACGCGACGGCACAAGGTGCACGTCATTTGGGGACCCTTGAACTCGGGCGAAGCCCTCGCAGCAACGCCCTTGATTGCGCGCGACGGCGTGCCTCAGCTGCACCCCTGCTGGGTCGATTCGCTGACCGATGTGAAGAAATATCCGCTGGCCTTTCGCAATGCGCCCACCAACCAACAAATCGGCGGTGCCGCCAACCACTACGTGGTCAATATCGTCAAGGCCAAGAAGGTAGCCGTTATCAGTGATACCACCGGTTACGGCACGGCTTCGCTCAATGCCTACGTGCCAATGCTAAAAACCATCGGTGCCGAGGTCGTCTACGAAGGCAGCGTTGAATTGAACAATCCGGACTTGAAGCCGGAATTGCTGCGCATGCAGGCCGCGGGGGCGCAAGCCATCATGCCCTGGAGCGTGAATGCCGGCTTTCTATCGCGCATCATTAACACGCGCGCAGAAATGAATTGGGATATCCCGATCGTTGGCCAGACCACGCTTGGCTCCGGCCAAACCAAGGCCTTGCTGAAGAAACCCGAATACTGGGACAAGGTCTATCCCAACAACTTCCGCAACTGCAGTTACAACGCCGCCGGCGCCCTGCCGCCGCGCACGGTCGAATTCGTCGAGCGCATTCGCAAAGCCAAAATCGAGATGAGCGACACGCTACTGTGGTGGATTGCGCTTGGCTACGACGGTCCGCGCTTGATGGCAGAGGCCATCAAGGCAGCCGGCAGCGGACCGGAGGAGATCGCGGGCTACTGGAACAAGGTCAAGGTCTGGCCCGGCGTCTACGGCAGCATCACCTGGACACCAGAGTTGCACGACGGCTTCCAGAATGAAGAGATCGTGATGTGCCAAGCCAACTCGCTCAAGGATGGTGCCTTCACGCTGGCGCCCGGCTACACCGGCTAGATCGATGGTCCTATCGATCGTCTCCTACGGCTTGGCGCTGGGAGCCGTCTACGCCCTCATTGGCATTACTTACAATGTCATGTTCACCGCTTCGCGCGTGTTCAGTTTTACCGCGGGCACGGTCGGCATGCTTGGGGGCGTATTCGGGGCCTTGTGCATCGACCGATTGGGTATGCCGGTCCCCGTCGGCTTACTCGTCACGCTCGCGGCGGGTGCCGGGCTGGGCATCATCACCGAAGTCCTGACGGTACGGCCCGTGCTGAAAAGCCTGGAACAGCACCTCTATGTGCTCTCCACGCTCGCCTTTGCCCTGATGCTGCAGCAGCTGACGGCCATCGAGTGGAGCACGGAACCGCAGCCGTTTCCGCGGCTGTTGCCGTTCGGCCCAGGCTTGTTCGACCAGCAGTTCTGGCTGCCAATGCTGGCGTGCGCGCTGACGATCCTCGGCCTCGAATGGCTCTATCGACGTACGCTGGTAGGGCGCGCCTTCTTGGCCATCTCTGAAGACAACTATGCCGCACGCGCCCTCGGCCTGCCCGAACAAAGCCTCCGCCTCGCCAGCTACGCCCTGGCCGGCGTGATCGGCACCTTGGCGGGCTTCACCGGCGGCGAGATGATGCTCGCCTACTTCGGCAACGGGCCGCTGTTGAATTTCTACGGCTTTGTCCCGGTCGCGCTCGGCGGGATGGGCAGCAACCGCGGTGCGGTGGCCGGCGGCCTGGCGCTCGGGTTGTTTCAGCAGGCGGCAAACTTTCTGGTGGGCGGCATCTTCGCCTCGGTCGCCATCTTCGTCGTGTTCATCATCGTCTTGCTGGTGCGGCCCGAGGGCTTTGCCGGCGCCGCCCCCGCACGGCGCGTATGAACGACGGCGCCACCTTGCCGCTCGCCGTTGCGCCCAAGCGGAAGCTCGGCGGACTTGAAGCCTTGTTCCCAACCGCGGTTCTTGCCGTCGGCGGCGCGGTCCTGCCCTTGCTCGGGGATTCCTATCTCGGCGTCATTGCCACGCGCGCTTGCATTTACTGGGTGCTCGTCTCCGGTCTCAATCTGGTCGTCGGCTTTGCCGGGCAAATTGCCATTGGCTGGGTGGCGTTGCTGACCCTTGGAGCCTACGTCACCAGCGTGCTCGCGGCAGGCACCGTGATGCCCGAGTTGTCTCCCTACCTGGCATTGCTGATCGCCGCAGCGGTGGGGGCGGTCTTTGGCGTCATCATCGGCCTGCCGGCCTTGCGGCTGCGCACCTTCTACTTTGCCATGACGACCTTGGGCTTTGCGACGATCGTGACGCAGGTGGCGTTGGCGTGGAAGAGCGTGACCGGGGGAGGTGTCGGTGTTCCCGGTCCAGTCTTGCCGTGGCCCTTTTCCAGCCCGTGGGGATTTTACTATTTCTGCCTGGCCCTGGCGGTACTTTGTACCTGGGTGACCACCAACATCGCAGGCAGCCGGTTTGGTCGCTCGCTCGTGGCAATTCGTGACGCCGAGGTCGCGGCCGAGGCGGTTGGGATCTCCAAGCCTACCCTGCTGGTCACCGTGTTCCTGTTCAGCGGCGCGGTGGCCGCCATCGCAGGTGGCTTATTCGCCTCGCTGCAATCCTACATTACGCCGGATGCTTTCACCTTCGACCTCTCGGTGCTGTTTTTTATCGCCATCCTGATCGGCGGACGCGGCTCGATCCTGGGGCCACTCTTGGGCACCATCATTCTCACGGCGCTGCCCGAGTTCGCGGCGCCGCTGGTGGCGTGGTCGACCTTTCTTTACGCCGTACTCCTGCTGGTGATCGTGCTCGCCGTACCGGGCGGCATCGCCGACATGCTCGATTTCAAGAACCGCCGCCCCCTCGAGCGCCATCGCGAGATCCGGCCGCGCCCGGAGCTGCTGGCGCAGATCTTGCCGCCGCAGGCTCATCCGAACCTGCTCAAACTCGATAACCTGTCGCTGAGTTTTGGCGGCGTGCGCGCCATCGATGGCGTCGATCTTGAGATCCGCATGGGCGAAGTGCACGGACTGATCGGCCCCAACGGCAGCGGCAAGACGACGACGCTCAATGTGATCTCGGGCTACTATGCCCCCCAGCAAGGGCAAGTGCGTCTAAACGACAAGATCCTCCCGTCTGGCGCGGCCGCCGCGCGCGCCGGCTGGCGCCTCGCGCGCACCTTTCAAACACCACGTCTGGTGGGCGCCGCTTCGGTCTTGGAAAACGTCATGATGGGCGCCACGACGGCCGGTCGCGCCAGCTTCATCGAATCACTGCTTGCGCTTCCACGCCATCGTCGCGACGAAGTGCAAGCCTACGACGCGGCGATGGCGGCGCTGAGCGCGGTTGGTCTTGATCAGCTTGCTTTCGTGCGCGCCGACCGGTTGCAGCACAGCGAACTGCGCTTTGTCGAGATCGCTCGTGCGCTGGTGCTGCGGCCCGGCTTCTTGCTGCTGGATGAGCCGGCAGCCGGCTTGTCAGTCGATGAGATCAAGCGCCTGGGCGCGCTCATCGTCACCATCAGTCGCCAGGGCACGGGGGTGCTCTTGGTGGAGCACCACGCTGACCTGATTTTCGATATCTGTGACCGTGTCACCGTGCTCAATCTCGGAAAGGTGCTTGCTTCCGGTACCCCCGCCGAAATCCGCGGCCATCGCGAGGTCATCAATGCCTACCTCGGCGCCTGATCCTCTTTTGCAAATCAGTGGTCTGTCCACCGGCTACGGCAAAATCGGCGTCCTCAACGGCATCGATCTGACCGTCGGACCTGGGGAACTGGTGGCCCTTTTGGGCCCCAATGGCGCCGGCAAGACCACTTTGCTGCGTGCCATTTCGGGTCTGCTGCCGCGGTCGGGGCGCGTTCGCTTTGCGGGCAAGGATCTGTCGGGCGCCAGCCCGCGCGACATGGTTCGCGCGGGGCTCGTCCACGTGGTGGAGGGGCATCGCGTGTTCACGCAATTGACCGTGTTCGACAATCTGCTGCTGGCCGGCTATGGCATGCCGCGTCGCGAACGGGAGACCCAAGTCGAGGAGGCCCTCGCCTTCTTTCCAGAAATTGCGGCCAAGCGTAACGACCGCGCCGTCACCCTATCGGGCGGACAACAACAAATGCTTGCCGTGGCTCAGGGCCTGGTGCGGCATCCGCGGCTGCTGATGCTGGATGAACCCTCCGCCGGTCTCTCCCCGGTGCTGGTGGACCGCGTGCTCGCGGCCGCCGGACGCCTTCGCGATGGCGGCACGGCGGTCTTACTCGTCGAGCAACTCATAGAGAAAGCGCTGCGCATCGCCGATCGTGTGTATGCGCTGGTGCGTGGCTCGATCGTGCTGGAGGCCGCTGGGAAGGAGCCAAATTTGCCCAGCCGATTGGAGCAGGCCTACTTCGGGCACAGCCTGCGGCCGCCTGCCGAACCGTCTTGAACGCGGGGGGCCTCCCTCAGCCAGCGTAACCGGCGCTCGCCAGCATGGCGCGCTGGGCCCGTCAGCCCCGTGCCTTAGCGGTTTGCGGCGCTCGCGCGCGCCAACTGGCGCGGCGGATCCGGGTTTGCCACCACGGCGCCCGTAAGCGTCGGCTGGGTCTTGGCAGCTGCGCCGTTGGCGCCAGGGGCCTCGACCTGCGCTACCCTCTGGCGCAGTTCGGCCATCGGCGACAGCGCCGTTTCCTCGGCGAGAGGGTTCGGTCCGGGACGTGCGACGCCCTCGAAGCTCGCACCCTCGTCTACGGAAAGGGACTGGTAGAAGATTTCGCTTTCCACCCGCGCGCTGTCCTGCAAAAGCACGCGCATGGCCCGGATGATGCCGGTGATCTTGCCGCGAATGACGGCCTCTTGCGCGACGATGACGCCGGTAACCGCCCCGTTCTTGCCAACGATCAACTGCTGGCAGTTGATGTTGCCGCAAAAGTGGCCGTCAATCTGAACGTCGCCTTCACTCCACAGATCGCCGGTCATTGTCAGCGAGGACTCGAGCAAGGAGCGGGGCCGCGGCTTGGCAATATTCAAGTCCACCTTGCGATCGTCGTCCCATTGCAAGGCGCTTGGTTCAGGGCGCGGGGCGTCCTGGTGTCGGTCGTGACGTTTGTTGAAATACATTTCACACCCTGCCTGCCCTTTTGGTCGAGGGGCCTGCCCTTTTGGTCGAGGGGATTGTCGGGTCGACAATGTGCAGCGCCCGCCGGGGACACCCGCGCCAAGCTGCCCGCCAAGGGTGCGAAACGAACCCCCGGCACGGACGGGATCGGTCCCGGCAAGCCGACGATGTCGCTGGCAACTGGTTGCGCAATGAGCTCACTTACTAGCCGTCAAAGGTCGAACAAACACCTGCGTGGAGGCTGTATTTTGCGCAAGATCATTGTGTAGCATCCAGGCGCGCGGGATCACGCCCCGCACCGCCTCAACGCCTGGAAAGGGCGCTGCCTGCCCTGTTTGTGCGACCGCGAAGCCGCCGCGGACGGCCATATCCGGTGCCGCAAAGATCCGCTAAAGTCAGGTGGCGTCGGATGAACAGCTCACCCGTAGTGCCGTCGTTGGAGTGTATTGTGGGCGAACCGAAAAACCCCGCGCAGGCGAAGCTTCGCGACTGGCCGATGTTTCAAAGCGCCTTGAGGCCGGGCAATCGCAAGACGCCCGATGGCCGGCCGCTGCCGAAGATTTCCGAGCTTTTGGTCACGCAACTCGACGGCACCGCCGAAGAAAAACTGGCCTGGCTGGTGGCGCAAAAGGCGGCAGGGAAGCTTGACGGGGACGACCCCGACGAGATCGCCGAAGCCCAGACGCTGCTGGCCATGCTGGCGCGCCTTGCGCGCACGAAGGCCCACAAGCAACACTTGAGCGACCTGCTCGATGAGGGGCTGAAGGGGACTTTTCCGGCCAGCGATCCGATCGCGGTTGGCCGTTTCACCGGGACTGAGATTTTGCCCTCCCCATCAGACCTTGCCGAGGTGCGCCACTTGGCCCGGCGATAGCTCAGGGCAGGGCTTTGGCCGCAACCCGTTGCAGCGCGCTTGTTCAGCGCATCGCCGCCTGCCGCCAGCGCGTCAAACGCCTCTCCACCCAGATGAGGCCATAGCTGCTGAGAAGCCCGACGAGGCCAAGCAGCACCAGGCCGGCATAAAGATCGGCCGCGCGAAAGGCACGTGCCGCCAGTAGGATGGCACTGCCAAGACCTTCTTGGCCCGATAGCATCTCGCCGATCACGGCCAGGATCAGGGCAATGGTCAGCGACAGGCGCATGCCGGCCAGGATGTCGGGCACGGCGTTCGGCAAGCCGATCTTGCCGACGTAGGCGAGATGCGACAGCCGCAGCACCTGGGCGACATCCTGCAAGCGCGGCTCGACGTTGGCAAAACCTTGCACGGTCGCAAGCAAGGTCGGCCAGACCGAACCGAAGACGACCACGCCCAGCACCATGCTTGGGCCCAACCCGACCAGCGAGATGGCAATGGGGATCACGGCGGAGGCTGGCAGAGAGCGCGCAAATGCGAGGGTCGGCCGCAAATAGGCGCGGGCGGTTTGCGAGATGCCGATTAGGCTACCGAGCGCGATGGCGCCGATGCTGGCAAGCAGCCAACCATTGAGCATGCGCAAGGTGGTGGCGGCGAGCTGGCCCTTAAGATCACCCTTGCCGAGGCCCCAAACGAGGGCGTCGACGGTTGCCGCAGGTGAGGACAGGAACGCCTTCGGCACCAGCCCGGCCACCGTGACCAGGTGCCAAAGCAGGATGACCGCGAGCAAGCCCAACACGCCCAGAACCGAGGTTGGCAGGCGCCGCAGCCTCATGTTGCAATACTGGTGTCGACGTCGGCGCGATGCGCAAACAGCCAGCGCTCGAGACGCAGCAGTGCCGCATTCGTGCCCCAGCCGATCAGCCCGACCCAGAACAGCACGGCAAACATGCGTTCCGGCCGCAACGTCTCCTGCGCAATCATCAGGTCGTGTCCCAGCCCCTGGGGGTTGCTGACAATTTCCGCGGTCACCGCCACCACGAGGGCGAGACCGGCGGCAAGGCGCAGTGCCGTCGTGAGCCGAGGGGCGGCCGCGGGAAGTATGATCTTGGCGGCCGTCTGCCAGCGGCTTAGCCGCAGCAAGCGCGCCACTTCCGTCAGGCGCGGCTCGATTTGCAGAACTGCGCTCTGGGTTAAGATCAGCGACGGCCAAAAGGTGGCAAAAGTGATGACCGCGATCTCCATGCAATAGCCGAAGCCGAAGATCAGCAGCGAAAGCGGCAGCAGCGCCACCGACGGAATTGGCCGCAGCATCTCGATGGTCAGAAAGCTCATGCGGCGTAGTAGGTCAGAGGAGCCGAGCGCAATGCCGGCCGTAAGGCCGGCGAGGCTTCCGAGCGCCAAGCCGGCGAGCAGCGTCGCCAAGGTTTGCGCGCTGCCGACCCAGACTGAGCCATCCCACAGGATTGAGAGCAACGCGGCGATGGCGCGCGAAGGTGGCGCCAGGCTGTCGCTTGGACCACCGCGGACCCGAAAGGCAATTTCGGCCAGCGTCAACAGCACCACGGGTACGATGACACCGCGCCACCCCTTCACGCCAGCATCTCCTGCATTGCCGTGAATAGCTCACGCCGTAGGCGCAGGAAATCCGGATTCTCACGCGTAGAAAGCTGATTGCGTGGACGCGGTAGCGGGATATCGACCATGCGCGCGATGCGGCCGGGATTGGCATCGAGCACGACGACGCGATCACCCAGGTAGAGGGCCTCATCCAGATCGTGGGTGACGAACAGCACGGTCGCCCCACGCTCGGCGACGATACGCAGCACCTCGTCCTGCAAGGCCTGGCGCGTCATGGCGTCGAGGGCGCCAAACGGCTCGTCCATCAGCAACACCGCGGGATCTTGTGCCAAGCTGCGGGCAATCTGCAGACGCTGCTGCATGCCGCCGGAAAGTTGGCTCGGATATTTGTCGGCATGGCCGGCAAGCCCTGTCTTGGCAAGCAAGGCGGCGATGCGTTGCGGGCGCTCGGCCGGGGGCACGCCCATGGCTTCCAACGCGAGGCTGACGTTGCCCGTGGCCGTCCGCCAGGGCAGCAGGGCGCGCCCATAGTCCTGAAATACCAAGGCCACTTGCCGCGAGGGCGTGGTCACCGGCCGGCCGTCGAGACGCACCTTGCCATGACTGGGTGCGATCAGGCCAGCCAGCAACCGCAGCAGTGTGGTCTTGCCGCAGCCGGACGCGCCGATGACCGAGACAAACTCGCCGCGCGCGACCGTGAAGCCGATATCCGCAACGATGGTGCGGCCACCGAGTTCGAGAGCCACGGCCTCGAATTCCAGGACGACCTGTGGCAGGGACATGTTAAGGGGCAATGATGGTCTTGGCGTCGACGGCACTGCGCAGCATGTCTTGCCGCTTCATGATGTCGACCCAACCGGCAATCCCAGCCTCGGTCACTGCCGCTTGCCAGCGTCCGAGCTTCATGCCGGCGATCACCTCGGGGGGCATCTTGATGTAGTTGGCCACGGCGGCGCGCACGGCGGCCTGATCTTTATTGGCGATGGCCGCGCCCTCGGCGATGGCTTCCTGGAAGGCCTTCACGGCTGCGCGATTGGCTTCGACCCATTTGCGCGTGCCAGAATAGACGATGATCGGCAACTCGCTCTTGAGATTGTCCGTGAAGCCGGTGACCTGCTTGCCGATGCCGCCGGCGACGATCCGGCCCATCACGGGTTCACCGGTGACAACGGCGTCGACGTTGCCGCCCTTCAGGACGTCGGCCATCTGCGGAAAGCCGACCTCGACGAAGGTAACCTTCTTGTAGTCGACGCCGTTATCGAGCAGCCAGTTGCGGAACAGCACTTGCAGAAAGGCGCCGATGCCGGGCGCTCCGACCTTTTTGCCAATGAAATCTTCGGGCTTGGCGTAGGTCACGTCCGCGCGCACCACCGCGCCGAACGAGTCTTGGCCCTTCCAGGTGACGCCGGAACCGGCGATCGCCACGTGCTCTAGCCCGCCATCGACCGCTTGTAGAAGAACGGACACGGTGGTGCCACCGAAGGTGATCGACCCCGATTGTACGGCCGCCGGCAGCTGCGAATTGAGCGGCACCAATTTGAACTCGACGTCAAGGCCACGCTGTTTGAACAGTCCTTGATCGAGGGCAATGAAGCCCGATGCAAAGTCGGCCGTGGCGGTATATCCGACCACGATTTTGGTTTGCGCCGCTGCGGCCTGCGCCGAAAGCGCGAACAGGATGGTCGCCACCAGTTCAGCAAGCAACCGCGGTCTTGGCATCGGTGTTCCCCCCTAGCGTTTTTGCAGTGAGCTTAGCTGACCGCTCGGTCACCTTGCGACGCACGCTAACGAGCGCGTTTGCGGCTGGCAATATCCTATCGACAAAGCCCATTTTGCGCACGACCATGCGACAAGGAGAATCCGATCGGCAGGAGGAAGGGATGGTTCGGCGTATAATTGACATCTCGGTGCCGCTGCAAAGCGATATCGCCTCCGATCCGCCCGGCACCGAGCCCAAGATCGCCTATTTCGATCACAAGCAAAGTGCCGCGCAGGTCTGCAGCTTCTTTCCGGGCCTTAGCCCAGCCGACCTACCGGACGGCGAGGGCTGGGCGGTCGAGCGGGTGGACATCTCCACCCACAATGGCACGCACCTCGACGCCCCATGGCACTTCGCCTCGAGCATGGACAACGGCAAGCGCGCCATCACGATCGATGAGGTGCCGCTGGACTGGTGTTTCCAACCCGGCGTGAAACTCGACTTCCGTCACTTTCACGACGGCTATGTCGCCACCGCAAACGACGTGGCGGCCGAACTTCAGCGCATTGGGCACGAGCTGCGCCCGCTCGACATCGTCGTGGTCAACACCTCGGCGGGCAAACGCTATGGCGAGCCCGACTACGTGCCGACCGGTTGCGGCATGGGTCGGGAGGCGACGCTCTACCTGACGTCGCGCGGCGTCAAAATCACGGGCACCGACGCCTGGTCGTGGGATGCCCCCTTTGTGCACACCGCCAAGAAATTCGCCGAGACGAAAAATGCACAACTGATCTGGGAGGGTCACAAGTCCGGCCGCGAGATTGGCTACTGCCACATCGAGAAGCTGCACAACCTCGAGAGCTTGCCGCCGCACGGTTTCATGGTCGCCTGCTTCCCCGTCAAAATCAAAGCCGCCTCTGCCGGTTGGACCCGCGCCGTCGCCATTATCGAGGAGTGAGCCGCCGAGCCACCCGTGGGGGGTCGGGCGCGGCCGGCCCAAACCAACGTCTCCGACGGTCGCCCAACGGCGGCGGCGGGGCGTAGTTCAGCCGGAAACGGCCTGGTGCGGTCGCGCGAGCGCCGATTGCCCTGGCAGCCACCGCGGCTGCTCTTTTTTGTGAGGCTGACGCAGTCTTTGGAGGCTGGCGCGCGTGGGGACCTGCGGCGAGGCCGCCCCCGCGCTGCCTCGGGAACCAACCCCTCGGGCGCGCGTTTCCGAGCACGGGCTAGGCTGTGAAGCCTATGCGCTCGCGGGCGGCGGCGCCTCGCAACGAGCCACAACGAACCTCACAACGCACAAGAGCATGGAAGTTCGCGGGACCAGACTGCTGATGCGATCGGGACGGACGGATCCGCTCCGCCTCGGCGCCTTGGCGCATGGGCTGTTGATCTGCGGCCTCATCGTCGCCTTTTTATACATTGGCCGGCCGATCCTCGAGCCGTTGGTGATCGCCGCCCTGCTCGCCTTCATCCTGTCGCCACTCATTCGCCGCCTGCGGCAATGGGGCGTTTGGCGGGTTCCCTCGGTCGTCCTCGCCGTCGTCTTCATGCTGGGTGTGCTCGCTGCTCTGGGCACCATTATCGCCATCCAAATCACCCAGCTCGCCGAGGACCTGCCGACCTATGAAACGAACCTTCGCACCAAAATCAGGGCCTTGGGAACCGGCAGGCTGACCTCCGGTGCGCTGGAACGCGCTTCCGGCACCCTCAAAGATCTTCAGGAGGAAATCAGCAAGGCGCCCCGGAGTGTCACGGCGGGGCAAAAGCCAATGTTGGTGGAAGTTCGCCAACCGGAGCCGCGCGGCCTTGAGACCATTGCCAACCTGGTGCGCCCGCTGCTGTCACCGCTGGCGATGACCGCCTTGATCGTGCTCTTTCTCATTTTCATCCTGCTGCAGCGTGAAGACCTGCGTGATCGCTTCCTCCGCCTGGCAGGTACGGCGGACCTGCAGCGCTCAACGGCGGCGCTCGATGACGCCGGCGCTCGCCTCAGCCGGTTCTTCTTGATGCAAACCATCCTCAATGCCGGTTTCGGCGTGGTGATCGCCGCCGGCCTGTGGCTGATCGGCGTCCCCAACGCCGTGCTTTGGGGGATCTTCGCCGGCCTCATGCGCTTTGTTCCCTTCGTCGGCGGCATCATTGCCGCATTCTTTCCGATGCTTCTGGCGGCGGCGGTCGATCCGGGCTGGAGCATGGTGATGGCTACCGCCGGGCTGTTCCTTGTGGCGGAGCCCGTTGCCGGACACCTAATCGAGCCGCTCGTCTATGGCCAGCACACGGGGCTGTCTCCCGTTGCCATTGTCGTGTCGACGCTTTTCTGGACGCTGCTGTGGGGTCCCGTTGGCCTACTGCTGGCTACGCCGTTGACGGTTTGTCTGGTGGTCCTTGGTCGGCACATCGAAGCGTTACACTTCATCGAGGTGTTGCTTGGCGACGAACCGGCCCTCGAACCCGAGGAACGCTTCTACCAACGGCTTCTCGCCGGTGATGGTACGGAAGCCGCCGACATGGCCGAACAGGGACTGCGGGAGCAATCCCTGTCCGCCTACTACGATGCCGTGCCGATGCGGGCCCTGGGCCTTGCGCAAGGCGATGCGGCCCAGGGAAAGTTGACGCGCGAAAAGCAACTCAAGGTACGCGATACCATTGAGGAGGTGGTAGAGGAGCTGCGCGAGGATGCGGCGGCCACCCTCGCGCCAGGCGAGGAGTTTGCCGCTAACGTTCCCGTGCTCGACCCCGAGCAGGCAAACCGCATCTGGTCTCCCGACCGTGCCGTGCTCTGCCTCGCCAGCCGTAGTCCACTGGACGAAGCCGCCTGCCTGCTGCTGGCACAGCTCCTCGAACAGCACGGGATATCCGCCCGCGTACAGCCGTTCGCCGATGTGGTGTCGGCACGAGCGTTCAAAATCGATGCACTCGACGCGCCGCTGGTTTGCCTGTCCTACTTCGGTGCGGTCGGCAACCCGGCGCATGTGCGCTATCTCATCCGTCGCCTCCGCCGCCTCATGCCCAACACGCGGTTCCTTGCAGGTTTTTGGATGCTCGCCGAACACCCGAGCAAAGCGGAGGAGTGGCGAGCGGCGGTCGGAGCCCAGCTCGTTGCCACCTCGCTTGCGCAAGCCTTGGCGATCTGTGTCGCGCAAGCGCAAGGTGATGGGGCGCGGGCGGCGGACACGCCAAGGCCTACCGCTTCCGAGGCAAGACTGTCATCGGGCGCGCTGGCCTGAGCGCAAACCGCTGAGGCATGGCTCATGACCCCGTCGCACTCCCTGTCGCAGGACCTCGTTGCGTCTGGCTTGATCGCTGATCATTTCTTGCATATGCGACGATCGGCGCGCGCGCCCAGCAGCCGCCCGAGGGCGGCGCGCCTTAGCCGCTTGCAGCAAGGTCCCGCCGGAGGTGCTCCCAAGCTCGTGGCGGGCGCGAGCGCGGAACCCGAAGGGTGCTTCAGGTGCGGGTGAGGGCATCCAGGATCGGACACTCTCCCATTTCGTCTTCGCGACATTGCGAAGTCAGCTCACTGAGGACGCGTTCGAGGCGCTTCAAATCCTTCACGCGGCGCCGGATATCGGCAATGTGCTGTTCGGTGATGGTCTTGACCCTGGCGCAGGTCATGTGACCACTGCTAAGTCCAAGGAGCTCGCGGACCTGGTCGAGCGAGAAGCCCAGCTGGCGCGAGCGTCGAATGAACACTAGGCGCTGCGTGTGTTCCTTGGCATAGAGCCGGTGTCCGCCAGCGCTACGCGGCGGATTTGGCAAGATACCGATGCGTTCGTAGTAGCGAATGGTCTCGACGTTCACCTCGGTTCGCTCGGACAGCGCACCGATCGTTAGTCGCGGATTTGTGTTCATACTTTGGCTTATATCCGTAGTCGCTCCAGGGTCTAAACCTAGCGATGAATTGTACAGCATGCTAGACCAGTTCGCCTTTGCGGGCACCGATGGAACTTCCCTCGCTCAGCAGCTGACGCCGATGCGGGCGCGAGGCGTACAATGTTGAGGCCGAACGGCGTCCCGGGGGGTACCTGGGCGGCGGGTGCCGCTTTGGATTGTGGAAGCGCGTCAAAAAGTTGCGTCTTCAGCCCCGATGGGTTGCCTGCCTTCGGTCGCGAACGAGCCGTCCTGGAAGGCGAAAATAGCATTGGTTCTATAGCGATGGAGTGACGATGACGCCCGAGGACTTTGCCGCGAAAGTCGAAGAACTGCGCGCGGCCATCGCCGACAAGATTGCCGAGCTGGAGGAAAATCCTGCGTGGGGCAATGAAGACGGTCGCCAAGAGGTGATCCAGGCGCTGGACGAGCTCGTTGTGCAAGCGCAAGCGCTGAGTGAACTGTTACAGCAGGACGTTGACGAGGACGAAGGCGCTGGCGAAGAGCCCTAAGCAGCGAGCACAACCGCGCCGGCCGGGAGACCCGATACCTCACAGGCCGAGGCGAAAGCCCGTGTTTTGGGAAAAATGGGGCGCCAGTCCCGGGAGACTTTGGGACGCCCCCAAAGTTCTGTCCAACTCGATAGGAGAGCTCTGCGCTCACGACTATAACGCGGGCGATTGGAAAATATTCCTTTTCAGGCCTCGCCCGTACGCGCGAGGCTCGGTGTCTTCCCCCCGATCGCTTGCACCTTTAGCCACTCCAGCTTTTAGACTAAGAACGGCTAAAAAGCGTCTGCTTGGTCGACGGCAAAAACCGTTGCTCAGGAGGGCGGCACCGCCCCGCAGCCGGCGCGGGTTGGGGCATGAGGGCCGCCGGGTCACGCTTGTTGGGTATTTCCGCTGCATGCCCATCTACTTCATCCACGTTCACCAGGGCGGCCGGCGCGCCAAGGACAAAGAGGGCAAATGCTTCCCCGATCTCAGGGCCGCCGAGCAGGAAGCCATCAAGGCCGCCCGCGAGATGGCGGCGCAGAAAGTGCGCGCCGGCAAGATATTGGACCTTTCCAGCCGGCTTGAAATCGTCGACGCCGACGGCAAGCTCGCATCGGTGGTGACGTTCAAGGCCGCAATCCCCCTACGCAACGCCGACTAGCGGAGGCAGCGATCCAAGTCGCGCGCCGAAAGGCGCCTCAGAGCCAAGAAACCTTACGCTCGTAGGTTTGCTCGAAGCTTTCGATCTTAGTGGCAAGTCCCAACGTGAAGGCGACTTCATCAGCTCCCGCCAGGAGGCATTCCTTACGAAAAGGGTCGATCTCGAAGGCATGCGTGATCCCATCCGGACCCGTCACGCACTGCTGCTCGAGGTCGACGCCAATGTGCAGGCCTGGAACTTGCTGCAAAGCGCCGATCAGGGCCTCCACCGACTGGGCCGGCAATTGCACCGGCAGCAAGCCGTTTTGCATACAGTTGTTGAAAAAAATGTCACCGAAACTAGGCGCCACGACACACCTGATGCCGTAGTCGTAGAGAGCCCAGACGGCGTGCTCGCGCGAGGAGCCGCAGCCGAAATTACGCTCGGCAACCAGGATGCGCGCGGCGCCATATTCGGGGCGGTTCAACATGAACAGCGGCTTCGGCACCCCGGCATCGTCGAAGCGCAAATCACAGAACAGCAGATGTCCCCAGCCGTCGGGGCGTTTGCGCCATAAAAAGCGCGCGGGAATGATTTGATCGGTGTCGACATTTGGCATCGCCAGGGGCGCAGCCACGGCATCAAGTGGCTTGAAGGGCTCCATGTTATGGCCTCATCAGCTGGCGTACGTCGGTGAGCTTACCGGTTACGGCGGCAGCCACCGCCATCGGCGGGCTCAGGAGATGGGTGCGGGCACCCTTTCCTTGGCGCCCGACGAAATTGCGATTGGAGGTCGAGGCGCAGCGGTCACCCGGCGCCACCAAAT
The DNA here is from genome assembly GCA_963770295.1 of uncultured Alphaproteobacteria bacterium. Lineage (GTDB taxonomy): Bacteria > Pseudomonadota > Alphaproteobacteria > Rhizobiales > Hyphomicrobiaceae > AWTP1-13. The sequence goes on from CAVYPA010000024.1 coordinate 146,394, forward strand.
CGCCGTTCATGCCGACACACATCGAGCAACCGGGCTCGCGCCATTCGAAACCTGCCCGCCGGAAGATGAGGTGAAGCCCCTCAGCTTCGGCTTGGGCCTTCACCAAGCCGGAGCCGGGCACCACCATGGCCGGTACGACGGTGCGCCGACCGTCCGCAAGCCTTGCCGCCGCCCGTAGATCCTCAATCCGGCTATTGGTACAGGAGCCAATAAAAACCCGATTGACGGCAATCTCCGCCAGCGGGCTGCCCGGTGTTAACCCCATATAGGCAAGCGCCGCTTGCATGGCTTGACGAGCACTGGCATCGGGCGCGGCGGTGGGATCGGGGACCACGTCCGTGATCGGCGCCGCCGCCGCGGGACTGGTGCCCCAGGTCACCATGGGCGCAATCTGTGCCGCGTCGACATGGGCTTCGCGATCGAATTGGGCATCGTCCTGCGATGGCAATGTGCGCCAGCCCGCCAATGCCTTATCCCAATCGGCTCCCTTGGGCGCATAGGGCCTGCCTTGCAAGTACTGGTAGGTCGTGTCGTCCGGCGCCACCATGCCGGCGCGGGCTCCGGCCTCGATCGACATGTTGCAAACGGTCAATCGACCCTCGACGCTGAGACCGCGAATGGTCGAGCCGGCGTACTCGATGACGTGCCCGGTACCACCACCGGCGCCGATTTTGGCGATGATGGCCAAGATGACGTCCTTGGCATGCACGCCCGGCGCCAGCACACCATCGACGCTGACGCGCATGTTCTTGGCTTTGCTCTGCCAGAGCGCTTGGGTTGCCAACACATGGGCGACCTCCGAGGCCCCGATGCCAAAGGCGAGCGCCCCGACCGCACCGTGTGTGGCGGTATGGCTGTCGCCGCACACGATGATCATGCCAGGTTGGCTCAAGCCCTGCTCGGGCCCGACGACGTGGACGATGCCTTGCCGCCGGTCCTGCAAGCCGAACAGGGTCACGCCGCTCGCGCGCGTATGCGCCTCGAGGTCCTCGACCATGGAGCGGCGGCTCGGCTCGTTGATCGCGGCCAGGTCGCGCCCAAGCGTCGAGACGTAGTGGTCCGGCGTGGCGAAGGTCCGATCGGGACGGCGCACCTTCAGGTTGCGTTCTTTGAGCATCCGGAAGGCGTTGCTGGACCCGTCATGAACCAGGTGCCGGTCGATGTGGAGCAGGGTCGCACCATCGGGGCGCGTCTCCACCGCGTGAGCGGACCAGATCTTGTCGAACATGGTCGCAGCTTCTGCCTGCATGGCTTTTCCGTCCTATTCCGCCGCCTCCGAGCGCTTCGATCCGGCCGCCGCTGCAGTGCGAAACCGTGCGCTGATGGCGTCCCACTGCTCGGCGCCCATGCGGCGGAATGCATCCCCTACCGTCATCTGCGTATCAAGGACGGGATGGCGGCCGCACGCCTTCAGCTCCGCCAACATGGCATCGCACACGCCGATCACCGCCTTGAAAAGCAGACCCGGGACGATGGCCAGCTTGTAGCCCGCGCGCTCAGCATCGTCGAAGGCGACATCGGGTGTCTTGCCCCGCCAGACGACATTGAGAAGGCATGGACCTTTGACCAGACGTGGTACCGCCAAAACCTCCTCCACCGTCTGTGGCGCCTCGACGAAGGCCACATCCGCACCGACCTCGAGCGCAGCGTTGGCGCGGGCAATCGCCGCCTCGAAACCCAAGACGGCGCGCGCATCCGTGCGCGCGATGATGACGAAATCGGGGTTCGTCCGCGCGGCGACCGCGGCTCGCACTTTCGCCAGATACTCTTCCAGCGGCACGATGACCTTGTTGTCGAGATGCCCGCATTTCTTGGGAAAGCCCTGATCCTCGATGTGCAGGCCCGCGACCCCCCGCCGTTCGTATTCTCGGACGGTGCGCGTGGCATTGAGCTCGTTGCCATAACCCGTGTCGGCATCGGCAATCACGGGGATATCGACCGCGGAGGCCAAGCGTCCGGCAGTGTCGGCCATTTCCGACATGGTCAGCAGTCCATAATCGGGGTAACCAAGCGTCGCCGCCGTGCCGGCCCCCGTCATGTAGACGGCGCCGAAGCCAGCTTGAGCAATCGTTCGCGCCGTGATGCAGTCGTAGGCGCCGGGGGCCACGAGCATTTGCTCCCGGCGCAAGAGTTGGCGAAGCCTGGCCGCTGTGGTCATCTGGGATGCTCCTCGGGGTTGGCGCTCCCATGATAGGGGCAGCCGAGGTGCTCTGGCAAAATGATTGATGGGTATCGCCGGCCGGCGGTGACGGCGCAGGCGCGGGCAAGCCGAATGGCACCGTTGCGTCCGCGCTTGGGAGGCCTCGCGTCGGGTGGCGGCCTTTAAGCCGCAGGGGACGCTGGCGCGGCAGGCGGAGCCCGAACGCGCTTGCCGCCTATTGCTGCGCTTTCCAGGCCTCCAGAATCTCGCCTCCCGTTGCCGACCACACCCCCGCCCGGCGCGAGATGCGATCGAGCACGTGCTCGACGGCGGCGATACGATGCGGCACGCCGCTGATCCAGGGACGCAAGGAAAGGGCGACAATTCGCGCACCGCTTGCGGCTGCCTCTCGGTACAGGAAATCGAAATGGTCCATCACCTGCTCGACAAACTGTGCCGGCTTATACTTGTAGAAATGGAATATTTGCAGGTCGCTGATCTCGTAGGCATGCGGCATGGCACACAGAGATCCGCTCTTGGTCTGCAGCTGATAGGGCATATCGTCGTTGACCCAGTCGCAGACGTAGTCGCACCCGGCCGCGGCGACGAGATCAAGCGTGTCACCGCTTTCCGAATGGGCAGGCGAATACCACCCCTTGACGGGCTGTCCGGAAAGCCTGCGCAGCGTGGAAAGACAACGCTCGATCCACTCCCGTTCCACCTCGCACGGAATGCCGGTGGCGTGAATATGGTGCATGTCGATGCCATGCGCGACGAGCTCGAAGCCCAGGCGGTTGACCTGCTGCAAGACGTGAGGGTAGCGCTCGGCGAGCCGGGAGGACATGGCAACCGAGGCCTTCAGGCCGCGGCTTTCGAAAGCTCGAAACAGTCGCGCAAATCCCACCCGGTTGCCGTAGTCGCGTAGCGTGTAGTTCCAATAGTCGGGAAAGGGTCGCTCCAGGCCCCCCGCGGGCTTGACGCCCTTGGGGGTCATATCGAGCGGGAAGAATTCCAGTGTCGGCACGATCCAGAGCGCGATGCGGGCGCCGCCCGGCCAAATCACGGGTTTGCGCTTGAACAGGTTGGAATAGGCGTATCGGTCATGATCCATGCCCGGTCGTCGATAGGGGTAGTCGAAGTAGTTGGTTGGCAGCGTCATGCCTCACCCCTTTTGCCGGCCGCAATGGCGGCCGCGAACGCATCGTAGTGGTGCGTGAGGTAATAGCCGGCGATCTCGCGACCGGTTGCAAGCCAGACTTTGTCGTGGGAGGTGATGTAGTCCAGCGCCGCCTCGAACTGCCGCAGGCGGTGCGGCTGGCCGATGAGGAAGGGATGCAGCGGCAGGCACATGACCTGACCGTTGTTGGCTCCTTCCAGGTAGAGTTGGTCGAATTGCGCCTTGATGGCATCGGTGTAGTCACGCGGCGTTGCGCTACCCTGGAAAAGGCTGGTGAAGTCATTGATCTCCAGCGAATAGGGCACGCTGATCAACCGTCCGCTGCGCACGTTGACGGGGAGCGGTTGGTCATCGTGAAAGAGGTCGAGCGTATAGCTAATGCCGGCTTCGGCCAGCAGCTCCATGGTGCGCTCGGTCAGTGTCAGCGCCGGCGCCAACCAACCCGCGAGCTCCTGACCCGACCATTTGCGGATCGACACCTTCACGTCCTCGATGAAAGCGCGCTCCTGATCTTCGCTCATGTTGTAGGTGTAGCGCGTGTTGTAGATGCCGTGCGAAAAGAACTCCCAGCCGCGCTCGCGACAGGCGGCCGCAATATCGGGAAAATGATCGCAGACCGCCACATTGAGCGAGATGCTGCCGCGCACGCCGTAACGGTCCATGGCCGCCAGCATGCGCCAGATGCCGACACGATTGCCGTAGTCGCGCCAGGCATAGTGCAAGACATCGGGCACGGGACGCGGCCACGACGTGCGCGAGGGGTTTAGCGGGGGGTCGAGTTCATAGTGCTCGATATTCGGCGCGCACCAGAAGGCCAGACGCGCGCCCCCGGGCCAGGTGATTTTGGGTCTGTCGTAGTAGGGTAGGTAGTCGTAGAGCCCAGGATCCTCCTTGCCCATTGTCCTCGCTCCTAGCAGCCGTCGCCGCCAACCTTCATATCGTAGATCGTGGGCATTGTGCAGCTTCGTGGTAGGCTGTAGGTGGGTTCGCTAGCGAGGGCGTCCGGCCATGGAACTTTCCGACAAGAGTGCGCGCCAGCTGTTCGCGGAGTTCAAGGCAAAGCCGACCCGTGCCCGCTTCGGCTTTGGCATCAAGCCCGCTCTCGTCAATATTGATCTGCAAAAAGCTTACACCTCGGTCGGCGAGTACGCGACGGCCTATGCGACCGACCCCAAGCAACTCGCCTACATCAACGAACTTGCCGAGCTTGCCCGCGCCAAGGCGTTGCCCGTGGTGTGGACGTATGTCGCCTATCTGGATTCGGCTGAGGACTGTGGGATCTGGGGAACGCGGTCCAACACGCCCGATTCGCTGCAGAACATCAAAGTGGGCTCGCGCCGGGCCGAATTCGACGACCGCCTCGTCATCGACCGCAGTCGCGACATTATCATCAACAAACGCATGGCCTCGGCCTTTCACGAGACCAACCTCGGCTCGCTCCTAAACTTCCATCGCTGCGACACGCTCATCATCACCGGCGGGTCGACGTCGGGTTGCGTGCGCGCAACCGTCGTCGACAGCCTCTCGCGCAGCTATCGCACGATCGTGCCGGAGGAGTGCGTCGCCGACAAGCACGAGAGCCCGCATTTTGCCAACCTTTACGACATGGCCGTCAAATATGCCGACGTCGTGCCGGTGGCCGAGGTGATCCAGCAGCTGCGCCAGCCGCGCCCTTGAGCGGCGACCTCGCGGCCGCCAGGGGCGAGCCGACGGCGGGCTAGGGCGGCGGGCGAAGATCGTCAATGATGCTGCGCAGCAGGCAATCGTTGTCGTGGATCGATTTCAGGGCACCGCGTATTTCCTCGTCAATTAAGCTGCGGCCCGTCCTGCGCATGCAATTCTGCGGGCGTCCGCTAAACAAGTCCAGATACTTGCGCGACAAATCCGCGAGCTGCCAACCGACAGGCAGCGGCAAGTACTCGTTGTTGAACTGCGCCGATCTCGTGGTGTAGGCGCCGCGGCTTCGATCGGTCTCCGCCTCGGCGGGCACCGCCGAACTGCGGGCCCGCCAGGCCAGCAGCAGCGCCGACAGCGGCGCAGTCAACTCGTCGTAGGTTTTTTTGCGGCTTTTGGTTTGGTAGAAATTGTCGACCGGCTGGTAGCTCCCCGTGATCATGATGATCTTGGGGGCGATCTTGATGCCTTTCAGCACCTCGGGATTGAGCTCGGCGTACTTGAGAAGATACTGCGCCAGATTTTCGGCGGTCGCGACCCCCGATCCTTCGTAGTAGCCCCCGTCCACAAAGGTCATGCGCCGTTCCTGCGGCGGCTCGGTGGTGTCCACGGGCGCAGGTACGGTGAAATCGTACCAGCCGACCGGCAGGACCCAAGGAAAGCGCGCGCTAAGCCCGACGGCCGTGCTGAGGGGCATCTCGTTGATCTCCGCCGACTTGCGATAGAAGTCCTCCAGGACGCCGGTGCCCAGAATATAGGTTTGCCCGAGATAGAGCGGGCTCAGGATCATCTGCGCACCCGTCTCGATGTTGGTGGTGTTGAGCAGCAGCGCCGGTGTGGCGACGTCGTCCTTGGCACAGGTGCGCGAACCCGGACCGCACAAGGTAAAGAAGGAATTGCGAAAGGGATTGTCACCACCGAGCCTGGCATCCCAGACGTACTCGAAATTCTTCTCCAGGGTGACGGCGCGATCGAAGGCGTAGATGGGAAATGGCAAGAAGCGCTGCACGAAATCGGGAAAGAATGTTGCCCATGCGAGCGGCGACAGGAAGTCGTGCGTCAGGAGGCTTTCGGCATCGGCTTCCAAGCCTCGCTCGCTCGGTTCATAGCTTTCCTTGCACGGCTGCGCCTCGCCGTTGTGCGCCCGCTTTTGCGCCAGGGCCGTGAAGACGGCCGTGCCGAGGCTGCCTCCGGAAACGGTGCTCGCGGCAAATATATGCTGTGCGAAGTTTGGGCATAGATCCTGCATGCGCGACAAAACACGCGCCGCGTGTTGCGCGGCATAGATGCCGCCGCCCTCGGCGGTGACGATGTAGACGGGATACTCCCTGCCGGCATAAGCCGCGGCATCTTTGCGCGAGCCGATCCAATCCGCGAAAGCCTCGTCCAGCGATGGCCGCTGCACCGTCTTTTGGCTATGACGAAAGCGGTGATTGTCGTTCCAGCCGGCAAACTGAAAGCCAAGGCCAGCGACGATCACCAGTGTCACCAGCGGGATGCCGAACCGGTCATAAAAGCGCGTGCCGGCCGACGTCAGCACGACGCTGATCGCCACCCACAGGGCAAAAATCGGGATGACGCCAAAGTATTGCGGCAGTAGAATTGGGTAGAGCGCAATCGCCACCATCGAGGCCAGTCCGACCAGCGGAAATAGGAACCAGTGGCTGATCAGAAACAGTTGGCGACCGCGGGTTTGCGTCAGCTTGCGGCCAGGCCCCACCCGCAGCAGCCAGCGCTCAAAAATGGTGATGGCGACGAATAAAACCACGGCGGCCGCGAAGGCGGCCAAGGTTTGCGCGGTGAGCGCCGACTGCAACCGGCCGGCCTCGACAACGATGGGTTTCAGCAGCTCGGGAATCTTGTCCGCATCCGTTAGCACGCGTTTGTCGGGGAGAAAGCTGTACCAGAGACCCAAGCCGGCACCGATGAAGGGCGTGGTCGCCAGCAAGCGTGGAACCCAGTCGAGCAGCACCTTTGCAATCGGCTCGCGATCGAGATCTTCATCCTTCGAGACCAGGTGGGTCAGTTCGCGCGTTGCCTGCCAGAGCACCAGCGACAGCAGCAACAGGGATGCCGCCGCCATGATCCACTGCCATTGCAGGCCGACGGCGCGCGTTTCCTGACTTCGCTGCAGCAGCACGCGATAGACCTCGCGGGTCTGCTCGGGCAGCCAGAGCGCCAGAATGGTCAAGATCGCCATCACCGTCGGCGCCCGCATAGCGCTGAGCGCCCGGCTCGATCCGGCGAAGCGATCGAGCAGCCCCGGCGCTGCGTCGACTGGTGCTGCCGCGGTCATGACGAAGCCTCCCCCCAGCCAGCCGGCCGACCGGCACCTACAGCTACAAGCGTTTGAACCCGCGGGTCATGATGCTATCGCAACGGGCCCGCAGGGCGCTGAAGCGTTCATCGCTGGGCTGCCGCCGCTGAACACAATCGATCACGCATTGATTGCAGACCTGGCCGTCACAGCGCTCCTCCCCACAGCAGCGATAGGAGCATTGACAGGCGACGTTGCCTTGCGCGCAGGCGTTGCCCCTGCTTGCGGGCGCCTGAGCGCTCGCCGTCGTGGCGGCGGCGAGCAATGCCGCAGCAACGATCGCCAAGCTTTGAACGAGAAAGTGACGGCGCCGCATGCGTAAGCTTCCCTATTGTCCCCTGGCCTTTGCCCGCGCGGCCGCGAGGCCAGGAGCCCACGAAGAGGCCGCAGTATAGAAAATAACATGACCGGCTTGTGTCATGCCTCCTTTTCCGCCAGCACGTAGCAAAGACGCCCATCGACGGGCGAGCGTAGCGGGTCATCGGCTCCTGGCGGGCTGAGGGGCTGCTTGATCTCCCAGCGCTTTTTGCCCACACCGCCGGTTATGACGCCTCCCCGGCAACGGGCAGCGCGAGGTCGCTCCAGGCGGACGGGCTTGCTGCGCCGGGTCTTGGGCAGCAAACTGCCGCGGCGCCCGCCGCGGGCGTAGGCGGGGGCAATCCCGTCTCCGAGTGGAACAGCAGGAGGCATGCGATGGATCTCAAGGGCGCCGTCGCCCTGGTGACGGGCGGCAATGGCGGGCTCGGGCAACGTATTTGCCACGCCCTGGCAAAAGAGGGGGCGCAGATCGCCGTCATGTATGCGAAGAGCTCGGATCAGGCCGAGGAGGTCGCTGGCACTTTGCGCGGGCGCTACCAAGTCCAGGCGGCGGCATTTGCCTGCGACATTACCGATCCGGCGGCGGTCGGACGGCTGGTCGAGGAGGTCGGCAAACGCTTCGGGCACATCGACATCCTCGTCAACGACGCCGCCTACAACAAATCCATCCCCTTCAGCGATCTTGATGGCTTAAGCCAGGAGGTGTGGGACACGATCATGGCCGTCAACCTGACCGGGCCGATGCGCCTGATCAAGGCGGTTGCGCCCCTGATGAAGGCGCAGGGGCGCGGCCGCATCGTCAATATTGCCTCCGTCGCCGGGCTCGCCCCTACCGGCTCGTCCATCGCCTATGCCGTATCGAAGGCCGGTCTCATCCATCTCACGCGCTGCATGGCGGTGGCATTGGCCCCCGAGACGCTCGTAAACTGCGTGGCGCCGGGACTGCTCGAGGGCACGCGCGCGACCGCCAACCTGCGCCCCGAGCAGATCGAACGCTCGGCCGCGGGCGCGCTTCTCAAGAAGGCCGCCGACAAGGACGACTGCGCCGACATGGTGGTCACCATGTGTCGCACCGAGACCATGACGGGGCAGACGACGGTGATCGACGCCGGACGCCTGTTCCATTGAGGTCGCAGGATCGCGCCGCCGCGGCGGCACGAGCGCGTGGTGGTCAAGGGGCTTCGGTCGGCCGGCCGCCGCCTCGCCGTTTGCGCCAGGGAGCCTTTGGCGCAAGTCAAAGCCGCATGGGCAGCACGACCATCGGCGATGTCCCGCAGATGCAGTTGTCGCAGCATCGTCAGCGCGGCTTCGCTATGCAGCTGCCGGATGTACCAGTTGTCGTGTTTGAGGATCAGCTTGCTGGTGAAGAAAATGCTGTCGGTAAACTCGCGTGGATCACCTCGGCGAGCTTGGTCAGCTCTTCGATCGGGATCGGTGCCGAAGGCGAGGTAGGATTTGGCGGCAAGATCCGTTGTGGTGGCAGTAGTTGGTAAAGTACGGGAGCGCGCTGTCGGCCTCTGGGCGCACGCGCTCGAAATTTTCGCTCCCGCCGTAGCTCTGCGCATCCACCGTGCGCACGTTCATGAAGATGAAGTTCTTGAAGTGCCCGGGAAATTCGCGGCGCACCCATTGCAAGGCATAGACGCCGCCGCTTCGACTCGATCCCACCACGAACACGGCGGTAGGCGCCGCGTGATCGAGCTGGGGCGGATGTGCGACCGGCGGGATAATCGGTCCAGCTCAGCGCCTCATCGGCGATGCGAATTTTCTTCTTGATGCTCGCGTAGTGCCCGTGATTGAGCAGGCAGAAGGCAATGACGGTGCCGGTGATGAGCACCGTCATCCAACCGCCTTCGGTGAATTTTTCAACCAGCGTGACCAGCAGAATGCTCGCGGTCACAATCAGGCCGGCAAGGGACAGCGCAGGCGATGGCGCCAACGTGCATCCTGGCGGCGATGTTGCCACCAATAGATGCACAGTCCCAGCAGCGACATCGAGAAGGTCAAGAAAACGTTGATGCTGTAGAGCACCACGAGCAGCGCCACCCTGCCGCCGGTGACGATCAGGATGCCAAGCGAGGTAACGCCCATCAGGAGGATGCCGTTCTGTGTGACCAGGCGGGTCGACAGGTAGCGATACATGTGCGGTACCCAGGAGTCTGCCGCCATGTTGGCGAGCACGGCCGGCCCGCCTAGGAAACCGGTGTTGGCGGCGACGAACAGCAGGCCGCCTTCGAGCGCGAGCACGACCCACAACAGGCCACTCTCGAAAACCGGCGCCTGCCACCCGACGCTCTCGATGATGGCACGGAAGGTCACGGCATTCAGGGTTTGTCCGTCGACGGGCTGCACACTCCACAGCAGATAGAGCAGGATGATGCCGCCCGCCGTGAAGCTAAGACTGACCGCCATATAGAGCATGGTCCACTTGCCGGTGGCGACACGCGGCTCGGCCAGCGATTGCACGTTGTTGGAAACGGCCTCGATGCCGGTGTAGGTGCCGCCACCAAGCGAGTAGGCCCGCAGAAACAAGGAGGCGGCGAACAGCCAGCCCATCTCCTTTGTCAGCTCGCTGGTGGCGTTCAGCGTCTCAGGTATGAGGGTTGGAAGCTTGGACGCCTGCATGCCGATGCCGGCGACGATCAAGCATGAAATGGGTAAAGAAGAAGCCCAAAAAGATTGGCAGCAGGACCCTGATCGATTCCTGCATGCCGCGCAGATTTAAGAAGCAAAGCAAGATAACGAGCGCGAGCTCCGTCACCAGTTTGTAGGGCAGTGCCGTGGCAGGCAACAGGCTGAAGACGGCATCGACGCCGCTGGCAACCGAGATCGCAATCGTCAGCATGTAGTCGACGATCAGCGCCGAGCCGGAAACCAAGCCGGCATGCGGCCCGATCAGGTTGCTGGCCACCTTGTAGCCACCACCACCGGTCGGAAAGAGCTCGATGACTTGGTTATAGGCGACGGCGATGACGAACACCGTCACTGCCGTTGCGAGTGCCATGTAGAGGCCGAGGTGGGTGTGCCGGCCGAGCGCCAGAAAGGCCTCCTCCGGCCCGTAACAGGAGGAGGAGAGACCGTCGGCCCCCAAGCCGACCCAGGCCAGGAAGGCGATCAGGGCGATATGCTGACGCGTTTGCCCGCTAAAGGGATCGAGCCTCTTGCCCAGCAGGGTTTCGGAGATTTTGCTCAAGCGCATGTCAGCTTTGACCGCGATCGGTCGCGATCGCCAATCCTATCCCAGTCGTAGACACCAACGCGACGAGCTTCCGGAGAATGCTTTCTACATTTGCGAGTTGCCTGGGGCGCCTCCAGGGCTAAAGGCTCGAGACCAGATGGCCGCCGTCGACCGCCAACACGGCGCCCGTCATGTATGACCCGGCTTCCGAGCACATCAGCAGCAGCGGCCCTTCGAGCTCGTGGACCTGTCCTAAGCGGCGCTGCGGGATGCGCTTGATGAGGGCGCGGCCGGTATCGCTCGCGAAGAATTCGCGATTAAGGTCGGTTTCGATATAGCCGGGGCACAGCGCATTGACCCTGATGCGATGGCGCGCGAGTTCGAGCGCCATGCCTTTGGTCAAATGCACGATACCCGCCTTCGAGGTCAGGTAGGCGGCCACCTGCCCCGCGACCCTGAGGCCCAGAATGGACGCAATATTGACGATGGCGCCACCGCCGCCTTGATCCCGCATGACCCTAGCTGCCGCCTGAGCCGCCAAAAAGGCACCCTTGAGGTTGGTGTCGACTTGCTGATCCCAGTCCGCCTCATCGATCTCGAGGAACGGTTTGGTGCGCGTCACACCCGCGTTGTTGACCAGAATATCGAGCTTACCCAGCCGTGCGGCCGCCTCGCGGATCGCCTCGGCGACCGATTGGGCGTTTGTCACATCCATGGCCACGACAACGGCCTTGCCGCCAGCGCTTTCGAGCTGTTGCCGAACCTCGTCGAGGCTGTCGCGCCGCCGGGCCGCGAGAGCGACGGCGGCCCCGGCACGCGCGAGCATGCCGGCGAAGGCGCGCCCCAGGCCGCTCGAGGCCCCGGTAATGAGCGCGCCACGCCCATGCAGAGATATGGAGTAGCCCATGTTTGTCGCGCTCCCTTAAAAGAGCACATCAGTGATGGCCCAGCCAGTCGGCAACGCTGTTGCTAAGTTTCTTCGAGCGGGCAACAAAGATACCGATGTGTCCGCCGGACACGGACAGCTCGGTGTAGTCCTTGCTGCCGACACGGCTGCGCATGGCTTTGCTCGCCCGCGGATGGATCACCGTATCCGTCTCGCTGTAGATATTCAGCACCGGCATGGCGACGGCATTGAGATCCACCAACCGCCCATTGATGATGAGCTCGCCGCGGGCCAGCTTGTTTTCCTGATAGAGGTCCTTCAGCCACTGCTGCGCGGCTGCGCCGGTGTGATCCGGTCGATCGGAGAGCCACTTCTCCATCCGCAGGAAGTTCATCAGCGCATCGGCACTCTGGCCCGCCTGAATCAACGTCATGTTATACTTGGCCAGCGTGCGCAGAGGCGTCATCAGCGAGAACATGGTTCCGCCGACTTCGCCGGGAATATTGCCCATTGCCTTGACGAGTAAGTCGATATCGTCGGCCGTCAGGCTCCGCGTCCACACGTTCATGAAGCCCGAATCGACGCGTTCCTCCTCCTGATCCGCGTGAAAATCGACCGGCGTCACGACGGTGATGAGATTGCTGACCTTGTCGGGATGGAGGGCCGCATAACACAAAGACAGCAACCCTCCCTGGCAGATGCCAAGCAGCGTTATCGCGGCAATTCCGTGGCGCTCGCAAATAGCGTCGACAAAACCATCCATGTAGCCATTGATGAGATCGCCGAAATCATCGAACTGATCGGCGAGCGTGGGATGACCCCAGTCGGTGACGTAGATCTCACAACCGGCCTCGATCAGGTTGCGCAAGAACGAGCGATCGTCTTGCAAATCGAGCACATTCCAGTGCCCGACCATGGCATAGGTCACCAGCACGGGCGGGCGAATGCGGGCAGGACCATCCCGGATGATGCGATGCAGCGTCCTGCCGCCAAGGCGGCAAATCTCTTCCCTGGGCGTCTGGGCAATCTTGACGTCTCCCTCGCGAACGGTTGCGAGCGTGCTGGTCGCAACCGCGACACGCTTGCCGAAATCCGCAAGTTCAGTCCAGGCTGAGAGCAAACGATCGTCGGTCGCCATGCTAGCTGCCCTGTTCCGTGCCGGTTGTTTCGCTGACCCGGCGCAGCGCCCGCACCTGTTGGCGCAGATCCTGGAGCTCGCGCTGCATACCGTGCATGCGACGATAGACGTCCGTCATTTCGCTGCGCGTCGGCATGTCGAGAAACTGTGAGCTCTTCTCGCCTAGCTTGCGCAACTCCAGCCGTGACTGGGTCAATGCTCGCAGCAGCTGCTGTTGCAAGCGGGCGAATTCGCCCGACCGATTGAATTCCATCAAGGTGCGATCGACCACGTTGTTCCAAAGGTCGAGTGCTTCTCCCGGGCTTCTCACCGCCCTGCCGTTTTGTGCACGTGCGGCCACTTCGCCCTGAAAATTCTGGGAAATCGTGATCCAAAGTGGGATTGAGACGCTCATGTACTGTTGTGCCAATCCCATCAGGTCGAGAAGCGAGGCGGAGGCTTTGACGGCCGACAAATCAAAAGCCGGCACGTCGGCCAAGCGCGGCAGACTGAACACGTCCTGCATTTCCTGTAGCAACGGCGCAAGACCCCCAGCCTTCCAGAATTCCGGATCCCACATGCGAGTGAGCAACTTCGAGCTCTCGACACCGCGTTCCCGTGCAACAACTTCGCTTGTCTCCAGCCAGGCGTTCCACATGCCGGCCATGGCCGTCCAGGGTGCAAACAGCTGCTGCAGGTAGTCATTGGCGAAGGGCGGCGACGGGCTCGCAACTCCCGACGGCGCCTGCTGAGGCGTCTCGCCGACGGCGCCCGCCGACGACTGCGCGGACTTCCTCATCTGCTCTTAGCCTTCCTCCGCCGTCGAGGCGCTGACGCAAACCCCATGACCTCTTGGGTCAGGACGCGTTGGCATGCACCTTCTTCCACACCAGGACGGAGCGCCCTTGCCGACCATCCTGGTAACTCCTGTAAGGCGCAGTCGTTATGGTGAGACTATCACCATCGAGTTGGTAATATCGGACTTGATCCGTGCCCGTCCATGCTTGGTTCCACGACACGTCGATATGGTGAACGACCTTTTCCGCGTCGAGCGAAAATCGGCCCGCATACGCCACCATGGTGCCGAGCAATTTTACGCCTTCCTCATCGGTAGGCACCACGTCACCGGGAGTAATGCGATCCTGCCGCACAAAAATAGCGTACATGCGACCATCAGCGGAATAACCAAGATAGCCCGCGGGATTTTCGCCGAACTGATCGAAGCGCTCGGTGCTGCCCAGCACCTCGCGCACATAGGAAACCAGCTTCCAGGTACCGATTACGGAGGCCAAACTCTCAGAAGCCATGTCAGAAGCCATGGGACGTAACTCCAAGCGAGCTATTTCACAGCTGCTTGGCTCTCTCGCGCAGGACAAACTTCTGAATCTTTCCGGTCGAGGTCTTGGGCAGCTCGCCAAATACCACTTTTTTCGGGACCTTGAAGCGAGCCATATGTTGGCGGCAGAATTCCACTACATCCGCTTCGGTGATCGGCGGCGCGTTTGCCTTGAGCTCGATGAAGGCACAGGGCGTCTCACCCCACTTGGGATCGGCTCGGGCGACCACCGCGGCCGCAAGCACGGCGGGCAGCTGATGCAATACCTCTTCGACCTCGAGACTCGAGATGTTTTCACCGCCCGAGATGATGATATCCTTCGAACGATCCTTGATCTCGATGTAGCCGTCGGCATGCCACACCGCCAGGTCTCCGGAGACGTACCAGTCGTCGACGAGGGTTGCCAGCGTGGCCTTGCGATTGCCGAGATAGCCCTTCATGACCGTGTTGCCGCGCATCATGATCTCGCCCAAGGTCTTGCCGTCTCGAGGCACCTCTTGCATCGTCTGGGGATCGGCCACCATCACGTCCTCGACCATCGGATGCGCGATGCCTTGGCGCGCCATGTTGGCGTATCGCTGCTCCGAGGGAAGGCTATTCCATTCGGGTTTGAAGAGGCAGAACGTGCCGGGGCCATAAGTCTCGGTTGCACCGTAAAGGTGCGTCACCTCGAAGCCGATTGCTTCCATGGCGCGGAAAACGCTGGAAGGCGGGGCGGCGCCGCCGGTGGCGCAGCGCACCTTATGCGTAAATGGCACGCGCTCGTCAGCGGGCGCACTAGCGATCATGTTGAGCACGATCGGTGCACCGCAGAGGTGGGAAACTTTGTACTTGTCGATCAGCCGGAAAATTTGTGCCGGCTCGACCTTGCGCAGGCAAACTTGCGTGCCACCGGCGGCCACGACCGCCCAAGGGAAGGACCAACCGTTGCAATGAAACATCGGCAAGGTCCACAAGTAGATGCTGTCGGGGGTTAACCCAAACGTGAGCGCGTTGCCCATTGCCGACAAATAGGCGCCCCGGTGACTGTACACCGCGCCTTTTGGGTCACCCGTCGTGCCCGACGTATAGAGCAGGCACAACGACTGCCACTCGTCAGTCGGCTGATTGGGGGCGAAGTCGGGATCACCGGTCGCCAGCAACGCCTCATAGCCGATAGCGCCGATCGGATTGCCGGATTGCCCCGGCACGCCAATATCGATCACATCGACAGCGTGGCGAACCTGCGCCAAGGCTTCCTTGGCAACGCGCGCATGCTCCCCATCGACAATGAAGGCCTTGGCTTGGCCATGGTTCAAGGAGAAAGCGATGGTCGAGGCATCAAGTCGAGTGTTGATTGGATTGAGCACGGCGCCCAGCATCGGCACGGCAAAATGTGCCTCGATCATTTCAGCGATGTTGGACGCAATGATCGCAACGGTATCGAGGCGCTGCACGCCCCTATTTTTCAGAGCGGAGGCCAGACGCTTGGCGCGTTCGAACAGTTCGCCATAGGTGAAATGCCGCTCGCCGTCGAGCACGGCCGTCTTGTTGGCAAAGCCGCTGGCGGCCCGCGCCAGGAAGCTGACGGGCGTCAGCGGCACGAAGTTAGCGCCCGTCCGGTCAAGGTCAGTTTCGAACGGATGGACGTCACGCATGATTATTCTCCATGCTCTCGCACATCAGCATGCATTGAACACTACCGCTAACGACGGCAAAACTTCCACTAGTTTGTGGCAACGGCCCGCTGACGGTGAAAGGCAAGCTCGAACGTGAGGGCTAAGCTCGGATTGCTCTGGCTCGCCCTCGGCGGGTCGCCTATCCTGCCGACGACAGCAGATCAGACCTGCTGTGGGCGTGTGCGGACTGGAGGCGGAACATGATCAGTGGCACGACGACCTTAATTGCCCATCTTGGTTATCCCACAGCGTCCTTCAAAGCGCCGATGATCTACAATCCCTTTTTCGAGAAGAAAGGGATCGATGCCGTTGTGGTGCCGATGGGGGTGAAGCCCGAGGACTATCCCGCCTTCCTCAAATCGCTGTTTCGCTTGACCAATATTCGCGGTGCGTTGGTAACCATGCCGCACAAGGTCACGACGCTAGCCTTGCTCGATGAGGTTACCCCGACGGCGAGGATTGCCGGGTCGTGCAACGCCGTGCTGCGTCGCATCGACGGCTCATTGCTGGGCGACATGTTTGATGGCGCAGGGTTTGTACGCGGCGTCGAACGGTCCGGTCGCACGTTGGCGGGCAAGCAGGCTTTGGTTGTCGGCTGCGGCGGCGTGGGATCGGCAATTGCGGCTTCACTTGCGGCGGCCGGCGTCGGCGCAATTGGATTATTTGATGCCAGCGCCGCCGCCGTCGAGGCGCTGGCGGGCCGGCTCACCGAGCACTACCCCACACTCAAGGTCAAGACCGGCTCGCGGGATCCTGCCGGCTACGATGTCGTCGTCAATGCCACCCCGCTTGGCATGCAGGAGGGCGACCCGCTGCCAATGGACGTCTCCAGAATCGACCCGGCCGCGCTCGTGGGCGAAGTAGTGATGAAGCAGGAATACACCCCCTTCCTTCGCATGGCCAAAGACAAGGGTTGCGCGATCCAGGTTGGCACCGAGATGCTGTTCGAGCAAATCCCCGCCTATATTGAGTTCTTTGGCTTCGGCCGCACGACCTCCGAGGAGCTGCGCTCGGTCGCCAAAATCCAATACTAAAGCCGGCGGGCCGGTTCGCGCCCGGGGCGTGGCGCGCGCTAGCGGCCGGCCTGGGCGATGGCCCGTTGGCGCAGGCGGTTATACTCATCCTTGTTCACCGGCACCGCGTCGGGCTTGCCGAGGTCCTTGATCTGGACCCGATAGGTTTCGCGCGCGCTGAGGGCGGCAAGCGCGGCGATGCAGGTTATGCCAAAGGCAAGCGCACCGATGGTGAAGGGAATATTGGCCGAGCCCGGTGGCGCCACGGCGGCGAACAGCGCCGGCAGCAGGGCGGTGATGGTGGTGCCTACGTTCTGCGAAATTGCCATCGCCGACACCCGGGTGCGCGTGGGAAAGAGCTCCGGATAAAAGCTTGGGAATGTGGCGTTGTAGCCTTGATACACGACGCCCCACATCAGCAAGGACATGGCGATCGCCAGCGGCACGCTGTGGATGCTGATGGCGTAGAGATAACCGAAGGAAAGCAGCCCCGACGCAAGCGCCCCGACGACGATGGGAGGTTTGCGACCAATCTTGTCGGAAAGGTTTCCGACGATGGGGATCACGATCACCGCTAACACGTTGCCAAGAACAGGGATCCACAAGTACACATCCTTTTGAAATCCGATGCCGTAGGCAGCCTGCACGGCGTAGGCAGCGCCGAATATCGTCGCCACCACCGGAATGACATTCATCAGGGCCATGCAGACGACGCGCAGCATGTCCGGCCAACTGGTCTTAAAGGCCTCGATGATTGGCGCCTTGGGCACCGCGCCGTGCTGACCTTCTTCATTGAACGCGGGGGTCTCATCAACCTTGCGGCGGATGACATAGCCGGCAATGATGACTACGAAGCTGAGAAGGAAAGGAATGCGCCAGCCCCAGGCATTGAAGGCCTCGTCGGGCATATAGGCGGCAAGCGGCAGAAAGACGGCCGCGGCCAATATCTGCCCCGCCTGCACGCCTTGCAGGGTAAAGCTGGCGAAGAAGCCGCGCCGGCCGAACGGTGCGTGCTCGAGGATCATCGAACTGGCGCCGGAGATTTCGCCGGCGACCGCGAAGCCTTGTATCAGGCGCAATATCACGAGCAGAGTGGGGGCGAGGATGCCGACCTGTTGGTAGGTTGGCAACAAGCCGACGGCCATTGTCGAGAAACCCATCAGCAGCATGCACAGGATCAGCACATTCTTGCGTCCGTGGGTATCTCCCCAATGCCCGAGGACGAAGGCGCCGATCGGCCGACTTACGTAGCCCACACCATAGGTGGCAAGCGATGCCACGATGGCAACGGTTGGATTGCCTGACGGGAAAAAGAGTTGCGGGAAGATCAAAGAGGCTGCCGTAGCGTAGATGAAGAAGTCATAGTACTCGAGCGCCGAGCCGATCCAACCGCTGGCAGCCGCCTTTTTCGACTGTTGCCTGCCGTGCGCCTCGGCGTCGAGTGCTTGGGTTGCCATGTGCATTTCCTCCAGGCCTTTGGCTTTTTTGCGCGCTAAACACGGTGAGCGTCCGACCTCATTGCTTCTTGTTCTTGACCAGATGCGCGACATGGCGAACCGCAAGCTGATAGCCGTGCGTGCCGAAACCCGCCATCACCCCTGCCGCCGTCAGTGAAACGTAGGAATGGTGACGAAAGGACTCCCCGCCGATGCACATTGGAGATGTGCACCTCGAGGATCGGGCATTGGCAGGCGTTTAGCGCGTCCATGATGGCGATCGAGGTATGCGTGAAGGCACCCGGATTGATGATGATGGCGACAGCCTCGTCGCGCGCCTCATGGATCCAATCGATCAGTTGATATTCCGCGTTGCTTTGCTGAAACTTGATCGAAAGGCCGAATTCAGCCGCCAGTCGCCGGCAATCGGCCTCAACATCGGCCAGAGTTTCATGCCCGTAAATGTGGGGTTCACGCGTGCCGAGCAAGTTCAAGTTCGGTCCGTTGAGTATGTAGATGGTACCGCTCATGCCGCGCCACTCCGAATTGTCCTTCAGACATCGAAAAAGACGGTCTCCTGCTCTCCTTGCAGATGAATATCGAAGGAGTAGAGGACATCCTGATCGCGCATCTGCCGCTGGCCGATCAGAGTTTTCCGCCGCGACGGCGGCTCGATGATGTTGAGCACCGGATCCGCCGCATTGGCCACCTCTTCGTCGGAAAAATACATGCGTGTACTGAGCCCGATATTGATGCCACGCGCCACGATCCAGAGATTGACGTGCGGTGCCATGGGGCGATAACCGCTGCGTCCAACAACTGCGCCGGGTTTGATGGTCCGGAAGCGATATCGCCCGCTCTCGAAATCACAACCTGCCCGTCCCCAACCGCGAAAATCCTCGTCGATGGGCTTGTTCTGCCGATCGGCGGGATGATTGTAGCGGCCAGCGGCGTTGGCCTGCCAGATCTCAATGAGGGCGTCCCGAAGCGGCGCGCCGGCGCCGTCGATGACCTGGCCCTCGATGATAATGCGCTCGCCTTTGGTCTTTGGCCCAAGCATCGCCTCGCCGAAATTGTTTTTGAAAACCTCAAATCCGGCCTGGCGTGGCACGAGCCCGATGTGAACATACGGCCCAGCCGTTTGCGAGGCGGTTTCCTTGAGATAGCCGAGCGGCTGGACCATGGCTATTTCCCCTGCAGCTTGTTCTCAAACAGCGTGGCGCGCCGCCCGCGCAGAACGATATCGAAGCGATAGGCAAGGGTATCCAGCGGCACGGTTGCGTTGAGGTCGATGGGCGCCACCAGCCTGCTGGCCGCCTCCCGATCCGGGATCATCCCGAACATGGGATCGTGCGCCAAGAGCGGGTCACCCTCGAAATACATCTGCGTGATGAGGCGTTGCGCGAAGCCAATGCCGAATAGCGAGAAATGGATGTGTGCGGGACGCCAGCTGTTGACGAAGTTGCGCCAAGGGTAGGGGCCGGGCTTGATGGTTCGAAATGCGTAGGCGCCGTCGGCGTCGGTGATGGTGCGTCCGCAACCGCCGAAATTCGGGTCCAGGGCTGCGAGATAATGATCGTTGTGGTGGCGATAGCGGCCTCCCGCGTTGGCTTGCCAGAACTCGACCAGCGTATTGGCGAGCCCCGCGCCCAATTCATCCTTTATACGCCCATGCACAATGATCCTTTGACCGATCGCCTCTCCGTCCTTTGCGTAGTTGAGAATGAGGTCGTTATCGAGCGGACCGAGCTCGTGGGCACCGAACATTGGTCCGGTCACTTCGGAGAGCGAATTCTGCAGAGAGAGGAGGGGCAGGCGTGGCGAACGCAGAACGCTTGTCTTGTAGGCGGGGGTCAAGGCAGGCGGGTGGACAGTCCGGTCCCGCTGGAAAAACTCGCTCTCGCGATGCATGCGTCCGTCCTCCGTCGGCGAGCCTCTTCCTTTTCGGCCTCAGGTGCAACCGTCTCCTCCTCAGGCGGGGGTCTCGTGCATCGGCCACTGCCCCAATGTGGATCGCAAGACGCGTTTGCGCAGCCGTTCCCACCTGGATTTTGTCGGCGATTGCAACTAGCCTAGCCGTAGATCTGCTCGCTTTCCACTAGGTTCGTTATCCGAACGACGCCTTCCTTAGGGTGCCAGCCATGCCCGCACCGGCGCTGTCGGTTGCCGAGTTCCATCCGCGCCAAGTTGCGAGCTTGCGGCTGCTTGCTGCCAGACCGCTAGCCGGTCTGGAGCACGATCCACGCCTTGGCCGCGTTCGCCTGCGCGTCGGCGCACAAATCGGCGCGCTTCGGCGCGGCAGAAGCGTCAATGGCATGCCAGAGCGACGGCGGTGATCGTGGCTTGGCGGTCCCCGGAGCTGGGGCTTGATCAGCCCCGCGAGGCTCAGATCTCGATCTTGGGGCCGCGCGGGTTCATTCGGCTAGCCTACATCGAATGGGGCCCTGTTCGTTCGGACCGCACGGTCGTTTGCGTGCATGGTCTGACGCGAAACGGCCGGGATTTCGACCCGCTCGCACGGGCGCTTGCCGGGAAGGGCTGCCGCGTGGTGTGCCCCGATCTTCCCGGCCGTGGGCGAAGTGAATGGCTCAAGCGGACCGTCGATTACGACACGGCGCTTTATCTATCGGCTCTGACGGCGGTGATCGCTCGGCTGGGGGCGGAGCAGGTGGATTGGGTCGGTACGTCTTTTGGCGGCTTCATCGGCATGGAAATGGCCGCCAAGTCGAATTCGCCCGTGCGCAAATTGGTTCTCAACGACTTCGGTGGCCGCGTACCGGCCGGCGCACTGCGCCGGATCAGTAATCATGCGGGTCAAAACCCCAAGTTTCGGGATCTCCGGGAGCTCGAGACCTATCTGCGCGACGTTCTTGCGCCTTTCGGTGCACTAACCGACGCGCAATGGCGGCACCTGGCCAAGCATAGTGCCCTGCAGACAGCCGACGGGAGTTTGCGTCTCAATCATGACCCGGCGATCACGTTGCCATTCCTGTGGCCATTCATTATTGACGTTCCGCTTTGGCATACCTGGGACGCCATCAATTGCCCTGTGCTGGTCATTCGCGGCGCCTTCTCGGACTTTCTTACCTCTGACACCATGCGCGAGATGCAGCGGCGCGGGCTAGCCGCCAAACGGGAGCTCGTTCAGGTGGCCGAGTTCGCAGATTGCGGGCACGCACCGGCGCTGATGTCCAAAGAACAAATCGATGTGGTAGCCAACTTCCTTCTTGCCTGAGCCGTGCCGCGCGCGCTCCTGCTCACGCGCACCCTGAGACAAGATCCCACGCCGTCGAGGGCAGACCCTGTGCGCCTCGCGCAGGGCGAAACCGAAGGCACGCTATTGAGCCCATTTGCAAGGCCGTATACCCTCAACCGTCGCCCTTGGCGTCTATTCTTGCTGCGCGTGGGCTAACCCGAGGCATCCATGCAAACTGCCATTGCGACCGTCTGCCTGAGCGGCGTGCTGCACGAGAAGCTTGATGCTATCGCCACGGCGGGTTTCAAGGGCGTCGAAATTTTTGAAAACGATCTGCTGTCGTTTAATGGTACGCCTCGCGATGTGCGGCGCCTCATCGAAGGCCTGGGCTTGAAGACCATTGCCTTCCAGCCGTTCCGCGATTTCGAAGGCATGCCAGCAGACCGGCGCAGCCGTGCATTCCAGCGCGCCGAGCGCAAGTTCGACCTGATGCAGGAGCTCGACTGTGATCTTTTGATGATTTGCTCGAATGTGTCCCCGGAAAGCTTGGGAGGCATCGACCGCGCGGCAGAGGACCTGCGTGAGCTGGCCGAACGGGCCGCGCAGCGCGGACTGCGCGTGGGCTTTGAGGCACTGGCCTGGGGGCGTCACATCAACGATTACCGTGACGCTTGGGAGGTTGTGCGACGGGCCGATCATGCGGCCGTCGGGGTTGTGCTCGATACCTTTCACATCCTTGCTCGCAGGACCGATCTCGGGACCATTCGTTCCATACCACCCGAACGTATCTTCCTCGTGCAAGCAGCCGATGCGCCTTTGCTCGCCATGGACTACCTATCATGGAGCCGCCACTACCGGAATTTCCCAGGCCAGGGCAGCCTGCCGCTCACCGATTTGATGTTGGCGCTTCTGGCCACCGGCTACGATGGCCTGCTCTCGTTGGAAATATTCAACGATCAGTTCCGCGCCGGCTCGGCGCGCAGCGTCGCTATCGACGGTCATCGTTCGTTGATCTACCTGCTGGACCAGGTGCGTGAGCGCGCCCCCGCGGCGGTGAATTTGCCGCCGCGTCTACCTCCGCGCTCTCGTTGTCTGGGCACGGAATTCATTGAGTTCGCCGTCGACGAAGCGGGGGCTTCCGCCCTCGAACTGCTGCTCCGCGGTCTCGGCTTCCACAAATCCGGCGAACACATCCACAAATCTGTGACGCGTTGGAGTCAGGGAGCCGTTAACATTGTACTCAATGCCGAAAAGGAAGGCTTCGCCCATTCTTACAACATCACGCATGGCAGCTCGGTTTGTGCCATTGGCCTGAAGGTCGACGATGCGGCCGCCACGCTTGACCGCGCCCAGCGCCTGCTCGATACGCCCTTCCGCCAGGCCGTTGGCCCGGGAGAACTCGAAATCCCGGCCGTGCGAGGGTTGGGGGGCAGCCTCGTCTATTTCACGGACACCAACAGCGATCTTGCTCGCGTGTGGGAGATTGAATTCAGGCCAGTCGCGGGGCAACCG
The DNA here is from genome assembly GCA_963770295.1 of uncultured Alphaproteobacteria bacterium. Classification (GTDB taxonomy): domain Bacteria; phylum Pseudomonadota; class Alphaproteobacteria; order Rhizobiales; family Hyphomicrobiaceae; genus AWTP1-13. The sequence goes on from CAVYPA010000024.1 coordinate 169,352, forward strand.
GCAGCCAACGCAGGGCTAACCAGCGTCGACCATATCTCGCAATCAATGCACTATGAGGAGATGCTGACATGGCTGCTGTTCTACACATCCCTGCTCGATCTTTCGAAGCTGCCGGAACAGGATGTCCTGGATCCAGGCGGTCTTGTTAAAAGTCAGGTCGTGCAGTCGAGCGATGGCAGCATCCGGCTTATTCTCAACGCTTCGCAGTCGGCCCACACGCAGTCTTCGCGTTTCCTCTCCGAGGCCTTTGGCTCTGGCGTCCAGCACATCGCGCTGGCGACCAGCGATATCTTCGGCACGGCCAAAACGCTCGCGGCAAACGGTGTGGCGCTTTTGCCAATACCAGAAAACTACTACGACGATCTTGAAGCCAGAAGTGACTTGCCGGTGGCCGCCATCGATCGTCTCAAAGCTCACAATGTCCTTTACGAGCGCGAAGGCGAAGGGGAGTATTTTCAGCTCTACACGCAAACTTTTGACGAGCGCTTCTTCTTCGAAATTGTCGAGCGGCGCAATGGTTACGCAGGATTTGGGGCTTCGAATGCACAGATTCGCCTCGCCGCGCAGACGCGACAGAGTATCGATCCGACGCGCGCCTTCGTCCGCGATGAGTAAAGGTCGCGCTTCTCGGCGGTAAGACGGCTAGTTTATGGACTTCATTGGTGGCCGATTTGCGGACTGGCAAGCGCGGATCGTGATGGATCCGATTTGGACACCGCCGCGGCAAAACAGCGGCTAAGATTGCTGCAGCGTCGCGCCCCGGAGGGATACGTCGCGGTGGCCGGTGCGTTGCCAAAAGACTTGCAGATCTGCGCAAGACCCGCGCTATTGAGCCAGCCCTCGCGGACGCCGCGGCGGACGGCCCAACAATCCGCACCAAGCTCGCTAGCGCCCACGTGGTGATGCCCGCACTCATGATGATAGACGAACAAACGCACGGTTCCGGGTTGGCGCGCAACGCGGGCCGGATTGATCACCAGAAGCTTCGCATCCGGCACGGATATTCCAAGATTGAGTAAGCGCGCGTCCAGTACGTTGCGTACATCGCCACAGCGCAATTTGCGGGCGGCAATCTGCAGGCTGCCGTCAGGTTGCAGGCTAATGGGCGGCGCGGCCCCGACGACAGTGCTACCCATTATGAGGGCGGCTGCGGCCGCCAGCAACAAGTGCCCCAAACGCATATCGTAAGCTTCCCTCGTTTGAACATCGCTCGCCCGCGTGGGTCCCGGAAAAAACGCCATCAGCCTCGGCGGACAGGACTGACTTGATTGGCAGCCCGGGCAGGCCCCGCTCAAGCCCATTTTGGGGGAGACCCTTACACGAAGCGACAAACGAGTGCATCGCGAGCGCGGAGCTCGCGGGGGTTAGTTTGACCTTGGGTGACCCGCCCGCGCTTCGAACTTGGTCAGACTGCGTTCCCCTTTTGCCTTCAATTCCGCCCGCAATTTTGCCAGCGCTGCCAATGCCCCGCGTCGGGACGCGTAGGTGCGCAGCAAAACATCGTAAAGCAGAAGGCCGACGCGGGAGCCTTGGCACCCTTGCCTCGGGGGTCGCGACGCAGCACGAATTTTGCCTCACCGGAGCCTTGCCAAATGCGCCGGGGGGAGTGGCCCGGTTCCGGAACGCGCAGCGTCAGTGAGCGTTAAGCTGCTGTATACCTGCTGACGGGGCGGCACTTGCAAAAAGGAGCTGTCCATGAAGGTAAAAGATGCCATGCACAAGGGTGTGCAGTGGGTCGATCCCGACACACCCATTGTCGAGCTCGCCAAATTGATGCGCGAGCATGATATCGGTGCGATTCCGATCGGCGAAAACGACAGGTTGGTTGGCATGGTGACGGATCGCGACATCGTCTGCCGTTGCATCGCCGCGGACCTCGATGCAAAGACACAACGCGCTCGCGATGTGATGACCGAGGGTATCGTCTTCTGCCAGGAGAGACAGGAACTCGACGACGCCGCACGGCTGATGGAGAGCCGGCGGGTGCGCCGCCTGCCCGTGATCGATGGCAAGAAGCGCATGAGCGGGATATTAAGCCTCGGCGATGTTTACAATGCGGCTCCGCGGACCGTCAGTAAGGAGGCGATGCAGGCCGTCTCCGCGCATCACAAATAGGGAGGGTCCGCCATGGTCAACAAATCGTGGTTCCCGGCGTGGGGCGACCGGCAGCGCGACGTCGAACATTTTCGCGGATTCAAAAGTCAGATCAACTCCATGTTTGAGGACTGGTTCGGGCGCAGCATGGGGGGTGTGTTGGCTCCCCGCGTCGACATCGCCGAGGACGACACCGCAGTGACGCTCACCGCCGAATTGCCCGGTGTCAAGGAGGCCGACATCGAGGTGTCGTTGGTCGGCGACCAGCTCAGCATCAAGGGCGAAAAACGGTCCGAGCATGACGAGAAGAAGGATATGGAGGGCCGCACGGTTCACCGCATGGAGCGCTCCTACGGGGCTTTCCAGCGTACGCTGACGCTGCCCTACCAGGTCGACCCGGCTCAGGTTTCCGCGCAATTTCGGGACGGAGTTCTAACCATTAGCCTCCCAAAGCCGCCAGACGCGGTGGCACAAAAACAAGGTCGCAAGATTGAGATCAACACCACGCCAGGAACGACGGGTTGAGACAAAACCGCGTCGGCGTGGAGAGTACGCCGCCAGTTGGCAAGAGGAATGGCTCCCCACTTCCAGGCGCTGGTGCTCGCCAGTGCACTGCATGACCACGCCGCGGGACCAGTGCGCGCACCCAAATCGCTGCCGCGCCGGAGCAGGCGCACGTCGGTTGGTGTGACGAACTCTTTGACTCTCAAGGTTGCCCCCCGGTCAAATCGGGAAACTCCCTATTCCAGCCCCACCCCGCCTGACCGACGTTGTCCAGATTGAGGCATGGTCACGGAGGTCAATCATGCGGCAATTGCTCCTCAGTCTCGCCTGCGGCCTTGTTTTGCTTTTGGGTACGACGGCTTTGCCGGGTGCGGCTGATGCCCGGCACGCCGGCGGCTTCCACAGGGGCGGTGGTCACGCCTATGGGCATGCCCATGTCAATCGCAACGTCAACGTGAACAGAAATGTATCGCGTAACATCAATCGCAACGTCAATGTGAACAGGAATGTGACGCGTAACGTCACACGCGATGTCAATCGACGATACGTTAATCACAACGGTCGCAGGGGCTATTGGCGCAACGGTGTGTGGGTGGCCCTCCCGGTTGCCGGAGCAGGCTACGTCGCAAGCTGCGCCTATGAGTACAATCGCTGGCAAAGTACCGGCAGCAGTTATTGGCGCGACCGCTACTATCAATGCACCAACTAAGAAGCGTGTGAGGCCCACCCTGAAGGGGCCTGCTGTTTGCCAACCGCACCACCGCTCACGCTTATCGGCACCGCCAACAGCCTGCGCGTAGCCCGTGATGCCAGCGATCGTGCGGTCAGGAGCAGCGGGCAGGCGAAGACCGCTTGGGCGGGTCGACGCATCGCCGGGCGATGCGTGCGATCGGCAGATGTTCTCTGCGTCCGGTCTCTGCGTCCGGTCTCTGCGTCCGGTCTCTGCGTCCGGTCTCTGCGTCACTGGCCGCCCTTCACGCGCGTCAACGGTGGGTGACGCGCGTCGCCCCGGCGATTTTGTCGCCGCACATACATGATTTGCGCTTCGGGAAGTTCCGCCTTGGTCTTGAGGGCGGCGATGAGGGCGTCTTCCGCGTCCACCACAACGTGGTTCACCTTGCCCTTATACTTGAGGCCAACGGTGAATTTCATCGGCGCAAGTCCTTTCTTGGAGCCCGTGAGCCGGACGGCGCACACGCCTGCACCCGCGGCCCCTCTTGTGTCCCCTGACGCTATCCTTTTCAGCAGCGTACGATACTCTCGTTGTCGGCGATCGGCCGTTCCGCCGGCCCCAAATACCACTGATATAGGATCGCCCGATTTGGCGCGAGCGGAGTGTTGAGTCTCTAGGCAAAGCTTCGCTTGCCGCCGCCGCGGCAGGTTTGACTATAAACAATCACCCTGCATGCCCGCGACCGGTGAACCCGCGCTCTTCAAACTGCGCGCCGAGCCGATGCGACCCACGAGCGTCGGTTCATCGGGGTTTCACCAACGAGCGGCGTTTCGCAGCCGGCCCCGCGCGCCCCACGTATTTGGCTGCCTCGTGTGCGTTGGGGGCTAGCCACGTACAGACGCCAGGGCCGTAGCCTGCGCGACGCTCGTGCCACGGCGCGCGGGCTGACGCGGCTCAGCAACTTGCTCGAGCTCTACGGCGTCTGGCGCTAACAATTCGATGGGTCCGGGAAGCCATTCTCGAACGCCATGAAGGAGATGGAGCCGTGAGCGATGCCGGCTTGCCGTCGATCGTCGAAGAGTGGTTCATGCCGCAGGCAAGCGAGGAGCTCTGGCGAGCTCAGCCGCACCGACCGCATCCGCCAATGGCGCAGGCGGAATGAATTGAAGCTGGCGATCGGACATCGGTTTGCCGCGCCGCCGCCGGGATGGGCGGGTCGCGGCCAAGACTAGCGAGCGCCCTGCGCCGGCTCGTCTATACCAGGGGTGACGGAAGCCAACCCGAAAGCGGCTTAAACACGTTTGTGACTGGACGCTCGTGCCGGAGGGGCGACGGCACTCGTGTGCACGTGGAGCAGCAAGCTTTAGACCTGAAAAGGGCGCCCGCTGCGCGCGCTACGGCTGGCGACCGATGCTCTCCGGCTTGAAGTTGGCACCGCTTCGAAGCAGCAACCCAGCCACACTGCAGCGCAGGGGCTTGGCGTTGGGTCAAGGCGCCGTCGCGGCGATCGGCGTGCGTCGCCGCGCGGGTCGCACGACCACGGCACCCTGACGAGACAATGCTAGATAAGTCCCTCAATGCGCATCCAGCCCGCCAGCGCAAGCCCCGAACTCACGGTCAGCAGGAACGATGCTGTCATGGCAACAGCTGCACTTTTCATGCGCCTGCGCGCCGCGGCGCGCTCGCCAGCGCACGCCGCATCATAGGCCGCGCGCCGGGCGGGTTTACTCAAGACTTCGTAGGCACTGGTGATGGATTGAAAGCGTCGTTCTGCCAGCTTGTCGCCGCCGTGCAGGTCGGGGTGGTGGACTTTGGCCAACGTGCGAAAGGCGATCTTGATTGCAGCGCCATCCACGTGGCGGGATACACCGAGCACTTTGTACAAATTCACCATCAACTGCCTTCCTAATCACAAGTGCCCACCGACCGACAAAAGCGCGGCCGGAATATCCCGGGGCGACCCAGGGGACCAATCACGATCTTGTTTGTGGAAAGGTTGTCCCGCCAACGCAGCACGGCCGCTTCTCCTTAAAATCGCCCCGATTTCTCAAGCGACGGCGCCAGGCCCTTTCGGGTCGATGGCGGGCAGCACCAGAGCGGAGGTCGGCGTCGGCGGCCCTTGCGACCAGTCGTTGCCGGCGTGACACAGGATCCGGCGCAAAATGGCGGAAGCAGGATCGCCGGCCTGCGACGTCCCGCGGGCCTCGCGCGCCCGCCGATGGTGTGCCGCCAGCGGCACATAAAATGAGTGCCACGGGGGCAAAGCCGTGCATACGACTTTTGTCGAGCACGACCGGTCCAACTCCTTGCGACCTTGCCGACGGCGCGCACCGGCGGACCGGGCAAGTGGGGTACAAAACGGCTGCCCTTGGTTGTGACTGGAACGCAGCCGGGGCGGCACGGGAGCCCTATTTTGCTGCGGTTTTGAACGGAACGCGCGTTTGTAATTGTTCTAGCTCTAAAACATAATTGTTGACTCCATAATACCACTTTTTAAACATCGGCCCCGACTTCGGGTCGCTTTCCCTGTAAATGCGTTGGGTGCTCGGATGACGTTTCGATACGGAGCAATTTTTTTTGCCGCAGCGTTCACGCTGCCCGCGGGATCGACTACGGCGCCGGCTCAAGAGACGAGCTATGCCGTTACCATCCACGACGATCGGTTCGAACCGAGCACTTTGAACGTAAAGGCCGGTGTGAAGTTCCAGTTGCGCGTCAAGAACGCGCGCAAGGTCGCGGCCGAATTTGAGAGCGCCGAGCTAAACCGCGAAAAAGTGGTGCCGCCGGGCCAGAGCGCCGTCATTTACATAGGACCGTTGGCGCCTGGCACCTATCCATTCTTCGACGACTTCCATCAGTCGACACGCGGACACCTCGTGGCCAAGTAGTCAGGACGAGGCCTGGGACCGCCCATGCTTTCGACCGCCGTCATCGTCTTCCGCGAAACCCTTGAAGCGGCCTTGGTGGTGAGCATCATCATGGCTGCCACCTATGGCGTGGCAAGGCGTGGGGTGTGGGTGGGCTCCGGCGTTGCCGTTGGCTTTGCCGGCGCCTGCATCGTCGCCGCCTCGGCTGGGGCCATCACCGCTGCCGTCGAAGGTATCGGGCAGGAGCTTCTCAATGCCTCGATCCTGATCGTGGCGGTGATCATGCTCGGTTGGCATACAATATGGATGTCGCAACACGGGCGGGAGATCTCGCGCGAGATGGGCGAGATCGGCAAGGCCGTCGCGGCCGGCGATCGGCCGCTTTATGCCCTTGCGGTTGCGGCCGGTGCGGCGGTGCTGCGCGAAGGCTCCGAGACCGTTCTGTTCCTGTACGGCATAGCGTCCTCCGGCGATGACAGCGCTGGCGAGATGGTCGCGGGCGGTCTGCTCGGAGGTGTTACCGGCATCGGCGTCGGCCTGCTGCTCTACCGCGGGCTCCTCAGCATCCCCCTGCGCTATCTGTTCGGCGTGACGAACGCGATGATCCTGCTGCTGACGGCCGGATTGGCCGCGCAAGCGGCGGGCTTCCTCGTGCAGGCCGATGTTATTCCCGCTCTGGGTGGTCCGGTCTGGGACACCACGTCCATCCTGAGCGAGAAAAGTTTGGTCGGGAAAGTGCTTCACAGCCTGATCGGCTATGAGGCACGCCCGGCCGGAGTGCAAGTCCTTTGTTACGTCATCGTTTTGGGGGGTCTCATGTTGTTGTCTTCGTTGGTCCGGTCGAAACATAGCCAGGGCCGAAGCGCCCGTGCCGGCATGATTGCGATCGCCACCGCCGCGAGTTTGACCAGTTTGTTGTGGGCGGATCCTGCCAAGGCGGAATTCAAGATCCGCTATCCCAACATTGACTACCGCGAGGTCGAGATTGAGCACAACTTCTCGACTACTTTCGACAAGCGCGCCGACCGCAACCACGACGTTAGCAGCCCCGTTGAGGTCGGCGTCGGTATCCTGCCATTCTGGTTCGTCGAACTCGAAGGCGAGATCGAACGACACCCCGGCGAAACAACGCACTGGGAAGCCACGACATTTGAGAATTATTTCATGCTGACGGAGCCCGGCAAGTATTGGCTCGATTTTGCCATTTTTGCTGAATTTGCACGTGCCACCAAGCGCGATGATCCCAACACGGTCGAACTGGGTTTGCTGTTCCAAAAGGAGCACATGAATTGGTTGCATACGCTCAATTTGTTTTGGGAGAAGCAGCTCGGCAGCAAGGCCGAACCGATCGACACAGTCTCCTATGCCTGGCAGACGCGTTACCGCTTGAACCAATATTTCCAGCCGGGCATCGAATTCTACGGCGAGATCGAGGACGTCAATCACGCCGGTCGCTTCAATGACCAGCAATTCCGTGTGGGCCCGATGTTTGCCGGCAGCGTCAGCCTCGCCGACGTCTTCGGTAAGGGCAAGATCAAATATGAAGCCGGCTATCTGTTCGGGGCGACCTCCGAAACCGAGCGAGGCACGCTGCGGACCAAATTCGAGGTCGAGTTCCCCTTCTAGCCGAAGGCTATGCGCCCTGGGGCTTGGGACGCGCGTATTTGCGGCTCGCGGGCATTGGCGCGCGTGCACGCGCGAAAAAATCAGGGCCATCGGGTCGCTACCATGGCCCTCGATGGCGCGTGGGCCGTTAGGATTTTTGCGGATCCAACGTCTTGGTCCAGAGCACGACATCGTTCCAGTCGCGCAAACTGACCTGCATTTGTTCGGTCGTCCCATCGATGGCGACATGACCGAAGAACTGCAGGTCGAAGGCAGGTGATAGGTTCTGGCCTTGCTCCTTTGTCGGCGCCTTCACATACATCAGCTGCGGGCCGAAGGTGGCGTCGAGATCGTTTGGACCAAAGGAGCCGGCGTGGATCGGTCCCGACACGAATTCCCAGAACGGATCGAAATCCTGGAACGCGGCCTTGTTGGGATCATAATAATGAGCGGCCGTGTAGTGCACGTCCGCCGTGAACCACACGCTATTGTGTATTTTTTCGCGTTTGATAAAGGAGAGAAGATCGGCAATCTCGAGCTCGCGGCCGAGCGGCACGCCGCCGTCACCCTGCGCGACAGCCTCGCTGCCAAATTTTCGGTCTCCATCATAGACAACGTAAAGCCCGATGGGCATGTCGGCCGCGATCACCTTCCAGGTCGCGCGCGACGCCTTGAGTTCGCGTTTGAGCCAGGCGACCTGGGTCGGCCCCAGGAAATACGCTTCGGGCCCATAGCTGGCTTGACGGTTCTCGCCATTCGGCCCGCGGTAGCTACGCATGTCGATCATGAAGACGTCGAGCAGCGGGCCGTAGGCAATCTTGCGATAGACTCGACCCGGCTCGGATGGCTCCGGCCGGACGGGCATATATTCATGAAAGGCCCGGGCCGCGCGAGCCACCATCACGAGCATGTTCTTCTCGCTATACTTTTTGCGCCCATGTTCGGCCCGCGTGAGGGGTTCCTCGGGCCACCAGTTGTTGGTCACCTCGTGGTCGTCCCACTGAGCAAAGATCGGCACCACCGCATTAAAGGCGCGCAAGTTCTTGTCGAGGAGGTTGTACTTGTAGTTGGCGCGGAATTCGGCAAGCGTCTCAGCACACTTCGACTTCTCCTCGGTGGTCAGGTTCTTCCAGATTTCACCGTTTGTTAGCTTTATTTCAGCCGGGATGGGCCCATCCGCGTAAATCGTGTCGCCGTTGTGGATGAAAAAATCGGGGCGATGCTTGAGCATGGTGGCATAGGTCTTCATGCCACCGCGGGCCTCGTCGATCCCCCAGCCTTGCCCGCAGGTATCGCCTGACCAAACGAACGACACGTTCCGCTTATCGGCGGGCGCGGTGCGAAAATGACCGACCAAGGCTTCGCCCAAAATGTGGGGCTCGGCATGATTTTGCGCGGTGACGCGGTAAAAGATGTCTTGGCCTGCCGGCAGACCATCGATGGCGACCTTGGCGGTGAGGTCACTCTCGGGCAACGCATCCACCCAGACCTTATGCAAGATTTCCTTGAAGGTTTCGCTGGTCGCGACTTCGAAGTTGAGGCGGGAGGGACGATCCGCGCGCGCCCAGACGACACCGGAGGAGGCCGAAATGTCGCCCGACTGCAGGCCATGCGTTAGCGCCGCTCGATCGTTGGCCCGGCTCAAATAGGGCGCAAAAATGCCACTCCCGGCGCCTGCCGCGGCCGTGACGGCAAGACCTCTGACCACACCACGACGCGAAACCGCACGATGCATAGACAGGACCATAGCAGATCTCCCCCTAGCGCGTGACGATATGCTGCGCGAGCTCGATGACACGTCCATGACATTGTAAGGGGTGCGGTGTCGAGGCAGCACCAACCAGGCGGCGGTGAGCCCGGTCGGAAGGCGGGCAACGACCCGCTTGCCTGCCTCAAGCGGAAGAAGCCAGTTTGGCCGGCGCCATGGCTTCGGTGCCGATTAGCTCGCTGGAGTGCTGGCGAACCGATTCCTGTGAACCGTCGGGGCTGATCCAGTCGGAAGGAATTTCCATGCGGCAACGCAAGCCATCGGCGGCAAAAATGAGACTAACCTCCCCACCCAACTCGAAGGGAATGAGTTCACGAACGATGCTTGTGCCGTAGCCATATCGGTTTGGACTGGCCACTGCGGGGCCACCCATCTCGCGCCAATCGATCGCGAGCCGGTCATGCGATTCTTTGCGCAGCCACCACCAGCACAGGACGACGCGACCACTGCGGTTGGAAAACGCTCCATACTTTGCCGCGTTCGTGGTCAACTCATGGAGCACCATTGCCAGCGGCTGGACGGCTTCTGCGGTGAGCAGGACGCTTGGACCTTTGACCGCGATATTGTCGGCGGCGTAGGGGGCAAATTCCCGTCGGACGATTTCGCGCAAAGACACACCCTGCCACCGGTTGCAGCTCAACAACTCGTGCACTCTTGCCAACGAAGCAATGCGCCTATCGAGGGCGGAGACGAAGTCCGGCATCGATGAGTTGGCATTCTGCGTCTGGGTGATGATCGCACCTACTGTGGCGAGCAAGTTCTTTGCCCGATGGTCTAGCTCGGCATTCAAGATGTCTCGGTGTTCTTGGGCTTGTTTGCGCTCGGTGATGTCAATATCCACACCCACGACTCGCTGCGGACAGCCATCGTCGCGATAGAGGATAAAACTTCGAGCTTCGATCCAGCGAACCTCTCGTTCGCCGCGAATGACCCGATACTCGAGGCCATATTCGCCTCTGCGTTCGAGAAAGGCCTGGCTTCGAAACTCCTCGACGCGGTCCAAGTCCTCCGGGTGGATCCGGGCGCACCATTCGCTTCGCGTGGTCACCTTGGTTCCCTCGCCCAGACCATGTACCGCCACATAGCCCTCGGAAACCTGCATTGCATCGGTGTTAACGTCGTAGGAATAACTGCCCACGAGGGCGGCCTTTCCTGCGAGCGCGAGCTGCAAATTACGCTCGGCCAAAGCGTGCTGTGCTCTTTTCAGGTCGGTGATGTCGCGACTGACGCCAAGCAATCGTTCGCGCTCACCATTCGGCGCGCGAATATAGGCGCCTTCAATCGCGACCCAGCGCTCCTCAGGATAACCCGCGCCACAGGCGATCGGCGCCAGGCGGTATTCGGCCCGCATGTTATCACCGACACGGCGAGCGGCTATGAACGCTTCGTCAAGGCTCGGCAGGTCCTCTGCATGCACGAAAAGCCGCGCCTCGCCGATCGTTCGAGGTATGGCGCCGGGAATGTGCCCGTGAATGAGACTGTCACGAGCGTCGCATTCGAAGCGCTCGGTCTTGAAATCCAGGCTCCAAACGCCGAGCTTTGCGGCGTCAAGGGCAAGTTGAAGCCGATGGCTGCTATCGTTGATGGCTGCCTCGTTCCGTCGTCTCTCGGCGAAGAGAGCCGCAAGCACGAGCATGCAGGTGGAGATCGCGAGCAGCGTTGCTCTGGCGGCATAAGTGCGGTCGTGCAAGCTCTTGAGTCCGTCCAACGCCGCCATTCCGAACGTGGTCGTCCAGACGACGGCGAAACCGAGGATAAGGGCTGCGGCGGCGGCAAACACCGGCCGACAGTGGGCAGCAAGAAGCACAGGCAAGAGCAAAGCAAGCGGCAGGACGGTGTACCAGTAGTGCAGCGGTGAGCCGAAAGCCACGGCGCTCATCAGCGCCAAAGCCGCGAGCGTGAAGATGCCTTCCAACAGCTCCCATTCGTCCGGGCGGTCGTGCCGAAGGGCGCCGAGACCGATAAACAATGGCCCCACCATGATGACGCCAAGCGCATCGGAGGCGAGCCAGTTCAACCAAGTGGTCAAGATCGGCGATTGCGAGCTGTGAAAGAGAATGAAGCCGGCCGTCGCCGGGATCGCCGAGAGCGCGGGCCCAACCACGCCCGCGACGATGAACCCAACAACGCTTGAGAGGCTCTCGAGCCTGAAGTCCCTGCCAAAACGGCGTTCAATCAGCCCAGCGACCAACAGGGCTTGGCCGGCATTGCAGAGGGAAAACACCGTTGCAGCGGCGAGATTTTGGCCACTCAGAAGGCTCGCTGCAACGCTCGCGATCGCGACCCCGATGGCGACGGGAAGACGCGCCCCAGAACCGATGGCTATCAGCGTTCCGGCGGCTAGACCTGATCCCGGCCAGAAAACGGCGAGGCCATCCGGTTTGGCCAACAGGGCCAAGCTGAACTGGGCGGCAACGAAATAGGCGGCACCCATCGCAATGGTGAGGCCAATGGGTCCGATCCATTGCCGGATGCCGGAGGGGAAAAGGGCCCCACGCGGCGTCTCTTGCTGCGAGATCTGCATTTCGTCATTCCTGCAACCAGCCCTACGTGCAAGAGCACCAGCCGGTTTCAACACGAGATGGAAATGGCTCAGTGGAAGACCCGTAGCATCCGTACGCGCCTAAGCTGCGACGCGGGCATCGGGGCAAACACCGAGATCGCCCGGAGGAAAGTATGGAGAGGTGCGCAAAGATTTCCGCATCGGCAATCGGGTTTGCGCCAAAACACGTCGCATGCGCATACTCGCTGCCCACCGCGAACTTTGCAGGCCATCAGACGTGCGTGCTCGCGTTAGAGCCCGGCCTTAGCCGCCCGTCCGCCCCAGCGTTGCTGCACAGGAACCTTGTGGCGCCACACGCTTGCCACATTGGCCAGCGGGCAACCCGACTGATCGTCTCCGGACCTCAGAGGGCAACCTAGCCAAACAGCCAGCGCTTACCTGCCCCCACTTCCGCCGCCGCCGCCGCCGCCGCCGCCGCCACCACCGCCGCCACCGCCGCCACCGCCACCACCGCCGCCGCCACCGCCTGCCCCCACTTCCGCTACCGCTACTTCCGCTACCGCTACTTCCGCTGCCGCTACTTCCGCTGCCACCGCTGCCCGTGCCGGCTGCGCTCGCTGAGCTGCTGCCGCTGCTCGTCCCACCGTCGCCGTGCCCCCCATACCCACCACTTCCGCTGTAGCCGCTACTGCCGCCATATCCGGCGCTCTGGCCCCCGTGGCTCGGGCCCTGTGCACCGCGCTGCGCATTGCCGCGCGCAGCAGCCAAGGCGGCGGAGGCGTTGGTTTCGGATGCGGCAGTAACGGTCGTCTTAAATGGGCCAATCATCGGCGCGGCGCGCGCCGCAGGTTGACCGGGCGTCTTCTTGACCGATACCGCAGAAGCCGGACTTGCCGCCGCTGCCGCAGGCTTGACCACAGATGTCGCCGTAATTTCGACAGCCTTGGTGACGTCGGCGACGGCGCGCTGGAAGTCGCCCTTGTTGGTGTAGGCGACAGCGCGATCGTTGTAAGCGGTCGCGTAGTTCGGGTTAAGTTCGATCGCCTTGTTAAAGTCGACGATCGCCTGGTCGTAGTCGCTTCTTGCAGCATGGGCCACACCGCGGTTGCGGTAGGCTACCGCCAAGTTTGGCACGGCCTCACCACCGCCTTGGATGATGGCGGTGCAGGCCTCGAGTTTGCGATGGCTTTTTTTGCTCGCACAATCTTGCCGATCGTCCGCGGTTGCGGGCACTGCCAACACGGCAAAGGGCAAATACGCTGCTAGGAGCACTATCTTGCGCATCATAGTTCCCCTGAGGCTAGACGACGACGCCGGACAAACCCGCAACTAAACGAGTAAAAACAGTCAATGGGTGGAATTTGTGACCATCACCTGAGACTGTCAGTGAGGCTTATCGTGCCCGCCGGAGGAGCCGGACGCCGTCTCGGCGCTGCAGCCGCAAGCAGGATCATGTCCGAGGGGTGAGCGGGCTGCGAAATCCGCCGATCTCGCAGCCGGCCGCGTTCCGGCAGGTGTGATACACGTGAGCCCCCGCGTCCAAAGACCAAGCCGCCCGCGCGCGAGCAATGCGGCGACAAGGCCGCGACGCCTCGGGGAATCAGCCAAAGTGTGCTATTCTCGTTTTGATCAGAATGACACCCACAACACCCCGAATGGGCAGCAGGCGCACCGGTAGCGCGGACCTACCGCTCCACTACGGCAAGGTCCCCAACTGGCTCGCCTCGCGGATGAGCCGTCTTGGCGCCGTCATGACGGAAGCTATCGTTCACCATTATGGGCGCGAGGAACTGCTGCGCCGGCTCGCCAATCCGTTCTGGTTCCAAGCGTTTGGCGTCGTGATGGGGATGGACTGGCACTCGTCGGGCATCACGACAAGCGTGATTGGCGCCCTCAAGCGAGGTCTGGCACCTCTTCAACATGAACTTGGTATCCATGTTTGCGGTGGTCGCGGCAATCATTCACGCCAGACGCCGCGCGAACTGGCCGAGATCGGCGATCGCGTTGGCTTCGATGGTGCCGCGCTCGCTCAAACGAGCCGACTCGTCGCCAAAGTCGACAGCGCTGCGCTGCAGGACGGCTTCGATCTTTATCTACATGGTTTCATAGTCACGGACGCCGGTCATTGGGCTGTCGTGCAGCAAGGTATGAATGGGAAGCGTAAACAAGCTCGCCGGTATCATTGGTTATCGGAAGGACTGGAAAGTTTCGTCGACGCTCCGCACACGGCCATCGAGGGCCCTGCCCAGGGCCACATCGTCAATTTGGCTGATCGCAGAGCCGCGCAGTCGCGCAAAAGCCAGCTGGATCTGCTGCAGTCGCTAGGCCCTGATCGCATCGGCCGCGAATTCGCTGCGCTGGAACGTGGCGAGGGACGGGATAAGCCTTCACAGCTGACATTGCCCCACTTGACCATGCCCGGACACCATGACGTGCGCGGCAAAGACGTCATTGCCCGACGTCTGCACGCGGCGCTTGCCGCAGCGGCAGATCGTGGACCGAAGGATTTTCCGGATTTGCTACTCACCCCGGGAGTAGGCGCACGCACCGTGCGTGCCCTGGCCATGGTAGCTGAAGTCCTGCATGGGGCACCCTATCGGTTCACCGATCCGGCCCGATTTTCCTTCGCGCACGGGGGCAAGGACCGGCATCCATTTCCTGTGCCGGTGCGCGTTTTTGACGAAACGATCCGCGTCCTCAAGCTGGCCGTACAAAAGGCCAAACTTGGGCGCGAGGAGGAACTCGCCGCGCTCCAACGGCTCGACGATCAGGCGCGGCTGTTGGAGCGCGAAGCGCAGGGACCAGCAGTGCCCGAGCTTATCGCCCAGGAACGCCGGCTTTCGCATACCCTTGGCGGCAGAAGCGTCTTCGGTTGGGAAGCAGCACCAATTGCAAAGTTGAAGCGAGCTCGCGACCAGGTCTGAAGCCGCCAATGCCATTTCCCATCCCCACTTCTGGTGTCCGAGGCGGGCAGCTTGCTGGGGTGCCGCACGCTGCTCCGGCAGTCGGTCAGCAAGGCCTCTCGACTCCGGCAGGCAAATTGAGGGATTGGGAGAGCTACGGTGCCCGTTGCCGTGTCGGCGACCCAGCTAGTGTGCGGACCATCCGAAGGTCAGCCACGAAGTCGTCATAGGCCCGTTGCTTGGCGTCGGCGTCGGGAATACGAAGCAGAAAGGATGGGTGAACGGTGATGTAGCCGCGCCGGCCGGCCAAATCGGCCTCACCCCGCGAGCGAGCGATCGGAATTGCCTTGCCGGCTAAGGCGAGGACGGCCGTTGCGCCGAGCGCAACGATCAATCGAGGCCGGACGAACGCCAATTCTTTATCAAGCCACCACCGATAGTGCCTCACCTCGCTCGCCGTCGGTTTTTGATGAATGCGCCGTTTGCCACGTTGCACAAACTTGAAATGCTTCACCGCATTCGTGAGATACGAACGATCGCGTACGATGCCGGCCTCGGCCATGGCGCGATTCAACAGTTGGCCGGCAGGTCCGACGAACGGGCGCCCCTGTAAATCCTCTTGATCGCCAGGTTGTTCGCCGACGAAAGCGATTGCCGCGCCAATGGGCCCCTCTCCGAGCACCGCTTTCTTGGCGCCCGCGACCAAAGGTTGGGATGCACGGATATTCTTGTTGAGCTCGGTCAGATTTTTGGGCTCGTGCACATCGCGTTCCTGAAACGCTACCTGGTGCCCTCCATCACAGCGACCACTTGAGCGCTGGTCGGATCGACGATGGCAATCTGGTTCTCCGCCACGAAATATCTATAAGCATCGAGGGCGGGTATGCGCTCACGGATCACACTTGGGAAGGAGCGCAGGCGGGCGCCGCCTGGCACGCGCGTGCCCTCCGATATTCCGCCGATACCGAGCCCAGGCTCGCCAGCGTAGTCGAGGTTTTCAAGGATGAAGGCGCGGTCATCGTCGCTAAGGTCGAGCGGAGCCGCCAGCGGCGAAAGTGCACCTTGCTGCGAACGCGCCACGACGGAGGTATCTGCGGGACGCAGGAGCGGCGTGATGCGGCGCACCGAAACGCGACGATTGATTTTGCCTGCATCCGCCTTGAGATATTGGTCACCATAGCCCTGCGTCACCAGGTTCTCCCCAGGAACACCGAACATTTGTGACAGAATGAACGCCACCGCTTCGGCGCGACGATCGGACAAGGTGAGATTGTCGACATCTAAGTCCAGCACATCGGCATGGCCTTCGATGAAGAACACCTCCTCTGGGCGATCTTGCAAGATGCGATTGATGGCGCGGGCCAGTCGCTCAAGTTTCGGGTACTGATCGGGAGCAATTTCCCAGGATCCGGCTTCGAAATTGATATCTAACAACTCGATGCTGCGCATGCGCCCGCGCAATTGAACGCCCTGGCAAATCTCCTCGAGCGCGTAGCTGCGGGTAAGCGGTTCAATAGGCGGGGCTGCCAGCGCTTGATAGATTTCGTCCTCGGACGCCGCATCGTAATCAACAACGTATTGCTCCTGAGGAAGCTCGATCACGGGTGGGGAAAGGTCCACAAAGTTTGTACTCAGCCCGAGCAGTCCTGCGCCGTAGAATGGCCGATCATCAAAGAGAGTAATTTCGCGACCATCACGCGTACGCCGGTAACGGCGCAGCGCACGCCCTTCTGCGTTCACCTCTGAAAAGACTTTCGCACCGTTTCGGGAGCTGAAACTCAAGGCGGTGGTGTCGCCATGCCGCGCGCTCCGCGCTCCACCCGCAACGCGAGAAAGCCGTTGATTGTCGTCATGTCGAATGAAGGCATGATTGTTGTCCTTGACAATCGCACGCCGGTCCGGCTCGCGGATCACGACATGGTCGGCCTGGCGGCGCTCCTGGCGTTGGCGTTGCACTTGGCGCAGCCGCGCTGACGGGGTCTCTGCATGACCACGTCCATCATATGCTCTCGGCCGTTCCTGCCCCGCAATGGCGCGATCTTGATCAGGTCTGGACGGACCGGAACCGGCTTGCCCCGGTCGGGCGATTTCCCGGCGCCGCTGCTCCGCGCGCAGTTGGGCCGCCTGTTCCTCGGTTGCGCGCTGTTGCGCCGCTCGTCCCCGTTCCTCGGCCGCACGCTGCTGCACCCCGCGAGCCTGTTCCTGCGCTGCGCGTTGCTGCGCCGTCCGGGCCTGTTCTTGCGCCGCGCGCTGCTGCGCCGCGCGGGCCTGTTCTTGCGCCGCACGCTGCTGCGCCGTCCGGGCCTGTTCCTGCGCTGCGCGTTGCTGCGCCGTCCGGGCCTGTTCCTGCGCTGCGCGTTGCTGCGCCGCCGGGCCTGTTCTTGCGCTGCGCGTTGCTGCGCCGTCCGGGCCTGTTCCTGCGCCGCGCGTTGCTGCGCCGCCCGGGCCTGTTCTTGCGCCGCGCGCTGCTGCGCCGCCCGGGCCTGTTCCTGCGCTGCGCGCTGCTGCGCCGTCCGGGCCTGTTCTTGCGCTGCGCGTTGCTGCGCCGCCCGGGCCTGTTCCTGCGCTGCGCGCTGCTGCGCCGTCCGGGCCTGTTCTTGCGCCGCGCGCTGCTGCGCCGCCCGGGCCTGTTCTTGCGCTGCGCGCTGCTGCGCCGCGCGGGCCTGGTCTTGCGCTGCGCGCTGCTGCGCCGCGCGGGCCTGTTCTTGCGCCGCGCGCTGCTGCGCCGCGCGGGCCTGTTCTTGCGCCGCGCGTTGCTGCGCCGCGCGGGCCTGGTCTTGCGCTGCGCGCTGCTGCGCCGCGCGGGCCTGGTCTTGCGCTGCGCGTTGCTGCGCCGCGCGGGCCTGGTCTTGCGCTGCGCGTTGCTGCGCCGCGCGAGCCTGGTCTTGCGCTGCGCGTTGCTGCGCCGCCCGCGCGGCAGCCGCCTGTTGTTGTGCGGCCCTTTGCTGCGCGGCTCTGGCCGCGGCGGCTTGTTGCTGCGCCGCGCGCTGCTGGGCGGCCCGGGCCGCAGCCGCCTGTTGCGCCGCCTTCTGCTGGGCGGCTCGTGCGCTCTCTTGCGGATTGGCCTGTGCGTGGGCGACCGTCACACCGCCGGGCGCAACAAACGGACCGAACAAAAGGCTGAGCGCAGAGACCCGAGCGAAAGCGCCAGCAGAACGAAACGAAAAGACCATGGGTTGGTTCCTCCAGCGCGCCGCGCAGCGGCTCGCCTCCGGTCGAGCTCAAGTGTGGTCCAAATCAACCCGGTGCAGAACGACAAGTTCCGATTGGGGTCGCGATCTCCAGCAACCGCAAAACGGACGCCTGGCATTCATTTGCCGTTCATCTCGCACCCAAGCCCTTTTCGTCACACATTCTTAACGCTGCCTTAATCAACCCGTCGTCGAGCGGCTGATGGCGCGGGCAAACTGGTACCGCTGGGGCGTCCAGCATTCGCTGGTGCTAGGCTAGCCTCGGCGTCCACCCACCCACAACTGGCGTCGCCGGGTTCGTTCGCCCTAGCGCAGCGTGGATAGGCGGTCTCGAAATCGCCGACGCTTGCGAGGTCGCGCCGCTGCCCGCTCGGCAACGCGGGTTTGCTCCTCGGCCTCTTGGCGAGCGTACACGCGCGCGTGCCTGAGGCTGATCGTGCATTTGCTGCCAACCTGCAGCCCCAGCGCTTGTAGCGCCTCACGCGTCATTTCCACCTCGATCAGCCGCTTTTCGTAGAGGACTTCGGCAACAGCGCGTTGGCCTAATGCCGAGACGAAACGCACATGCGCTGAACCCGGGAGGCGGATACCCGTATGCATTTGAACCCTGTCGGCTCGCGCCAAGAGGACATCGTGCGGGCGCACAAATGCGACGGCCGGGCCGTCGCGGATCCCTTCGTCAAGCACGAGCTGGTTTTCTCCTAGGTACCCCTTGCCGCTTCGCACAACACAATCGAAAGAATTAGTATGACCGAGGAAATCGAAAACAAATGGCGATTTTGGCGCGTCATAGACTTCGGCGGGGGTCCCAACCTGCTCAATGATGCCACGGTTCATGATGGCGACGCGATCGGCCAGATCCAGCGCCTCGTCTTGATCATGCGTAACAAATACCGTGGTGAGGCCTGCAGTATCATGAATTTCCCGGAGCGAGCGTCTCAGTTCAACGCGCACTTTGGCGTCCAAGGCGCCGAAAGGCTCGTCAAGAAGCAGCACCTTCGGCTCAATAGCGAGGGTTCGCGCCAATGCGACGCGCTGCCTTTGCCCTCCCGATAGCTGCGCGGGAAAACGATCTTCAAACGCTTGTAGTCGCACCAGGCCGAGCAATTCGCGCACACGTTGCGCAATTGCGGCCTTGGATTTGCGTGCTTGCCGGGGCTTGACCTGAAGACCAAAAGCTACGTTCTGGAATACAGTCATGTGATTGAACAAGGCGTAATGCTGAAAAACGAAGCCGACCCGGCGCTCGTCGAGCGACAAGGTGTTGCTGTCGCGGCCATCAATTTCCACGGCTCCATCGTCGGCAAGTTCAAGGCCCGCCAGGATGCGAAGCAGCGTGGTCTTGCCTGAACCGGATGGGCCCAACAGTCCGATGAACTCTTTGTCCTGGATTTGGAGATTGACGCAATCGAGCACGGTCAGTTGCTCGAAGCGCTTGGTCAAATTCTTCACCGCGATTTCCAATGCGGCTGTTCCCTATGGAAGGCTTGGCGACTTCAAGGCAGCGCGCAACTCGAGAACCGTTTTCAGCACGAGTGTCGCGAAGGCCATCATGACCAGAAGCGAAGCCACCGCGAATGCAGCGACGAAGTTGAAATCGTTGTAGAGCACTTCGACGTGGAGCGGCATGGTATTGGTAAGCCCCATGATGTGCCCCGAAATCACGGCTACCGCGCCAAACTCACCGATGGCGCGGCCATTGCAAAGCAAGACGCCATACAGGAGGCCCCACCTGATGTTCGGAAGCGTAATGCGCACAAAGGTCTGCAAACCGTTCGCCCCCAACATGATTGCGGCTTCCTCCTGATCGGTTCCCTGCTTTTGCATCAAAGGAATTAACTCACGGGCCACGAAGGGCAAGGTAACGAACAGGGTCGCGATGATCACGCCTGGAACCGCGAAGATGATCTTGATGTCATGCGCCGCAAGCCAAGGGCCGAACACACCCGGCAGTCCAAACAGCAAAACAAAGACCATGCCGCCTATGACCGGCGACACGGAAATCGGCACATCGATCAGGGTAATCAGGAGATTCTTGCCCACAAAGGTGAACTTTGTAATTGCCCAGGCGGCAGCTACCCCGAACACGGTATTGATGGGCACAACCAAGATTGCCGTAAGCAGCGTCAGCCTTATCGCGGCGAGCGTTTCGGGGTCACCTAGCCCGGACCAATAGGCACGGAAACCCTGACGCAGCGCCTCGGCGAACACGACGATCAGTGGCAGCAGCAAGAAAAATATGAAGAAGACCAGCGCCACGGCGATGAGCGTGGCGCGTACACCTCGGCTTTCCGACAATGCAAGCGCTGGCGCAACGCTTGAGGCTTTTACCCTAGCCACCTTGCCACCTTCGCATACGTGCTTGCAGCAAGTTGATCGCTAATAGCAGGATGAATGAAGCGATCAGCATGCCGCTCGCGATCACCGCCGCACCCAGATAGTCGTACTGCTCGAGCTTGATTACGATCAGCAGGGGAACAATTTCCGAATACCCGGGCATGTTGCCGGCAATGAAAATGACGGAACCGTATTCACCTATGGCCCTAGCAAAGGCGAGCGTGGCACCGGTCATCACTGCCGGTCTCAGCGGCGGCATAACAACGCGTCGGATGATGTCCCAGCGTGCCGCACCCAGCAACAGCGCGGCTTCTTCGATCTCGCGGTCTAGTTCTTCCAACACCGGCTGAACGGTTCGCACGACAAATGGAAGACCCACAAAGATAAGAGCGATCAGGACCCCAAGCGGCGTAAAGGCGACGGTGATGCCGGCTTGCGCGAGGACACTGCCCAGCCAGCCATTGGTCGAATAAAGCTGGGCAAGGGAGATGCCGGCGACAGCCGTCGGCAAGGCGAACGGTAGATCGATCATTGCGTCCATAAGCCTTCGCCCAGCAAAGCGGTAACGCACTAACACCCAAGCCAAAACGAAGCCAAAAAGCGCGTTGCAGACCGCGGCCAGGAAGGCCATGCCTAAACTCAGGCGAAAGGCCGCCAAGGTTCGCGGCGAGGAAAGCTCAGCCCAAATCTTTGCTGGACCGGCATCGCCCGCATGCATGAGCAGCCCGCTTAGCGGAATGAGCACAATCAGCCCGAGGTAGGTCAGCGTGATGCCGAGGGCCAGCCCGAAGCCGGGTAGAATCGTCCACGAACGATATCTCACGCTTGCGATCATTTATTCACGCTCGCCGCGCCATAGATGCGATCGAAGGTCCCGCCATCACTAAAGTGGACCTTTTGAACTTGCTTCCAGCCGCCGAACGCCGCGATGTCCATCAGCTCAACTTGTGTGAAGCGGTCCAAATGCTGCTGCAAGATCTCCTTCGATCGAGGCCGGTAGTAATTTTGTGCCGCTAGCCTCTGCCCTTCGGGCGAATAAAGAAAATTAAGATAGGCTTCTGCCGCTTGGCGCGTACCGCGTCGGTCCACGACCTTGTCGACGACGGCAACGGGCGGCTCGGCCAGTATGCTGATCGAGGGTACCACAATCTCAAATTCATCGGGACCAATCTCGCGCGCCGCAAGGAGGGCCTCGTTTTCCCAGGCGATGAGCACGTCGCCGATACCGCGGCGGGTAAACGTGATGGTGGCACCGCGCGCACCCGTGTCAAGGACGGGGGCATTCCCGTAAATGCGCCCGAGGAAATCGCGGGCTTTGTGCTCATCATTGCCGTAGTTGCGCATGGCGTACCCCCACGCCGCCATGAAGTTCCAACGCGCGCCCCCGGATGTCTTCGGGTTGGGTGTCACGACGGCGATACCCTCCCTGGCAAGATCCGGCCAGTCGCGAATTTGTTTGGGGTTGCCCTTGCGGACCAGGAACACGATCGTCGAGGTGTATGGCGCGCTGTTGTCGGGCAATCGCCGTTGCCAGTCCGGGGCAAGAAGGCCGGCGCGCTCAACAATAGCATCGATATCGTAGGCGAGGGCGAGGGTTACGACATCTGCCTCAAGCCCAAAACTGACCGCCCGTGCTTGCGCGCCTGAGCCGGCGTGCGACTGATAGATGAAGATGCCCTGGCCATTTTGTTGCTGCCAATGCGCCGCGAACGCCTTGTTCACGGCCGAATAGAAGCGCCGCGTGGGTTCATAAGAGGCATTCAGCAGTGTCGTCTCGGCACAATACAGCGGGCTCGCCAGGAATAGCCAAAGCAAAGCAGTGGCGAAGGCGACGCGTAGGTGCTGGCCCATACCAAACTCCCCTTGTCCGAACCCCCGCAACGCCCCTGCCATTGCCATAGTTCCTACTGGTCCGGGCGGCTAGGTGCGCCGCGCCTGAGGCGGGGACAATCGCCAAGCTTCAGGCACCAGTCCGCCCCAAAAACCCTCGGGCACGCGCGGCCGGGGCGCAACCGCCAGCGGCCTTGACCCGATTGCAAGGAGATAACGATAAGGCAACGATCATCCTGAGCCCTCGCCAATGTCATCGCAATTGGTAGCAATCGCCACCTTGGAAAACGGCCGGCGATAACTCGCGCAGGGGTCTTCAAGGCGCTCTTTTCCGAAAGGTGGCGCGCTGGGCTGGCCGGGCCCCCTCGTCTCGCCAAGGCCGGCGTTGCCTGCCTGCGCGGCCAGGGTGACCAGCCGAGGAAAGACCTGACCGGTCTTTGCGGTAGCGGGCCGACGTCGAAATCGCAAGTGGCAAAGCGCTGATCACACGATTGCGCGACGGATCAACACGCGTAACGAGCCTGTGAAATGAGCGAATTCGCTGGGGCGGTCGCGAGTCCTATGTGTTGCAGGGCCGGCGATGTCCGGCGTCAACCCTTGGAGACCCACCATGACAACCGTCAAGACCATCGTCGCGTCTGCGCTCATGGCGCTATCGCTGCTCACAACGCTTGCCGCCCCAGCCGGCGCCTTCGACAGCAAGGCGTTCTGGGAGCAGCAGGACCGGTTGCACAACTGAGCGCCTTGACCACGACGCGGGCCCACGGCCAACCCCGCGGCCCGAAATTATCCCACGGGAAGGCGAGGGTCGCGGCAAGGCCGTCGACCGCGCAATCTCGCTCCACGCCAACCAAGCACGGAAAATAACATGAAGACCATTGTCGCAGCCTTCGCCAGCGTGGCGATCCTGGCTGGTGCCTTCGCATCCAGCGCCGCACAGACGCCTCAGAGTTCGCAAAGCGCAAGCTCAATCGCCGACTTCAAACACCTGGCCCAAGCCTTGCGGACGGGTGGATACGTAATCCTTGTTCGGCACGGTGCGACGTTCAGCAACCAAGCCGATACCGATCCGCTCACCTTCGCCGACGTCGCCAAGCAACGCAATCTCAATGACAAGGGTAAGGTGCTCGCTCAGGCGTTTGGAGAAGCCATCCGCGCAGCCGGGGTTCCGGTCGGGAAGGTCTATACCAGCAAATTTAATCGCGCCTACGAGACCGCCGTATTGGCGGGCTTCAAGACTATCGAGACGACCGTCGATCTCACCGAAGGCGGCCTCGTGGTATCGCCGGACGAGAACACCCGACGTGCCGAAGCGCTGCGCACTATGCTGGCCAAGCCACCCGCGCCAGAAAAGAACGATATCCTGATAACGCACAAACCAAACATCATCGATGCACTCGGCAAGGATTGGTTTGACGTCAAGGAGGGCGAAGCGTCGATTTTCAAGCCGGATGCGGGCAAATTCCACCTGCTGGCACGCGTGCAGATGGCAGACTGGTCGAAAATCGCTACCCCCGAACGATAGGAAGCCTTGCCATGCGTCGCATCGTCATTGCCAAAATGTTCCCCCTGACGCTGTTGGCCTTGTATCTGGCCGTTGGCTTCACGCAGCCTACGGGCGAGGCATCGGTCGATCCTCGGGTGCGCCATTGCGCAGAGTAGCCAGGGTTGTGTATGCCGGAGGCGGAGCCTACCCCCGCCTCTGGCCGTCCTAAGATGGGTCATGTTTTCTCGACCACCGCATGCCTCTAGGAGGTCGCCACGGCGCTTCCCACCACCTCAAAAAACTTGGGCAAGCCCGGCCCTGTCGAGCTACGAAACTTCCCGAGTGCTCAAACCATCGGGCTGCCGTTCAAGCATGTTGGAGCCATTGCGGGCCGTCGACGTCTTTGCTGCGGTACGGCTGGCGTCCGCGGCGGACACGAAAAGAGTTGATGCGGTGCTTGCGCCGGCAGAGACGAGGGCCGCCACATAACGGTTGGTCAGATCGTCGAGGCGTGCGCCGAGCAACGGAAAGCCTCTTTATTCAGTTCGACCCCGGCCGGGGAGAAGTCGCGCTTGCCCATGAACCAAGGTCGTAGGTCGTGGGAAGCGCTGCAGACGATCTGCGCCGGCCTGCGCTCATCGATAAGCGAGCGCAGGCGCATCGATGGTTTCTTGGATCGGAAGGCGTGCGCGCAGCGAGCATGCACGCAATCGATGAGGGGTCACCCCGCCGAGGGCGATCACTGATAAATGGCTCGCCGCCAACGCGCACGAACGGGCAAGATGCAGGTTGGCTCACGGTTCTCCTCGCGCCATGGCCCGCTGATTCTAGCGACGCGAAGCGGGCACGCGGCCAAGCCTTGCGCACTCGCGTGCGCAAAGTCTTGTGCCGGTTGAAGGTGGCCAAACAGAAAAACGGGCAGGTGCAAAGATGCCTCTCCACCGCCGCCGAGCCAGCCAATTGCAGCTCGCTGTCATGAAAGCCTTCGAGCAACTCGTGGGTCTCTTCAGATTTCATGGTGGCGACCCCATTATCGTCCTCGACGAGGGCGGCCGATACCGCCATCGCGCTCGGGAGACGTCGCAAGGTCAAGCCGTCGAAGGGCTACGCCTTTCTCAGGCGCGCGCGCTCTTCGATTTCGGCCGCGGCGATGGCCCTCAGCAGCGCCCCGCTCAAGGCCTTGGCCGAATTGAGGGTCAGCTCGACGGCGGCGCGCGCAGCCGGCCCAAGGGTTTGATTGACAAAGTCGATGGTGATGGCTTCTTCCAGCAGGGCGTGATGCGGGTGGTCGTAAGATACCACCGAGTGGGTGAGGGCGAACCATTCATCATTGCCCTTGCCGGCGCCCTCCGCCACCACGATCTCAACAATGGACGTGCACATCCCGGTGCCTAGTTGGCCAAATGCTTTTGCAGAAATGCGAAAACCTTTTTCCACCCATCCAGCGCTTGCTCGACGCGGTACATGGGCCGGTCGTAATAGAAGAAGCCGTGTCCGGCCCCTTCGTAGCGATGGAACTCGTATGTCTTGGCGTGCTTCTTGAGTTCGGCCTCGTGCGCGTCAACTTGCTCCGGGCTCGGCGCCCGGTCTTCATTGCCAAACAGGCCGAGCAAGGGACAAGACAAGTCCTTTGTGAACTCGATCGGGGCGATCGGCTGCTTTTCTGTCAGCTCTTCCTTACCCATCACCACGCGCCCGCCCCACAAGTCGACGACGGCATCGATGCTTTTGGTGTGGCAGGCAAACAGAAAGGCGTGACGCCCTCCCGAGCAGGTTCCCAATACGCCCACCTTACCATTGTGCCAGGGTTGCGCGGCGAGCCACGTCACGGCGCCCTCCGTGTCGCCAATGACTTGAGCGTCGGGCACGCCCCCCTCGGCGCGGACCTTGGCCGCGACGTCATCGGCTTTGCCTGCCCCGGCGCGGTGGTAGAGATTGTGATTGATGGCGGCATAACCGTGATGGGCAAACTTACGGGTCGTCTCCCGGTACCATTCGTCCCATCCCGGTGCATGATGAATGAGCACCATGCCGGGAAACGGACCCGGGCCCAACGGGCGGGCGACATAAGCCGAAATCGGCTCGCTATGGTTGCCGTTGATAGACAGGGTTTCCGCAATCATACCTTGGTAGACCATCGTCCCTACCTCTTTGCAATGTCGACGCCACGGGCCGCCAGCGCAGATAGGCAAGGCAGCCCCCAAAACTACCACATCCACTACCCACGCGGGATGCGAGCTTTCGCTCCGCGCGCCGTCGCCAATCGGCGCCCGATCATGCCGCCGCACCCACGCCACGCGCGGCGCGATCTACGGCTGCGCGCGCCAACAGGCGTGTGGAATTGAGGGTCGGCAGCACGGAGTTGGCAGCATTGATGATCAGGGGCAGCTCGGTGCAACCCAGCACCACGGCATCGCATCGCTGCGCTTGCAATCGAGCGATCACGCGCTCAAGGTAGGCGACCGCATCAGGGTTGACGACGCCGCAGACGAGCTCGTCCATGATGATGCGGTTGATCTCCTTGCGCTCGTCGGGGCTTGGGAGCACCCATTCCAGCCCGCGTGCCCTAAGTTTCTCCGGATAGACCGCGCTATCCACAAGCCAGCGCGTTCCCGTAAGCCCAAGGCGGTGGAAGCCGCGCGCGACCGCCGCCTCGGCGACCGCTTCGGCAATGTGCAGCCAGGGTCGAGGCAAGCGTGCCTCGATATGGGGGAGCGCCTGATGGATGGTATTGTCCGGGCAGATTAGGAAATCGGCGCCGATCCTTGCGAGCTTCTCGGCAGACGCGAGCATCAATTCGCCGACACCGCGCCAGTCCGCCCGATCCAAACATTGTACATATTGGGCCAACGAAGGCGTATGCATCGAGACCTCGGGATGGCCGTAGCGCCCGAGCGGCTTTGCCGCCTCCAAGCATAGGGTCCGATAGCAAAGGGCTGCGCCCTCGGAAGAGCATGCAACAATACCGATGTGTTGTGCCATTACGCCCGGGCTCCCTCCTACCGGATCAAATAGGATTGACTGAGAGCAATCTGCCCTTTGCGTTCTTTAGTCCCCTTTTCGCCGCGCCGATAGCGCATTGGCAACCTGAGACTTATCGTAAAGCGCGAGGACAAGGGCGGGACGCGGGTCACCATTCCTTGCCAGTTCGATGGCATTGCCCTCGCGCTGCCTCAATCATGACCGTTGTCGCGCACATGGCCAAGCCTGTCAGGCGCTGTTTTCGTCGCAAACTTTTTTGGCCCCGGGGATGCTGCCTCCGTCGCGAACGTCGGCGGTCCAGCCAGACAACGTGGTGCGGCGCCCGCAACCGATGGCCCGGTTAATGCTCGCTGCGCCGCAGCATGGGCTTTTGGAAGCACAAGCCCTTGCCTAGCTGGTCTCGGCCAGCCCCAGCGCGCCGGAGCCTGAGCCGTGGGGTTGCGCTCCAAGTGTCACGCGCGCCCTTTCACAGCGGTGGCACAACTGTGGCCTCAGCGCTTTGCCTGGAACACAGTGTGCAAAACGCGCGTTCCCCCCACAAGACCATGGGAGACACGAGATGGATCAGAGACCCAACGATCGAATTCCGCCGCGTCCGGACGACCCGCTTCGAGATGATGGTGTTGCGCGTCCCTCACGCAGGGGGTGGGAGCGCGTTGCCCGTACCGAAGAGGGCGCCTGGAACTATATACCACTACTCGTGGTAGCAGCCCTGATAGCCATTGGCGGCTGGTTGCTGATGGCCGCGGAACGTCCGACGACGCCGACGCCGAAAACAACCGAAAACGTTCCTAACGCGACAGCTCCAGCGCGGCCAACGCCAAATAATGCAACGCCGCAACCAACCACTCCGGCGCCCGCGCCGGCTCCAGCCACAAAGCCCTAAGCGGCTCAAGGGTCCCGTAGGAAGGGCTCCGCCACTCGGCGGAGCTTTTCTTTTGGCCTTTCGGGCTGCGCCGAGGCACGCCAAGGCGACAATGAAGGCAGGAGCCGTGGCCGCCCGATCGGCGTCCTCCAGCCTTCTCGCCTATCCACGGGCGCATAGTAGAGAGAGATATCCAGTGCACCCGGCAAAGCCTGCTGTTTCCAGACTTCACTCTTGAAACTATCGCCGTAAGCGGTGGCGGCATCCGCTTAAACGATGCTCGCCTATGTTCGTGAGTGTCTAAAAAAGCCCGCGCCTGCACTGTGGATACGAACTTTCATTGTCTCCCACTGTTAGCGATAGTAGGCCCATATCCACGCTTCGGGGATAGGTAGGGGGATGGGTATACATGGTGCGCGAGCTCGATCGGCTAACTAACAAAGCGACCGAGGCGAAGAACGTAAAAGGCTACTACCCGGGCGGCGACGGGCTCTATCTGCAGGTGACGGCGACCGTGGCCAAGTCGTGAGTGTTCCGGTGGAAACGCGGCGGCCGGTCGCGCGACACGGGGCTGGGGGCGACCCCGCGAATTGCCGCCCGAGACGCCGCAGCGGCGCAGAAGCGGCTCGCAGAGGCGCGCGGGACAACCTTCAAGGAATGCGCCGAGAAGCTCAACGCGCACGAGAGCGCCTGGTGCAACGCCAAGCACCGGCAGCAATGGCGCAACACGCTGGCCACCTACGGCTACCCCGTGCACGGCGACGTGCCCGTGGCCGCCATCGATACGGCCCTCGTGCTCAAAGTGATCGAGCCCATTTGGCAGAGCAGAACAGAAACCGCAAACTGGGTGCGGCGGGCGCATCGAACGCGTCCTATCATCCGCCAAGGCCCGGGGATTGCGCGACGGCGAGAACCCGCAACGTGGCGCGGCCATCTCGCCGTGATCCTGCCCGCCCAATCCAAGATCGCCGCCATCGAGCATCACCCAGCGCTGCCCTACAAGGACGTGCCGGCGTTCATGGCGCGGCCGCGGGCCACGCAAGGCGTCACCGCGCGCGCTCTCGAGTTCACCATTTTGACGGCAGCGCGCGCGGACGAAACGATCGGCGCCTTGTTCGACGAGTTCGACGTGGCAGCCAAAGTGTGGACGGTTCGCGCCGGCCGCACGAAAGCCGGCAAAGAGCACCGCGTACCGCTCTGCGATCGCGCCATCGCCATCGTCAAAGAAATGGGACGCAGCCCGGCTCAATGCGTTCGTATTCCCCGGCCTCGAGCGCGACGAGCCGCTTTCCGGCATGGCCCTGTGGCTGTTGTTGCAGAGCATGCGCCGAGACATCACCGTGCACGGCTTCCGATCCAGCTTCCGCAATTCGGCCGGTGAAGAGACCAACGCAGCCCACGACGTTTGCGAGGCCGCGTTGTCGCACACTCGCCGGGACAAAGTGCATGCCGCCTACCAGTGAGGCGACCTGTTCGAGAAGCGTCGCCAGTTGATGCGAGCGTGGGCCGCGTAGTGCGCGCCGCCGGCTAGCGCGGCGCGGAGGGCAAGGCCCGAAAAGCCGAAGCGATCGGCGCCACGCCGCGCCAAAGCACACGCAGCGTGACGTTAGGGCAGGTTTTATTATGAACGACGACTACAAATCCCAGACCACAGTCGTCCTCTCTTTTTTGGACGACGCCCGCCGTCTGATCGAAGCTGGCAAGGTCCGTCGCTGGGTAGTTTTTAAGTGGACTGCCGCCATCAACATCCTTCTCACCACAGCCCTTTTTGCTCAAACCAAACCACCCATCACACCCTACGCCTTCTTCATCATGTCTCTAATCGTCTCCGTAATGGGCGGACTGCGCCCGGGCATAGTCCGCGACCTGCGTAAGCAGGTGGCTATTCTCGAGCAGGAAATTGCTGAATTGAAGCAGGTCCGATCCGGTCGGGGTTAACCCTCCACTGCACCCCTCGCCACGATTTTGGCGCGCGCGTCATCCCAGATGCGTCGGCGCCAGTGATTGATCCGCGCACCAAGCCAGCCTCGCTGCCAGCGCGCCGGAATGAATTCGGTGTCCGCCACTTTAGCCCCCCGTTCCCGAGCCACCCGATTGGGCGTCAGCCTCGATGCACTTGTACAGCAATGGGCCCTCACGCTCAGTGCGCTCGACCTCCGTAAACTGGGGATAACGCGTGGACCTTGGCGCTCTGGGTTCGGAAAGACGTTATTTTTGCAACGGCTCGTCCGACCAACGAGCCTCACGGGGCGCCTTTCCCTTCGCACACCGGGCGCCCCTTTTTTGGGCTGAACCGACCTATTTCAATGTCCTCCGGCGCGGGAAGCTTGGCGGGCGCGGTGCGGGCATCGGCAACCATCAGACTGGCATCGACCGCGAAGCCTTCGCCGCCGACAAATCCTGCCACGACGCACCTCTCCACTACATGCTCGAACACGCACCAGAAAATGTCGCTTTCGCGAAAGCGCCCGTTTCTGGCACGCGAGAACGCCGAATGGTCCGCGATCGCATCCTCGATGCTCAGGCCACCTGTACGCCAAGTTCACCTGCACCTCGCGGCACAGCAGCCGTTCCGAGAGGACGGCGAACACGTAGCCGAGGATGAGCATCCTGATCATGAGAACCGGATCAATCGAGGGGCGGCCAAGGTTGGAGTAGTAGGGCGCCAACTCGCCGTGCACCCACGACAGGTCCAGCACAACCGCGATCTCGCGTACCCGGTGATCGCTTTGGGACTACGTCATCGAGACAGAACCAATAGAACAGCTGCCCCTGATCCAGGTTGAGCCGCCCCATCATTGTCAGCCCCCGCTGTCGCCTCACCTCTCGGCGGTGAATTAGGGTTCGCGGCTCACCGCAACCGACTTCTGCAAAATCTGCCAGGTCCGGACTCATGCGCCGCAGCAAACGTCGTCTATGACTTGCGCAATTGCAAATCCCCTCGCGCGTCGGCCGCCGCGTCAGTTAGGCTTTGATCCCTTCGCTAAGAAACGGCGCAAAATTCGAGTTCACGCAGTTCACTCGCGGCTTCCCGGATGACGGTGATGACCCCATGCAAGGCAAGCGCGGCCATAACGCTAGCAACAATCACGTCCGGCCAACCGGTGCCCGTGCCGAAACACGCCAAGCGTGGAAAGCAAGACCGCAAGCTTGCCCAGACTTCCGTCATCACGCTTTTGCGCTCATCTCAACAGGCGCCGTGCCGATCGGCAGCGCTCTTCAATCGCAAACGGCTGACTCCCAAGCAACCAGCATTGTAGATCTTTGGCAGACTAGCTGAGAGGACGATCGGCTTTGTTCAGCCACTTCCCGGGAATTTCGAGCCTGCACCGCACTCCCTCCGGGGCAAACACAAAGTCGACCACGCCGCCGAGCTCGTAGGGGATGAGGTCTTTGAACACCTGCAAATCCGCGTCGCGTAGGATCCGTGATTTTTCTGCGGCTACGATAATGCGCTGGGCAGGACCGGCCTAGCCGGGGGGAGCCCATGCGAATGAAGGATCCTGAGGCCCATACCACCCCGGGACTCGGTGGTCTGCGACAGATAGCGCCGAGATCCAAACAAAGAAAGACACGAAAAACGACAACGCTAGCGCCGAAGTGGCCGTCCTCATGGGCGTCGTCCTTCCGCTTAAAGTGAGCTACCTCGCACGCTGAGCATGTCACCATCCTTCGCGTTCGCTTGAAAGCCGGGATGTTTGCGGAGGAGGGCGTAGGGGTTGGCCCTAAGGGCACCAACGATGGAATGGCTGGTTAGGGGTAGCCAGTTGCAGGTGGCCAAACCCGCAGCGGCGAGACGACAGTGTGCGGTCCCGTACACAAGAGGCCCTCGAGTCTGTCGTTGGTCGCGCGAAAAGCGCGGCGAGCCATTTTTGGCACCCCCCAAAAAACGAAGTAAAAATGAGGTGGCCTTTGCGTGTGTTAAGAGAAAAGGGAAGGCGGCGGCTCGCCTGACAGCCCGACGTGGTGTCGACGCCTAAGGGTGCCTTCTGGATACGTGCCTATGCCATTGATTGACTTAGGACTGTTCCATTCAGACGTCCGAAGGACCCCCAGCAACAGACCGAGTTAGCGCAACTTAGCGCGAACGGACCATGGACGAACTCATACAGCGCAGCCCTTGTCGAATGGGAGTGACAAATCCCGATCGGCGCCAGCCTGCTTGTCATCGGCTTGCGTTCAGCTGCGGGCCGTGACCTGCACGGCCATCGTCCGACCTCGTCAGGTAGGTTTGCTCTCTCACGACGGCTGTTTCCTTCCATTCCTGGAAGATAATTCGCAGCCACGACAAGCATACCGCTGGGAACAGGAGAATAAGATGGAACCTACATCGAGTGCAGTCGGACTCGTAGTGATCGTGGCACTCTACATCACTATCGGCGTGATGTCGGCCGCTGGATCGATATATATATCGAACTCGATTTTTAGCGCAAAGGCAGAGCAGATATTTTTTGGATTGTTTCTTATCCCAATCGCCGGTTTCTATTTGGCCTTCACAGCTTACTTTGGAGATAAGGATGCGTGGCAGATAGAAGCGACGGCAGTCGCAGTGTTTGCTCTTTTTGGCCTAGTGGGAGTCCGAGTTTCATCGGCCCTCATAGTCGGATACCTGCTACACGGCCTATGGGACGCGGTCCACGAGTTCAACGCTCATGCTGGCGGTTCTCTATTGGGCCCTCGTCAGACCACATCAGTGCCTTTAGCTTACGGCTTCTTTTGCGCCACATATGACTTTCTAATGGCAGCGTATTTCTACACTCGCCGCAATCACTGGCACGCAGCCTGGAGGCTCAGCGGCAGATGAACTATCAGATGATCTCGCACAGGCTGCTCTGGTGATTGCTGCATTGCGATTGCGAGTTCCGGATCGGGTCACATGAACGGGCCTGGGTCAGACTAGGCGACCACGTCTCAAGTCCCTCCGATAACCGACGAAATCGCTGCGGCACAACGAACGGAGGTGAGCGCATTGAGGCCATTGCTAGCTGCACTTCAAGAACGATAAAGCGGTGGGCATCACGTATCAGTGGCTAGTCGATTACCCTGCCAAGGTCTTCGCGCTTCACGTGTCGAGCGCCCCAAAGCCCACTCTCCTCCCGCACGGTGAAAAGAGGAGTAAGCGGTGGGTGATCCCGCTTGTGCTTGAGGAGCTCCGCGGCGAGGGTCACGAGCACCGCGCAACCCGTACGGTTGTCGCCACCAAGGCCCCACTTGGCCGTGTTAACGATTTTCTTCCCCTGCAGCTTCGGCTTAGCGCCAGCGCACAGCGGGACGGTGTCCATGTGCGTCATGAATAGAATTGCCTCTGTGCCTGCGCGCTTGGCAGCGCAATGCGCGTATGAGCATCGTCGAACCGCATAGAGCGCCGGTGAACGCCAATCTCCTGCAATGCAGCCACCAGTTCCTTGCCTATTCCTTGCCCATGGCAGCTTCCCTCCCAGTCACACCCTCGACGGCGAGCAGGCGTATGACAATTTGGTAGCGGCATCGGTGTCGACTTCGTGCATAGGTGGCTCCTCTACCGTGAAGCTGTCGCTCAACACATTCACGCTATGCCGGATTTGCCCGCTCTGTCACCGGGTGGGGATAAGCCGCTCCAAGCACCAAATGTTGGAGCAATCATTAGCGCACGGTGCAGGACCGCAATGAGGTCACAAGGACTGTGACGTGGTTGTCCGGTTTTGAGGTAGGTCCGACATTGCGTCACGCCACGATGGGCGCAAAGTGCGGAAGTTGCATCATTGACGCTTGCAGAGATCCAGAATCGCCTGGGCGAAGGCTTTCGGATTTTCCTGCGCAGGATTGTGCCCGACATTTTCGAACAATCGCCGCTCATAGTGGGCAGTGAAGAAGCGCTGGTGGGCCTCGGATTTCGGATGAGGGTTCACCCCATCGGCAGTGCCGTGAATGACAATGGTAGGGACGCTGATCTTGGGCAATTTTGTTAGGCGAGCCTCTATTGGTGCATAGCGCGGGTCGCCAGCTACAGTGCCCATGCGATGGCGATAGGAATGAATGACCACATCCACAAAATCCGGATTATCGAACGACGAAGCGGTTTGGGCATATGTCGCACCGTCGAATTCCCAGGTCGGCGACCAAAGCTTCCATAACAACCGCCCGAGCTGGTCACGCATCTGGGTTAGGCCGTTCCGTCCCCGCTCAGTTTGAAAATAGTGCTGGTACCAGAACCTTTGCTCCTGCTCAGGATCGACAGGATTGCCCGCACTGGCAATGTCTTGGATTTGGTAGCCAGTGCAGGACACAAGACCGTGCACACGTTCTGGCCAGAGCGCTGCGACCACGCAAGCAGCGCGACCACCCCAATCAAACCCACCCAGCACAGCGCGCCAAATCTTCAGTGCATCAAGCAGATCAAGCAGGTCCTGGCCCAATGCTGCTTGCTCTCCTGATCGTGGCGTATCGGATGATAAGAAGCGCGTGGGACCATAGCCGCGCAGATAAGGAACGATAGCTCGGAAACCCGCAGCAGTGACAATGGCCACGACCCCGTCAAATGCCCTGGGATCGTATGGGTAGCCGTGCAGAAGCACAACAGGCATGGCCTCGGGCGTACCGCTATGCTCGTAGGCAATGTCCAACACAGAGGTACGAACTCGAGCCAACTGCGCCATGCAAACCTCCCATAGCGGGACAGAGCTGCCGACCGAGGATACAAATCCTTGGTATTGTCAGCAACGGTCAAGAGCACGTATCCGGGAGGGGCCATCGCGGTGCAGAACGCTCCGTGTTTCCGAACTTACAGTGGTTGCCTCAGGCTTTGACGTAGATTCCAATTGTGCCAACAAGTCCAAGGCTCGGCCTATTCCATTCGACAGGGAGGTCGCATGAACCAAAGACAAGAGGAATTGTCATTCGTCTATTTTCCGGAGAATTGCGATGACAACGCCTGCTTCCACGAATGGACGAAAGAAGCACACACCGTCGAGGATCGCAGCCGCAAGCGCATCAGACGAGGGTGGCTATCACCACTGCCAGATCGACAACCAGAGCATCTGCGTGACTTATATGTGGGACTGGCTCGAAGAGATTCTAGAGCCGGCACCGAGTGCCCACGCCGGCGATCCAAGAGAGGGCCAAATACTAGTCGACAAGGTCGCCCACGCCTGAGCCCATTGTCCGTTTCGGCTCACACGTGCAGACGAACCGCCACCCTCCCGGCAATCACAGGAGCACTGCCGCTCTACCCCCAGCAACAGACCAGCGTCGTAGATCGGCGGCAATCGTCGCACTGCCAGCTCCGGACATGACCAACCCTCCAAGAGACTCGCTCAGCAATTGAGAAATGGTCACCAGCCGATTTAGCGTCGTCAGCCGCTTGCAAGTTCAGGTACTGACGCTCGAAGAGGGACGCGTGTGCCCTCCCCTGGAACACGCTCGACGTCATTACTTAGCCAGTCAGACGGAAGTTCCAAGCGGCACCGAACGCCCTCCGGGGCAAGCAGGAGGTCAACGGCTCCGCCGAACTCGTAGGGAATAAGGTCACGAATGGTGCTGGTCCCATAGCTGGGTTTGCCGGGAGCCACTACAGGGGGTCCACCGATCTCCTGCCATTCGAATAGCAGATGAGAGCCCGAGTACCCGTTTCGCCGTTGATCCCATCTAATCGACACGCGCCCATGGCCGGTAGAGAGCGCGCCATGCTTTGCAGCGTTCGTGGACAACTCATGGAGCACGATTGCCATTGCCTGACCCGCTTCCGGGGTTAGTACTACTTCGGGGCCGTTGATCTCCGTGTTGTTACGCGTGACGTACGGCGCAAGCTCGCGCCGAACGAGCTCTGTCAGGGGAATTCCCTGCCAGTGACCGGAGCTCAACAGCTCGTGCGCTGTTGCCATCGAGCGAATGCGTCCATCGAGGGCCACTGCGAAATTGGCCACCGATCTATTGCCTTGGCGGGTGTGGGAAACGACAGCACTGACGGTCGCGAGCGTGTTCTTTACGCGGTGGTCGAGTTCGGCCATTAGTAAGCGTTGGCGTTCCTCTGCGCGCTTACGCTCGGTAACGTCGATATTAGCGCCGATCCTTCGCACCGGCCGCCCGAGCTCATTGTATGACATGAGGACACGCGACTCGATCCACCTCACCTCCCCGTGGCGGAAGATGCGAAATTCCAGGACGAACTCGGTTTCTCCGTTGGAGAACGCGCGGTCAATGATAGCGTCTAGCCGCGGCAAATCATCCGGATGCACCAGTGCACGCCAATCCTCGCTTGAAATCTCGAGCGTGCCCTCAGGCAGCCCATAAATGCCCGCATAATCCGGTGATATCTGCAATTTCCGCGTGCCATCATCGTACGTGAAACGGCCAATCCGCGCGATCTTTCCCGCGAGATCGAGTTGCGCATTGCGCTCGACCAGTTCCTGCTCTGCCCTCTTTCGATTGGTAATGTCGCGGGTCACACCAATTAGCTCCGCCGGGTTCCCCTTGGCATCACGCACAAGGGAACTCTCGACTGCGACCCAACGCGTCTCACCTATTTGGGATGGGGCAGGTGGGTGCACAACTCGGTATTCCACGTTCCAAATGCCACTGGTACGCTTCGCTTCTGCAAGAGCAGCATCGATGCGTCCAAGGTCGTCACGATGAACAAAGCGCCTTGAGTCCTTGAGCGTCGTCGGCGGTACGCTGTGACCGTGAATTGACGCGACGCGTGCATCGCAATTGAAATCGCGCCTAACAAGGTCCGCGCTGAAAGCACCGAGCTCGGCCGCATCCATGGCCAACTGAAGGCGCTCTGCGCTCCGCTTAAGCGCGACTTCACTCCGGCGCCTCTCAGCGAAAAGCGCGATCAGGACGAGAGTGAAGGCTGTCACCATCACCACGGTGATTTGCACACCGTGCACGCGCGCCATCAGTGGTACGCTTTCATCGCCCAGCCGGCCCGTGCCGAAAGTCACCGCAAAGATGGCAGAGAGAGAGATCGCGAACGCGCCGGCGATCGGAAATATCGGTGGGCATCGCGCTGCGAGCCACAACAGCAGGGGTAGCGTGAAAGCTCCTGGGTTAACCGAGACCCACGATTTACTCGGAAAGCTCCGGACGTACACCGTAGTCAAGGCCAAGAGGGCGACCACGCCCACGCCCTCTACCAACTCGTTGCGCGACGGTAGGTTGAACCGGAGCTCTCCGCACGCAATCAGGAGCGGCGCAACGATCACAATCCCGAGCCCGTCGGACAGGAACCACGCAAGCCATACACTTAAGAAAGGAGCAGCCGTATGCAGGGAAGTCATGATGATCGCACCTGCAACGGCGGAGGCTGCTGCGGCAAGAGCTGCTGCAACAAGGAAGTTTAATACACGACGGAGGCTGCCTAATGTGAAGGGTTGACAGACCCAGCGCTCGAGCAGCCAAGCCGCGAGTACCGGTTCACCGGCATTGCAAAACCCCTTAAGGAGGGCGGTCAGCAAATTTCTGTCGCTCAGCATGTTGGCAGCGACAGTGGCGGCCACGACGCCGACGACAAGTGCGGGAAGCGCGGGTCGCCCTAGCGTGATCAAAATCCCGGCAGCGACACCAGCCGCGGGCCAAAACACGGCGACATCCGAGGAAGCGAGCAAGGCGAGCCCGAGCCGGGCAGTTAAAAAGTAGACTGCGCCGACGGCGATCGCACCGCCGACTACCGCCATCCAACCGCTGACCGCGCAAGGAAGGGTCGACACATGACCGCGAAGCCATTGGGACGCGCGTGCTGTGTTCAACGGCCCCCCCGGTAAACATACAACATACTCATTCACGTGAATTGTCATCGGAGAACATACGGTTCGTCTATCAGGTGTTGTCTGTACTCGTCTTCTGTGGACTGTGCGCAAACCTAGGTCCGCTGTCGCAGGCGATGTCACGACGCGGTGAGTTTGGACCACTCTGCGACCTCAGCAGCCCTCGTGAGTAACCATGTCGTGACAGGCATGATCGGTTAGCAGACTTATTCTGCAGGGGGTCGCGCGGTCGGAGGCGCATGCTGGGAGCTCTCTGAACGAAGGAGACCACCATGACTGACTAGCTCCGCTGGGACGTAGCTGAGCAGTTCCGCGCCGTTCGAACCGGACGTGCCCATCATCTCCGCTTGGGGCAATTCGGTTAATCGTTCCCGCGCAGTTGCGGGCACTCTGTTTTTCGAGAAGCCCTATCGAGCAGCCGACTTGGTTGAGGCGTGTCGGCGACTTGTGCAGAGGAAGCATATGATGCGGCTAGCATCTGCTTAAAGTCCTATCACGCGCCCGAGGCTACCGGCCGACCAGTGCGGCCGGAGATGCAACGTGCGCTGCGTCTCATTTACGATCCGCAGCAACTTCCTCGTACTCTCCACATTTTCACCGCGTTGCTCGCGGTCGGCGATGCTGCGCATTAGAGCATGGATACGCTGCTGCATCTGAGCAGCGTGCGTCCTGGAAACGGTGGAATGTCGATCGTGCATCGACCCGTCCGGTTTCCCGCGCATTATTTGGTCAAGCGACGCGGGCCAGCGAGAGAGGCTGTAAAAAGACATAGCGACAAGAAACCCGCTGCCACTGGTGAGGACGCTGAAAAGAACGTCTTCGTCACAGTAGCCAATGCTGCAGGCTGCAACCGCTACACTGACGGTCAGCAGCCCTATCCCTACTTCCCGGGTACCGTACATTTCTCCACGACCCCAATCCCCCTGGGAAACGAGCCGCCGTTTGCGCTGCGACGATGCTGAGCTTCCGCAGCTTCCGCAGCATCCGCAATACACAATGTCCCGGTGGTAACTACTTAGAGCGGCTCTGACGACGGTTCATTAACAGTTTGGCTGTTCGTGGAGGCGATCGACACACGTAGGCTTCCGCCACGGTGGGACACCGCGCATTTGCGATACGCAGTGCGCCAGGAAAAAATGACCAATTGCTATCTTCGAGATCGGACAGCTACCGTCTCCTCCAACGCAAACTTGTTGATGCGCTGGATTTCCGTACGCGCCGTGTCAGTCCCCGAAGGCTTAGCTGCAAAACAACTCTGACCGTGGGCTCGGTGTCACCGTTACGGGGCATATGCCTCTCGACGTGGTGTATCATTCGCGCTTCACTTGCTTAGACGCGATGGAGTGCAGCGATGAGCGGACTAGAGTTCACCGAAGAAGCCGCCCGACAACTGGAAAGCCTCTATCTAACAAGAGATATCGTCGCGCAGCGATTGGAAACGATCAAGCAGCTCGCTCTGCGCAGCGGCGAGCGCGTGCTGGATGTCGGTTGCGGTCCCGGGTTCCTTTGTGAAAGCATCGCTGACGTTGTTGGTCGTGACGGCGCTGTCACAGGCATCGACATTTCGAGTGACCTCATTGCGCTGTGCAAGCGACGCAACCCCCCGAAATGGCTTTCATACGTTGTCGGAGATGCGACCCATATAGGTGAGTCCGACGCTTGGTTCGATGTCGTTGCATGCACCCAGGTCGCCGAGTACGTCCCGGACGTGAATCGTGTTCTTTGCGAGGCATTCCGCGTTCTGAGGCCAGGCGGACGCGCGGTGTTCGTTGCCACGGATTGGGATGCCCTCGTATGGCATTCGGAAAGTCCGGACCGCATGGCTCTGGTCATGAAATCTTGGGAATCGCACTGCGCCCATCCGCACTTGCCCAGGTCACTAAGCAGCCGGTTGGTCGGCGCAGGCTTGCGCTTCGACGGCGCTACCGTCTTTCCAATCCTCAATCTGAAGTGGCACGACGATGCCTACAGCAAGGGTCTAGCGGGTCTAATCCGAGATTTCGTACGGCGAAAGAATGAACTTCCGCCCGAAGACCTGCAGGCATGGTATGACGAGTTCGCCCGGCTGAGTGAAGCGGGTCGATACTTTTTCAGCTGTAACCGCTACATTTTTCGAGCGTCAAAACCCGCTGGTTGAAAGGCGCGAGGTACGACCGCTTCTGGCACGACGCGGAAGATCCCTGCAGCGCAGCAACTTCGGCAGCTATACGGGGGTACGCCCAGCTCGACACGGCCGACCGGCAGGAGCCATCGGAAGCACTTACGGCGAAGACTGCTAATCTGAAGGAGAAGCTCGCCAAGCTTGAGGAGGAGATGACCGCCGATCGAGCTAGTGGTCTATCCCCACACTCACCACAGCTTCTATTACCCGCACCTCCAGCCTGGCAGGACGCTGTTTGGCCACTGGGTGGAATACAACGGCGACACAGCGGACAATGCAAGCGTTCGGATGCTCCAGTTTCTCAAGCGCCATCTCAACTGAGTGCAACGAGCACGTCAACTGCGTCAGCAAGCCCTCAGATTCCGGACGATCCGCGTGCGCTGACGTTGTGTGCCAAGAGCTGCCGTTGCAAATCTGCAGTGACCCGTTGGCTGCTCTATCCGGGTTGCTGGCTATTGAGCGACGCTGTGTATCGACGAAGCCTGCTGCATCATGGAGGTGTGACGAGCATGCCGAGAAAGGTGGAGCCTTGCGGCGGCCAGTCCCGATTGCGCGCTCATTCACCGAAGACTTTCGTCTTGACGATGCGGGGGGCTGGTGTGATGCTCACGGGCCACGCGGGCACTCAGAGAAGGATCGACGATATCCTCTCGTTGGCCCCCGTTGGCTCCGGATGTTCACTATCAAATACTCAACACTGCAGAGGCAGCGGATCGCGTTGGCGTGTCACGCGCACGAGGACGACCGGTTCGTTCGATGTGGCGATGATGGCCATCTACCTTCGCCGATGGGCGCATCGCCGAGGACTGGGCGTCTGGAGTGGCAAGCCCTGGCAGACGCGCTGATTTTCAAAGATTTAGTAGCGCGGCCTGGTGCGACGCCCTTGCCCTAGATGAAGTGTCCCATAAGGTGGTTTCTTCGGGTTCCTTGAACCGGCTCGGCGAGTACCGTGAAATGAACGATTGTTTCATCTTTGATCGACCGACAGCGCTCGAGGCTATCCTCCGCGAGACAGCCAACATTGGCTTCTCGATGCTCTCCGAGTTGCAGACCGGATCGTTCTTGCGAACACTCGCCGCATCCAAGCCAGCCGGCCGATTTCTGGAGCTCGGGACCGGCACCGGCGTCGCAACGGCCTGGCTCCTCGCCGGAATGGACCATGCGTCGCGGCTCGAAACCGTCGACAACGATCCGGCAGTCGTCGCAATCGCCCGCAGGCATCTCGGGGCGGACCCGCGCGTCACCTTTCATTTGGACGACGGCGCGGCGTTCATTGGGCGACAGACACCGACCTGCTACGACTTTGTGTTCGCGGACGCGTGGCCGGGAAAGTTTAGCCACCTCGAACAGGCGCTAGCCCTCGTGCGCGTCGGTGGTCTGTACTTCGTCGACGATCTCTTGCCACAACAGAACTGGCCCGAGGGGCACGCGCCGAGCGTCGCGGCACTTATCGAGCACTTGGCAACTCACGATCGATTCGTGGCTACGAAATTTGCTTGGGCGTCGGGTCTGATGATCCTTGTCCGGACCCGCGCATGAGGAAAAACTGCCATGGGCACAGCTCACCGCTCATCGATGACGCGCAAGCGTATCCTACATCGCAAGGAACGCAGACTTGACGGCGGTAGAAGTGGGTCATTCGGCAGTGGCAAGGCGAGCTAAGCTGATGACAAGAACGGGGTGCCAGCTGCGGCTATCTTCCAGATCGGCACTGGGAGAGGCGGCGGGCGTGTATGCGGGCCAGCCAGCGCCAACGGATGGGTAGGGAGATGGGTAACTCGGGAGCGCTTTATGCTTTTTCCAGGATTTAACCTTAAAACTGTCGCCGTAAGCGGTGGCGGCATCCGCTTGCGCCATGCGGGGTCGGGGCCGCCGTTGCTCCTGTTGCATGGCAATCCGCAGTCGCACCTGATGTGGCACCACGTAGCCCCGAAGTTGGCCGAACGGTTTACCGTCGTGTGTCCCGACCTCAGAGGCTACGGCGGTTCATTCAAGCCGCCAGCCACGTCCGATCACGCGCCCTATGCGAAAAGAGCCATGGCCGCGGACATGGTCGAGGTTATGCGGCAGTTCGGGCACGAGCGCTTTTTCGTCGCTGGCCATGACCGCGGCGCGCGCGTTGCGCATCGGCTCGCACTCGACCACGCGCAGCGCGTCATCAAATTGGCGGCGCTCGATATCGTGCCGACGATTGAGCATTTCGAGCATACCGACATGGCGTTCGCGCTCGGCTACTATCATTGGTTCTGGTTCGCCCAACCGCATCCATTTCCCGAAGTGCTGATCAATGCGGCACCCGAGGCTTGGTTTGCGGCACACACCTCGCGCGAGCCAAAGCCATCCAATTTTTTCCATCCAGAGGCGCTGGCCGACTACCTTGCCGCGGCACGACAGCCGGCAACGATCATCGGCATGTGCGAGGACTACCGCGCGGCCGCCACGATCGACATTGAGCATGATCGGGCAAGCCGCGACGCTGGCAGCAAGGTGCAATGCCCGATGCTGGTCTTGTGGGGTCAAAAGGGCAAGATCGGCCAGTGGTACGCGCCGCTCGAGATCTGGCGTCGCTACTGCGCGCAAGAGGTCAGCGGCGGCGCCATCGACAGCGGGCACTACCTGGCTGAGGAACGACCTGGCGAAGTCCTTCGGCATTTTGCGCGGTTCTTCGTGGAGAGCGGTGCCGCACTTGGCCAGTGACGGGCCAGTGACGGGCCAGTGACGGGCCAGTGACGGGCCAGTAACGGGTCCTCGGGCGTTGGCTTTCTCGAGTGCGGTGCGCACGGGCTTGAGCGGCTGGCATCGGTCGGGCCGGCTCCGACCCGACCGCCGACCGCGTTGGATCGCCAACAGCTTGACCATTGTTGACAGGCGCCCTGTTTGGGCTCATGTCGCTTATCTGATGCACAGACTCGGGTGCCATGATCGCAGGCATGTCTGGTCCTCGCGGATTATTGAGCTCTCCTTTCCGACGCGGCGAAGGAAATGAGCGCGGGTTTGCTGATTTGAAGGCTCATCCGCCCGGGTTTTTATCGATTGGTATGACGGGCGAGCATCTCGCTGCGATGGGTCACAGACAAGATGTCATGGTGTCTATTCTTTGCCGCCTTACCCTGACGTGGCCGATACTTGGAGCCCAGCATCCGCAAGGAAGATCGGCACGTCGGTCTTCGCGCAAGATCGCGCTGGCGCGAACCGCGAACCTCAATTTCGCCTGCCTTGCCAACGCACGGACCTAGCCTGAGCGATGACCGCACGCAATAACGATCCGCTTCGGGACGCGCTTAGTGCCCAGAGCATCGATATTGTGATCCGCCTCGGCTTTTTCTGTTTGCTCGCGTACTGGTCATTCAGGGTCATAGCACCCCTCCTGACAATCCTGCTCTGGAGCGCCGTCTTGACGGTCGCACTCTATCCGATGTTCGACTGGCTCGCGCGCGGGTTGGGTCGGCGAGGACTTGCCGCGACCGTCATCTCCTCGCTATGCCTGCTGATCGTCGTTGGCCCCGTGACCTGGCTTGGGTTCGGTCTGATTGGTGCCATTGGATCGGTGATCAATGGGCTAGATGCCGGACAACTGGCGGTCCCACTGCCGGCAGAGTCCGTGAAGCTTTGGCCGCTCGTTGGCGAACAGCTGCACCGCATTTGGACCCTGGCGGCGACTAACTTGAAGGCGGCGCTGACCGAGATAGCACCCTACCTCAAACCGCTCGGCAGCCAACTCCTTGAAATGGCACAAAGCGCGTTTGTGGGGCTGGTTGAGCTCCTCGTCTCCATCATTGTCACGGGCTTTTTGCTGACCCGAGGCCCGCAGCTCGTGGAAGCATCGAGTGCCTTCTTGAGTTGCGTGCTGAGCCACCGCGGCCAGGAGACGGTGCAGCTGGTTGGCGCCACCATACGTAACGTCTCACGCGGCGTGGTGGGCATTGCGCTCCTGCAATCGGTTCTTGCCGGGGCAGGCTTCCTTGCCGCAGGTATTCCCTCCGCCAGCGTGTTGGCGTTCCTAACTCTGCTGCTCAGCATCGCTCAAATCGGGCCGGCCATCCTGCTCATACCCATCACCATCTGGAGTTGGACGGTCATGGACACTATGCAAGCGCTCGCTTTCACGGCCTACATGGTCTTCGTCGGCGTGATAGACAATGTTTTAAGACCGCTCGTCATGGCGCGCGGCCTCACCACGCCGATGCCGATCATCATGATCGGCGTCATTGGCGGCATCATTGCCTATGGCATCGTCGGGATCTTCTTCGGACCCATTGTTCTTTCCGTCGCTTGGGCCGTGCTGGTGATTTGGGTGCAAGGGGACCGGACCCGGTCCCCCGACTTGGTCGGCTGAGCAACGCTGAACGCTCGAAACCCGATCAATAGGCCTCGTCGATTAGTCTCAATGGCACCGGCTGCCTGGGGTCGGCACCTGCAATCTGTCGCTTGGGAAAGCGCACCTTGGCCCGCGGTACGCGTTTGTAGGGAATGCTGGCGAGCAAATGCTCGATAATGTTAAGCCGGGCGCGCCGCTTGTGATCAGAGGGCACAACGAACCAAGGCGCCCAAGACGTATCGGTCGCCTTGAACATGTCGTTGCGCGCCCGCGTGTAGTCATCCCAACGCGTGAATGACTTTATATCCATATCGGAGAGCTTCCAGACCTTGCGCCCATCGTCGATTCGCTCCCGCAACCGCTTTTCTTGTTCGTCGGGGCTTACCTCGAGCCAATACTTGAGCAAAATGATGCCCGAATTGATCATCGATTTTTCCACGTGCGGCGCGACGCCGAGAAAGTGCTTGGCTTCCGCTTTGCTGCAAAACCCCATGACCCGCTCGACGCCAGCGCGATTGTACCAACTGCGATCGAAGATCACGACCTCACCTCCCGACGG
Organism: uncultured Alphaproteobacteria bacterium; assembly: GCA_963770295.1. Lineage (GTDB taxonomy): Bacteria > Pseudomonadota > Alphaproteobacteria > Rhizobiales > Hyphomicrobiaceae > AWTP1-13. The sequence continues at coordinate 213,741 of CAVYPA010000024.1, forward strand.
CAGGTGCGGCAAATATCTTTGAATGTACATCTGAGATTTTTCACGCTCGGTCGGGGCCGAGAGCGCGACAACGCGGAATATTCGTGGGCTCACCCGGGCGGTGATCGCCTTGATGGCGCCACCCTTTCCGGCACCATCGCGCCCCTCAAAGACGATGCAGACCTTTGCGGCCTCGTGTCGTACCCACTCTTGCAGTTCAACCAGCCTGACATGGAGTTTGCGCAATATCTTCTCATAGTCCTCGCGCTTGAGGTCCTTCCGCAGCGGCTCACCGCGTTTGGCGCGGCGAGCCTGGTTTTTTTCCGGGGCGTCGTTTTCTGGGGTGCCCGAGCGTAAGGCTTTACCCGTCTTCGCGCGCAACGCTTGAGTTGCATATTCAATATCTGAATGTTGCCCCATGTTCTGTCCTTGCGGGTGGCTGGCAACGCAAGATCCGGCTGCGCTGCCCTGGCGATTCGTGCGTAAAAACCCTCATGGCTGGCGAGACCTGGCGCGCCGCGTCTTGGCATTTGTGCCGACCGATTGCTGCGGCTAGGCGGCAGAAACCTTGCACCAAAACGACAACATTGCCTGCGCCTTGCGCCTGAACCGCATGCAAAAGCACAAGGTCGTGCGGCCTTCACCGATGGATGCCTTCGTCTCCCTGGGGGCGATCTGCTCCTGTTCTTTTCCCAGCCATGCTGGACTTCACCGCACGCAACGGAAAACATGCGCCCGCGGGCTGGGCTTGACCAATCGGGAAAACTACTGAGAGCCGAGCCGCCTCGCATTGGTTAGCGCCGCGCCTCGGTGAACCATGCAACGCGCACGGGCCAATCTGCAATGACGGGCCGATCCGCAAAAGACAACGGCTTCCCGTTGGCGTTGCCTGACCTTCGCCAGCGAGGAAGGCTCGCCGCCCACGCATCGGCTATCCTTTCGCGGCTGGCCAATTTTTTTGCTGCGCTTCCCGCGCCGGGCGTGGCCCAGCTTTGCAGTTTTTTCGGGGAATGACCGCCGGCAAAGACCTTGCCCAGACAAGCGCCGATGCGGCCCGTGCTGCGCAAGGGGGTCGGTGTTATTTGCGCCAACAATCGGGGTAAACGTCGATAGCAGAGCGACCGTTAAAGCGCGCAGGGTCCCTCCTCAAATTGCGCCATCAATCAATCAGGCGGGGCAACTGCCGTCCAAACCCTGGCGCCTTAAGGGCAACCCGCAATGACCAAGCAACCGCTTTCGAGTGGCGTCCGCCCGGCCTTTGCGCCATGGCCGAACGCCGTATTTGGCGACGCGTGGGCCTATTGGCTGGATGCATCCCAGCGCGGCATTCTCTGTTTGCGCGTCCTGCAACAGCGCAGCGAGAGCTATTTGGAGCATGCCGCGAAGGAGGCTCCCCACGTCCTACAATTCGCCTGCGAACTTGTGATGGACGGACGCAAGCTGCCCCGACCGGTGAACTACGTACTGGTCCAGATCGTGCCCCCGCAGAACGTAAAGATCGACGAGCGCAAGCGCCCATTCGTGATTATTGATCCACGTGCCGGCCATGGACCGGGGATCGGCGGCTTCAAGGCGCAGAGTGAGGTTGGGGTGGCGATTAACGCGGGCCATCCCTGCTATTTCATCGGCTTCCTGCCCGAGCCTATGCCCGGGCAGACAATCGAGGATATCGCACGCGCAGAGGGCGCCTTTCTCGAACGCGTGATTTCCCGTCACCCAGAGGCGGAGGGCAAACCCGCGGTCGTCGGCAATTGCCAGGCAGGTTGGGCCGTGATGCTGCTTGCGGCCGCGCGCCCGGAACTCTTCGGGCCGATCATTCTCGCCGGTTCGCCCCTGTCCTATTGGGCCGGCGTCCACGGGCAAAACCCCATGCGCTACTCGGCCGGGCTGCTAGGGGGTACCTGGCTGACCGCGCTGATGGGCGATCTAGGCAACGGTAAGTTCGACGGGGCATGGCTGGTTGGGAATTTCGAGAACCTGAACCCGGCGAACACGTACTGGACCAAGCACTACAACCTCTATTCGAAGATCGACACCGAAGCTCCGCGCTATCTCGAGTTCGAGCGTTGGTGGGGTGGTCATGTGCTGCTCAACGCCGAGGAGATGCAATACATCGCCGATGAACTCTTCGTCGGCAACAAGCTTGCCTCGGCCGAAATCATGTCAGCGGACGGTGTGCGCCTGGATCTGCGCAATATTCGCTCCCCGATCGTCGTGTTCTGCTCGAAGGCGGACAACATTACTCCGCCGCAACAAGCCCTGGACTGGATACTCGACCTCTATGACACGGTCGACGACATACGCGCACATGGGCAAACCATCATCTACGCCATTCACGACTCGATTGGCCATCTCGGCATCTTCGTCTCGGCATCCGTGGCAAAGAAGGAGCACGACGAGTTCGCCAGCAATATCGATCTCATCGACGTTCTGCCGACCGGGCTTTACGAGGCCGTGATGATTCCGAAGGCGGAGGTTGATGCTTCTTCCGCTGCTCTCGTCGGTGGCGACTACCTCGTACGCTTCGAGGCTCGCACCCTCGACGATATTCGAGCACTTGGCGGCAATAGCGAAGAAGACGAGCGCAAGTTCGCTGCCGTCGCCCGCCTGTCGCAAATCAACCTTGGCCTCTATCGCACCTTCGTTCAACCTTGGGTCAAGAGTTGGGCCAATGATGGTTTTGCCGATTGGATGCGTCGCTGTCACCCGCTGCGGCTGCAATACGAGTTGCTCTCCCATGCCAATCCCTTCCTGCAACCCCTGATGTCCTCGCTCGAAGATGTGAAAAAGAACCGCCAGGTTGTTGCCAAGGACAATGCCCTCTGGCAGGCGCAAGGCCAATTAGCGAACTGGATCGAAACCTCACTGGATGCTTACCGCGACACGCGCGACAACCTAATGGAATTCTGGTTCCACGCGATTTATGGATCCGCTTTGGTCCAGTCCTTGGCTGGCCTCAAGGCGTCGGACGAGAGCCCCCGCCGACGACCAGGGTCGGACGCCGCCCACCTGGCGTTGGTGAACCTTCGTATCAACGAGCTCAAGGCCGGGATCAACAAGGGGGGCCCGCGCGAGGCCGTTCTGCGGGCGCTGCTCTACATTCGCATGCCCGATGAATTCATTGACGAGCGTGGCTTCAATTTGATTCGACGGCTACGGGAAGAAGCGGGCAAGTCCCTCACGCTTGCCGCCTTCAAGAAATTGGTGCGCGAGCAGTTTCTCATGTTGCTGCTCGATGAGCGCCGCGCGGTGGAGGCAATTCCTGCCATGCTCGCACGCGATCCAGAGCTTGCTTCGCGCATGATCGAGAGCGCGCGACGTCTGCTCGATGAAGTTGGCCTGCGCAGCAAGGTCGCCAAAAGCCGGCAAACCGAAATTGAGAGGGCTTTCGAAAAGTACGCCGAGCTCGAACCCACAACGGGTCACCTGCGCACCGTTCGCTCAGCACGATCTCACGCCGCCAGCGGCTCGAAATAGGCAGGCTAGATAGCGGACAGCTTTGAATCGAGGCAAGCGCAATGAGTGGTCTCATACTCCCAAACCAACTCAAGCAAATCTCCTCCGACGCCGAGATGGCAAAGATGGACGAGGAGCTGCTCGCGAAAAAGCACAAAGAAGAGCAACAGGCAGAGCTGCGTGAAGCCTTCATGTCGCGTGAACTCCATCCCGAGGCGATTGATCGTATCAACAATGTGGTGCGCATTGCCGCCGAGCGTGGACAGCACCAGGTGGAGGTCATCACATTCCCTTGCACCTTCTGCAGCGATGGCGGCAGAAGGATCAACATTGCCGATCCGGAGTGGCCGAACACGCTTAGTGGTTTCGCCAAGCGTGCCTACGAATTCTACGTCAAGGAGCTGCGCCCTCACGGCTACAAACTGCACGCCGAAATCATCAGCTTCCCTGGTGGGATGCCGGGCGAGGTCGGCCTCTACCTAAAGTGGTGAGAGCGCCAGCGGACCCCAAGTCGGCAAGGCCTTGTGGAGGATCAGCACATGAGCAAAAAGGCCGTTGTCTCTCAACTGCGACCACATGAGAAATACGAGCGCCTGGTTGCGGCCACTAAAGGCCTGCAGGCACTGACGACTGCGGTCGCGCACCCTTGCGATGAAACTTCCTTGCGAGGCGCCCTGGAGGCGACCGAAGCGGGGATGATCACACCAATCCTCGTTGGGACTCGCGACAAGATACTCAACGTCGCCAAGTCCCATGATCTCAAGCTACAGGGCATCGAGATCGTCGACGTGCCGCACAGCCAGGCGGCCGCGGATAAGGCGGTTGAAATCGTTCGCAGCGGCGGAGCGAACTTGTTGATGAAGGGAAGCCTGCATTCCGATGAACTGCTCGGAGCCGTCGCCAAGCGAGACACGGGTCTGCGTACCGGCCGACGCATCAGCCACGTCTTTGTCATGGATGTGCCGACGCATGCGCAAACTTTGTTTATCACCGATGCCGCGGTGAATATCGCGCCCGATCTCAATGCCAAGCGCGACATTATCCAGAACGCCATTGACCTCTATGCCGCGCTTGGCTTGGGCACACCCAAGGTCGCCATCCTATCTGCGGTCGAAACGATAAACCCGAACATTCCCTCGACACTCGACGCCGCCGCTCTCTGCAAAATGGCCGATCGCGGGCAGATCACGGGCGGCGCGCTCGACGGTCCTCTCGCCTTCGACAATGCGATCAACCCTGAAGCAGCGCGCATCAAAGGCATCAAGTCGGCGGTGGCGGGGTGGGCCGAGATTCTGGTGGTGCCTGATCTCGAAGCCGGCAACATGCTCGCAAAGAACCTGATCTTTCTCTCTCGCGCCGATGCGGCTGGCATCGTGCTTGGTGCGCGCGTGCCCGTGATACTGACATCGCGCGCCGACAACGTGCGAACGCGCCTAGCCTCCTGCGCTGTGGCCATGCTGTTGGCGCACAGCCAACGGGCGAACCAGCCCATTCGGGCCTGAGCCATGACCCCGACGATCCTGGTGCTCAATGCGGGCAGCTCGAGCATCAAGTTTCAGCTGTTCGCCGTTACCGCCGGCACCAGCCTGACGCGGCGTCTTAAGGGTCAGATGGAAGGCATTGGCACCCGTCCGCGCTTGCTCGCCAAGGACGTCGACGGCAACGTGCTTACCGACCAGACCTGGTCGCAACCGGAAGCGAGCGGCGTACCGGCGGCCCTCGATAGCGTGATCTCGTTCTTGCGGGGGACCATCGGCGCCTTGCCGACGGCCATCGGCCACCGGGTCGTGCACGGCGGTCCAAAATATTCCGAACCGATTATCGTCACTGCGGCGGCGCTAAGCGAGCTTGAACGACTAGCCCCACTCGCCCCTCTGCACCAGCCTCACAACGTCGGGCTTATCCGCTTGATCTCGGCGCGGCAACCGCAGTTGCTGCAGGTTGCCTGCTTCGATACCGCTTTCCATCGAGGACATGCCGACGTCGCCGACCGCTACGCCATCCCGGAGGAGCTTTATGCCGAGGGCGTGCGCCGCTACGGATTTCATGGCCTGTCTTATGAATACATCGCCGGCCGCCTCGAGGAGACCGCGCCCGAAATCGCCAAAGGTCGGATCGTGGTGGCGCATCTCGGCAGCGGCGCCTCCATGTGTGCGATCCAGGCGGGAATGAGCGTGGAAAGCACGATGGGCTTCACGGCGCTCGACGGCCTACCGATGGGCACCCGGCCAGGGCAGCTCGATGCCGGCGTCGTACTCTACCTCATGAACGAGAAAGGCATGGATGCAAAAGCCATTGAGCGGCTGCTCTACAACGAGTGCGGCCTCAAGGCCCTGTCGGGTGTCAGCAATGACGTGAGGGTATTGCTCGCGAGTTCGCAAGCGCGGGCGAAACTCGCACTCGACTATTTTGTCCACCGGGTACAACTGTCAACCGGCATGCTCGTCGCGGCGATGGGTGGCATCGATGCCTTCGTCTTCACGGCGGGCATCGGCGAAAACGCAGCCAGCATCCGTACCGCCATCGTGCGGCGCCTTTCCTGCTTCGGGCTCGAAATCGACGAAGCCGCCAATGCCAACGGCGGACCCCTGATTTCGCGACGAGGCTCGGGCGTGCCTTGCTACGTCATTCCCACCGATGAGGAACTGATGATCGCACGCCACACGCTGCGCGTCTGGCAGCAGCATGCTTCCCAGCTCAAGGAGAAACGCGCATGATCGATGTGGCCTCGCTAGCGCTACTGAAAGGGAAGAAAGCGCTCGTAACCGGCATCGCCAACGATCAATCGATCGCCTGGGGGTGTGCCAAGGCCATTCGTGCCTTCGGCGCGGAGGTTGCCGTCACTTATCTCAACGACAAGTCGAAATCCTATGTCGAACCCTTGGCCAAGGAGATCAAGGCACCGATCTTCATGCCTTTGGACTTGCAACGCGACGGCCAGTTGGAAGCCGTGTTTGATGAAATCACCAGCACCTGGGGCAGCCTCGATTTGTGTTTGCATTCCATCGCTTTCGCACCAAAGCAGGATTTGCAAGGCCGCGTCGTCGACTGCTCGAAGGCAGGGTTCTTGTTGGCAATGGATATCTCCTGCTGGTCATTCATCAGGATGGCCAAGCTGGCCGAGCCCTTGATGAAGCAGGGGGGAGTGCTCTTTACCATGACCTATTACGGTTCGCAGCGCGTCGTGGAGCATTACAATATCATGGGCCCGGTAAAGGCCGCGTTGGAGTCAACGACCCGTTACCTCGCGGCGGAGCTCGGGCCAAAAGGAATTAGGGTGCACGCCATTTCACCGGGACCGTTGAAGACGCGCGCCGCCTCGGGAATTACCGACTTTGATGAGCTGCTGCAAAAGGCGCAGGCGAAGGCGCCGGCGCGTAGCTTGGTGTCGATCGACGAGGTCGGTGCCGCCGTTGCTTTTCTCGGAATGAATGTAGCAAAGCTAATCACCGGGGAAACGATCTATATCGATGGTGGCTATCACATCATCGATTGAGTCTCCCCACCATGGCGCTCCGCGCAAGACTTCGAGGTGGTTTCGTGGCGCTGGTAATTCCCAACACCGCAGCGCCGGGGGATGCGCTGCGTTTCGCGGCAAAAGCAATTGGCCCTTGTACGACGAGGCGCATGCACGCGAGGGATGATCTGGCAATCGGTGGGCGCTCGGTGCTGCATTGAGCGATGTCAGAGGCAGCGACATATTCTGCACGCGAGAAGCTGCGCAACGGCTGTAGCATCGAGGTTCGCGCCCTCAGACCGGACGATCGAACCGACATGCTCGCCGCGGTAGGTCGCCTCAGCGTCCAATCCCTCTCCCGTCGTTTCTTCACGCCCAAACGAGAGCTCAGCCCGCAAGAGATCGCCTTTTTCTTGAATGTCGATTTCGTCAACCATGTCGCTCTCGTGGCCGCAATCGAACACGGCGGGCAGCAGGAGATCGTCGGTGGCGGTCGCTATATCGTCAGCCAAGCGGGGATGGCAGAGCTGGCCTTCGTTGTCGTTGATCAGTTCCAGGGCCAAGGCATCGGCGCCGCGCTGCTGCGCCACCTGGCAAGCATGGCGCGAAGCGCCAGGCTTGAACTGCTGATCGCCGAGGTCCTAGCGGAAAATACGGCGATGTTGAAGGTGTTCGATCGAAGCGGTCTGCGTCTAAGCAAAACGCGGGACGCCGACGTGGTGCATGTTTCCCTGCACCTGTCGTGATCAAGGCCTTTGTCGAGAAAACTCCCTCGGACGGCACCAGGATGCGGGATGCACATCGGTTGCTCTCGGCACAAATTTTAAGTCTGCTAAAAGATCTCCGGCCGCGGCCTCGTTGTTTGCTGGTGTTCAAGTGGTTAGGCCCTATGCTGTGGTCAGCAATGAGGCCGACGTCTGGGATGAGCCCGGCGCATGAAGGAAACGAGCGACCGCGATGTGAGGCCGACTTGGTCACGGTACATCCCGATTACCCAGTGGCTGCCCACATACCGCGCCGCCTGGCTGCGCGACGATATCGTGGCGGGGATCACCCTAGCCGCCTACGCCATCCCCGTCTCTCTCGCCTATGCCGGGCTGGCGGGATTACCGCTTCAGGTCGGCATCTATGGTTACTTGTTGGGAGGGCTCGCCTACGCGGTTTTTGGCAGCTCACGCCAGCTCGCGATCGGACCTACATCGGCGATTTCCCTGATGATTGCCGCAACGGTGGTGGAGATGGCGGGTGGCGACGCCCAACGCTACGCGCAGATTGCAAGCCTTGCGGCGCTCACGGTGGCCGCCCTCTCACTGCTTGCCTGGGCCTTGCGCCTGAGCGCGCTGGTACGGCTGATCAGCAACAGCATTCTAGTAGGGTTCAAGGCAGGAGCCGGTTTGGCGATCGCCATGACGCAACTGCCAAGCCTCTTCGGCGTCGCGGGTGGCGGGCACAATTTTTTTGAGCGCGCGACGCTGCTCGTTGAGCAAATTGGCAATACGCAAGGTATCGTGCTTGCTATCGGCGTCGTGGCAATTTTGCTGCTCCTACTCGGCGACCGCCTGTTGCCGGGCAAGCCCGTTGCGCTCGGTGTCGTCGTGCTCGCCATCGTCGCCGCCCAGCTGCTGGCGCTTCCCTCGCTTGGCGTGCCGACGACGGGAGCCATCCCCGCCGGCCTGCCGAGCCTGGGAGCCCCGGTCCTGCGCATACGCGACGTCGAGGGCATTCTTCCCTTAGCGGGCGGCTGCTTGCTTCTCGCCTACATCGAAGGCATCTCCGCCGCCCGCACGTTTGCCGCCAAGCACGGCTATACGGTCGATTCGCGCCAGGAGTTTTTAGGCCTCGGCGCGGCAAATCTCGCGGCGGCGTTCGGGCACGGCTATCCGGTGGCGGGGGGACTTTCGCAGTCGGCGGTGAACGACAAGGCGGGTGCACGCACTCAATTGGCGCTCGTTGTCGCCTCCCTCACGCTCGCACTCTGCCTCGTCTTCCTCACCGACCTTTTGCAGAATTTGCCGAAGGCCGTGCTGGCCGCGGTGGTTCTGACCGCGGTTTTGGGGCTTTTGGATATTCGGACGCTGCTGCGTCTGCGACAAGTCAGTCGGCTCGACTTCTATGCCGCGACCATCGCGCTCGTGGCTGTGCTGTTGCTCGGCATCTTGCAAGGGATTGTGCTGGCAACCCTGGTATCGATTTTGATGCTCCTTGTGCGAGCATCGCGTCCGCATGTCGCCTTTCTCGGCCGCATGCCAGGAACGAACCTCTATTCCGATCTCACGCGTCATCCGGAAAATGAGCCGCTGGCGAGCGTGATCGCCTTTCGTCCGGAAGCATCGCTGCTCTACATTAACGCCGATAGCGTGCTCGAAATCGTGCTCAACCGACTACATTTGGCGGGCCCATCCAAAACTCGCCTGGTTGTATGCGATCTTTCTGCCTCCCCCATCGTGGATCTTGCCGGCTCGAGCATGCTGCATGAGTTGCATGCCGAGCTCGAGCGCCACGGCATCGCTTTGCGGATCGTCGGAGCGCATGGCACCGTGCGCGACCTGTTGCGCGCCGACGGTTTGAGCGAGAAAGTTGGCGGGCTGGAGCGGGGCGTGTCCTTGCTCGGCCTCGTTGAGGACAACGGTGGCGACGGCTAGCGCCAAGGGCCGCAAAGCCTCGCCGACACCCTCAAGGGGGCACAGGAAGGAATCACCCGCCGCCGGCTAGCCGTCAAACCCCGCGGTCACCACGAGGCGCGGGCTAGAGCCGCATTTCCGCGATGCTCTCAGCCTCGAGCAGGGGAGCCTCGGTGGCTTCGATCACTTGCCTGACAGAGACTCCGGGCGCGGTCTCAAGCAGGGTGGCGCGCCCGCCGGCAAAACCGATGACGGCCATCTCGGTCACGACCAGGTCAACGCACCTCACCGATGTCAGTGGCAAACCACATTCCTTGAGGATCTTCGGCTTGCCCTTGGCGGTGTGCTGCATTGCCACGATCACCCGCTTGGCGCCGGTAACGAGGTCCATCGCCCCGCCCATCCCCGGCACCATCTTTCCCGGAATCATCCAGTTGGCGAGCCGTCCTCGTACGTCGACTTGGAGGCCGCCGAGAACGGTCATATCGAGGTGGCCACCGCGGATGAGCGCAAACGACATGGCACTGTCAAAGGTCGCAGCCCCCGGCAGTGCGCTCACGGGGCGGCCGCCCGCATCGGTCAGGGTTGGGTGTGCCATACCGTCTTCTGGAATCGGGCCGGTACCGATCAGCCCATTCTCAGACTGAAAGAACACATTCATACCCTCGGGAACGAAGTTTGCCACCAGGGTCGGAATGCCGATGCCGAGATTGACGAGCATTCCCGGACGCAGTTCGCGCGCGATGCGCTTGGCAATGACGGTTTGCGCATCCATTGGTTCACCCATTGGCGACAAGATAATCGACGACCGCGGCAGGGGTTACGACGTGATCGGGTGCGATCACTCCGACGGGAACGATATGATCCGCGGTTACAATAACCGTGTCCGCGGCCAGGGCGATCACGGGGTTGAAATTCCGCGCCGTGAGCGCGTAGGACAGGTTGCCGGCATAATCGGCGAGAAAGGCGTGCACCAGGGCAAAATCGGCGCGCAAAGCGATCTCCAGCAGATAGTTCGTGCCATTGACCTCGATTTTGCGCTTGCCGTCTTCGACCACGGTACCAATGCCGGTCGGCGTTAGGATGCCGCCAAGGCCGGAGCCGCCGGCTCGAATGCGCTCAATCAACGTGCCTTGCGGGATCAGATCGACGGCAATCTTGCCGGCGATCATTTGTTGCTGGGTATCGGGATTGAGACCGATGTGGCTCGCGATGACTTTTTCGAGCAGCCCCGCCGTCACCAGCTTGCCGATGCCCCTGCCCGGAACCGCCGTATCGTTGGCAATAACGGCCAGGTTTCTCTTGTGCTGCCGCACCAGCTCGTCAATCACACGTTCGGGGGTGCCGACGCCCATGAAGCCGCCAATCATGAGGCTGGCGCCATCGGGAATCATGGCAGCGGCGCTTTCGACCGCAATCGTTTGCATGGCCCGGCCACCCTATTTTAGTCGCGTTCGAGCGCTCGATCCTATTGCTGGTCGCAATCGCGCGGCCCCGATGGGCTAGTTCATGTGCCAGCCGTGACTGACGACGATGGACTGTCCGGTCAGGGCCTTGCTCTGGAAGGCAGCCAGCATCAGCGCCACTTCGGCAACGTCCTCGACGGTGGTGAATTCCTTATCCACCGTCTCGCCAAGCATCATTTCCTTTATGACTCGCTCTTCCGAGATGCCGAGTTCCTTGGCTTGCTCCGGAATTTGCTTATCGACCAGGGGCGTGCGTACGAAACCGGGGCAGATGATATTGGCGCGCACATTGTGCTTGGCCCCTTCTTTGGCAACGGTCCGCATGAGCCCGAGCAGGCCGTGCTTTGCGGTCACATACGCAGATTTCAGCGGTGAGGCCTCGTAACTATGCACGGAGCCCATGTAGATCACGGCCCCCGCGTTCTGCTGATACATATGTTGGACGCACGCCTTGGTCGTCAGGAAGGCCCCGTCGAGGTGGATGGCTAACATGCGCTTCCACTCTGCAAAGGGAAACTCGTCGATGGGATGCACGATCTGTATGCCGGCATTCGACACCAGGACGTCGATGCGACCGAAAGCGGCGATGGCGTCACGCACGCCGGCATTGACCTGCTCCTCGTTAGCCACGTCCATGGCGACCGCCATCGCCGACTTGCTGCCCCCCAAGGCGCTTGCGGCCTTACGCGCGGCCTCGAGGTTGAGGTCGGCAATGACCACGCGACCCTCCGCCGCAAGAAAACGTTTGGCGATGGCATAACCGATGCCACTGGCTGCTCCGGTAACGAGGGCGATTTTTCCATTCAGTCGCATAGGTCACTCGCAGCAAAGGGTTGTTCAGTTGCAACCGGACACGGCGCCGTGCGTCAGAGCCTCTGACCGCGGAGACTATGGCGGCAGAGGCCAGCTCGACCGTTTGAGACCATGACAATCACGCCACATGCCCTGACACACCGCTGCCCCTGGTCCTGGTCGCGGACAAGGTCCCGCCGGCGGGGTGCCCTTTGATCGCTTCGGCAGTTTCAGAAGATCCAATGATCGACGCCCGTAGAATTGCAATAAGGGTAAATCCTGAGCTCGATTGGCATTGCCCACCATGGGCACAGCGCTTTGCCTCGCGCAGGAACCTATGGGGCCGCAAGCTGCAAGCGAGGGGTGTGCCGCTGCCTCGGGGACCGGCAGTCCATGCCAGCCTAGGCCTCTTCCACGGCCCTCTTTCTTGGGGCGGGGCGCCGCCATCACCTGCGCCGCCCGCCCCCTCTGCCGCCGCCTCTGCCGCCGCCCCTGAAGCCCCCACCCCCCATGCCGATCCGGTGGCCGCCGCCGCCGCCACCACGGAAGGCCGGACGGTGCCCGCCGCCCATCGGTGCATAGCCGCGCATTTGCGGCCGATGGGCGGTGGCCCGGGGCCGGCTAGCTTGCCTTGCCCCATGCCCAGCCCCACGCCCGGCCCCATGCCCGGCGCCGGTTCTGGCGTGCTGGGCTCCCTTGCCACGCGCGGCCGCCGACTTGGCTGCTGCCGCGTGCTTGCCGTGCCCGGCAGCGGCGGACTTGGCTTTGGCGGCAGCACCGCCTTGGGCCGCCTTTGCCTTACCAGCCGCGTGGGCCGCCTTTGCCTTGGCCGCGCCTTGAGCCGCCTTCGCCTTGGCGCCTCCATCACCGCCCTTGGCTGGGCCGCCCTTGGCTAGGTCACGACGACCCGCGTCAGCCTTGCCGCGATAAGCGTCGCGGGCCGCGGTGCGACCAGCCTGACCGAAGCGCTGGCCGACCTTGGCATCGCGATAAGGGACGTTGCCGCGATGCCCGGGATTGTGGCGCCAGGTGTTGTCGGCGATTTTGGTGCGATTGAATTGGTTGAAGCGGTTGACGTTGATGTCGACGCGATTGCGCCACCAGTCGAGGTTGCCCCAAATCGCCGAGCCAATGGCAGCCGCCGTTGCAAAGGCCAAGACGCCGCCACCGGTAAAGCCGGCAGGGTACCAATAGTAGGGCTCGTACTCCGGGTAAGGCCAATCACCGTAGACGACCCTGGGATCGTACACGGGAACGGACAAATACTCTGGGTTGGCCGGCTCGATGGCGATCATTGGCGTCGCAGGGCCCGTCGGCGTACCCGGTCCCGTGGGCGCCTGTACCGTTTTGACCGTTTGTTGCTCGGAGCTCTTGAGGTGCCCGGCCGCCTCGGCTCGCTGGCGCAAACGCTGAACCGCCGCCAACAGCTCCTCCTGTTGTCCCAGAAAGGCATCGCCCAGCTGTTGCGTCCACTCCAACTTGTCGCTCATCATCTGCAAGGCCTGCGGCACGGCCGCCAGAGCCTTGACGCTCGGATCCCAAGGTTGCTTTTGCATGGCATCTTCCAGGGCTGTGCCGGAGACGCCTGGGTGTTCCTTGGCCCAGCGCGCGGCCTGCACGACCTCGGTTGGATAGGTCGATGCCATCAGCATCTGCGAAAGCAAGGGATCGGGATGAAGGGCGATCGGCGCGACCAGCTGTTCTAATTGTGGCTTGCTCAGCGGCGACGCGCTCGATTGTTGCGCTTGCGCCGGTGCGTACACAAAGCCGCAAAGGGCGATCAAAAGCACAAATCTGAAAAAAGGATCAAGGCAACGGGGTGACATTACCGACCTCCACTATTCGCCGTAGCGATGGTGGCCCAGTCACCACCATTTCCTATCCGGATGTTTCCGGAGGGCCAGGCGGGAGGATTGCCTACACACGCACGCAGCGCTGGCCCATCTGTGGTGAAACGAACCGGCGCGCGGCCGGGGCCACCTCTGCAACCCCTCGCTGTGGTCGCCGCCTCAGTGCCGGGGCGCGCCGAACAGTCGCCGGGGCGTCGCCGCAATGCGCAAACCACCGCGCAGACAAAAGATCCTCACATCCCGCGCCGCGCCAGAGCATGATCGCGCAGGATGTGTACCTCCAAGTCGGTATCTTGCAGGATTGCCTCGAGGACATCCGAGATCGACAGCAAACCTACCAGATGATCGTCCTCCATCACGAGGAGATGCCTGACGCGATTTATCTTCATCACCTTGCGTGCGACCACCATGGCATCGTCGGGTGTGCAGGTCATCAGCTTTTTCGCCATCAGATCGCCGACCAGCAGACGGTCAACTTGGGCGCCTTGTTGTGAAAAGCTCCGCATGATGTCGCGCTCGGTGAGCATGCCAACGATGCGGCCGTTGGCATCGCGCACCGGCATCGCTCCTATTTGATTTGTCACGAGCAGGGTCGCCGCCGTCTCAACCGTGTCTTCCGGTCGACAGGTGATGACCACGCGCTTGAGCGTGCTGAGGTATTCTCGGACCTTCATCTTACCAACACCGCAAAGGCCTGCTCCAAAGCATGACGCTTATTTTATTCGGTCTTTTTTTCGCGTATTTCTTTCGGGTATGTCATGGGTATTTTCATGGGATAGTGCATTTTCCTGGGCATATTTTCGCAAGTCGCTTTTAGACGCTTACTTTAGGGCCGCGCCCTGCGACGCCTCGTAGGCGTCCCGGTAGCCCCGCGCGATGCTGCGAACGCCGCGGCCAATATCCTCGTAGGCCTCGTCGGGCAGATTAGCCAAGGAAACGCGAAGGGACCAGTCGGGAGCGTCGAAGCCGCCGCCGTTTAGGAGCACAATTCCGTGAGCCTCCGCCAGGCGGAAGGCGAGATCGAGCGGATGCACATGGCTTTTCAGGTATTCGACCGCCTCGTCGCCAATGTTTTTCCGAGCCCAGAATTCGAAATCGATTAGTCCGTAATAGGCGTCGTAGTTCGGATTGGGAGAAAGCTGGAGACCCATCGCATCCACCAGCTTTTGGAAGCGCGTTTGCACGATGTCCTTGCAGGCCTTTTGGTAGCGCTTCTCGGCATCCATCATTTCGCACAGCGAGAAGAGGCTCATCATCACCTGCTGCGGTAATGACAGTCCGGCCGTGTGATTGAGGGCAATGTCACGACTGTCGGCCACGATGCGATCGATGAATTTGAGCTTGCGCGGCTCGAGCGTTATCGGTCCATAGCGCTTGTCGAGCGCCTTCAGTTGCTCCTGCGGCAGCTTGGCAATCATCTTGTCGAAGATGTTGTCCTCTTGCACCGCGATGACGCCGAGACGCCAGCCGGTGCAGCCAAAGTATTTGGAATAAGAATAGACGCCAATGGTGTTCTCAGGCAGCTCTCCGAGCAGCGAGCGGAAATCATCGACGAACGTTCCATAAACGTCGTCGGTCAACAACATCAGATCCGGGCGCTTGGTCCTCACCAAAGTTGCAATCTTGGCAACCGTCTCCTTGCTCATCGCCATGCCGATCGGATTGCCGGGATTGACAATAAAGAAGGCCTTGATTTTCGGATCTTCCAGCTTCTTGATTTCATCGTCTGTGTATTGAAAGCGGTTTTCCTGCGGCGCTTTGATTTGCACCATTTTGAGGTCGTAGTCTTCGAGATGGGTCATCTCGAGGTAGGGCGTGAAGATAGGCGTTCCGAGCGCAATGGTGTCACCGGGGTGCAGCAGCCGATTGGCTTTCAATGATTTGAAAATATAGCACATCGCCGCGGTGCCACCCTCGACCGCGTAGAGGTCGAACTTTCCCGGCGGCCTCGGTGATCCGCACATCGCCCACATCAGGTATTCGTGCACAATTTGCTCGTTATGGACCAGCATGCGGTCGGGCACCGGGTAGTTGTCGCCGATGATCGAAATCGACGAGCTCGTGCACAAAAGCGTCGCCGTCAAATCCGAATTTCTTGGTCGCGAAGTGCAGCATCGAAGACAAGAACGCGGCACCCGGCATCTCTGCGTGCTTGGCAAGCCAGCCCTCCAGGCGCGCCGCAATGGCGTTTGCCTGGGGCATGCCGCCGATGCCGGCGGCGTGATCCATCACCCGCTTGCTCTCGGTCATGGCAAACTGGCCGAGGAGGAAGAAACCCTCGCGCGGCGTGGTGGCGATCCAATTGGGATTTCCGCGGCCGGCATTGAGGAACGCCGATTGCGTGGTCCGCGATGCTTTCTTGGCCAGATTGATCAACTCATCCTTGATCTCGAAGGGGCTCAGCGCTTCGAATTTGCGCAGTGTGAGGATGTCAGCCATGATTTACTCCCGGTTCGATAGTGCTCAATGCCACTGGGGCACAATGGGTCCGCGGACGGATGCTCGATTGACGGAGGACAAGGCATTCTTATTGGCTCGATCTCGTACCTCTCGCGCTAGGTCATCAACATGACCAGGACCATGCCCCAGATCGTCAGCAAGGTATTCCCGACCGCGTAGGTGACGGTGTAGCCGAGCCCCGGAATTTGGCTCTTGGCGCGATCATTGATCATGCCGAGCGAGGCCGTTGTCGTCCGCGCCCCAGAGCAGCATCCCAACACGATGGCATCGTCGAAACGGAACAGATATTTGCCCACGTACATCGCCAGGATCAGCGGCACGGTAGTGACGACGACACCCCACAGGAACAGGCTGAAGCCGAGCGCCTTCAATCCAGCAACAAAGCCCGGTCCGGACGAGATACCCACCACGGCGATGAAGACGTTGAGGCCGACCGAATTCATGAACCACACGGTGGAGGAGGGTATCCGGCCGAAGGTCGGGCGCACCGAGCGCAGCCATCCGAAGAAGAGCCCGGCAATCAAGGCCCCGCCGGAGGTGGAGAGCGTCAGCGGAACGCTGCCGATCTTGTAAACGACGGCGCCGAGCAGGGCGCCGATCGCGATTGCCGCGCCAATAAACGCCACATCCGCCACGTCGGTCGCTCGGTCTGGGTAACCCAACATTTTGGTGGCGGCCGCGATGTCCTGCGTCCGCCCGACGATGGTCACGATATCGCCGCGTTGCAACTCGGTGTTCGGCAAGATCGGAATGTCCGTGGCGGTCGCCCCTCGCGTGATCTTGCGTAGGAAGACGCCGCGCGCCCCCGGCGATTTCGCCAACTCGGCTAGCGTCTTGCCGTCGACCTCTTTGCTGGTGACGTAGACATCGACGCCCTCGACCGGTACCGCCAGCAGCTCGCGGTCGTCCACTTCTTGCGCGGCTTGCCCGATCAGGTTCACCAGCACGTCGCGCCGCCCGGCAATCGCCAGGACATCGCCT
Source organism: uncultured Alphaproteobacteria bacterium (assembly GCA_963770295.1). Lineage (GTDB taxonomy): Bacteria > Pseudomonadota > Alphaproteobacteria > Rhizobiales > Hyphomicrobiaceae > AWTP1-13. The sequence goes on from CAVYPA010000024.1 coordinate 230,803, forward strand.
GCTTGGATTACGGCATCGGCAGTGGCATCGATGATCTTGCCACCGCGTCGTATGCGTTCAATAAAGACGCGCTCTTCCGGCAGGAACGCCTCGGCTTCCTGCACCGTTTTGCCCACGGCGCGTCCGTCTTCGGCGATCCGGTAGGCGCGCAACTCGAATTGGTACCAGGCCGTACCTGCACCACCCAAGGCTCGCTTGCCCCCATGCTTCTCCTCGTATCGCTTGCAAGCGGTCTCGAGGTCGATGCCAAGCAGGGCCGGCCCGAGCAAGGCGAGCACGAGGGCGGACCCGACCGTGCCGAAGATGTAGGTGACGGCGTAGGCCACCGGCATGCCATCCAAAAGTTTCTTGCTTTCCTCGGGCGGCAGGCCCAAGCGATTGATCGCATCGGTGGCAAGCCCCATCGAAGCCGAGATCGTCTGCGAACCCGCATAGAGGCCCGCGGCGGAACCGACATCGTAGCCCGCCAGCTTGGCCCCAACAAAAGCCGCGAGCAGGCAGAAGACGCAGACAACCGCGGCAAACACCGCCTGCGGAAGGCCATCCTTGGCGATGCCGCGCACGAACTGCGGGCCCACCCCGTAGCCGATGGCGAACAGGAACATCAGGAAGAAGAAGGGCTTGAGCGGCCCAGAAACGGTGATGCCAAGCTGACCGATGAGGACCGCGGCAATCAGCGTCGCGGTCACCGCACCAAGACCCAGGCCCTTATAGGTGAAGGACCCGAAATAGTAGCCAAGCGCCAGGGACAGGAAGATCGCAATTTCCGGATAACTTCGCAGCGTATTAACGAACCAATCGATCATGACGCGTACCATCCATACTTACAAAACCGTGACATCAATCCACGCGTTTCCAGCCAACACCCCACTTCAGGCGGCCCGCTTCGGGGCCGGGCCGACCCGCTTGGCCAGCGCGTCGGCCCGCACCAGCTTCAGGCCTTCGGCCGCGTCGTAGCCATGAATCTCTTTGACATCGAGCTTGCGCATGAAGTCGATGGTTTCTTGCGTGATCACCTGGCCGGGCACCATGATGGGGAAACCTGGGGGGTAGGGGATCACAAAGTTGGCGGAGACCAGATCGGGACCGTTTTTGAGACGACGGTCGATTTCCGGATCGGCCAGCCGGATGTACTCACAGCCCTCGGCATCGTAGGCGCTATAGAACCCGGAGCGAATGTCGCCTTCGTTGGTTCGCTTGCCCGCGTCCTTGCGGAAGGCGGCGTGGAAATGTGAGAAGTTCGGCAGATCCGGGACATCGGTCATCAGGCTCTTCACCCGCGCATTGAATGCCAAGCGGACGTTGGCGCCCCCCTGAGCCAACCGCTGATCGATCTCCATACTGATCTCTACCAGCACGCGAATGAGGTGCGCGACGTCACTGCGCGTGTTGTTGATGTTGGATTGCAGCAGGACGGAGTTTCGCGAGGTCTTATTGAGCTGGACGTTATAACGATTGGCCAATAGTCCCTTGAATTGGGTGCCGTCAAAACCGGCGGTGCCGCAAACCAGCGTCATGCGCGTCGGATCGAGGCAGAACTCGTCCTCATGCATGCTGCGCCGCACCACCGCCCAGTTCGATTTGGGGTCGAGGTAGTCGGTAAAGCCGCTGTGGCGATATTCGCTCGGCACCATCTGGTCGGCGCCGAGAACGTGGAAGTATTTCGAGATCAGCGGATGCTTTTTGACGGCCTGGCGGATTGCCAATGCCACCTCGATTGCGTTGTGCACAAGCCCATAGCCTTCCAACTCCATCTGTCGTCGTGCGACGTCGAGGCTAGCGATCAACTGCTGGTTCGGACTGGTTGAGGCGTGGGTAAACACCGCTTCGTGGAATTGCGCTTCCACGCTGTGAAACTCGACATCCTTCACCAGCAGCATCGAGCCCTGTCGCAGGGCCGACATCGACTTATGCGTGGAGTTAGTTTGATAGACGCGCAACTTGACCTTGCGGGGATCGGGAATGAGGCGGGTGCTCAATAACAGCTCGGTTGACGGCTTCGCACCCAGTTCGGCCTGCTGCTTCTCGTATTCGGCAAGCGAACTTGGATCCTTGATCCAACTCTCAATGTCGCTTGCCGCACCCATTGCCGTGCGCGGCCGCAGGAACGGAGAGAAGCGCGCGAAGCCAAACCAGGCCTCGTCCCAGAGGAAAATCATGTCTGGCTTGATCGCCAGGCACTCTTCCATCACCCGTCGGGTATTGTAGATGTGGCCGTCAAACGTGCAGTTCGTCAGATCCACCATCTTGGCGCGGTGTAACCTGCCCTCGGCCTTCAGATTGAGCAGTGCCTGCTTGATCGTGCGCAGGGGTACCGCACCGTACATCGAGTATTCCGTCATCGGGAAGGCTTCGACGTAGAGCGGTTGGGCACCGCTCAGCACCATACCGTAGTGGTGAGACTTGTGGCAGTTTCGATCCACAATCGCGATATCGCCTGGCGCCAGGAGTGCCTGCACGGCCATCTTGTTGGAGGTTGAAGTGCCGTTGGTGACAAAGAAGACGTGATCGGCACCAAAAGCGCGCGCCGCCATTTCTTGCGCCTTTTTGATATTTCCCGTTGGTTCCAGCAGACTGTCCAGTCCACCGGTTGTGGCGCTGCTCTCGGCTAGAAAAAAGTCGGGCCGTAAAACTCCCCCATATCGCGGATCCAATCGGATTTGAAAACCGATTTTCCGCGCGCGATCGGCAGTGCGTGGAAAGTGCCGATTGGTCGCTGCGCGTATTTTTTCAGATTGTTGAAAAAAGGCGTCTCATAGCGATCCTGCACGCCCTCGAGGATTGCAAGGTGTAATTCCAGAAGCTCTTCCACGGCGTAGAACACCCGCCGCAGCGACCGCGCCTCGGGGCTTCCGGCCAACGCCTCGACATCGCCATTGCAAAGCAAATAAAGATCAAGCTCGGGTCGCACGCGCTTCAGTGTCTTTGCCAAATCCAAAGGCATGTCACCCGCGCGCTCGCGTTTGCGCACGGCCTCTGCAAGCGGCCGCAAGATGGGTGCGTCACGGCGCGACCGGAACGGAAAACCTTCGTGGATAATTGCGGCCGCGAGGTCGGGGTTGAGGATGGCCGCACAAAATGCATCTTCGAAACTGCCAACAAAAACCGGTTCATAGATGAAAGCGTCTTGCGCTCGCCGCAGCCGGCGCCATTCCCCGGCCAGCGCGGGCCAGCGCGCTGATGGCGCACCGGTAACGATTAGAACCTCGAAGTAGGGTTGATGCGCCTCGCTGCGACCAAGCGATGGCGGCAACACGTCTGCCGTTGTCGCTTCGCCATCCTCGTGTGCGTCCCAATCGGTCGCGTGTTGACGGAAAGAGCGCGTGAGCAGGGCGCGGGTGATGCGGCGGACAAGGGTTGCAGTCGCCCGTGCGTCGTCCGCAGCAGCCTGGTCGCGCACGGCCGTGAGCAATTGCGGCCCGGGATAGGCATGGAATTCTTCGGTCGGCGTCACCTCGGCAAGGGCCGCTTCGAAGGTCGCCCGATTACCGGATCCCTCACACCAGGCCTCGGCCAACTCGACCAGGTTTCGCCATTGGTCGCCGCGCGCACCGAGACCGGCGAAGAATTGATCGATCCGCACGGCGGCACGGTCGCCTCGCTGAGACATTTGATTTTTTCCTAGTTCGAGAAAACACTTCTACGCTCGATTGCCCGTGCATTTTAGCCGCCTCGCCGCGCGCTGCCTTTTTGCTTCGGTCAGCACGGGTTGGGCACATTGCCTTCGGCAACCGTGTGCAAAAACCATCGTTTTACAGATGCGAGCCCGCGGACATCGTGGCGACCACCTAAAATGGATTGCGGAAAGTCCGCAGTGTCGGCGAACACCTTGCGTGTACAACGACCCGGCCGGAAAAAAACAATTTTTGATTTATCGCCCGTGCTGATGGCCGATCACTTAAAGGTAGTGCTGCGGTGCACGCGCGGCTTTGCCAAGTGTGCGGACCGCGTGGCGTTTGTGTCAGCCGAGAAACGATTGGCTCATCGGGCGTGTTTGTGCAAACGCAAAGGGCTGGAATGATCTCGCGCCAAACGCTTTGCTTATCGCTCGCGCGCTTGCTCGGACGTTCGGTTGTGGCGGTCCGAACACGCGGACCGATAATCAGTCCTGCCTACCGAAAGCCGTTTCTATCGCCATCCTTGTTGGCTATGATCAATTCGGTGCTCGTCGATTGAGGTCGATGCGGGCACGCAGTTGCCGCACTGACGGGCCTTGACGAGGCCTCCGCGGAGGGCAGGTGTTTTCTTTCCGCCTTCCGAGCAGGCTGCCGGTCGGCTCTTTTTTTTCTTGTCGAGTAACACAAACCAGCAGCGCGTTCGCGTGCCTGTGAGATCGCGCCTGCGGTGTCAACGTGACAACGGAGGCCGCATATGCCCAACCCTGCCGCCGCGCATTTGTCGCTAACCCGGTTGCTTTGGCTGGCGTTTGTCCCGGCGGCCGTGATCCTGAGCTCGGCGACGGCACGGAGCGATGAACCGGGCCGCGTCCTTGCGCCAGAGAATGCTGGCGATCGGGATTGGCGTTCGCCATTCTTCAAGGATACGACCCTCGACTTGCATCCCCGCACTTACTATTTCGTGCGTGACAACGTCGACGGCAGCAAGAATCAGGCCTGGGCCGGCGGCGGGTGGCTCGCTTACCATTCGGGCCTGCTGGCCAACACCTTTCACATCGGTGCAACGCTTTACACCTCGCAGCCGATTGTAGCTCCGGACAATGAAGGCGGTACGCTGCTGCTGACGAGTGAGCAGGATCCGATCAATACGCTCGGTGTCGCCTACCTCGGCGCCAAGTTCTGGGGACAAGATTTGCTGGTCGGGCGGCAAGTGGTCGACACGCCGCTGATCAACCGCCGAGATAACCGGATGATCCCCATCACCTTCGAGGGTGCAACCATTCGCTCCGATACGGGGAAAGATGCAAGGTTTGAATATATCGCCGGCTACCTGCAGCGTTTCAGACCGCGCGACAGCAACGACTTTGACAACATTTCACAAGGCTTCGGCGTCAATGAAGTCGACGCGGGCACGCCCTTTGGCTGGTTCCGCTATCGCCCCAACGCAAACCTCTCCTTCGCGGCAGAAAATTATTGGGTCGAAGACACCATCAACACAGGCTATGTCGAAGCCATCTATAAGTTTCCGCGCCGCACCAGCGGTCCCCAGTTTGAACTCGCCGCCAATCTGATTACGCAAAACAGCGTCGGCGCCGATTTCATTACGGGCTCTTCGTTTTTCACCTATCAGGGTTCGGCGCGGCTGACCGTTGATTTCGGCGATCTGGCGCTCATGTTCGTGGCCTCGACCACGGGCAGGGAAAACGCCATCAATTTCCCGCTGGGGACCAAGCCCAACTACACCGACCTGCAGCAGCTGTCCTTTGACGACGCCGGCGAGGAAGCGGCTGGCTTGGGTGCCACCCTGAAGCTCGACAAAATCGGATTGAAAGACGTTACCGCCACGGCTTACTTCGTTTGGGGATGGGACGCCATTGACCCGTCGACCAACACATCGCTCCCCAACGAGCGGGAGCTCGATCTTGCCTTGCGCTGGCAACCAAGCGACGGCCGCTGGAAGGGCTTAAGCGTCTGGGCCCGCTACGCGGACGTGTTCTCAACGGGCACCGCGCGCGACACCCAACCCGAGTTTCGTTTCATTGTCGACTACACGATACCGCTGTTGCCCCGTTAGAACAGGGGTTTGGCCGAACGCGAGCCACACACACAGAGCGCTTTGACCGAGAAACGGTTGGCTGCTTTTAAAGCCGCTCACCTCAAGCGGCGGCTTGGCGAGATATCCGCGCGCCCCGCTAGGGGTTAGTCCGGATACGCATGAACAGGTCACCGCTGATACACCTCTAGCCTTGACGATTCGAAAAACATGGCCGCGAGCGGCATTTTTTCCGTAGGCTCCGCATGGGATGGATAAACCAAACCGTAACGCATGCGCCTGAGATTTTCCTGCTTCTGGCGGTTGCGCTTGGTACGATACTCGGCCGCCTGCGCATCCGTGGCTTTGCCATCGGTGCCACGGCCTGCACCTTGATGGTCGCTGTCCTGCTCGGCCAACTCGGGACCTTCGTCATCCCGCCGCTGCTCAAATCCCTGCTTTTCGGCCTTTTCGTCTTCACGATTGGCTATCGTGCGGGACCTGAATTTTTTGCTTCGTTGAGCCTGAAGACGTTGACACAAGTTGCCCTGGCATTGGTCATGGCAATCAGCGGACTGACGTTGATCCTTATTTTTGCTCACACCTTCCATCTCGGCCCAGGTGCCGCGGCCGGGCTCGGTGCCGGCAGCCTCACGCAGACCTCGATGATGGGCACGGCATCGAGTGCACTGGAACAGCTTGGACTAGCGCCGGACTTGCTGAAGCAAGAACAGGCGAACATTGCGGCCGGCTATGCGGTCACCTACGTCTGCGGCTATATCCTGGTCTTGCTTTACGTGCCCCTGATCGCGCCTTGGCTGATGGGCGTCAACTTAAAGCAGGAAGCGGCCAAACTGGAGGCTGCGCTCAGCGGCACTGATGCCAAGGAACCCGGTCAGCTCCTCTATCGCAAATTTCAGGCTCGCGCCTATCAGGTGACAACGGCGGCCGGCCAAACGGTCGCAGCAGTCGAGGCCCAAATTGGTCGACGCGCCGTCATTGAGCGCATCCTGCGGTGCGACCGGGACGTGGAGCCAGAGGCCTCTACCGTGTTGGAGATGGGCGATGAAGTCCTGCTCGCGGGGCCGTCGGGCGTCGTTGTGGCAGCGACGTCGAACATAGGCCCGGAGATTGAGGGCGAAGACGTGATGCGCTCGGTGCCCGGTCAAATCGTCGAGGTCTTTGTCACGGCCCGCCATCTGCATGGTCGTACCTTGGCCGAAATTGTCGAAGAGCTCGGTGGTGCGGCACATGGCGTTTTTTTGCGCGTCTTGCTGCGGCAGGGTCATGAGGTACCCATAGGTCCAGCCACGCGCATCTATGTCGGCGACGTCATGAGCCTTGTGGGCCTCACTCGTGACCTAAACCGTGTGTTGCCAAGGGTCGGGCAGGCGCTGCGCGGCAGCGATCGAACGGACATCGCCTTTCTTGCCGGCGGGCTCGCCGTGGGTTTGCTGCTCGGCTTGGCTAGTCTGAGCCTCGGCGGCATTCCGCTGACGCTGGGTGGGGGAGGAGGCGCGCTGGTGGCCGGGCTCGTGTGCGGTTGGCTGCGCTCGCGGCGACCGACCATGGGCGCTTTCCCACCGGCAGCGCAACAATCCGTGATCGATCTCGGATTGGGTGGATTTGTCGCCGCCATCGGCTTGGCCAGTGGACCAGCCGCCGTGGCGGCCATCGCAACGCATGGGCTCACCCTGCTGGGCGCGGGCATCGTTGTCACTCTCACCCCTCTCGTTGTCGGCACGCTGTTCGCACAGCGCGTGCTGCGCATGAACCCGGTCATCGTTTGTGGCGCGCTCGCTGGTGCCATGACCGTCGACGCCGCCGTGACCGGTGCCTGCGATGTGGCCGAAAGCCAAACGCCCGTGCTCGGCGTGGCCGTGCCCTACGCCATCGCCAACGTGCTGCTAACGGTACTGGGACCACTCATCGTCGGCTTAACGTTTGCTGGAGCGTCCCCCTAGCGGAAGTTGCCGGCGATAACCAGGTACGCCCCGCCAACCCGGAAATGGTACAGCCCAGTCCTACTGAGTGGGATCACGGGACGGCCTCAAAACCACCAGATACTCGAATGGGCGACATTGGTAGCGCCAGACCGTCGGTGACGACACGTGCAGCATCGAGGCGCACCTCGCGACCCCGGTCGGGAACAAGTGCTATGGCAATGCGACTGTCGACCGCCGGCCGGAACAACGCGAACCAGCATCTGTTTGCCGCCTCTGATGGCAGTGAAGCACGAATGAGTGAGGGAGCACGAAGATCGAAGGTGACGTGCACAAGTTTCGTGTCGATTCCTGTCCCGCAGGCCTTCACATAAGCTTCCTTCAGCGACCATAGATCAAGAAAGCGGGCAACTTGCTCCGGCTGAGGCACGGCGCAAATCTGCGCGCGTTCGTCGGTAGAACAGACGCCTGCCATCAGCCTCTCGAGGTCGTTGATGTGCGAGCGACATTCCACGTCGACGCCGACCTCTCCGTCACGGCTGATGGCGCCCGCCACGTGCCCACGCGTATGCGACAGGCTGAAGTGAAGCGGCGGACCGTCGACAGCTGGCGCCGATAGGTAAGGCTTGCCGAGCGCGGTGCGTTCGAAACACCAGGCTTCCGGCGGATGGTTCGGCACGACGGATGTCAACGTGCGCCGAAGCAGGGCATGCGCCGCCGCATAGTCTCGCCGATCCTCGGAGGCCAAGAAGCGGTGATAGGTCTTTGTTTCTTGCGCGTCGAGCAGCGCGGCATCGCGCGCCGTATCCGTGTCCGTCAATGTTGTCGTAATAGCGCAGCGCAGATGCAGGAGCGGGAGGTGCGTCATATCCCTCAGGGCTCAAACTCAGCGCCGAACTCTGCTTCGATGTCTATAGCCGAGCCGACGCACCACCTCCTCGCCTTCCGATGAGCGGTGCGGCAGCGTTATCGGGACGCTATTATGATCCAGTGTCGATGTCCACGGCGGCTCGCCCCAAGCACCGAATTGGCCCCGGAGAGGGGCTGCTTCGGAGCAGCGAGACCAAAGTGCTGCCGGCGCGCGTGCATCATCCCTTTTGATCAGGCGATGGCGCGCATCGGCCATGGCCGGCTTCCCGCAACTTTGCTCAGCGTGGCGATAGTGTCGGCCAACGAGCTCTAGCCGTTCTTGATGAAGGTTCCGTCCTGGAGCTCCCGCAACGCTTGCTTCAGTTCGGCCTGGCTATTCATCACAATCGGACCGTACCAGGCGACCGGCTCCTGCAGCGGCTTGCCTGAAACCAGAAGAAAGCGAATGCCCACATCGCCGGCCTGGACAACGACCTCATCGCCGCGGTCAAACTCGACCAGGGAACGGTTGCCCGTGCTCTCGCGCCGCACGATCTCGGCCCCGTCGATTTCCTTCTCGGTAAGCACGCCAAAGGGTTGCGAAGCCCCGCGAAACGATCCTGATCCCTCGAACACGTAAGCGAAGGCATGCCGTTCGGTCTCAACGGGCAAAGTCTTGCGCAATCCGGGCGGCACCCAAATATCGAGATAGCGGGGCTCGGCGGCGACACCCTCAACCGGACCGCGCTTGCCCCAAAAATCGCCGCAAACAATGCGCACGCGCGTCCCGTCGTCGTCGACGATCTCGGGGATTTCGGCGGCCTTGACGTCCTGATAGCGCGGTGCGGTCATCTTCAAAGATGCGGGAAGATTGGCCCAAAGCTGAAAACCGTGCATGCGACCGCGCGCATCGCCCTCAGGCATTTCCTGGTGCAGTATGCCACTACCGGCGGTCATCCACTGTACGTCGCCGGCGCGGAGCGCCCCCTTGTTGCCAAGGCTATCGCGGTGCTCGACCGTTCCCGCCAGCACATAGGTGATGGTTTCGATGCCGCGGTGTGGGTGCCAGGGAAAGCCCGCCCGATAGTCTTCGGGCCGATCGTTCCGGAAGTCATCGAGCAGCAGGAAAGGATCGAAGGCGGTGGTATCGCCGAAGCCGAAAGCGCGTCGCAGCTTGACCCCAGCGCCTTCAACCGCAGGTTTGGATTGCGTGACTCTCTTGACCGGTCGGATGGACATGGGGGTGCTCCCGTTGCTAAGCGGCGATCGCGCGCTTGCTGGCGTTAAAGTGGCCGGCAATCTCGGCAAAGCGATTGGCGAAAGATTGCAGAAATGCGGCCGTGCTGGCATCGGTTATCACGTTGCTATCGTCGATCAGGTCGGGCCGGAAGCTAATATAGGCCTCCCCGCCCATGACCAAGGCACCAAGATTGCCGAGAACTTGCCTCAGATGCTGTTGCGCGATCGCCGAACCGATCGCACCTGGCGAGGTACCGGTGACCCCCGTGGCTTTTCCGGCCCACGAATTTTGGCCGTAGGGCCGCGTACCCCAATCGATCGCGTTCTTGAGAACGGCAGGAATTGATCGGTTATGCTCGGGCGTAAAGACAAGAAGGGCGTCGGCAGCCTCCAACTCGGCTTTGAAGCGGGCAACGCTTGCGGGCAATGGGCTTTCCAGATCTTGATTGTACATGGGCAAATCGTCGATCCGGACAAACCTGATCGCGAGCTTTTCCGCGACGAGCTTGGCAAAGGCCTCGGCGAGCTTGCGATTGATGGACTGGCGGCGATTGCTTCCGACCACGACAGCAACATTGACCTTTGGCATGGTTTGCCCCATCTAAGTTACCCTATGATACTGGGGCTAAATAGATGCCTAGCAAGCGAACGCAAGAGCGCACATCAATGTTACCCGGTAACCTACATGTGCCCGAGGACTGCCGGGCCGTCAGCGAGGTTCTCGATCGGGTCGGTGACAAGTGGAGCGTGCTCGTCGTGGTCATGCTGGGAAATGGCCCGAAACGGTTCAATGAGCTGCGCCGCTCCATCGCTACCATTTCACAGCGCATGCTCACCTTGACGTTGCGCGGTTTGGAGCGGGATGGCCTCGTCACGCGGACGGTGTTTGCGACCATCCCTCCACGTGTGGACTACGAGCTCACCGAACTCGGCCGATCGCTACTGACACCGGTGGATGCCCTGGGACGCTGGGCGCGAGAACATCACGCCAAGATCGTAAGGGCACGCGAACGCTTCGATACAATCGCAAAGGGGCGCGCGCGACAGGAGGCCGGTTGATAGGGTGGTTTTTCTTGGCATCAGGCCCGGCCGGGCAAACCGTAGCGGTCGTTGGTAGCCGAGCCCGCGACTTGGATTGGGCAAGCCGCGCCACCGAGGTCGACGTCACCACATACCCGGCACGAGCCGATGCGGTGTCGTGCGCATGTAGTCTGCATAGCCCGACAGGTTCTTCGCCAAAAAGCGTTCCTCTTCCAGCAACCGCCAGACCAGCGCGGCGAGCGCGGGCACGAGCATCAGGAGCCCCCACCATGACCCCAAGGCGAGTGGAATGCCCAAGAGCATCACCAGTGCGCAACTGTACATTGGGTGGCGCACCAGCGCATACGGCCCGGTCGAGATGACCTTCTGGTCCTCGGCGACCTGGATGGTGGCGGCACCATAGGTATTCTCCCGGAAGACGAAGTAAAACCCGAGATAGGCGATGATGATCAGAAGATCGCCGCACATGACGATCGACGGCGGTACCTGCGACCAGGCCAGCCGGTGGTCGATGGCCGAAACGACCGGCAGGGCGCCGACTGCCAGCAGGGCAACCGCCATGATGAGCTTCTGCGCAGGCTCTGTTTCGGCGCCGGGCCCGGCGCGCATCCGGCGCTCAAGAAGCTTGGGGTCGTTGATCGCGAGATAAACGGTGATCGCCAGCGAGCAGGCAAAGAAGACGGCCGTAAACAGCCACGCTTGAACATAATCGAACGTCCAAGCGGGTAGGAAGACCAAGGCCCCCACGATGAGCGGGAGCTGGAGGAGGCTGAGCGCCACTCTAAGGTAGAGTTTGTCCATTTTGCTGCCCCTTAGCGGAAGATTTGCCGCCACGACGTCTTTTCAAGGAAGAGCTAGGCGACCTCGACAAGAAGACAAGGCTGGTGCGGCCGGCTGTAAGTCGAGCGCTGGCGCGGTCGGATGACCCAGCCATTGCCACGGCGAGGCGGCTGACGGAGCCTTTGTCGCTTGCCTGATGCGCGCCGACCCGAGCTTTGGCTCACGCCGGGACGGCGGCGGCCGTCTTTTGACCGGGCCCACCACCGCGCCGCTGCGCCTCTGAGCCGAGTTCCGCAAAATCCGCGCGGCGGCGACAATCGTGCAGCGGTTGGGAGGCACGGCATGAGACGGATTGGCAATGATCTATCACCTTACGTTCGTCGCGTGGCGGTGAGCCTGAACATCCTCTATTGGCCGTTTGAACTCGATGAGGTCTTCGTATTCAAGGACCCGGCCGTGGTTCGGCGATACAATCCGCTCGTACGTATTCCGGTGCTGGTGCTCGATGATGGCAGCAACCTTTTCGAGAGCGCTGCCATTCTCGACGAGATCGATCGTCTCAGCGGGACGGAAACAGTGTCTGACGCCAAGCCAAGGCCTGCAACGGCGTCGCGTTGTATAGACGACCGCAATCGCCGTGGCGTGCGCGGAGAAGGCTCAGTGGTCCTTTTACGAAGGTCGCGTGCGACCCGCGGAGAAGCTGCACACACCTTGGATCGAGCACAACGACAAGCAGGTCCTCGCTGGCTTCGAACATTTGGACGGGATCGCAGCCAAGGTCGGCCTCGAGGGCTGGATTGCTGGGACGCAAGCCATCAGCCAGGCCGACGTGACGACGGCCGTCGCCTACACCTTCGCCAGCACGGTGCGGCCAAGGTTGGATTTGGCGGGACGATTTCCCCGGCTATCGCACTTTGCCGAGCGCTGCGAGGCGTTACCAGCGTTCCTAAAGGCGCCAGTACCTTCCATTCCCAGTTGATCCTCGCCACTAGGTGCGATGCCCGCCTTGCTTGAGCGGCGCCGGCAGGGCAGGCCCTGGCCACAGCACGCGCCCCTCATCGATCTCCTTGAAGAACCATTGCTGAAAGCCGCGCGCCAAGAGCCACTCGATGCGATCACCACGCCAGAAGATGCGTTTCTTCTCCAGATCCAGCTGTTGCATATGCGCCAAGTAGCGTCTTGCTCGCTGTGTGTCAGCGGCGCAAATCGGCTGCGATCGCACCAACTTGAACCATCGCGTCAGATTGGGGTGCACGTCTGCGGAAAACTCGACCTCCATTGCCTTCGCACTCGCCATGTGCGGAAAGAGCGCAATGTCAGAAATGGAGAATGGCCCGCTCAGATATTCGCGATCCGCAAGCTCGCGGTCGAGTGCATCGTACACAAGCCGGAGGTCGGCGCGCGCCGCCGCGAGCAAACCGTCGGGCATACGGTCGGGGCGATCCGCCCATTTCCAATAGGAAACATCGACCAGAATGGGATCGATAAAGGTGTCGGCCGCACGCTCCCAAGCCCGGGCGTGGACGCGAGCGGCGGGAGAGCCGGGATAGATCGGCTGCGTTGGGTAGCAATGCTCCAGGTAGGCCACGATGTCGGCCGAGTTCACAACAACGATATCATCCTCGATCAGCGCCGGCACTTCGACGCGGCCGTTCACCTGTTTAAGGGCAGCGTGATTGGCCTTCAGCAGGCCATCCACGACCTCATAGTCGATGCCCTTGAAGTCGAGGACCATTCGCACCTTGCGGGCGAAGGGACTGAACGCACTATCGTAGAGTTTGATCATGGGCACTCATCCTGCAGGAGCAATTCGCCAACGACAGCATGGCGTCGGCGCGTTCGCAAGACGGCAAAAGCCACGCTCGAGTTCGCATCGGGCCGCCGCATCCCCCAATCCGATCATCAGATGCAACATATACCGATGCAGCAATTGCCGCACCCGGTGCATCGACCCCGCTTGCTAGCGATCCTTACGACGGACGCTGATTTGGCCGTTGTTTTCGAGAATCGCAAAATGTACATCCGTGACCGCCGCACAACCGGCGGCCCGAAGGGCTGCCTCGAGCTCATGCTGGGTCAGTCTCTCGCGGTTCATCACGTCCCGATAAACATGACCATCGTGAATGATGATTTGCGGTTTACCCTCCACAAACTGTTCAAAACGCTTGCTCCTGAAAGTCGCGTAACCGATCACCCAGTTCAGTGCCACCAGTGTCGAGGCCGAGATCAAACCGCCGATTACAGAATTGTCGCCACCGTTCATTGAGTTCTGAACGGCGTTGCTCAGGACCAGAAGCAACACCAGATCGAAAGGTGCGAGCTGGCCGACTTGGCGCTTTCCGCTCAAACGCAACAAGACAATCAGAAACAGGTACACAATTGCGCCACGCACTAAAAATTCCCACCACGGCACCGCCATCGTCCACATCGGTCGTTCTCCTTCCCGTCTTGCTTATACCGCACGTCGCACCTCTAGCGCTCGACACCGCGCGATACCCACCGCACCGCTTAGTCTTCGGCATGGCTTTTGGCTGAGTGATAGCATTGCCGAGGCAGTCGCGGCCATCTACGCTGATGAGCCGCAAGCTGGCCCAATCTCGCCGTGCTTTCGGCAAAATCAATGCCCGCCGCGTACCGGCCCTATGGCTCGGTTGAGAGCGGATTTGATCTATGCTCCCAACTGGTTGCCACAGGCGCTCACCTCCCATGCTGCCTTCGCATGCCGAGCCGATGCGCGACTGCGGCAATGCCATAGTTTAATCGTCTTTCCACGGCATAAATTGTGTTCGGGGTGTCCAGCGCCAAGGCTGGAGCATATTGCGGGTGTCTGCTCTAGCGGACGGTGCGGGCCGTCAAGCCCCACCCTTGCGCGCGCCTAATTATCAACTCAGCTCCCAACGCGCATCGTATCAACGATGCCGACCGCGACAGCCAAGGCTTGTCCGCAATGATCGAGAGCGGACGCCGACCTTCAGGCTCGCGGTCAAGGATTGAGGCCCTGCTCCGGCGCAGCGGTGCTTGGCGAAGCCATTAGGCGCCGCGGACCGGTTCCTGCGGGCGTGCCAACGAGGTCGCGCCCCCGCTGCAGGAGCTGCGAGGGTCGCGGTGGATGCTCCGTTGGCGACGACCCCTGTGCCAAGGGCTAAGACAGATTCGCGTGATGGCCGCTTGCGCGGTGGTCGCTGGACCCAAGATCGGTCGCAGCATCTCCTGGTGGCTCGCCGGTGCTGAGCCAATGAACGGGAATTTTGATTTCGCAACGAACCCCCTCGTGGGCAAGCACGAGGTCGACCGTGCCCCCAAGTTCATAGGGTATCAGATCACGAATTACGCTGGTGCCATATCCCGACCGGGTGTCTGGCAGGACCTCGGGGCCACCGCTCTCCACCCACTCGATACAAAGCCGGCCACCTGATTGTCCGTTCTGCCCTTGGCTCCAGCGCACGTACACATTGCCAGCTGCGGTCGAGAGCGCGCCGAATTTGGCGGCATTGGTGGCGAGCTCATGGATCACCATCGCAACAGCTTGACCCGCATCGGCGCTCAGAATGTCGTCAGCGCCGTCAATGCGTGTGTTGGTATCGGTCGCATAGGGTGCGAGCTCGCGCTGGACCAACTGAGCAAGCGGTATTCCCTGCCAGCGCCGATGGCTGAGCAGCTCGTGCGTCGCCGCCATCGATTGAATACGTCCCTCTAACGCAGCGACGAAATCCGCCATCGAGCTGTTTGTCTCTTGCGTCCGCGAGGCCACTACTGCGACGATGGCAAGGACATTTTTGACCCGGTGGTCGAGCTCCGCAATCAGCAGGTTCTTTTGTTCTTCAAGAGCCTTGCGCTCGGTGATGTCCCGCGTCAGACCCTTTATGCGCAAGAGGCCGCCCGCAGCGTCAAATTCACCTTTTGCCGTTTCCTCAAGCCAAACCTGTCGGCCATCCGGACGGATGAAGCGGAAGTTCATGGCGTATGATGGCTGTCCTGGACAAAGCTTGCGAATATTCGTCTTGACGCCATCACGATCCTCGCGATGGACCCGCCTTAAGAAATCATCGTGTTGCGTGCCGCTGCCGCTTTGCGGTTGGTATCCCAGGATTTCGACAGCCCTATCACAGCGCTTCGATACACGCGTGGCGGCGTCCCATTCGAAAGCCATCACCTGTCCGGCCGCCATGGCATCCACCAAAAGGGCATTGCTCTCGCTCAGCAAAGCCTCCGTGTGTTTGCGCTCCGTAACATCGATGTTGACGCCGATTACACGTTCTGGTTGCCCATCGCCATTGTAGGAAATGAAGCTGCGTGCTTCGATCCAGCGCACACCCCGACCAGGAAGGACCGTGCGATAATCGGCGTTGTACTCGCCCCGTCGACACTCGAATGCGATGCGTCGAAGATGGTCGAGCTTTCCGACATCCTCAGGATGCACCCTGATCTGCCATTCACGGCGCGCCGTTTTGGTCGTCCCCTCCGGCAAGCCGTGAATGACCGCATAGCCTTCGGAAACTTCCATCTGGTCGGTTCTGACATCATAGGCGTAGCTGCCGACGAGCGCGGCTTTGCCTGCCAGCGCGAGCTGAAGGTCGCGCTCGGCGAGTTCCTGCTCGGCCTTCTTGCGTTGCGTGATATCCCGGACAGTCCCGCGCAAGCTCACGGGCATGCCGCGCGCGTTGCGCACGATTGAGCCGTCGAGTGCCACCCACCGCGTTTCCGCGGCGCAGGCATGGCTGGGCTGATGCACGACCCGATATTCGGCCTGCCAGGTCCCACCCGTTCGCTCGACCTCCGCCAATCCCGCGTCGATGCGTGCCCGGTCGTCCGGATGCACGAACCGCCGCACTTCCTTACTCGTGAGCGGTGGCACCTTGTGTCCGTGAATTCTGAGCGGTGCGCACATCGCACTCGAGGCCACCCGTGGCAAGGTTGATGCTGAAAGCACCCAGCGAGGCGCCATCAAGTGCCTGCTGAAGATGTTCCTTGCTTTGCTTGAGCACCGTTTCGCTCCGACGCCGCTCGGCGAACAGCGCCGTAAGAATCAAAACCAAGAGAACGCCAACCAAAACGAGGGTTTGCGCGGCGAGGATGCGGTCTGCAAGAGGCACGCGCGCGTCGCCAAAGTGTCCCATGCCAAAGATCGTCGACCACAGGACCGCCAGCGTCATGACAAAGGCCGCCGCGGCTGCAAACACCGGTCGGCAACGTACGGCAATCCAGAGCAACAGCGGAAAGACGAGGGCCACGGGCAACGCCGTTGTCCAAGGCCCTTGCGGCAGTGCTATGAGGATTACGCTCATGACAGCCAGGGTCGCCACACCTGCTGCGCCTTCGAGCAACTCGCCACGCGTCGGCGGCTCACGCAGGGCCTGACCCAGTCCGATCAAAACCGGTGCGACCGTGACGATCCCTAGCGAGCAGGCCGCAAACCAAAGGCGCCAGACATTGAGGGGTGACGCGGCCGGCGCGACCAAGCTGACCGCGGTGGCGGCTCCGACCGCTGCAAGGGCGGCTCCGATTGCGCTCGCAACCAGAAACCCCAGCACGTGCGGTACGTCTTCTAATTTAAAAAGCCTGCCAAAATTCCGTTCGATCAACCAAGCGGTAAGTAGGGTTTGAGCCGCGTTGACAAGACCGAAAATAACCGCGACCCAAACATTTCTGCCGACCAAGGCATTGGAGAGCGCGGTACCGCAGACCACCCCGACGGCGATAGGTAGGCGTGTGCTCGGACCAAGCGCGATAAGCGCGCCTACGGCGATGCCCGCGGCCGGCCAAAAGATGGCTATGCCTTCTGGCTTG
>CAVYPA010000025.1:0-96631 GCA_963770295.1 uncultured Alphaproteobacteria bacterium
GTAATTCTGGGGTCACTTGTGACTTCAATGACTTGAGCAAAACGGCAACACATGCATTTCACCAGGAGGTTGTGAGCTGGATGGTGACTGACGGTGAAGACCAGCATAGCGCGAATGACTGACGTGCACGGTACGACGGCGACGCGACGTGCGTCCTGGCACGGGAGTCTCCTGCAAGACAGCGGTCCTCATAATCTGACGCCAAATAGAGGGTGACGATCTGCGCGACCGGCATCGTAGCTGATGCTCAACGGTCGAAGAAGATCTGGCTGCCGCCCCGTAAAGGATGGCTCCCGTAATCGATGGCTCTCGCTCGCCGCTATCGATGCTCCCCACAGTCGCAACGCCATCCGGATGACACCCCGCGCAGCGGGCTATCGCGGTAGCGATTTCGTCCTGTGGCACAGACCGACCATCCGCGCTGCGGCCGCAGCTATGTCAGGAACCGGAGGGTCACCGGACGCGCCGGAAGGTCCTCAGGATCCGGCCGCGGCGACCGAAGCTGACCCCAACTCAGACAATGGCACACAATTCATGCACGACGTGTAAGACCAGCAAAGAAGCCCCGCAGTCGCCTGCGGGGCGTTGTGCGTGGGGGTGTGATCCTTTTGCGATCCATCGCACCACCGGACTAGCGGATAGCTACTGGTTTACGGTTGCCTTGGGCCAGACGTTGGTGGCGGTCGGGCCGGTCCCCACTTCTTGTACGATGGTCTCCTCCTTGGCCCAGGCAAAGTGTGGTATGTTGCCAGGGACAATCAGGACGCTGCCAGCGTGAAGGGGCTTGGTCTTTGTCTCGTCGAAAAGCGGCCCAAGGCCAGAATAGTAGGTGCCGGAAAGGACGGTGACGATGCGCAGGTCAGGATGAGTGTGTGGCACCGACCTTCCGTCCGGTCTATACTTGGCGAAGATTGCATACACGCCGCTTGCCGCCGGATTGCCGGCCACGACCGCAACGGTGACATCGGGAAACGGGGTTGGGTTCCATTTCAGAAATTCAGGAAGAACCGCGGTGGCTTCTGGCTGTTGAGCGCAGGCCGGCGCTGCCAGGACAAAGACAGAAAGTAAGGACGCAGCGACAGCCGCGCCAAGAGATTTTCTGTGCGACAAGGTCAGAAGTTTTTTCATGGAAGTTCTCCCAGGTTAGGTAATTGATCCCGAGAGTGGCAGATTGGACGGTGGCGACGCTTTGAGCCGCCCTTAATATTTCCTTAAGACGGGCTTGATTCCGCGGCCGCGGGAGTTGAGCTATGATGCGCGCATCGGCAGTGCGACGCTGCCCTGCGGAGCATAAATTGCTTTATATTTTCGAGGATTATGTTCTCGACACGGGCCGACGCGAGCTGCGGCATGGGAACGCAATCGTTCGCGTCCAGCCCCAGGTATTCGACCTTCTGGAATTCCTCATTCGCAATCGGGACCGCGTCGTCAGCAAGGACGATATACTCGACGCCGTTTGGGCTGGGCGCATTGTTTCGGAGTCGGCACTCACCACCCGGATCAATGCCGCGCGAGCTGCATTAGAGGACAACGGCGAAGACCAGAGGCTGATCCGGACGCTTCACCGCAAGGGAATCCGCTTTGTCGGCGCGGTGCGAGAGGAACAGAGGCCGGCCGATAGGGCCGCCGTGGCGATCGAGGGCCCAGTGCCCGAACTACCCGCGCCTGTCCCCGAGCGACCGCCGACAGCAGAGCGTCGCCAGCTCACGGTCGTTTCATGCGAGCTACTGCTCGGACAGGGCGCAGCCCGCATGGACCCCGAGGATTTGCGCGACGTTATGCGAACCTATCACGGATGTGTGTCTGAAACGGCCGCACGCTTTAGTGGGATGATCGGCGACACGCTTGGTAACACCGTCTTGGTCCATTTTGGCTACCCAGCAGCACACGAGGACGACGCGGAGCAGGCCGTTCGCTGTGGCCTCGAACTGTGCGTCGCCGTCACGCGGATTGCGGCGGTGGCCGGGCTTGAGACACGCGCGCAGCTGCAAATCCGTGTCGGTATTGCCACCGGCCTTGTCGTGGCCAGTGACCCGACGGGAGGCCCGGAGGCGCGGGAGCGCGCCATCATAGGCGAAACGCCGAACCTTGCGGCGCGCCTCCAGGGGATCGCCGAGCCGAACAAGGTCATCATCGCC
Organism: uncultured Alphaproteobacteria bacterium; assembly: GCA_963770295.1. Taxonomy (GTDB): domain Bacteria; phylum Pseudomonadota; class Alphaproteobacteria; order Rhizobiales; family Hyphomicrobiaceae; genus AWTP1-13. The sequence continues at coordinate 2,139 of CAVYPA010000025.1, forward strand.
GAGGGCACCCGGAGGCTTCTCGGCGATCTTTTCGAGGTGCAGGACCTCGGGGAGTTTAAGGACACGACCGGGCCCGTGCGGGCGTGGGCGGTGCTGCGATCAAGTTCCGTGGCAAGCCGGTTCGAGGCACTCCACGCCGGCGATCTGACCGCCCTTGTCGGGCGCGAAGAAGAATCGGAATTACTGCTTCGGCGCTGGTCGAGAGCAATGGTCGGTCAAGGCCAAGTGGTGTTGCTTTCCGGCGAGGCTGGCATCGGCAAATCGCGGCTCGCGGCGGCGCTTTCGGACCGCCTCAACAGCGAGCCGCATGCGCGCTTGCGCTATTTCTGCTCTCCGCAGCATACCGACAGTGCGTTTTATTCGGTCATCGGCCAGATGGAACGTGCCGCCGGAACGGCGCACGACGATACCCCGCAAACAAAACTCGACAAGCTGGACGGCATACTCATGCGGACCTCGACGTCCATCGAGGACGCGGCGCTCTTTGCCGACATGCTGTCGCTCCCGAACGATGGGCGCTATCCCGCGCTCGATCTAGAACCGCAACATCGCCGACAAAGAACACTAGGGGCGCTCGTTTCGCACATCGAGGCGCTGGCACGACAAGGCCCCGTGCTGATGATCTTCGAGGACGTGCATTGGATCGACCCCACGAGCCTTGAGCTACTTGGTCGGGCGGTAGAGCGGATTCAGTCCCTTCGCGTGCTGCTGGTCGTGACGTTCCGGCCGGAATTCGCGCCGCCTTGGATCGGACGGCCGCAGGTGACGGCCCTCACCATCAATCGGCTGGCCGAGCGCGAAGTCGCCGTCATGATTGACCGGGTCGTCGGCGACAAATCGCTGCCGACGAGCATCCGGCTGGATATCATCGAGCGCACCGACGGTATTCCCCTGTTCGTCGAGGAGATGACGAAGGCCGTGCTGGAAGCGGAAAGCCAGGGTGCGGCCGAGCACGCGGTTGCGGCTGTTCCGTCCCCGGCCCTGGCCATCCCCGCAAGCTTGCACGCGTCGCTGATGGCGCGGCTCGACCGGCTCGGCACCGCCAAGGAGGTGGCGCAGATCGGGGCGGCGATCGGGCGGGAGTTTTCGCACGCCCTGTTGGCGGCGGCGGTGCGCAAGCCAGAGGCGGACCTGGGATCGGCACTGAACCGTCTCATGGCGGCCGGTTTGCTGTTCCGACAGGGCGTGCCGCCGCACGCGACCTACCTGTTCAAGCATGCCCTGGTGCAGGACACAGCTTATGGCACCCTGCTGCGCGAGCCCAGACGCGCACTTCACGCCCGTATCGCCGACGCCCTTGAAAGCCAGTTCGCTGACATCGCCCAGATCCGGCCGGAGCTGCTGGCGCGTCACTGCACCGAGGCTGGGCAGATCGAGAAGGCTGCGGGCATGTGGGGCAAGGCGGGACAGCGCTCGCTGGAGCGCTCGGCGTTGGCTGAAGCCGCAGAGCAGCTTACGCGTGCGCTGGCCCAGATCGCGGCCTTGCCCGCCACTCCCGCGCTGCGTTGCGAGCAGATCAGGCTTCAGGTCATGCTCATAGCCCCACTCATCCACCTCAAAGGGTTTGCCGCACCGGAAACCAAGGCGGCTGTGGAACGGGCGCACCTGCTGATCGACAAGGCTGAGGCGCTCGGGGAACCTCTCGAAGACCCATTGCTGTTGTTCTCGGTCCTCTTTGGCTTCTGGCTCGCTAACGTTTGGGCATTCAATGGCGATGTGATGCGCGATCTCGCGGCCCATTTCTTGGCGCTTGCTGAGAAACAGGGCGCCACAATTCCTCTCATGGTCGGGCATCGCCTCATGGGTGCCTCCTTGACGCTTACGGGAGACATCGCCGAAAGTCGAGCGCACCAAGATCGGGCGATCGCGCTTTATGATCCTGCCGAGCATCGTCTGCTGGCGACGCGTTTTGGCTACGACACCGGAGTGGCGGTTCTAACCTTCAGATCGTTGGCTCGATGGCTCCTTGGTTATCCCGACGTCGCGCTCAAAGACAGCGATGACGCGCTCACGAATGCCCGAGAGATGGGTCAAGCCGCTACGCTGATGTGGGCGTTATTTCTTAACGTGATATTCCACATCGTCTGCGGCAACCACTCACTCGCAACTGCACGAGTTAGGGAGCTTTTGGCTCTCGCGGAAGAAAAAGGAGCCTTTCCGTGGAAGGCGGGCGGAATGACCCTCGAAGGCTGCGCATTGGTCCTGACCGGCAAAGCATCGGACGCAGTTCAAATGATCACCTCCGGAATCACCGCATGGCGGTCAGCGGGAACAACAATGTTTGTGCCGTTGTATCTATCGCATTTGGCTAGAGCCTATGTGGAGCTCGGCCAATTCGATGACGCTTGGCGCTGCATTGGCGAGGCGATGACTGCGGTAGAAGCGGCCCGGGAAGGATGGTGCGAAGCCGACATCCACCGAATCGCGGGGGAAATCGCACTGGCGTCGCGGGATCCGGATGCAGCAAAAGCGGAGGCATACTTCGAGCGTGCGCTCACAATTGCGCGCAGGCAGATGGCGAAGTCCTGGGAACTGCGCGCGGCAATGAGCATAGCGCGGCTATGGCGCGATCAGGGCAAGCGGCAGCAAGCCCACGACCTTCTCGCTCCGGTCCTCGGCTGGTTCACCGAAGGCTTCGACACGCTCGACTTGAAGCGGGCCAAGGCCTTGCTCGACGAGTTAGCGTCGTGAGGGCGCTCGTGGTCGCAAGGGGCCGGCGCGGAATGTCAGCTCCTGGCACGAAGCGCCATTGCGCTGGTTGGTTGATCTCATGCCCGGAATCGAAGAAGGAGCGGACCCCGATCGAAGGTCTCAGAAATTCGGGGCGAAGGCGATACTTGATGAGGTGGACGGCGCCTCACAAGGCATCGATGTGCCGTAAAGTGATCGTTGTAGACGAATCACCAGAGAGGGCCGTCCATGACAACAATTACCACCATCGGGATCGACCTTGCAAAGAAGGTGTTCCAAGTCCACGGCGTCGATGCCGAGGGCAAGGTCGTCGTCGCCCGGAAGCTCAGACGCAAGGAGGTGTTGGCGTTCTTCGCCAAGCTGGCGCCGTGTCTGGTCGGCATGGAGGCCTGCGGCAGTGCGCATTATTGGGCGCGTGAGATTGCCAAGCTCGGGCACACGGTGAAGCTGATGCCGCCGAAGTACGTCAAGGCCTATGTCAAGCGCGGCAAGACGGATGCGGGTGATGCCGCCGCGATCTGCGAGGCGGTGACGCGGCCGAGCATGTCGTTCGTGCCGGTGAAGGGGCTCGAGCAACAAGGTCTGTCGATGCTGCACAGCGCGCGCTCGCAGCTGATCGGCCAGCGCACGCAGCTGGTCAACGCCGTGCGCGGGCACCTGAGCGAGCTTGGCATCATCGCGGAAAGAGGCGCCTGCTCGGGCTCGGCGAGCTAGCAGCGATCGTCGGTGACGAGAGCGATCAGCGGCTGCCCGCGACAGCACGCGCAGCCCTGATGGTACTTCTTCGACAGATCGAGGCGGTCAGCGCTGGGATCGCCGCGCTCGACAGCACACTGCGCAAGGAAAACAACGCGAGCGAGGTGGGCCCGCGGCTGGAGACGATCCCCTCGGTTGGGCCGGTGATCGCCAGCGCACTCAGGGCCCGGGTCACCGACGCTAAGCTGTTCGAGAACGGTCGACACCTGTCGGCGTGGATCGGTCTCGTGCCGGAGAACGATTCGACTGGCGGTAAGGTCAGGCAAAATGGGCTTTCCAAGAAGGGTGACCATTATCTGCGCTCACTTCTCGTTAGCGGCGCGATGGCTGTCGTGCGCCAGGCGCAGAAACGCCCGGATAAGAGTCCCGGGGTTACGAAGCTGCTCGGCCGCATGTCGGCCAAGCAGGCGGGGTGATGGGCAGAAACCCTCAGAAAACCCAATAAAACAGGGCTTTTTCGAGCCTCCGACGTTACGCAGGTAATTCTCTGCGTACCCGCTGCGTAACGTTGCCAAGCCGCGTGCCTTGCCGAGTAGGGAAACCGCCTGCGTGTCGGAAGGATGCGGCCAAATGTCTTAGCCAGCGACTGACACTGGGCGATAGCTCAACGAAAGAATGAGGCGCACGCGTCTCTTTCTATATCTCTGGTTGTGAGCGCCACCTACCGAGCCTCGCCCGCCGGTTGTGGTTGCTTCTCACCGAGCCTCGTCTGCTCGCGCACCACTTGCGGAGCGCTCGGAATCGGATGCGAAATCTGTGTTGTGTCGGTCAACGCCTGCGTATCGAGGAGTGTAGCCGTGAGCCAGTTACTAAGCACCAGGGACGGGAAGAGGAAAGGGGGGGAAGAGCAGGGACATCATCGCCAGCGACCATGATGATTTGCGCCACGTCAAGCCCGAGGAAGCGGCGCTCATGCTCGGGTGGTCCCTTCGCACGCTCGAGCGCCGTAGCGACGACGGGACAGGCCCCAAGATCACGCGAACCGGCCCGCGCTCCCGAAGCGTTCGGGTGGATCGCATCCGCAAGTTTTTGGCCGCGTGCGACGAAGCAGACACGGCGGGCTAGCAGAACGCAGTGCCTCGTGCCGGTGGGCATTTCAACGGAGCGTAGTGACCCGCACGCCATGAACGTGCCGGCAGGGGCCGAAGCTGGGGACCTAGCCTATCCCAGAGAAAGGAGCTGTTGAACAGAAACGCGCGCCGACCAACGAGGGGAAGGGCGGCGCGCACAGTAGAGAAAGCGTGTGTAATGAGTAGACCCCGTACCATCTCGTACAGTCGCGCGCAAGCGCGCAACTGTGCCACGCCAATAGTTCGAGGCCTTCGGCTTCAACTTTGCGCCCTCGACCAGCAGTTGGAAGCCGCCGAAGACCGTCGGCAGCACCACCTCCGCCGCGCCGGGGAACATGTCCGGCTCGCCGACGAAAGCCTCATCGAGTTCGACCAGCTCGTTGAGCAGCAGGACGGGGTAAGACGCGCGCTGCGCAACTGCCTGGCGGAGGAGGGGGCGAGCCGTGGCTAGCACGACCGCCTCGATTGATCGGGACCAGATCGGGCATTTTCTGCGGACGCTCGATCCCGACGCCAAATGGTTCACGATTCAGATGTTCACGGACCGCGAGCACAAGCCAACCCCCGACCCCCTCGCCAAGGTATTCAACGTCAACCGCATCACTGATGACGTGCTCGACCTCTACGCGCAGGGCGCGGGGGTGTGGGTCACCATCAACGATACCGATGGCAACGGCCGCAAGGCGAAAGCCGTTACTCGCGTTCGCGCCGTCTGGCAGGAGGACGATGACGGGTTCGAGGGCGATTTTCCCATTGAACCCTCGCTCGTAGTGGAAACCTCGCCTGGTCATTATCACCGCTACTGGCTGGTGGATGGTGATTGGCCCGCCGACGAGCAGGGCCGCAAGGACTTTGCCGGCGTCATGGCCACCATGGTGGCTGCCTACGGTAGCGACAAGGGCGCCAAGGATATCAGCAGGGTGCTGCGCGTGCCGGGCTTCCTACACCGCAAGAATCCCGACGAGCCGCACATGGTGGCGATCGTCGGCGGTTGTCGTCGACGCTACACCCGTGCCGAGATCTTCGCCGCCTTTCCGCCCCCGGCCCAGAAAACACCAGCAGCCCGCGCCAATGGTCATGTCGGCGACGGCCATAGCGAAGCGTATGCCGAGCTCGTGCGCCAGGTGCTGACCGGCGACAACTATCATAGCGCCCTCGTCTCTCTTGCCTGGCGCCAGATCGGCGCCGGCATGCCTGGAGGGCAGACAGTCGAGTTCCTACGCGGGGTCATGCTGAGCACCCCTGAGGAGCGCCGGGATGAGCGATGGGAAGCTCGGTATCGCTGAGATCCCGCGGCTCGTCAGCAGCGCCGAGGAGAAGCAGGAGAAGACTGACGGCGATGCGGAATGGCCTGAGCCCGACTGGTCGCTGCTAGACGATCGCCGAGGCACGCTGCCGGACTTCCCCTTAGACGTGCTCACCGAGCCATGGCGGAGTATGGCTGCAAAAATCGGCGCACGGCGCAGGCGTCACCCCCGCACATGTCATGGTGCCGCTGATGGGGATTGCGTCGGGCTTGGTTGGCACGGCGCGACGCGTGCGCGCCTCCCGCTCCTGGTATGAGCCCCTGTCCAATTGGACGGCCACTGTCGGCTTCTCAGGCACGGGCAAAACGCCGGGGCTCGATGTCTCCAGGCGCGCGCTATCGCTCATCGCACGTAACCGAAAACACAAGCTCGGCGAGCTGCAGCGGGCGCACGAGAGGCGCGTCGAAACGGCCAAGGCCGCAGCCAAGAAATGGAAGGCCGAGGTACAGGAGGCCGTCGAGGCTGGCAAGAAAGCGCCTGATATGCCGGCACAGGCTGTGTTGCCCGGCGAGTTCGTGGCGCCGCAGCTCTATGTCTCGAACGTCACCATTGAGCGGCTCGTCTCGCTTGTGCAGGCAAAGCCGCGTGGCGCACTGATGATCGGCGACGAGCTCGCCGGCTTGTTCCTGAATATGGGCCGCTACTCGAACGGATCCGACAAGGAGTTCTGGCTTGAGGCATGGAACGGCGGCAGCTACGTGCAAGAGCGTCAAAGTCGGCCGCCTGTCGCCGTCGATTACCTGCTCGTTGGCATGACGGGCGGCTTCCAGCCGGACAAGCTCGCCCGGTCGTTTGCTGGCGACGACGACGGCATGTACGCGCGTGTGCTGTTTGCGTGGCCGCCGGCGCCGAACTTCCAGCCCCTATCCAACGCTGTCGCCGATGTGGAGCCTGAGTTCCAGACGGCGTTGATGCGCTTGATTGATTTGCGCGACATGGAAGATAAGACGTTCGTGCCCAAGGATGTGCCGCTTTCGGATAAGGCGACGGAGGTATTTGAGCATTTCCGGAAATTCCTGTATGCGGGTAGGCTTCACTCGAAGGCCGCGAGCGGGAATGGTGGTCGAAGGGTGCCACCCACGTTTTGCGCTTGGCGGGCACACTTGCCTTTCTCGATTGGGCCATGCCCCGCGAGCCGACGTCGACCCACGGCGGGAGCAACCCGTTCCAAAAAATCCTGCAACAGGCGCACGAGCCGACCAAGGTTCGAGGTGAGTTCATGGCAGCCGCCGTCAAGCTCTGGCGTGACTACTTCTGGCCACACGCCCGCGCAGCGTTGCGCCAGGTCGGGGTCACCGACCACCACGCCAATGCCCGCCGCGTGCTGCGTTGGGCCCAAGCGAATTGCAAAGACCAGGTTTCTGTCCTCGACGTTCGCCGCGATGCCTTGAAGCAGCAGGTTGATGCGGACCAGACCGAGGCCCTGCTCAGCAAGCTTGAGCGGGCCGGCTGGCTTAAGAAAACGACCGAGAAAACGCCGGGCCGGGCGCGGCATAGGTGGATTGTAAATCCCCTACTCCTAGTGCCGCCACGTGCTGCAGGAAGTGCGCAAACTGCGGAAAGCTCCTAGCGACCTGGTCTTCCTGCACTTGCCGCACTTCCCGCATTGGGTGCTGACCCGGATAGGGAGTGATTGGAGTGAAGGAGCAGAGCCAAACCAAAGCCCGGCCCCGACGGTGCTAAGGACCGAAAGGAAGACTCGAATGAACAAGCGCTCCGGCGCGAGGGGGATCTGCCGCGTCATCTCCGCGTGGTGGAGTGCAACAGGCGCATATCGTGCTCTCACCTTGTGCCACGCTAGTCAGGTCACCATGTCAATCGACAATGGCAGGGCACCGCAAATCACCTGCGAGTACCGGCGGCATCGTGATCGGTGTCGCCGCGATGGCCAGGCTCTTTGGCAGATCAGAGCGCACGCTTTGGCGATGGATCAAGCATGACGGCTTCCCTGCTGCCACCCTTCCGAGTGGGCATCTGTGCACCTCGTCGACCCTTATCGATTTGTGGTTGTTGGGTAGGTTGAAGCACGACCGTACAAACAGGCCAGGCACATTCGCGGCGGCGACTGATCAGCAACGCATTGCCACCTCGGTCGAGTTTGAACATCCGAAAAGTCATGCTCCCACCCGCGCGTGCACAGATCACCAAACGTGAGGTGGCTACGTTGGAAGCAATCGTATCTGCATTCCAAAATGCTCGTTTGCGCTGTTCTGCTGCGACCACGAAGGCAAGAAGTCTCGAGCAACTGATCGGCATTAAGGAGGCGGAGCTCTATGCTCTCGAGGAGCTCCTGAGGTTGCAGCCACACGATGCCTGCGCACTTGAAGTGATGCGTCCCGACCTTTGGGTCGAGCGCCTAGCACAGCTGGTCTTGTTAAGCGACTATGCCGGTCAGCTGCCGGAGAGTTTTGCTGCGTTGATCCGGGACGCTGTCGTTCCGCACCACCGGCCCAGAACGAAAACATCACTGATACTGGATAACCCCGCGCATACTCCCTGTTCGAGGAACAGAGGACTGAGCGCGCGCACCTGGCATTACTGCCATCCTTTGGCTCCGTTCCGGGGCGCCACCGGCCAGGGTGGGGTGTACTTCGTCTCACAGCATGGGTCAATGACGTGCCCGCGCGGGCTGATTTCTTGATTTATATTCCGTCTACCGACTAGTTGGCCAATCATAATGACTGGCAAGCCCCGGCCTCCCTTTGCCTCGGCGGTGCTAGAAAGAGCAGACGAATGCGAGGGCGAAATGTAGATATCGTCGGGTCCCGGCAGGTAGTTGGCATCGACTAACGCCAAACAATCTGGCGTCTGATTGACCACCCAGTGATCCCAATTGGGGGAGCCCAACTGGTAGTTCAGCCAAGAAACGTTTGGGGTGATCCCCGGTTTTGGGGAGACTTGATCTGCACTCCTACCTTCGTCGGATGCGCACACATGCCGATCATGCGATCGGCCTGACGCATTTCAATCGCGTTGGGGAGAGTTCCAAGTTGAACGGATGATCCTGTCGTAATTGACGCATGTGAGGTGGGTAGTTGGGGAACTGACGGAGATAACTGTCTAGGTTGAGGTTAGGGAAGCGATATGTGGAGAGGACTGGTAGTAGTGGCCGCCCTGTGGGCGATGGTTGGGGAAGTAGCTGCGCAGCACGATAAGTCTATAACACCGGATACTCCAGGTGATAGGCTCTTGACGCGAGACGTTGCCATAGAAGGGTGCATGGCTTGGGTAGGTGATATCAAAACCACGGGGAATGTTCCCGCATGGATAGAGAAGAATAAGGAGCTGCTTCGAGACCTAGATTTGAAATTTAGAAAAGATAACTACCCCAACGGAAGGCATCTACTAATGGGAGCTGCTATCTCGGCATGCATGGGGAATAAGGGATACTGGAATAAGTGCATCGTCGATGGAGCTAACAAGGACGGAGATTTGCGGACGCTAGAGACGGCCCATATACCTAGCCCGATTTATTCGCCGTAACCACTTGTAGTTAAGGCGGTCAGCGGCGGTCGCGCAGCATCGGCCGGATTGACGGCTGGCTGGGCGGGACGCTTTGGGACGCGTTGAGGGTGATTGTTGCGGGGCTGTCGCGGCATGGGCCGCGTCGTTTATGGGCCTTGCGCGGTGAGGCGGTGGGCGACGAGGGCCAGTACATTGGCGTGCGGCAGATGGCTCGGGAACGCGAGTTTGACGGAACGCTTCAGCTCCACCACGCGGCAGGCGATCTTTACGAATGTCGCGCGGATCGTGGCGAAGGTCGCACCGCGCCAGCGCGACTTCTTCGGTGCTGCAAGGCGTAGTGCATGTGAGCAGGATCACGCAGTTTGATGGGCCTGCTTTCGATGCAATTGAGGGCAGCGATGAGCTCCTCTCGTCCCATTCCGCACAAGGATGCCGTCGTGCTCGCGTCGGTCAATGACGAGCCTTCGGTGGCGCTGATGCGCCATCATTGACCTGCGCTGTGCGCGCCGGCGCTCTGATTGAGCGGCCGGGGCGAGGGAATGGCTCCGCCGGGGCCGAACCAGAGAATGTGGGGAGAGAAGCGCGCGACTTTGTCGCGGGTTCGGGCTGAACCGCACTTCCCAGTTCTCGTTCCCGCGCATTGTAGAGCAGACGGGAAGCGGAAGTGGGAAGTCAGTACTGTCTCATTGTCATCCGGGAGCCGCGATCATCACGCCACGAGTCGATAGCCGCCGTTGCCGGCCTTGACGACGCGGCCGTTGGTCGTGAGGGCGGCGAGCCTCTCATAGAGGGTTGCGGCACGGACGCGGCATTTGGAGCGCAGTTCGCCGAAGGGTAGCGGTGAAGCGGCTTCGGCGAGAGCGCTTGTGATGCGCTCATCCAGCGAGCTTGGCGCCGGGATTACGGGTTCACCGGGAGCGACGAGCTGGAGGGCCAAAGCCTCGCCCGATTGCGCAAGTTCGATCTTTATCGGCTTCTGTGACGCGGCGGCACGATGCTCGACGGTGAGGGTGAGAGTATCGCCCTCGCGGCGCAGATAGAGATTGCTGTCTCCCCAGGCGTGGAACTCGGAGGAGCCGCGCAGTGCTTGGCCGGCACGTGCGCGTCCGGCGCCCTTTTTGGCATGGTGGACAACGAGCACGGCAAGCCCATGCCGGCGCTGCAGCTCGCGCAGATAGGCAAGGAGGGGGGCGACCTCGCCGCTGGCGTTCTCGTCGATGCGGTGGAGCCGTACGAAGGGATCGAGAATGAGCAGCCGCGGCTGCAGCTTGGCAACGGTCTCGGCCAGGCTGCGCCGATCGGCCTCGAGATCGAGACGCAGCGTCGGGGCGGTGATGACCTGGATATCGAGATCGGCAAGCGCCACACCGGCAGCGGTCGAGATGCCCTCGAGCCGCCGGCGCACGATTGCCGGGGCGTCCTCGGCGGCATACAGGAGGACGCGGCCGGCGTCGGGCACGGCAAAGCGGCGCAGGCAGGGGACACCGGCAGCAACGGCGACCGCGAGGTCCAGAGCCAGGAACGACTTGCAGCACTTGGGCTCGCCGCCGACGATGCCGACCGCCTCTTGCGACCAGAGGCCGGTGACGAGCCAGCGCAGCTCCGGGGCTCGCTCGGCCAGACGCCAGGCCGGTTCGACAGGTAACAGTGTCACCGCCGTCGTCCCGCTACCGCCCTCTCGGGGGCGGGTTGCGCATAGGTCTCCAGGAACAACTTCTCGTCGATGTGCCGAGCTTCCCGCTCAGCCGCGATACTGAGGAGCTCACCGGCCATGTTCATGAGCGCACGCAGATTGCCCTGTGCATGATCCGAGAGCGTGGCGATGAGCTCTGCCGTCATGAGCTTGGCCGCGCCGGCCTTGGTGATCGCGTATTTGAGGCACTCCTGCAACTCATCGGGCGTGGCGCGCTCCAGAGCCATGCGCACGCGGATCCGGCTCCCCAAGGGGAGCAGCTCCTCGGAGCGCAAGCGCTCGATGAGCCGGCCGTCACCGGCCAGCACGACGGTCAGGAGGATGTGGCTGTCGAGACGGGCGGAGGCCAGGAGCCGCAGCTCGGCCAGGACTTTCGGCACCATCTCCTGGGCCTCATCGACGATAAGAACGGGCCGGGAGAGCGCGCTATCGATGTGTGATTGCCAGCGCTCGCGGAGCACCTTGAAGCCGGCCCAGCGGTTGTGGGGGCTGAGCTGGACACCGAACAGGGCTCCCATCTCGCGGTAGAAGTCGGAGAGACCGGCCTGGGGACGTGAGAGGACGCCGACGGTGACGTCACGTTGGCCCGCGAGCCGCTCGGCAAGGATGCGCAGTGTAACGGACTTGCCGGTGCCTGGCGCGCCGGTGACCAGGGCAAAGCCGCCCTCGCCGGCGAGCTGCTCAACCCGCCAGCAGAACGATTCGATACGCGGGGTGACGTGGAGAGCTTCGACCGGCACGTCGGGGGCGAAGGGGTTCCACTTGAGGCCATAGAGGGCAAGGTGCTTCTTGCTCATTGATCGTCTCGATCATCGTTGGGTTGTTCATGTTTGGGGAGGTAGGCCGGCGGCAAGCCGGTGTCGGCCTGCTGCTTCAAGAGCTTCTGGAGCAGCGGCGCGACGACTTGGGACGATGGGGCGGCCGGGGGTTCCTTAGCGGCGGGATCGCGCGCCCTACGCAAGGCGCTGGCGTTTTGCGTCTTGTCCTGCGGAAATAGGCGGCAGAGCACGTTGCCGGTGCGCTCATCCACGAGGTGGACGTGGCTCAGGTCCCAGGTCGCATAGCGGATCTCGAGGCAGGCGAGATGGCGGTAGCGGTCCGGCACCTCGAAACGGCGGCCCTCGATCACAATGGTGCCGTCGCTCTTCCTTTGCTTGCGGCTCTCGGTCCTGGTGAATGCGAGGCGTAGCGCGGCGCTGTCGGGGCAGGCCCGCATGACGCTGGGCCCGGCCAGGAAGCGCGTGATCGGGGCCTCGCCGATCTCGGAATGGATCTTGCGATTGTACTCGTAGTCGCCCCAAGCCAGCGTCGCCTCATTCAAGAATGCGAGGGTGAGATCGGGCACGTGCTCGAGCATCGCGATCAGTCTGCCCTCGACGGCGCCCCAAAATGATTCCTGCTTGCCGTTCTGATAGGCAGAATAAGGAAGCGTCGTCTGGTGCAGGATGCCGAGCCGACCCAGTCCTTCGACAACCTCTGCCGCAGTCATGGCGCCGCCATTGTCGCTCATGCCAGCGCGCGGGAGCCCGCGCTTCTGAAACGCTTGGGAAAGACCGTGGGCGACGTTCTCTGCTGTCTCCGCCAGGTACCATTGCAGGTGACAGGCCAACCGCGAGCGGTCATCGAGCACGCCGAACAATATCGGTGTGACCAACTCACCGCGTGTGGTGAGCACCTTGCGGGAGCCATGATGGCAATCCCAATGGAGAAGGCCACCCACATACTCGGCCTCGTAACTCCTGACCTCGCGCTCGAGGAACCGAGCCTCGGCACGGTCGGCGCCTACCGTCTGACGCGACGTGAGGCGCCGTCGTTTGCTCAAGCCGTTGGCCTTGAGGAAGCGGCGCAGGGTGGCGTAGGAGGGCACGGGATTGAGATCGGGGCGGCTCTCGGCCGACGCAACGAGATTGTCGTGGTGCAGCTGGACGCTCCAGCTCTTGTGCGCGGCGTACTGGGCGAGGATGGCTTGACGGAGCGCACCACTCATCGCCCACTGCTGGCCGGCATCGGCACGCAGCTTGCGCCGGAGCACGCTGACGGGATCGCTGCGCTCCTTCAAAGCGCGATAGTACCAACGCTCGATGGTCGAGAAGCCGAAGCGGGTGGGTTTGCCTGAGATCGGGTGCTGCCAGGTGCGCTCCGCAAGTGCCGCAATTGCGTTGGCGAGCTCGCCCTTGGGCTGAGGTGCTGCCAACAGCTGGCCGATGACGGAGAAGCGAAGGTGCGCCCACCGCTCGTGAACCCGTCGGGCTCGTGCCTGTTCGGCCATGCCGCGCTGCCCTCTTTTGTGAGCAGCGATCGTTACAAGGCCTGACCGCAGTCGGCGACGGGCGTCTTCTGCGGATTTGCGAAAGCCGTTATCGAGCCTGCACTTGTCCTCCGCTGATGGGCGTAAGAAAGCGCAGCAGCGCAATGAGCCGCTCGGCTGCGCTGCCCGCAAAGCGCTCTAACAGCACGGCCGGGAGCCGATGTTCATCGACGGGCGGCATGAAGGCGGCGCGGGCGCTTGACCAGAAAGGGCTCGCCGTAAAGGCTTCGCGCCACCATATCCGCCAGCGCACAAGCGTCCGACGATCGACGCCGATGACGCCGTTCAGCCGCCGCATCCGAGGCTCACTGATGCCATGCTGCATAACGCAGACCACCACCACGATGGCGGCGAGATAGACCTTGCGGCCGAGAAACCGCAGCGAGGGCGGTGTCGACCGCAAGCGGCAGCCGTCGACAGCACAGCAGTAGCTGAAGCGCCAATGGTACTCGGGCCGCTGCCCGCCCAGCCGTGGGCGCGGCTTGCGAGGATACTTGGCCGAATGCAGGACACCGCCGCACCCGCACCCCGCGTCTCGTGCGATATCGGCAAGATCGCGATCATAAGCCAACAGCAGCTCGTGGAAGGTGGCATCCGCCAGCAGGGCTGAGTACAAGGGAGGCGTCCTCCTCGATTAAGGTATTGACCGCCATGGCCAAACCCGGACGCAATGATCCCTGCCACTGCGGCAGCGGTAAGAAATACAAGAAGTGCTGCCAGCCCAAAGAGGAGGCAGCCGAGCGCGAGGTCATTGCCAAGGACCAGGCCACGCGCGAGGAGCGCGCCGCAGTCCACCGTCTTGAGCGGCGTGCAACCAAAGCCGAGGTCCTGGCGCGGTTCGCCGCTGCTGCTGCCGTACCCGATGAGCTGGAGGAACTCACCGCTGCCTCCAACGCCGCGGTCGCCCTCGTCAAGACTGGCAAGCTCGAAGAGGCTGAGGCCGCCGCCCGTGATCTCCTCGTGCGCTTTCCCCACGTGCATGACGGCTGGGACCGCCTCGGCATGGTGCACGAGGCCCGCGGCGAGAAAAAGCAGGCAGCAGACTGCTACCGAAAGGCGATCGAGATCATCCGCGGGCAGTCCGAAAACTACGATCCCGAGTTTGCCGACGTGTTCGTCAAGCTTGTCGACAAGCTCGACCCCCCACCCGCTGCTTAACCTACCCCATAACCACGTTCGCGATCCGCGAGGGCACCGCAGCCGCGGCCACCATCAACCGTGTCCAAATCGACCGCAATATACCCTCAAATTGCGGGCGTAGGCTCACATGCAGCAGCCAGTACGCGCCCATGTGCAGGAACAGGCGGAACTGATTGGCTTGCCAGCGCGAGCACGCGGTCTTATCCGAGCGCGTGGTACATTTCATGTCCTTAATCAGGTTCTCGACGGCGCCGCGCTGGCAGTAGAGCCTCTCGTAGAGATGCTTCCCCCTGACCCGTTAGGTTCGTGACGACGAAGCGCGCATCCGTGCCGAACTCGGTCGCCTCGACGCGTGCGATCACCTTCTCCTGCCAGGACTTCGCCGCATATTGGAACTGATGGAAGCGGCGCACCTTTCCAAGGCTCGGCTTCCAGCGCCATTGGCACTGCTCGCGCCAGGGCTCGGCGAGTGCGTCGAGCGTCTTGTTCCGGGCGAGGCCGAGGATGTAGTCGCAGCGCTTCTCACGCAGCAAATTCAGCACTTCCGAGTGAAGTAGTGGTGGTCGGCGCGCACCAGAATGTCAACCTGGGGCCAGTGACGGCGGATGCGGTGGATGACATGCCGGAGCACGCGCGCGATCTCCTCCCCCGAAGGCCGTTTGCCTGGTCGGAGCAACGACAGGATTGGCTTGCCTGAGCTTGCCTCGAAAATATGGATCGGCTGGAAACAATGGCCACCCGCGTGCGTATTGAACAGCGCCAGCTCCTGTTGGCCCTGTGCACCAAGTCGTCGGTGTCATCGATATCGAGCACGATCGACGCTGGCACACGCGCGTAGCTGTGGCAGAAGAGGTCGATGAAGCCGGAGCCGATCCGGTACAGCGTGCCGGCGTCGGCGAGGTTCTCGAGCCGTGAGATCGTCGGCTGGCTCGGAATGTCGTGACCGCTCTCCGGCGCACGCTCACAGGCGATGGAGCAGCGCGGGATCGTGGCGCAGCGCATCGAGATCGCCATCCTCGTAACCAGCGGCGATTGCCATCATGCGCGCCGTCACCATCGCGCGATAGGAGTGGACAACGAGCAGCGGGTTGCGCCTGTCCGGCAGCGGGTCCGCTATCAGCGCGGCCAGGCCGAGGCGCCGGCCGCTTCGCGCAGCACCACCAGGCCGCCATTCGAGGTGAGGTTGCCGGCGTCTTGCGCGGCTGTGAGCGACTTCGATCCGATGGACGACAGACCCGGGAGAAACGGCGTAGCTTCGGACATGGCGGCGGCGAATCCGGTGTGTGACGCGCACGCTCTGTTTCGACACCAGAATGTTACGCCGATCCAACAGCTTCGTCGCCGTCCTCGCGAGTCGCATGCCAAGCTATGGCGAGTAAAACTGGCTAGCTGTTGGGTGCTGGGTAGGAAGAGAGTGGAGCCCGCGCCTGCGCCACTACCCTCCCCACCAATAACAGCGCCACCACCCCAAATGACTGGGGAGGAAAGGATGCAGCTCGTAGAAGACCTCGGCGTGGTAGGACAGAAATTTCAACTTCTACCATCTGATGAAGACCTAGGTGGAAAGGCATCTAGGCTTAGGAAGTGCATGAACTCGTGGAAGCATATTATAAGTGAGGCCCACTATGGTACTGAGGCCGGCCGAATATTATGGGGCGTTAGAGGTATGGAGGTGTATGGTTAAGTATAACTACACAATCTTTGCCAAGAGGTGCCCTGGCGTAATGCATGGAATGTCTAAAGTAAGCGCCGAAGGATGGAGGGAAGCGGTCGCAGAGATGGAACGGCCTTATTGCTATGTAAAGATTGTCTCCAAGGGATGAAAGGTTCCAGGTCGCGCTTTGCGCGCCGGCGATCCCCACCGTTTTCGACATCCGGCCCTGCCTCCGGGTGCCAAGCCCCAAACGTTCCTCCCGATTGGCGCTGGCGCAAGTGCAATTTGAATGCGAAGACACGGCACCAAAGGAGAAGAGGGAAAGGGGGCGCGGCAATGAAACGAATGATGATTCGGGTGGTCGCGCTCGTGGCGCTTGCCTACCCGCCTACGGCGTGGGCTGAGGCCCCAGTGGCGTTGCCGCTCACACCAGCAAAACCCGTCGAGCAGTCTCCAGCAGCGCAGACCAATGATGAGAAGACCCGCTTGTGCGCCAGGTGCTGGCCGACACGGAGGATGTCTCGGGAGAGCGTCTTCAAGGCGTCGGGCCGCACCTATCACAAACCGAAGCTGGTGGTGTTTGAGGGGGCCGACGCGGACCGCATGCGGGGTCGGCCAGACGGCGATGGGGGCCTTCTACTGCCCGCTCGATCGCAGCGTGTATATCGACCTTGCGTTCCTCGAGCAGATGAAGCGGCGCTTCCACGCCCCTGGCGATTTGCGATGGCCTACGTGATCGCCCGCGAGGTCGGCCATCACGTGCAGACCGAGCTCGGCATCACCGACAAGGTGCAGGCCATGAAGGAGCGCAGCGGTGACCAGGTGCGCGCGAACGCTCTGCAAGTGCGCATGGAGCTGCAGGCGGATTGTCTGGCCGGCGTCTGGGCCAGTATACGAACAACAAGGTGAAGTCTCGCCTGGAGCCCGGCGACATCGAAGAGGGATCGGCGGCCGCTTCCGCGATCGGGGACGACACGTGACAGCGCCAGGCGGAGGGCAGGGTGAAGCCTGAGTTCTTCACCCACGGCGCCTCCAGCCCAGCGCGTGCGCTGGTTCCGCAAGGGATTCGAGACCGGCCAGACGCAGGCCTGCGACACCTTCAACGCCAGTGTTTTGTAACACTTTAGGAGAGCCTTTCGGTCAATGGACCATCACCATTGCTAGCGCTGAACGGCCTCCCATTCGTGTTGAGAGCATCTGCCAATACTTCGTCCGCGCCAGGTACTATCTTCCTCGCTCCTCGACCGCACCCCACCCACCGAGGGTGGGATGTACTTCGACCCCAAAACGGCGCCAGTGTCACCGCCGCGCCCGCCGTCATTTAAATAATATATTCTGTATACTGATTGACTTGCTACGCTCGATTATCCTGAGAGCGCGCTGCTGGCGGTGGTGTTGGCTCGCCTCGTCGCAACGTTGATCCGTGCGCAGCCCTGCCTCGTGACCATCTTGCGGCGCCGGAGCAATCCGATCCGCACGCAGTGGCGTCGTGGCCCATGTCACACACCCCTGCGGTGCGGTCCTCCTAACCTGAGGCACGACGGCTAACAATGTAATCCTGACATCCTGCCAACCTCCCGGTTCCGACACGGTGCGGACGGCGACGAGATCCGAGATTGGCAGGCCTAAGCCTTTGGGCCTCGCTACGGCGCAGGATTTCAGCCAACGAGGTTTACCATTGGCGGCGGTTTCCGTGTGTCCGGGTGGGCCAGTCGACTACAAACAAAACCTGATCGACAAAGGTATCTTTCCAGTCCCAGTCTCCGTGGTTCTTGCACCTGTCGGTGGGAGGAGATTTGAACACGGCAGGCACACCCTGTGGACCTGATCGACCTCTGCTGACCCCTAAAGCTGCAGTTGGGGGGTGGGTACCCGTGTTTGCCGCGGCGGGTGTAGTCGCGATCGCGTATCTCCTGGCAGCCCGTCTGGGGCTAGCTTTGCTCTCGGCACACTCGGACGTTGCCGTATTCTGGCCCGCGTCAGGCCTCGCCGCAGGGATTTTGATCACGTTTGGGCCGCGTGCCCGTCAAGCGCTCATCGTTGGGGTGGTCGTCGGCACCGTCGCCGCCGGCCTTCTGAGCGACAGAAGTCTTCTGCACCTCGATATTCAATGGCTCCTGGAATGCCGGCGAGGCCCTCCTGGTGGCCTGGTTGCTCGAGCGGTGGTTCGGCCAGCCCTTCACGTTTGGTGACCTGCGTCGGGTAGTTGGCTTTCTCGTCGCCGCCTGCCTCGCAACCGCAGCCTCCGGGATCGGGGGCGCCGCCACGTTGACCCTCCTTCATCCCGAGACCACTGCGCCCAATTGGGATGTTTGGCGCGAGTGGTTCCTTTCGAGCTGGGTCGGACTCGTGGTGGTCGCGCCGCTCGTGATTGGAATGGCTCAGACGTGGCGCAATCCACCGTCCAAAGGAGAGTGGATCGAGGGGGTCGGGGTGCTCAGCCTTACGGTCGTGGCTTGTTCCTACACCATGGCACAGAAAACCGACTCCTGGCTCTCATTTAGTCAGGGCGCTTTCGTGCTGCCGCTGCTGTTGTGGCTTACAGCCCGCTGCCAGCCCACCTTCGCGATAGCTGGTGCATTTCTCGTGTCTGTCGCGATCATCTGCACAACAACCTTTGGCATAGGCCGCTTTGGAGATGCGGCAGTACCGATCATGCAACGCGTGACTGGTGCCCAGTTGACGATGTTGACGAGCACTCTCTTCACCCTCGTGCTGGCTGTGTTATTCGCCCAGCGCAAGAAGGCGGAGGAGGCCCTTCGCCAGAGCGAACGGCAACTGGCAAAGGAGCGCACCATGCTAGCCCGCCTGCACGAGGTTGGATCGCGCCTGTGGCTCAAACGTGATCTGCGCCAAGCCCTCGACGAAATCCTCGCGGGTGCGATCGAGTTGCTGAATGCTGATATGGGCACCATCAGGATTTTGGACACCACGCGGGGCAAGCTGAAGATCGAGGCGCAGCGTGGGTTCACGCAGGAATTCCTCGATTGCTTCGGTGAGATATCGGCAGATGGTGATTCACCGTGTTGCAGAGCGTTGCGCTCAGCCGACCGGATAGTGATTGCAGATGTCGAGGCAAACGAGCTGTTCGCTCCATACCGTGCAATTGCACGCGCAGCCGGGTACCGCGCGGTCCAGTCAACGCCAATCATCAACCGCGAAGGAGTGCTGTTAGGCACGCTAGCTACCCATTTTCGTACGGGACAAATACCCTCCAACCGAGATCTGCGCCTGCTCGACCTCTATGTGCGACAGGCCGCGGACATCTTCCAGCATCACCGCGCGGATGACGCGCTATGCGCCAGCGAGGAGCGGCTTCGGCTGGCCCAGTTGAAGACGGGCGTCGGCCTATGGGATTGGGACCTGCGTACGGACGAGCTTACGTGGACCCCCGAGCTCGAGGCCATCTTTGGGCTCGAGCCCGGTGCTATAAAATGTTACGCGGATTTTCGCGACCGAGTCGATCCCGATGACATCGAGAAGGTCGAAGCCGAGCGGGACGCTGCCATCCGTCGCCGTGATCAGTTCAATCTCGAGTTCCGCATCATCCGTTCGGACGGGAAGGTTCGATGGATCCTGGCCATGGGGGGCGCATTCTACGACGCGGCGACCGGAGAACCGATCCGCATTCTCGGCAACAAAATCGACATCACCGAGCGCAAAGAAGTTGAAATCGCATTGGCCGAGCGCGACACCCAACTCGAACTTGCCAGCAAGACCGCTAGGGTCGGCAGTTTCGCCGTCGATTTTTCGACGGGAGTCGTAAAACTTACTCCCGGCTGCGCAACCATTTACGGTCTACCGGAGGGTACCGTTGAGATGTCGTCCGAGGACACTCGGAGGTATGTGCATCCTGCGGATTTGGAGCAGCTGGAGGCGAAGCGTGAAAAGGCGTTGCTCACGCAGCAACGCGAGTTCATTGCGCAGTTTCAGAGTCATCCGTGCCGACGACGGTGAGGTCAGGTGGATAGAGGCGCGCAGCCAATTATTCTATGACCAAGTCGGCAAACCAATGCACTTGATCGGCGTCAGCATCGACTTTACCGAACACAAGTTGGCTGCACAAACTCTGGCTGAGCGTGACCTACAGCTTGCGTTGGCGGGAAGAGCCAGCCTCATTGGTAGCTATGCGTATGATACCGCCACGGAGATGCTACAAGTTTCTGAGGGCTATGCGGCTGTCCACGGCTTTCCAGAGGGGACCACTAAGATCGCGCGCAGCCAATGGTTGACCGGTGTGCACCCAGAGGATGTTGAGTGGTTGGCAAGGTGTCGCAGCCAGGCCTTCCGAGAGCTGAGGGCCGAGTACAGCGTGGATTACCGCATTCTTCTCCCGGGCCGTGCATTGCGGTGGATCGAGGCTCGCTGTTTCATTACGTACGATGGTGATGAGCACCCACAACGGGTGGTCGGCGTCATCATCGATGTCACAGAGCACAGGCAGACAGAGAAGGCACTCGCCGAGCGCAAAGCACAACTCGAGCTCGCCAACAATATCGCGCAGGTCGGCAGCTATACTTACGACTATACCACGAAAACTCTGGACTCGGACCGGGTAGTGCATCCATTTATGGTCTTCAGGAGAACTCCGTGGAGATGCCGATTGATGAGGTGCGGAAATGTGTGCATCCGGAAGATTTGCCGGAGCTGGTTGCCGAGTCCCGCCAAGCACTCGCAAATCGGCAATGCGAGCTCGTCTGCGTTTTCCGAATTCTCCGCAACGGAGCGGTTAGGTGGATCGAAACCCGAAACCGCTTCTTCTACGACAAGGCGGGGCGGGCCACACAAGCGATCGGTGTCAGCATCGACATCACAGAGCGCCGACGCGCTGAGGATCATATGGGCCAATTGGTCGCGGAGCTCGACCATCGTGTCAAGAACGCCCTCGCGACCGTCAGCTCCGTAGTTTCCCAAACTGCCGTTGGGAATGGATCGGTGGTCAATTTCGTAGCGGCTCTCGACGGGCGCATTCGCTCGATGGCGACAACACACGAGCTGTTGAGCGCCGGTCGATGGCGCGGGCTATCGCTGACAGAGCTCATTCAGCGCGAGCTCGCACCGTATGCCACACCCAGCAATGTCGAGATCAACGGCCCGGAAATCGTGCTGCACGCAGGAAGCCGGCCAGGCAATGGCAATGGTGCTCCATGAGCTCACCACCAACGCCGCAAAGTACGGTGCCCTCTCTACCGGGAATGGGCGCGTGTCGATTCGCTGGGATGAGCAACCGAACGGGCACTCACGTTCTTGTCTGGTATTCGAATGGCAGGAGATCGGTGGCCCCTTTGTCGAGGCTCCTGGCGATCCCAGCTATGGGACGACCACAATTCGTGACCTAATCCCCTACGAGTTCGGCGGCACCGTTGACCTTGTGCTCGCTTTGGATGGAGTCCGGTGCCGCTTGGAACTTCCAGCCGATTGGCTTAGCAACGACAGCAAGCCAGTTTCAGAAGCCAACGCACAAATTTCCCTGCCTACCGGAGCGGCCCACACTTGAGACTGGTTTAAGGCCCGAGCGATCGGCGATCGGGCGTAAGTTAACTACGATCGCTAGCCGCGATGTAGGACAGTGCAGCTCGTCCTGACCGTCATGTCTGTAGCTGTGTAGGTTTTCGGACGCCTGCATGACGACCCTATCCGCACGCGCCGACGGCAGGCGTACGAAAAGCGCCAATGGACGAAATCGCGAGAGGCGGCGCGACTACGGTGCGGCGGGCTCTACGAGGGTTTGATCGAGACGCCGGCGCTGATGGTGAGGGATGGAACGTCGCGCGACGAGGTTGATGGGGCCTTCAAGCGAGTGATGGCGTCGCCGATCTGAAACCAGCAGGCAACGCACACAACCCGAGCGTGCTGGCACGGATCTTGAGTAAATAGGGGAAAGTAATTCTGGGGTCACTTGTGACTTCAATGACTTGAGCAAAACGGCAACACATGCATTTCACCAGGAGGTTGTGAGCTGGATGGTGACTGACGGTGAAGACCAGTATAGCGCGAATGACTGACGTGCACGGTACGACGGCGACGCGACGTGCGTCCTGGCACGGGAGTTCCGGCACGACAGCGGTCCTCAGATCGACGCCAAATAGAGGGCTGACGATCTGCGCGACCGGCATCGTAGCTGATGCTCAACGGTCGAAGAAGATCTGGCTGCCGCCCCGTAAAGGATGGCTCCCGTAATCGATGGCTCTCGCTCGCCGCTATCGATGCTCCCCACAGTCGCAACGCCATCCGGATGACACCCCGCGCAGCGGGCTATCGCGGTAGCGATTTCGTCCTGTGGCACCAAGCCGACGACCTACTGCCTTCGTCCGCTATCGATGCCTTTGCGACAAAACGAGCTAGTCCCTATCACATCGCCGTTGACGGAGTTCATACGGGCTCGCCGCGAACAAAAGGGGGACGCGCGGCATCCCACACACGCGCTCAAGAGGAGCGACGAAGTTCGGTCGAGGACTAACGGCTCAGCTTAACGATTGAAGGGGGTGAGGCTGCTACGTCGGCCATAATCGCCATGGGAAGGGCTTGTCGTCAGTGGCGCAGGCGAGAAAACGCCCGACCTCGGCGAGCCACGCGGAGAGAGAGTTGCCAAAACGCGCGACAAGCTGGTTGTGCTCGCGGGAAAACAGAAGCCAGATAAATTGCCCGATTGCGATGAAGTTCAAAACCCACACGCCGAACCCGAACGCGATCATGAAGAGGAGCATGAACAGGCCGCGCATCCACACATCTCGCGTGGATGGCCTGTCGTCTGGCGCTTTCGTTTCCATG
Organism: uncultured Alphaproteobacteria bacterium; assembly: GCA_963770295.1. Classification (GTDB taxonomy): domain Bacteria; phylum Pseudomonadota; class Alphaproteobacteria; order Rhizobiales; family Hyphomicrobiaceae; genus AWTP1-13. Next base: position 24,994 of record CAVYPA010000025.1, read on the forward strand.
GGCGCCTCCGCATCTGTTGGATCCGTTTAGGGTACTACATGTCGGTGTCGCAGGCGACGCGGTGCCGAGGAATTATTGTGGAGCAAGGGGTTGGTTTTGGTCATGCGTGCAGGATATGCACCGTTGTGTGGCGTTTGGCCATGGAGGGGACAACGCGTTTTGCATCGTGCGCGATCTTGCAAAGAAGCTTGCTGTGCGGCTCCATATCATACCGAGGCAATAGCGCGCCTTTCTGAAGTGACGGACAAAATGCACGGCCTGCTCCTGGACCGCACCGACGCGCTGATGGGCTGCGTCGAAGGCAACCCAGAAGAGGCCGAGCTGGCGGCGTTGGCCGATGTTATCGAACGCTACGAACGGTATCGGTTCCACCCTTAACCTTCGGTGCGGCTATGAGCATCGCCCCGGCATTCCGGCAAATGGCACGGCGACCGCGGATTGCGACCGAGGCGGGTTCGGCGGTGCTCGGCGCGAGGATACAATGTCATCGCCGACGATCACGTGCGATGGTCACCTGCATGGCCCTGCCCTCAATCGCTGTTCCATTGAGGGCCTTGATGGCGGCTTCGGCCTCCGATTGGATCGGCATTTCTACAAAACCGAACCCTCGAGCCTCACCGGTGATCTTGTCGGTAATTAGCTTGACACTGGAAACCTCACCGAAGGCAACGAAGTGGTCCATCAGTTTGTCCTCGGTGATCATAAACGGTAGATTGCCTACGTAGATGTTCATCGCAGTTCCCTTCCGGTGACGATGTCGCGTTCGGCAAGCCCTACCGCCGTGCGGCCTGGACAATCTGCATCGTTAGGGCCAAGGTCGACGCAAATGCGACATCCCGAAATTCTATCATGATGCCATCACATCGAACCTCGATGTGTAGAGTGTTGGACTGAGTGTCAAGCGCGAATTGAGCGACAGATCGATCCGAAGATCGGCGCGTAGTAGGAGCCTGTGCCTGAGACCAAAAGCGGATAGGGCAGTGAAATCGTCATGTTGGGCGCGTTCCGGCCTTATCTTCGCTTCGTTTGCAGCACCTCAACATGGGCGCATGCGCCAGCAGACCACCTCAGCACCGTGAAGCGAAATCAACCGGTAATTATTGCTCTATGGCATGGGCAGACAATGCTCCTGCCAGAGGTCCTCCTATTTGAGATCAGACCGTCGTGCGCCATCGTGGCGAACACGTTAGTCGCCGAGCCGCTTGCGCGGACTTTGCAGCGAATGGGCATTGGAGTCATTCGAGGGGCCGGCCGAAGCTGGAGGGGAAAGGATCGACACGGTGCAAGGGCGCTTCGAGCGGCTATCAAGTCTCTCGCTGGAGGGGTGAGCGTCGCGATGACGGCCGACCAGTTGACATGCTCTCGCAGGTGTGGTCTCGGCATTCTGACGCTGGCGCGCCTCTCTGGACGACCAATTGTGCCTACGGCTATTGCCTCGTCCCGCTACTGCTCGCTGCACACACCAAATCGATATACGATCAATTTCCCCTACTCCCGCCTCGCATTAGTCGTTGGTAAACCAATGTTCATATCGCGAGACGACGAGACTGAGGGGCTTGAGCATTGTCGGCAGCGAGTTGAAAACGCGTTGAATGAAGTGACGTACAAGGCCTACGCGGCGGCCAGGGCGAACGCTGCCATCAAGCGACACAGGGGCTAAACGCGTGACTAGTCGTGCCCCCCGTTGGCGGCCAAGCGCTTCGATCTCGAGCACAGGCGCCATAGGCCGCCTTGCGGAACACGGCCCCTTCGACCGCGCCCGTGCTCGCCAATGCAGCGCCGCTGTTTGCCGCGACAACAGCAAGCTTCACGATCAGCGAGGGCCTGACGGCCATCGGTGCGCCCTCCGCGACCGATGCCTCGCTCGCCCAGATGCGCCAGGCAGCACCCTGGCTTTGGGTTTGGTGTCGGAACGTCAAGTGTCGGCATAGGGCACCAATGGCGCTTGCGCCGTTGATCATCAGGTGGGGCGCGGGTACTTCGAGTGATTTCCTACGTCAATCTGCACGGTGCAGTTCCGGCGGCTGGAAGGGAGCCGACCTCCAGCATCCGAGCTCGAGATCCAGCGACATGGCATTGGCTTACCATGCCCGTGCTGGGGATTGGTTCTGACGTCGGAGCGGCCGCAATGCGCCCAATAACGCCGGCGCATGTAAAACACCCTGTTGGATGAACCTGAACGACTGGCATCCAAGCAGTTTACGGAAGCCGTTGATGTCTCGGGTCACAAGTACGCATGCCTCTCACCGTTCTGGTCCGCTCTGAACCCCGACAGCATTGCTGCAACGGCGATGGCTTCAGGGTCATCGTCAAAGACGGCCACTCACTTGGGCAGGGGTAGTTTTTGGTCACCTAGTCGGGGGATCCACTGGCGAAAACGTTTTGGCTGAAGCACGCTGGCTGGGATAAAGTCTGTTCAGACTGCGGTAGAGTGCTAGCTGTGGCCAGTGAGGAAATCGAACGCCGACTTGTTGCAATCCTGATGGCGGATGTAGCCGGCTACAGCCGCCTGATAGGCATCGATGATGAAGGCACCCTGGCCCAGCTAAACGCTCACCATGCCGAGCTCATTGCGCCCAAGATTAAAGAACACCGCGGTCGGATCGTAAGGACCACGGGCGACGGCTTGCTGGTTCTGTTCGTCAGTGCCGTCGACGCATTGCGTTGCGCGGTTGAGATCCAGCGCGCAATGGCCTTGCGAAATGCACAGATACCGTCAGATAGACGGATCGACTTCAGGATGGGGGTCAACGTTGGCGATATCGTAGAGGGCGCTAGCATTCATGGTGATGGGATAAATGTAGCGGCCCGATTGGAGGCGTTAGCAGAACCTGGCGGTATTTGCGTGTCGAGCCGCGTGCAAGAAGACGCGGGGGGTAGTCTTGGCAGGCTCGGCGTTGCTTTCGAGAGTATCGGTCAACACCAACTCAAGAATATTCAACACTCGGTGCACATCTACCGCGTGCAGCTGGATCAAGCTGCCACGAGGGCGAGACCCTCTCTCCCAATCCCCGACAAGCCTTCAATTGCAGTCTTGCCATTCCAAAATATGAGCGGCGATCCCGAGCAAGAATACTTTGCCGACGGGATGGTCGAGGACATCATCACTGGATTGTCTCGTTTCCGTTCACTCTTTGTGATCGCGCGTAATTCGAGCTTCACGTACAAGGGCAGGGCCGTGGACGTTAAGCAGGTCGGCCGCGAGTTGGGAGTGCGCTACCTGCTCGAAGGCAGTGTCCGGAAATCGGCCAATCGGATCCGCATTGCAGGGCAACTTATCGATGCCTCATCCGGGACCCATCTTTGGGCAGATCGGTTCGAAGGAGCGATCGAGAATGTCTTTGAGCTGCAGGACCAGGTGACCGCAAGTGTGGTGGGTGCAATCGCGCCGAGGCTCGAACAGGCGGAAATCGAACGTGCCGGGCGCAAACCAACCGAAAGCCTCGATGCCTACGACCTGCTTCTGCGCGGACTGGCAAGTGTTTACAAATGGACCAGGGAGGGGAATGAGGAAGCGCTCCGTTTGTTTTACAGAACTATTGAGCTCGATCCTGATTTCTCTGCGGCGTATGCCGCAGCTGCAGACTGTTTTAGCAGGCGCAGGGGGTTTGGCTGGCTCATCGACCGAGAGCAAGAGGTTGCCGAAGCTAGAAGGCTAGCCCGGCGCGCTGTGCATTTGGGAAAGGACGATGCCACTGTACTCTGTGACGCCGGACTCGCGCTCGCCTATGTCGCCGGAGATCTCGACGATGGCGCTGCCTTCCTTGACAGAGCCTTGTTGATCAATCCTAACTTGGCAGCGGCGTGGCTTTACAGCGGCTGGGCCAAAGTATGGCTCGGCGAACCGGATCAGGCCATAGAGCACTTTGCACATGCTATACGCCTGAGCCCTATCGATCCGGCCCTCTTCTTAATGCAATTAGGGACGGCGCATGCTCATTTCTTTGTTGGCCGGTATGATGAAGCACTGTCATGGGCCAAGATGGCATTGCGGGAGGTGCCGGATAGCCACGCGGCATTGCGTGCCGCTGCCGCAATCTGTGCAGTTGCTGGGCGTGACGAGGAAGCCAAGAAACTGATGGCGCGATTGCTCGAGATCGACCCTGCGCTACGTATTTCCACCCTCAAAAATGTACTGGGCCCATCCAGGCGGCCGGAATACCCTGCAAAGTATGTAGAAGCTCTGCGAAGGGCGGGCCTGCCTGAATGACCGCACCGGTTGTACCGGCCGACGGGCGTCCACAGGACGCTGCATCACTCGATCGTTTCATCGATGTGTAAGATAACAAACACCCACGGCAACTAGCCGCGTACTAAGAGTTGGCAGACGCGCTCAGACGCCGCAGGACATTTCCAAATTTCTGCGGGCTCTGTGATGCGCGTCACTTTCGAGCAACCGCCGACCTGTTATGTTCATCGCTTTCGCAGCGTTCCTGCCATGCAGCGGTTCTGGTCAGCAGGGAGGACTTTAAGGATGCTCGGACCAACCTGCATGGCGAGCCAGAAGCCTCCTCCAAAACGGGTATACACCAGACCCTAGGCTGCACCATTTTACATCCTGCGCACGGGAATTTTGCGCAAAGCGAAACCGGAAGCGAACAACGTATAGAGCGGTTGTGTGGCGGCCTCCAACGAAGGTCCGCGCCACATACATGGAGCCATGGGCTTAGATCAAATCGGCATTGCCCTCAGCGGCGTCATCGCAATCTGGCTGACGCAAGACAAGCGTGCGACACGGCGCCGGTGGGCGTGTATCTTCGGGATGCTTGCCCAGCCCTTTTGGTTTTACGCTGCATGGAAGGCAGAGCAGTGGGGCATTTTCGCCATGTGCACGCTCTACACCTACGCATGGGCGAGAGGCCTCCGGGCACACTGGTTTAGCCGCCACTTTCCAGCGGGAGAGCGTCAGGATCAGGTAGAGGCGCGCAGCTAAAAACGCGCCTAGTTGATCTCAAAGTCTCAACACCGACTTTGTTTTCGGCAAAATTCAACGGTCGTAACGTCGACAATCAGCGCAAGGCGGATCGCTGGGGTTGAAAGCGTTGAGATCGAGGACCACGGGTCGGTCGATGGGACCCATCGAGTACGAGGCGCCACCACTTAGGCCGAAGATGTCCCCCCTGCAGGAGGGGACGCATGGCCCGGGGATACCGCCGCAAGTGCAAGTGCTGCCTGAAGTTCTTTCGCCCTGACCCGTGTAACCGCCGTCACCAGCGCTACTGCGCGGCTCCCCGCTGCAGACGAGCCAGCAAGGCCGCCAGCCAAGCTCGCTGGCTCGGCAAACCCGCGAACCAGGGCTACTTCCGCGACGCGTGGCACGTCGCTCGCGTCCGCGCCTGGCGGTCGCGCAATCCCGGCTACTGGCGCAGGGGGCAATGCCCTGCAACTTGCTGCTCGTAATCAACGTGTTGTGAACGGTCCGGAGATCGATCGCCTGCTTGAGGCGGCAAAGAAGGGGCGCCACGGCATTCGCGACCACGCCCTTCTGCTCATGATCTACCGGCACGGCTTGCGGGTCAGCGAGGCCATCCAGATGCGTCGCAACCAGCTCGATGTCAAGCGGTCGAGGCTGTGGGTCGCTCGCCTCAACGGCAGCCTGAGCGTCGAACACCCGATTGCCGGCGATGAGCTGCGCGCGATCAAGCGCTACCTCGCCACCCGGCGCGTCTGGCCGCATATGCTGCGCCACTCCTGCGGCTACTACCTGGCCGACCAGGGCACCGATCTGCGCACCATGCAGGGCTACCTCTCCACTGATGATTCGCGCCTTCGGGGCGCACTGCCAGGAGCCGACATGCACGGAGTGTCGCTCGAACTGCCACCGATCGCTAGACACACTTAGGGTTTGCAAGCTTGCGCACTGAGGGTTTGTTCCCATTGATAGCGTTCCCGCAAGACTGCTGATCTTCGGCGAGACCTTGCGCGCGACGCGCGTTGGAACAAATCGCTGCGATAGGGATCGTGCCTTCAAAAGGGGCCTGGAAGGCGGTAGCGCGCCAACGGCAATCGACGATATTGACCACTGGAGAACCTGGCTTATGCGCGTGGCAATAGTGCTCGGTCTTTGCGTATCCGGGTATCTCGCGCTGGCTTACTTAGTGTTTCCCGTGCTTTGGTCGCATTACGAGCACCAGCCCGGCCTGCGGGGCCGGCCTATGACGACGGTCACGGCTCAGGGAATCCCCGGCGGCCCGCTGAACATCGGTCTCGTCGGCAGCTGGGACGATGTTGTCAGAGCATGGGGATTGGCTGGGTGGTATCCCGCGGATCCGATCACATTGAAAACGAGCCTGGAGATCGCGGAGAGCGTATTGCTGCACAGGCAATATACGGACGCTCCAGTCAGCAATCTCTTTTACGACGGTCGGCAACAAGACCTTGCGTTCGAGAAGTCTGTCGGCGGCAGCGCCGACGAGCGTCATCATGTTCGGTTGTGGATCACGCTCAAGGAGGGCGCAGAGCAGCGGCCGGTCTGGCTCGGTTCCGCGACCTTTGACCGAGGCGTCGGCATCAGCCGCTACACCGGTCAGATCACGCACCACATCGCGCCCAATATTGATGCCGAGCGCGATTTAGTGATCGCGGAGCTCTCCCGCATCGGCGTACTCATGCAGATCTATCAGGTCAGCGGGATCGGTCCCACGATCAACGGTCGTAATGGCGAAGGCGACCGCTATTTCACCGACGGTGAAATCACGGTGGGCGTGATCCGTCCGCAAGCGATAGCAGAGGCTGGGTTGCCCGATAGAAAGCCCAGCCCGACCACTATTGACCTGAAGAATTCAATCTGGTCCAGCATCAGAAATGGTCTGAGCCGGCTCTTCAATTGAGCAGATTCAATTCGCGCGGCATCCGGCTTCTACGTCGACCACTTGCGTGAAGAAGGGCCCTTAGTTAGGGGTCAAACCTCGCCGTCACGGACGGCAGATGAACCCTCGACGCGGCGGCGTAAGCGGTATTGTACAGGACGCATTGACTACCACGGAAATTGCCCACACTCTCACGCGTGGATCGGATGGTGAGCGCGATGATCAAGAAGAAGCAGCTCGACTTGAGGCGCATCCATCATTCGCCGCTGTTCTGGGTAGGCGCTTTCTTGTTCCTAGCGGCGATGTCTATCTATGTATTCTCCGACGATCTCTCCTGGCGACCAAGCGCCCGATGATCGGCTACGCAGGGCGCTACGAAGTGTCATGCCCCTGAGGTCCAACCGTTCCTGCATCGGAGCATCGAGGGCATCAGACCAGCATCCACCACCGACGGCCCGGTGGTCTGCGAATACGCGGAGGGTTGGTTGACGCTGCGGCGGTGACGCACGGCGGACTACCACTTTTGCCTTTAGTTCGGGAGGTGCGCCTTCCAGTAGGCATCTACCTTTTGACCCTCCTGATCAAATTGGCCGGCTGTTGCGAATTGGTTCTTGGTCACCCGCGGGGCGGCGTCCATGACGCTCTTGGTGGTGTCGAGTACGAGCAGCTTCGCGTTCTGGGATATCTTGAAGGCCTCCCAGGGGACCGGAACGTATTTTTCATCGATCCCGAAAATCCCACCTCGGCCGATCACCAGATAGGCGATCTTATCTGTCTTCGGACTCATCACGAGGTCTTCAACACTGCCGAGAGCCTCGTTCTGCGGGCTGCGTACGTCGGTGCCGACCAATTCGTCGGACCGGAGCGAGGTATTCATGCTGGTGACCGGCTGCGCGTTGGCGATCTCCAGTTGCCGCCAGCCCTGCAGGTTCGTCGGCGAAACTTTCGCGCTGCGCATATCGGCCACGTAAACATTGTAGATATTGCGGGTCGCAGCGAGCACATCCTCACAGGGCTGTTGCTTCCCTTGCCGGGCGAGAATATTGGCGGAGGCAACAAGCGTCCGAAGCTCGTAGCCTCGCCGCGCGTTCTGAAAGCCGGCTCTAGTTTCACGGCCGAGGCCATATAAGCCGCCATATCCATATCCGTACATCGGATAGCCGTAACCATACCCAGAACCACCCACCCAATAGCCGTCTTTCTCCATCTGTTTGTCGAAAGCGCGCAAATCGTTGAGGCACTTCTCTGCTGGCTTAACGGCCGTGACTCTCTTTTCAGCCGCCAGCAAGGTGGTGGCAAAACCAAGACAGAGAAATGCTGCCACGGCGCCAGCTAGTGTCGAGCGTTCCATGTGACCCGGTCTCCTTATTGTCGTTTGGACCCAGCAGCAATGGGAGCGACTGCCAGATACCACGCTGGCGAACTGGCTAATTCAGAGTTACTGAACAAGCTTTGCGCGAAGGTGCGCGAACTCCTGGGCGCTGATCGATCCAGATTTTTTTAGCCGATCAAGCTTTTCAATTTCGTCGGCAACACTAAAGCCAGCCACCCGCCGGAGTTCGTCACGTGCCTGATAAGTCTGCTGGTTGCTGCGTTCCGCCATACCCTTGGCCTCGAAGATCATGTACGCGAACACCCCGATGTATGGGGCTACAATTAGCCGGGTTGGCCCCGCATTCATGGCATCGCCGGGCGCGAGAGGTCCGATGCGTATGGCATCGTTACTTCGTGCGCGTAAGGCTCGATCTTGGCCTCGGCGAGGATCACTAAGAGAGATTCAGGCCTTGCCACGGAGGCGTAAACAGAGCAATCGGTTCGAATCCTGATTTCAGAGTGAGACGTACCCTGAGCACTCCCGTCGGCAGTGTCCAGGCCGCGGCCGTCTTGCCGCCGTTCCCCTTGGGCGAGGTCCTTCCCTCCACGGCCTCCGCAGAGGGCGAGCCCTCGTTGTTCGGCTGCTTCACTGGGGACACCGCGTCGAACGGGCTTGTCGCCGTGCGCCGAGCGGCGCGACCGATTTCGAGAGACTGTGTCAGGTGCTGACAACGCGCGCCCCGAGCGCGCCAAGGTCCTGGGACACTGGCCAGAGCCCACAGGATCGAGGCCATCGTCGTCACGGAGCTGAGCCGCTGGGGCCGGAGCACTCAGGAGCTAGTACAGACGCTCGACGATTTGCATGGCTGGAAAGGTAGCATCCTGGCTCAGACGGGCCTAAGTTTCGATCTCAGCACCGCGAGCGGCAAGCTGATGCGCACCATCATGGCCGGCCTCGCCGAATTCGAGCGCGAGCGGCGGGTAGGGCGCGCGGCGTAAAGCTCGGGCGGCAGCCAGGTCAGCATCCTTCAGACAAGAAGGCCAAGCGGGTGCTCGGCATGCATGCCGACGCGGCGGGCTGTCCGATCGCGGCTGATCGGCCGCAATCTCGGACTAAGCAAGAATACGGTAATGGAGATCGTCAAGCGCGAAGAGGCGCGACCTCCCTAACTCACGCGCCGGGAATTACGTAGCTGCATCTGCTCTCGGACGGTTAAATACGGCTAGCGTTGCGTAGGGGTAGTGCACATCCCGTATGTCACGGGCGAGGACAAGGCAGCGTGCCGCGCCTGATCGTTCGAACACGTGAGAGGCCGCATTTTCCATGATCTGATGCCTATTCTCATCTTCAAAGAATGCCACGCACGCGAAACCCACAGCGCGCCATTCGGGTGGAAGGAGTATCACAATATTTTCGCTGTCGGGTGCGTCGCGCGGCTGACTAAGCAGCTTGGACCTCATCCGCACATAGTGCTGCTCAAACTCCGCCTGTTGCTCAACGCGGAGGCTTAAGAGTAGGAGTGCAATCTCTGTCCATCGTGGATCTTTCGCTGCGTCAGGCGGGTGACGATGTCAACGAGCCACTTACCCATCTTGCGTCTGGGGAGCTGGCGAGCCAAACCCTGATCGCGGGCCTGAAAGTACTGGTCGATCTTGCCCGACATCCCGACCGCAATGATGCTCCTCTCCCCCTTCTCGGAATCGCCGAGATCGAGGCCGGTGGCGAGGTAGAGGCCCAACAAGTCCAGCTCATCCCCAAGATAAACCACAGTCTCCTGAATACGTTGCTCGCGTTCCCGAGCCACCTGCCGCACGCTAATGTGCTGGCCCTCGTTGCCCACCGCCTCACCGCGCAAGGCCCATGAACGACGCGGCCTATGCCGCGAAAGCCCGCAACAATCACCCTCAACGTGTCCCAAAGCGTCCCGCCCGGCCAGCCGTCAATCCGGCCGATGCAGCGCGACCGCCGCTGACCGTCTTAACTACAAGTGATTACGGCGAATAAAATGGGCTAGGACGCTAACCTTCCAGCCGTGCAAATCGTCGAGGGTCTGGACGAGGTCTTGCGTGCTGCGGCCACACCGGCTGACAATTGAACCCCTCACGAGTTCGGCAGCGAAAATGCAGCATTTATCGGGCAAAAAGCACTGCAGCTAGTGTATCAAATACACTCTAGTCTAACAAGGACAAGATTCACCGTGCTAATCCGGAGTCCGGTTTTGAGTAACGCCCTTCGAGGTCGAGTGACTTCAGGACGTCGCTGGCTGACGCGCTATTGCTGAAGGTTCGCGGTCACCAGGCCGGCGGCAGCGCGACGATCAATCCCGCGACGCGGGCTCTTCTTTGTCAAGGCATCAAGACGCGGGGGCTTCCGGTTCCGATGGTCAAGCAGAACTAATAATGGCTTGAGATTTGGAGTGGGTCGCAGCCGTTGTTGACCCCGATCCGACATCGATCGTGCCACGCAATGCCCTTGCACATTCGCGCACTCTGGCTTGGCGCCCCTGCACTAGCAGTCGATTTCATGGCAGTCTAGTGGAGACAACACAACATCACCGGAGGCGTTGATGCGTGCTCACTTGGTTCCGTCCGCCAGCATCGATCTGTCCGACAACGCCACGTTTGCCCAGGGATTCCCGCACGAGCACTTCACATGGGCACGCGAGCATGCCCCCATCTACTGGCATGAACCAACGCCCATAACCCCTGATGGGGAGGGCTTCTGGGTGATGAGCCGGCACGAGGATGCCATGGCCATCATGCTCGATCCGGTAACGTTTTCCTCCGACAAGGGTGGCGGGCGCACTGCTGGCGGCACCGGGCTGCATGACGAGTACCAGGCTGGCAAGTTCCTTAACTGGACCGACGATCCTCGGCACAAGCGGCTGCGTGGCCTCGTCAACAAGGGCTTCACCAACCGGGCCATCCACGATCTTGAGGCGGAGCTGCGCCGCCGCACGGTCGGCCTGATCGAGGCGTCGCCCGAAAACGAACCGTTCGATTTCGTCGAACGCTTCTCGCGTGATCTCCCGCTGCAAGCGATCTGCCTGTTGCTCGGAGTGCCACAAGGAGACCGCGCGCAGCTTGCGGCATGGGTTGACGCCGGCGTCGCCGCACCAACGCCGGAGATTATTGCCAGAGACTATGCGCGGCGCCTGCGTGACTATGCCACCGGCCTGATCGCCCGGAAGCGCAAAAATCTGACCGATGATATCATGTCGACGATTATCAGGGCGCAGCTCGAGCCGGGGGAAGATGGCAGCGACGGCGGCCCCCTTACGGATGATGAACTGGTCAATTTCTTCATGCTGCTATTTCCGGCTGGCGCCGAAACGACGCGCAGCGCCATCGCTGGCGGTTTGCGAGCGTTGATAGCACACCCTGAGCAGCTCGACCGGTTGCGTACGACCGGCATCGCCGAGATGCGCATCGCCGTCGACGAGATCCTGCGCTGGACCACGCCCTCGATCCACAAGCGCCGCACGGCAACGCGCGAGGTGAACTACAAGGGCCACCGCATCAAGGCCGGCGACAAGGTCACTTACTGGGAGATGTCGGCCAATCGCGATCAGGCCGTGTTCGACGAACCCTTCCGATTCAACATTGCCCGCTCGCCCAACCGTCACGTGGCCCTCGGCTTCGGTGCCCATGTGTGCCTTGGCGCCAGCCTGGCTCGCATGGAGATTCGGCTGGCCTTCGCCGAGCTGCTGGCGCGGGTTGAAGCCTTCACGCCCGAGGGGCCGATCGAGTGGATGCCGAGCAACCGTCTGCTCGGCATTCGGCACATGCCGCTGAGCATCCAGTTTCGCAGGGACAAGATGTTCACTGCCTGATGTGCCTGACCACCGCACCACGACAAGGTCGCCAAACCCTATAATCGGGTAGCCAAGCCCCACGTGCAGGTCGGTGCGCGCTCTCACGACAGCTAAGACCGAGACCGAGTGGTCAACTTCGACTTCAACAGCAACTACTTCCAGCCACCGCTGCCGCCGCTGATGCGGCGCGACATGAAGTCCAGCCAGGATGCCGCGCGCTCCCTGGCCGGAGATTGGACGCCCCGCGACTTCCCGCTGACATCGCCGGAGGCCCACTGGGAGCCCGGTGTTGACGCCCTGAAACGAGCGGTCGCCTCAGCACTGCTCGATCGCTTTGATCGAGGCGCACGGCTTCGACGATTATGCGGCCAAAACTCATCTTGGCGCTCCTTCTGTCGAACGGATAGGGCGCCGTATCCAGCGCTCTAAGCCTGCCGAAACGCTGCCCCGCGAGATCGAGCTTGCTCATGGATGTTTCTCCAAAACACAAAGGGGGCCGCTTTGCCAGGGACCGCCTGCTCGATAAGGTTTCGTGCGCGCTTAGCCGCCGGTGAGTTAGTCTTCCTTCGCGGCTGGCTTATAAGTCGGGCCGCGGGTGAGGATGACCGAGATCCGGCCCAGCGCGAGACTCAGGGCGATCGCCGCTTTACCCGCTTCGACGCCTTCTGCTTCAGCCTGGTTGACACGTCGAGGCGGCGCTGGTCGGGTGCAAGCTTGGCGTTTGGCGGACGGACTTCCGATCATACTGCACGTTCGCTACTAGGGCCGACGGGAGCGGAGCGACGGTCGCGCACCGAGCGCAGGAAGGCGCAGACGAATGTACTCGGCGGGAGTGTTCTGGCTTCCTAAACGTATTTTCGGGTCACAAGTCCCAATAAACCGGTGGTGTAAGCTTCAGCGGTTGTGCGCCAGATACCTGCTGGCGGTCTTCCCGCGGGTCGCGGCGTCGCCAGGAGCAATGTCACCTGCCGGGCGCTCACTAAGTTGATTATCTCCACGTCTGGATAATCGAGTACCCACCACAAGTCTACCGGCTTCGGCTGCGGAGCGCCGCTCAGAGACAGCTGTAGCGTCTTCAATAGACCAGTCCCGATGATGGGCGCGATGGGTTGCTTTTCTGGGAAGTAAACGTCAGGAGAGCCAACATCAAGCCAATGAGATATAAAGTAGTCCGAAATTGACCTGATTTGGGGAGCTGCAACTCCCAATGGTAAGAAGAGGTGGTGCGCGAGCGTCATTTCCAGATTTGGAAAATCACTACTTGCCGTATTAGATAGCGCCTGCTCGAGCGTAGTAAGAAGATCTCGCGCATTGGGTCTCGTTGACATCTCGTCGAGGTGATGGAAGAGCGGTCCTTTCGCCACCGCGCTGAAAGGAATAAATGGACCCATCGTTCAATCCTCCCGTCCAGTTTGGGCACCCACGAGCCGCCTTTGCATGGCGGTCAAGCTTTAATCCTCAAGTCCGCGAGAAGCGAGCGAGCGCAGGCAACTTCCAATATCTCTCGGGAGGCAGGATACCGCTCCAAGACAGTCGCCAGAACATCAGAACCCCGACGCGGGTCACGCTCGCCTTGCAGCAAGCGTGTACGACTTAGTGTGGCTCTCAATTCCAAGGTCCATGCCCGCTGGCGACGCGCAATTTGGCAGGCCTTGCGCAAGCTTGCTTGAGCAGCATCGAGGTCTCTTCCAGGGTGCAACGCCGCAATCTCGCCGTGCACTCGGTGAATCTCGGCATCCCAAACACGCGTCCCCCAGCCTGGTGGGCCAGCCGCCTTTTGCAGTGTAGCAGAAGCTTCCTCTTTGTTGCCTAACTGAACCAAGAATTCAGCGACCTGCACATAGAATCCACGCGCGCCGAGCCCGGTACCTGTTTGCTCGAGTGCTGACAGGCCGCGACGCATCCGCTGAACGCCCTGGACCAACTTGCCCTGCTTTGCGAGGGCCCAACCTCCTTGGATTGTGGCGATCGCTTCGAAGTAAGCGTAGTGATTGCGCCCCGAGATTGCTAGCAGTTCGTCCGACAAATGCTTAACGGCATCGCTATCATTGAAGAGCGCGTGGACGCGCCCGGCGAATGCCAAAGCATCCACATAGCTATATAGGTGCGCTGGGTCTCGCGCCCGCTCCCGAGCCACGCAGAGGTTCTGCTCGACCGTGGCCAATGCATCATCTGCATATCCCATAAACGCGAGTACATGAGCTAAATAGGACCGGCAAAAGACACCAGGATTTGAGCCGTGGGAAAATAAGTGCGGTTCGTCGCACTCCGGGCGAGTGAGCGCGGCTGCTTTCTCCAACAGCCTCCGTGCTCTTCCAAATCGACCAAATTGCATTTCGATCATGCCCTTGGCCAGGTAGGCATCGACGAACGGCTTCCTAGGATCCTGTTTCGCAAGTGCGTGCAGGTTTTGCGCGATGTTACTTGCAGCGCGGAGATCACCTTTGACGAAATGCGCCATCATCAATCCGAACTCGATGCTGAAATCTTGGCTCACTCTCGGTAAGCTGTTCGCATAGTTCGCGAGCCCGGAGGTATGCTTTCTGAACCTCCAAGTCAGCGACGCCTCTGATGGAACCCAGGACGGCAGCGTGCTGCATCGTTAGCCGAAGTTCCATCCCCTGATGCCCGGCGATTTCGGCGACACTATTGAGTGCTTTTTCCAACAGGTTCACCGCCTCGATCTGCGCTGCGCGGCGGACCGCCGCCGCCGCGGCGCGCTCCCAGGCGGCGATCGCGCGGGCATGCATGCCTGCCTGCCTATAGTGATCGCCAACAAGGTCGCTCAATTCACCATCTGACCGTGCCTCATCATGTTCAAGATGTTCAGCGATGTTTCGGTGGATCTCGCGACGCCTGCGCCGCAAAAGTGATTCATAGGCGGCGTCCTTGATCAAAGCATGCTTGAATTCGAAACCCTCAGCTCCCGATATTTCTGTCGGTTTGACGAGCTCCGCTCGGACGAGGCGCTCCAGATCCGCGCGGAGACGCTCGTGTGAAAGTTTTGAAACAGTGGCCAGCAAGCTGAAAGAAAACTCGTGCCCAATGATTGCGGCATATCCCGCAGTCTCTCGCGCCGATCCCACCTGATCGAGGCGAGCCATCAGATAACCACTTAGCGTTGTCGGAATCGCGATCGGAGCGAGGGGATCGCTCAGGAGTTGGCTTGGGCCGCCCTTTTCCAAGAGCCCAAGCACGCCTTTAGTCAACTCTTCTAAGTAAAGAGGATTGCCTTCGGCCTTGCGCACCAAAATCTTGGTTAAAGGGGGTGGAATATCACGCCCCTTTGCTGTTGAGAGTATTAGCTGCCGCGCTTCGTACTCTTCAAAATCCCAGAGTGGACAAATATTGACATGGGATTGACGCAACCATGGCTCGTCCAATGTGAGGCCCGACTGTCCCTGATCGTCGCGTTCCGTGCGCAACGTCGCCAAGATGAGCATATGGGCTTCTACACACCGCGCGACGAGTTGGCTCATGAATAGTTTCGATGTCGGGTCAAGCCATTGCGCATCCTCAAACAAGAGCAGGAGCGGCTTCTGCAACGAGATTGCACTGATCCATCTTTCCAGCACCTCCAACGTACGCTGCCGCTTCTCACGCGGACCGATTGCCAAACCTTCGACTGTCGCACCGCCGTCGATGCCGAGTAGATCGGCGATGAGGTGAAAGTCCAGAAGATCCCAACTGAGTAACGCCGAAAGCTTACCCAACTTCGCCAGTTTTGCGTGGGTTGGTTCAGCGCCCTCTATCTGCGCCAACTGCAGTAACTTTCGTATTATGGGATGCAAGACCACGTTTCTATGATGTGGTGAGCACCGGAGCGCTATCATCACTCCTGATCCAGGTACAGACGCGGTGATGCGATCGTGCAGCGCCAACGCTACTCGGGATTTTCCCACGCCTGCCTTGCCGCAGATGATGGCTACCTGCCCCCTGCCTGTCTCAGCGCGACGCCAGAGGTCAAGCAGCAGCGTCATTTCGCGATCACGATTAATGAGGGGGCCAGAACTTTGGTTCCAATCCGGCTCCTGCCCATGACGCTCTGACACGACCTGAGATATTGCGATCTTGCGACCGAATCCCTTCAGTGTCTGTTCGCCCAGATCGCGGTACTCGAAGTGTCGGCTCGCAAGCACCCTGGTTTCCGGGTCGACCACAATGGAATCCGGCTCCGCTCGATCTTGCAGTCGAGCTGCAAGGTTTGCCGCTCCACCAATCACCGCATTTCTCTCTAGGTTTGCCTCCGCGCCAATGTCTCCAACCACTACCGGACCAGTCGCTATGCCGATGCGGACTCGCAGGTTCACGCCATGCTTGTGACCGGCGTCGCGATTGAGACCCTCCATCGACTCGAGGATCCCAAGCCCGGCACGAATAGCCCGTTCACCATCGTCCTCGTGAGCTTGTGGGTAACCAAAGAACGCTAGTATGCCGTCGCCTATAAATCTTTGGACGAACCCCCCGAAACGTTGGATCGGCGGGATGCACGCCCGTCGATAGGCCTGGATCATTTCGCGCACGTCCTCCGCGTCAAAGCGTTCCGAGAGCGCGGAGGAGCCCGCTAGATCACAAAACAGCACAGTGAGCTGTCGACGCTGCGCTTCAGCCGCTTCCTTGGTTTGGTCGTTCTCGCGAAGCTGAGCGATTGCATCGAAAAATATGCGCCTGTGGCCAAGAGAAAAACCAAGGTCCTGAAGGTCCTGGTCTGAAAGGAGTCGCACGGCACGGGAGTCGATATCGTTCTGCGCGAATATTGATGCGTATTCGCTGAGCCCTATTTGCGTAAGCCAGACACCCAAGTCGTTCACGGAAGAATTCATTTGCCACTGCCGCACTCAAGACCAACGGTACTCTCGAGAGACACGTTGATCAAGGAGCTATCCGAAAATTACGATGAGCGACCCAGGTGCCCTTGGGGCCAACTTTCCCTACTCAGCATCCGGGCGCACGGCAAGCCTCATGCGTGGACGGAGCAAACTCAGGTAGAGGGTCGCAAGAAGGGCGGCGTCCCCAAGGACTACGCATCGATGGACCCAAACGCTGGAAGACGATGACACTGCATCCCCACGAGTTCATCTGGCGATTCCTCTCCCACGTGCTGCCAAAGGCTTCCACCGCATCCGCCATTACGGCTTGTTCGCCAGCGGCAATCGTGCCGTCAACATCGCACGCGCACGCCAGCTGCTCGGCGCTGCCCCGCGCATCGTTGAGCATGAAGAGCAGAAGGCCGCTGCCTCCGATGAGCCGCGCGTCCTGCCCTGCCCATGCCCCCGCTGCGGCGGCCGGATGATCGTCATCGAGGTTTTCGCACGCGGCTGCGAGCCGACATATCGGCCAACGCCGATCAGGATCGACACATCATGACGGCTGTTCGCATGGCTCGCCGCAAACCCACCCCTCTACCATGCCGGTCATCGCCCGGAGGCGATCCCGTTCGCCTTGTTAGGCCTCATCTCTGGCTCATAGAGCCCGTTGAGCACCCCCTCGACGAGACCAGCTCCCTCTCATTGCCCTCCCAGAAGGAGGCCCTCGCGCTTCGGACTGCCTAATCCACCGTCCCAACCATGCCCTCCGCGCGACAAATCCCCATAGCGCCCGCTGCACCGCCAGCGCTCCCCCTCCCGCGATTTCGTGCCTTGGCGCTTTTCCGACGCCTGCCGTCAGCGTGTGCGGATCGGGTTGTCATGCAGGCATGGTCGTATCCAGGCCAGGGGAAATGACAGGCGATTAGCGGGATTTTGTGCGGCCAGCATGTCGAGCACGCGTACCCGTGAAATTCGCCGATTGCTTAGGATCGGTATCCTACGCAAATTCAATGCGCAGGTTTTCAACCGGTAGGATCTGGTGGTGCGTCCGATCGCCAATGGCCGCGGCCATGCGCCGGTGAGGGGCTCTTCCGCGAGTTCTGTTCGTGTTACGGTCCCAGCACCCGAACGACCCACCCCAATGCAAGCCGGTGGGAGTTCAGAGGAGTATTTCAAGGAGGTAACAATGAACAGACGCGCATTTTTGGCGACAACAGCGGCGGCGGCTGCGACGGCCGTGACCGCGAAAGTGGCTTCTGCGGAGACCGTAGCACCATTCGGCCAGACGGCTGCTCCAACCCTACAGACTCCGCTGCCCTTGGGTCCGCTACCTGGCGCCCGCTATCCGGATGCTCGTCTGGAGTCTATGAAGAAGACCGGTGCTTCGTTCGGGCCTACCGGCTTCCCGGCCTTCGCCGGCACCATGGCGGTCGAGCGCGTCGCAACCGGCTTCCGTTGGGCCGAGGGACCGGTTTATTTCCCGGCTGGGCGCTACGTGCTGTTCAGCGACATTCCCAACAACCGCATCATGCGCTTCTCTGAGGATGACGGTCACCTCAGCGTATACCGCCAGCCATCGATGAACTCAAATGGCAACACGATTGATCGGGAAGGGCGCCTGATCACTTGCGAACACAGCGGTCGACGGGTCACGCGGACCGAACTCAATGGCTCGATCACGATCATCGCCGACAAGTACAATGGCAAGAAACTGAACTCGCCGAACGACGTGGTTGTCGCGGCCGACGGTTCGATCTGGTTCTGCGACCCAGCCTACGGTATCGGCGGCTATTACGAGGGCATCAAGGCCGAGCCCGAGCAGGAAAAGAAAAACGTCTACCGGGTGGATCCAAAATCCGGCGACATCAAGATGGTGGTCGATGACTTCGTGGAGCCGAACGGCCTTTGCTTCTCGCCGGACGAGAAAAAGCTCTATATCTGTGACACCGGCTATACCGACGGGCCGGCCAACCCTTCGCATATTCGCGTGTTCGACGTGGATCTCGGGGCCGGAAGGCTTTCGAACAGCAAAGTCTTTGCGGACATGCCCAAGCCCAGCATTACCGACGGGTTGCGCTGCGACACCGCCGGGCGCCTTTGGTGCTCCGTGGGTTGGGGCGATCCGAATGAGGACGGCGTGCGCTGCTACACTCCTGACGGCGATCTGCTCGGCAAGGTCCACATACCGGAAACTGTCGCCAACCTGTGCTTCGGCGGTCAGCAACGCAATAGACTTTACATCTGCGGCTCGTCATCGCTCTATGCCCTCTACACAAGTGTGCAGGGCGCTATGAAGCCATGATGGCTCCGACGCATCACCTGTGACTTGATGCCTTTGGTACCAAAGGATCGCGCGGCTTAACCCACCGCGACACGACGTGGCGGGCTACCCATCAGGGTCGCCCGCGTTCCGCGCGAAAATAATGCCGATACGAAACACTTTGCCACGCTGCTGCGCGGCCGCCGCGAGGGCCAGACTGCCGCGGCCGCACCGCATGCAATGAACTCCCACCGGTTCATTTATCAACCCCATCAAGCCGCCCGCAAGCAAGCAAATACCCCGATTCTATCTGATCCTACATGCGTGCGCAGGCCAATGTTGCACTGCATTGATGGGTGAGACCTGACGGCAGTTGAGGGTCATCAAGAGGCATGGCGGTCGCCTCGTCGGCGCGGCAGAAGTACCTCACATACCGGACAACATCGCTGCTCCGCCGAAGACGCCCGCTTCGTGCCAGAAGAGACGTTCTTGGCGCATCGGAGATTTTGTTTGCCTTTGTACAATTTGAGGCGCCTATTGCAGCCATTGCGGACTGCCCGTGAGATGGCGATGCACCGAAATCGCCATCGACTTGGTGTGGCAGTGCGGGTGACATCGGTAGGAAGCTCCTCCCTAAAATTCGAACCGCGTTTGGTGGTGTTTCCGCACCCCTGCTCGCGCGCTCGGACAGGTTGAATGCCGCCAATTTGCGGAGCCAACAAAGGAGATGATGAGAGGCGACCTGAGGGTTGAAGGTCTTGTCCACGATCGCGGATTGGCTGGCCTCGCTCGGCATGTCCGAGTACGCTGACCGATTTGCGGAGAACTGCATTGATCTCTCCGTCCTTCGAGACCTGACGGACCAGGACCTCAAGGAACTTGGCGTCGTGCTCGGCGATCGCCGCAAGATGTTGCGCGCGATAGGCGAGCTTGATAGCGCTCCACCGGCTGTGCCCCAACCCGCCGCCATGAGCGGGCCAGCTCGGCAGGATGACGCCGAGCGCCGCCAGCTCACAGTAATGTTCTGCGACCTTGTCGGCTCGACTGCGCTTTCGGTGCGGCTCGAGCGGTAAAAGCTAGCCGTACAAACGAACGCTTGGAGGGGTGGAACCGAGGCAGCATCCCTGCCACGGGATTGCCTCCCCTAGCTTTGGGGCCTAGGCCAACTCCCCCTTACGGCCCGCCTGCTTTTTGCTGGCGCGCCTACGAGCTGAGATAGCCGCGAATTTCCCCCGATTGCGCTGGGGCTGGTGAACAATATTCGATAGCTTATCAAATAAATTAGGGCCGCTATTGCGCGCGGCCCTGAGTAGGTAACGGGGCTTTACCTCCACTACTTCAACGGGGCAGGTACGGCCTCCTCGCGAGGCCCGAATTTGTAGACCAGCACAGCGCGCACCGAGTGAACATCGATGTCGTGATCCAATTCAAGGCGTTCCCTAAGGGTGCCGGTGCATGCTGCCAGGCAGGGTCCCTCTGAGAGGGTAAGTCTCCTGTTGTCATCGTCGAACTGGGAGAAGCGATATTCACCGCGCAACGACCAGTTACTACCCAGCCAGCCTAGCTGGGTTTCGATGCCCGCGCCCACGAACCAACCGTTGCGATCCCTGTCGAATGAGCGCGTGAATTGGGTGTCATCAACCGTGACAGAGAGGTCGCCTTCGACGGAGATTTAAGTCCAACCTGCGGAGACGTACAAAAGCGTGCTCGGGCTCGACAGAAAACCCAGCCTTCCACCGATCGACCACGCGTGATTGTTTCCGTTCGACACGTGAATGTCGGTAAAGGGCCCAATCGCAGCAATTCTGGAATCGTTGTCCCTGTTGCCGAAATCGTAGTCGACAAAGGCACCGGCGAGCCAGTGTGGGCTAACCAACTGATCATAGCCTAGGGTAACAGTACCGAAGAAGCGCCCATCGCCATTGTGAAGGTGAAATAGTCTCTCGGCATTCAACACCTGCACTACGCCGCCGTTCTGCTGCTCCAGCACATCCTTGGCCGAAAGATCATGCGTCGCAAAGCCTCCCCCAACGCCGAGGCCAACATAGAAGCCGGTCCAATTGGGGGCCGCAAATCCTGGCGTCCCACCCGCGACAGCATTGCTCGTCATGAACATAAGGGCGGTCGCCGCGCCCATAAGTAGCGTTTTCTTCATGTGGAGATCCTGTTTGGTCGAACGCAGCACGCAGAGCCGCGTTGCAGCGGCAAATCTTTTTCGTCGGGCGCGTCACAAACGCGGAACAGGATGGAGCCAGCGCCTGTAGAGCAGCGGCAACCTTACAGCTGATTGGCGACATTTTCTGTGGCAATGCGGCCACTTCTTTCTCTAAATGATATTAGTTATACTAAATATCCTCCGAGGCAGCGCGGTGCGCCCAGTGGGATCCCAGAATCAACGGGATCGCGGCCGGTTACGAGGACTGTGACGATATCGATGCTCTCAAGCGTGATCCGGCCTTAAAAATCGCGGTCGGCCGCGCCGGAAAGCGGCGCCGACCTGATGAGCCAACCGATGGTACAGGCACGGCAAGCCCACTGAAAAACCGGAACGCCCCAGCGTAGCCAGGCGAGTGCGAATGATGGGTGCGCCAAGCACACGGACGCATCAGCGCGTCGAACAGGTGATGCAGGTGCCCGAGTTAGCTGATGTTTCACACGGGTGGAAGCCCGCGCAGTGCGAGTGGGTGCTCACCAATCCACCTGTGCTGTGCAAGTTTCTGCGCGACTTTCGGAAGGCCGAGAGCAATGTTATCGCGCTAATGACGGAGCTGCATGCCAAGTAAAGTTCACAGCGAGTTCCATGATTGCCCGATCTGCGCCGGCAAGGGCACAGTTCCGAGCCCGCCTACCATTCCGGACCAATCCCTGTGACGCGTGCGGGGCCGCTGCGTGGTCACCTCGATCGGGCGCCAACAATCGCGGGCCAAGAAAAAGTTGAAGCAGGGACGGCAATGAGCCGTCATCTTGCCCTCCGCAAATCAACAGGGAGGGAACCACGAACCCGACGCTCTGGGAATCGCACCCAGGCAACAGGAGTTGAGCCTTTCAGCTCACGCTCGAGCGCCTTCACGAGCCTGGCGATGCTCTTCTTGATGCGGGGATTGGCCCGTTTCTCACGCTGCCTCTTGGATCCGATCATGTCGACGATCTGGCACCGGCGGGCGACAAGGTCGGCAAGCTGCTGGGTAGCTTGGTCGGGCAGCGGCGTGGGTGCGACGCCGGTCGCTTCGCCGAAGTGGGCAATCACGCCGGCATCGATCGGATCGGTCTTGGCGCGTTGGCCGATGCCCTTGGCGAAGGCCCGGATCTGCCCCGGATAAGCGACTGCGACCGGCTGGCCTGCCGACGCGAGGGCCGCAACGACGACGATCTCGAAGCCGCCGGTTGCCTCGAGCACGAAGCCGCGCTACGAGGTCCTCGAGCACGATGAGGTTGGGCTACAGCACCTTGAGCCGCGCTACGAGGTCCTCGAGCCCGGCGCCAGTGCGCGGGACAGCGAAAAGCTCACCACTTGGACGCACGGCAACATCGAGGCGGTCCTTCGATACGTCGATACCGCATATAGTCTTGTCCATGGCGACCCGTCCTTGTCTAAGCGAGCTCGCGGTGCGGCCCCGGCGACTGTTCGGGTTCGATGGAACGGCGGGCGGGGTACCAGGCTCACGGACGGTCTTAGATGACCTAGGGATAGACGGACACCCGCCCGCCACCGCGCTTCGCTTGCTAGGCGAGTCGCGTAAATGAAAGTTACAAGGATGCAGCTCGCTCGGCTGGGATGGATCGGCAGACATTGCGCGATTGGGTAATCCGCTACAACGCATATGGTCTGGACGGACTTGCCGACCAGCGGGGGGATGGGCGCCCGCCGAAGCTGAGCCCTGAGGAGAAGGGCGAGCTGGTGGCCGATCGTTCCCGCCGGCCCGGATCCGGAGGCAAGCGGCATCTCAGCTTTTACGCGCGAAGACCTGGTGCGGATCTGCAAGGAGCGGTTCGGCAAGAGCGGGTCGCATCCTGCGCGAGTTGGGGCTGTCGTGGCAAAAGGCGAGACCCAGCCACCCGCAAAAAGACCCTGCCGCGGAGGCGGCCTTTAAAAAGAGCGCCGGCGCTGTTCAGAAAAATTCAGCATACGCATAGGAACAAGCGCATTCGCCTGTTATTTCAGGACGAGGCGCGCATTGGCCAGAAAGGTCGCGTGTGTCGGGTCTGGTGGAAGCGCGGCGAACGCCCACCAGGCCTGTGCGACAAACGCTTCACGTTCGCCTACATCTTTGCGGCGGTCGAGCCCGGCACCGACAATGCCTTCGCGCTGGTGCTGCCCTCGGTAGGCACCGAGGCAATGCAAGCGTTCCTCGACGACTTCGCCAAGACGATCGGCCCGGACGAGCACGTCGTGATGGTTCTCGACCAGGCCGGCTGGCATGGCGCGGTTGCGCTGCGAGTGCCCGATTGCATCACGCTTGTGCCGTTGGCGCCCTACTCGCCCGAACTCAATCCTGTCGAGTGGGTGTGGGAGTACATGACGGAGAGGTTCCTCTCGCTGCGACTACTCCGACTACGACGCCATCGCCGACACCGTATGCAAGGCCTGGAACCACCTCCTCGCCGAGACCGGCCGCATCACCTCGCTCTGCTCCCACTCCTGGATCATGGAGGTGAAACCTTAAGCGCGGCATGCGACCTAGCCGCGAGTTGAGGGGAGGGGCGAGAGCGGGCATCCGACGGGGGGAGGGGTAGCGCGCTCTCGCCAAGGGGGCCACGGCGATCGAGGGGACGAGCTGTGGCCAGGACGCGAAGCTAGACGGTGCTGCGGTTGGCGCCTATGCGGAAAAATACCTATTTGCGCCAAGGATTTCCGTGGAGTGTGGCCGAATTGGAAAAACACCTCCTCGCGCCGAGACCTAATTGGACGTCGGGCAGACCAAGACCCCCACCCTTAGGACATTTGTGGCTCTCAATCAGTGCTCAGATAATGACATTCGTCGGCTCTGCGCCAGCCTGCACCCAACCTGACCCTGCCGCATGCGCTGGTCGGTTTGCCGCTGGCCCTCTACGGACCAGCTTTTTTGGGGTAACGGTCCAGGCCAGCGGATGCGGGCGCGCTCGTTGTCTACGCGGCGCCCTTGGCTTTTAAGGGCGGAGCGAGCGGTGCACCGAACCGCGTTCGGCAAACTTCTCCAGCAAGCCCGAACGGGTCGCTCCTTTGGGCGGCGACGATCTCACCCATCGCGTGCGCAAGGCGCGACCCGTCTGGTCCAGCGACTGTGAGTGATAGCGCAGCCGAAAACAGCGCCAGCAAACAATCTGGCTAAAACCTATGAACCGAACACGGCTGCGCCGATTACACCGTGGGCGAACGTGGCGCTTAGGCCGGGGGGAGCCACTGGGTCGATAACTTTCGGGTAAGGCAAGTTCCTGGAAGAGCGTTTTGGGAATAGTGCTCGAGGACTGAAAAGCTGCCCTCAGAGACAGCTCTGGCGCCGACGTTAGTTCAGGCGCCAGCTGGCCTAGGTGCGTGTGACGTCTAGCAAATTTAGGGCCCCGCGTTGCTGCAACACCAGCTTGCGATGCAGCGAACAACCAGCGTTGTGGCGAGGGATATAGCGCGATAGGATTGGTCAGCGGTCAGAGTAAGGGGTGGGGGCCCTCGTTTAAATGGCGGATTGGTTTTCCCGGGTGGGACCCGGCAGGGGTCGGGTTGTGCGAGTACCGGGGGCGTCACGCAGAAGGCCCGCAGTTGCTCTTTTCTCACACGCGGCGCACTCCAGCCTAGCGGTGTGTTGATGATCACAACCACGATGGCCGTCATCAAGTAGCGAAGCAAGCAGTTGTTGTTCGCACATTTCGAGGGGGTTGGGGTGCAGAGTGGAAACGTGCTTGTGGGGACTGCGGTTCCCCCGCAGATTGCAGAGATACGCCAGCAGGTGGACGCCAATCGCCGGGCCTTTACCACTCCCGAGGTGAAGGCGTGGTGCGCGCGCCGTTGGCAATTCTTATTTCTGAACGAGGCCGTGAAGGATCCTATTGCCCTCGATCATGCTACCCGCCGGTTCTGGGATCGGCGGTCTCCGCGGCAGCGGGTTGCCGAGCATTATTTGCTGGGGGACGGACGCTCGGAGGCCACGTGGCGCGACGAGCAACCGGAGCCCACCATAGCGCGCATCGAAAAAACCACGCTTGTGGCTTGTCCAGGTCTGCTCAACGGTCTCCTGCCCGTACGGGATTTCCAGAAGCAGCTGCCGCGCATCCAACAACGTTTCGCCATGCGCGTGTTGCGTGCCGATGCGCACCCCGCGCGCGGTTGTGAAGCCAACGTGGCTGACCTGCTCCGCGCACTCAACGAAGGTCAAGGGCTGGACGCCGACGGAGGCCAAATATCTCCCCTAAGTGCGAAGCCCCCCGGCGACGTCTTCATGATTGGCTACAGCAAAGGCGCGGCCGACCTGTTGACGCTCCTGGTCAAGCATCCGGCCATCAGGCCGCGTGTGCGCTGCGTTTTCACCTGGGCGGGTGCCATTGGCGGCTCGGAGATCGCCGATCAAGCGGCCGGCGATTTCACGCGTTCGCGTCTGCAACAACAAGCCCTGACGATTGCCAGCGACGCGAAGCTTTTTCTGCCGGTTGGGATTAAGCTCGGCACACACGCCATTCGCCGCGTGCATGAGTTCGACACCGCCGCTGCGGTGCGGGACCTAACGACGGGTGTGCGCCGCGCATTTCTGGCCGACCACACGGCAGCTCTCGACGCCCTCGACCTGCCGATGTTCTACTTCAGGGGCGCCACACGCCTGTCCGAGGTGCCCTGGTCGCAACGCGCCGGTTTCCGGGCGTTGTCCCGGATAGACCGGCTCAACGACATGCAGGTGACTAACGCCAACGCCTCGCTGTCGATGCCGATGGCGACAGACCTTGGCGTCTTGCGCGGCCACCACTGGGATCTTGCCTATCCGAGCTTTCAAAAACGCAGGTGGCTCAACAACACTTATCACCCGTTTCCGAAGGAAGCCGCCTTGGCGTCGATCGTCATCCTCGCTGCCGAACTGGGCTTGATTGACTGAACTTGGGAGGCACCATGTTGCGTGACAGAGAAGAGCTCGCGCGACGCCTAAAGGCCAAGCCGGTGCACAAGGCGGTGCGTTGGTACGATCCGGATGTGCTGGTTCGCGTTGGCATTCGGGACGCCATATCAGCGGTCTTCGGCGAATATGCCGACCAGCGTCTGATGCAAGCGGCCACAGACGGTGTCGGCAGGGATAAACTTGCAGGCCGCTACAATTACAGTGCTGAGAACAGCATTCCGAGCCACGCGGGTGCCTATTGGGTGGACTATATCGCCGATGTGGGCGACGGGTTCGGTCCGACCTACGGCATGGCATGGCTGCTGGCTCAAAAGCAGCTCAGCCTCCATAATTATCACGGGGAAAGCCTGCCTGCCGGCCATATTTTGGTTCTCGGCGGGGACCAATGCTATCCGCAGGCAACCCACGAAGAATACGAAGAGCGTTTTGTGCTGCCCTATGCCAGCGCGCTCTTGCCGTGCGAAAGAGAACACGAACGCAAGCTGTTCGCCTTGCCCGGCAACCATGATTGGTACGATGGGCTTGGTGCCTTCGACAACCTGTTCTGCCAAAATCGCGATCCCTTGCTGGAAAGAAACGGACGCAGAATCGGCGGCTGGCGCTGCGTGCAGCATCGCAGCTATTGGGCTATTCAGTTACCGCACAAGTGGTGGCTCTGGGGCGTTGATATCCAGTTCTCAAAGTATCTCGATGCCGCGCAAGAAAACTACTTCCGCACAATCGTCGACCAAATGGAGGGCGACAACAATATCGTGTTGTGCATTGCCGAGCCGCACTGGCTCGATTCCGAGTTTGAGGGCATCGATACCGTCGACACCCTGCACACAATCGTTCGCATTGCACAGAAGAGGACCAACAACGAGAGCGAAGGAGAGGCGCGGAATGTGCGCATCAGAGCCGTGTTGGCCGGGGACTGGCACCACTACAGTCACTACCTCTTGGACGATCTGTACGATCCAGAACGCAAGGAGAAGAAGGGCCCGCTACAGCGCCTGCAGACGCGGTTGAAGCCTAGTGAAGGCCAGCCCGCACTTGAGAAGCAAGGAATTCACCTCATCACCGCCGGCGGCGGCGGCGCCTTTCTCCATTCCACGACAGACCTCAGGAAGAAGGTCAATGTCAGTTGGGGGGTGCGCCCGGAGAACATCTCTGAGCCTGAGGCATCCAAGCCCGCCGTTACGATGCCTGGCCATGAGCGCGAGGAAGACCGCAAGCAGTTGCGTCCCCGTCCGCGACGTTTTACGGGCATCGCCGAGATGCAGGCCTGTTATCCAAGCAGATTCCGGAGCGCGTTCCTGACCTTGAAAAATTTGACCTTCCCAGTGAGAAACTGGAGATTTTCGCTGGTCATCGGCGCCCTCTACTGGGTCATGACCTGGGCATACCACTTGGTTGTCAAAACTGCCGGAGACCCGCTGCTCAAAAGAAAGATCAATACCGTCAGCTACGAGACGATCAATTCTGTGTCGAACCTGATGCTGTCGTCTCTTCCCGACGTCGCCGCCGAAAGCATCTTTTATTGCCTGCTGCTGTTCGGGCTTTGGGCGGGCTTGGTTTGGTACGTCTCGGTTTCCGAGAAACGGACACCGCTGTTCAAGTGGGTAGTGCGGGGCGCGGTCGGATCGCTACATGCCCTGGCGCACCTCAAGGCCATGTTTATGCTGTTCCTGCTGTGCGTCGCCTTCAATAATGCAGCTTTCTATCCAGTGCTGATAATTCCGCTCGGCGGCTTGGTCGGCGGCTTCATCTTCGGCGCCTATTGGGTGCTCACCGGCCTCCTCGCCCGCATGCACACCGGCGACGCCTTCGGCGCGCTGGGGATCCGGGATTACAAGAACTTCGTACGCATGAAATTCGAGAGGGATAAGCTGACGATCTACCCGATCGGTGTGAAGAAACTCCCCAGCACCAAGTCGCTAACGAAAGCCTGCCGGAAGCTCGACGAGCGTGCGCCGCCGAAGGGATCGAGCCAAGAGCGTGAACCGTTGCTCAAAATCGATCGACTTGAGGGGATCTTGATTCCGAATGTGCGCGGCGAGGTGAAGCCCATTGTGATTACGGCCGACACGGTCGAGACGCACGGCCGACATGGTCGAGACGACGCCCGCATCAAAGACGCCGCGGAATGAGTGCAAACCTGCGGTGGTGTCCGCCAGCGCGATCGATTCATCGGGGGCGTGAGCTACTGAGCTCGGCTGCCACTTCAGATCCGAGTTGACGGTTCGACTTATCGAGGAATTCAAGACCGGCGCGCAGCTCCGTGGTGGCCGGGCCGATCGAGGCGGCATACCGCATCATCTTGGCCGGTGTCCACTGTGTTCGAGATCTTCCACAGGGACGCCGGTTGCCAGCCACCTGCGCTCGCGCCTGCACAACCGGCATATCACCATTCAGCAGCAAATGCCGAGCGCGCACCGGCGCTACCCTTCCTCGGCCTAGTCGGCAGTATCGCGGTGTCGTATTGGGTGGTGAGATCTTGGAAAGTACGGAAACGGGGCAACGGCATCACGTGGACGGACTACGAGCAGGACCTCGATCGCAGTATCGAGGACCTTCATGCGAGGGTCCATAGGGGAGCACACCGGGCGTTGCCGTCGCGGCGGAGTTACATCCCGAAGGAAGACGGCTCAAATCGCCCGCTCGTTTCGATCCCAGGGTGTTCTTCGACGACGTCCCGGCTGCAAAGTCTGAGGAGGTTCTACCAATTTAGTATCTGACAAATTCCAGATATTGTTTGTTGGTGATTTGTCAGTTTTCAGCTGACTGTTGCCTGGTGGCTACATCATTTCACGCTAGATCAGCTAAATTGAAGTTGCGTGCAGGTTGGCCCCCGGCACGCAGGTTTGACCCGGCGCGGTGCTAGCCAACTTCGCAATCGCCCTCGTTCGCAAGTTGCTGGGTGCGCGCCGTGCTGGGTCTCTCGTTCATGGACTGCCTCGCAAACTACAGAGGAGTTGTTGCCGTCAACTCCTCTGCAATTTCAGAAGATTTCGCCTGAAACTGCATATCCTTTGAGGTATGGGGCTGTGCAATGTTTTCCGATTTTCAACTGCTCATTTTGATCACCTTCGTCACGGTCGCTCTGGTTGTTGTTTGCGTGATGTTGCCTGCCCGGAGTTAGGGCGGCCAAAGAAAAAAGGGCGCCGAGGTGTGCGGGTGTACGGCGCTCTCAACCGGCTCGCCGGGTGTGGGGGCGAGCCGGTTGTTTGAAAGCTACTATCGCCTTCGGTGGGGGCGACGAACGGATCCGCTCCGCGCCAGGGTGCGGGATCTGGACTGGTTCGGACCCTGCGGCGCCCCAACCGCAAAGCTATAACCATCCGAGGCGAGTTAGGATCAGACCTTTAGACCGATCCTCCGCAATCGGAGCGGCTTGTGTTTTCAGAGCCACACTCGAGACAGACGGCGCAGAAAAATAAGGGACGCTGTCGTAAGCGATTGGCCTATCCGGAATATTGCGCAGAAGGAACGCAACGGCCGGTGGCCCGCGATACCTACGATATGCCAGGACCGCATCGTCATCGAGCCCACGAGCATCCGTGGCGCAGCAGGCCAGTACTATCGTCTACTTTCGCGATGCACGTGCTCATCGAGGACTCGTGGAACCCTGAATTCGAAGCCTGTCGTGTGCTGGTCGCACGCGGCATCACTGGCCGGCTTGAGACCTGGCGTACCGGCAAGACGCATCCCGACATGATCGCGCCCGATATCGAGGAAGGCGCACGCTGGACGGTCGTCGAGAAAGACAAAGAGGGCCAGCGGCCGGCATTGATCGGGGGGTAGTGACTCACCCTCGAGCTCGAAGCCAAAAAAGAGCACTATTCCCGGGCGCAGCGTGGGCAACCCTACGCCGTTTGTTTGCCAAGTCGCCATTTGGCAACTTGCCACCCGCGTTGAGCTATGCGACCCGGAAGCTAGACCCGCCGGACCCTGGCAGCGGCCAGCCGCACCAGACGCGTGCGCATGGGTGCCGTCTATCCATGGACAGGACGCATCCGCCGGCGCCGATGCACTGGCCCTTGATGAGGCGGCCGCCCCGGATCGCCGTCAGCCGCTCGACGCACTCACCGCGACCCAGGTTCGGGATCTGCGTTTGCTCGAAGCGTGCGCCCATCCAGAGCCAAATGGTGGGGGTGAAGGGTCGCTGAGAGCAACAAGAGGCCCCCACCGGCAAAGCCACCAGGTCGCGGGGTTATTTCGCGATAAAGGGCTGCAAACAACTACGCCCCAGGCCGCGGGGAGGCCTGAGGCGTTGCTATGTTGGCCGACCAAGCGGGGGACAGGGCCGTCCGAATGACTCAGAATTTAACGCCTCAATCCTTTGCGATCCCTTAATGGGCGTATCAGCGTGGGGCGTGGATGAGTGGCAGCCCGTCCGCAACGATACCGAGGAAGCTTAGCAGATGCTTCAGTTGGCTAGCACATCGGGAAGGTTGGCCATTACTTGACGCCAGTCGCCTTTACGCCGACTGGCCTCGTCACTCCGCAAGTTGCGCGGGGCATCCTCCGGCAAGGCGGCTCGCCGCTGCGACGCCGGCAAGGTCCCCATGCGCGTGGCCAGGGCGTGCAGTTCATTCATGATGCCTTCACGTCTCGCTTCGTGCTCGGCGGCAACACTGCGTACTGCCTCCAGCAGCTTCTCATCGGCACGCTTCAAGGCCAGCCCCAAGGCATGGACGAGATGCTGCTCGCGGCGAGATTCCTCATGCATGCGAATACGCATTTCCTCGATCTGCTCAACAAGAGTCGTTGTCATGTCTGGCCTACTTTGTTGCCTAACCTTTAAGGAAGCTTTTGCCCCAGCCCACGACGTGGGTGATCCGGATGCCGCCGGCCGCGACCCACTTGCCCTTATACTTTTCCCAGTCGTCGATCAGGACGTTGCCGGAAGCGTGTAGGTACTTCTCTTTGGCCAGGCAGCAGATCACCCGGACGTGCTCGCCCAGGTGCTTGCGGACCCAGGCGCTTGTTGTCGGCGGCCTCGAGGACCGACGAGGGAATGCCCGTCAGCACGATCGGGTTGTGGTGCTCGATCCGGGCTCAGAGCTCCTCGAGATCGGCCATCGGCGGGATGCCCAGGTAGAAGTCACCGACCGCGCGCACCGCTCCAATCGTCGTTGTCGGCGATCTTGCAAGGCCGCGTCCCGAAGTGCGTTTCATAGTGCCGATCGAAATCGGCCAGGACGCCACCCATATCAACAAATACTTGCACCGGCTCTCCTATTTGGTTTCAGGGGATCCCCTTCGCCTTCCGCCTCAGATGCGCAAAGGCCCGCCTGAAATATTCTTTCGCTCGCCGCTTTCGTGCCTCGATCTCCACCGGCGTTAGCGCACCAGTGGGCGCCGGCTGTCGGTGGGCAAATGCCTTCCTGAAGTAGGCGGCCGTCTCCTTTGCCTCTTGCCTCGGTGAGCATAGGAGCTTGCCGAACGGTCGCTTAGGCGGTGGCGGCTTTTCGTTCGAGTCTCGCATAATGTATGTTCGCTATCGTCAGACTGCGGCCTAACTGCGGCGTTCCAAACGGGATGTGGCGTTAGGAGTTTCCCTCGTTCCGGCATGGAGATCGGAAAGAAGACGCGCCGTAAGGCGGCCCAGACCACCGATATCGCGGGCCAGCTGGCGAATGTCCACATCCGGCTCTATCGGCAGCCGCAGCTTCAGGTACCTGAGGAGCGTCTCGAAGGTATCAGGCTCGGTTTTCTCGGACACGGAGCGGGCCGAAGCGGGCTTAGTCACCGTTTCTGTGGACAAGAGTTCAGACGCTGAAGAAATTCCGCCCCGGCCCTGGCATTAAGCGCACATGTGCAATCTAGCATCAAGACACGCCGCGCTGACCTCGCGCGCAAGTTCCGCCTTTCCGATAACCGCATGGCAATCTTCGGCACGCTGCTGGCAATCTTTCCCGGCGGCATGGCGCCCATCATAAGTAGAGTGACGACGGCGAGCGCGAATTGGTCATGTGAAGCTGGGGGTTCATTCTCTTGCGCGATGGCTATGCGCCGAAGCGTGTGATCAACACACGCGACGACAAGGTGCAAACCAGATTTTGGAAGAATAGCTTCGTCAAACGACGGTGCCTCGTGCCTGCGACCGCCTTCTGCGAGCCGGACGAAGGCAAGCCGGCGTGGTGGCACTGGTTCGCTCTCAAAGGCAATGTCGACCGGCCTTTATTCGCTTTCGCCTTTCGCCGGCATCCATCGCCAATGGAACGGGTCGATCAAGAAGGACGGCGACAACATCGATATCGAAGTTTTCTCGGTTCATGACGACGTTGCCCGACGCACTCACCTGCACGATCAATCACGAACGCAGCCCAGTTCTTCTCACGGGCGACGTGGCTGACTGGCACGCCTGAGGAAGCCTCGGCTTGATCACGACATCGGATCCGGAACGTATGCACATTGTGCAATCGGGCTTCGAAGAAAGACCAGTTGGAGGCAGCATGAGCACGATTGAGCGCCAGCGGATTGCAGTCGTGAAAACCCTTGAGGCAATGGGCTATAGATTCGGCGACGACAAATGGCTTGCCCTCGACGCAACTGGCGGATCGCCGGAAGCTGACGCCATGCATGCGCTGCTCGTCCACCGGTCAGACCGGTTGGATGGTTGTACCGAAGGCTCGCCAGAGGAGCAGGCCTCTGCCAATTAGAAACTGACAAACGTCCGATGTTGTCTGTTGGCGATTTATCAGTTTTCCTCTGACTGTTGCCTGGTAGCTACATCAATTCAGGCTAGATCGGCTATAGTGAAAGTCGCGTGCAGGTACCCCCCAGCACGCAGATTGGACCCGGTGCGGTGCTTAGCTAACGTCGCAATCGCCCTCGTTCGCAAAGGTTGGCTGGGTGCGGGGATACGACTGGGTCTATTCACTTCCGTTCATGGACTGCCTCCCAAACTGCAGAGGGGTTGTTGCCGTCAACTCCTCTGCAATTCCAGATTTGTTTTGAAACTGCATATCAATGCTTTCTGATTTTCAGCAGGTCGTTTTGATCACCTTCGAAACGGTCGCTCTTGTTTGCGTGACGTTGCCTTACGGGCGGCCAAAGAAAAAAGGGCGCCGAGATGCGCGGGTGTACGGCGCCCTCAACCGGCTCGCTGGTGTGTTGGGGGCGGGCCGGTTGTTCGAAAACTATCGCCTTCCAAGGGTAGAGCATCGGACCTTAGACTTATGCTCGACAATCCGAGCGATATTGTGTGTTGAGAGCAACACAAGCCCCACCCGACTGTGCCGTCACGGCGTAGGGCAGCCAAAAGGAAAAGGGCGCCGGATGCGGATCGGCGCCCTCAGGGACTGGCTCGCTGGTGTGGAGAGCGAGCCGGTTGCACAATAAGCGCATAAGCCAATCCTTGAGAAACCTTCCGCGCGTTTATCACCGTTTTCCACATTTCACCGTACGCTGAATTGTGCCTGCTCCAATTCTATAGTTTTCCGCTCCAACATGGCGATGTGCTTTCGAAGCTCGCGCGCCATGCCAGGACGTAGATCGATCCTGCAGCCGCGCACGGACACGGGCGAGCTCCTGCCGTTTTCGCACCACCACTTTCTGCTCCTCGGTGACTTCAGGCTTCTTCATGCTGTCCTCGAACAGGCGGTAGCGATCTGAAGGCTCCGGCTACATCTTCGAATGCTATCTTCGCTTTGAATTCCTGTAGCGGCTTCGTGTCGTTTTTTGTCGTGCCCAGTGTTCGTGCGCCTCGGCAGTAACTGCAAACGCAGTATCGCAGGCACAACGGCATTACGCCGATCGTTGACGACGGCGTCTGGTGATCCGCGGGTCGGCTTCCAAGGCAGTCCCAACGTTGTGGTTTTGGATCAGCGCGGTCGTTGGTCTCCAATTTCCAGCCTATCGGCGCCTTCTTCTCACCAGCCCTGGCTTGCTGCGCCCCAGCCGCCCACGAACAGGATGAACAGTAGGACGACGATGACGCCGATCAGGACGCTCCTACCCTCAGTGTGAAACAGCTGTTGTGTGACCACGACGACGTTCGACAGCGAAAGGGAATACCTTGCAGCGGCGCTCAATGAGGTTCCTGCGTTGGTCAACTCCGCATTGCCTTCTCCATCTCTCGCGCGCTGCAGCGCCGCTATCAGCCGGTCGAGTTCCTCACCGCGGGCGAATGGCATAACCGCCATCTCAGGCACACCGTCGTCCATCTTGATGAAGCGCTCCACGGTCACGAACTTGACGCCGTCGACGACGCTCGTCCCCATCGCGATGCCGTCTTCGGCGACAATCCAAGTGTCTACGATACTGCTGTCCATCTTCTACACCCCAGCACCGCAGCTGACCCAGGCCAACAGCCTCAGATCCCGCGCATCCGCATAAGAGCCGCCGGCGTCAAGCATGCGCGCGACACGGTCCAGCTGATTGCTGGTGGCGTGCGCTGGGACGCCGAGCGGCGACGGCTCGTCCGCGTGGGCGGCAATGATCCACATGGTATGTACGTCGGGCCGGTTAACCTTCCATACTGCTGCAGCGTTGGTCGGTTTCGTCCCGCCCCGTGGTGTCGTTGGCAGCCAACCATTGAACGTGCGAGCCCCGGAATTGCTGTTCGCAGGCAGTGATACTGCTATGCGGAAAGCGCCAGTGCTATTGCAACGACAGGTCTTAAATTCATGACGCATCGGTTCGCTGCTTCGCCGGAAAGAGATTGTCTGGCGTGCATTTGAGGCGCTCGATTGCCGCATCGATCTCATCCTCTTGAGCCCCGCTCACCATCTGATCAAACGCTTTACTGGCGTCCTCGCGTCTTTTTTCCTCGTTCTCAAGGTAGAGATCGATCTGATCAGCCCCGATATGGCAGGCGCGCTGCAGTTCGGCCGTGGTTGCTTGCGGGAAGCGCCTGCGCAGTTCAGCGATCGCCCCGTCACCATGCGTGCCAGAGGTCCAGATCAGCAGCAGCTCACGTGCGATGTCGATACTAGTTTTCATCGGCCTCACACCTCATTGCGTTTCGCCTCGACGTGCTCCTCCGGAGGACCTGGATCACCATGTCCATTGATATGCATTAAGCAAGCGCCGCCCTGCGGATGCTACCAACATCCACAAGGCCGCTAACCCCAACTACGAGGGCAACGTATTGAGCCTACAGAGTGCCTCACACACGCGACGCCGATTTAAACCGCATTCGCTAATGGCGCATATCGAGACCACGCCATGGACCAACCTTCCCGCTGTTATCCCCTCGAATGACGTCGCGCTGCCGCCCGACTTGGTCAGATGGTCCCGCGACTTCGCCCACGCAGTCGCTCCCCGGCGGACGCAGCACATCTAATGGGCGTTAGTGGGCGGATTTTAAAGGGTCGTGGCTGGGAAAGGCCTGGCACCGCTTCCGGCGGATCCGTGCCGCGCGCCAGGTATGTTTAGGATGCGTGGTTTGGCAGCATCGAAATCAGCATTTGCTCGACTTCAGCAACCGTCGCCGCGAAGCGCTCGGCGGCGCCAGGATCGCTGTTAATGTCGGGATGGCGGCCGGCGGCGGGTAGGGTGTCCAGTTTTGCGGCTTCCTCGAGACTGGCAAGAAAGTCACGACGCATCCGCAATGCACTGAGCTTGGCTTCAAATCTCGTCAGGAATGAATTCCACTGGACACACTTTTCGGTGCCGGCCTGCAGGCGCAGGGCGACGTGCAGCTGCAAAAATTCAAGACGCCGCTCTCAGTGCTCAAGCATGCTGGAGGCACGCTCGATCGTGGCTTTCCGTGGTCCCGCCATGGCACTTATCCACAGAATATCCACAGGTACCATCCCATAGGCTTGACAATCTGTCGAGGCGCCACGATTGGTGCGACCATCCGCGTTTCGGCGCGCGAGCTTTCCTTGGGTTGAGGGTTTCGCTCAGAGCATGGGCGGCACTGCCCGTGGCGCTGGCTCCACGCCCCGTATTTGTACGTCCCTTCAGGAAGCTGAAATGTTGGGCGCGTGGCTTCTGAGTCGGTCGGTCTTGTCCCCGACTGAGACCGCCGGATCAACTACGCCCTAGGCCCCCCGGCGGCCTGGTCCCTTAGAGACGAACTCATCGGGTTCACATGCTATTGTGCAATCGGCTCGCCCCCACACGCCAGCCAATCGCAGGGGCGCCTTAACCCCGCAAAAGTTTGGCTTCCTTATTCTCGGCAATTCATTCTTCGAAGGCGGGAACCCAGGAGAATCGCACCGATCCGGTGTCATGTGCTGGATCGTGCCTGCGGTCCCGGTCACGGTATCTGGATTACCTCGATGCCGGCCCTCCGAGCCTTGAGAACCTTGTCGGCGGTACCGCGACCGCGGGAAAGGCAACCACCAGATTCGGCCTTGTGATCGTCGAGCACCTTCTGATTGCGGATCGGTCCGGCGGATCTGCCATATTTTCCCAGTTGGCGTACTCGGTGACCAGCTGACAGGACCGCTGAATGCAGGTCCACTCTCCCGCAAATGTGTCCGCGCCGACGGCGCCCCCTTCAATGATTGTTAGAACCCCATGCTCCATTGGGTAGCTCATCGCTAAGGTTGGCCGCTGCTTGACGCCAGCCGCCAGTGCGGCTGATTGGCAGGCTGGCTTCGTAATTCGGTAAGTTAAGCGGGGCGTTCTCCAGCGACGCAGCTGGCGCCCGCGGCTGCGGCAAAGCACCCATGCGCGCCGCCAGGGCATGCAATTCTTTCAAGATACTTTCACGCCTCAACTCGTGCTCAAGAGCAACATTGCGCACAGCCTGCAGTAGCTTCTCGTCGGCACGCTTCAAGGCTTGCCCCAAGGCATTGACCACGTCTTG
The DNA here is from genome assembly GCA_963770295.1 of uncultured Alphaproteobacteria bacterium. Lineage (GTDB taxonomy): Bacteria > Pseudomonadota > Alphaproteobacteria > Rhizobiales > Hyphomicrobiaceae > AWTP1-13. Next base: position 61,826 of record CAVYPA010000025.1, read on the forward strand.
TTCTCTGCGAGCTAGCTCGTGCATGCGAATGCGCATTTCCTCGATCTGCTCGACGAGCGTCAATGTCATCTCTGGCCTTTCTCTGTTGTGCTCCGCGCACTTGCTGGACGAGCGCCCGTCTCCGAAGCTTTGATTCTAGCCTTTTCGGCTTGGGACATTTCCGAGTGGCGAACGCCGCTTCTCGTATGCCTCAATTACATCGACAATCGCCACCAATTCGCCCTCTACGGGTGAGCCTTCCATACGGCGGCCAAGTCATCAGCGCGCCTATCCAGGAGTGCGTGCATTGCGTCGGTCCTACCGGCGAGACGTGCAACCACTTTGGTGGATTTCGTCTTTTGCGCCCGCGAGCCGAATTCCTACATCTTTCTGACAGCCGATGTCGTGCTGGTGTCCATGGGTATGCTCCCCGTGATCCCGGGATAGGAAAGGCACGCTAGGATGATTCGCGGCTTTGGATCGCCGTGGCTCCAAGAGTTATCCAGCTACATGCGTGAGAAAGCGAGCGCAGCCCGTGCCAGTGGCAGGGGCCACGACTTGCCCGAGTGGATCTCGTCTTGAGTCGGCGGCCGGCCAAGGGCACGAGCTCCGGCCGCCGGTAAATCTGCCCTATCGTCGGTATCGATCGCTGGCACAACATCCGGCGAAGGCGCTGCGTGCGTCGCCGCAGGAAGGTGAAACGAACTAGCGACGGCCTTGGCTCGTCGGCGCTGCAAGCGGGGGCAGTCATTCAGACAAGCCCGCCTTTCGTAGAGCATTTGCATGTTCAGCGTGCCGGTATGGCCCAGTACATCGTGGAGAAACTTGAAAATTCGCAGCGCAGGTCAATCTCAAGTAATCCCCAGTATGGCAGCGGCCTGCGGCGACAGCGAGCTGTGTTCCCTCGATACGACCGCTCTCGCCCGCCATCCCTCATCCGAGACGAAAAAACGGATTCGCAGAGCTAGCAGCCCATTAGAAGGGCCGAACCGTCGGTGCGGGGTGTGACAGTCTCTTGCCCTCGCGCACAGTTAGGCTCAGGCTTGCAATCGTGTGTGGGCTGCGTTGTTCAGTCTCTGACAACCCGCGCTGGCTATTGCGCCTTTGAGAAGCAGTGTCGCGGTTGAGCGCGGCGGAACATTGGCCACAGCTCACTGACGGTCGTTATCAGGTTGTCGTCAGATTTCAGGCTGACTGTTGCCTCAGGAAGACAGCATTTGTCCCAACTTCTTCGTACAACATAGACATTGGCTGAGACGAAAAATCTGCTGCAGGCGCTTCGCGGAAATGGCCCATCGCGCCGTTGGTGGGCTCATCCGGGTCGGCCTAATGCCCGAGACCGGAGCCGCGCGGCATAACCTCAATGTCTCGCGACTCTGCTGCAAACTCTCCTCTAGTACGAATACCCCGCACGCCGCTGGAGCGCGCCGCTCGATGTCACTTGGACTTGTCGTTCTGGCAGCCGCTGTTTTCTTTGTGCTGGTAGTAGCGGCTCGCCCTTTGTGGGACATCAGGCGACAGCTTTGGAGCACATTGGACTGGCGAGACCTGACCATGCTGGGGCTTGCAGTGTTTGCCATCCTGCTTCCGGTGGCCGTGTTTATGATTGCGTTGCCCTACGTTTCCTGGTTGGAGAACATCATTCCAAAATCTCTGGTGCCTGACGATCGGCCCATTGTTTCCAATCAAGCCAATGATGGCCAGAACCTCAATCATCGGGGCGAGCTTTACCGCTCCCAAGGTCGCTACATGGAGGCCGAGGCCATGTTCAAACAAGCGTTGGCAATCGTTGAAAAAGCAGGCGGTCTCACTCACCCAGATGTCAGCAAACCACTTAGTAGCCTAGCCCAGCTGTATTTTGACCAGGGTCGCTATGTAGAGGCGGAGGCGCTTTATGAGCGCGCGCTCGCCATCCGCGAAGCGGCGCTTGGTCGCTACGATCCATCTGTCAGCGTTGTTCTCATCAATCTTGCGGATCTGTATCGAATTCAAGGCCGCTACGCCGAGGCCGAGCCGCTTTACCGACGTGCCCTTACGATCCATGAGTTTGCATTCGGTCCCGATCACCCAAGCTATGGCACCACGCTCAATAATTTCGCCCTGGTGCTTTGCGCTCAGGGCCGGCTTGCTGAAGCTGAGCCGCTGTTCAAACGCTCTTTGGCAAGTCAAGGATGGCTCGACGTCGCGGTCTGCCTAAATAACTTGGCGGGCCTGTATAACGCTCAAGGACGCTATGCGGAAGCGGAGCCTCTTTATAAACGCTCACTCGCGGCGCTTGACAACGTAGTCGATCGACTTTTGTCGTCGCAAGGCAACAACGCAACCACAGCCGGCCAGATATTCCAGACAGCGCAGCAGGCATTAGCTGCGGAGGCGGGAGCATCGTTTGCGGAAATAGCCGCACATGGGCTCAAGGCCGATCTGCGAATTACAGCCCTCTATCCGGGGCTGCAGAACCCCACCGGTGAATGGCAGAATTGGGATGGCGCCGATGCGGGAAACGCAGATCGCATTGCCGAGAATGATAAGGCCCCTGAAATCGAGCAGCGCCAAAAGTCCCACGCCCCTCTGTTGGCTGCCATCAGCCATCCTGAGCCCCTCAGTCTAGCGCAAGTTCAAGCTGATCTTCGTTCTGATGAGGCGCTGGTCCTGTACCTCGCCAGGCCCGAGCGTAACGCCACCCTGGCGTGGGTCGTCACCAAAACCGATGTCCGCTGGCGGCGAAGCGACTTGAGCACCAAAGCTCTAACTGAGAGCGTAAGAGCCCTGCGCTGTGGCCTCGATCAGATGTTGTGGAAGGATGCACAGTCGGCTGACAAATGTCATGAGCTCCTGCAATTCTCGCCGGGTGGAGGACGAGTCGATGAGCAGATAGCGGAAATCCTTCCCTTCAACCTCGCTCGCGCGCACGATCTCTACCGGGCTTTGCTGGCTCCATTCCGAGACATCATCAAAGACAAGAACCTGTTGATCGTAGCATCGCGTTCGCTGAGTAGCCTGCCTTTCAATGTGCTTGTAACCGAGCCTCCAAAGACCGCCATCCTGAGCAGCCTTGATCAATACCGCGATGTTCCCTGGCTCGGCATACAGCATCCGATCACCGTGCTCCCCTCTCTCAACACCCTAAGGCTGCGCCAGAGAGGCAAGACGAGCCTCGCCTCAAGAGCCTACCTCGGGATCGGGAATCCCCTTCTTGAGGGGCAGCAGGATCACCCGGAGTGGGGGTGGTACTACAAGAAGCAAGCACGAGTTTCTCGGGACCAGCAGCATTGCCCCGAGGCAGAGGTGGGGCACCGGACAATAGTTGCTAGCCGACCGGTGATGCGCCGTAGCAGGGACTATTCCAAAGTTGACGGGATCCGCACATGGGACCCATTGCCCGAGACCACCGACCTACTCTGCGAGGTCGGTCACCGTCTCAATGCTTCCAAGAGCGACATCCTGCTCGGGTCGCAGGCGAGTGAAAGTGTGCTCAAAGCCCTCTCCCGAGCAGGTCGCCTCGCCCAGTATCGCATCCTCTTTTTTGGCACCCATTGTGCGCTGACTGGCCAGGTGCAGGGCGTGGCTGAACCGGGCCTCGTGCTCACGCCTCAACAAGCGGGCACGACAAATTCCGGGAAACTGGATCGAGACGACGGCTTCCTCACAGTCGACGCAATCAAGGCTCTCAAGCTCGATGCCGATTGGGTCGCACTCTCACCTTGCAGCACTGGTGGAAGCCGAGAAAACGCAGATACCTTGTCAGGCCTCGCCGTCGCATTTTTCCACGCTGGGGCTCGGGCGTTGCTGATCCCATACTGGGAGGTCGGTTTCGAAGCCACCGTTAAACTCACAACTGGTGCCTTCGCAGAACTGAACGCTAATCCTGCGATTGGCCAGGCTGAAGCGATGCGCAACTCTATGCGCAAAGTCTTGATGCACGGTTCGCTGCTCGAGGCGCATCCCTCACAGTGGGCTCCGTTCGTCATTGTAGGCAACGGTGCAGCGAACTGACAACCAGCGGGCACGAGCCTACTTGCTGCAGTCAGGTGCCGAAAACCTAATTAAGCTGTCCAGATAAGGCCGTGCTTTTTCCCGCGTTGTTGGACCGTCTTCTTGTGGGGCGGGCTCCCGGGTTCAACATTTGGTTGGGGCGTGGTGGGGCGTGGCAGAACGACAGAACACATGGGCGTTGGCGTCAAACGAGAGCCAATGCGGTCCTGGTGCGTAGGGACTCCAAGGTTTGCGCGAGATTTTTGGCGCTTCACGGGCGCACGTCTGCTGATCTCTGTCGGGCGAATTAGAAATCACGCCAATCGGTAGCTTGACTGCGTATTCAGGATACGCTCAGGGCCGTCAGATTTTCTGGCCCGACGAAATCGGCGCCGGCCTCGAGCGGGCTCGCCGGCCGCGGTTGCCGAGAAGAAAACTGCTCCCGTTGCAGCGGCTTCCCAGAAGGATGCCGGCGGCAATCAGTCCGGGAGAGCTCATCGGCAAATTTTGCGGAGAGCTGTCGGCCACGTTGACCGCCGCGCCTAAGTCGGCGCTGGCATGGGCGGAGGCTCGGCATCTTGAGGCCATCGAGGCCAAGTTGAACCAGCTGCAGGCAACAGCGGGCAAAGCCGAGGACCGATCGCGCATGGAACGATGGCGCAGGTGCACAGGCTAGAGACTCGCATTGACACATTGGCTCTCAGGATGACCCGAGCCCACCCGTCCGCTACGGCTATAGCGAGACAATCTGGGTGAGAACACGGTGTCTCACCTGTTGTCGGCGCCCAGCTACGACGTCGAATTGATCTGGATTCAGCCCGACGGGAGCGTGCTGAACAGTGACGGCGACCCGGTTGTGCGCCGGCCGGCGTTATCTTGCCGGTTTGGGGAGCGGGGTTGATGGTGAGCGAACGATAACGGGCTCCCAGCATTGCCCAGGAGCCCGTTAGAAGCCGAAACCGTCGGTGCGGGGTGTGACAGCCTCTCGCCTCCGCACGCAAGAAAGCCCATGCTCGAAAGGAAGGCAACCGTCTGTGGGCTGCGTTGTTCTGCCTCTGACAACCGGTGCTTGCTACTGCGCTTTTGAGAAGCGGTTGCAAACGATCGCCTGACACTCCATCTGGAGGACGCAGTAGGTGAGGGGGTGCCGCGGGTTCGCGGACATTGCGGCTGCTCTCTTGTCTGCATTCACTTTCAGGGTTCCGGAGGAGAGATGCTCGTGCTTCGACAGAGACGCACTGACGAGCTTGCGCTCACAACTGAGGTGACCGGCCGCAATAATTAGCGGATCCAGTCGGCGATGATGCCGAGCATGATGAGGATGTTAGCCAGCAAAAGGGCGACGAGCCGAAGGTCCTGGCACGAGTGGAGTATGCTCTGACGTAGAATGTTATCCGAGACGTCCTGCCACCTTCCGATCGTCACCGCAGTTTGCGTTACTAGCGTGGAAGCACGAAAGTGCCAGCAAGACGCCTGCATTGCGGTGAACCCAACCGCCCAAAACTGGGTGAAGGTTGAAATGCGACGGCTGGCGCCAAACGAGCGTAAGACCTACTGGGTCCAGCATGCAACCAGATCAGCGCCAATTGACGCTGCCAAAGGGTAGCTGGGTCGTCGTTATGACAAGCGTAGGCAGAGAGGCGATAAGGGCTCAGCGACTCATCGATGCATCATCCGGCCCAGCCGAGCGCGTTCTGGCAGTCCAAGCGCGGGCCCTTGTGCGGCACCTAAGCCGCGGGCCTCAGTTGTAGCCGTATACGTAGAGGCAGGCGTAGAAGCGGTCCCACCAATCGGAGCTACCGCTGTCGAGCGCCCGGCGTCTCAACCAGTGGCATTCGGTGGCGTTGTCATAGGAACCGTAGCTAAAGGGCACGCCATACAACAGGTGCGCCTGGCCATGGCCATGGCCATGATGGTTTTGCGCTTCAGAATGCTGAGGGAAAAGAAGGATTCGGCGGCCGGATTGGCGTTGGTTTTTATGCCCGTGGTGGTGGTGAAGATGCTGCAGCCGCTGCGTGAACCCCTTCGACGGTGGCGCGAGTGGTGCTGAAGACACTGGCGTCATGAACGCAACCGCTCCGATGGCGGCGGCGGCCAATGTCGTTTTGGTCAACACTGTTACTTCCTCCCCAGTTCAGATGACGGCTCTGGTTCGAGTTTCGCACGGTTTCTGAAAAAGCGAGCCATCAGACCTTCGCGACGGGTAACCGCTCCAGGGCTGATGTAATGTCCATGCAAGGAGCAGCGACACGCGATCGCGAACATAGTAGCTCGCCGAGCAAGACCATGGATATAGGAAGACTAAGCTGGGCTCCGACGAAGTTCTGCGACGATCTTCGCGCGATAACGTTTGAAGTCTACGGCGTTGCCTGATCTCGTTGCCGACATTGCTCAGAACGAGCGTGACGCTAGCAAAGACCAGAGCAGCCACTGGCCAAGTAATCGAGTCCATCTGCAATCCTCACAGCTCGCAATAATGGGCCGCAATCTCGCATGCCGAGGGAGGAGAGCAATGGGCATTTTGGCTGAGGCTTTGCAATCGGGCGATAGCGTGCTTTGAGAGCAACATGCCCCCTATCCCTGCCAAAAACCGCTGATTAGGAATCTCCGTGTTTAGCTTAAAGTGCCAGGGGAGCGGGGGCATTCGGCGTGTGCACATGTGATTGGGCCGCATATTCCCTGCAGCCGAAAACAGTGGCAACCCGAGACAATCCTCGCGTCCTCGCGCGATTGGCTTGCAGCGTGAGCGCCTCCACCTTTCCCACGTCAAAGGCCACAACCAGATCTCGCCACGAAAGCCGCCCAGATGCAGTTCTGGCACCTTGACTATCTGGCAGAGCTGTCCCCCGTGCTCAAGACCATGGAAGACATTCAGGGAGCTGGCCAAAAAAAATAGCTCGAGGGTACGGCCGCTCGGCGGTGGGATCTGTTTTCATGGTCGATGGGCCTATGCCAGATGATCAGGTCGCGCACTTCTGGCTGACAATGCTACGGTCCCGCTCGCTAGTTTACCCCACTAGCAATTGACGCACAGATCTTGGCCTTGGTCGCTACACACTGACTGAGGCCTTTTTTCGTAGTCAAGCCGGGGGTTGTCAGTGAACTCTGGAGCGAGCAAAGCGTCATTGCCTTGTGCGATCGTCGCTGTGGCTGCGTGTGTTGAGACGGTCGTCGGAAGCCTCAGGGATGAGACGGTGATGCATAGCCCCTTGAGGTCCTGATCAGCAGCTGATCCAGCACAACTGGATTTGGCTGAGCAGCCGGATGGGGACGGGTCCCGTGATGGCGAGGAAGACCACAAGCCATGAAGGCCCTCGGCCCCGACACTCGGAAATGGCTCGATGGTCTCGCGTCTGGCCTGGACCTGACCGACGCCGATAATTGCGCAATCCTCCGCGAACGCGTGGCTTACGCCACGCGAGCGACTCGCGTCGAGACAGTCAACGGCTGGCTGGGCAAAAAATTTCCTGACCGCGATTCGGCTGTGCGCGCGCTGGTGAGTCGATATCTCGGGACGAGCATTCCGCCGCGGAGAAGTTAGCGGGTGCCGCAGGGAACGCGCCGACGCTCCCGCGCCGGGCAAGTTGTTGGAGGCCCCGGCCGTCCCTTTCTGGAGCCTGTTGGCCCTGGGTCGAGGGTGTTGAGCTGACGGCCTTTCGGCATTAGCGCTTGGCCGCCTGCATAAGTAGATACCGCCCAGACCTTTCGCAAGTTTGTCGAAAGTTCAAACGGCCACGCCGCTGTCTCCCAGGCGCGGACGACCAAGGCATGAACGTAAGCCCGCGCAGCATCCTGCGGGCTGCAAAACGCAAATTTGTGCCTTGCCAAAGGGCTGGGCCATCCTCCCCTACGTCTTGCGAGGGATCGATGACGACAGTGATGGAGATCGCCCGGCACGCAGGTCAAATTCAGCTAACGGATTAGCGGTAGGCGGATGGAGTACCTCCGCGAAACCAAGGTGCGGGAATTGTTCCGCATCGCGCCCGACGGGGGACCTCGTGCGGGAAAGTCGGCCCCTCTCCATCGCCCCCATCCGGCCCAAGCTGAATTGGTGGTGCTCGCCTCCTGACGAATCGCTGATGAGACATATCAGGTTATTATCAGATTCATGGGTCTTGTGGCACGCGGGCTACAGCTTTTAAGACCGTTTGCGGCTACAATGCGTACATTGATGAAAAGTAGTTCCTGGTGCCGGTACAAATTGATCCAAAGGTTTATTTCGTGCGGGAAGGTGTGGGGTAGGTGGGGGAGCGACTGTTCAGTCGCCAATCGGGTAGTGTCTGGCGTTCCCGGTGTCCCGATTATTACGCCACATCTTGAGGAGCCGGGGGTAATCCGGCTCCTCAATCTATTTAGTATCTGGAAATAAAGGTGATTTTGCTGGCTAATTACTAGGACGCAGGTGCACTTCCTTTCGGTGCGCGACACTTTCGGGGAGCAGAAAGGTCCAGGCAATGAGCCAAATCGGTGCGCCGATCGCCTACAACGCTGACGACTGCCGCCAATGCGTCGCCTGCGACCACATCTGCGGCGATCTGCGCGTGTGGGATGAGACGCCGATTGCCTGCCCGAACTGCGGCCGCAAAGGCATCTGGTTGGACGCAGTCGACTGGTCGACCTGCGACGCCGATCCTACGGTTTCCACCACAGAGAAGGGCCAATAATTACCGGACCGAGGCCGACATTGGCCGCCTGCCGCACAAAGGTGGGGTCGTGACGGCATGCCCACGCGTCAACGTTAGGACCGTTTTGCTTTGCTGCTGTCGACGCCTGGTGCGGCGGCTGCCAGGGCGCAAGCGGGTCTAGTTTCCGGATTGCCTAGCCCAACGCCTAGGGCGTATGCGGTGGGCTGAATTTCCCCGTTGGTTTCTGAGGCGCGGCCCCCTCCGATTTGGCCGTCCTTGCGCTCAGCGTGGCGATTTGCTGGGGGCGGTAGGTTAATTCTCCGAGTGCCGCACCCGCGAACCGTTGGACAAGGTCCTCCACAGGAGGAACCGTAAGAACATCCTGTCTTGATGGCGCCGAAGTTGAAGGAGCTGACGGACTTTCCGTCAAATAGCCGCCATTGCAAGGGGACCGTATGCTGACTTCACGAACTCTCCCTTGCCCATCGCTACGCGTAAGATGGCCCGCGAGGTCGAGGTCTTCTGGGAAATGGCGAGCGGTCGTGGTCACAAGATTAGAGCTGTTGCTGCGCCGAAACCTGCCAACGGGCGTGCGGCGCCTGTTGCGGCTCGGCCGCCATGCCCTTGTCAAAGGCCAATCCTCCCCACCCCTACCGCGCCATCTGGCGCGGGACTGCCGCTTTTCGGCCTCGCGCTATGACTTGGTTGAAGCCTTGCCGGCGGGTGGGCGCATCGCGGAGGTCGGCACCGACAAGGGCGACTTTGCCCGACACATCCTGGCGCACTGCGACCCGGCCGAACTGCACCTCGTCGACCTCGATTTCTCCTTGCTCGATCCGGCCGTGGCCGCCGATGCCCGCATCCGCAAGCATGCCGGCCAGTCCCACGAGGTGCTGGCGGGCTTCCCGGATCAACATTTCGATTGGATCTATATCGACGCCGATCATTCCTATGCAGGCACGTCCCGCGACGCCTTTGCCGCAGCCCCGAAGGTCAAATTAGGCGGCTATCTCGTGTTCAACGACTTTGCCCACCTCGACCCTTACCTGGGCGCCTACGGCGTGCACCGCGCCGTCGTCGCGTTCGCGATCGCCAAGGACTGGCCCTTCGCCTGGTTCGCCTATAACGGCGATGCCCTTTATGACGTCGCGCTGCGGCGACCGATTGACAGCGATCGCTAACGAGCATCCAAGCCCTGCCGCCGAGGGTTGGTTCGCGCGCAGATTTGGTTTGTTGTCGGCGGGCCCAGCGGTGTAGCGTCGGCCCCGAGGGAAACCGAGCATTTAAGTCTCGGGATCGCGCGGCCGGCGACGCGTCGTGGCGTGCACGCTGGATTGAGGAGGACGTCCGATGAGGCTGACGGGAACGGTGCTCGCCGCAATTCTGTGCGCCAGCGTAGGCCTTGCGACGCTGCCGGGTGTGGCGGCGGCACAGGGTTTGTTCGCCAACCTGCCGCGCAACGAAACCCTTATTTTGGAAAATCCCGAAGGCACCATCAAAAACGCCGGCTGGTTCAACATTTGGGCCATCAACGCCGGCAGCCAATCGAACGGCTTGCAGCAGGCGGCACTCGACACGCTCTGGTACATCGATCCCAATCGCGGCCTCGACGGAGTGTGGCAGAATTCGCTGGCCGCCGATAAGCCGCAGTACAACGCCGACTTCACGGAAATGACCGTCAAGCTGCGGCCGGGCATCTACTGGAGCGACGGCGTCGAATTCACCGCGGCCGACGTCGTGCACACGGTGACGACCCAGATCAAGCACAAGAACATGCGCTGGAGCGCGGCGCTCGCCCTTAATGTCGAGGCGGTCGAGGCGCCCGACCCTTATACCGTCCACTTTAAACTCAAAAAGCCCAACTCCCGCTTCCATGCGCTGTTCACCGTGCGCTGGAACGCGGTGTGGATCATGCCCAAGCACGTGTTCGAAAAGGTCGAAGACCCCCTGAAGTTCGACTTTAACAAACCGGTCTCGCTCGGCGCCTACGTGCTCCACGCTTTCGACCCCGACGGGCGCTGGTACATCTGGCGCCTGCGCGAGGACTGGCAGCGGACCACGCTCGCCCGCTACGGCACGCCGGGCCCCAAGTACCTGGCCTACGTCGATCCCGGCCCGCCCGACAAGCGCGTCATCGCCCAGATGAACCACGAGCTCGACGTCATTCACGACGTGGCGCCCGAGGGCATGTTCACGCTCGCCAAGCAGTCGAAGAGCTCGGTCGCCTGGTTCAAGGGCTTCCCCTATGCCCATCCCGACCCGACCCTGCCGGCCTTGATCTTCAATGGCCAAAACGAGCTCTTTAAATCCCGCGATGTGCGCTGGGCCTTGGCGCTGCTAATCGACATCAAGGCCGTATCGATGGCGTCCTATCGCGGTGCTGCGACCATTTCGGCGATCGGCATTCCGCCGACGGGACGGCATCCCGAGAGCTATCATGAGCCGCTACAGGACTGGCTCGCCAACTTCGAGCTCGATACCGGCAAGCGCAAGATCAAACCCTACGATCGCGGCATCGGCCAGCAGATCGCCGAGATGTTGCGCCCCTCCATGGGCGACCAGATCCCGAGCGATCCCAAGGCCATTGCCGCGGCCTTCGGTATGGGTTGGTGGAAGGTCGATCCGCAGGCCGCCGCCGAGCTGTTGGAACACGCTGGCTTCAAAAAGGTCGGCGCCACCTGGCAGACGCCCGACGGCAAACCCTTCAGCGTGCGCGTCGTGGTCGAAGGCGAGGCGCGTCCCGTGATGACGCGGGCGGGCTCGATGATCGTCGAGCAGTGGCGCCGCGCCGGCATCGATGCCAAGGTCGACGTTGCCCAGGGTACGCTGGTGACCCGACGCGCGGCCGGCGATTTCGACACCCTGATCAGCTGGAGCGTCGAGACCTGGGGCGGCCACCCGGACCTCTCCTTCTTCCTCGACAGCTGGCACTCGCAATTCGTGGCGCCGGCGGGTGCGCCGCAGCCGCCCCGCAACTGGCAACGTTGGTCGCACCCCGACCTCGACAAGGTGATCGAGGAGATCCGCAAGATCGGCTTCGATGATCCCAAGGGGATCGAGCTTGGCCGCGAGTACGTCAAAATCGCCGTGCGCGAGATGCCGACCATCCCGCTCATGTCCTACAACGTCTTCACTGTGATGGACACCACCTACTGGACCGGTTACCCGACGGCGGCCGATCCCTACACCGACCCGGTTCCAAACTGGGCCAACTCGCGCGCCATGTTCGTCAAGTTGAAGCCCAAGAGTTGAGCCCCGAGGCCGTTATCGCTGATGCGTTTTTATGCGACGTACCTGGCGCAGCGGCTCGGCCAATTTCTGCTCGTGGTCTTTATCGGTATTAATCTGACCTACCTGATCACGCATCTAACGCCGATCGATCCCGTCGAGCAGTCGATTGCCGCCGTCACCTCCTTCGGCAATACCTCGCCTGAAGCGATCGGCGCCATGCGCCAATCGCTGCGTGAGCTTTATGGGCTGACCGGGGCACCGGGCGAGCAGTATCTGGCCTTCTGGCGGCGGATCATCACCGCCGATTTCGGGCCGTCGCTGTCGGCCTTCCCGACGCCGGTGTCGACCCTGATCGCGCGCGCCCTGCCGTGGACGATCGGCCTGCTCGCAACGGCAACCCTGCTCACCTGGGTGCTCGGCAACCTGTTGGGCGGGCTCGCCGGCTACTACCAGAACAAGACGAGCCTCAAGGTCCTGGCCATCATCGCCATGGGCCTTCACCCCGTTCCCTACTACATCGTCGCCTTCGTGCTGCTGGTGATGTTTGGCTACCTGTGGCCGCTGTTGCCGATTGCCGGTGGCAAGGCCATGAACCTCGGCGATCGGCTGAACCTCGAAATCGTCTTGAGCATCCTTGAGCATTCGATCCTGCCGGCTCTCTCCTTGCTGCTGGTTGGGCTCGGCGGCTGGTTCCTCGGCATGCGCTCGCTCGTCTCCAACATCGTGAGCGAGGACTACGTGGTCTATGCCGAACTCGCCGGCGTCCACCCCCACCGCATCCTGACCTCCTACGTCATGCGCAATGCGCTGCTGCCCCAGGTCACGGGCCTCGCCCTGTCGCTGGGTGCCATCTTCAACGGCGCCATTATTACCGAACAGGTGTTCGGCTACCCCGGCGTTGGCTCACTGCTCGTCTCCGGCGTCTATGCCGGGGACTACGGCCTGGTGTTGGGGGTGGCGACGGTGTCGATCATCGGCGTATCGACGGCAGTGCTGATCATCGATCTCCTCTATCCGCTGCTCGATCCCCGCGTGCGGACGGGCTGACCCCATGCTCGCCACGTTGCGCGACCTGATCATCTACAACGCCGAGTTCCGGATCGGGGCGATTTTGTTGGGCCTGGTCGCGGGCATGGCGGCCCTGTCGTTGGTCTCGCCCTATGCACCGCTCGACACCTTTGTGGTCGCCCCGGATCTGCCGCCGTCTTTCGCGCATCCCTTCGGCACTACCTCGCGCGGCCAGGATGTATTCTGGCAGCTGACCTTTGCCATTCGCAACACATTGACCTTCGGCATCGTCGTCGCCGTTCTGAGCCGGCTGCTGTCGCTGGCGATCGGGCTGCTCGCCGGCTACAAGGGTGGCTGGGTCGACCGCGTCTTGATGGCGATCAACGACACCTTCATCGCCATCCCCCTGTTCCCGATCCTGGTCCTGTTCTACTTCGTGCTGCGCGATGCCATGTCCTGGACCGCGCTCGCCATCATCATGGCGCTGCTGGGCTGGGCCTACGATGCGCGTCTGATCCGCGCGTTGGCGCTCAGCCTCAAGACCCGTGAGTTCACCTACACGGGGGTCTTTTCCGGCATGACGACGCGTGAGCTCCTCGTGCGCGAGCATCTGCCCTATGTGATGCCGATCGTGTTTGCCACCACCATGAACAACATGAACTGGTCGATCGGCCTCGAGGTGACGCTGTCGGTCTTGGGCTTCACCGACATCAATTCCCCGACCGTCGGCGGCATGATCTACTGGGCCAATCAGCACACCGCGCTGGTCGCGGGTGTGTGGTGGTGGATCGCCTTTCCCGTCATTTTGGTGGTGGCCCTGTTCATCGGCCTGTTCCTGCTGGCCGTGTCGATGAACGAGCATATCGACCCGCGCAGCCGACTGCGGCGCATGGGGGCGGAGGGAGGGGCATGACCGCGACCCCGACCGTCGGCAGGGAGGAAAAACGCCCAGCCGCGGGCGCCCCCCGCGAGCCCGTGCTTACCGTAGAAGACCTCAAAGCCTACTACCGCACGCGCCATTTCGGCATCGAGCGGGAGGTCAGGGCGGTCGATGGCGTTTCCTTCGAGGTCCGGGACAAGGAGATCTACGGCATCGCCGGGAAATCGAGCTCGGGCAAATCGACGCTGCTCAAGGCCGTCGCCGCCGCCATGCGGCCGCCCCTGCAAGTGGTGGGCGGCACGGTCCGAATGCGCTTTTTGAGCGGCGGCAAATCTCTGCATGCGGCTTCGAGCGCCGAGCTCGCCCAGCTGCGCTGGCGCAAGCTCTCCTACATCATGCAGGGCTCCATGAGCGCCTTGAACCCCGTGCGCCGCGTGCGCCGCTCATTTGCGGACTTTGCCGCGCGGCACTTGGACGGCACCGGCGCCGCCTTCGAGGCCAAGGTCGTGGCCCACCTCGAGCTCGTTCGGCTGGATAAGGGCGTGCTCGATGCCTACCCCCACGAGCTCTCCGGTGGCATGCGCCAGCGCGTCACCATCGCGCTGGCAACGCTGTGCCGGCCCGAGCTCGTGATCGCCGATGAGCCCACCACCGCCCTTGACGTCGTGGTGCAAAAGGACGTGCTCGACATGATCCGCAACGTACAGCGGCAAGTGGGCTCCTCGCTCCTGCTGGTCACCCACGATCTGGGCGTGCACGCCTATCTCACCGACCGCCTCGCCATCATGTACGGGGGACGGTTGGTCGAAGAGGCGCCGACCGAGACCCTGTTCCGCAGCCCGCAGCACCCCTACGCCAGGCACCTGATCGCCAGCCTGCCCCGGATCGGCGAAGAAGCGCCCACGGTCACTCTTGCGGGCCGTGCCCCCAATCTCGCCGAGCCACCGTCCGGTTGCCGCTTTCACCCGCGCTGCCCCCTGGCGATGGAGCGCTGTCGGCGCGAGACCCCGACCCTGACGAGGCTGGCCCCCCAGCACCGCGTCGCCTGCTTTGCCGTCGGAGGGCAGACGTGATGGCGTCGCTGCTCGACCTGGCGCACGTGTCCAAGACCTACGGCGGTCTCCTGCGGCGCCGCCGCGTGACCGCCGTGCGCGATGTGAGCTTTAGCCTGTCCGGTGACAGCCCGGAGGTGTTGACGCTGCTGGGGCAATCGGGCAGCGGCAAGACCACGCTTGCGCGCATGATCCTGGGCCTCGAGACGCCGACGGCGGGGAGCTTGCGCCTGATGGGTGAGGATATCGCCGCGCTGCGCCGGGGTGCCGCGCGTCGGCGCTTGCTGGCCCTGGTGCAGCCGATCTTCCAGAACCCCTTCGAGGCCTTTAACCCCTTGCGTCACGTTGACTACTACCTGCTGCTGACGGCCCGCCGGTTCGGCGGCGCCGGCGACGGCCTTGAGGCCCAGGCGGCAACGGAGGCAGCCCTACGCCAGGTCGGCCTCTCGCTTGCCGAGGTTGCCCGCCGTTATCCGCACGAGCTCTCGGGCGGCCAACTGCAGCGGCTGGCCATTGCCCGCGCGCTGCTGGCCAAGCCGAAACTGATCGTCGCCGACGAGCCCGTCTCCATGGTGGATGCCTCTTTGCGCATGGCGATCGTCAACCTGTTCAAGACCTTGCGGGGCGCGTTCGGCATTTCGATCCTCTACATCACGCACGACCTGGCGACCGCCTATTTGGTCAGCGACCGGATCATGATTATGCGGGACGGGGAGGTCGTCGAAAGCGGCGCGGCCCGAGACGTCCTCACGCGGCCCCAACACGCCTATTCGCGCCAACTTAGGGATGCCGTCCTGGTGCCCCGCTTCGGCGCGGTGGCGGGGGACGGCACGGCCAAACCCGAGCCTGGGCCGCAGCATTGAGCCGGGAGAGCCCCAGCATGCGTCACGCCAAAGTCCTTCTCGATCGCGACTTTGCCATCGGCGACACCGACCCCAGGCTGTTTGGGGCCTTCATCGAGCATTTGGGGCGCTGCGTTTACGGCGGCATCTACGAGCCGGGGCATCCGACCGCCGACGAACAGGGCTTTCGCGGCGACGTCCTCGCCCTCATCAAGGAGTTGGGGCCTACGATCGTGCGCTATCCCGGCGGCAACTTCGTCTCCGGCTACAACTGGGAAGACGGCGTCGGCCCGGTTGCGGCGCGTCCGACGCGACTAGACCTCGCCTGGTTCTCCACCGAGAGCAACCGGTTTGGCACCAACGAGTTCATTGACTGGTGTCGCGTGGCGCAGGTCGAGCCCATGCTGGCCGTCAACCTCGGCACGCGCGGCGGCGATGCGGCGCGCAACCTCGTCGAATACTGTAATCATCCCGGCGGCAGCACCTATGCCGACCTGCGGCGTGCGCACGGCTACCCCAGCCCGCACGGCGTGAAGTTCTGGTGCCTCGGCAACGAAATGGATGGCCCCTGGCAAATGGAGCACAAGACGGCGACCGAATACGGCCGCGTCGCCGCCGAGGCCGCCAAGATGATGCGCTGGGTCGACCCGAGCCTGGTGCTGGCCGCCTGCGGCTCGACCTCGCGCAACATGCCAACCTTCGGGCGCTGGGACGATGAGGTGCTCGAGCACACCTTCGAGCTCGTCGATTTCGTCTCGCTCCACACCTACCTCAACAACTATCGGGGCGACAGCGCCGGCTTCCTGGCCGCGCCCGACCTGATGGACATGTTCATCGAGGAGGTCGTTGCCATCGCCGATGCCGTGGCGGCGCGGCGCCGGTCGCCGAAACGCTTGGCTCTGAGCTTCGATGAATGGAACGTGTGGTACCGCACACGGCGCACGCGTCAGGATCGCGTCAAGGAGGGCTGGCCGGTGGCGCCGCCCATCCTGGAGGAAATCTACACCATGGAGGATGCGCTGGCCTTCGGCGGCGCCTGCATTTCCCTGTTGAACCACGCCGATCGGGTCAAGTGCGCTTGCCTCGCCCAGCTCGTCAACGTGATCGCGCCGATCATGACGGAGACGGGCGGTGGCGCCTGGCGGCAGACCATTTTTTATCCCTTCCAGCACATGAGCCGCTACGGTCGGGGACGCGTGCTCAAATGTCAGGTCGCCAGCGAAACCTACGCCGCCTCCTACTACGATCCCCGCGGCAGCCTCGACCAGGTCTTTCCGCTTGCCGCCGTGCCCTACCTCAAACTGGCGGCGGTGGCGACCGGGGACGGTGGCCTCAGCCTGTTCGCCCTCAACCGCGACCTGGCACGAGCGATGACGGTTGCCGTCGAGGTGCGCGGCTTTAAGGACCTCGCCGTCGCCGAGGCCTTCGAGCTCCGCGACGACGACTTGGGCGCCAGCAACAGCAAGGCCGCACCCGAGCGCATCAAGCCGGCGGCGCTCGCCGGGGTGAGGAGCGAGAGGGGTAAGATCAGCCTCAGGCTGGCGCCGGCGTCCTGGAACCTGATTGCCTTGGCGCCCGCGTTGCCGACGGGGGCCAAGACTTGAGATCTAAAACGCGGAACGATGCCCGTGAAGGGGCAACGCCAAAACATTGGGAGGACCCACCATGGCGTCCAGTGACAAACCGATCCGGGGCGTGGTGCCGATCGCGCCGACGCCGTTTCGTGACAACGGCGATCTCGATCTCGACAGCCAGCGCCGGGTGTTCGACTGCATGATCGACCAGGGGGTCGACGGCATCTGCATCCTTGCCAACTACTCCGAGCAGTTCCTGCTCGCCGATGAGGAGCGCAGCGTTCTGCTCGATCTCGCGCTCGCCCAGGTACGGGGGCGGGTGCCGGTCATCGTCACCTGCAGCCACTTTTCGACCCGGATCGCGGCCGAGCGCGCCCGACGGGCGGCCGCCGGCGGCGCCGACATGCTGATGCTCATGCCGCCCTACCACGGGGCGCTGTTGCGCGCCGACGAGACCGGCACGTTCGAACACTTTGCCAGGGTCGCCGAGGCGGCGCCATCGCTGCCCATCATGGTGCAGGACGCACCCTTGAGCGGAGTTACCCTGTCGGTGGCGTTCCTGGCCCGGCTTGCCCGCGAGCTGCCGCAGGTCGCCTACTTCAAGATCGAGGTGCCGGGCACGGCCGCCAAACTCAGGGCCCTGATCGCCGCCGGCGGCGAGGCCATCCGGGGACCCTTCGACGGCGAGGAGGGCATCACCCTGCTGGCCGACCTCGACGCCGGCGCCACCGGGACGATGCCGAGCGCGCTGCTGCCCGATCTCATCAAACCCGTACTCGAGCACCACCGTGCGGGTCGGCCTGCCGAGGCGGCGGCCGCCTATGCCCGCATTCTGCCGTTGATCAACTACGAGAACCGCCAGTGCGGGCTGAGGGCGACCAAGGTCGTGATGGCCGCCGGCGGCGTGATCGCCAGCGAGGCCGTGCGCCATCCGCTCGAGCCGTTGCCGGCGGCGACACGCGCGGGACTTTTGCAGCTCGTTGGCGCACTCGAGCCGATCGCCGCGCGCTGGGGCAAATGAAGGCGCTCAACTCTTTTTAAACAGACCGAAACAGGGGGTTTCCCGTGACAAGTGCGCACGCCGTCTATCCGTCCCTTGCGGGCCGCGTCGTGTTCGTAAGCGGCGGCGGCAGCGGTATTGGCGCTGCGATGGTTGCCGCCTTCGCCCAGCAAAAGGCCAAGGTTGCCTTCATCGATATCGATGAGAAGGCCTCGGCCGCGGTGCAAGCGGGCCTGGGGGATACGCCCAGCTATTTCGAGCGCTGTGACGTGCGCGATGTGGCGGCCTTGCGCCGCGCCATTGAGAACGCGCGCGCGCGGTTGGGGCCCATCACCGTGCTCATCAACAATGCGGCGCGCGATGATCGCCACCCCAGCGAAGAGGTGACGCCCGAGTATTGGGACGAGCGCCTTGCCGTCAATCTCAAGCACCAGTTCTTTGCCGCGCAGGCCGTGCTGCCCGATATGAAGGCGGCGAACGGGGGTTCCATCATCAATTTCGGCTCCTCGTCGTGGATGACGGGCCAAGGCGGCATGGTCGCCTACACGGCAGCCAAGTCCGCCGTCCTCGGGCTGACGCGTTCGTTGGCGCGCGACTTCGGCATCTACAACATCCGGGTCAATGCCATTGCGCCCGGCTGGATCCTGACCGAACGCCAGCGCAGCCTCTGGCTCACGCCCGAGAGCAAGGCGCGCCTGATGGAGGCGCAGTGTCTCAAGCGCGAGCTCAAGGGTGAGGACATCGCCCGCGTCGTGCTGTTCCTTGCGTCCGACGAGGCGGGCGCCATCACCAGCCAGCACTATGTCGTGGACGCCGGGCGCCTCTGAGGGCGCGTGCCCTCGAGGCTGGGGCCACCGTGCGGCCGCGCCATCCCGGCCGTTACCGGCTCGGCGGCGCGCACTTATCGCGGCGCGCCCAAGTAGGCGGCAACCACGGCCGGGTCGTTGAGGACTTGGGCGGGCGGGCCCGAGGCGAGCGTGCGGCCATAGTCCAGAACATGAATGCGGTCGGCGAGATCGGCGACCATTTGCATGTCGTGCTCGATCCAAATCATCGGCAGCGCCAGCTCGTGCTTGATGCGCAGAATAAAGCGGGCGAGGTCATCCCGCTCGTCGCGGGAAAGCCCGGCCGAGGGCTCATCGAGCAGCAACAGGGAAGGCTCGAGCGCCAGCGCCCGCGCCAGCCCGACGAGCTTCTGGGTGCCGAAGGGAAGCGCCCCGGCCTCGGCATAGCGCACGCTTTCGAGTTCGACGAACTCGATGATGCGCTCAACCTGTGCGCGCTGGCGCACCTCTTGGCGGCGCACGCTCGGCAGGAACAAGGCCTCGCTGAGGGGATGGGTAGCAACGCGTGTATGCCGCCCGACCATGATGTTGTCGAGCACGCTCAGGTGCTGAAACAGCTCGCCATGCTGAAAGGTGCGGGCGATGCCGAGGCCGGCAATGGCGCGCGGTGGCAGCCCGGCAATGTCGCGACCGCGAAAGCGGATGCGACCCGCACCACGATAAAGCCCGCTGATGCAGTTGAGCACGCTGGTTTTGCCGGCCCCGTTCGGGCCGATCAGCGCCAACAGCTCGGCCGGCTCGACGCCAAGCGAAACGCCATCGAGGACGGTGAGCCCGCCGAAGGCAAGGTGCAAGGCCTCGATGGCGAGCTCAGCCATACCACCTCCGATTGCGGCGGTATTGCTTGACGTCGCGATAGCTGCGGCGGTGTCCGGAGGCGGACTGCCCGAGGTAGAACTCGGCGACATCGGGGTGCTCGGCGAGGCGGGCGGCGCTGCCGTCGAGCACAATGCGGCCGTTTTCCAAGACATAGCCGTGGTCGATCACGCTCAAGGTGAGGGCCGCGTTCTGCTCCACGATCACCAGCGTCAGGGAAAGCGCGCTGCGGATGGCCAAGAGGCGATGCAAGAGATCGGCGACGACGACGGGGGCGAGGCCCAGCGACAATTCATCGACGAGCAGCAGTTTGGGATGGCAAACAAGCCCGGCGGCGATGGCCAGCATTTGCCGCTCGCCCCCCGACAGCAGGCCGGCTGTGCGCTGGCGCAGCGGTGCCAGTCGCGGGAAAAAATCATAAATGAGCCCCTCGCGCCGGCGCTGCTCGGCGCGGCCCGTGCGCGCGGCCACCGGCACCAACAGGTTTTCGGCCACCGTCAGGTTTGCAAACACCTTGCCGCGCTCGGGCACCAGCACGATGCCGGCCCTGGTGCTGACGTGGGGTGGTGCGTGCGCGATCGGCTGGCCCTCAAAGTGGATGCTACCATCGGTGATGCGGGCATCATCGAGGCCATGGAAGCCCGAGATGGCGCGGAGCAGCGTTGTTTTGCCGGCGCCGTTGCTGCCGAGGATGCCGACGATCTGGCCGGGAGCAACGCTAAGCGAGATACCCTCGAGCGCGGTGATGGCGCGCTGGTAGACGACCTCGAGCTTGTCGACGGCCAGAAGCGGGTCGGGAAGAAGCGGGCCGGGAAGAAGCGGGCCGGGAAGGTGAGGCCCTGGGACGGGAGCCGTCATCGGCGCGCTCCACCGACGGGCCGGTGCCGGAACGGCCAGAGTAAAAAGTAGCTTTGCAGGCGTCGCCACAGGCCGATCAAGCCCTGCGGTTCGAGCACCAGGAAGAGGATCATGACGGCGCCGAAGGCCGCGGCGTTGACGGCAAACAGCAGCCCGGCGTAGGCCGTGGCGCCGACAAGCGCGCCGAGGCTCGCCTCGATGGCGTAGGGAAAGAGTGTGACGAAGAGGGCGCCGAGGATGGCGCCGGCCAGCGAACCCATGCCGCCGATGATCATCATGGCGACGTACTGGATCGATAGAAACAGCGAAAAGGCCTCAACCGAGACAAAGCCGCGGTAGTAGGCAAAGAGTGCGCCGGCGACGGCCGTCAGCGCCGAGGAGATGACAAAGGCTAGAAGTTTGTAGCTGGCAACGCCGATGCCGAGTGTTTGCGCCACCGTTTCGTTGGCCCGGATGGCGGCCCAGGCGCGCCCGGAGCGGGCGCGCAGCAGATTGGCGCAGAGGAGAAGGGTGGCGACGGCGGCGGCCAGCAAAATGACGTACCAGGCTCGTGCGTCGGTCACGGCCTTGCCGGCGAGGCTCGGCGGCTCGACGATGATACCCGTCGAAAAGCCGCGGCGCGCTTCGTATTCGCCGCCCAGATAGGCGACCAAAAAATTGAGCGCCAGTGTGCTGACGGCCAGGTAAAGACCGCGCACGCGCAGCGATGGTAGCCCGAAGACGACGCCCAACAGCGCGCCGACCGCGGCCGCGGCGGGCAGCGTGACGAAGACGGGCGCCTGGAACTCCTTGAAAAGGATGCCGACGGTGAAGGCCCCGGCCGCCAGCAGGCCGGCGTGGCCAAGCGAGACCTGGCCCGCATACCCCGTCAGCAGCATCAGGGCCAGCGCGCCGATCACCGCGAGAAAGACTTGGGCTGCCAGATCGAGCAGGAAGGGTGTGGCCAGCAGCGGCAGGGCGAGCAAGACCACGAGCACGCCGAGGCCGGCCAAGCGCTCGAGCCGCGTTGGCAACAGGCGCAAGTCCTCAGCATAGTCGGTGCGGAAATAGCCGCTGGCGCGCGGTCGCCTAGACACGATCGAGCTCTTCGCGGGTGCCGAGCAGGCCCCAAGGCCGCAGCATCAGAACGACGATCAGCACCAAGAACGGGATGACCTCGGACAGTAATGGGTCGACGTAGTGGATGAGGGCAACCTCCGCGCTAGCGACGATGAAGGAGCCGAGAAGCGCGCCGACGAGGCTGTCGAGCCCGCCCACCAGGGCGGCGGGAAAGGCCTTGAGGCCGATGATGGCCATGGTCTGGCCGAGGCCGGAATCGAGGGCGATCAACACGCCGGCGAGCGCCCCCGTGAGGGTGGAGAGCGACCAAGCCAGGGCGTAGATGGCATGCAGATTGATGCCGCGCTGGGCCGCCAGCAGCGGGTTCTGCCCGGCTGCGCGCATGCGCATGCCCCAGCGTCCCAGCCGCAAAAAGGCAAAGAGGCTAGCGTAGACGGCGAGCGTCGTTGCCACCAACAGGGCGGCCCAGAGCGAAATCCGCGCCCCGCCCGGCAGCGCAAAGGCCCAATTGGCTAGGCCGAGCGGCACCGCCGGATACTGCTGCTGGGCCGACCAGACGATGACGGTGACGCCGCGCAAGAGAACGCCGAGGGCAACGGTGGTCAGAACCGCGGCCAGTGCCATCTCGCCCGTCAGCTTGCGCAGTAAAAACAGATAGACCATGGCTCCCACAACTACGCTTAGGCCGAGCGCGGCGGCGATGGCCGCCACGGGATGGCCGGCAAACAGCGATGCCGTCCACAGCAGCAGGTAGGCCGACAGCATCAAGAGTTCGCCGTGCGCCAAGTTGAGGACGCGGCTGACGCGGTAGATCAGCACATAGCCGCAGGCGATCAGCGCGTAGATCGCGGTCAAGACGACAATATTGACGGCGAGCTGCACGAGCGCGGAGCCTTGTCGGTTATTTGACGTCGAAAGCGGTCCAGTCCTTCACCCGTTGGATTGCGCTCGTGTCGCTGTCCCAGCGGTAGACCCGATAGTATTGCTGGGTGCGGAAGTGGTTGTCCTTGGTCCACTCGATGGGGCCGCCGCGCAGACCCTTGGTGTCGACCTTCAGCGTGCTCATGGCGGCGGCCAGCTTCTCGGGCGTTGCCGGCCAGCCCGTGGCCTTGAGCGCGGCTTCCACCACCATGCCGGCGATCCAGCCTTCCGTCAGTTGCTCGACGGGGTAGGTGAGCTTCGCCGACTTGGCGGCTTTCGCGATCTCCTGGTGGATCGGCAGCTGCTCCTGGAACAGGGCGTTGGCGCCGACGACGTAAAAGGAAGCGTCCTTGAGCCGGGCCAATTCGCCTTCCGCCTCGATATGGGCCCAGGCGATATAGTCGCCCTTCCAGTCAAGGCGGCGCAAGGCTTCGAGCGTGCGCACCTGAGTGACCCAGGGTGCCCAGGAGAAGACCCAGTTTGCCCCGGCGTCCTTGAGCTTGGTGGCGAAGGGCGTGTAGTCGGGGGTCGGCGGTGGGATCACCTCCTTGTCGACGACGGTCATGCCAAGGGCGGGCGCCTGCTGCTCGGCAAAGTCCATCTCGGCACGCGACAGGGGAATGGCCATGGCGGAAAAGCCGATTTTAACCGGCGCCTTGGCGGTTTCCTTGATAAAGGCGAGAGTGGCCCGGCTGTCATAGGTCGAGGCGAAGGCCGTCGTGCAGAACTGCAGGGGATCGGCGGGGGGATAGACCTCCTTGGGGCACACCGAGCTTGCAAACAGCACGGGCACACCCGCCCGCTTTGCCTCGGCGACCACTGGGGCGAAGGTCGAGGACAGGCTGGCGTTCAGCAACAACAGGACGTTGTCCTGCGTCAGCAGTTTCTTGGCGTTGGCGGTCGCCTTGCCGGGCTCGGCGGAATCGTCCTGCAGAATGAGGTTGATCTTCTTGCCGGCAATGCCGCCGGCGGCGTTGACGCCATCGACATACAGGCGGAGCGCCTCCGCCGCCGGGGCATAGGTTGAAGCGGGCGGGCCCGTCAAAGCCCCGGTCAGGCCGATGGTATAGGTGTCTTGAGCGGCGGCGGGCGTCGCCAGCAGGACTGCGGCCACGGCCGCGCCTTGCAGTCTCAGAAGCATGTTTGGTCCTCCCAGGCGTGATCTTGCGTTTCGTTGTTTGGCAAATCTTAAGCGGTCAGGCCGGCGGTCGCCGCGGTCAGCACTTTTTCTTCCTCAGCATCGTACATGTCCTCCACCAGGTCCTTGAACCGCGCCAGCATCTGGGCGCGCTTGACCTTGCGCGTTGGCGTCACCGGCTCGCCTTCCTGCTCGGGATCGAGCATTTTGGGCAGGATCCGAAAGGCCTTGATCTGCTCGACCCGCGCCAGCCGGGCGTTGGCATCCTCGATGGCACCGGCGATCAGGGCGGTGATGCGGGGAGCCTGCGCCAGGCTGGTAAAGCCCCGGTAGGCCACGTCGTTGCTGCGCGCCCACTCGGCCACCACCTCGAAGTCGATCTCGATCAAAGCGGTCAGGTATTTGCGGCCATGCCCCAGCACGATCGCCTCGGCGATGAAGGGGCTGGCGCGCAGCAGGTTTTCGATGCAGGACGGCGAAATCGTCTTGCCGCCGGAGGTGACGAGGAAGTCGCGGGCCCGGTCGATCAGTTTCAGGCGGCCCGACTGCCATGCGCCGACGTCGCCGGTGTGCATCCAGCCCGCATCGCTCCGGAGGGCCTCGGCCTCCCCTGGCTTTCCCCAATAGGTCTCGAAGAGATCGGCGGAGCGCACGAGGATCTCGCCGTCGGCGGCGAGTTTCAGCTCGACGCCGTCGGCAACCGTGCCGACGTCGCCGGGTCGTGCGAACGGCCCGCGCTGTGCGGCGATGATACCGCCGGCGGTTTCCGTCTGTCCGTACATCTCCACGATATTGATGCCCAACATTTGCCAAAGGCTCGCCGTTTCCGTCGCCAGCGGCGCACCGCCGCAGACCAGGAGCTCGAGCTGATCGAAGCCGATCTTGTTGAGGATGGGCCGGAACATGAGCTGCCGCCAAACCCAGGCGAAGGCCGCGTCGCGGGCTTTCAGCTTTCCCTCCCAGCGCCGCCGCGCTTGCCCACGGGCAAAGGCCAGGGCGCGCTGGCAGGCGAAGCGCTTCAGGCCGCTGCTGCCGGCGATGCCAACCAGGATCTCGGCGGCGCGCTTTTGCAGATAGCGCGGCACCGTGAAGAACACGGTCGGGGCCGTTTCGAACAGCGTCTCCGTGAGGTCCTCGACGCGTTCGCCGATGTGGGGGACGAGCTCGGTGAAAAGAGGGAGGGTGACGGCGATATCGCGGCCGAGCACGTGGCAGAGCGGCAGGTAGGCCACCGTGCGGTGCGGCTTGGCGGTGAGCGTGGGATAGTGCGCGGCCACCGAGCGCGTCGCCGCCAGGTGCTTGCCATGCGTGATAAGCGCGCCCTTGGGGTGGCCCGTCGTCCCGGAGGTATAGACAATAAACGCGGGCTGCTCGGGACTGAGCTTGCGGACCTCACCGGCGAGCCAGGCCAGGTCGGCGTCGGCGCCCGCCGCGCACATGGCGGCAAAGGTCGAAAGCTTGGCGTGGCGCAAGGCAAAGAGCGCGGTTTCGTCGACCACCAGCACGCCCCTGAGCTGCGGCAATCGGTCGATGAAGGGCAAAATCTTGTCGACGTACTCCTGGTCCTCGGCGATGAACAGGGCGGCGCCGCCGTCCTGCATTTGGTATTCGACCTCCTCGGCCGATGCCGTTGGATAGATGCCGTAGACGATGGCGCCCAACGACTGGGCCGCGAGGTCGGCGATCAGCCAGGCCTCGCAGGCGTCCGCCATGATGGCGATACGGTCGCCGCGCTCGAGCCCGAGCGCACGCAGTCCCTTGGCGGCACGCGCCACGTCGGCGGCATACTGCGCCCAGGTCTTCTCCCGGTAGATGCCGCGGTTCTTGGCGCGAAAGGCGACCGCCTCGGGGCGCGCGCGGGCGCGTGCGAGGAGGAGGGCCGGGGCGGTGCTGCGGCGCAGCTCTTGAGCGGAGGCGAGGACGGGAGCGGGGCGGTGCATGACGGGCTCCCGCGGCCTTAAGTTCGCTTGCGCGCGGGCATCGGCCTGACAAGTCCGGCAACGACGAGCTGGCTGAGTTCGGCGGCCACGCGGGCCACACCTGCGTCTTGGTCGGCGTCGCGCCAATTGATGACGCTGTTCATCATGCCGAGCACGGCCAGCATGGTGAGGCGCACGTCGGCGCCCTCGCGCATGCTGCCATCGGCGATGCCGGCGCGGATCACTTCCTCAAAGCAGCGCTCGATGCGCCGGCCTTTGCGGCCGATGCGGCGCCGGCTGGCATCGGGCAGATAGCGGCGCTCGTTGATGAAAACCTTGACGTAGTCGCGCTTGCTGGCGTTGGGGGCCAGGTGCGCGGCGATAAGGGCGGCTAGTTTTTCCAGTGGCGTGCCGGCGCCGGCGAGGATGGCTTCCGCGCTTTCAACAAAGCCATCGACGCCGCGCTCGCACACGAGCTCGAGCGCGGCCTCCTTGGACGGGAAGTAGTAGTAGAGCGAGGCCTGCCGCAGGCCCAGCACGTCGGCAATGGCCTGGGTGGTGGTGCCGTGGTAGCCGCGTTCGGCAAACACGTTGGCCGCCGCATCGACGATGGCATCGGCGCGGCGCAAAAGCCGGGAATTGCGCAGGAGACGCGAGCGAGGCCAAAGGCTGTTCATGCGCATAACCCCTGGGAGCGCGACGGCAACGACCGAGCGGCGCGGCGCCGAACTTGGCTTGCTCTATACCTTTATAGATTCTATACGTCTATAAAAATGCATGGGCAGGACATGTCCCCCTGAGTTGCCTCCAGGAGTTGCGCGCGATGCCCGCCATCGGCTCTTCCCGCCCGCCGTTTCGGGCCGACCACGTCGGCAGCCTGCTGCGCCCCAAGGCTTTGCGCGAGGCCTTCCGCGCCTGGGGCGGCGAAGGGCCTGAGCCGCCGGCGCTGGTCGCGGCGCAGGAGGCCGCCATCCGCAACGTGGTCGAGTTGCAGGAAAGTGTGGGATTAGAGGTCGTGACCGACGGCGAGTTCCGGCGCAGCTCCTACTGGGGGCGTTTTGTTGCCCGCTGCGAGGGCTTCGGCATCAAGCCCGCGATCTTCAAGTTCCGCGATGATGATGGCCACGAGGCGCACTTCACGGCCACTTACGCGGTGGGCAAGCTCGCGCGCACACGGCCGCTGGCAGCGGACGAGTTCGAGTTCCTGAGCCAAGTGACGACGGTGACGGCCAAGATCACCATGCCGGCGCCCTCGACCATGCATTTCTACCGCTGCACGGACTTTGCCGATCCGGTCGTCTACCGCGATCGGCAGGGGTTCTTCGCCGATCTTGCCCAAATCTACCGCCAGGAAATTCGGGACCTGGCGCGCGCCGGTTGCCGCTACCTGCAACTCGACGAGGTGGCCGTGGCCATGCTGTGCGATGCCGACGTCCGCGCCCAGGTGGCGGCGGCGGGCCAAGATCCCGACGCGCTGATCGACACTTATGTGGCGGCGATCAACGACGCGGTCGCCGAGGCGCCCGCCGACATGAGGATCGGCGTGCACATGTGCCGGGGCAATTTTCGTGGCCGCTACCTCTCGGCCGGCGGCTACGACAAGGTCGCCGAACGCTTTTTTCAAGACTGCAAGGTCAACCACTTCCTGCTCGAGTACGACACGGCGCGCGCGGGGGATTTTCGCCCGCTGCGTTTTGTGCCGCCCAACAAGGGTGTGGTGCTGGGCCTCATCAGCAGCAAAACGCCCGAGTTGGAGACGATCGAGGACTTGCAGCGCCGCAGCGCTGAGGCGGCGCGCTTTATCGACCTCGATCGGCTCGGCATCGGGCCGCAATGTGGGTTTGCCTCGACGGCTGCTGGCAATCCGCTGACCGAGGCCGACGAACGCGCCAAATTGCGCCTGGTGGTGGCGGCGGCGCGCGCCATCTGGGGCTGACGGCGGCCCCTCGGTCCCAAGACTTCGCTCAGGCTCTCACCGCCAGCGCAGCGCCCGCAGGTACCGGTCCGTCTTTTGCTCCAGTGGCGAACGCGGTTGACGCTCAACCTCGCGCACGGACATGATGATAGTACGCTCCCGGCCGTTGCTTGGGAGTTCGCGGAGGGCAAATGCCGTGAGCGGGGACTTCGACGCCGCGCGTCTCAAGCTCCTGACGTTCGACGTCTTCGGCACGCTGATCAGTGTGCGGGAGGGCTCCTATGGCGCCTTTGCACGCATTCTGCGATCGGCGGCCGCATCCCATCTCGATGTCAAAGCCTTTTGGGAGGCGTGGGAGGAGCGCAACATCGCGGGCTATTGGGCGCCATATCGGCCCTATAAAGCGATCTGCCGCCAAAGCCTGGCTGACACCTTCGCCGCCTTCGGCGTCAAAGGCGATCCGGACAGCATCGCCTTTTACTTCGACGCCTTCGCGCGGTTCGAACTCTATCCCGATGTCGTCGCAACGCTTGAGCGGTTGTCGCGCCGCTTCAAGCTGGCCGTGGTCTCCAATATCGACGATGATCTGTTGGCGGCAACGCCGCTCCAGCGCAGTTTCGATCTCGTTTGCACGGCCGAGCGTGCCAAGGGCTACAAACCCGATGGCAGCCTCTTTCGCCATCTCCTGGCCCAGGCCGCCGCCAAGATGGGTATCGGCATCGAGGAGATCTTGCATTCGGGACAGTCGCAGTTCACGGATATGGTGGGGGCCAAGCCGCTCGGCCTTCGCGTGGCCTGGATCAATCGCCGGGGCGTGCCGTTGAGCCCAGAGGTGCCAAAGCCCGATTTTCAGTACGGGGACATCCAAGCCTTAATCCCGCTCGTGCTGCCGGCGAGGAACGGCGCGTCCTAACCGCGGGTGGTGAGGGCAATTGCGGATATTCAGGTCGGGAGGCCAGCCATGAACGTCGGCGTACTACAATTCTTCGGCTGGCAGGATCGATCGATCCCGCTGCCCTCGATCTACGCCATGGCGCTGGAACGCATCGGCATTATGGACCGGGCGGGCTACGACGCCGTCTGGCTCGCCGAGCATCATTTCTCCTCCTTTTCGGTGTGCCCTTCCGTGCACATGATGGGCGTAATGGCGGCCGCCCGCACCGAGCGGCTGCGCATCGGCACGGGGGTCTCGCTCGCCCCCTTCTACAATCCGCTGCGGCTTGCCGAGGAAGTAGCCCTGCTCGACGTACTCTCGGGTGGGCGCGTCAATTGGGGGGCGGGGCGCGGCTTTGAGCGCAGCGAGTTCCAAGCCTTCGGCATCGCGGGTGAGGAAAGCGCGGCGCGCTTCCACGAGACGGTCGACATCGTGCTCAAGGCCTGGAGCACCGACAAGCTGTCCTATCAGGGGAAATTTTTCAGTTACGACGGCGTCGAAGTCCTGCCGAAACCGTTGCAGCAACCGCACCCGCCCGTGTGGATGGCGGCCAGCTCACTCACCGCCATCGAGTGGGCGGCGGGCAAGGGCTTTTCCATTCTCATGGACCCGCACTCCTCGCGCCGGGACCTGATCCACAAACGTCGCCACTACGCCGCCACCCTCAGAAGCGCCGGCCACAACGAGACCGGTCGCGTCATTCCCATGGCGCGCCTGATCGCCATCGACGAGACGGCCGAGAAGGCGCGGGCGGTAGCGCGTCGTGCGGCGGAGTGGACGGTCGCCTCCTACATCGGCGCCTCGCACCATCGCCAGGAGGTGCGGACCTTTGACGGCAAAGACCCCATCGACTTCTACTTGGACGATGTCGTGCTGCACGGCACTGCCGACAGCGTCGTCGATCAGATCGCTGCGCTCGAAAGCGATGCCGGCATGACCTACCTGATGGCCGCGCCGTTGAGCCGCCGCTCCTTTGTGCTACTCACCGACCAGGTGCTGCCGCGCGTGGCCCACTAGGGCATGGTTGCCCGATGTCGACCGATGCTAAGGGCAAGGTCGCGGCCCCACGGGGGCGCATGGGGCATCTCAACCTTTGCCCCTGATTGCTTTTTGACCGCCAGCCTTCCGATCATCGCCCATTGACTGTCGCGTCCGGGGTCCCGCAGGGACGCAATCGAGCGCCGGCTCTTGGCCTTCGCGCCCGCCAAAGCGCAGGACATCGTGCGCGGCAAAGCCATCATCGCGCGGGCGCGCGAGGTGGTCTACGGGGTGGCGCCACCCACCAACTTACATCTCGGGCGAGGGCTATTGCCGGACCTACGACGGACCTGGACGGCTCCTGGTCAGCCGGGCGCTATTGGCAGTTCGTCTGGTGAGCGCAACCGACGGTGGGCCCCGCCGCGACCGCAGAGCGTGCCCCCAGCCGGTCCTCCGGGGGGCCTTTCTGGCCGAAACGCCTGGCGCCGAGACGGGGCCGATCCCGTGTGCGGCGTCAGCAAATATCACCCAAAATATCCGTTGAGTTGCCGATTTCGAGGCCCGGCGCGGAACTGCCAGGCTGGCCGGCATCTTGATGCTTGCAACAACCTCACCGCAGGAGGATCGCAGTGTCTTTTCATTCAGCTCGCACGTGGGGCCTGGGTGCCGTGGCTCTGGCCGCGGTCGCTTCGATTGGTGCCGTTCCCGGCCAGGCCCTGACGATGAAGGAATGCAGCGCGAAGTATCGGGCTGCGCAGGGTGCCGGAAAAGGCGCCGGCATGTCCTGGCAAGACTTTCGCAAAGCCAATTGTGGCTTAGGGGCCTACGCACCGGCCGAGTCGCCGACAGCGGCACCGAGCGCGGGTGGGGCGACCTTTCCCCAGGCCGTTTCGCCAAAGTACACCAAAGAATCGGCGGGACGGGCGCGCATGCACACCTGTCTTGACCAATACAAGGCCAACAAGGCGACCAACGGCAATGGCGGGCTGCGCTGGATCAGCAAGGGCGGCGGCTACTACAGCGAATGCAACAAGCGGCTGAAGGGTTAGCAGGACCCCCAGCGCACCCGTGACCGACGTGTCCGCCCTTGGCGGGTAGCGGCGGGGCTGCACTTTGCTTGGGCCGGCGGGGCCGGCCCACAGCGAGCGGTCAAGCTCTCGGTTTGCGGCCTTGGTACAGTTTGGCTTGGTGGACCGGATGGCGAGGCTATTTGCGCGAGATCTTCTGACGGCGCGGCGCCGCCGATCAGGCCTGCACGATATTGTTGCGGATCGCATAGCGCACCAGACCCGCCGATGACGACAGGTTGAGCTTGCGCATGATCGCCGAGCGATGCGTTTCCACGGTCTTCAAACTAATGCTGAGAATGCTTGCAACCTGCTTGTTGGTGTGACCTTCGGCGATCAACTGCACCACGCAGCGTTCCCGGTTGGTGAGCATGGATCCGTCCCGGGCCGGTCGTTTCAAAAACGAGTTCCAGTAAGGCTTCCGATACCTTGGCGGTAAAGAACGGCTTATGCAGGGCCAGACACTCGATGGCGCCGATCAGGTGGCTCTGGGCGTCCGACTTTAGCAGGTAGCCGCGGGCTCCGGCTTTGAGGAGCTCCGAGATCAGCGTTTCGTTGTCGTGCATCGTGAAGATCAAAACTTCAGTCTTCGGCAAGCGCGCCCGGATCTGCCGCGTTGCTTCGATGCCGTTGATGAGGGGCAGTGAGTAGTCGAGCACGGCAACGTCGGGCTTGGTTTCGGTCGCCTTGCTGACGGCGTCCTTGCCGTCCCCAGCCTCGGCAACAACTTCCCAGTTGGGTTGGGATTCGAGGATTTTCCTGAGCCCCGAACGTACGACCTCGTGGTCGTCTGCAATCAATATACGGGTCATGATCTTCGACCGACGGGGGACTTCTGCTCAATCGATACATTAACCCTGGCGCCAGCAAATCTCCACTCGGGCAAACCCTGAATGCCAAAGTGCCAACGCCTTAGCTCCTGCGCAAACCGAGCCAATCGGGCCAACTGAGTCCAAACGCAAGAATTGTTTGCTCGGGCGTTTGCTCGGTTGCAGCGCGTTTCGCTTGCTACTGTTTTTTGGGGAGATGGGGGATGCGGATCGTCCGCAGCCTGATGGGTGCCCATTTCCCTGTCCTTGCGAGGACCCAAGTTCCGATCAATGCCGCCGCAAAGCTCGCGCGTCTTGGGCTTGCTAGCGGGCTTGGGTAACAGGAATCCGAGGGCGTCGCGCTCGACAGTCACGGAAAGCGGTTGGGGGGTGGTGACGCGGGGCGCGGTTAAATGTCTAAATAGGTCGAAGCCAAAGCTAGGGGTTGCCCAGGAAAATGCACGCACACTCCCCGCGGTTGCCATGACGTCTGCCCCGCCGGCCTCTGGCACGGGCCGCCGCCCGCCCGCGCTACGGCGCTGCTGGCTGTTTCTGCCAGGCGCCGAGGCGCCGGCTCTCGCGGCCGCGAGCGTCAGCGGAGCCGATGTGCTGATCCAGGAACTGGAGGACTTCACGCCGCCCGAACGGCGGCCGCAGGCCCGGGGGCTTGCCGCCGAGCTCTATTGCCGGTGGCGGGCCGCCGGCAGCGTTGCCGCCGTTCGCATCAATCCCCTGGAAACCGAAGGGTACGCCGATTTGGCCGCGGTCATGCACGGGCGCCCCGACATCGTCGTCATGTCGAAGGTCGCCGACCCGCAACAGGTCGCCGCGCTCGACCGCGAGGTGTCGCGCCTCGAGCATGCCTTGGCCATTCCCGCCGGCAGCACCGAGCTCGTTGCCAACGTCGAGTTTGCGCGTGGCATTCTCAACGCCTTCGCCATCGCCAAGGCGAGCCCACGCGTCACGGCGGTGCTGGGGTCGACCGAGGACATGGCGGCCGATCTTGGCGCCCCACGCAGCAAGGCGGCCATCGAACTTGCCTATGCCCGCCAACGCCTCCACTTCGAGTGCACGGCGGCCGGCGTGCTGTCGGTCGACTGCCCCTACACCTTTGCGGACCTGGAGGGCTGCGAAAGCGACGCGCGCTACGCCCGACAGTTGGGCTATGTGGCCAAGAGCGCGGTCAATCCCGACCACGTCGCGGCCATCAATCGCGTGCTGACGCCGAGCCGCGGCGAGGTTGGCGAGGCGCGCGCCCTGGTGGCGGCATTCGAGGCCGCCCGCGCTGCCGGCAAGGAGCGGGGGCGGCTGGGTGATCTCATGCTCGAGGTCCCCACCTACTTGAGCGCCAAACGGCTTTTGGCGCGTGCGGCCGCGCTCGGGGTCGAAGGCGCCTAAATGGTGAGCCTCATCCGGCGTGGTCATAGCGGAGGTGGCAGGAGCCGCAGCCCTTTTCCCCACGCGCTCCACGCCAGGCAATGGCCGCGCATGCTGTCCGCTTTCGTCGTGTGCGCGGGCAAGGGGATGCTGGGGCTTGCGCTGGTCGTGGTTGGAGGGTTGTGCAGCATGCCAGCCATGGCAAACGTGTCGCCTCGACCCGTCGTCGTCGGTGCCGAAGTCCTTCTCGCCAGTGGCTTCGCCAGTCTCGCGGGTAAGCGGGTCGGCCTCATTGCCAATCAGACCAGCCTCGCCAACGGATCCCACCTTGCCGACCTGCTGAAGGCTGCCCCCGGCGTCAGGCTCGCCGCCATCCTTGCGCCGGAGCACGGTTTCCGCGGCGCTAGCGAGGCGGGAGCAAGCGTCGGCCATGCGGTCGATGAAAAGACCGGCGTGCCCGTGTGGAGCCTTTACGGGCGCGCCCGGAAGCCGACGCCAGCCATGTTGCGGGGCATCGATGTGCTCGTGTTCGATGTGCAGGATATCGGTGCGCGCTTTTACACCTACATCTCGACCCTGGGCCTCGCCATGCAGGCCGCCGCCGCCGCCAAGATCCCCTTTGTCGTGCTCGATCGGCCCAACCCGCTCGGCGGCGACGACGTCGCGGGCTTTGTGCTGGAGGGGTCGTTGCGCTCCTTTGTCGGCCAATACCCGATCCCGATCGTGCACGGACTGACGGTTGGCGAGATCGCGCGCATGATCAAGGGCGAAGGCTGGCTCGACGGCCTGGAACGCCTCGATCTTAAAATCGTCAAGATGGAAAACTGGCAGCGCGCGATGCGCTGGCCCGAAACGCGGTTGACCTGGGTGCCGACCAGCCCAAACATCCCGACCTTTCAGTCCGCCCTCCTGTATCCCGGCATCGGTCTCGTGGGCGAGACCAATGTCAACGAAGGCCGAGGAACGGCCACCCCCTTTGCCGTTTTCGGTGCCCCTTGGCTGCAGGCGCCGCGCCTCATCGAGCGCCTCAACCGAGGGGCGCTGGCAGGGGTTCGCTTCGAGGCCGCCAGCTATGTTCCCGTTTCCATCGCCGGCGTGGCCAAGCACCCACGCTTTGTCGGGCAACGCGTCAGCGGTGTGCGGCTCATCGTGACCGATGGCGCGCGCGTGCGACCCCTCGAAATCGGCGTGCACGTGCTGGCGGCGCTCACCGCGGAGGCCCGCGCGGCGGGCGTCAGGCGGTTTGTCGCCAACGTGGGAATGTTTCATGCCCTGGCCGGCACAAAGCGGCTCTATCGGATGCTGCTCGACGGTCGGGAGGCCAGCGCCATTGTTGCCGCTTGGCACAATGAGGTTGAGGCTTTTAATGCGCTTCGGGCCAAGTATCTCCTCTATTGAGGCGCTGCCACACCGCACTACTTTTGCCTGCTAATCCCCAGCTGCCGCCGGGCAAGATGGGCCCGCCCCCTAACCGGCAGCCCCTGCCGTCAATCCCAGTCTGCGGCACGCCGATCCCCATCGGGGGCAGTCAACGGGCGACAGGACGCTTAGCAGCGGCTAAGGTCTCCGGAGCGTTATCGGCTCGCCCTTTCGCTGCGGTGTGGGGCGGGCATGGTGGCAAGACGGGGGGCCGTATGACCATGTCGCACGAGCATAGCTTTGCCTCGGCAGGAACGCTCGTTTCCTTGTTGGCGGCGCGCAAGATCTCCGCCGTCGAACTGTGTGACCTCGCCATTCAGCGCGTCGAAGCGGTCGATCGGGCCATCAACGCGGTCGTCGTGCGTGATTTCGAGCGCGCGCGCGAAGCGGCAAAGGATGCCGATGCTCGGCGCGCCAGGGGTGACGGCGGCGCGCTGCTCGGCCTGCCGGTCACCGTCAAGGAGGCCTACAATGTGGCCGGGCTGCCCACGACATGGGGCTTCACGACGGCCAAGGACTTCCGGCCGCCGGAAGACGCGCTCGCGGTCACGCGGCTCAAGGCGGCCGGTGCCGTCATCATCGGCAAAA
>CAVYPA010000026.1:0-312564 GCA_963770295.1 uncultured Alphaproteobacteria bacterium
ACTCACAGAGCGGCCCGGCAATGACCCAGGTGCCGAGCGCAACACCGAACGGCGCCAGCCAGGGTCCGCGCCATGCGAGGGCGAAGGTGGCGACCATCGCCAGCAGCGTCAGGCCGACGCCGGCAGCCAATCGCTGCGCCGCTCCCAACAGGTCACCGCGTTTCCACGCCAGCAAGGGTCCCAACGGCATGGCCAGCAGCAAGGGTATCATCAGCGGTGCGAAGGTGAGGTTGAAATAGGGCGGCCCGACCGAGATCTTGGCACCGGTGACGGCTTCCAGGGCCAAGGGATAAAGGGTGCCGATGAAGACGGTGGCGCAGGCCACCGTGAGCAGGATGTTGTTGAGGACCAGGCTGCCTTCGCGGCTAATGGGGGCGAACAAGCCGCCCTGTCTCAGCTGCGGGGCACGCCAGGCATAAAGTGCGAGCGCGCCGCCAATCAGCACCGTCAGGATCGCCAAAATGAAAATGCCACGCCTTGGATCGACGGCGAAAGCGTGCACCGAGGTCAAGATGCCCGAGCGCACCAGGAAGGTGCCGATCAGCGACAATGAAAATGCCAGGATCGCCAGCAGAATAGTCCACACCTTGAGCGCGTCGCGCTTCTCCATCACCAGCGCCGAGTGCAGAAGGGCCGTGGCGGCGAGCCATGGCATGAAGGAGGCGTTCTCGACGGGATCCCAGAACCACCAGCCGCCCCAGCCCAGTTCGTAGTAAGCCCACCACGAGCCCATGGCGATGCCGAGCGTAAGCAGCATCCAGGCGGCGAGCGTCCAGGGCCTGACCCAGCGCGCCCAGGCCGCATCCGTGCGCCCCTCGATCAGGGCGGCGATGGCAAATGAGAAGGCCATCGATAGGCCGACATAGCCGCCGTAAAGAAACGGTGGATGGAACGCCAACGCCGGATCCTGCAGAATTGGATTGAGACCGCGGCCCTCCGCCTGCGGGGGAATGCGGTCAAAGGGGCTTGAGGCAAAGACGATAAAGACCAAAAAAGCGACGGCGATCGCCGCCTGCACGGCCAGGACATTGGCGCGCACCGTATCGGGCAGATTGCTGCCGAACAGGGCGACGGCGGCGCCGAAGAGGGCGAGGATCAGCACCCACAGCAGCATCGAGCCCTCGTGGTTGCCCCATACGCCCGAGAATTTGTAGATCAGCGGCTTGGCCGTGTGCGAGTTGGCCCACACCGTCTCGACCGAGAAGTCGGAGGTGATATAGGCATGCGTCAGACTGAGGAAGGAGAAGGCCAGTAAGGTGAGTTGGGCCAAGGCTGCGGGCGGCGCCACCGCCATCAGCCGGGCATCACCGACGCGGGCTCCCCAGGCCGGCACCAACATCTGCATCAGGGCGACGCCCAGCGCCAGGATCAGCGCGAAATGTCCAAGTTCGATGATCATTTGTGCCCAGCGCTCCGATCGTTGCCGTGGCCGTGCAAAGCGCGCTGCGCTCTGGCTCCCCCGTCGCGGATCTGCCCGAGGCGGAGCGCGCCGAGGGCAGGCCGCCGAGGCTCGGGGTGCCGAGGTCTGCTCGCCGTCGTCATTTCTGCGCCTGTCCCTTAGCCTCGTTGGCCTCAGCGGCCCCGCCCTGCCAGAGGCCCTGTGCTTTGAGCGCCTTGGCCACTTCGGGGGGCATGTAGGTCTCATCATGCTTGGCGAGCACGGTATCGGCCAGAAAGCGACCGGCGGGGTCAAGCGCGCCCTCGGCGACGACACCCTGCCCCTCGCGGAAGAGATCCGGCAGGATGCCCGTATAGCGCACGGCGATGGTGCTGGCTCGGTCGGTGACGGCAAATTCGACCGTGCTGCCGGCGCCGCGCTTGAGGCTGCCGACGGCGACCAAGCCACCGAGGCGAATACGCTTACCCGCGGCAATGCTTTTTTGCGCGATTTCGCTCGGCGTGTGGAAGAAGACGATGGTGTCGCGCAGGGCGACGAGCACGAGCGTGACGGCCAGGCTCAGGATGGCAACGCCGACGCCGATAATGACTGCACGGCGCTGTTTGCGGGTCATGAGTCCAATCCCAAACTTGCAGCCAGTGCGCTGAGTTCACTGAGCGCGTGCGTGTCGCCGGCAAAATTGCGGCGGGCCTCCGCCAGGGCCGCGCGCGCTTCGCTCTTGCGATCCAAAACGACGTAAGCGTTGACGAGCCGACGCCAGCCCGCCAGGTCGTTGCCGTTCTGCTTGAGCCGCTGCGCCAGCCCGTCGACCATGCCCGCGATCATGCGACCGCGTTCCTCGGGCGACAGCGCCTGGGCGGCGGCGACATCGGCGGTGCTCGGACCGGGGCTGGCAGGCTTGCCATCCGCCCCCAACCGCTTGCTCAGGTCTTCGAGGCGCTCGCTGACGGCGGCGCGCCAGGGTGCTGTGGCCGGGGCGGCGGACAACAGCGCGCGATAGTCGCTCAAAGCCTCGTTGAGCTTGCCGTCCTGCTCCTTGGCCACGGCGAGCCAAAAGCGTGCTTCGACGCGATCGGGTTCAAGCTTGAGAAGCCTCTCGTAGGCGCCGCGCGCTTCTTCGCTGACGACGCCATCGTTGGCGAGCATGCTGGCTTCGGCAAAGCCCATCAGCAGTTTTACCGATTCCCCGTTGAGTTGGGCCGCTCGCGCATAGGCATTGGCCGCCTCGCGGTAGCGTCCAAGCTTGAGATAGACCGGCGCCAAGGCTTCCCAACCCTCGCCCTCTGCGGGGTGCTCACGCAAGCGCGCCTCCACGCGTGTCACAAGTTCAACAATGCCGGCCTGCTCGACGCCCAACTGATGCCGGGCCGCGGCTGGGAACGCGGGCATGTCCGGTGAGCCGCGAACGAGATAGAGACCGACGACGAAGGGCGGCAACAGCGCCGCCGCGGCGATGGCGAGCCGGCCATGCCTGCGGGCGGCCAACTTCACGGCAGCTTGGCGCGGCCCGCTCGCCGCGGCGCCGGCCAGCAGGCGGCGCGAAATTTCGATCTTCGTGGCGGTGGCCTCATCGGCGTCAATGAGGCCCCCGGCCCGATCGCTTTCGAGCTCCTCCAGCTGGTCGCGGTAAACGGCGAGGCTGCCCGCCCGCCGCTGATCGCCGCCGCCACCAGCGCGGGCGAGCGGGGCCAGCACGGCCGCCAGGACCGCCGCCGTCATTGCCGCAAAGAGGATCCACAGGAGCATTCAGTCTACCCAGCCGCTCTACCCCCATTGCAATAGGATCGGGGCCCGGGCGTGGCAAGACACGCCGCCGCCGCCGGCAGATCTGTCGCGGCCCGTGCCCGGCCTAAAAGCTCCGGGTTGAGGGGCGGTTGGGATTGCTTTCGGGGCAGGCGCCCCCCTTGGCAATCGGGGTTAGCTCGGGCCCAGGGGATCCGAGCCAGGCCTTAAGGCCATCGGGGGCCATCGGGTTAGACGAGGCCCGTCTCCGGTTCGATCAGGCCTCTACGGGGCTCCAGGTCCCATCGGAATTGCGGCAGGCCGTGCCACGCATCGTCTGGGGTCGCCCGTCGATATAGACCTTGTGCACGTAGTCGCGGCAATCGAGGGCACCGCGCCGGTAGGATTTCTCGGGGATGACCTCGCCATAGCGCCCATTGTCCGGGTTCTGCCAGCGTACCGGGCGGCCTGCTGGCCCGCGTTCCCAAGCGTCGTACTCGGCCTGCTGGGCGAGCTGGCGATCACGCGCATCGAGCGAGCGGCCGATCTCATTGCCGACGATGCCGCCGATCACGGCGCCGGCAAACGTGCTGGCGACGCGGCCGCCGCCTTTGCCGAACTGGTTGCCGATGACGCCACCGGCGATGGCGCCCATCAAGGTGCCCGTATCCTGCTTGGTCTCACACCCCATGAGCACGAGTGCCGCCGCACACATGAGCATTGCCGCTCGCATACTCACCTCCCCCGTCCCTTCGCGGCCCTGAGACTTGCGCGCCCACCCAAGCCGCTACGAATTGTCGTGCCCTCGGCAATGCGCGCCCCGATTGGGGCAAAAATACGGCTCGTCCGCCGACGGCGTTTTCGGGCGTGGCGCGGACCACACGCAGCCGCATTAGGTGGCCTGCGGCAGGGTCAAGCGAACGCTGAGGCCGCCAATCTCGGCCCGACAAAGCTCGAGCCTACCGCTGTAGGAGTGGGCAAGGTCGGCCACGATCGAGTGGCCGAGGCCCGAGCCGGGCTTGGTTTCGTCCAATCGGCGGCCGCGGATGATGGGCTCGCCGAGTTGGGCTTCCGTGAGGCCCGGTCCATCGTCTTCCACCCTAATTTGCAGGCAGGGACGGGCGCCGTTGGCTGGGTCGCCCGGCAAGGCGGCGACCGAGAGCATCACTTTCGAGCGCGCCCACTTTGAGGCGTTATCGAGCAGGTTGCCCAGCATCTCCTCCAGGTCTTGCCGCTCTCCCTGGAAGCGCGTCCCGGCCGGGCACTCCATCATGTAAGACAACTGCTTTTCCTGATAGATGCGCTCAAGCGCCCGAATGGCGATTCGCCGACGGGACGCACCTCCGTCATCTGGCCGATGACGCCGATCCGGGCGGCCATGCGGGCACGGTCGAGATAGAGATTGATCTGCGACCCCATGATCTCGGCCTGCTCGGACACTTTGCGGGCGAACGAGCTTTGGTCATCGCGCGCTTCGTTGAGGATGACCGCGAGCGGGGTCTTCAGGGCGTGCGCGAGATTGCCGACGTGAGTGCGGGCGCGCTCGACGATGTCCTGGTTGGATTTCAGGAGCGCGTTGAGCTCCTGTTGCAGGGGAACGATCTCCTGCGGCAATGCCGCCTCCAGCCGTCCGGCCTCGCCCGAACGGATGGCGCTCAAGCCCTTTTCTACTTGCTGCAGGGGCAACAAGCCGAACCGGATCTGGAACAGGTTGACGGCGAGCAAGCCGATACCGGCCAGGGCCAGCGCCAGGCCGAGCCGGGTGCGGAAGGTGAGCAGACTGTTTTCCACCTCTTCCAGGGCGGCGGCCACGGCAACGGAGTAGCGTTGTGCCGATTGACCCTCGCCGAACACATATATGGTCTCGGCGACCCGCACCGTCTGCTCGAGCGGCCCCGCAAGCGTGGCCCAGCGCACCTCACGATCGTTGGGCTCGACCTTGGCCTCGCTGGGGAGCGGAATGCGCTCGTCGGCGAGCGAACGAGAGGCCAACAGTTTGCCGGGGCGACCGTCGAGCGGCTTGATCTGCCAGTACCAACCGGAATGGGTGATCTCGAACAGCGGCTCGCCCACATCCTTTGGCGCACCCGGCTCGCTATCGCCGTGGTCGATGCTGTCGGAGAGGATCACGGTGAGCAGTACGCCGATGCGCCGGTCGTAGCTGTTGTCGACCTCTTCGCGGTAAAGCGAATAAATAATCATGCCTGCCACGGGCAGAACCAGCAGCACCCACGCCGCCGCCGTGGCAAAGAGCCGGAACGCGAGGGAGTTAGTTCGCATCGCCCTCTGAGAGCCTGTAGCCCAAGCCGCGAATGGTCTTGATCATGTCTGGCGGAATCTTCTTGCGCAGGCGGCCGATGAACACTTCGATGGTATTGGAGTCGCGGTCGAAATCCTGCTCATAAAGATGCTCGACCAGCTCGGTGCGCGAGACGATGCGATCGTTGTGATGCATCAAGTAAGCGAGCAGCCGATACTCGTGCGAAGTGAGCTTGACCGGTTGGCCGTCCAAGGTGACGCGCGCGGTTTTGGTATCGAGCCGTAGCGGGCCACATTCGATGTCGCTCCTGGCATGGCCGGAAGCGCGGCGGACCTGGGCGCGGATGCGCGCCAACAGCTCTTCCATATGGAATGGCTTGGCCATGTAGTCGTCGGCACCGGCGTCCATGCCGGCGACCTTATCGCTCCAGCGATCCCGCGCCGTGAGGATGATCACGGGCATGTTGCGGCCGGCTCGACGCCACTGCTCGAGCACGCTGATGCCGTCGATTTTGGGCAGGCCGGTGTCAAGAATGACGACGTCGTAGGGCTCGGTCTCGCCCAGGAAAAAACCCTCCTCGCCGTCGAAGGCGGCGTCGACCGCATAGCCCGCATCGGTCAAAGCCGCGACCAGCTGGCGATTGAGATCTCGGTCGTCTTCGAGCACCAGTACGCGCACGATTTTGCCTGACCTTTGCTAACGCCACCCGCGGTGGTCCATAAA
The DNA here is from genome assembly GCA_963770295.1 of uncultured Alphaproteobacteria bacterium. Classification (GTDB taxonomy): domain Bacteria; phylum Pseudomonadota; class Alphaproteobacteria; order Rhizobiales; family Hyphomicrobiaceae; genus AWTP1-13. Next base: position 6,105 of record CAVYPA010000026.1, read on the forward strand.
GGGTGTCACGCTGGCGGGCGCGGGTTGCTTTTTCTGACGGATGCGTTGGGCGCAGCAAAGATGCGTCTTGCTCCCACGACCCAGCGCGGACCATACCGGTCGCGGACAATATAAGGGGATGAGCGGCGACGCCAGGGCTGCCTGGCCTGGCGGGGCCGGGTGCGGATTTTGCTTGGTTCTATTCGCCCCCCGGCCGCGAGGCCGCCGGCCGCCCCCGCCACCGGGTCACGGCGCGACCTGCCATGCTGTCGCCACATCGCTGCCGATGGTGATGGCCTTCGCTTGCTCAAGCCCACCCAAAGCCATGCGCCCTTTTCTTGTCTCCACTGCCGCCGGCCTCGCGGCAACTTTTGCCTTTGCCGGGGCCGCCTTCGCCCAGCCCGACGACATCTGCACCGCCGCGACGCTGCACGCTAAGGTCTCCAACGCGGAGGTCGGGGTCTGGCTCGACCGGCAGACCCGCCACGACGGCATCGAGGTCGTCTGCCGCATCCGCACCGTGCAGTTCACCCGCTTCCTCAATGTGCGCGCGCCTGAAAGGGATTGGTGGGAGCGCAAGGCGAAGGAATGGAGCAGCATCAACTGTGCCAACCAGATGTGGCGGATCGCCATCGAGGACGGTTGGGTCATCCTGGCGAAGCTGACCACCGCCTCGGGTGAGCGCGCCGATCTGGTCGCCACCTGCAAATAGCCGTCCCTCGCCTCAGCTAATCCCCTCGGTCCCGTTGCGCGCCGTGACTGCGGCTCGGAGGGCAAGGTATCATCACGCACGAGGCACGCGCTTTTGATCGTTGCGCCCGTGCGCCCTCGCGCTCCAAGGCATGGGCTCGCTCGTATCTGGCTCACGCGCTAACGACCCAGAGCCGGATTGCCAACGCCGTCATGCCCACAGCCCCAACCCTTGCCCGCCTTGCCGTCGCCCTCGTTTCGGTCGCCAATGCCACCGCGGCGCTGACGTTTCCTCAGGCGATCGTCGCAGCCGCACCGAAGGCGAGCGTCGCAATGGGGGTGCGCGATGCGCGCGCAGCAACCTTGAAGCTACAGCGGCCGCCGCGCGTGCCCCGGCGCGAGCGCAGCGATCGGGAGCACGCGGATGCTTTCGCGCGGAGCTCGGCGGGGGCCGCGTGAGGCAAGGACACCACCCCCGCGTGCAAGCGACGGAATGATGCGGGCTTCCCCTGCGCCCGGCGTAACCTGCCGTGGCGCTTTTGGGTCGACGCGGACCTCCGCGGAGTTTTTGCCGTGCTCGTCAACCCAGATGCACGCCACCGTTGACGTGCAACGTCTGTCCCGTGATGTGGCGGACACCAGGGCCGCTCAGAAAACAGACGGCGGCGGCAATCTCCTCGGCGCGGCCGAGGCGACCCAGCAGCGTGCGGCTGACCAGGTGGTGCTGTGGCAAGGGCAGATTTGGATCGCGCTCGGTATCGATCAGGCCGGGAACGACACAGTTGGCCGTGATGCCGTCGCTGGCGAGCTCGCGCGCGAGGGCCCGCGTGAACCCGACCAGGCCAGCCTGAGTCGTCACCACGTGGGCGCGCTGTTTGGCGCCGGCGTGACCGCTGACGCCACCAAGTTTGACGATGGCGCCGGCGCTGCTCGCCCGCAAATGCATGAGAGCGGACTTCACGGTCAGAAAGACCCGTCCAGATTTACGGCCAACACGGCGTGCCAATCCGCCAGGGTCATTTGCTCGAGCGTCTTTTCCGGCCACACGGCGGCATTGTGATGAGGATGTCGCGGCGGCCAAAGCGCTCGACGGCTGCCGCGATCAGGCCTTCGACGGCGGCCGCATCGCCTACGTCGGCCAGGACCGGCAGCGCCTGTCCGCCCGCGGCGGCGATGTCGGTGGCGACGGTCTCAAGGGCCTGGCGATCACGCCGGCCATTGATCATCACCGCCGCACCCGCCGCGGCAAGCGCCAGGGCAATGGCACGGCCGATGTTGCGGCCTCAAATGTGCACAAGGGACGGCAGGCCCGGGGATGAGCCAACACGCGCCCGCACGCACCCGGCTGAGGGCGGAAAATTGGGCGTGTGAGACCTGCCTTGTGGATAAGGTGTGGAGCTTTGGCCAAAGGCGCTCAAATGCATGCCAGAGGCACTCCCTACGGTCGCAATTCCGGCCGGTCGCAGAAGCACTTGTGGCTGGTTTGACACTGCCCTGGTAAGAAACCCTCCCCGGGGACCTGCGGATATTGGCAAACTGCGCGATCGCGCGCTACGCATCTGAAGTGGCTGACCAGTGGGCCCCGATGGGGGACAAGGGTTCAGCGAGGGGCTGTGTTTGGTGCGGGGGCGTCCTATTCCGTGGCGTATCAGCGTAATCATTCCCGGTCCCGGCGACCGACCAATGCTCTTGCGGCGGAGCGGCAGGTCGGCTGTCAACACACTCTCAAAGCTTCGGCTGGCGGACCTGCGACCTGCGATCGGCGCGGACGGCGCCTTGCTCGCATGGATCGGGTGCGGCGACGCCCCCGTCTTTCTACTGATCAGACGCGCGCCCGCAAACGGGTGATGTCCTCAATGGCGGGCGCTGAGCGCATCCCGGCCAGGCGGTATGGCGATTACGCCCTGGCGGTCGCACCGCACGCCGGCCGGCCGGGCTCCGACGCCTCGTCCTATCGGCGACTGACGTTTGCAAGGCCGACCACCGTCTGCTGCGGCCATGCGCCTCGCAAAATCTTGCTCTCCTAGGGGGTCCAATGAAAGCACCACTCCTTGTCACATCCGGCACTTCGAGCCTCTTGGCGGTGCTGGCGCTGCTGGCGATGACGCCAGCTCCCGCGCAAGCCGAGGGAGAAGACACCGGCGCCTACGTCAAGCGCACCCTCAGATGTGATGGCTTTGAGAACAACCGCTGCTATCGGTTCGCGGATCCGCGCCGGCGCGGTAAGCCTTACTTGCAACCGCACCTACATCGCCAACCCGTCCCGGAGGGTTACGAGACGCGCTATGTCGTCGAGCGGCGGCCGCTTGTCCCCTCCTACACCCAGGAGTGGCGTGACCATTCCTCGCGCGAACGCTCATGGCGCGATCGTGACTATCGGGACTATCGTGACCGGGACCGAGACCGGGACCGGGACCGGGACTACGACGATCGGCGGGATCGTTACGGCCGCAATGATCGCTACGAGCGGCAGTGCCTGCACATGGTCACCGCCAAGGGTACCGAGGCGCAAACCGAAAACGGCGCGCTCGTCTCGGCCAAGCGCGCCTGGCGTGCCTGGGTGCGGTCCGATCATGGCGAACGCTACCAAGATCTCGACGCGGCCAAGACTGGTGAATACCGCTGCTGGCGCTCATCGACCAACGAAAGCACGATCGGTAAGGTCGGCGAGTTCCTGACCGGGCAGTATCGCAAGCGCTGCCAGGTGTGGGCGGTGCCCTGCCTCGGCGAGCGCCACACGCTCGACGGCGATAAAGACGATCGCGAGTGAGGCTGCCGCCCGTGCAGCGGCGCGATCGCGACAACTAGAGGCCCGGGTTCGTTGTTTCAGTACCGGGCCAAAGAAGACCCCGGCTCGCAAGAGCCGGGGTCTTTTGCTTGTCGTTTTGCTTTTGCCTACCGCCCCAGAACAAGTGCGCGCAAAAAACGGCACCCGCGCCCGGTGTGCCAAGGGCCAGCGGAGCAAGGCGCCGCCGGCCCCTCAGCGCAATGGGGCAAGTTCGACGCCCGGCGCCTGCCAGAGCCGATGCGCCAGTTCGAGGGCGGCGGACGCCTGCGCCTGCGACCAGCCGCCGTGGCGGACGTTGCCAGCGAATTTCTCTTCGATTTCGGCTAGCGAAAGCGGCTGCTGGGCGCCGCCGCGCAGGTGCGGCTGGCGCTCTTCGATGCTGCCACCATCGGCGAGAACGACGCGGACATGTCCGGTATAGGCTGCAGGGTAGGGATTGGCGGGGTCGATCCGGTAGCTGATCTTGCCGGCCAAGGCGCGCACGCGGTTATCGTGCACCTGGGCATCGGCAAAGGCCTCAAGCCCCAGGGCCCCGTGCACCAAGCCGTAGGCAATTGAGTAGGGCGCCGCGAACTTGCCGGCGTAGCCGTTGGCCGGGCTCTGCTTGGCAACCAGCGGCTCCCACAGGCGATGGACGGTGCCTTCACCGACCTCGCATACAATCTCGGCGATGCTCGCGGTGGCGAGGCCACGCCGATTGAGGCGCCGGGCGCAGTCGACATAGGGCTGGATCATGGTGCCACAGGGGTACGGCTTGAAGGCCAAGCTGGCGGCGTGCCAGCTGCTCCCGAAGCCCTCGAGCAGCGCCTCCCAGTTACCCTCGCGCGTGCGGGCGAAGCCGTTGAAGAGCCCGTGCACGCCTTCAAAAACCGTGCCGGGGCCGAGGAAGCCGGCGCGCGCCAGCAGCGCGGCGCGCAGCCCCGATTGCGCGGCCCAACCCGGGTGCATGCGCTTGGTCCAGCTGCCATCAGCCAGATACTCGATGATGCCGGCCGCCATCGAGCCGGCAATGCCCAGCGCGTGGGCAAGCTGGCGCCGGTCGAGGTTAAGCGCGGCGCCGACGCCGGCAGCGGCCGCCATCGCCCCGAACACGGCGGTGGGATGGAAACCAGCTTTGTGCACGGCTTTGGGTACCACCAGGCTCAGGCGGCAGATCGTCTCGACGCCGACCGCGATGCCCCTGAGCGCCGATAGCCCGGCGAGACCCTCCTCTTCCGCGACGGCCAACACCGCCGGGACGATGACCGCGCCGGCATGGACCGGGCCGCCCTCGAAGGTGTCGTCGAAGTCCTCGCCATGCGCCGCCGTGCCGTTGACAAAAGCCGCGCCCGCCGCACTGATCGGCTGCGCCCGACCGATGACGGTGGCGGCGCCGCGCTCGGGCCATGCCGCCAGCGCTGCGGCGACATAATCCGAGTTGCGGGCCACGACGCACAGGCCGATGACGTCGAGTAGCAACCGGGCGCAGATGTCGCGCACAGCCGGTGTGAGGCGGTTGCCGTCGACGGCGGCGATGCGGTCGGCCAGGGATTGGGAGATGGAGGGTTGCTGATCGCTCACATGGCCCCCGTTACCCAAATTCGGCTGTCGAACCATCGAGCATCTCACAGCTTTCGCCAAGCGCGGGCGACCCCTGCCCGCGGTTTACGCCTCGCGCACCAACGAGCCGACCCCAGCCTTCCCGGAACGGCACGCGCCCGATCTGGCTTGCGGCCTGCGCACCCTGCCCGGGCCCGGCGCGAAGCGCAACGGGGACGCTTGGCGCGCGCCACGCCCGCCCGCTTCCGTGTGGCCGGTGCGCGTTCAATTGTTGCGCAGGCGCACGCCGCTGAAGCCCGGAATCCGGTTGACGGCGATAATGACGGCGGCGGTCAGGATCAGCATGGTCAGACCGAGCACGGCGATGGCGCCCAAATCGCCGCTCTCCTTGAGATCGAAAATGAGCACCGACAGCACCTTGGTTTCGGAGGTGAAGAGGATCACAGCGGCGGACAGCTCGCGGATGACAGCGACAAAAATGAAGCACCAGGTGGCGATCAGGCTGGGCCCGAGCAAGGGCGCCGTCACGTCCCGTAAGGTGCGCAAGCGCGAAGCGCCGAGGATGCGCCCGGCCTCTTCCAGCTCCGGGGAAAGCGAGCGGAAGGCGGATTGGAGTTGTTGGTAAGCCGCGGGCAACTCGATGGTGACGTAGGCAATGAGCAGGATCCAAAGCGTGCCGTAGAGCACGACCGGCCCGCGCGTATAGGCGAGGAACAACCCGACGCCGAGCACGATGCCAGGGATTGCGATCGGTGCCGTGGCGAGGAAGGCCAGGAGCCGGTGGCCGGTGATGGCGGCGCGTGCGGTCAGGTAGGCGATCACCAGCGCCAATGCCGTACCCGCGGTCGCCGCCATCAGGCCGAGCAGGAAGGTGTTACGCATGGCGAGCCTGGTGGCGGACAGTTCGAAGAAGACGAAGCGAACGTTTTGCAAGGTCACCGTCTCCAGGCCGAGCGGCTGGGAGGCAATGCGCGAGAAGGCGGCATTGACGAGCGCCCCATAGGGCAGAAAAACGGGCAGGCAAAGCACCGCAAAGCAAAGGAGAAAGGCGGGCCAGCGTAGGCCGCCAAGGCGAACGGGCTGCGGCGGTCCGCTTTTGCCGCCGACGACGACGTAGCCGCGCCGGCCGAGCAGCGCCGATTGGCCGCGCAACAGGATCACCGTCATGAGGAGCAGCGGCAGCGAGGCGGCGGCGGCGAGTTCGGGCTTCGGCGGATATTGAAAGAGGCTCCAGATCTTGGTCGTCATGGTGTGAAACCCCGCCGGCAACGCCAGGATCGCCGGCGAGCCGAACAGCGTCATGGCCTGCAGAAAGGCCACCAGCGCGCCCGCCAACAACGCCGGCAGCGCCAGGGGAATGGTGACGCGCCGCGCCGTGCGCCAGGCCGAGGCGCCGAGCATGGCGGAGGCATCCTCGAGTTCGCCCGGCGTGCGGTCCAGCGCATTGGCGACCAGCACGAAGACGTAGGGAAAGGTGTAGCAGGAAATGACGAAGATCAATCCGGTCAAACTATAGATGTCGAACAGCCTAGCGTCGGCGGCGGCGCCGACAATGCTGCGATAGAGCTGATTGATGAGACCGCTGTTGGGCGCAGCGAGCAGCTCCCAGGCAATGGCGCCGAGGAAGGGCGGCGTGACGAATGAGGCCATGACGAGCAATCGGATCGGACGCCGCCAGGGCATGTCGGTGCGCGCCACCAGCCAGCCCATGGGAGCGGCAACGGCGCAGCAAATCACGCTGACCGCGAGGGCGATGGTGAACGTAGTGAGCAGCGGGTCGAGGAAGGCTTTATCGGTGAACAGCAGCTGAAAGTTGGCAAGCGTTGGGTTCCGCGCCCGGTCGCTGAAGGCGAAGACCACGAGCCAGGCCAGGGGCAGGATGATCAAAAGCGCTAGGATCGCGGCAAACAGCGCCATCACCGCGCCCGAAAGATCGAGCCGGCGGCGCGCGCTGGGCAACGGCGATGCCGCCAGAGTCTCGACGGTCATGGGAGCCCGCCCCCGGAGCCTTTGCCGCCCCGCGCGCCGACGGGGGTTGGCCGGCGTGACGGGCGGGCAAAACCCGGGCTAGCGCCGCCGCGCCGGGCTGGCCGTTGCTGCCGTCGCCCGTCGAGGCGGGCAGGCCAGGCGGCAGAGCGCGCCAAGACGGCCGCGCCGCCACCGCTCCCCCCTCGCCTGAGGGCCGCTTGCCGCCCGCCGTGCTCGGCGCCATGTTCCATCCCAGCCCGACCCCGCCCCTCAAACCTTGAAGTACTGCGTGTATTTCGCCTTGATCTGATCGGCCTGCTTTTCCACGGCCGCAGGATCGTCCTTCATCAGCTTGATGTCGTTGAGCGGCTTGCGGCCCTGCTTGTCCTTGACCTCGGCGTGGAAGGAGCGCAGGCCACCCCAGTCGACCATCAGCTGCTGGCACTCGACCGAGAACATGAAACTTTGCAGCAGACGGGCGGCGTTGGGGTTGGGCGCATCCTTCATGACGCCGGAGGGGCCGATGATCAGGGGAGTGCCTTCGCTGGGGTAGACGATCTCGACGGGTTCGCCCCTTTCCTTGAGTTGGATCAGGTTGTACTCGTTGCCGTCGGCCATCACGGCGCGTTCCCCGAGGGCTAATTTTTTCGGCGGGTCGGCGGAGGACTGCACCTGCATGACTTTCTGCTGGCTCAGTTTCTCGAAGTAGGACCAACCGATGTCGCGCGAGACCTGGTAGGTCGCGGTCATGATGGTACCGCTGTAACCGGGATGGGCCTTCACGATCTTGCCCGACCACTTCGGATCGAGCAGGTCGGCGAAGCTCTTGGGTGCCTCATCCGCCTGCACCAACTTGGTGTTGTAGCCGATGACGCACAGCCAGACACGCCAGCTGGCGAATAGGCTATCGGGATCTCTCTGCTCGGCCGGATAATGGCTGGCGACATCTTGCGGCAGGTACGCGGCGAGGATGCCATCGCGCTTCCAGACGATAAAGTGCGCCGCGTCAGAACTATTGACGACGTCGACGGCATGGATGTTGCTGGCGTACTCCTGACCGATGCGCTGAAAGATGCGTTCGCCGCCCGAGCGTTCGACGCGAACGGCAATGCCGGGATACTTCGCCTCGAAGGCCTTGGCGATGCGCTCGGCGACCGGCAGATCGACCGCGGTGTACCAGACCGCCTTGCCTTCCTTCTTGGCCGCCTCGATGAGTTGGGGGGTCACGGAGGAGGCGGACACCGCCGCCCGCGCCGCACGGGGCACAGAGGTGGCCGCCAGCGCCGTGGCGAGCCCTCCGGAAAATGCGCGACGGCTAATAGCGCTTGCCATGATCGATTCCTCTCAAATTCGGCTGCAGTCAGTTGAGCAATGCGTGGCAACGGTCCGCTGGCAGAAGCAGGCCCACCTGCGAGCCCGCCGCGAAGTCGGCCTCGGGCGCAGCCGTAATGCGCAACGGCACGCCACCGCCGACTTCGACGATATAGTCGCGGGTGGCGCCAAGAAAGACATTGCGTACGACCGTGCCAATGAGCGCATTGGCGCTTGGGGCCGCCTGATCGGCGGCAAGCAAACGGATGTCGTGCTGGCGCACCGCGGCCGTGGCGGGCTTGCCCGGCGCAAATGCCGCGTTGTGGCACTCGATGGTCGCGCCGGCAAAGGCCAGACGCTTGGCGTCGAGAGCCTGGCCGCGAATGATGTTGCTGCCACCAAGGAAGCGCGCGACGAACTCCGAGCGCGGCTGCCGGTAGATTTCGTGGGGGGAGCCCAGCTGCTCGATGCGGCCGGCATTCATGACGGCGATCAGGTCGGCCGTGGTCATGGCTTCGCTTTGGTCGTGGGTGACGTAGACGGTGGTGTAGTGATAGGCCTGATGCAGACGTCGCACCTCAAAGCGCATTTCTTCGCGCAGGTTGGCATCGAGGTTCGACAGGGGCTCATCGAGGAGCAGCATGTCGGGCTCCACGACCAGCGCGCGCGCGAGCGAGACGCGCTGCTGCTGGCCGCCCGACAATTCCGCGGGGTAGCGCTCGGCCAACGGCGCCAGTTGGGTCGTTGCCAGGATCGCCGCCAGCTTTGCTGCGATGGTAGCCCGATCGAGTTTGCGCAGCTCCAGGCCGTAGGCGACATTTTCGGCGACCGTCATGTGCGGCCACAGCGCGTAACTCTGAAACACCATTGAGACCTTGCGCTGCTCGGGCGGCAGCACGCGCGTCGGCGCGGAGACGACGCGCTCGCCAATGGCAATGTCTCCCGCCGTCGGTTCGGTGAAGCCCGCCAGCAGCCGCAGGATGGTGGTCTTGCCGCACCCCGAGGGCCCGAGCAGACAGACGAGCTGCCCGTGCTCGATCCTGAGCGAGACGTTGTCGACCGCCGTTTGGCTGCCAAAGCGTTTGCTGAGACCGCGCAAGACAACCGATGGCACGCAACCTCCCTCCGGCGCGCGCGCGCCGCCCGCCAGTCCCAGCGGCGGCGAGAGACCTTGCTGCTGCGCCCATCCGCCTCTGGCTTTAGCACTTCTGCGAGGTTTCCTATAGCACCCGCGCAAGCGTTGCCGTGTCGCCCCCCGGGAGCTACCACCCAGGCCCGCGCGGGTCTTCAGTTCCTGGGCCGGCAGCGGGCGCAGGACCGGCGCCGGCACCCTCGGCAGGCCCAGCGCACCCCCCGCGGTCCGCTTCCTTTGAGATGCAACCACAAGTTTAAGGCCGCTATGGCACCCGCCGTTCGCGGCCCGGCGCGCCGCGCGAAGCATTCTATGCTAGCCAGGGCTGGCCGCCGCGCCGGCGAAAACGGCAAGACACCACAGCACACCTCGGGCGACGCGAGGGAAGGAGAGCCCCCATGGCCAAGAACATCATTGATCTAAAGGGTCGCGCTGCCGTGGTCACGGGCGGCGCCCAGGGCTTCGGCAAGGCGATCACCGAACGCTTCCTCACGTCGGGGGCACGCATTGCCATCTGGGATCGAGATACGGCGCTCGCCCAGAACACGGCAAAGACACTTGGCGGTGACGTCGAGGCGATCGGCTGCGACGTGGCCGACCCCGCCTCCGTTGCCGCCGCGCTCGAAGCCACCGTCCGGCGCTTCGGCCGCATCGATATCCTCGTCAACAATGCGGGCATCGCCGGAGCCAATGCCAAGACCTGGGAAACCGACGTGGAGGAATGGCGCAAGGTGATGCGCGTCAACCTCGACGGGCCATTCATCTGCTCGCGCGCGATCGTGCCGGCAATGATTGCGCAGAACTATGGGCGCATCGTCACGATCGCCTCGATCGCCGGCAAGGAAGGCAATCCCAATGCCGCCCACTATTCCGCCTCCAAGGCCGGCGTTATCGCCTTGACGAAGTCGCTCGGCAAAGAGCTCGCCGGCTATGATATCGCCGTCAACTGTGTGACGCCGGCCGCGGCCAAGACCGCGATCTTCGCTCAGATCACCCAGCAGCATATCGACTTCATGCTGTCGAAGATTCCGCGCAACCGCTTCGTGCTGGTGGAGGAAGTGGCGTCCATGGTGGCTTGGATGGCGTCTGAGGAAAATTCCTTCACCACGGGCGCCGTGTTCGACATTTCCGGCGGTCGCGCCACCTATTGAGCGCGGCTGCGCCTGCCGGGGGCGCAAGCACCGGCGATCGCTGCCGGTGATCGCTGCAGGGTGGTCGATGCTGCCACGCTATTCGTCCAGCCAGACGTCGACAAGGTTTTGCCCGACGAAGTGACTGGGAGGTAGATCCCAGCCTTTGACCTTCTTGTTGTTGACGACGATGCGCTGATACCACAGCAAGGGCACGTTATAGGCCGTGGTCAGGGCGTATCGCTCGAAGTCGTGCACGACCTTCATCCGCTCCTGCCGATCGACGAGCTGCGACTGCAGCTTGAACAGATCGTCGAGCTTGGTGTCGCCGTGACGGGAATAGGCGATGCCGGAGGTGTGCTTGCTCAATAGCGTATTGAACTGGGCGGTGGGATCGTCGGCAAAGTCGGAGATATTCTGCACCACCGCGTCAAAATCGCCGTTCTCCATGGCGGCGAACCAAAGTTTGGTTTCGACCGGTACGTGCTCCGTCTCCACGCCAATGCGCCGCCATTGGTCGACGGCATAGATCCCGGCCGGAATGAACGGCTGATCGATGGTTCGGTTCACCAGCTTGACTTTCAGGTTCGAATGACCCGCCTCCTTCAGCAGGCGCCGGGCTTCGGCACGCGATTTCTCAATGTCGCGCCAGAACCCTGGCATTGTCTCCAGCTCTTCGGGCGACAGCGACCACTCGGCTCCCGGCCGAAAGGCGCCGCCGACGCCCTTGATCAGCGAGATCTTGCCGAGCGAGGTCGAGCCGCCCCAACGATCGATGGCAAGGGTCAGCGCCTGGCGCACTCGGATATCGTCGAAGGGCTTGTGCTCGGTATTGAAGGTGATGAGGATATTGGTCACCCACGGCCCCTCCTGCACCGTCACTTTGTCCTTCATGGTCTCGAGCAATTGGTCGCGTTCCTGGGGTGTGCGACCCCTGAACTCGGCGTCGTACTGGCCGCCGCGCAGACCGGCGACTACGGTGTTGCTGCGCACGAAGATTGCCTTGTAGCCGTCGAGGTAGGGGCGATCCTTGCGGAAATACTGGTCGAAGCGCGTGGCCGTCCAGTGTGAGCCTTTCTGGTATTCGACGAATTTGAAGGCGCCGGTGCCCATCACTTCGGTCTCGGGATAGCGCGGGTTCTCGCTGAGCTTCTTGGCGCTGTAGACGCAGTTGAAGGGCGAGGCGAAATGTAGCGGCATCGACATGTTCACTTGGCCGAGCTTGAACACCACCGTGTAGGGATCGGGCGTTTCGATCGATTTGATGTCCTGATGTTGGGCCTTGCGCGAGGAGACGACGCCCGGGGCCGGATTGATGATGCGCTCGTAGGTGGCCTTGATGTCCTGCGCGGTGAAGTCGGAGCCGTCGTGGAACTTCACGCCTTTGCGCAGCTTGAAGGTATAGGTAAGTCCATCCTTGGAAACTTCCCAGGACTCCGCCAGGTCGCCCTCGATCTTGATGTTGTCATGGGGCCCCGTGAACATCAGAAGCGTGGAGTATTGCGGCGCCACTGGATGCACCATCGCGAAGGTCGTGGTGGCGTGGCAATCGATGGTCGGGGGCTCGGCCACCACCGCGAAGTTGAGAATGCCGCCACGCTTGGGGGTCTCCGCCAGGGCGGCGGCGCCCAAGGGCATTAGCGCGGCGGCGCACAATAGGGTTGCGGTTTTTCTCAACGTCACGGACCTCCTCCTTAATGCTTCATTTTGCTGGCCGGCCGAGGCTAACATGCGTGCCGAGGAGCGGACAATCTCGCCCGCCAGCAGGAGCAGGCCATGAAGATTACCTCCATTCGCACGCACCATGTGCGCATCCCCTTCGACATGGGTGCACCCAAGCAGGAATTCGCGGGGCTGCGCTTTCCCAGCATGGACCATCTGTTGGTGGAAGTGGGGACCGATCTCGGCATCACGGGATGGGGAGAGGGGTTCGGCCACTCCATCATTCCGGCGACCAAGGCGGCGCTGGAGAGCTATGTCGGCCCTTGGTTCATCGGCAAGGAGGCAACCGACATCGCGGCGTTGCATCGCGAGGCCGCGCAGGCCTTCCACATCTTCGGCCGCAACGGTCCGGTCGTCTACGCCCATTCAGGCATCGATATCGCCTTGTGGGACATTGCCGGCAAGCGCGCCGGCCTGCCGCTGTGCGACCTGTTAGGGGGTGCGCGCCGCAAGGACGTGCGCGCTTACGCCAGCCTGATGCGCTACGGCGCGCCGACGACGGTGGGCAAGATCTGTGCGAAAATGGTCGAGCGAGGCTTCACGCACATCAAGCTGCACGAGCATACGGTTGGCGCCGTGCGGGCCGCACGCGAGGCCGCCGGAGATGGCATCGCCATCATGAACGACGTCAATTGCCCCTGGAGCGTGGCGCAGGCGCTGGAGATGGAACGTGCCTTTCGACCCTATCATCTGCTTTGGCTGGAGGAGCCGGTGTGGCCGCCGGAGGATCATGCGGGCCTTGCGCGCGTGCGTCGAGGCGGCGCCACGAACATCGCCGCGGGCGAGAACGCCGCCGGCCTGCACGACTTCGTCGACATGTTTCAAAAGGGTTCGATCGACATCGCCCAGCCCAGCGTCAGCAAGATCGGCGGCATCACCGAGATGCGCAAAATTGTGGCCGCCGCCGAGGCGCATTCGGTCGAGCTGATCCCCCACTGCGCCTACTTCGGACCCGGTAATCTGGCGTCGATCCACCTTGTTGCCGCGCTCGCAACCGACACCCTGTTGGAAAGCATCCACGCCAACCTGGAGGCAAGCCCCTACGGTGAGGCCATGCTGGCGGCAGACGGCAAGGTGCGGGTACCGACGGGGCCGGGCCTCGGCGTCGATCCCGATCTCGCCATCGTGGAGAAGTACCGACAAGGCCCGGCAGGGATAATCCGCTAGCCCGGGTGCCCGGCGCCGACGCCGGCGCGCGGTTTGTGCAACTGATAGGTGAGGTGAGCTTTTACGGTCGCCCACTCGGCGGCGATGATGCTGTAGACGCAGGTATCGCGCAGCGTTCCGTTGTTGGCGAGCTGGTGGCTGCGCAAGATGCCGTCGAGCTTAGCGCCCAGTCGCTCGATGCCACGCCGGCTCTGGTGGTTGAAGCAATGCGTGCGGAATTCCACGGCGATGCAGTCGAGCCTCTCGAAGGCGTGGGTGAGCAGCAACAGCTTGCAGCGGGTGTTGAAATCGGTCTTTTGCACGGCCTTGCGGTACCAGGTCGAACCGATCTCGAGGCGCCGATGCGCCGGCTCCGCGTTCATATAGGTGGTCATGCCGACGGCCTTGCCGGTACCGTTGTCGACGGCGGCAAACGGCAGCATCGATCCGGCGGCCTGCAGGGCCAGCCGGCGCTCGAGCTCGGCCTGCATGCGCTCGGGCGCCGGGACGGTCGTATACCAGAGCCGCCACAGCGCGCCATCTTCGACCGCCTGCACCAGATCAGGGCAATGCTTCTGGGCCAACGGTTCCAGCGTGACGCGGCCGCTCGACAAGGTGATGGGTTCAAGCCATGCCATTCGCCAAGCGTCCTGCTCGTCGCGGCCCTTTGCCCAGACTGAGGCCTACCGTTCGCCGGCGTCGGTGAAAAACCTCTCGCCGTAGGCGAAGCGGTTGGGTTTGAGGAAAAAACCGAGGATCAGGGCACCGTTGGGCGCGATCGCCTCGTGTTGGTTGCCGGCGGGACGCCAGACGAACTGCCCGGGGCCGCACACGCCCTCGTGATCCTCCAGCGTGCCTTCCAAGACGTAGGTCTGCTCCAGCGCCGTGTGCTCGTGCAACGGCACGACGGCGCCCGGCGCGAGCTTGAAGAGCGCCGTGGTGATGCCGTCATCGTCCGCATAGAGCACCTTGATTTGGATACCGGGAAACTTGGTCTTCTCCCAGGCCATGTTCGGCACGTCCAAAAAGCGCGAAGCGAGCTTCGGGTCGGTGTTGGGCCTGATGTCGTCGTGGATGACGGGGCGTTGCGCCGGCGCGGCCATGGGTTTCCTCCTCTCAAAGGCTCGTGCCTCTAGAGTGCACCGCCCACCGTGGCGCCGCAAGCCACCGGCCGCGAAAACGCTGGCGGGGCGTAGGTGCGGCTCCCGTGCAGGCGCGAGATGGGTTGCTTCGCGCGCCGGCACACGGCTGCTAGTGTCGTCTACGTCCTATCCGCCCGATAGCAAGCAGCGGGTGCAAAAGACGTCGTTGCAGCAATCTGGCATCGACCGAGCAAAGGAGCATGGATTCCTCGGGAGGAGTAAATGCAGCGCCGACAATTTCTGGGGTTCGTTTTGGTATTCCTCGCCGTCGTTACGGCCTGCGCCGAGGCGCTACGGGCGGCGCCCTGGCCGGAACGGAGCGTCAGGCTCATACTGCCCTACGCCCCCGGGGGCGCAACCGATGCCATCGGTCGCCCGTGGGCCGACAAGCTGGGCCAAGCGCTTGGCCAGCCGTTCGTGATCGAGAACCGTGGCGGGGCCAGCGGCATGATCGGCACCGAAGCGGCGGCCAAGGCCGCGCCCGATGGCTATAATTATCTGCTTACGCCCAATGCGCCGCTGGCGGTGCTGCCCAGCCTGCGCAAGACGCCCTACGATCCGCTGAGGAGCTTCGAGCCGGTCGGCCGCGTCGGCGACATCATCAATGGCTTCGTGATCCATCCCTCGGTCGGCGTGAAGACCTTCCAGGAAATGGTCGAATACGCCAAGAAGAACCCCGGCACGTTGACTTTTGCCTCCTCGGGCAGCGGGACCTCAACACACCTGCGCCTGGAAATGCTGAAGCTCAAGGCCGGCATCGATATCCTGCACGTGCCCTACCGCGGCGGCGCCAACTCGCTCAACGACGTGCTGCCGGGCAACGTGCATATGATGAACGAGCCCGTTTCGCTGCCGCACGCCAAGATCGGCAAGTTGATCCTGCTCAACATCAACGGCAGCGTGCGTCACCCAAACTTCCCCGAGGTGCCAACCTTGACCGAACTCGGCATCACGGGCGCCGACGTGCCCATCTGGTTTTCGATCTTCGCACCGGCCGGCACGCCCAAGGACATCATCGCCAAGTTCAACGCCAAGATCGTCGAGATCGCCAAGACGGAGGACATGAAAGCGAAAATGCTGGCCGTCAATGCCGTGGTGCCGCTGCAGACGGCACAAGAAATGGCGGCCCATCTGGTGCAGGATATCAAGGTCAACGCCGAGCTGATCCAGGCGGCCAACATCAAGCTCGACTAGCCCGGCGTTTGAAAAGCGGCCAGATCGCCCCTAACTTGATGAAGGCGTGCGCGGCTTGGAGCGACGCGCGGCTCAACCTTTGACGACATCAATCTTTGGCGATAGGGAGGGGTTCATGCAGGCCTACATCTGCACGGCGTGCGGCACTCAGTACCCGCCGAGCCAGGGCCCGGCGGAGAAGTGTGTGATCTGCGAGGAGGAACGGCAGTTCGTGCCGCCCGGCGGACAGGCATGGACGACTTTGGAACGGCTCTCGGTCGGCCACCTCAATGCCTTTCGCGAGCACGAGCCCGGCCTGATCGGCATCGGCACGCAACCGGTGTTCGCCATCGGGCAGCGCGCGCTACTGATTTTGGACGCCGGCGGCAACGTGCTGTGGGATTGCATCTCGTTGCTGGATGCCGCCACAATCACCTTGATCAAAGCTCTCGGCGGCCTAAAGGCCATCGCCATTTCGCACCCTCACTTCTACACGACCATGGAGGAGTGGGCGCGGGCCTTCGAGGTGCCGGTGTTCCTCAACGCGGCCGACCGCAAGTGGGTCGTGCGGCCCCATTCGCACCTGCGCTTCTGGGATGGTGCGAGACACGACCTGGCTCCCGGCATAACGCTGATTCGCTGCGGGGGACATTTCGCGGGCGGCAGCGCCTTGCACTGGGCCAAGGGCGCCGGCGGACGCGGTGTGATATTGAGCGCGGACATGGCGACGGTGAATATGGATCGCAAATCCTTCACCTTCATGCGCAGCTACCCGAACATGATCCCGCTGTCGGCGGCGCAGGTCGAGGCGATTGCCGCGGCCCTGGAACCGTTCGCCTTCGACCGCGTCTATAGCCATTTCTTCGACCGCGTGATTGCCACGGGCGCCAAAGAGATCCTGCGCAATTCTGTGGCGCGCTATGTTGGCGCCATCAACGGCGCCTACGACGCCAGTTGATTGGGCGGCGCAAGCGACCCGAGCTAGGATGCGGCCCCAAGCCGTTGCGCCGCAATCCTGGCCACGGGCTTCTCCTGGATCGGCCAATTCACGAGCGCCGATAGCAGGCCCAAGGCGATGGAGATCCACCACATGGCATCATAGGACTGGGTCATGTCGTAGAGGCGGCCGGCCAGCCATACGCCAAGGAAAGAGCCGACCTGATGTGATAGAAACACGATGCCGAATAGCATGGACATCCAGGTGGTGCCGAAGAAGGTGGCAACGAGGCCGCTGGTGAGGGGAATGGTGGCGAGCCAAAGCAGCCCGAGCAGGGCGCAAAGTCCGATCACCGTGACCGAGGTCATGGGGAGCAACAGGAAGCCGAGGAACAGCACGGAGCGGCCGAGGTAGATCAGGCTGAGCGCCTGGCGTTTTGCCAGCCAGCGGCCCGATTGACCGGCAACGAAGGTGCCGAGGATGTTGGCAATGCCGACAACGGACAAGGCCAGCGGACCGACCCAGGCCGGCAGACCCTGATCGAGCGTAAACGCCGGCAGGTGTACCATGATGAAGGCAACGTGGAAGCCACAGACGAAAAACCCTGCCGTCAGTAGCCAATAGCTTGGATGCCGGAAGGCTTCCGCCAAAGCCTCCCGATAGCTCTGCGGCCTGCCGGCACCGCCGTTGGCCGGTCGGCCGCTGATCGGCCAAGCGAGCGGGATCAGCAGCGCCGTGATTGCCATCAGCCAAAGCAGGCTCTGTTGCCAACCCACCATTTCGATCAAAAGGTGCATGACCGGTAGAGCCACGAAGCCGCCAATACCCGCCGCCATGCCGACCGAGGCGATGGCGCTCAGGCGCTTGTGCGGGGGAGCCAGCCGGCCGACCGTGCCCACCAGCGAGGTGACGCCGGTACCGCTGACGCCGAACCCCATCAGGACGCCGCTGACGAGCAGATGCGCCGTGGTGGTCGCCGCATACATGCACCCTAGGCCGGCGATGGTTGACAGGACGCAGACCGTGATCACAGGCCCGGCACCGAATCTATCGATCAACCCGCCGGACAGCGGCGCGCCGACGCCCATCAGCAGCTGGGTGAGCGCCATGGCCAGGGCGAAGGATTCCCGACCGATGCCGAGCGCCTGGGTGATGGGCGCCAGGTAGAGGCCCATGGATTGAGCCCGGCCCATGGACACGCCAACAATGCTGCCGACGATCAGGATCGACAGCCACGCCGGCAGCGTTGTGGTCATGGACTTGTTTGGCATGGGCTCCGTTCTCCTGAAAGCGGAAACGCACGGCGGCCGCGATTTCGCGCCGGCATCGCCCTCCGACCCCTCGCCATTTCGATCTGTCGCAAGGCAGCGGTCATGGCGCGGCCCGCGGGGCGGCCTCCGGTGCCTCGGCCAATCGCGCAAGGACGCGATCGAGAACGGCATTTAGCGCGGGCGCGTCGCGTTCGCCGAGCACCCGCTCGAGGTGCAGTTGCGCGCGTCTCCATGCGGGTTTGGCCTGGGCAAATGTCCGCCGTCCGTCGTCGGTCAGGTGCAGGCGGCGTGCGCGCCGATCGCGCCGATCCGGCACAAGCACGACAAGGGCCTGCTCGAGCAGCGGCTTGAGGTTGCGTGTCAGCGTGGTCGGATCCATCACCATCCTGGCCGCCAGGGCGCCGACGCCAATACCGTCGAACGCCGCGATATGCCCCAGCAGGCCGTATTGCGTAACGGTCAGGCCGCAAGGCTCCAGCGCGCGGTCATAGATCTGCGATACCCGCCGCGAAGCCTTGCGCAGGCGAAGACAGGTGCAGCCGACCGATTTTGCTTTTCCGAGTTTGCCCTGGCCGCGCATGCCGCAATTTAACTGCATATACAGGTAAATTGCAAGCAGCCGCCACGGCCGACGGCACCGGCGTTGTGGGGAGGCGTTTAGCGGGCGGCTAGGCGGTCGCCGGCCGCGGCTGCAGCGGTGGGGCGAGCTCGGCAGGGAGGGGACAGTCGTAGGGCGTGGCGTCGGTGCGGGCCTTGTGGTCGGCCTTGGCGCGCGCGATCAGGTTTGGATCTTGCAGCGCATCGACGGCCACACCGGCCATCACCTTGGCGGCTTGCACCAAGCCCTTTTTGGCTTGTCCGGACTTTCCTTGCGCGGTGATCTGCCAGGAATGCCCCGGCGTACCGATCGCGTGCGTGGCGCACCCGCGCCTGCACGGTCGGCACCACCCAGCTCACGTCGCCGACGTCGGTCGAGCCGATCATCGCGGCACCCTTGGTGCCGTGGGGTAGGATGAAATCGCACAAGCGGATTGTCGGCGCGCGCGGGCACGCCGGCGCGGGCATAGGCCGAGGCGATGTCTTCGGCGGAGAGCGTGGCCTGAATTTCCGCGGCGTACTTGCGATCGGCGACGTCGAAAGGCGGTGGTCCCAAGCGCTCGAACTGCGCCTGCATGGCCTGTTCGAGCGGGGTGTTGCCGAGCAGGTTGGAAACCGCGCTCACGACCTTAAGGCTGACGTTCGTCTCGGTCATCAGGGCAGCGCCTTCCGCCACCTTCTTGACGCGATCGATCAGCGCATGCATGCCCGGCAGATCCCGCGCCCGCACCGACATAGCGCACGGTGGCCTTTGCCTGTACCACGTTGGGCGCCACGCCACCGGCATCGATCATGGCGTAGTGGATGCGCGCGTCGGTAGGCATGTGCTCGCGCATATAGTTGACGCCGACATTCATCAGCTCGACGGCGTCGAGCGCGCTGCGGCCGAGATGCGGCGCCGCCGCCGCGTGCGAGGCGCGCCCTTTGAAGCGTGAAATCGATCCGCGTGTTGGCGAGGCTGACGGCATCATCGACCCGATTGATGGCGGCCGGATGCCAGGTGATGGCGATATCGACGTCCTGAAAGTGGCCGGCGCGTACCATGAAGACCTTGGCCGCACCGCCTTCCTCGGCCGGACAGCCGTAGTAGCGCACGCGTCCCTTGATGCCTTGCTGCGCCAAATAGTTCTTCACCGCGGTCGCCGCCAGCAAGGCCGCCGACCCCAGCATGTTGTGACCACAGCCATGCCCGTGGCCGCCGGCGACCAGCTCCTTCGGCTCGGCGATGCCGGCGACTTGCGACAGACCAGGCAGCGCGTCGTATTCGCCGAGGATCGGCGATCACCGGCCCGCCGTCGCCCGCTTCACCCATGACGGCGGTCGGGATGCCGGCCACGTTCTCGGTAATGCGGAACCCTTCCTGTTCCAGCATGGCGCAGTGCTCGGCAACGGAGCGATACTCGGTGTAGCAAATCTCCGGCATCTCCCAGACGCGGTCGGACAGAGCCTCATAGGCGTCTTTGCGCGCATCGACGAGCTGCCAGATCTTGTCGCTGTTCTGCATCGGCATCCTCCTGTGGCGGCCGAGCCTAGACCGGCCGAGCGCGTAGCAAAAGCAAAAGCGCGCTTCTTTTGCCCGACCAACCCCGCAACGCGCCCGTTTGCAACCTCGCAAAGTGACCCAGCCGTCACCTCGCCACGCCCGGCGGTGAACGGCGCCCGCACGCTTGCGCCCAATGGCCACGGGCAGGCAAGCATCATCAACCGGACCAGATCTGGGCTTCCGTCCAGCCGAGTTTGGCAAACTCGCCGGCGCGCAGCGGCGCCTCGCCTTCGGAAAAAAACTCATCGAGCTGCGGCGGCTTGACGGGGGTTGCACTCAGCATAGCGTGCGCCTGGCCGCGATGGTGCACTTGATGCTGGAAAAGATGCATCAGCAGCCGATCGGTGCGCTCGATTTGCACATAATCGCTGCGCTGCACGCGGCTGCGACCGCTCAAGGCCTCCTCGGTCAGCGCCTCGCAAAATGTGATCAAGCGGCGATCGACGCGCGCCTGCTCGGGTGTGAGCTCGGCGAGCGTGGCGCCGGGCAGCTGGTTGCTCCAGGCGGCCGGACCCAGGCTGCCTCCCTCCAGGGCGTCGACGTAGAACCAGTCGATGATTAGAATGTGGTTAAGCGTCGCTTTGAGCGAGGGAAAGAAGCCGGTTCGCGCTGCCTCGAATTCGGTCTGCGAGAGGGCGGCGCAGGCCGTGTGCAAGCGGTGATTGGCCCAGGCATTGTTGTAGGCCATGGCGCGCATGGCGCCGCTCAAGGTTGCGGGCATCGTGGCTGCTAACCTCCTCCTAGGGGCCGCTGGGCGGCGGCAATGAGAAAAAAATCTCCTGGTTTTGCCGAGGCCTAGGTCGGCCGACGGCCGGTCTTACGCGCGTCTTAATTGTTTGCGCCTTGACTGCGCAATCTCGTCATCTCCAGTCCCGGTTGCCTATGCTTTCTTCGCTCTACCGCGCTCGCCCCGCTCGGGCACGTCGTCGCCATCGGCGGATCCTCAGCCAACATCCGTCTTGACGCAAACCCCCAGCTTGCCGTCGAACCGGCGCGGATCACGATCGGCACCTTCCTCGGCATTGAGACCGACGCCTCCTGCGTGGTGGCGGTGATCACCAACGTGGACGGGACCGACAAGGCCGCTGCTGCGCAAGCCCGAGGCCTGCTGGCAAGGGTAGATCTTCTCGGCGAGATCCGCACGCACGACCACGACGCTCTCATGTTTCAGCGTGGTATCACCCGCTATCCCATGATCGGCGACGCTGCCCGCTTCTTGAGCAGCGACAGCCTGCGCCTGCTGTTCGACACCTGCGGCGCGGCGGTCATCAAGATCGGCAAGCTGCAGCAGCACGCCTCGATCGAGGGCGCCGTTAAAGTCGACGACATGCTGGGCAAACACTTCGCGCTCCTACGAAGTTGAACAGCCAAAACGGCAGCTTGAGGTTCTTCGGGGTGAGGATCTGGGCGCGTTCTCGGAACGAGTGGCCATATTCGTTGTGTGGATCGATCAGAAAGATACGCAAATTCGGGCGCACCTCAAGGGCAGCACGGGCGTCGGCAAATCGAGCGGGGTCGCGGTACTGTTGCGCGCCATCCTAAGGCGAACACCTCGCGCGTGCCGAGCGAGGGCAGGAATGCCAACAGGCTTGCAGCTGCGTCCGAAACGCCCGAGCGGATGATGTTCTGGTCGCGCTCGTTCGCCATGCGCATGACGAACAGGGTATTGCCCTGCGAGATGGTCGCGTCGAGCGGCGAGGGCGTGGCCCTGCCGACGCGCTTGCGCTTCAGCGAGCTGCCCAGCACATGATCCCGCGCAGCGAGTCGGAGCTCAGCGTTCGCGTCGATTCCAACCACGGGGTCGATAGCGCATTCATCCATTCCGTCGTGCAACGCTGGCGCGAGGCGACGATGGGCAACAAGCGCAAGATCGGCGAAACCGCCGCCGAACCCGGCAAGCCGGCAGGGGAATGGGGGCATTCGTGACCGAGGCCGAGCAGCCACTGCGGCGGCCACGCGGTCGATCAATGGGCTAAACTCCTCCGCGCGTCTGCGCCCATCGTCGCTGACCTCGCGGCGGGCCGGCGTGCTATAGAGGTTTCACGCCATCGGCGCCGCCGATCGCACGCACCTGTGGAGGCCACGATGCAGAACAAGCCAGCCGGCTCGGCCGCCAACACCATGATGGAGATTGTCGAGCCGGCCGAGGCGCGCAGGATCATTCGCGCCGCAGAGTATGCCGGTCACACCGCGGGTGTGGCGCCAAAATACGTGCAGGGCAACCTGTGCATCTTGCCGAAGGACCTGGCGCTCGAGTTCGCCGCCTTCTGCCAACGCAATCCGAAGCCCTGCCCGATCATCGGCATGAGCGCGCCCGGCGATCCCACCCTGCCGGATCTCGGCGACATCGACATCCGCACGGATGTGCCGCGCTACCGCGTTTTCAAAGACGGCAAGCTGATCGATGAGCCGCTCGATATCCGCAAGTATTGGACGGAAGAGCTCGTTACCTTCGTGCTCGGCTGCTCGTTTTCCTTCGAACTGCCGATTTTGCAGGCCGGCATCCCTTTGCGCCACATCGAGGATGACACCACCGTGCCGATGTATCGCACCAGCATCGACTGCGTGCCGGCAGGACGGTTCCGGGGCAAGATGGTGGTGTCGATGCGGCCGTTCACGCCGGCCGATGCCATTCGTGTCATCCAGATCACCTCGCGGTTCCCGGCCGTGCATGGTGCCCCCGTGCACATCGCCATGCCCGAGGCGATTGGGGTCCGCGACATCATGCGGCCCGACTTCGGCGATCCCCCGTCCATGCGCGCGGGAGAGTTGCCGCTGTTCTGGGGCTGCGGCGTCACCCCACAGGTCGCCATCGAGGCGGCGCGGCCCTCGCTCTGCATCACGCACAAGCCGGGTGCCATGCTGATCACCGATAAGCGCAACAGCGCGTTCGCGGCGATCTGACGTGGCCCCGCCGCAGGGCGAGGCTGGCGGCGACTGGACATCGGGGCTGCCGCTCAAGGCGACGGCGGCCTTTCTCGGGCTCTATGCGCTGGTAGCCGCGCCCTTCGCGTTGCAGGAGGGCTTCGAGCTGGAGGGGGTGCTGCTCTCGAGCGTGCTTGCCGTTGCCCTCGCCGCGCTCAGCGCCATCGACCTGCACGCCTATCGACTCCCGGATGCGCTGACCCTGCCACTGACGGTGCTCGGAGTAGCCGGCACCCCCCTGGTGATGGAGACCTCGTTATGGTGGCAAGCCGCCTCCGCGCTCCTTGGCTTTGCCGTGCTGGCGGGTGTCGCCTTTGCCTACGCCAAGCTGCGCGGTCGGCCGGGCCTTGGCCTGGGAGACGCCAAGCTGTTGGCCGCCGCGGGCGCGTGGCTGGGCATGCAAGCCTTGCCGAGTGTGCTGTTGTTGGCCTGTGCGTCGGCCCTGCTTGGCCTCTTAATCCGCGGTTGGCGCACGGGCTCGCTGTCGGCCACATCGCGCGTTCCCTTCGGGCCGTTCTTAGCCTTCGGCACCTGGTTGGTCTGGCTCTACGGACCGCTTTGAGCGCTGTGCTATGATGGGACTAGAACGCCACGCCTATTGCCAGGAATTGACTTGCCAGGCCTTGGGCGCGCGGCGCATTGTGCTGGAAAAATCGAGGCGGGATTTTGGGGTTTGCGCGCATGCTGCTCGATCTCAAGTTGCGGCATCGGCACCGACCGAGCGTAGGCGGGCAAGCTGGCTTTACCTTGTTTGAGTTGCTGGTGGTGCTCGGCATTCTAGCCTTGCTTGCGACCTTCGCTGCGCCGCAGGTGCTGCGCTATCTCGGCAAGGCCCGCAGCGAGACGGCGAAAATCCAGATCAACGCCATCGCCAGCGCGGTCGAGCTTTATGCCCTCGACAACGGCGGCTACCCGGCGCAGCAGATGGGACTAGGCGCGCTGATGCAGCCGCCGCCCGGCGCTGGGCGTTGGGCGGGGCCCTACCTGAAAAAGGCCGAAGGTCTGGTCGATCCGTGGGGGCGCCCCTATCAGTACCGCAACCCTGGCCGCAACGGGTCATTCGAAATCTTCACGCTCGGGCGCGACAACGCCCCAGGGGGCAGCGGCGAGGATCAGGACGTCACCAATTAAATTCGTTGCCGCTGCCGGCACGCGAGACGCAGCGCAACTGCGCCGTTGCCTTGGTCTCCGGCCGAATCGCGTTGGGAGCGCGTAAGGCGGCGCACGCCGCCGCCAACACCGCGGCCGGTTGCCGGAGCCTTGCCGGCGGGGAGGGCTGCCTCTGCCGCTAAGGTGCCCTCTCGCTGCCCCTCTCGCTGGCCCCACTAGCTGGCGTTGCGTAGGCGCAATTCCGTGATGATGAAGCGCGTGGTGCTACCGCCGGCGCGGCGGCGCGTGATGTTGAGCTCGACGAGGTCGGGAAGGGCATCCGTGCGCTTCCATTGCTCCTGCCAGGTCGGCGCCTGCCGCAGCTCGTGGCGACCAAAATAGCGAAACTCGGCGTTGGTGACGTCGTCGGCCAGAACTTGCTCCTCGGCGGCGGGCGCGCTCGCTCCCTGAGCCGGCGGCCCGAGATAGGGCGCGACCTGGGCCACCAGCGCACTTGGTGCGCCGTCCCGCGGACGCAGCTCGATGCTATAGCGGTAAATCCCGCCGCCGGCCGGGCCGTTGCGCGAGGGCGCCACGAAACGCACGCCGTCCTTGCTGCCGCCAAACAGAATGTTGACGAGCCCGGCCTTACCGGGCTCGAACAGCGGCATTGCCTCGGCCAACCGCGTCTCAAGGAAATCGAGGCCGGCGTCGCGACCGCTGTCGCGGTCGAGCATGGCGGTCGCGGTCCAGACCTGGCGCGTCAGGCGGAAGGCGCCCGGCAGCAAGGCCAGGATCAACGCCAGGATCACCAGGGAAACCAGCATCTCTATCAGCGAGAAGCCTTGCTCGCCGGCACGCTGGCGGCTGGCGGCAAGCTTGATCATTTCGGCAATGCCACTTTGAGGGTCTTAAGCTGCAGGGAGCGGCTGCGTCGCGTCACCTCGTCGCGCCAGCTCACCTCCACCGCCACCCAGTAGCCCGACGCATGCGTCTTGGCGCGGCTCTCGCTTTCGCTTTCGGCATTTTGCCGGCGCACATCGACCACCCATTCGTAGCGGGTCTCGCTGCCCCTCTGTTGTCCTTCGACCAGCGGCGCCTCGACACCCGCCGCCGCCAGGCGCGTCTGGGCCACGTACAATGCCCCAAGTTCGCCTTGCGACGCGCTGACCCCGCGCCAGCCGATCGAAATCACCTGTTGGATCAAGACATAGCAGGCCACGAAGATGATGAGGGCGACGATGGTTTCCATCAGGGTGAAACCGCCCTCGCGCTCGGCACCGGCCGGCCACCGTTCCATGTCACTCAACCCGCACATCACCGGTCAACCAATTGACGGTCACGGTCGCGCGCCGGCCGCCGTCGCGCAATACCAGCTTCCCACCGCTGGCGCTGCCATCCGCGAAAAAGCGCACGCGTACCACGTTGGCCGCGAGTTGCTCGGCGATGGGAACTTCGACGTCGACGGCCATCCGACTGGAAAGGTAGCGGCGGCGCTCGGAGCCGTCGAGCCACATGCGACGGGTACCGACGTCGATGATGAAAGCCTGGTCGACGTTGCGCGCCTGCGCCGTCGCGCGGGCATCTCGCAGCTGGGTGGCAATGTCGTATGCGGTGGCGCGCAGCTGATGTCCGGCGCGCGAGCCTTCGAAATAGGGAAAGACCAGGGCAACGCCGAGCGCCATGATGCCGAGCGCGATGATCAGTTCGAGCAGGGTGAAGCCCTCGTCTTTGCATCGCTGACAGGGAGGCGGATGCCGCATCACTGCAGGGCCAATTCATTGACGCTGACGATCGCGCCGATCACCGACAGAATGAGGCCGCCGACGACGCCGCCGATGACGATGGTCAGGATCGGCGTCAGCAAGCTCGTGACCCGGTCGAGCTGGCGTTGCAGCGCCGCCTCGTAGATGTCGGCGACACGGCCGAGCATGGTATCGAGCTGACCGGACTGTTCGCCAACACTGATCAAGCGCAGCGACAGCTCGGGGAAAAGCCCGGATTTGCCGAGCGCGCCGACCAGGCCGCCGCCTTCGCGCATCTCCGTGGCGCAGGCGTGCACCGCACCGGACATGGCGCGGTTGCGCAAAGCGTCGCCGGCGACGGCGAGGGCATGCAGCATCGGCACGCCGCTCTTGATCATCGTTCCCAGCGTGCGGGCGAATACGGCCGTCTGCCCATTCTCGACCAGGCCCGAAATCAGCGGCAGGCGCAACACCACCCGGTCGCGCATCAGGCGCCAGGCGTCCTGCCGGAACAGCGCGATCAGGGCGGCAACACCCAAGGCACCCAGGAGCAGGGTGGCAAGCCAGTGCTCGGAAAGAAAGTCCTGCAAGCCGATCAGGCTCCCGATCAAAGCGGGCGGCTCTTTGCCCGCCTCCTTGAACATCGGTGCGATGGTGGGAATGAGGATCGTCATCACGATGGTGAGGGCGGCACCGGCCGCGAACAAGAGCGTCGCCGGATAGACCAGCGCCGACACGATACGTGTGCGAAACTCCATGGAACGATCGAGCAGATGCGCCAGATCCTCCAGCGCCGGGGCAAGCGTGCCGCTGGCCTCGCCCGCGTGCACGATGCGCCAATAGTATTCGGGAAAGGCACCTTTTTGCGCACTCAAGCCTTCCGACAGCGAGTCGCCGTCGAGCACGCGGGCGAGCACGGCGGCCACGGTCTGGCGGGTGCGGGCCGATATCAGCGGCTGCAACACGACGATGCGCAGCGCTTCGTCGATCGGTAGCTCGGCCTTGATCAGTGTGGCAAGCTCGCGCGTGAACAGCGTGATGTTTTGCTGCGACAGGCGACGCGAGGAGAACACCTCCTGCTGCCACCAGGGCAGCGAGGGAGCGCTGCCGCCGCCTTCCACCAGCTCGAGCGCATAGCGGCCCTGGCGCACCAAGGCCTCGAGCGCGGCCTCGCGCGTCTCCGATTCGATCTCGCCGACGAGGCGGCCGCCCTTGGCGTCGTAGGCCTTGTAGGAATAGCGTGGCATCAATTCATCCGTGTCACGCGCAAAACTTCGTCGATACTGGTCTCGCCGCGCAGCGCCTTGGCCAAACCGTCATCGAACATGGTGATCATGCCGCCCTCGAGCGCGGCGGCCTGAATCCCTCCCTCGGTTCCGCTTTCCAGAATCTGCCGACGCACCCGATCGTTGATGACCAGAAGCTCGCTGATGGTGGTGCGGCCGAGATAGCCCGTGTTGCGGCACACTTTGCAACCGACCTTGCTGCGCAGGCCGCGCAGGTCGTGCGGCAGCGCGCGCGTGATGCCGTCAGGCTGGTGCTGCAGCCGCTCGAGCAGCAGCTCCGAATCCGGCGACGGCGCCGCGCACGCCTGGCACAGCCGGCGGACCAGGCGCTGGGCGAGCACCCCGGTCAGGGTCGATGACAGCAGATAGTCCGCCACCCCCATGTCGAGCAGCCGCGTCACGGTGGCGGCGGCGCTGTTGGTGTGCACGGTTGAAAGCACCAGATGTCCCGTGAGCGAGGCCTGGATCGACATTTGTGCCGTCTCCAGGTCGCGGATCTCGCCCACCATGATGATATCGGGATCCTGACGCAGGATGGAGCGCAGCGCGTGCGCGAAGCTGAGGCCGATCTTGGGCTGCACCTGGATCTGATTGACACCCACGAGCTGGTACTCGATCGGGTCCTCGACGGTAAAGGTCTTGCGCTCGGCAGTGTTGAGGGCGTTCAACGCGGTGTAAAGCGTGGTGGTCTTGCCGCTGCCGGTGGGCCCGGTAACAAGGATGATGCCGTTCGGGTGATCGAGCAGCTTGGCAAAGGCCTCGTGCGCGGGTCCGGCAAACCCCAGCGCTTGGAAGTCGAGCTGCACGCTGGATCGGTCGAGGATGCGCAGCACGACGCTTTCGCCGCACAGCGTCGGCATGGTTGAAACGCGCAAGTCGATTTCGCGGCCATGTACCGTGGTCTTGATGCGACCGTCCTGCGGCAGCCGCCGCTCGGCAATGTTGAGCTGCGCCATGATCTTGATGCGCGAGGTGACGGCGGCGCGCACGGATAGCGGCAGGGTCTCGATCGTATGCAGCATGCCGTCGAGACGATAGCGCACGCGCAAGGAGTCCTCGCGCGGTTCAACGTGGATATCGGAAGCCTGCATGTCGACGGCGCGCGTGATCAGGTCGTGTGCGAGCCGGATGATGGGGGCTTCGCTCGCCAAATCCTCCAGGCGGCGCACGTCCTCGTCGCTGGCCTGCCCCGCACCAGCCTCCTGCTCCGGTCCCAAGGCGCCGGCGCGGCCGTAGATCTCCTGGATGGCGCGCTCGACGATGCTGGCGGCCATCAGGCGCGCTTCGACGGGCCGGCCGAGCAGGAACCCAATCGCCGCAATGGGATCGGTGTTGAAGGGATCGGCGGTGGCAACGACAATGGTCTCACCATCTTCGCTGAGCGGAATCAGGCGGTTGCTGGCGAGAAAGTTGAGCTGCAGATGCTCGGCCAGCAGGGGCACCTGGGGCAAGTCCTTGGCTTCCGCCAGCGGCACGCCGAGGAACTCGGCCAGCAGCCGGGCCAGCTCGACGTCCGGCAGCAGGCCGAGCCGGGTCAGGACCAGATCAAAGCGCTCGCCCGACTGCTTCTGGGCGCGCTGGGCGCGGTGCACGGCCAGCTCATCGAGCGCGTTGCGCTCGATGAGAAAAGCCGCCAGCGCGTCAACGAACTCCTCACTGCGCGGGTCAGACGCGCCAACCTGCGCTGCAGCCGATTGTTGGGTCATAGCTACCCCCGCGGTGCAATTACACCTGGGAAAAATACTACCTTTTCCAGTATATTGGAACGCGGTCGGAAAGGTGCCGCGCTGGGCCGCGTCCAGGGGGCGGGCGCGGGCGGTAAGGGTCGCCAACGAGCGGTGGCAGGGGTCGAGCGTAGATGCCAACGATTGCGCAAGCCATAGAAGTGACGGGCGGTGGGGTCATCCACTTCCTGAAGTGGTGGCGCGAGGAGCTTGGCGGCCTTGTGCCGCAACGGGTGGCGGGGCGATCCGGCGCCAAGATCCTGATTTGCATCGGCCAGGAGGGCTATCGGGTGCTCGAGAGCAGCGGTGGCAGGCCGCGCCCGGGGCGCGGCGGCGCCGATCTTTCCGCGCTCGATGCCGTAACCACCGCCGGCGAGCTCGCCCGCGCGAACCCGGCCGCCGAGGTCGGCATTAGGGTACCGCTCGCCAGTTGCTTCGTGCGGACCGTCGAGTTACCGCGCAGCGCCCAGGAGGACGCCAGCCGGATCCTCGATCTCGATCTCGAACGGGCAACGCCGTTCAAGCTCAAGGACGTCTATCGTGCCACGCTGGTGGAGGACGATGACGGCCGTGGCCCGCTGGTGCGGGCCCGTCATTTGATGATCAAGCGTACCTCGGTCGAGCCGCTGTTGGGTGAGCTCAGCGCCTCCGGCGTGACGGTCGACTTTATCGACTGCTGGGACGAGGGCGGCGGCCAGTCACTGCCCGTCAATTTCCTGGCATCGCAGCAGCCATCTGGCGCCAGCGCCCGTGGCGGCCTTTCCTTCACCAGCATGCTGTTGGCGCTGCTGGTGCTGTTGGGGCTCTCGGCGCTGTTTCTCGCCAATGGCCGATATCAGACGGCGCTGGACAGTGTACAAGGTCAGGTGCAACAGGCACGCGCGCAAGCGACCAGCGTCCGGCGCGCGCTTGACACCTCGGAAGCAGCGCTCACGGAAATCGACCAACTGCAGCGCCTCAAACTCGCCACCACGCCGACCGTGGAGGTGATCGACGCCCTCACCAAGTTGCTGCCCAATAGCGTCTGGCTGACCGATTTGCGGCTGGAGAACGGTTTTCTCGACATGACGGGCCTCGCCAAGTCCGGCGCCGCCCTGCTGCCACTGTTCGAGCATTCGCCCCTGTTCGCCGACGCCGGCCTAGCATCGGGCGTCAACTTCGATCCGCAGGAAAACAAGGAGCGCTTCAGCCTGCGCGTGCGCGTGCGCCAACAGGGCGCTGAGCCCGCCACTGCCGAGCGGGAGGAAAAACGCTGATGCGCAAGCTGGCACGCCCAATTCGACAGCTGGCCGCCGTTCTGCTTTTGCTCGTTGCGGTGGCGCTGATTTGGTTCCTTGGCATCCTGCCGCTCAGCGCGCACTTCGACCGCCTGCGTGAGGAGATCGAAAGCGAGCGGACCACGCTCGGCCGCTTTGCCGCGGTCGCTGCCTTGCAGGACCGACTGGCGGACGCGCAGCGGGCGGGACGGGCGGCCAGCGCGAGCGCCGCTTACCTGAAGGGCGAAGGCGACCAGATCAAGAGCGCAAACCTGCAAACCCTGCTGTCAACCATCGCCGGCGAAAACGGCGTGCGGCTCAGCAGCACGCGCGCGCTGAACCCAATCGAGCGCAACGAGCTGAGGCTGATCGGCGTGCGCGTCCAATTCACCGCCACGATCGAGCAACTGCGCGAGATCCTGTATGCGGTGGAGGCAAAACAGCCGTTCCTGTTCGTGGATGGTCTGCAGGTGCACACCATCTCGGCGATGGCACACGATCCCGAGCACGCGGGCATTTTGGACGTGCGCGTCGACGTCTACGGCGCGGCGCCGCGCAAAAGGGGATAGCGATGGCACGCGCGCAACGTGCCGGTTCGGCTCGGCCGCTGATGCTCACCGCGCTGTTGGGCGCGCTCGCCATCTTGGGCTTGGTCAACTGGCATCTTTACTCCACGCAAGTCGATATCTCACCGCTGGCGCCGGGAGCCCGGCCCAGCGAAGGCAAGCAAGCCAAAGACGTCGATCTCGCCACGCCGCTCGACGACAAGCCCCTGATCGTCTTCGAGGAGACGGTGCAGCGGCCGCTGTTCAACGCCGACCGCAAGCCGATCGAGCGCAACAAGGAGGTCGCCGAAGCACCCGCGGCCGTCGCCTTGGAGACGGGCATGCAGCTCGTCGGCATCGTCAAGTCCGCCGACACGCCGGGGCGGGCGCTCATTCGTTTCGCCGGAGAGCCGATGGGCAAATGGGTGCCGGAGGGCGAGACCGTCAATGGTTGGCATCTCGCCGCCGTGAAAACCTCCAGCGTCGTCCTGGAAGGCAACGGGCACACGCAGGAACTGAAGCTTCCTCTGCCGCCGCGTACACCAACGGGCGAACGCGAAAGCAGCGAGCGCAATCCCGAGCCGCCGCGGCGCAAGACGCGCTGAGGCCGCAGGGGGCTGCGCCCTTCAGCGCCTCACTCGCGCACGATCAACTCTTGCAGCAGGCCGCGGCGCTTGGCGGTATCGGTCTGATGATCCGATGCCCCAGCCAAGTGCCGGTCGCGATCGAGGAGATAGGTCTTGAGGGTATGATCGAAGGTGACGTTGCCGTCCTTGCTCACCACCTTGGCGTGGTGGGCGCCGAAGGCGGCCGCCACCGCGGCTACCTCGCCGGGGCTGCCGGTCAGCGCGGTGATGCGCGGGTCGAAGGAGGCCATGTAGGACTTGAGGGCGGCGGGCGTATCGCGCTCCGGATCGACGGAGATGAACAGGACCTTGATGCGATCGCCGTCGGGCCCGAGGCTCGCTAGCGCATTGCTCCAATCGAGCAGCGTCGTCGGGCACACGTCGGGACAATGCGTGAAGCCGAACGCCACCGCCAGCGGCCGCCCCTGAACCTCCTCGGCGGTCAGCCGCTTGCCGTCCGCCGTGGTGAGCGCGAGCAGGGGTTGCAAGGGAATTTGCCGGCGTAGACGCTCTTGCCGGGCCTCGATGTAGGCGACGAGGTCGGCGGCCTCGCGGTCCGAGACGCCGATGGAGGGCATGCGCACGGTTGGGAACTTGGCGGCAAGCTCGAGCGCAATGGGATCCTTGCCGGCGCGGACCTTGGCCGGGTTGGCAATGAAGTTGATCAGCCACTCCGGCCGCCGCCGCTGCGTGACGCCGGCAAGGTCGGGGCCGACACGGTTGCCCTCGCCGATCGAATGGCATCCCGCACAGGCCTTGAGGTAGAGGGTTTCGCCCGGCGGCCCGGTCAGCTCGATGGCTTCCAGCTGGTCGTGCGGCCTGCTCGCCAGCGCGGCGGTGCCGAACGCGGCGGGGTTGAGCGACTGGATGGTCAGGATCAGGCGGTCGAGGTCGCCCATGGCCGAATCGCGCTGCCACTGGCCGGCAAAGCCATTGCTCAAGAGCAGGTCGTTGCGATGCTCGCCGAGAAAGCGGCTGCGCTCGCCGAGGCGGTAGCGGATCTCGTTGATGTGCTCGGGCAGGCCGGTCAGGAACAACCAGCCGGGGCCGGCGGCGAAGGTCTTGGCATAGTTTGCCATCCGCTCCGGCGTGTCGGTTTCCGGATCGACGGTGATGGAATAGAAAAAGACGTCGCGCCCCATGTGGTCGCCGAGCTTGTCCTGCAGCTGGGACAGCCTGGCGGTCGCGACGGGGCAGATGTCGCGGCAGGTCGTATAGATGAAGCTGACGACGGCGATGCGGTCCTGGATCAGATCGTCGTAGAAGTTGAAGGTCTTGCCGTCCTGGGCCAGCACGGGATGGTTGGGGACGTAGCCCCTGCCCCAGCGCGAGCCCTCGCCGGCCGCGGCGGCGCCGGCCAACAGGCCGGCCGCCAGCACGGCGGCCCCGAGCGAGCGAAGCAGGAGCAGCACCGGTTCAGCCTGCACTGGCCGTTTGCGTCGTGCGCGGATCGCCCTCGGGCAGGATTTCGGGCGAAGTGAAGGTGACGCCGTCGCGGCTGGGATTGGGCGTGAGCGTCACGGCCGCCTGCGGCGTGCCGGCGTTGCCGAGCAGCTGGATGCGCATCAGCATGGCAAAGTCCTCGTGCACGGTGTTGTGGCAATGGTTGACGTAGGAGCCGCCGTACTCGCCGAATTGGACCTGGAACTGCACCCGGCCCGAGGGCCGCAGCCGCCAAACGTCCTTGCGCACCAGGTTCTCGGTGGCCGGGAAGGCTCCGGTCCCCCGGTTCATGGTGATGCCTTCCTCGAAATGCAGGTGGATCGGATGGTCCCAGCCGCCGCCGCCGTTGACATAGGTCCAGTGTTCGATCTCGCCCGGCTTGGGGATCAAAAGTGAGATGCGATTGGCGTTGAAGGAATGCGCATCCTCGCCGTTGATTTTGATGGTCCACGGAAAGCTGGTGGCCACCTCGGGGCAATCGGGCGTGCACTGGCCGCTCGCAGGATTGCGGGAGTCGCCCGGCCCCGAGCGGCCGAACTCGACCACGCGCGTGCGCACGGGCTGCACGATCGGGATCTGCTGGGTGAGGGTGGCTGGCACCACGCTCTTGTCGAGCGTGGTGGACTTGTGCACGTAGCCCGGTACGTCAACACTGTTGACCGAGCTGACAATGCGGAACTCCAACAGCGGCCCGACGGTGGGATCCTTGTCGGGCACCCCGGCCATGGCCTCGCGCAGGCTCAACGCCGTGTCCGGCTTGCGGCCGTCCCGCTGCTGCAGCAAATTGACGAGATAGATGCGGTCGCCGATGCGGAACTTGGAGAAGTCGACGATGATGTCGTAGCGCTCGGCGCTGCCCTGCTCGTCCAACTCTAGGAGATCGATCGGGTTCACCACCAGATTGCCGTCGTTGGCGATGAACTGGAAGGGCACCGCCGTCCAGTTCCACGACAACGCCAGCTTGACGAAGCGCGACATGCAGGCATTGAGGACGCGGAAGCGATACTTCCTGGGCAGCACCTCCATGAAGGGGGCGTACTGCATGTTGACGCACAGAAGATCGCCGATGAAGCCATCGGTCGTGAAGATGTCGAAGAAACACTGACCGTCGGCGGTGGTGGCGTAGTCGTGAACCACCAGATTGACGTCGAAATCGACATTGCCCCAGTCGAGCAGGCTGCCGCTCGGCAGCTTAAGATTGACGCCGTCCGTCAGCTTCTCGTTGCCGCGATCGGGACCGCTGTAATAGTTCACCGCCATGAAATTGCCCTTGTAGACATTCTCGGCGGTGAAGAAGAAGCGGTGGTCGTGGGCCCACATGCTGCCCTGCAGCTCGCGGTAGTCGCCGGCGACGTAGGTCAAGCCACCGTTGCCGTCGGGCCCGGAGGCCTTCTTGACGGTGGCGCCCGGGTTGATCTTGTCGCGCCGCGCCAGCGTCGTGCTCCAGCGATAGTCATAAAAGGTGCCGGGGAAGTGATGCACGTTGGAGGCGCCGTCGCTTTCCGCGCCATTGTGGGCGTTATGGAAATGCAGCTGGGTTTCGGCGCGACCGAAGCCACGGTTCAAGTCCTGGCCCTTGTACTCGGGCAGCTCGGAATCCTTCAGACAATTGTAGACGCGCACCAACAACGGCTCGCCGTAGCGGGCCTTGATCAGCAGCGGCGGCACCGAGCCGCGCGCGTTCTTGCCCACGCCATAGGTCCAGATGCTGTTGGGTTGCTGGTAGGGCATCGACGGGTGGAGGCCGTAACCCGCGTCGATTTCGCCGAGCGAGAGGACATAGCCGACCTTGGGGAAGAACTCATCCCAGCGCTGATGCGCGAAGACCTCCCCAGGCGGGCGGCCCTCCATCGGCCCGCGCTTGCTGATGGGATTGCAAAACGGGTTGGCGCTGGTCGGCTTGTCGGGGTTGGCGGCTTTCCACGCATTGAAATCGCTGTGGAAGGACAAGCGCTTGGCCTTGGGCTCATCGCAGGCCGCCGGAAACAGGGCATCGCCGCTGGCATCGCGTGTGAGCGCCAGCGGCCGCGGCATTTCCAACCGGTGCAATGGCTGAGTGAACTTGCGGGCACCAAACAGCGGGCTGCGGGGGGTGCCGGTCGGAACCTGGCCATAGGCGCTGGGCGCGTAGACGTTGAGGCCATTCTTCCAGGCCAACAGGCCGCTCGAGGTGAACAGGCCCCATTTGAAAAGCTCCCGCCGCGTCACCGCACCCGTGGACAGGGCGCGCACGATTTGGAGGCGGTTTTCGCGGGCCCTTGTGGCTTCTCGAATGCGATTGCGCGGTGCGTCCTTCGGCAAATACATAGGCATCCCCATGCGCTTGAGCGCGCTCAAGCCGTCGCTGATGGCAGGAGTGTCTAGATCGCGCGGCCCGCCGACGGCTAAGCCGAGCGTCCTCGCCCTGGCCATGATGGCCCGGGACCGCAAGATCTCACTCGCGCGGACGCCCGCATCGGCGCCCTCCGCGCTCGTCCGTCACTTACCTTTTTTGGCACGGCGCCGTGGCGAGCCCGTTAGCCATAGGCCGTCGCCCGCACGCAGACAGCCGACCTTTGTCTGACCCGCGGGGACCAAGAGTCTGGTCGTGTCGGGGCGTGTTGAGAGGGGTCAGTTAAGCGAGACGTAACAATTCGGCACCTACTCGGCAAAAGTGCTATCGTGACAAAGCGCTAGCCCCAAATCAGCATCGACGGGGTCGCTAAAACTGACTAATCTCGGGCCGTATTTTGGCGCCAAACCGCGGCAGATGCGACCGTGGACCGGTTGCCCAAGTGTTTGGTCGGGATATTCGAATCTGTCACGGGTGTGCGCTTGAACGGACGTATGCGCAACAGCCTTGCGTATGCTGACTTCGAGGGGGATCGTGCCGATTTCAGGCAGATTGCGGTTAGCGGTCCTGCTTGCTGGTGCGGGCCTGCTGGGCGCGTGCACGCTGCCCTGGCAACAGCTCAAACTCCCCGGCCCCGTTCCGCCTGAGGCCGGGCCCGCCCCGATCGCCAAGGCCAACCGCTCGCCCGGCTCGCCGCTCACGCCAGGCGCCGCCGAAGTGGCAGGCGCGCAGGTGTCCGCAGGCAGCGGACAATTCACCGGCAGCCCCGAGCCGCGACCCACCGCCGGCGCGGCCAACAGCAAAGACGGCGTCACCCTCAATTTCGCCGGCGCCAGCATCGCCGAGGCGGCCCGCTCGATCCTCGGCGACATCTTGGGTCTCAATTACAGCGTCAGCGACAAAATCAAAGGTTCGATCACCATCCAGACGGTGCGCCCGATCCCGAAGGAGGCGCTGCTCGGCGTTTTCGAGACCATGCTCGCCGGCGAGGGCGCGGCAATCTCGGTCGACAACGGGGTCTACCGCATCCTGCCGTCCAACGACGCGGTGTCGGCCGCTGGCATCGTGGCGCGTGGCGCGCGGCGGCTGCCCGGCGTCAGCGCCCAAGTGGTCCCGCTGCGCTACGTGGCCGCCGCGGAGATGGAGCGCATCATCAAATCGATGGCCCCCCAGGCCACCATCTTGCGTACGGACCCGGCGCGCAACCTGATGGTGGTGGCGGGCACGCGGGGCGACCTCGATTCCATCATGGACGCGGTCAGCACCTTCGACGTCGACTGGATGCGGGGAATGTCCTTCGGGCTATTCCCGATCGAGACCAACGATCCCGAGGCGATCGCACAAGAGCTCGATACGGTCTTTGCCAACGACCAGGAAAGCCCGACCAAGGGCATGGTGCGCTTTGTGCCAAACCGCCGTCTCAAGGCCATTCTGGTGATCACCTCGAGGCCCGAATACCTGAAGAAGGCGCAAACCTGGGTGCGCCGCCTCGACATGGTGGGTCGTGCCACGGAAAAGCAGGTGCACGTCTATCACATTCAAAACCGACCCGCGGTCGAACTGGCGCAATTGCTGCAAAGGATCTACGGCAGCCAAGAGCAGGGCCGGGTCGCCTCCCTCACGCGCACGACGACGGCAACGCTGTCGTCGGGACCGCTGCCGGATGCGGTTTCCGGCCAACCCGCATTTCTGCCCGGAGCCCCGGGCATACCGGCGGCAACGGCCGCGCCGGGCGCCGCCGGCCTGCCGGCAGCGCCCCTGACCACGCCGGCCCCGGCGCCCGATCTCGGCCAGCCCGGCGCGCCGCCGATCTCGGGACGGCCGCCGCTTGCCGCCGCGCTCGTGGATGACCGCACCGCCGGAGTGTCGGTGGTTGCCGATGAGAGCAACAATGCCCTCATCATTACCGCCAGCGCCCAGGAATATGGCCGCATGCGCCGGATCCTGGAGCAGATCGACGTGCAACCGAACCAGGTGTTGATCGAGGCGACGATCGCCGAGGTGGCCTTGAACGATCAGTTGTCCATGGGTCTGCGCTGGTTCCTGCAGGCGGGCAACTTTCAGTTCAGGTTCACGGATATTCTGGCGACCACCCCCACCACTCCCACGGCCAACGTCGCCGCCACCATCCCCACCATTGCGACGCCGGCGTTCCCAGGATTTTCGAGCTTCTTCAACACCCCCAACGTCCAGATCGTACTCAATGCGCTGAGCACGATCACGGACGTCAATATTGTCTCCTCGCCAACCTTGATGGTACTGGACAACAAGCGCGCCACCCTGCAGGTGGGCGACGAAGTTCCGATCGTCACGCAGTCGGCCGTCGCCGTGCAGGTGCCCGGCGCGCCGATCGTCAACTCCGTGAACATGCGCAACACCGGTATTATCTTGAACATCACCCCGCGCATCAATGATGGGGGACGGGTGGTGCTCGATATCGAGCAAGAGGTGAGCACGGCGGTGCAGACCACCACCTCGGGGATCGTCTCCCCGACCATTCAACAGCGCCGGATCAAGACCACGGTTTCGGTCGACGACGGCAACTGCATCGTGCTCGGCGGCTTGATCCAGGATAAGGCGACCAACACCCGCAATCAGACCCCGCTCGTGGGCGACATCCCGATCCTCGGCAACCTGTTCAAGCAAAAAGACGATAATATTACACGGGTCGAGCTGCTGATCGCCATCACACCCAAAATCGTCAAAGACAACGGACAAATTCGCGCGATCGCCGCCGAATTTCGCGATAAGATCAACTTGACGACGCGTCCGCAGCGCCAGGCTCCGCCCGATCGTCGCGAGCAGCTCGACAGGGTTCTGCGCTGACGGCGATAGCGCCCCGAAGCCAAGGTTCGTTTAATGCGCAGCGAGCCATTGCAGCGCGGCCCGGTACCCGCTCCGGGCAAAGCCGGGGTGCCGGAACGCGAGCGCGGCTTTGTGTTGATCATTGTCATCGCCGTCCTTGGCTTGCTTGCCCTTGCCGCCGCCGGTTTCGCCCAAGTCACCCGCAGCCAGGTCAAAGCAGCCGCCAGCAACGTCGGCAGTTCGACGGCACAGGCCCTCGCCGACGCGGGCGTACAGCTTGCCGTGCTCGACCTCGTACTCGGCCGACAGGACCCTTCCTACCAACGGCGCTTTGCAGTGGGCGAGAAACCGTTCGTGTGCGATGCGGGCGAGGGCCGACGTCTGGCCGTCTCGATCACCGACGAGGCGGGTAAAGTCGACCTCAATGCGGCCAGCGATCGCCTGCTGCAAGCGTTGCTCGTCGGCGTCGGCGCGAGCAAAGGGCTGGCGGACGCCATCATCGACTACAGGGACGATGACAACAGCAAGCGACCGCAGGGAGCCGAGCGCGACGAATATAGTGCCGCGGGCCGCCCCGGTCCCAAGAATGCACCGTTCTCGGCGGTGGAGGAAATCGAGCAGGTGCTCGGCATCGACGCCGAATTGGCGGCCCGCCTGCGCCCCCACATCACGATCTATCCCGGCCAACCCGGGATCGACACGGGGAGCGCCTCGCGCGAGCTCCTCGCCGTGCTGGCGCGCGGCCTGGGCAGCGATACCAGCCCCGCCGCGTCCGGACCGCCCGATCAGAGCGGCGAGACTAATAACATGCCGCCGGCCATGCCCTTCATGGGCGCCCAGGGCCGGCGCTTTTTCGCGGTGCATGCGGAGGCCTATGCAGATAGCAGCGCGTTCGTGCGCGAAGCCATCCTCGAGCTCGGGCAGAGTCGCGCCCGGCCGTACACGTTCTTGCGCTGGTATCGCGGCGTCCTGCGTGCGGGCGACGCGGCACTGCAGGATATTGGCCTCGCGCCCTGTCCCTGAGCCGCACGCTTCCCTTCCCTGAGCATCACGCGTCCCTGAGCATCGCCATCCCTGCGCATCGCGCGCCCCGCAAAGGATAGAGCCGGACCGGCCGCGAGGTTGTGACGCGCTGCGCTGGCCACGGCCGCGCTTCAGCTGAACCGCGCCGGCTCGAGCGGCCATCGTGCGCACGGCCCCACGGGCACATCGCGATGGCATCGGTCAAGCTTGCAGCTGCGCGGCCGCTTGCATGCCGTGCAACAAAGCGTGACGTTACGTGATTTTGCGCCGGGCCCCTTCGATGGCACGCTTGGTGGCGAGGAGTAAGCGGGAGGTGCTGCAAGGGGTGGGCACCATGTCCCTAAGTCGAGACGTTTTAGTCGCCAACGCGCAACGGCTTGTCGACCGTGCGGAACAGCGTATCGACCTATTCAAGATCCATCTGCGCAACCGGCAGACGCAGGGCTTGGAGTGCGAACGGTTAAGCGCGCGGGTGGGCCGCATGGAATTGGAATTGAAACGCCTGCAGCTCTACCGCGCCGTGATGTGCACCACGCACTTGCCCGAGGCGGTGATGCCTGAAGCCGTTGCGGCGGCGCGCTTGCGCACCTAGCAGGGCCGCGGGCGCCGCTGCCTTGCCGCGGGCGCAAGCAGCCGAGGCGCGCCGGGTTTCGTTCGGCGGCGAGGCATGTGGCGATGCTTACTCGCGGGCGCAGGCCGGGCGCCCCGACAGGCGCGCCACGGACCAACCCTTGCCGCCAATGTCTGCCAGTGCGGCCGACTTTTCCCTGCGCGCGGAGGCCAGGATCACGGCGTTGAGTTCCTGCGGGGTCGGGACGTTCTCCATGAACAGCCAGACGTCGAGACCCTGCGCCTTGAACTTGTCGGCAAGCCGTGCAGGCACGGGATCATCGGGGGCCTCACACGAGATATTGATGGCGATGCGCCCACCGGGACGCAGCCGGCGCCGTACGTGGGCGATACTGGCGGGATCGAGCACATCCTCGTAGGAAAACTCAGGCCCGCCCACATCGATGCCGATGGCTTGAAAGCTGCGGGTCTCGGCGCGGATGAATGGGCGCATATCGGCCGTGATGCACGTGATCGCGCTCGGCATCCAAAAGAAAGTGCGCGCCAACTGGAAGCTGATCGGGTTGACGTCGACCACCGTCACCCTGGCCCCGCGACGATGCAGCATGCTCGCAAGCGCACCGCCGCCGCAGCCCAAAAGCAGGGCATTGCCGCTGCCGACGAGCAGCTCCGCCATTAGGCGAATATAGTCGACACCGGCTTCGCCTCCGGCCACCACACAACTTTGGCTGACGCCGGCCTCTTCATAGTGTCGGATCCCGGTGCCCACCTCCTCGACGACCGAGATCCTTCCATTTGGGCCGTCGAAACGGGCGAGGACACGCATGCTGTTTCCGTGCCAAAGGCAAATCGCGCAGAGCGCTTTTATGCAAGAGCCGTTGCTCCAAGTCCAGGCGGCCGTCGTTTGAGGTCACGCCGGACCCACCGCATACGTCACTTGCATACTGCATTTCTCTCGTGCCGCAAGTCGCGCGCGCTGTCCAGCAGACTTCGCGCCAACCGCAACTTCGTTGCCACCCTTTGCCTCAACGCTTGCTCGTGACGTTCCCTGGCAGGTTGCCCGAAGACTGCTGCTGCAACACCGGTTGCCTGCTTATTCAATGTCCCATCCATCGCCTTGCACCGGCGTGCTTGCCGAGGGCGTTTGCTATTCCCATGACGCCTACTGCGCGCAGCCAGGCGCCACCGTCCGCGCGCCGAGCGCGCTTGGCGTGACGGTTGCTGGGGGCTTCGCAATGACCGCGGGCGGTCAAGACCGTTGTGGAATCGTGAGCCCACGCTGCACCGCGGGGCGGGCGAGGCCGCGGTCGAGCCAAGCTGGAACCTGGTTGAGGGCATCGAAATCAACCAGATCACGGGCGCCGTAGAAGCCAATCAAGTTGCGCACCCAACCCAGCATGGAGATGTCGGCAATGCTGTAATCTTCCCCCATGATCCATTGCCTGCCGTTGAGGCGTGCCTCGAGAACGCCGAGCAGGCGTTTTGCCTCCGCGCGATAGTGCTGAAGGGGACGCTTGTCGGCGATCTCCCGCCCGGCGAACTTGTAGAAGTAGCCAAGCTGGCCGAACATCGGGCCGATGAAGGCCATTTGGAAGAACACCCATTGGATCGCCTCGTAGCGGCGCCCGGTCCCGGCGGGCATGAGTGTACCGGTCTTGTCGCTGAGGTAGAGCAGGATGGCACCCGATTCAAAAAGGCCGAGAGGTTTGCCCTCAGGACCGTTTGGGTCAAGGATTGCGGGGATCTTGCCGTTGGGATTGAGGGACAGAAATTCGCGGGTCCAGGACTCGTTCTTGCCGATGTCGACGAGGTGGGGTTCGTAGCTGAGGCCCATTTCCTCAAGGGCAATTGAGACCTTGACGCCATTGGGCGTCGGCAGCGAATAAAGCTGCAGGCGATCGGGGTGCTTTGCGGGCCAGCGGGCCGTTATCGGGAACGCGGATAAGTCGACCATCCAACAACACCTCCTTGTGCCAACGACCGGCGCTGCGGGCGCGCCCACCTCCTTGGCTGCCCCCCGCTCTCGGCTTGCCGGGACGTGCTGCGGCGTCAGGTCGATGAGCGCCGAAAAAGCGCATGATCCCACGGCAAGCCGGGTCGCTGCTGGCGACGGGCCGCCCCCCATCAGCGCGTCATGGCCGCATAGACGAGGGTTTGCACCTGCTCGCGGTAATATTTGCGCAATTCACCGGGTGCCGCGGTCCCAAACACGACCACCAGCTTTTCGCCCGGATCGGCGAAGAAGGCGGTCCCGTAGGCCCCATTCCAGGTGTATTCGCCAACATTGCCCGGCACGGCGGACAGTCCCGCGTGGGTGCGCACCGCCACGCCAAGCCCAAAGCCGAAACCCTCCCGGTGCGGTTCGACCTTGCCGACGTTGTTCTCGATTTCGGGGCCCAAGTGATTGGACGTCATGTGCGCGACCGTCTTCGGGCTCAAGACGCGCTGCCCATCGAGGAGGCCGCCGTTCATCAACATCTGTCCAAAGCGCAGGTAGTCACCAACCGTCGAGAAGGCGCAAGCGCCCCCGCAATCGAACTTGGTTGCTTGGTTCAAGAGCACGATCGTTTGCGGCTTGCCATCGAGGGGATTTTGCCCGAAGGGCTGCGCCAGGCGCGCGCGCATTGGCTCCGTGAGGCTAAAGGTGGTGTCCTGCATCCCCAGTGGCTTCCAGACATTGGCTTGCAGATATTCGCCGAGCCGTTGACCAGACACCTTCTCGACCACGGCGCCCAGAACATCGATCGAGAAGCCGTATTCGAACGCCGTACCTGGCTGGTGGGCCAGCGGCAGCTTGGTGATCTGGTCGATGAATGCGGCCGTATCGCCCTCCAGTGCCGGTTGCGTGCCGTTGGGGTAGAGCTTGCCGACGGGGTTACTGTCCGGGCGTCCGCCGTAGGTCAAACCCGAGGTATGGCGAAACAGGTCCTGAATGAAGATGGGTCGGACTTGCTCGTCGAGGCGCAGGGAGCCGTCGGGCTGGGGCACGCCGACCTTCATGTTGGCGAAGGCGGGGTAATAGTCTGACAGCTTGCTCTTGAGCGGCAGGCGCCCGTCCTCATGCACGTGGAGCGCCGCCACACTGGCCATGATCTTGGTCATGGAGGCCAAGGCGAAGACCGCATCGAGCGGCATCGGCGTGCCCCGAGCGCTATCCAGGAAGCCGTAGGCTTTGTAGTGCACGAGCTTGCCCTCGCGGGCGATCGCCACGACGGCGCCCGGCACCCTCTTTTCCCCGATCTCGCGCGCAAAAAAGCGGTCTAAGCGCGCCAGGCCCTCCGGCGCAAAGCCGACTTCGCTCGGCGTCGTCGACGGCAACGGTGTGGCATGGGCGTAAAGTGACAGGAGCCCGGCGGCGAGGCCGGCAATCGTGGCGACAGATTTCATCGGGCACCTCGCGGCAAGGCTGGGACAACAGGCGGGGCTGGCCACGGCAGAAGAGGCCGCGGCGCGCGCGCCATTCGACAGCGAGTGACGTCAGCGTAGAGTTGCGCTAGGCCGCCGTCCAGGGCAACCTCGACCACACATGGCTGCCGTCGAGGTGGCGCATGTTTGCTTGCCACGCCGTGCCAGGCAACACAGATCGGCCATCGCGGCAGCGGAAAAAAGCCGAGCGTGCAAGCGCAAGCAAAAGAGCAATTCGCGCGCCAGACGCCGTGGCCTGCGCGCCGAGCGGAGGGTTTGTTCGTCACGCGGACAACCGATAGGAGGAAACCCATGGAATTTGGCTATTTCACCATGCCTTCGCATCCACCGGAGCGGCCGTTAAAGGACGGTCACGTTTGGGATTTGCAGGTGATCGGCTGGCTCGATGCCCTCGGCTATAAGGAGTGCTGGATCGGCGAGCATCACACCGCCCCGTGGGAACCTCACCCCGCTCCCGATCTGTTGGTGGCGCAGGCGTTGATGACGACGAAGCGCATCCGCATTGGGCCCGGCGGCTTCCTGCTGCCCTATCACCACCCCGCCGAGCTTGCGAACCGCGTCGCCATGCTCGATCACATTTCGGATGGGCGACTGAACTTCGGCATTGCCGCATCGGGCCTGCCCAGCGATTGGGCCATGTTCAACGTCGACGGCGAAAAGGGCGCCAACCGCGAGATGACGCGCGAAGCCCTCGATATCATCCTGAAGCTGTGGTCGACGAACGAGCCCTTCGAACATGTCGGAAACTTTTGGACCGTGCGCAATCCCGAGGTCATGTACGGCTTTCTCAAGCCGCATATCAAACCGCTGCAGAAGCCGTTCCCGCCGATCGGCGTGGCCGGGCTGTCAAAAGGCTCCGATACCCTGAAACTCGCGGGCGAGCGCGGCTACCTGCCGATGAGCCTCAATCTCAACCCGACCTATGTCGGCAGCCACTGGGAGGCAGTCGAGATCGGCGCAGCCAAGACGGGACGCAAACCCAACCGGGCCGAATGGCGTATGGTGCGCGAAGTGTTCGTGGCCGAGACGGACGCCGAGGCCATGCGTCTGTCGGTCGGACTGCACATGGGCCGTATGATGCGCGAGTACTTCTTGCCGCTCCTCAAGGAGTTTGAGTTCCTGCAGTTTTTGAAGCACGACCCCGACGTCGCCGACAGCGACGTCACGGCTGAGTATTGCGCGCATCACAACTGGATCGTCGGCTCACCGTCGACGGTGGCCGAAAAGATTGCGCGCATCCACGACGAGGTCGGCGGCTTCGGCCATCTCCTGGTGTTTGGCTTCGACTATGTCGAGCACCCCGAGGCCTGGCACCGCTCGCTGCAGCTGCTGGCGCAAGAGGTGCTGCCGCGCGTGCGGCAGTTGTCGCCAGCGGCGTGAAGCTAGGCGCGCGCAGCCCTGCGGCTGGCAGAGTTGGCCGCAGCGCCGCCCCCTGTCGCCGAAACGCGCGTTCTAGGCTCCGCCTACGCGCCGGGCCGACCGGTTTTGCGCGGCCGGCCGTGCCGGTGTTTCTTCTTTCGATCGGCGCCGGCATCGAGGCCGGGCATTGTCCGCCCGCCG
The DNA here is from genome assembly GCA_963770295.1 of uncultured Alphaproteobacteria bacterium. Classification (GTDB taxonomy): domain Bacteria; phylum Pseudomonadota; class Alphaproteobacteria; order Rhizobiales; family Hyphomicrobiaceae; genus AWTP1-13. The sequence goes on from CAVYPA010000026.1 coordinate 50,528, forward strand.
CTGGGCTCCGCCTCGGCTTGCTTGGTTGGCAACGGCCTGCCCGGGCCGGGCAGGCCGCGCTCGGCGTGCGGACCCATTTCATCGTAGGTCGGCTTGTGCGGCCCTTTGATCTGCTCACCCCATGCTCCCGCCTTTTGGCGCGGATCGACGCGCGGGGCCCGCGCCTGATAGTCCCGTGCCGGCACCGGGCGATTGCGCGCCGAGCCCATCTCCTCGAGATCGGGTTTGCGCACGCGGCTGGCGGGCACGGCGGAGTTCTGGGCGTGCGTCGGCTGCACCGGCTGGTAGGTGCGGGCAATGCGGCTCGTCGATAAATCGGCTTGGCTTGCCGCCGCCGCGGGCGCCGCGGTACCCCGGCGCCTACTAGGGGCCACGCCGCGCGCTTTCGGTCCATATTTGCGCTCGCCGGCAAAGGCACCGGCCCGGTCTTCGACCTCGACCTGGCGGGCGAGCGGATCATCGGCGATGGCGAGCTCGGTCTCGCGCAAGCGCTTGATTTCATCGCGCAGGCGGGCGGCGGTCTCGAATTCGAGGTCGGCGGCAGCCTCGCGCATCTTCTTTTCGAGGCCATCGATCACGGCCAGCAGATTGTGGCCAACCAGCGTGGCATTTTCGTCGGCCATGCCGGCGTCGACGGTGACGTGATCCTGCTCGTAGACGGAAGACAGCACATCGGCAATGTTCTTGCGCACCGACGCCGGCGTGATGCCGTTGGCTTGGTTCCAGGCCTCCTGCTTTTCGCGCCGGCGCTCGGTTTCGGCGATGGCGCGCTCGAGCGAGCCCGTCATCTGGTCGGCATAGAGGATGACCTTGCCGTCGAGATTGCGGGCGGCGCGGCCGATCGTTTGGATGAGCGAGGTCTCGCTGCGCAGAAAGCCTTCCTTGTCGGCATCGAGGATCGCCACCAGGGCACACTCGGGGATGTCGAGGCCCTCGCGCAGGAGGTTGATCCCGATCAGCACATCGAAAGCGCCAAGGCGCAAATCGCGAATGATTTCGATACGCTCCAGGGTCTCGATGTCAGAATGCATGTAGCGGACGCGGATACCTTGCTCGTGCATGTACTCGGTGAGATCTTCCGCCATGCGTTTGGTCAGCGTCGTGACCAGCGTGCGATAGCCACGCCGCGTGACCTGGTGCACCTCGTCGATCAGGTCGTCGACCTGCGACTTGGCGGGGCGCACCTCTACGACGGGATCGATCAGACCGGTGGGGCGGATCACCTGCTCGGTGAAGGCGCCGCCCGTCTGTTGCAGCTCCCACGGACCCGGTGTGGCCGAGACATACAATGTCTGCGGTCGCATGGCGTCCCACTCCTCGAAACGCAGGGGCCGATTGTCCATGCACGAGGGCAGGCGGAAGCCGTACTCGGCAAGCGTCGCCTTGCGCCGATAGTCGCCGCGGAACATGCCGCCGATCTGCGGCACGGTGACGTGGCTCTCATCGACGAAGACTAGGGCGTTGTCGGGCAGATACTCGAACAAGGTCGGGGGTGGCTCGCCCGGCTGCCGGCCAGTCAGGTAGCGCGAGTAATTCTCGATGCCGGCGCAGGAACCCGTCGCCTCCATCATCTCCATATCGAATAAGGTGCGTTGCTCGAGGCGTTGGGCCTCCAGCAGCCGACCCGAGGCGTAGAGCTCGTCGAGGCGTTGCTTCATTTCGGCTTTGATGCTCTTGAGCGCCTGCTGCAGGGTCGGCTTGGGCGTGACGTAGTGCGAGTTGGCGTAAACCTTGATCAATTTCAATTCATCGGTCTTCTCGCCGGTTAGGGGATCGAACTCGGTGATCGATTCCACCTCGTCGCCGAACATCGAGATCCGCCAGCCGCGATCCTCAAGGTGGGCCGGAAACAGCTCGACGGTGTCGCCGCGCACACGGAAGGTGCCGCGCGTAAAATTGGTATCGCTGCGCCGGTAGTGCAGCGCCACCAGATCGGCCAACAGTTGGCGCTGCGGGATCGTCTCGCCGACCTCTACTGTGAAGGTCATGGCGGTGTAGGTCTCCACCGAGCCGATACCGTAGATGCACGACACGGAGGCAACGATGATCACATCGTCGCGCTCGAGCAGCGAACGCGTGGCGGCGTGGCGCATCCGATCGATCTGCTCGTTGATGGAGGACTCTTTTTCGATATAGGTATCGGTGCGCGGCACGTACGCTTCGGGTTGGTAGTAGTCATAGTAGGAGACGAAGTATTCCACCGCGTTGTTGGAGAAAAAACCCTTGAATTCGCCGTAGAGCTGCGCCGCCAGGGTCTTATTGGGTGCGAGAACCAGCGCGGGGCGCTGCGTGCGCTGGATCACCTGCGCCATGGTGAAGGTTTTGCCCGAGCCAGTGACGCCGAGCAGCACCTGGTTGCGCTCGATCTGGTTCACGCCCTCGACCAATTCGGCAATCGCCTGCGGCTGGTCGCCCCTCGGCTCGTACTCGGCGCTAAGCTCGAAGGGGATCCCACCTTCCGATTTCTCGGGCCGCGGTGGCCGATGCGGCATGAACATCGGCATGCCGCCCGACACGAGCGGATGCGTGGCAAGCATCGGCTGCTGGGCCAGGACCTCGCGGGCCCGCTGGGAGCGCTCGTGCGGGCGGGCGAGCAGCGCGTTGAGGCTTGCCGTCATGTCCGAGAGCGAGCGCGAGGGCGGCCCCACCTGGCGCAAGGCCGGCAGGGTCGATTTGCCCGCCGCCGAGCCGGGCACGGGCGCGTCGGGTTCGGCCGTGCCGGGTGCCGCGGCCGCCATCGCCTCCTGGCCTCGCGGCGCCGAAACGGCAGCGGTATCGCTTGGCAGTGGCGGCAGAAACGGCGCCTGGGGCGCCCCGCCCATGGCTTTGGCCGAGCGCTTGGTCTCGGGCGTGCCGCTCGAGCCCTCGACGGGAGGCGCGGGCGGCTTGCCCGATTTGCCGCGCGAGGGCCGCGGGCGGGGGGTGGTGTCCTTGGGGAGGCGCGGCATGGGCAAAGATATATGGTTCCCCGGGTCGAGGTGGCAACCGAGGATGCGGGCAGGCGCGCGAGGCTGCTGACACGACAGCGCTCGGCACGGCCCAAGGGCATTTGCCCCTTGATCCCTTGCACCGTTTTGCCGGTGCGTAGCGCCGCCACCCAAGGGAGTGGTGCCCTCGGCGCTGGCGTCGCTACCCCGCGTGCTGCTGGCCAACAAGGGCCGCCTACCCCATCACCCCCTGTTATCCCCTCGGGGCGGCGCGGCGGTGACTTGCCGGCGGCAGGGCTTGAGCGGCAAAGGCCTGGGCCGCTGGCTCTCCCAACACCCCCGCCGCCCTGGTTGTCGTTGCCACCTATGGGAAAATCTGATCTGATTACCTCGCATCGTCCGGGGCGTGTCGAGGGAGTTTTGCATGAGGTACAGAGTTTGTTGGGCTGCGAGCATGGCCGTCGCCCTGTTCATTACCGCGCTGTTGGCCATCCCGGTCAACGCACAAAGGGGCCGGGAGGACGGCTGCAAGTCCGAAGAGATCAAGGCGGCTGGCAAGGCTTCGATCTTCGGCAAGGCCGCCGCCATGCGCAATGCCATCGACAATTGGCAACGCGAGGTGCGCAACAAGTACGGCGAGCGCTACATGGTGTGGGACCGCGCCAAAGGTAAGAAGCAGGAATGCGAAGCGGCCTCGATCGGCACGCTTGGCAAATTGAACCAGCGCTGCACCGTCAGCGCCTATGCCTGCGCGGCGGTTCAGGAGGCGGAAAGCACCGTTGGCGATTGCTGGGAGGTGCAGCGCCTGCTGCACCGGGCGGGCTATCTGCGCCGGGACGACGTGGACGGCGATTGTCAGGAAAAGACCCGGCGGGCAACGCGTCGCTTCCAGCGCGATGAGCGGTTGCAGGTGACCGGTGAGGTGAACGAGGAGACCTGGAGGCGCTTGCGGCGCCGAAGCTAAGGCATTGGTGGTCCGACGACATCGGCCCGAGAAGGGGGGCAAGGCGAGACCCGCCTCGCCCCCTTTTTGCCGGCGCCGAGCCAGGAAAGAGCGGCCCCGTAGGCCAAAAGGAGCCCTGGACCTCGGCGAAAAGAGGCTTCAATATCGGCTGGCCTGTCGGTCCGACAATCCGACAGGCGGCGCCTGGGCTATCAAAACCGGTGCGTCAAAATAAGAACCGCAGGGAGCGATACGTCCGTCGATGGTGGCGCAAACACGATTGCGCACCTCGCCCGCAGGAGCCGGCGACGCCCGCCGCCTGCTGAGCGTGCGTGATATTTCCGTTCGCTTCGGCGGCATCGTGGCTTTGGACGGCGTTTCCTTCGATGTGGAGGCGGGCCAGATTGCCGGCCTGATCGGCCCCAACGGCGCCGGCAAGACCACGCTCTTCAACTGTTTGAGCCGGCTCTACATTCCCAACCAGGGCGATATCCTGTTCGAGGGGCGCTCGATCCTGCGCGACAGCCGGCACGCAATCGCCAAGCTCGGCATCGGGCGCACCTTTCAAAACGTTGCCCTGTTCGACCGCATGTCGGTGCTCGACAACGTCAGGGTTGGCTGCCACAGCCGCACCTGCGTTGGCTTCATCACCGACGCCTTGCGTCTGCCCAAGCATGAGGCAGAGGAGCGCGAGATTAGGGAGCGAGCGGTCGAACTCATCGCCTTCATGGAACTTGAAGCCTTTGCCCACCTGCCGGCCGGGCCGTTGCCGTTTCCCGTGCGCAAACGCGTCGAGCTGGCGCGGGCCCTGGCGGGACGGCCGAAACTCCTGCTGCTGGACGAGCCCGCCGCCGGGCTCAACCATGACGAAGTCGACGTACTGCGCGGCCAGATCCGACGCGTGCGCGATACCCAGAATGTCACGGTATTGCTGGTCGAACATCACATGAGCCTGGTGATGTCGGTCTCCGACAAGGTGGTTGCCATCGATTTCGGCAAGAAGATCGCCGAAGGCTCAGCGGCCGACGTGCAGCGCAATCCGGAGGTGATCCGGGCCTATCTCGGAACGGAGGCGTAAGATGGCCGCCCTGCTCGAGGCCCAAGGTCTCAAAGCGTTTTACGGCCAAACCCAAGCCTTGCACGACGTCAGCTTCTCGCTGCAGCCCGGCGGCATTACCACCCTGTTGGGCGCGAATGGGGCCGGCAAAACCACAACGCTGCGCTCCATCTGCGGCATGGTGAGAACCGAGGGGTCGATCAAGCTCGACGGCCAGCCGATTGCCGGCAAGGCCACCGAGGACATCATCCGCCTCGGCGTCGGGCACGTGCCGGAGGGCCGCGGCACCTTCACCAACCTCAGCGTCGGCGAAAATCTGCGCGTGGCTGCCTACACGCGCAAGGACAAGGCGGCGGCGGAACGCGACCTCGGCATGGTGTTTGAATATTTTCCCATCCTGAAGGCGCGCGTGAACCAGCAGGCGGGGACCCTGTCCGGCGGCGAGCAGCAAATGTTGGCGATCAGCCGCGCGCTGATGCTGAGCCCGCGGCTGATGCTGCTGGACGAGCCCTCGTTCGGTTTGGCGCCGCTCATCGTGCAGGAAATCTTTCGCATCATGCGCCGCATCAACAGCGAGGCAAAGGTGAGCATGCTGCTGGTGGAGCAGAATGCGGCACTGGCCCTCGAGCTTGCCGATCATGCCTACGTCTTGGAGACCGGGCGCGTTGTGATGTCGGGCAAGTCCGTGGAGGTGAAGAACAACGAGGCCATCCGCAAATCTTATCTGGGCTACTGAGGGAAGGACGCGCATGGAACAGTTGATCCAGCAGGTCGCCTCGGGGCTCGCCAACGGCGCCATCTATGCCTGCCTGGCGCTAGCGCTGGTAATGATCTTCGTCTCCACCGACCACATCAATTTCGCCCAGGGCGAGCTCGCCATGTTCAGCGCCTACTTGGTTTGGCAGGCGCTGGAATGGGGCCTCAGCTTCTGGCTCGCCCTGCCGATCGTGGCGCTCTTTTCGTTCCTGATCGGCGTCGGTATCGAGCGCGTGATCTTGCGGCCGCTGCACCATGCCCCCGTGCTGTCGGTGGTGGTGGTCTTCATCGGCCTGCTGGCAATTTTCCATTCGCTCGCCGGCGCAATCTGGGGGCACACCATCAAGGCCATTCCCTCGCCGTTCCCGCACATCACCTTCGTCGGTTCTGGCTATATCGGCCCGCATCAAATCGGCATGATCCTCGTCACCGTTCTGCTGCTCGTCGCCCTGTTCGCGTTCTTCCGCTTCACCCCCCTTGGACTTGCCATGCGCGCGGCGGCGCAGAACCCTGCCTCGGCCCGGCTGGCCGGCATTCGCGTCGACTGGATGCTGGCGCTCGGTTGGGGCCTGGCGGCGGCCATCGGCGCGGTTGCCGGGTCGCTGGTGGCGCCCGCGGTCTACCTCGAGCCCAACATGATGGCGAGCATTCTGCTCTACGGCTTCGCCGGCGCCCTGGTCGGCGGCATATCGAGCCCCGGCGGGGCCGTCGCCGGTGGCTTTATCGTCGGCGTCTTGGAGAACCTGATCGCCTACCTCGGCAATCTGCTCGAGAAGAGCACCGGCGTCTACGTCATCGGCAACGGCGAAAAGCTGACGGTGGCACTCATCATCGTCATCACGGTTCTGACCCTCAAGCCAAGCGGCCTGTTCGGCCAGGTTTCAGTGAAGCGGGTATAGGGAATGGCAACGACGACAGCAAACGGCATTGCCGCCAGCGAGCGCAGCCCCTCCCTCGGCCGCGGCTACTGGCTCGCCGCAACCGTGATCGTGCTCGCCCTGCTGCCGCTGCTCGGAGGCAAAACCGGCATCATCAGCAATTATGGCTTCCTGCAGCTGAGCCTCATGATCGTCTACGCCATTGCGGTGCTCGGCCTCATCCTTCTCACCGGCTTCAACGGCCAAATTTCCTTGGGCCATGGCGCCTTTTTCGCGGTCGGGGCCTATGTGGCCGCGGTATTGATCGACCAGGCAAACTGGCCCTATTGGGCCACCCTGCCCGTGGCGGCCATTTTCTGCTTCCTGGTCGGCTATCTGTTCGGCCTGCCGGCCTTGCGATTGGAGGGCCATTACCTGGCGCTGGCCACATTCGCGCTCGCCGTGGCGGTGCCGCAGATCCTGAAATATCGCCACTTCGAATGGTTCACCAACGGCGTCCAAGGTATCAACATCTTCAAGCCGGATCCGCCCTTCGGCTTGCCGCTCAGCGCCGACCAGTGGATGTATCTTGTGGTGCTCGCGGTCGCCGTCTTGATGTTCTGGATCGCGCGCAACCTGCTCGATAGCCGCACCGGCCGCGCCTTGCGGGCCATTCGCGACCACACCATGGCGGCCAGCACCATGGGTATCAACGTGGCCCACTACAAGACCGTGGTGTTCGGGATCAGTGCGCTCTACACGGGCGTGGCGGGTGCCTTGCACGCCATCATTTTCGAGTTTGTGGCCCCCGATAGCTTCCGCTTCGAGCTGTCGATTGCAATCCTGGTCGGCGCGGTGGTCGGAGGCATCGCCTCGCTGCCCGGCGCCGTGATCGGTGGGGTGTTCGTGCAGGTGATCGAGAAGTACGCCGATGCCCTTACCAAAAAGCTCACCGCTGCGGTAAACCTGCCGCTCGACTTGGAGCCGTGGACCATCTACGGCATCGCGCTGATCTTGCTGATGTACACAATGCCGATGGGAATAGCCGGTGGCCTGGCGCTGCTGTGGCGTCGGCTGAGAGGATCGTGACGGCGCGGGCTCGCCGGCTGCGATGAAGCAATGTCCTGACAAAGCAAAGGAGGAAGTCGCAAATGCACCACATCACACGCAGGCTGCTGCTCGCCGGCACAGGCGCACTCGCGCTCGCGCTGGCCGTCTCGCCGGTTTGTGCGCAGAAGACATACGACGAGGGCGCCACCGATACCGAGATTAAGATCGGCCACACCAACCCCTATTCGGGCAATGCCTCCGCCTATGGGACGATTGGCAAGGTGATCGACGCCTATTTCAAGATGGTCAACGAACAGGGCGGCATTAACGGACGCAAGATCAACTTCATCAGCTACGACGACGGCTACTCGCCGCCCAAGACCGTGGAAATGGTGCGCAAGCTGGTCGAGGAGGACAAGGTGCTGTTTGTCTTCCAGACGCTTGGCACGCCGCCCAATACGGCGATCCAGAAGTACCTCAACACCAAGAAGGTGCCGCAGCTATTCGTCGCCACCGGGGCCTCCAAGTGGGGTCACTACAAGGAAAATCCATGGACCATGGGCTATCAGCCCGACTACGTCACCGAAGCCATCATTTACGCCAAGCACATCCTGGCCAACGTCAAGGACCCCAAGATCGGCGTCCTGATGCAGAACGACGACTACGGCAAGGACTACTTCAATGGCTTCAAGCAGGGCTTGGGTAAGGATGCCGACAAACTGATCGTATCGCACGTCACCTATGAGGTGACGGATCCCACCGTCGACAGCCAGATGATCCAGCTCAAGAACTCCGGCGCCAACGTGTTTTTCAACATCACGACGCCGAAGTTCGCGGCTCAGGCCATCAAAAAGGCCGCCGAAATCGGCTGGAAGCCGGCGCAGTACCTCAACAACGTGTCGGCCTCGGTGGGAACAGTGATCAAACCGGCCGGTTTTGAAAACTCCCAGGGTATCATCACCGCCGCCTACCTGAAGGACCCGACCGACCCGCAGTGGGCCAACGCCAAGGATTTCTTGGAATGGAAGGCCTTCATGCAGAAGTACTACCCGACCGGCAATTTGGCGGACGGCAGCAACGTGTTCGGCTATTCGGTCGCCACGCTGATGACCCTCGTCCTGAAGCAGTGCGGCGATGACCTCACGCGCGCCAACGTCATGAAACAGGCGGCGAACCTAAAGAACGTCGACCTGCCCCTGCTGCTGCCCGGCATCAAGGTCAATACCAGCCCGACCGATTTCTATCCGCTGCAGTCCGTGCAGTTGCAGAAGTTCGAGGGAGAGACCTGGAAGCTGTTCGGCGAGATCCTGTCGAACGAGGCCGCCAGCAACTAGCATCCCCAGCAACGCGGCCGCCCATAAAGGGCGGCCGCAAAACCATTGTTGCAGGAAATGTCCCAGGTCGCCGCCGCCAGATTCGAGCGCATCAAGGCCCTGCCGGCCTACGAGCTGGTCGCCGATGCAATCGAGCGCAAGATCCTCGGCGGCGTCTTGCGTCCGGGCGACCCGATCGGGACCGAATCGGAATTGGTCAAGCAGTTCGGCGTCAATCGCTCGACCGTGCGGGAAGGCATTCGCCTGCTGGAGCAAGCGGGTCTTGTGGCGCGCGAGGCGAGCCGCCGGCTGTTGGTGGCCGTGCCTCACTATGACCGGCTCGCCACACGCATGAGCCGGGCGCTGATCCTCCAGCAGGTCACCTTCCGCGAGTTGTGGTATACCTCGATGGCATTGGAGCCGGCGGTTGTGACGCAGGCCATCGAGCATGCCACGCCGGAAGAACTCGATGCCATCGACGCCAACATCGTCGCTACGCAAGCGGTCGAGCACGCCGCCGGCGCCGTCGCCAATCTCGATGCCGAATTTCACGGGCTGGTGGCCAAGGCCGCGCACAATCGCGTACTGCTTCTCGCCAAGGAACCCTCCAGTATGCTGGTGCTGCCGACCGTGGAGCTGATCCTGACCAACAACCCGGCGGGGATCACCAGGCTCATCGAGGCGCATCAGAACATCGTTGCGGCCATCCGGCGGCGGGACAAGGCCAAGGCGCTGCTCTGGGTGGAACGGCATCTGCAGGACTGGCGGGCGGGATTCGAGCGCGCCGGGTGCCACTTCGACAGCGCGGTCGCGCCGATCAACTCGCGGCGACTGAAATGGGAGGCGGCCGTGCCGGGCAAGCAGTAGGGCACCGCCACCTGCCATCCCACCTCTGAGACCCGACGACCCGGCCATCCCGAGGGCGCCAGCGGCACACCCGGGCGATCGAGGAGGCGCACCACCTTGGCCGCGCCGCGCTTGCGGCATTGCCTGGTGCACACGCGGCCGGGCAAAGTCCGCGACGACGCCGTCGTGACTAGGGGCGGCTCGGCAACAGCGCCGCCGTTTCCGTGGCCTCGGCAGCAAGCACTGGCCGGGAAGACCTCTCCTCGGCGGATGCTGGCGCGTCGGCTGCTGCCACGAGGCCGGGCGACGGCGCCTCGGCGAGGAGGCGAGAGACTTTTGCCGCCGCGATGGCGGCCGCCATCGCCTGTTCCTCGGCGAAGTCATCACAGGCAACCGCGGCAGAAAGCGGTAGCAACAGCAGCGCCGCAGCGGCAATGGATTTGGGGATCAGCATGGGGGTCGGCTCCCTGGCTCGCAGGCTCCAAAGTTTGGCGCAGGTTGTGGCAGAATGGCAGTCACGGTTCGGTGATGACCACGCCTACGTGGCGAGCGCCCGTGCCGCGGCGAGCACCTCTTCGGCGTGACCGGGCACTTTCACCTTGCGCCAACTGCTGGCGAGGCGGCCGGCCTTGTCGATCAAAAAGGTTGAGCGCTCGATCCCCATGTACGTGCGGCCGTACATCGACTTTTGGGCCCAAACGCCATAGGCCATCGCGGCCGCCTTATCCACATCGGCAGCGAGGCGAACCGTCAGGCCGTGTTTGCTGCGAAACGTCCGGTGACTTTCCACGCTATCGGGCGATAGGCCGACGACCTCCACGCCGGCTTTGTGAAACTCGGGCGCCAATCGGGAGAAGTCCTTGGCCTCGATGGTACATCCCGACGTATCATCCTTGGGATAGAAGTAGACGACCACCGGTTTGCCCCTGAGCCGGGAGAGCTTGAGGCTGCCGCCCGCATCGGTCGGCAACTCAAAGTCAGGCGCGATGTCGCCGTCCTGCAGCATGGAAGTCTCCCTCGTCCTTAGCCCGCACCGGTCCCCGGCGAGGCATGAGCGCCCGTGCCGTTGCGCACCGGCAAACGACTGCGCTTGGCCCGCGCGCCTGCGTCTAGCCAAGCTTTGCAGCAATCCTAAGGTCGAGGCCAGGGGCTGCGGCCAAGGCTCGAGGCCGCGCATCGCCAAGGCGTTCGCGGCCGTCCCTCTGCCTCTATTGGCTGAGCAAGTGTCGAACCAACTCCTGTCGAGAGGGACCCAAGTGATTGGGTGACCAAGTGATGGGTGACGAAGTGTCGGGCGACCAAGTCTCGGGTGACCAAGTGACGGGGACCCTTCCTTGGTCGCAACCGCGCCAGCGCGAAGGCCGTTAGTTGCGGCCCGCCAGGCGCGCCTTCTGCAGTGCCAGCACCGCCTCAACCCGGTTTCGCACCTGCAGCTTCTGCATAATGTTGGTCATGTAGTGCTTGACGGTTTTTTCGCCGATCTTCAGTTGGATGGCGATCTCCTTGTTGGTGCGGCCTTGCGCAACATGATCCAAGATCTGCTCTTCGCGCTTGGTGAGATCGGCGAGTTCGGTCGGCTTGGCGCCGCTCCCCGACTGCCGCCGAGACAAGGTCAGCAAGCGGCCGGCCAGGCGCGGCGAGACGTAGGAATCGCCGCGGGCGACGGAGCGCATGGCCGCAATCAGCTCCAAGCCGCTCGTGCCCTTGAGCAGGTATCCCTGCGCACCTGCGTCCAGCGCCTGGGCGACGTGCTCCTCGCTCTCCGACACCGTCAGCATCATGGTCTTGACGACGGGACAAGCGTGCGCGATGGCGCGCGCCGCCTCGATGCCGCCACCCGGCATGCTGACGTCGAGAAGCACAATGTTTGGCAATTCGGCTTTGGCGATCCGAACCGCATCATCGGCCGTCGAGCCTTCCCCGACCAACTCGAGAAAGCTCGCACCCCGCAGGGTGTGTGCGACACCCTCCCGAAACAATGGATGGTCGTCGACGACGACTACTCGTATACGCTCGCTCACTCTACCCCACCCGCTCTACGTTGCTAACTGGTTGATTTTCAGACAGTTCGAATTGCGCTGTCAATCGAGTTCCTCCGCCAGGCTTACTTTCAATTTCCAAGACCCCCCCCAGTGCAGCAACCCGGTCACGCATGCCCTTGAGGCCCAGGCCGTTGCTCTTGAGCATTTGCTCCTCCACCGGAAAGCCGCGGCCCATGTCGCTAATGGTTACCGTAAGCCGTCCGTCGCAGAGGCCGCCCACAACGCTTTGGCCGACCCCGCCGCCATGCCGGAAGGCATTGCTCAAAGCCTCCTGGGTTAACCGGTAAAGGCAGGTCTTGAGAGGATTGGAAAGGCTGCCGGGAAGCCGGGAAACATCGCATTTCACCGTCGTTCCTGTGCGGCGTTCGTGGTTGCGCACGACGATCCACAAGGCATCGGCGGGCGAAAGGGCATCGAGCTCGGGTAGGATCAGCCCGGCCGACATGTTCCTGATCTCGGCGAGGGCATCCGACAGGGCGCTGTGAATCCTTACGTAGTCCTCCCGAGGCAGCTCCGCATCGCTGACCTGTGCCTTGGGTTGTAGGGCATCAAGGCGCAACAGCGCCAGGCTGATCAGCTGCGCCGGCCCGTCGTGCATCTCGGCCCCCACACGGCGCAAAATGAGATCATGCGTTTCCACCGAACGCCGGTTGATCTCATCGACCCGGTGGCGCAGGTCCTCGTTCTGGCGCAGCAGGCGGGACAGCTCCGAAATTCGCTCACGCAATGCCTTCTGCTGACTGGAGATCGTGGCGCTGCCCGTGCGCACGATCCGGAATAGGATGCTTAACATCAGGAGCGTAACAAGCGCCACCACGAACCAGCTATAAAGGCGCGTGCGCGCCAAATTACTCTTCAGCTCCGTACCATTCTCGTAAAACTCGGCGATGGCGATGATGCGTTGTGTATCGCTGGCGCGGATCGGCGTGTAAATTTCAAATAGCGGCAGACCGAGTTTGCGCTCGGCGGAATTCTCCGCTTCTCGGGTATCAAACGAGCCGACGATTCTGCCCTTCATTACCTCTTGCAGACGCCAAGAGGGCGGATATTTTCGCCCGACTTCCTCCTTTTTGTTGCTGTAAAGAATAACGCTATCAAGCGACCAGATCTTAATGCCGACAACCTTCCGTCGCAGCGGCGCCGCGTTCAGCAATTCGTCGAGCTTGGCTACCGTCTCGGGGCGTAAATTGGGGCCCTTGGCGAGCTCCTGCACCTGCGGGTCGATAAAGGTATTAATGTAAAGGGCGGCGCTGCTCGCAGAGTTGTAGAGCACGCCTTCCTCGATGCGGCTGCTGACCCACGCGCCGAGCAGCGTCATGCCGCAACCAAGGACCGCCAAGGAGGCTATGGTAAATCGACCGGCCAAGCTTTGGCGTGACCAGAAGGTTGCCAGGCGGCGGCCAAAAAGCCTTGAAAATAGGTGCGAAGCGCTCGGCACCGTGTGCATGAAGGTCGGACCAAAGTCTGATCGAAGATCGGCTCGAGGTCGCATGATGGGCGGACAATACTGCTGTAAAATCCTCCCTGCGCTGAAATCGCACGTGATAGTTATTGTGTCTACCAATCTGGTGACGATGGCTTCTCCGAATGCTAAAGCGCCGCACATATCGGTTGGATGCCATTGGCAGATGGTCTGTCGGGAGTCATAAGTGAGCACCGGTACAGAAGAGGGGATGGGCCACGGCCTGCTTACCCTTGCAGATTCCGCCGGTGTGCCCGCTGGCACGTTAGGCACGCCAGCCTTTGTTTGGCTCTCCGAACAGGGCGTCGAGGTGCGTTTTGCCAGCGGGCTCGGCGCGCCTGGCGGCGAGCCAGCCGAAGCATCTGGCCGCGTGTTGGTTGGTCCGGGCGAAGGAAAGAGCAGCCTACAGATCGCCAGCGCCGGTGGGGCGGTCGGCGTTGCCTGGCAAGAGGTCTCGGCGGACGGCCATGGCGTCATCAAGCTGCGCGGCGTCTCGCAGGATTCGGGGCTTCTGGGTTCAGAAATAACGGTCGGCAAAACGGCCGGCACGTTGAGCCACCACAGTCTATCGATCAGCGGCTATGACCCAAGCGCGGACGCCGCGGGCGGTCTCAATCTGGTCTGGGTTGCATCCGACGCGACGGATCCGCCCGGGCTTGGCCGCATTATGATGCAGCGCTTTGGCGTATTCTACGACGACGGCGGCACCCCCACGGGGCTCATCCCCGTCGACGTGGTCGGCCAGGCCTTCCACAAGATTTCGCATGCCGCCGAGCTTGAGACCGCGTTTGCCGGCGCCGCCAACGACAATAGCGTGTGGATCGGCGACGACGACGGCAGCGGCGGCGCCATGGGCCGTCTGCCCACCGTGGCCACGCTGGACACGGGCGACGTGCTTGTGGCCTGGATCGGCTCGGAAGGCCACGTGCACGGCAAGCTTTATGCGACGGCGCCGGCCGGTGGCGCCGCCGCGCCGGACTATGCCGCCGTCAACGAGGCGCTCGCCGACCTGACGCCGCACTACGGTCGCGCGGGCGATGGCCCTGCCTGGGATGCCCGCCGCGTCAAGGTCGGGGACTTGGGTCCGGGCAACTTCGCGCTGGTCTGGCTGGTTGCCGCCGGCGCCGATGCCATGTTGAATGGCTCGGTCTTTTCGTTGCAGGCCGATGAGACGCTGGCCAGCGGGACGAGTGCGGATTGGGTACAGACCCCGATGGCGCCCGTCGCCTTGCCTGCCGGGTTCACCGGTGAATTCAATTTGAATATGGCGGAGGGGCACGCCTCCGATCTCGTGCTGAATTACGAGGTGGCGGACAGTGCCGGCAACGTCGCCATCTCGGCGGTGGCGCAAAAGATCAGTCCTGCCGACACCACGCTGGCCGGCAAGGACGTCGCCTCCGACCTGAATGCGCCCGAAAAGGTTGATCCGGGCATGGCGGCCAGCAAGGTTGCCTTCAACGGCAGCTCCGCCAATCCGTTCCTCGTGGGCGAGCAGCACGACAGCATTGTCGTCAATACCAACAGCCTGGCGGCGGCCGAGCCGACCGCGGCCCCCCATGGTGCAACCCTGACCGACACGGCCGCCGATACGGTGTCGGATGTGATCGTCTCGTCCAACAGCGACGGCATCGTGGTGGAGCGGCTGGGCGCCGGCGCCACGGACGATGAGATGTCCTTTATTGTTACGCTCGGTACTCCTGACGCAACGGGTGCCATTGACGAAGGCCCGGTCATCGAGGTCACCGCCAGCGCCGATCCGGATGTGACGCCGGCCGCGGTGCGCATCGGCGGCGGCGGCGTCGCCGCAGCCTGGGTTGACGCGCACTCGGGCGAACTGCGGGCTCAGACCTATGACGCGCATGGCCAACCCCAGGGCTCGGCGGGCGGCCTCGCGGTTTCTGCGGGGCAGGAGGTATCCGACATCGCGCTGGCCTCGAACCCGGCCGGGCATCCTGCGGCCACGGCGGCCGATGACGCCGCCGCGACAGGCCACGCACCTGTCTACGACATCGAATTTGCCTTGGCCTGGGTGCTGGGCGCCAACGATGACGGCTACGGCAGCATCATGCTGCAACGCTATTGGGTCACGAGCAACTCGGAAGGGGCAGGCGCGGGCAACGCGCTTGTCGGGCTCGGTCGTGACGGACAGGTCGGCGGCGACAACGACGCGGCCGCCCAGTTCTCCGTCGATGACGATGCCGGCGTTGCGGTGCCGGTCTACGGTCGGGCCCCGCAACTGACGGGCCTGGCGCAGGGCCAGCTGGCGATTGGTTGGGTCGAAAACGACGGAGCGCAGGAAACGGTCAAGGGCGCCGTGATCGAACGCGACGGCGGGCGCGCGGTCCTTAACATTGATCTTTCCGAGCAGTTGGATGTGCCGGCCGTCGTCGCCAAGGGCACCCATCCGATCATCACGTCGGCGGCGAACGGCGACATCCTCGTGGGTTGGCTAGAGCCCGATGCAAGTGGGGGCTTCGACATCAAGGCCGCAATCTATAAGGTCGCGGGTGACGAGGCCTGGTCGGTGCCGGACAAGGTGCTCGAGCTGCAGCATTTTACCTTACAGCCCAAGGATTTCTCGCTTGGGCTCACGGGCGATAGCGATCCATCGGTCCTTCTGAGCTGGGAAGACGACAACAACTCGACCTGGGGCCAGCGTTTTGACCTCAACGGCGACCAGTTGGGGAACAGCTTCGGCATTAGGGACGGGCATCCCGACGAGGTCTCCGACACCACCTCGCTCCCCGACGGCCGCATCGTCGTGGTCTATGCCGAGCAGGACAAAAACGGAAAGATCGACGTCGAGTCGCACGTCGTCGTCACCGGGGATGACAGCCAATCGGGATCCTCCGCCAGCGACGGCAGCGATCACATCTTTGGCGATCGCGGCGCGCTCGACACGCACGCAGGCCTGGGCGACTACGGCTCCTTGAGCGACGCCTCGCCACTCGTCAACGACAAGGACATCACGGTTGTCGAAGATGCGACCGACGGCGTCATCATCGATGTGCTGAACGATCAGGTCGATACCGGCCTGCGCGTGGTGCAGGTCAATGGCGCTGACTTGGCCATCGGCGCGCCGCTGCGCGTGGAGCATGGGTTCGTCCAGCTTCGCGATGATGGCGACCTGCTGTTCACGGCCGACGAGCACTTCCACGGCACCATCAACTTCGCATACACCGTCTCCAACGAGGACGATCAGCTCGCCACGGCCTCGGTGGCCATTAATGTCACCCCGGTCGAAGACGATCCGATGCCGGTCGATCTCGCCTTCGATCAGGCCAGCGAGCACACCAGCCTCGCCGATGCCAGCGCCGTTGCCTACAACGGCCATGACGGCGGATCAGGGCCAGATCCTGGCCCGGGTCTGGGCGATGCGGATGGATCCTCGCACGAGAGCAAATCCGGGAATGAACGGGACCACGCGGGCGACACCGGCGGGGAAGGCAACCGGCACGCAGCCGCGCCCGACGGCGAGGGGCATGGCGAGGGGGACGAGGCCGAGCACCAGGGGGCGCAAGGGGCCGCCCAAGGGGGTGTCCAAGGGTCCGACCAGCAGCAGCCGGCCGGCGACGTAGCCGACGAGCACGGCCACGGCCGGTACGACGCGCTGGCGGGCGACGATGCCCACGCTACGGACGGCCCGGGGTCGCAGGCGCCGCTTGCCGCCATGGAGGATGCCGGCGATACCATCGCCTTTGCGCGGCGCTATGAGAGCGGCTATCGGCCGGAAAGCGTCGAGCGGCAATGGCTGCAATTGGATTTGGATGCCAATCGCGGCGCCGGCGATGCCGCTGGCACCGATGCCGGCTACGGCCAAGACGGGGACCACGGGGGTCCCAGACACGACAACGATACCTTTGTCTTCCACGCGGCCTTCGGCAACGATGCGGCCGTCCCCGAAGCCCGCGGGCTCGATCACGTTATTGATCTTTCCAACTCCGGCTATCCGACCTTCCAGGCCCTGCATGATGCCGGGGCCCTGGTGCAGGTCGGCGAAGACGTGGAAATCACCCTGAACGTCACCGACCCGTCGCATCCAGAGAAAGTCCTGCTGCGATCGGTAAACCTGTCGTCGCTTACCGCGAGTGACTTCAAATTCGGCTAAAGAGGAGATGGGCCATGAAGTAGCTGCTAGCGCGCTGTTAACGAAATGCGCGAGAATTCGGTGCGATTTAACAAGACTATTCTACAAACCGTGCGTAGGGGCCGAAGCGGTCAGCGCTGAACTGGCTGCCGCCGATAGTTGGGGACTGTAGTCGCGTGGCAAAACAAAAGAAGAGCGAGGTCAGACGTGCGGCCGGCGTCCTTGCTCCGATCATTCCAATACTGGCGCTGATATCGTGCGTGGTGAACGTGCTTGCCCTCACGGGCTCGTTCTACATGCTGCAGATCTACGATCGCGTCCTTTCTAGCCGCAGCATTCCGACCTTGATCGCGTTGTCCGTGTTGGCAATCTCGCTCTATCTGTTTCAGGGTGGTCTTGAGATTGTGCGCAGCCAAGTGTTGGTGCGTATCGCCAGCCGGCTCGATCGTCAGCTCACGACGATGACCCACGATGCCGTCGTGCGTCTGCGTTCCTTCGTCGGCTCGCAGGCCAGTCCGATGCAGCCGCTGCGCGACGTCGATGCCATTCGCACTTTTCTTTCCGGGCAGGCACCGGTGGCCATCCTCGATATGCCGTGGATGCCGCTCTACCTCGCCTTCGTGTTTCTGCTGCACCCGGTACTCGGCTGGGCCACAACCGCCGGCGCCGTGTTCCTGATCTCGCTCACCGTGCTTACCGAACGGCTGATGCGCGCGCCATCGGAAGCCTCCTCCGGCGCCACCAGGCAACGCTGGTCGCTGGCCGAGGCATCGGAACAAAACGCCGAAGTCCTGAATGCCATGGGGTTTGCGCATCGCTTCATGCGGCGCTTTCAAGCTGCGAGCCAGGAATACCTGGCCGCCAACGAGCGCTTGAGCGATATCGTCGGCAGCCTGACGGTGGTGTCGCGCGTGTTCCGGCTGATGTTGCAATCGGCCCTGCTGGGTTTGGGCGCCTATCTGACCATCTCCGGTGAGATGACGGCCGGCGCCATCATCGCCTGCTCGATTGCGGCCTCGCGCGCCTTGGCGCCCATCGAGGTGGCCATTGCAAACTGGCGCGGCTTCGTGGCGGCGCGTCAGAGCGCCCGCCGCCTCGACACGGTTTTTTCCAGCCTGCCCACGCGGACCAAGCCGCTGCTCCTGCAACCGCCAACCAGCGGCATCAGCATCGAGGGTTTGGCGGTCGCCGTGCCCGGCACGCAGACCGTCACGCTGAGCAACATCACGTTCGCGGTGAAGGCGGGCTCGGTCGTGGCTGTGATCGGCCCGAGCGCGGCCGGCAAGTCGACGCTCGCCCGCGCCCTCACCGGCGTGTGGCCGCTGGCGCGGGGTGCGGTGCGGCTCGATGGTGCAACGCACGCGAGCTGGTCGCCCGAGGAGCTGGGCAAGCACATCGGCTATCTACCGCAAGACGTGCAGCTGTTCGACGGCACCATTACCGAGAACATCGCGCGCTTCGAAGAGAACCCCGACAGCCTCAAGGTGATCGCGGCCTCGCAGATGGCGTGTGTGCACGAGATGGTTCTGCGCCTGTCGAACGGCTACGAAACCCGCATCGGCCCCGGCGGTTCGGTGCTTTCCGCCGGGCAGCGTCAGCGCATTGCGCTCGCCAGGGCGCTGTATGGCAATCCCTTCCTGGTGGTGTTGGACGAGCCAAACTCCAACCTGGATTCGGACGGCGAAGCCGCCCTCATCAAGGCCATCGAAGGCGTCAAGGCGCGCGGCGGCATCGTCATCGTGATTGCGCATCGGCCGAGCGTGCTCGGAGCTGCCGACACCGTTGCCGTGATTGGCGGTGGTCAGCTGACCGCGATCGGTCCGAAGGATGAAATTCTACGCAAAGTCTTGCGCTACCCGGTTACCGCGCCCGCCGCCCTGGCGGTGGCCGCCGACGGCAAGGCATAAGGAAAAAAGCCCCGCAATGGCACAAGACACCCCTCCAGCCCTTGCAGCCCGGCGCAGCGTGCTTGAGCCCGCGCTGGCGCGCCGTCTGCTCCTCGGCGTCACGCTGATCGTCCTGATGGTCGTCAGCGTCGGCGGCTGGGCCGCCACCACCCCTATCGGGGGCGCCGTCATCGCCTCGGGTTTCGTGGTGGTCGAGAGCAATATCAAGAAGGTGCAGCACCCCACGGGCGGCATCGTCGCCGAGATCAACGTCAAGAACGGCAACCTCGTCAATGCCGGCGACGTGGTGATCAGCCTCGATGATACGCAGGCGCGGGCCAACCTAGGGATCGTTGTCTCCCAGCTGGTGCAATTGCGCGGACGCAAGGCGCGCCTGGAGGCAGAGCGCGATCAGACCGATCAGGTCAGATTCCCCGCCGGCTTCGTGGAAAGTGGCGAAGATGCCGCCGCCATCATGGAGGGCGAAAAGCGTCTGTTCGAGGTGCGTCAATCGGTGAAGAACGGCCAAATCGCCCAATTCAACGAGCGGATCGGGCAGCTGAAGCAGGAGATCAAGGGCACCACGGCGCAGCGCGACGCCAAGGCGGAAGAAGTCGATCTTATGCGCGATGAGCTCGAGCGCCTGGAGGCCATGCGCAAGAAGGATCTGGTCCCGACCACGCGCACCCTGCAGGCGCAGCGGGACCTGACCCGCCTGCGCGGCGAATGGGGCGCCCACATCGCTCAGATTGCGCGATCGCAGGGCCAGATCAGCGAAACCGAGTTGCAGATCATCGGCGTGACCCAAAATATGCAGACGGATGCCAGCAAGGAACTGCGCGAGCTCGAGGCACGCGTTGCCGAGCTGATGGAGCGCAAGGTTGCCGCCGAAGATCAGCTGAAGCGCATCTACCTGCGCGCGCCGCAGACCGGATTTGTGCATGATTTGACGGTGCACACCGTTGCCGGCGTGATCGGACCCGGCGAGAATGTGATGTCGATCGTGCCCACGCACGATACCCTTGGCGTGGACGCTCGCATCGGCACTTCCGATATCGATCAGGTCGCGATCGGGCAGCAAGCCGTTTTGCGCTTTCCGGCGCTCAATCAGCGAACGACCCCCGAAATCCGAGGGACCGTCACCCGGGTGGGTGCCGACCTGAGCAAAGATCCGCAGGGCAACGCCGTCTACTTCACCTTGCGCATCAGCGTCTCGGATCACGATAGGGAGGCGTTCAAGCTGGTTCCGGGCATGCCGGCCGAAGCCTTTATCTCGACCCATGAGAGGACGGCCCTGTCCTATCTGATGAAGCCGCTCAGCGATCAAGTCACGCGGGCCTTTAGAGAGCGGTGAGGGACGGCCCCTGCCGCCGCGCTGGGGCAGACCTGCAAGCAGGGCGTTTTTGACGCAGCTTGGGATTTTTTCAACCTCGCGAGGCGATCGTCTCGCCAGGCGAGGACGAGGCGCGTATGCTCCGCGACCGGGTGGTTCGCTTCCTCGTTACGCGAATCGGCTACCTTGCTGGCAGCTCGAAACCACGTGCGGTGGGTCCACCGTTTAGGGGGAGTACTGGCAAATGCGCGTGCTGGGGCCGGCAATTGCCGGGTTGCTTGCGGGCCTGTCGCTCGCGGATCTGCCGGCCGAGGCGGGTTCGCGCTACGGGGCCAGGATCGAACAGCTGCCCGAGGGCGTGGGGTGCTACTGGTATCGCGGCCAGCTTTATTGCAGTCGCTATTGCTATTGGGAAATCGACGGCTACCGCTATTGCCAGCCACGGGTCGGCAACGCCATATCGCAGGCCCCGCCGGTGCTGCTCTACGATTTCGAGCCGCGCCAGTATGACCGTATTCGCCGCGGCCCGGTTGCTCTCGACGACGGCCCGCCGCCACCGCCGCCGCGGCCCCCCGCGCGCGGCTGGTCGCAACCGATCAAGTAGCCAACGCGGGACCGCTAGCTTCCTTTAAAGCCTCCGACCGGGACATGCCCCCGGGATCAGGGTCGCGCCGGCCGCGCCACAAAAAGGTCTCCGGCGCGGGTGAGTCGCGCCCCGAAAAAGTTGGCCGCGCGCGGAATTCTCAAGTTGCCGCGCCAAGTCCTGGTTTGCCCGTCTTGTCCCCCGGCCCGGCGCGGCTACCGACGGAAGGCCCGCGCTTTGGCTGCGCGCGAACTCGAGGGGCCCACAGCAGGCGGCGACGTCGTGGGGCATCGCCCCTCGTTGGCAGATGAGGCGGTTCAAGTGAATTTAAAGCGGCAGCTTTGCTAAGTGGTCCCCGTTGACCCGGCGGGACCGCCCTGCGGTGGCCAGTCCGATCGATCAGGGGGTGGGGGCGGTGAGGATATTGATGGGGCGCTCGCTCCAGCGCAAGGCTGGGAGCGCCACGAGAGCGCAATTCCTGGCGGCGCAGCAGGGCCTTGTCGCCTCGGCGGCAAAGGCTGCGGCAAAATGGCTGCAACCGCCAAGGGTGAATGCGCAAGTGCAAGGCACTTGCAACAGGCGGGCCCGCCCGTGGCCCTGCTACCCAACGGGACCGGCGAGGGCGCTCAGACCTTTGGGGAGGGTGGTGGGGACGTCGGTCCGTTTGCTAACCTGCCGTTAGGATGCAGACGGCCGCCGAGATTGGAATAGAATAGGCCGCTGTTCGTTAGCGTGACGCAATTTCTGTTGAGGCCGCGATGAGCCACGACGACAAGATCGATCTGCAACAGCCGATCGATGAGTTTCTCCTCGCCCTGGCCGAGGCGTCCTTGGTCGATTTCACGCCCGAGGCGATCATGATTCTGGAGAATATTGTCGCCGAGGACCGTCCCCGCCATCTTGAATGCGCCATCGCCTTTTACCCATCGCCGCGCGCGGCAAAGGTCCACCTGGCTCCCGCAGGCACACCCGCGGCGCAGGTGAATGCGCGGCTGGCCGACGCCTAAGCCGTCCATCGCCCGACCAATCGGTGGAAAGATCGCCCGAGGTAGCGGCTGGTTTCTTTCGAGCGCCGGGCAATGGTTATTGGTCGCTCACCAAGAGCGGCGGCCAACCCGCCACTGCCATTCATTGGCACGTTTACGCCTCGCGGTTGGTGGCGTCGCCGCCAGGAGAGGCCTACCTAGAGCGTGCGACGAGCACCTCATGTTCGCTCCTTTCGAGCTAGCCTGCCGAGCTTGCCCCCCAAGAGCGTGCCCCATGAAGCGCCAATTCGACACCGAGACGACGATCATCGTCCTGTCCCTGGGCGTCGTCTACCTTGGCTATTTGCGCATCATCGACTGGATGCCGGAACTAGGCCTGATAGGCAATTTAGCCACCGGTGACGTCTCGGTGTTCGCCGGCGTCGAGGTGAAGTACCACTTCATCCTGATGCTGTGTGCGTTGGCGATCTGTTGGGCCATCGGCCTCAAGGTCAGGCGCACAAGCCTTGAACGCGCCACGCGCCACGGCCTCCCCCGCCACAGCCTGTAAGGCTGGTTGCCGCCGCGGGGGCGGCCCCACGCGCGCCCCCTCCCAGCCGGCCAGCGCCGCTGCATGCGGCCCGCGAGCTGCCGCGCCGGAGACGACGGCTTGACGACAGCGGGCCGGCTCCCACAGTCTCCATCCGCAGCATCTTTTCGCTGGCTTGCAGGGGAGGAGAAGCATGAGACGCCTGGTGTCGTCGCTGATGGGTTGTGCCTTGGTTTTGCTTGCGAGCCCCGCCCTGGCGCAGAACTACGCCTGGAAGCCGGATCGGCCGATCACCATTATCGTGCCTTGGGCAGCGGGTGGCTCGACCGATCAAATGGCCCGTATCGTGGCCTCGGAGCTCGAAGCCGAGCTGGGACAAAAATTCGTCGTCATCAATCAGCCCGGCGCCTCCGGCTCCATCGGCACCAAAAACGCCAGCGAGGCACCCAAGGACGGCTACACCTGGGCGGCGGGCGCCGCCACCGACGTTGGCACCTATCGCGTGCTGGGCCTGCTCGATAGCGGCCTCAAGGATTGGCATATGTTTTTTGCTGTCGCCAACTTGACGGCCATTGCCGCCAATCCCAATGCCCCCTTCAAGGATTTCGGCCAGCTCCTCGACGCCCTAAAAAAGGGCGGCGCAAACGTCCCCATTGCCACGGCGGGCCTATCCTCGGCGGGTCATAACTTCATGGAGGCAGTCAAGGCGGCAGCCAAAATCGACTACAAGCATGTCACGTACGATGGCGGCAATCCCGCCGTGCTTTCGACGGTGGCGGGTGAGACGCAGGCGGTCTCGCAGCTGCTCGTGGAAATGAGCGAGTTCATCAAGGGCAAACGCCTCGTGCCCCTGGCGGTTCTTTCCGAAAAGCCGGTGACGCTGGAAGGCTATGGCGAGCTCGCACCCACCACGAAATGGTTGCCAAACATGCCCGCCCCCATGAACTATTTCGGCATTTGGGTTGCCAAGGGTACGCCGGACACGGTGCTGCAGACCATGGCGGCGGTTTGGGACAAAAAGATCAAAAACTCCGAGCCGCTCAAAAAGTACGCCGCGGCCCGCAGTGCGCTGTTCACGCCGATCCACGGTGAGGAAGCCGAGAAGGAATCCTTCAAGATGGTGCGCTACTCGGCCTGGCTCTACTTCGACGGCGGCAAGGCCAAGGTATCCCCCGACACGTTGGGTATCCCGCGCCTTTGAGGTGCCGCGGGCAGCGTCAGGCGTGAGGCCGCCGTCCCGTCGGCTGCCGGCGGGAATAGCCTGCCCGCCAAGGATGACCCAAGACCTCAGCTGGACTGGCTCGGCAATGCCGGACGATGCAGCAAACCTCCTGCCGCATGAACAACCGGCCCCGCCGCGCGTTGATCTTTTCATCGCGATCTTCTGCTTCGTCTTTGGCACGGCGGCCGCCTCGCTCGCCTGGCGAATGCCGACCTATGCCAACCAGGGGGGCGAGATCTATACCGCGCCGGGGCTGGTTCCCGGCCTCTACGGCGCCGTGTTGGTCCTGCTCGGCGTCTGGCTCGGCGCACGCGCCATTCGCCAGGGCGCCCTCAGTCCACGCGAGGCTTCCGCGCCCAAGCCTAGCGATCAAGTCGAGCTGCGACTGGCGCTTGCCGCTGGCCTCTGCCTGGTCTTTGTCGTCGGCCTGCTCGGGCGCCTGCCATTCTGGTTAGCTGCGACAATTTTCGTGGCGACCTTCACGATCATCTTCGAATGGCAGGCCGGTCAGGGCCGGCGCAGGCGCCTGCGGCGGGCCCTGGAAGCCGTCCTAATCGGGTTGGCGACGGGCATCTCGGTCACGCTCGTCTTCGAAAGGCTGTTTTATGTGCGACTGCCCTGAAAGAACGGCCGCGTGATGTTTGATAGCCTGGGCCAGCTTGGCGCCGCCTTCGTCGGCTTCATGAACCCGCACACGCTCTTCAACGTGATCTGGGCGACGTTTCTTGGCATCGTCATCGGTGCGCTTCCCGGCCTCACGGCAACCATGGGCGTCGCCTTGCTGACGACGCTCACATTCTCCATGCCGCACAATGAGGCGATCATGGTGCTGATCTGTATTTATGTCGGCGCCATCTACGGCGGCAGCCGGAGTGCTATTCTGCTCAATATTCCAGGCACGCCGGCGTCCGCCGCCTCCACGCTCGACGGCTATCCGCTCGCCCGCCAGGGCCTCGCCGGCCGCGCCATGGGCATCTCCACGTCGGGGTCATGGCTTGGCACGCTGTTCGGTATCTTGTGTCTCGCGCTCCTCACCCCGGTGTTGAGCGAGCTCGCCTTGACCTTCCAGAGTTTCGAGTTTTTTTGGATTTCCGTGTTCGGCGTCGTGGTGGCCGGTACGCTCGCCGGCGGCGATCCCCTCAAGGGCTACATTGCCGGCTTTCTCGGCCTGTTCATCGCCACCATCGGTCAAGAGCCCTATTACAACTACCAGCGCTATGCCTTCGGCTTCACCGACCTGGCGGGTGGCATCGGACTGCTTCCGGCGCTGGTTGGCGCCTATGGTGTCGCCGAGGTGCTGCAGGCCATGCGCGGGCCGGCGGTCAAAACCATCTCCAGCACCCTCGATTCCATCGTCCCGCGCATCGAGGACGTGCTGAAATACTGGCGCACCATCTTCCGATCCGGCGCCATCGGGGTATGGATCGGCATTCTTCCCGGACTCGGCGAGGATGCGGCGGCGTGGTCGTCCTACGCGGCCGCGCGCCGCGCCAGCAAGGAAAAGGAAAAGTTCGGCCGCGGCTCGATCGAAGGCTTGATGGCGGCTGAGACGGGCGAAGCATCTTCGGTCCCCGGGGCAATCATTCCCGTGCTGACGCTCGCGCTGCCCGGTTCGGCGCCGTCGGCGGTGCTGATGGCGGCCATGATGATCCACGGGCTCAATCCCGGCCCGAACTTGATGATCGAGTCGCCGCAGTTCTTCTATCAGATCATCGCCATGCTCGTGATCGCCGACATGAGCAAGCTGATCTTCGGCTTCGTACTCGTGCGCCCGCTGATCAAGATCCTGTTGGTGCCCCGCGAACGCCTGATGCCCATCGTGTTCGTGCTGTGCGTGGTCGGTGCCTACGCCATCACCTCACGCGTCTTCGACATCTATGTCATGTTGGTGTTCGGGCTGATTGGCTTCGTCATGCGTGAACTGAAGTTCAACATGGCACCGTTGATCTTAGGGCTCGTCCTGGGCGATCTGTTGGAAAAGAACTTGACGCGGGGTTTGGTGTTGTCGAGCGGCAGCTTGCTGCCGTTCTTCACGCGGCCGGTGTGCGCGGTCCTCTCGGCGCTGACGATTTGCTCGATCATCTGGTCCATTCCCGCGGTCAACGCCTCGATGCGGAACTTCCTGCGCCGGACTTTGGCGAGGGTGCGCTAAGCCCGGGCCATCTCCTGGAGCCCGCGCAGGTAACCGATCGCCCGCGCCGCACAGGCGGGTCCGTCCGGTTGGTAAAGGAATGGTTCGACGGCGGCCACACCTTGGTAGCCGCCGGCGCGAAGCGCCCCGACAATGGCAGCAAAACCGAGTGCGCCCTCGCCGGGGCCACGCCGATTGGGATCGTTGAAGTGAATGTGAGCGATGATCCCGGTCGGCAACCACTGCTGCAGGAGCTCTACAATGCTTTGGCTTTCGGCGCGGGCCGCGGCGCAGCAGTCGATCATGGTGCGCAAGGCCGGGTGCGCGATCTCCCGGACGATGGCTGCGGCTTCCTCGACCGTATTGACGAGTTTGGTTTCCGTGGCGGCGAGGGGTTCGATGCAGTAGGTGACGCCGGCGTTGCCCGCCGCCTCGGCCGCAGCGGCAAAGGCTGCAACTGCGCGCTTGCGGCCCTCGGCTTCCCTGCCGACCCGGAGCTGGCGCTGGGCCGGTGAGCCGTGCACGAGAACGCGGGCACCGAGATCGGCGGCAAGATCGCACAAGCGGCGCATTACATCGATACTTCGCTCGTGCTCGGCGCTAGCCTCAGAGGTGATCGACAAACCTTGCGGCACCAGCATCAGGTAGTGCAGGCTGGTAATGACGATACCTTCGGCCGCGGCGGCCGCGCGCAGTCCCATGCGCCGCGACGGCGGCAGCAGGTGCGGGTCCTCACCAAGCGTGAAGGGCGCGATTTCCAGCCCGTCATAGCCGACCGCCCGCGCGAAGGCGCACTGGCGCTCGAATGAAAGTTCGCGCACGACTTCGTTGCAGAGGGAAATGCGCATCGGTTGACCCCGGCACGGGCGCCGCCCCGACAGACAGGCGGCTTGCGAGAAAAGTTGCCCCAAGCGAACGGCAAAGCCACGGGGGGCCCGACCATGCTATCCGATCGACGCAAGCTGTCGAGCAGGTCGCCCCAGCTGCGGCCCACCACCGTCGGCGGCAAAGCTCGATCGTGAGGTTGCGACCTCCTCGGCCCCTTCGCGGTGACGGCGAGGATCCGCGGTGCAAGCGCCCAAAAGAAAACTGGCCCCCAGGGTGCTTGGGAGCCAGCCTTTCACGTGGCAGCTGTGGCGCCCCGCGTTGCGGGGTGAAGAGCGGTGCGCCGGTGCTGCCAGCACGGCAATCATTTGTCATCCGCACGAGAAACACCAGCGCCGAACTGGTGTGAGCAAAAGCGTGCTGCAACCGTTCCGCGTTTCTGCGCAATTGCGAGGCAATGGCAGATATGGCGAGCTACGACGGTCGGCAAAACGAGGCGCCGATTGAACGCCGAGCCTCTAGGCCATGTCATTGGGCGGCCAGAACGAACCCCTCTGGGCAAAGCGCGTGAGAAGGACGGACGATCGCCAACCGGCCGACGGCATCCAAGCTCTGGCTTCGATGCTGCCCCGGCGCGCCGCGTCAAGGAGGTTCTCGAAGGGCATGTGGAATTGCGAAATGAGGTAGCCGTGGGCGGCATGCATCTCGACACAATCGAAGCCCGCCGCCCGGGCGCGCTCAGCGGCGGCGACGAATTGGGCTGTCGTCTTCTCGATGCGCGCCGGGCTCATCGCCTCGGGCATGATGGTCTCGCTCGTTACCTCCTCCACCAGGTGAGGAATTGCCGAAGGCGCGATCGGCTGCGCGCCACAAATGTTCAGGCGGGTATGGCCGCCGCCGTGTCCCAGCTGTATCGAGGTTTTGGCGCCCTCAGCGCGGCTCGCGCTCGCCAGCCGCGCCAGCCCGGGCAGGAAGCGTGCCGAGTTCGCGCCTGCGGTGGCGCCCGCAGCGTTCGGGCGAGGCCATCTCCACCGTGACAAGGCCGACGCCACCGCCCGCGCCACGTAATAGGCGATCGTTTGCGCGGTGACGAAGCCCTCCGTGTCGGCGGCCCGCGTGGTCATGGGCGCCATCACGATGCGGTTGGGCACCTCGACCGGCCCGATCCGGCTGGCTCGAACAGCGATGCCATGGGAGCCCTCCCTCAGGTCATCCAATGGCCGCCGGACACGTCATAGGCCGCACCGGTCACGTAAGCGGCCGCATCGGAGGCCAAAAATGCCACCACCTTGGCGACCTCCTCCGGGGTGCCGGCGCGGCCCAGGGGAATGGCCTTGGCGCGCTCCTGCGTCGGGGGCAGACCCGCGGCCGCACCCGCCCGTTCGAGGGTGGAGCGCATCGGCGTATCGGCGATGATGCCGGGGCAGACGGCGTTGACGCGCACGCCGAACGGCGCCACTTCCGGCGCCAGCGATTGCGTCATACCGATCACGGCGAACTTGGAGGCGGCGTAGGCGGCAAATATCGGGTTGCCGCGGCGACCGAGCCAGGAGGCCAGATTGACCACCGCACCGCGCCGGCGCGCGACCATGCCGGGGACCACCGTGCGCGACACGTTGAAGATTCCATCGACGTTGACGGCAAAGGTATCGCGCCAATCGGCCTCGCTGATGCCGAGCAGTGAGCCGACGCGGGCGACGCCCGCATTGTTGATGAGAATATCGAACGGCCCGCCGCCGGCCTCCAAGGCGGTCACGGCAGCCCGCACGGAGGTGGCGACCGCCACATCGCCCTCCGCGGCGGCGGCGGCGCGGCCAAGCGCGCGGATCTTGACTGCGGTCGCCTCGGCCGCCGCCCCGTCGAGATCGAGGAGGGCGATGTCGCACCCTTCCCGTGCCAGCTCGAAACCAATGGCGCGACCAATCCCGTTGGCCCCGCCGGTGACCAACGCGCGTTTGCCTGCGAGCCCTGGCATGGCGAACCTCCGTGTCTTTTGCCGCGCGCGGCTCGACCGGCCACGGGCTAGCGGATCGCTGTTCCGGAGCTACCGTCGAAAACGTGCAGGCTATCGATCGGCACCACGAGATCGACCCTCGCACCGGCCGCCAGCGCAAGTTCGGGATCGACGCCGGCAACACGGATATCGCCGCGGCCGATGCGTACGGCCAGCAGCTGTTCGTCGCCGAGTTGCTCGCTGACCATCAAGTTGCCGCTGAAGGCGACCTGTTCGCCGTTGTGCGCGCTGCCGAGCCGCAGATGCTGCGGCCGCACGCCGAGCGTGACCGAGCGCCCTACCTGCGGTCCGAGACTGGCAAAACGCGACTGCGGCAGCTCGATCGCCAGGCCATCGGCCGAAAGGCGGAATTTGTCGGCCTCGGCGGCAACCGCCATCTCGATGAAGTTCATAGCCGGCGAGCCGATGAAACTGGCAACGAAGCGATTGATCGGCTGGCGAAACAGGTTGAGCGGGCTGCCGACCTGCTGCACCAACCCCTCCTTCATGACCACGATCCGATCCCCGAGCGTCATGGCTTCGACCTGATCGTGCGTCACGAACACCGAGGTCGTCGGCACACGCTGGCGCAGCTCCTTGAGCTCCAGGCGCATCTGGGCTCTGAGTTGTGCATCGAGGTTTGACAGGGGTTCGTCGAATAGGAACACCTTCGGATTGCGCACGATGCAACGGCCGAGGGCGACGCGCTGCTGCTGGCCGCCGGAGAGCTGGCGCGGGCGCCGATCGAGCAGCGGTTCGATGGAGAGCACCTTGGCCGCGCCGCGCACAGCGGCATCGATATCGGTCTCCTTGACTCGGCGATTGCGCAGGCCGAACGCCAAGTTGTCGTACACGCTCATGTGTTGATAAAGCGCGTAGTTCTGGAACACCATGGCGATGTCGCGATCCTTCGGCTGCAGGCCGTTGACGATGCGATCGCCGATGGCGATGGTGCCGCCACTGATATCTTCCAGGCCTGCCACCATGCGCAGGGTGGTGGACTTGCCGCAACCCGAAGGTCCGACCAAAACCACGAACTCATGGTCGGCGATATGCAGGTTGAAATCCCGCACGGCGGCGACGCCGCCCGGGTAGGTCTTACGCACGTTGCTGAGGGTGACTTCCGCCATCGTCAGATCTTTAACCCTCTGATGACGTACTTCTGACCGAAGATAGTGACGATCAGCGCCGGCCCCAGCGACAACACCGCGGTCGCGCTCATCAGATGCCATTCCATGCCGAGCTCGTGCACGAACTGCGCCATGACCACGGTCAGGATCGGGGTGTTCTGGGCGGTCAAAATCAACGCGAACAGGAACTCATTCCAGGTGTACAGCCAGCATAGGATGGCCAGCGCCGTGAGCCCCGGGACCGCCGCGGGCAGCGCCACGCGCAAAAATGCGCCCCAGCGCGAGCAGCCGTCGATCATGGCGGCATACTCCATCGAAGGATCAATGCCGTCGAAGAAGCCCTTCATGATCCAGGAGAAGAAGCAGATGTGGACGGCCACATGCGGCAGCAACAGGCCCCAGTAGGTATCGAAGATGCCGAGCGCCCGGGTGACGAAGTAGAGCGGCAGCACCCATGACACGTAGGGCACGCAGCGGAACACGTAAATGGCGGCGAACCAGAGGCTGGGAATTGGTCCTCTGAAGCGCGACAGCATATAGCCCGACGTCACCGTGACGCCGAGGGACAGGACGGTGGCCAGCGTCGAGATCGCAAAGCTGTTCCACAGGGCCCGCAGCACGATTTCCTGGCTCAGCACCTCGTGAAAATTGTCAAATGTAAAATCGGTGCCGCGGTGCACGTAGTAGACGGCGTAGCCCGGTCGCAGCGAGGTTAGCACCAGCCAGAGCACCGGAAACGCAAACAGCAGGCAAACGGCGATAATGCCGAGCACAAACAAGGCGCGCCGGCCGCCCGGCGCCAGCGCGTCGAGGAACCGGTTGCGGCTGGCAAGGGCGGGCAAGGTCGCTGTTGCCGTCATCGCGACACCTCAACCCAGCGATTGAGGAGGCGATAGAGCGCCATGGCGAATACCACGATGATAAGGGCGCCGATCACGGCGGCGGCCGAGCCGCGCCCGAAGTTGAGAAACTGAAACGCCTCGACGTAGGCATAAATGCTGAACACCTCGGTGGCGCGCGCCGGGCCGCCGCCCGAAATCGTCCAGACGATGTCGAAGGTGCGAAAGGCGTCGATGGCGCGGATGACGATGCAGACGACAATCACCGGGCGCAGCATCGGCAAGGTAATATAGCGGAAGGTCCGCCAGGCGCTGGCCGCATCGATTTGGGCGGCCTCGAAGGGTTCGGGTGGCAAACTCTGCAATCCCGCCAGCAGCAGCAGGGCAAACCAGGGCGTCCACAACCAGACGTCGGTCAACAGGATGGCCAGGAATGCCGTCCACTTCTGCGTCAGCCAGGCAATTTGCGGTACGCCAAACACGCCGAGGACGACGTTGACGATGCCGAACTGATCGTTGAACATCCAGCGGATCATGATGGCGGCGATGACCGGTGCCACCATCAGCGGCAGCAGGACGATGGTCTGCACCAGCCAGCGGCCGGCGAACTTGCGGTTCAGCAGCAGGGCGATGCCGAGCCCGAAAACGAGCGAACAGCCCACGCTTGTCAGCATGAAGCCGAAAGTATTCGGCAGCACGGTCCAGAGGAATTCGTTGTCGCGCAGGACGTAGGCATAGTTGGTGAGCCCGATCCAGGTCTGTTTGGGATCGTGCAGGTGCCAATCTCGGAAGCTCGCGTTGGCGCCGGTCAGGATCGGCAGGACCTGAAACACGATCAGCACCATGACGGCGGGCGCGATCAGCGCCAGCATGAAGCGCTTCTTCTCATCGATCCGCGGGAAGCTGGGCGAGGCCATGCGCGCTGCTACCGCCAGTTTGGGGTTCGGCCCCAGCGCCCTGGGACCGCGCCGAAGCTGGCGCGCGCCCGGGCTGTCATAGCGAGGCTCGCCCCCGCTATGACCAGGCTTGGCTCGAGACTTGGCACCGCCTTAGTTGGTGCCAAGGCCGGCGCGCCGAATCTTCTCGACGTGGGCCTCGAGCACCTTGCCGATGTCCTCGCGCTTGCCCGAAATCGCCTCGATGACCGCGTCGGAGTAGGCCTTGTGCAGCGCCGGCCACTCGGCGAAGTAGTAGGCCGAGTGCGTGATCGGCTTCTGATCGAAGACGGCGTGCTTCAAAGCGGCGAAGTCCTTGTCCTCCGCGGCGAGTTTCGGCCATAGTTTGATGTTGGGCGGTGGTCCGCCGGTCTTCTTCCACATCTCGACCTGACCGGCCTCATCGCTCATCATGGCCGACAGCATCTCCTTCACCAGCTTCTTCTTTTCGGTCGGCACGCCGATCGGAATGGCCCAGCCCCAGATCTCGTTCCACGAGGTCGGGACCTTGGCGCGCGGACCCACCGGGAATGGGGCCATGCTGACCTTGCCGACGATCTTGGAGCGCTTGGGATCACTGAACTCGCCGAAGTGCGTGGAATTGACCAGCGTAAAGGCGGCGTCGCCCGCCATGAAGATGGCGTTGGCCTCGTTGCGGCCATAGGCCGTCATGCCCGGCGGGCTGATCTTGTGTGTGTTGATCGCATCCCACCAATACTCGACGATCTCGCGATGGCAGGGCTCCGTGATGGCGGGTTCGAATTTCGCGGCCTTCAGCTTTTCATTGTCGCGTTCGAGCAGCGGCTTGAGGATGTCGCACTGATTGGCCCACATGGTCCACCAGAAGCTGAACCAGGTGTTGTTCATGGTCATACCGCCGACGTAGCCCCACTTGACCTTGCCTTCCTTCTGCAGGCGCTGGCTGACCGTGACGAGCTCGTTGAAGGTCTTTGGCACTTCCTCCGGCTTCACCAAATCGCTGCGATAAAAGAAGGTGCCGACCGTGTGCGCCATCGGCACCACGGTCAACTTCTTATCGTCATTCCAGAAGGCAAGCAGCGGCCAGGGATCGACGGTGTCGATGCCCTTGATATCGTCGGTCGGCTCGACCCACTTTTTCCAAAGCTGACCCCAATCGTCGTTGTGCCAGATCAGGTCGAACTGGTCGGCGCCCGATGTCAGCGTGGCGGTGACCTTCTCCATGAACACGCTGTAGGCCATGGGCACGCGCGTCAGCTTGACGTTGTTGGCCTTGGCCCATTTCTCCATCATGTCGAGGGAAGCATCCTGGATCGGGTTCTTCATGTACCCGACCTTGATTTCGCGCTCCTGCGCGAAGCCGGGGCTGGCGCTGCCCAGGAGGGTAGCAGCCAGCAACGCCATGGCGACCGCCCCCTTCAGCAGCTTGCGGCCCCGCATACGCAATCGACCCTGCATTGTCAGCGTTCCTCCTCTTGCGCCCGGCTCGGCGGCCTTTTCCGCAGGGGCGATGTTAGCCGCTTCCCTGACGGGCATCCAGCCGCTTCGGGGCGCCCGCGCGCCAAGAATTGCGCGCCGGGGAGCTTCTGCGGTTATGATCTGGACCGACCGCACGCCTGCAGCCTTGCGTGCGCCCCTTGTCAAATGAGGTTGGCGCCATGCCCAGGACGCTATTTATCGATTCAACGCCCGACATCGATCGGCTTTGGCGGCGCGTGCACGGGCCGCAAGACCTGCCGATCAGTGTTCATATGGGGCCGGTGGCCGAGGCGGAGATTCCGGGCCTGCTCGCGGCCTACGACACCTGCATTGTCGATGCGACGTATTTTACCGGCGCCACCCTCAAGCGTTGCGCTGGACTTAAGCACTTGGTGTTTCTCGGCACGGGCGCGGGCAGCTTCATCGATCTCGCCGCCGCCGCCGCCGCCGGCATCAAGGTATCGACCATCAAAGGCTACGGCGACACCGCGGTCGCCGAGCATACCCTGGGGCTCGTGTTCGCGGCGGCGCGCAATATCGCAACGATGCACAAGATCATGCGTGACGGCGGCTGGCAGGTGATGCAGGGCATCGAGCTCAAGGGCAAGACGCTGGGGCTCATCGGCCTCGGCGGCATCGGCCGCGAAATGGCGCGGCTCGGCAAGGGCATCGGCCTCGACGTGATTGCCTTCAATCGCTCCGCCATTGAAGACGCCCCCGTGCCGCTGGTCGCCCTCGAGGCGCTGCTCGGGCGCGCCGATGTGGTGAGCCTGCACCTGGCGCTCAACGACGGCACGCGCCACTTCCTCGACCGCAGCCGCCTGGAGATGATGCAGCCCGGCGCCATTCTGGTGAACACGGCGCGTGCCGGGGTGGTGGACGAGGCGGCGCTCGCCGACCTCTTGCGCGCCGGCCATATCGGGCACTACGCCACCGACGTCTATGCCGAGGAGCCCCCGCCAGCCAACGAGCCCCTGCGGCGGCTCGAGCGGGTGACGCTCACCGCACACGCGGCCTACAACACCCCCGAGGCCGCCATGACCATGTACCGCCGCGCGATCGACCTGGCCGCGGCGGGCTGAGGCCCCCACCGCGACCTCCCTGCACCGGTTCGCGCCTGACCGGCTCACGGGTCCGTGATACCGCGATGCACAAATAATGTTGCGTTGCACCATGCAATCGCTTATAGGGGAGGCAACACCCCCAGCGAATGGATGTCGATATGAACCAACCCGTCGGAAAGCAGGCCTTCGATCAGGCCGAGAAACTCTTTAGAGAGACCTTCAACCCCGGGACTGTATTGGCTTTTGCGGAGAAGACCGTGACCACGTCCAAGGAATTTTACGAAAAGGCGGCTGCGGCGGCTCAGGACGGCGCCAAGGCGCTGACGGAAATTGCCGACGCCGCCTGGGGCAGCACCAAGCTGCTCAACGAAAAGTTCGCCCAGAACCTGACGGCGAACGTCGATGTCGCCTTTGCGGCCGCCCAACAGCTGGCCGCCGCCAAGTCCCTGCCCGAAATCGGCAAGATCCAGAGCGAGTTCGTGCAGAAACTTTCCGCGCAGGCCACCGAACAGACCAAGGAGATGGTCGACCTGTCGACGCGGGCAACCCAGCACCTGTTCGAAAAGGCCCAGGCGGCGGCGAGCAAATCGATCAAGCCGCTGTTTTAGAAAACGGCCACCCCGCTGCGCTCCCGATCGTTGCCTCGGTTCGTTGCCTCGGTTCCAGGGACCGGGGCAATTTTCGTTGCGCGCGCAGCACTCGCATCGGCGGCGGCCTCGTACTAACGTGGCGGCAATGAGACAGGCAGGAGAGGTCGATGCTGAAGGTCTGGGGACGGGTCAACTCTATCAATGTGCAGAAGGTGCTCTGGGCCCTCGAAGAGTTGCAGGTGGCCTACGAGCGGGTCGACGCAGGCATGGCCTTTGGCGTCGTCAATGAGGCTTTCTACAAGACGATGAACCCCAACGCGCGGGTGCCAACGATCGAGGATGACGGCTTCGTGCTGTGGGAGTCCAATGCGATCGTGCGCTATCTCGCGGCCAAACACGGCGCGGGCACGCTGTGGCCGACCGATCTCAAACAGCGGGCCGATTCCGATCGCTGGATGGACTGGATCTCCAACCACGTGAGCCCGGTCATCACGCCGGTGTTCTGGGGCCTGGTGCGCACGCCCGCCGACAAGCGCAACCTGGCGCAGATTGAAGCCGATGCCGAGAAGACGGCGCAGCAATTGCAAGTGCTCGAGCAGTGCCTCGCAGACCGGTCCTATGTCGCCGGTCAAAACTTTACGATGGGCGACATCGTCGTCGGCGTCACGGTCTATCGCTGGTACGGGCTCCAGGTAAAGCGTCCGCGCCTTGCCAACATCGAGGCCTATTACGCGCGCCTCCAGCAGCGCCCGGCCTTCAAAAAGCACGTCATGCTGCCGCTGACGTAAGGGCTTTAGCGTTTGCCGGCGCCGAGGTGGGCGATGGCTTCGATCTCCACCTTGACGCTCGGTTCCGCCAAGGCGGCTACTTCGACCAGCGTGCTCACGGGAAAATCGCCGCTAAAGACCTCCCGGCGCGCGCGCCATACCTTTTCGCGCTGCGTAATGTCGGTCACAAAAATCACCACCTTGACCACGTCGGCCATGGCCCCGCCGGCGGCCTCGAGAAGGTGGCGGATCTTGGCGAAGATCGCCTTGGCCTGGTCGTACTCGTCGCCAGCGACGATGTTTCCGTCCGCCCCGCGCGCAATCATACCGGCCACGTAGGCGACACCGTTGACGGTGAGGCAGTTCGACCAGGTCTCCGGCGCAGGTTCGGGGACCTCCGCACTGACCACACGGGCGATTTTTTCTGAGCTCTGTGGCGCCATGCTCGCTCCTTCTCGATCAAGCTGATACGTCGATCTATGCTAGGTCGATCCAACCAAGGTCGGGGGATTTTGCGGCTCTGTTGGCACGCCATGCTAGCGGAGCGGCAAATGCAAAGAAAGGCCGCGCGCCGGCCCGCATTCCCTTGCCCAGCCTTGCCCGAAGTCGGTCCAGCGCCTCGACCCGGAATGCACAGGGTGGCACTGTTGGCCGGGGAAAAGGCCGCTCTTGCCGGGCGTCGACATCCCCTTGCCCAGGTTACGCACGCGTGCGTTAATCGCACTGGGGTCGGTGCAGCCGGCCGCGTTACAAGCATGACCGCTGGCCGCCTGCGCTTCAGCCCAGCCCAAGGAGAACCCCCCATGACCCGCCGCGCCACTTCCTCGCGCCGCAGCTTCCTCAAAACCGGCCTCGCGGCGACCGCCGCGGTGGCGGCGCCCGGCCGCCTGACGGCCCAGTCCGCACCCCCCGCCGCCAAAACCATCCGCGCCGTGATGCACGGGGACCTCACCGTGCTCGACCCGATCTGGACCACGGCCAACATGAGCGCCTACCACGGCGCCATGCTCTACGACACCCTGTTTGGCATCGACGCCAATCTCGATACCAAGCCGCAAATGGTGTCGAAATGGGGGGCCTCGGACGACAAGAAAACCTGGACCTTCGAACTGCGCGATGGGCTCAAGTTCAGCGACGGCTCGGCCCTTACCACCGACGACGTCATCGCTTCGCTGCGCCGCTGGGCCGCCCGCGACGGCGCCGGGCAGCATATGATGCAGCGTGTCGTGGACATCGCCAAAAAGGACGACAAGACCTTCCAGTTCATTCTGAAGGAGCCCTACGGCTATCTGGTCGACGCCCTGGGCAAGACCTCAACGCCGCTTTGCTACATCATGCGCAAGAAGGAAGCCGAAACCAACCCGATGGAGAAAATTACCGCCTACGTCGGGTCGGGGCCGTTCATTTTCAACGAGGCCGAGACCAGGCAGGGTGTGCGTTACGTCTACGACCGCAACCCGAACTACCCGCCGCGCTCCGAACCGGCATCGGGCCTCGCCGGCGGCAAAGTGGCCAAGGTCGACCGGGTCATTTTCGAGAACATGGCCGACAGCCAAACGGCGCTCGCGGCCCTGCAGGCCGGCGAGATCGATTTTTTTGAGACCCCTCCCATCGATTTGATCGGTCAGCTCGAGGGCGACAGCAACCTCACGCTCGAAGTGCTAAACAAGACCGGCAACATCGGCTGGCTGCGCATGAACTTCCTGCACCCCCCGTTCAACCACGTGGATGCGCGTCGCGCCATGCTCTACCTCCTCGACCAGGAGGACTTCATGAAGGCGACCTTCGGCAACCCGAAATACTACAACAAGTGCGCCTCGAACTTCGGCTGCGGCGTGCCGATGGAGAACGATACCAACACCGGCTGGTTCAAAGAGGCGCCCAATCCGGCCAAGGCCAAAGAGTACCTGCAGAAGTCGGGCTACAAGGGTGAGCCGATCCTGCTGATGCAGGCCACCAACATTGATTTCATGCGCAATGCCGCCGATCTCGTCGCCGGCGCCTTGCGTTCGATCGGCGCCAACGTGCAGGTGGCCTCCTCCGACTGGGGCGGTGTCGTCAACCGGCGGGCCGTCAAGGCGCCGCCCGATCAGGGCGGCTGGAACCTGTTCATTACCTGGGCCGACGGCAACGCCGTGAGCAATCCCATCGCGCTCGCCGGCCACGCGGCGACCGGTGATAAGGCTTGGTTCGGCTGGCCGTCGGACGCCAAGAATGAAGAGCTGCGCGACAAGTGGGCGCTTGCCGGTAGCTTGCAGGAGAAACAGCAGATCGCCCGCGAGCTGCAGGAGAATGCCTGGAATTTCGTGCCGCACGTCTGGCTCGGGCAATGGGTTGCCCCGACGGCCCGGCGCAAGAACCTGACGGGCATGCTGGCGGTACCTGGCGTGGTACCGTTTTGGAATGTGCAGAAGGCCTAAAGCGCAACCAGCCCTCGCATCGACACAGGGCTCCCGAGGAGAGCCGCGCAACAAAGGCGGGCTATGGCAGCAAGGAAGGCGTAATCGACCGACATGGGGGCCTTCATCATCCGTCGCCTGCTCTCGACCCTGCTCGTAATGGGTCTGGTCGGGGTGTTCATATTCTTGCTCCTGCATCTGTCGCCCGGTGATCCGGCCGCAATCATCGCCGGCGACAACGCCACACCGGCACAGATTGAAGCGATCAGGACCAGCCTCGGCCTCAACGATCCCTTGCACGTACAGTTTGGCCGTTGGGCGGTGCGCGTGCTCAATGGCGACCTCGGCATCTCCATTTTCTCCAACGTGCCGGTGGCGACCCTGATTGGGCAACGGGTCTGGCCGACAGTCTCGCTGGCTTTCACCACCATCGTGCTGGCGGTCGCCCTGGCATTGGCGGCCGGCGTGCTGGCCGCTTGGAAGGCGGGAAGCCTGGCCGATCGCCTGGTCATGATCCTTTCCGTCGTCGGCTTTTCCGTACCGGTGTTCGTGGTGGGCTATCTGCTGATCTACGTGTTTGCCATCACTCTGCGCTGGCTACCCGTGCAAGGTTATTCGCCACTGGCGGAGGGCTTTTGGCCCTGGGCGAGCCACCTGATCCTTCCCTCCACCGCCCTAGGGCTGGCCTACGTCGCCTTGATCGCACGCATCACGCGAACCGCCATGCTCGACGTGCTGGCCGAAGACTATATGCGCACCGCGCGTGCCAAGGGCGTGGCCACCGGCCCCATGTTGTTCAAACACGCCCTGAAGAGCGCCGGCATACCGATTGTCACAGTGGTGGGCATCGGCATTGCGCTGCTGATCGGCGGGGTCGTGATCACGGAGACGGTCTTCAACCTGCCGGGCATCGGCCGTTTGGTGGTCGATGCCATTTCCAAGCGCGATTACCCGATCATCCAGGGCGTGATCCTGCTGTTCTCCGGCGTCTACGTCATCATCAATCTTCTGGTCGACCTGTCCTATACCCTGCTCGACCCCCGGATCCGCTACTAAAGATGACGGTCGCCGCCGCAGAGATCGCCCGCGTGCCGAACCGAAACGGCATGTGGCACTTCGTGCGGCGCAATCCAACGCTGGTCGGCGGCATGGTCGTCCTGGTGTTGGTCGCGCTGGCGGCGCTGATTGCACCCTTGATCGCGGGCGATCCGATCGCGGCCAAACCCGTGAACCGGTTAAGACCACCCTCGCAAATCAACTGGCTCGGCACCGACCAGCTCGGCCGCGATGTGTGGGCCCGCACCGTCTATGGGGCGCGCATCTCACTGGTGGTCGGGCTGTCGGTTGCCGCCATCGCCACGACCATCGGCCTCCTCATCGGCCTGCTCGCCGGCTTCAGCCGGACGGTCGAAAGCGTGGTGATGCGTCTAATGGATGGGCTCATGGCGATCCCGGCGATCCTACTCGCCATCGCCTTCGTGTCGCTCTCCAGGGCCAGTGTCAGCATCGTCGTTGCAGCCATTGCCTTGCCCGAGATCCCTAGGGTGGTGCGACTGGTGCGCTCGGTGGTGCTTTCGGTGCGGGAGCAACCGTTCGTGGAGGCGGCAGTGGCCAGCGGCACGCGGCTGCCCAAGATACTGCGCCGCCATATCCTGCCGGCCACCGTGCCACCGCTGATCGTGCAAGCGACCTATGTCGCGGCCTCCGCCATCCTGATCGAGGCCGCCCTGTCCTTCCTCGGAGCGGGCACTCCGCCGGAAATTCCAACGTGGGGCAATATGATCGCCTCGAGCCGCGTCTACCTGGGATTGGCGCCTTGGACCATTTTCGGCCCGGGCCTCGCACTGGCCCTGGTCGTGTTGGCGGTGAACCTTGTTGGAGATGGCCTGCGCGACCACCTCGATCCGCGCATCGCCCGGCGGATGTGAGCGCTAGGAATGACCGCGCCGCTGCTCGACGTGCAGGATCTCAAAACGCACTTTTTCAACGAGGACGGCGTCACCCGCGCCGTCGACGGCCTCTCTTTTGCGGTGGCGCCGCAGGAGACGGTGGGGATTGTCGGGGAATCTGGCTGCGGCAAGACGGTCACGGCCTTGTCGATCCTGCAGCTGCTGCCTCCCCGTCTGGGTCGCATCGTCGGCGGCCGCATCCTGTTTGAGGGCACCGATCTGACCAGGCTGAGCGAGGGCCAGTTGCGCGCGGTCCGCGGCAATCGCATCGGCATGATCTTCCAGGAACCGATGACGAGCCTCAATCCGGTTTTGAGCATCGGCCATCAGATTGCCGAAGCCGTGCGCATCCACAAAGGTTTTTCGGCCGGCGCCGCCCGCACGCGTGCCAGGCAGATGCTGGATCTGGTCAAGATACCGGACGCCGCGCGTCGCCTCGACGACTATCCGCATCAGTTCTCGGGCGGCATGCGCCAGCGCGTGATGATCGCCATGGCGCTTGCCTGCGATCCGAAAATGCTGATTGCCGATGAACCAACCACGGCGCTCGACGTGACGATCCAGGCGCAGGTGCTGAAGCTGATGCTGGAGCTCAAGGCCAAGACCGGCGCGGCCATCGTTCTCATCACCCACGATCTGGGCGTCGTGGCCGAAACCTGTCAGCGCGTGGTGGTGATGTACGCCGGGCGAAAAGTGGAGGAAGCGCCGGTAGCAGAGCTGTTTGCCCACCCCGCGCACCCCTACACGCGCGGCTTGCTCGCCTCGATTGCGCGCGGCAAAGCCGGCGCGCGCGCCAAGCGGCTGAAAGAAATCCCGGGCATGGTGCCGTCGTTGCGCGAGCCGATGCAGGGTTGTGCCTTTGCACCGCGCTGCCAGTTCGCCATCGACGCCTGCCGGCTGCAGCAACCGGGGCTGAGGCCCGTCGCCGGCGAGCCGCATCACCAGGCCGCCTGTTTGCGCCTCGGGGAGGTGCTGGCCCCATGAGCGGCGCGCCGATCCTCAACGTCAAAGACCTCAAGAAGCACTTTCAGGTTCGTCGCGGCCTGCTGCAGCGCACGGTCGCCGAAATCAAGGCCGTTGACGGGGTCTCTTTCGCGCTGGCAGCCGGGGAAACACTATGCCTCGTGGGTGAATCGGGATGCGGCAAGTCCACGGTCGGACGGCTGATCCTGCGCTTGATCGATCCGACGTCGGGTGACATCGTCTTCAAGGGCGAGAACATCACGAACTTGTCGCGCGAGGCCATGCGCGACAAGCGCCAGCGCCTGCAGATCGTATTCCAGGATCCCTATGCGTCGCTCAATCCGCGCCTTACCGCCGGCACCATCGTCGGGGAGCCGCTGGAGAATTTCGTTCGACTCGGCCGGGTCGAACGCGAGGGCCGCGTCAGGGCACTGCTGGCGCGCGTAGGACTGGGCGCCGACGCCCTGCACAAGTATCCCTTCGAATTCTCGGGAGGTCAGCGTCAGCGCCTCGGCATTGCTCGGGCGCTGGCGCTGTCGCCCGCCGTCATCGTCGCCGACGAACCGGTCTCCGCCCTCGATGTTTCCGTGCAAGCACAGGTCTTGAACCTGATGATGGACCTGCAGGAGGAACTGGGTCTTGCTTATCTATTCATCAGCCACGACCTTGGCGTCGTCGAGCACATGGCCGACCGCGTCGCCGTCATGTATCTCGGGCGCATCGTTGAAATCGGGCAGAAGGAGGAGCTGTTCGCCCGTCCACGCCATCCCTACACGCGGGCCCTAATTTCGGCGGCACCGTTGCCCGATCCGGGCGCCAAGCGCGAGCGCATCGTCCTTGAAGGCGATGTGCCCTCCCCGATGACGCCGCCCAGCGGCTGCCACTTCCACACCCGCTGCCCGTTTGCCGTTGCGCGCTGTCGCGCGGAATACCCCGAGCTGCGCAGTGACGGGGCCTCGCACCGCTTCGCCTGCCATCTCGATCTGTAAAAGGGCTCCGCCCCGGCGCTGCGCCCTGGCCGCGGGTGAGATGCTGGCTCGAAGCCCGCCGGCCCGGCCGCGGGATCCAAGACCCTGAGGCCCCCCGCAAGACCCCGGAGGCATGGGCTGGGGCGCCCAGGCGATGGCGCGCCCCGAGGGCTCACCTCGGCGGCGCCGGTCCGAGCTGAAGAAAAGGCCTGGACCCCCACTGCGCCGGTCAACTAGGCTCCGGCTGCGCGAGGTCACGGGGGAAACGGCGCATGAGGACTGCTGTCAACATTGGCCTGACGGTCCTCGTTATCATTGCCGGCGCGGCCGGCGTAGGCGTCCTCGAAACGCTCTATGGCCAAGGAGCGCATCGGGTCATCGGCTGGGCCATCGTCGCGGGCGTAATTTTGCTGATTTGGCTGCCGAAATGGCCGGTCGGCCGCAAGAGCATCACGGCCGCCAACAACGCCTTGTTTGCCGAACACTCCCTCGGCTTCACCGAGCTCACACCCAGAAATCCCTCGGCGCATCAATTGGGACAAGCGCTCATCCTTACCATGCGCCGGCTGGGAACCGGGCTTGCCAACGATGCCAGCCTGATCGAAGAGTTCAACGGCAAGCCGCGTCTGGCACAGTTGAACCTGATTGCCATGGCCATGATCGACCTCAAGCAGTCGGCCATGCTGGGGGAGCCGTGGGAGACACCGAACGCTGCCGCAGCGGGAGGACCGCCCGCGCGGGCGGTCGCGGCCGCCCGCGACGAGATCTTCAACAAACATGGCGTCGCCATCACCATTCCGGACCGACAATTCCGGATCGAGGGGGGGTGCCTACTCGATACGGGTGATGTCGCACCGCCGCCGAAGTCCCCGCCGCCGCCGGCCGATCTCATGCGCCAGGCGATCTACGGCGCATTCGCCTTTTTCCTCGAGCAAACCAAGGACGAGAAGGTGGATTTCAATGAGTATCACCTGTTGGTGCTCAAATCCTACGTCACCGCCATCTCGATCCCAATTAGCACCGCCGAACCGATCGTAGCCATGGCCCGACTGGCGGATCTGCCAAAGGGTTGGGAGCAATGGGCGGTGAGCGCCA
Organism: uncultured Alphaproteobacteria bacterium; assembly: GCA_963770295.1. Classification (GTDB taxonomy): domain Bacteria; phylum Pseudomonadota; class Alphaproteobacteria; order Rhizobiales; family Hyphomicrobiaceae; genus AWTP1-13. The sequence goes on from CAVYPA010000026.1 coordinate 93,513, forward strand.
TCGTCGATGAGCTGTTCCGAATGGTCTACGACCAGATTTACAAGAAGTAGCGTCACTGGCGCGACAGGGCCGACGCGGGGAACCCGATTTTTGCTTGCGCCGTTGCCTTAACAGGCGGGCCCACACGGCCCGTTAGGCGCCCGCAAGGGTGCTGAGCCGCCCAGTAGCCTTCGGGCGAGCGGCGGCTTTTTGTTTGCCCCGATGCGCCCGGTCTCAGCGCGGTGAACGGCCCCGTTGCCCGGGCGAAAGCGCTGCCGCTCGTCGGCCAGATTCGGATTTGATGGCCGAGCTGCAGCTATCTTTCGCGCGAATGAGGGAGGTCTCTTTCCGTTTTGGCACAGCACTTTTCCCGGGGAACGGCCGAGGCCCGCGGGTCGCCGGCGGAACCACCGGCAGCGCCCACGGTTGTCGTTGGGATGAGGTGGAGGGGAGGGGGCACATGGTCATCTACGTCTTCCGTGACCACAGCCGTGGCGACATTTTTGCATTTTCGACCGACCCTAGCGGGCGCACCGTTCCCCGGGCCACGGCCGGCACCCAATGGGTCTTCATGGAGACAATCGATACGCTAAAGTTTCCAGAACCATGGGACATCGCCGACTTCCAAGAGGTGCTGGATCGTCTTGCCGCGGATGGCTTTTACCTTTTTCAGGGGGAACTCATTGAGCCGGCCGGCAAGGAACGGGCGAAGGCGACCGACCTTGTTCGCCACTGAAGCGAACAAGTCGCTGGCACCGAGCTCCTGGGACCTAATCACGGGCGCCCGCGCCGCGGGTTCAAGCGCCAAGTCGCCAGGTGCGGGGGCTCAAGAGGCTGACGGCAAGGGCAACGGCGAGCCCAATCGCGACAGTGCGCAAGGTGGTTTGAAAGCCGGCAAGGAAGGCCTCGGCCGGCGAGGCCAGCGACCGGGCGGCAATGGCTTGGAAGTGCGCAAAGGCGGCTGAAAGCCCGGTTGCGCCGAGCACCACGCCGATCGTGCGGGTGACCATGGTGAGACTGCCCGCAACGCCACGATCTTGAGCCGGCAATGCGCCCGTGACGTAATCGCTATAGGCGACCTGAAATAGCCCCATCCCCGCCCCCTGCGCGAACAGCGCCCCGCCGATGGCGGCAAGTGGGGTCGCCAGTGTCCAGGTTGAGATGGCCCACAGACCGCCTATGGCAAGGACCAACCCCAACAGGGCCAAGGATCCCATCGGCAGGCGATGGCTGAGCCTGCCGGCAAGCCAGGAACCCAGGACGGTACCGAGGGCGCTGGTGGCGAGCACGACACCCCCCGTTGCCGCATCCAGGGCGGAAATGCGCAGCAGGTAGTAGGGCACGAGAATCAAGACGCTGAAAGCGGCAAAGTTGGCAGCCACGTTGATCGCATTGAGCAGGGCGAAGCTCAAATTGGCGAACAGGGACAGGCGGATCAGGGGCCGGGGAGAGCGCAGGCCATGCCAGCAGAAGGCGCAAAAAATCGCCAGCGATAGGAGAAGGAGGAGGTAGGGCACGCTGGCAGCGAATGGCCCCGGCAGGCAAGCCAAGGCAAGCAGCAAGGCGCTGAACCAGACCACCAGCAGGAGGGCACCGATGCCATCGAAGTCCCGCATCGACCTGCCTTGTGGGCCCGCGGCAATCAGCGGTGACAGGACCAGCGCTACGATGGCAACCGGCACACGGAACCAGAACACCGCCGCCCAACCCCAACGGGCGACCAAGACGCCGCCGATGATGGGTCCGAGCGCGCCGCCGACCGCAATCACCCCCGCATAGAACGCCAGCGCACGCGCGCGCTCGTTCTCGTGCAACAGGGACGTGACGAGCGCCGGTCCACAGCTCAGCGTCAGGGCAATGCCTAAGCCTTGCAGGGCGCGGCCCAGCAGTAGGGCCACATAGTTGGGTGCGATCGAGCAGGTGAAGAGCCCAAGCGCGCTGATCAGAAGTCCGACTTGAAAGATCGGTCGGTATCCGACGAGATCGCCGAGCCTGCCAAAGGCCAGCATGAGACTGGCATAGGTGAGGACGTAGGCGATGACGACCCACCGAATATCCTCAAGGTTCAGCACAAAGGCGCGCGTGATGCTGGGGAAGGCGATATTGACCGCGGTGTCGAGGGGCGCCAACAGCGTGCCGAGGCCGACGACGAGCAGGCCGAGATGTGGTCGTGGTGGTGGCGACATTTGCGGAACTGAAGCCGCGGCTCCCGCTGAAGTTTGACGCCCGACACCGATACCCTAACTCATGCGCAAGGGGCAGCGGTATGCTCTCGTTTACGCGGCCAGTCGCGCAACGAGGCGTGCTAGGGCGCCGCGCGCCGAGGGTGAGTTTCCGGTGCCAGTAGCGCGAAAAGGGCGCCGACCAGCAAAAGTAGGAAAGCCGCGCTCAGCAGCGAAATGACGGGACCATAGAGGTCGGCGATAAGCCCCAAGACCAGTGGTCCGATCACGTAGCCGGCATCGGCGGTCATGCGGTAGGCGCTCATGGCGGTGGCATTCATCCCGAGCGGGGCGGAGTCTGCCGCATAGGCGGCCGGCGCGGCACCGCCAACGGAGCTCGCCACGCTCCACACGATTGAGGCGGCGATGAACCAGCCGTACGTGGGTGCCGCGCAGAATAGGACCATCGAGGTGGCGGTCATCAGCGTTGCCGGCACGATCACGACCTTGCGGCCGAAGCGATCGGCGAGCCAGCCGGCCGGGTAGGCGGCAAGAAGACCGCAAATGCTCCCGAGCATGAGGGCAAAGCCGATCGCGCCCACCGACAACCCGAGCAGGGCCGTGGCCAGCATCGGCACGATCGCAAACAGCCCACCGGTGCGCACCACCGCGTTCATCAACGAGATCAGGCTGACCAAGACAAAGCCGATCTTGCCGGCCAGCAAGCGAAGCTGACGGGCAAGCGGTGGGCGCGAGGGGGTCTCGGGCGTGGCGGCGGCGCGCCACAGGTCGCGGGTCTCGCTGACGGCAAACCAGGCGACCACGGCCGCGAGCAGACTGGCAACACCATAGGCGACGAAGGGGGCGGCCAGCCCGAAATGCTCGGCGAGCAGCCCGCCAGGAAAGGGACCAATGCCAACGGCGAACAGGAAGGTGCCCTGGTAGATGGCGATGCTGCGCCCGCGTTGAGCGGGGCTGCTGATGTCGGCGAGCACCACCTGGCCCGTGGTGAGGATCAGGCCGGCGCCGGCCCCCGCCACGAAGCGGGCGACGACAAACTCCGGATAGGCGTTTGCCCAGGCGCAGCACAGGTTGCCGATCGCCGATACCAGGCCGCCGATGGCGAGCGTTGGTCGCCGCCCCAGCCAATCCGACAACTGCCCGGTCGGCACCGCCAAAACGAAGCGCGCCAAGCCATAGGCAGCCACGGCCATGCCGATGGCGGATGCGGGTACCCCGAACGACTGGGCATAAAGTGGAAGCGACGGCACCATGGCGCCGAAGCCAAGCTGATTGATGGCGACGAGCACACACATCCAGAAGAGCACGCGGCGTTCAGCCATGATGGGCGCAGACTGGGGCGATGTTGCCGCTAGTGCCGGTCTTGGACGAATCGCGACCGCTGGATCGACTTGGCTTGCATGCTGTAGGCCAAGGCCTCCCGGACGGCAATGGCCGGCGATGCCGCAACGGGCAATGCGCGCGCTGCACAGAGGGCCGCCGAGGGAAAGGCCGGGCGCCCCCGGAGGAAAGAGGCCTGGCCCGGCCTGATCGCCAGGCGCCAACCGAATGGAAGCGGCCCGATGCAGGCTTGCCTCCCGCTCGCCAATGCGCTGGGCATGCGGCCTCCTCTCACAGGGCGGGACCCCAAGCCCTAGCGGGGCCCCCAAGAGGGCCCAAGCTGGGGGGAACCCAAGCTGGACCCAAGGCGGCTCCAAGGGGCTCCAAGGGGGCTCCAAGGGAGCTCCAAGGGAGGTTCAGGGACGAGGCAACCGGGGGGGCCGGGACCTGCCGCAACAGCCGCCCCGGCCGCGCGGCCCGCGCTTGGGCGACCATCGGGTTTGCGGGCTCCTCTTTGCAACTTCCTCGGCGACATTCTCGGCGCACGGGGAGCCGTCGGAGCCGAGTGGTCGAAGCCTCACCTATTGGGCTAGTGTCGCCTTTTGTGGGGCGGCGCCAGGGCATTAAGCAGCAAGGACCGGGGAAGCGCATGTATCAGCATACAGTTGACTTTATTGTGGTTGGCGCCGGTTCGGCCGGTGCCGCCGTGGCCAATCGGCTGAGCGAAAACGGACGCTATCAAGTCCTGCTGCTCGAAGCCGGCGGCGAGACCCACCCCTTGTCGCGGGTGCCCATAAGTTTTGCGCGCTTCATCAACCGGCCCGGCGTCAACTGGCTCTACGCATCACAACCCGAAGCCACCACGGGCGGACGGGCGATCCCGGTCCCGCGTGGGCGCATGCTAGGCGGCTCCAGCGCCATTAATGGCATGGTCTGGGTGCGCGGCCAGCGCCAGGATTACGATCATTGGGCGCAATTGGGCAATCGCGGCTGGAGCTACCAGGACGTGCTGCCAATCTTCAAGAGCATGGAAAGCTACCCCGGCGGGGATGCCGCGGTCCGCGGTCGCCAGGGGCCGATCGTGGTCTCCGACGTCGATGAGCAGGGCCGGCTCTACGACAGCATTTTCGCGGCCGCCGAGACCTTGGGCATCAAGCCCAATAGCGATTACAACGGTCCGGATCAGGAAGGAATTGCCATGACGCAGGCCTCCATCAGCCGTGGCCGGCGCATGAGCACCGCACGCTGCTACCTCGATCCCGCACGCACCCGCGCGAACCTGACCGTGGAGACAAATGCGACGGCCGAGCGACTTCTGCTTGAGGGCAATCGCTGCGTGGGCGTGCGCTACAACGTCCACGGTTTGCAGCGCGAGGCGCGCGCCGCGCACGAGGTTATCGTTTCGGCCGGCACCATCGCCTCACCTCAGCTGCTGGAACTCTCCGGCATCGGTCAGGGCGAGCGCCTCAAAGGCTTGGGCATCGAGGTCAAGCACAGTTTGGCCGGCGTCGGCGAGAACCTGCGCGACCATTGGGCGCCGCGCCTGAAGTGGCGCATCGGCCGCCACGGGGTCACCTTCAACGAGCGGGCACGCGGCCTGCGCGGCCTGGGCCATGGCCTGCTGTACATCGGCGCCCGCAAAGGATTTCTCAGTCATCCGGCGTCGCCAATGCGCGCCTTTTTTAAGACCCGCGAGGGCCTCGATAGCCCAGACGCGATGTTCACCATGCAACCATTTTTGATGACGCCCGCTCTCAAGCTTGCCAAGGAGCCCGGCATAACCATCATCACGCACCAGCTGAGACCCGAGAGCAAAGGCAGCGTCCATGTCGCGGCTCGGGATGCCGGCAAGCCGCCCGCCATCCGCTTCAACTTTTTGGCCGAGCGCATCGACCGCGATTGCCTGCTTGCCAGCATGCGTTTGGTGCGGCGGCTCGTTGCCGCGCCGGGCCTGGCCTGGCTAGGCGCCGAAGAGTTCGCGCCCGGCCCAAAGCTCAATTCGGATGAGGAACTCCTCGATTTCGTGACCCGGACGGCCGAGACGACCTATCATCCCGTCGGAACCTGCAAGATGGGCAGCGATCCGCTGGCGGTCGTCGACGATCAATTGCGCGTGCGCGGCATTGCGGGCCTGCGCGTGGCCGACGCCTCCATCATGCCAACTCTGACCTCGGGCAACACCAATGCGCCATCGATCATGATCGGCGAGAAGGCCGCGCGGATGGTGTTGGCGGCCGCTGTCTAGCTTGCGGGGCATAGGGGGCCTCGCCACCCGTCGCTCGCCGCTGCCCCTGCCGAGCGGGAGAATCGGATCGGCTGATCGGTTGCCCATCAGGCCGGCGCCGCCGACCTGATGGGCCGGATGCTTCCTCAGAGCGTCGGGCTCCAGGGCACCATCGTCTCGCGATAGCCCGTGCTCGTCTTTTCGATATGGGCGAGCGAGGGGAAGGGATAGTGGAAGCCTTGCACCAGCATTCTTTCGGCGGCCAGCATGTCATAGACCTTGCGCCGGGTGGACTCTGCCATGTTGGGGTCTTGGTCAAACATCAGGTGCCAGCCAGGATTGCGCACGAAGAGCGGCATGTTCGTAACGTCGGCCTGGACGAACACCTTGTCGTTACCCGAGGCGATGATGAAGGAATTGTGCCCGGGCGTGTGGCCGTAGGTCGCCACCGAAGTGATGCCCGGTGCGACCTCCTTGTCTGGCTCATAGGGTGTGACCTTGCGGCCGAGAGCATCGAACACGCGGCGCAGGCCGGCAAACACGCCCTTCATACGTTCGGTTGTTTGCTTGCTCATCTCGCCGTCGTCCATAAAATACTTCCATTCCGCGGCGGGAACCAGGATCTCGGCGTTGGCGAAAGAGGGCTTGTTGTCGGGCGTCAGCAAGCCGTTGATGTGATCGCCGTGGAAGTGCGATATGATGACGGTGTCGACCTGATTGCGGTCGATACCCGCGGCCTTGAGGTTGCCGTGGAATTGGCCGGCGGCACCCTTGCTGCGCTCGAGGTTGGCCTCGCCCGTTCCGGTGTCCATCACCACGAGCTTGCCGCCGGTGTTGACGACGATCGGCGTATAAGGAACGGCAATCATGTCTGGGGCCGGCTGCAGGAAGGTGGCGGCCAGACCCGCGTTCACCTCTTCGCGCGTCTTGTTGGCAACGAAGCCGTCGGGGAACTTGAAGCGATTGACGCCGTCCGTGACGACGGTGATTTCGTGGCTGCCAACCTTGTAGCGGTACCAACCCGAATTCTGGGTACCCGCAGGCGGCATGGCGGCGGCGGCCCGGCGGGTCCCGATCGGACCGAGGAGAGCCGCGCCTGAGGCCGCCACGGCTCCGACTACTAGACTGCGCCGATCAAGATTGGTCATGCGTTCCTCCACGAGACAAGATTTTTTCGATCCTAAGACTGACGCGGCGGAAATGCGGAGATGACGATCCGACACCCGCGACGGCCATCTTTATCCCTCCGCAAGCTGGCCATCGCAAGTCGAGGGAGGCCCCATGGCTTTCCGCCGGCGGCGCTCACGACACCTTGATGCTGAGGCATGCCTCAGCCGCGGGGGCATGGCCCCGCGGGCTCAAGCCACGCGTACCCGTCCCCCATCCAGGGCGAACTGGCGGCGGAGCCCGTCGCCAGGCCACGTGCGTCCGTGTCCCCCATTGACAAGACGCCGGTTGTGGAGGGAGAACAGGCGCCCGTAGCACGGGCAACGGGTGCCCGCGCGCCCCCGCCCTCCCGTGTGTTCGCGAGAAGGACAGGCAAGATATGCCAAGCGACAGTCAACCGATGATGCCGTCGGCGGTGATCGTGGCCTAGTCGCTCTCGTTGCGGCGCTTGCCTCGGTCGCCACCGGCGGCGACAACCGAGGTCAAGCGTTCCATGAACATTTCCACCCCGACCGGCCACATGGCCGAATTGCCGCTCGTCGGCGAGCCCAAGGATATCGCCGACATTCTGGCCGCCTATCAGGCGGTCGATATCGCCGAGGCGCTCAATCGCCTCGACCGACCGGATGCTGCACGTATCCTCGCAGCGATGCCGATCTCTGCCGCCATCCAGGTCTTTAATGTGCGTGATCTCGTGGGCGCGGCCGAACTCCTCGAGCTCCTGCCGTTGGACTGCGCGCCAGCGATTCTCAGTGGCCTGCATCCGGACCGGCGGGTGGACATTTTTCGGCAATTGAGCGAGGCCGGCCGCGACCGCCTCCTGGCGCAACTGCCCGAGGCGATGCGCGACGCCCTTCATCAGTTGCTGCAATACCCGCCGCAATCGGCGGGCGGTCTCATGACCACCGAATTCGTGGCGGTGCCCGCGAACTGGACGGTCGCGCGGACACTGCGGCACATCCACGATGTCGGAAGAAATCGCGAGACGGTGTACACCGTTTGCGTGCTCGAGCCGAACTCCAACCGGCTGCTGAAGGTAATTGGGCTCTGGCGGCTGGTCGTCAGCGAGCCAGAAACCAACGTGCTCGAGGCGGCGCGGGACCACGCACCGATTGTCGTTGCCCCGCTGACGGACCGCGAGGAGGTCGCGCGTCTCATCAGCAAATACAATCTGCTGGCCGTGCCGGTGGTGACGGAGTCCGGGGAGGTCTTGGGGATCGTCACGGTCGACGATGTGATCGACGCCATTATCGCCGAAGGCACCGAGGACGTACAGAAATTCGGTGGTTCGCAAGCGTTCGACGAGGCCTACGTCAACATCGGCTTTGCGACCATGATCCGCAAACGCGCCGGCTGGCTGTGCGCGCTATTTCTCTCAGAAATGCTCACTGCCAGCGCCATGCAGGCGTATCAGGCGGAGATCGAAAAAGCCGTCGTCCTCGCCCTGTTCATTCCGCTTATCATGAGCTCGGGCGGCAACTCGGGCTCGCAGGCCACCTCGCTGGTCATCCGCGCCCTGGCGCTGCGCGAGATCCGCCTAGGGGACTGGTGGCGCATTGTCTTGCGCGAGCTGCCCGACGGGGCTCACCTTGGGTGCCATCCTTGGTGTGATTGGGGTGGTGCGCATCGTGCTTTGGCAGCAACTTGGCCTTTATGACTATGGCAGCCATTGGTCGCTCGTCGCTCTGACGGTCGGCCTGGCGCTTGCCGCCATCGTCACCTTTGGATCGCTCACCGGTTCAATGCTGCCGTTTGTCTTGAAGCGATTGGGCTTTGATCCCGCCACGGCATCGGCGCCGTTCGTGGCCACGCTCGTCGATGTCACGGGGCTCGTGATCTATTTCAGCGTGGCCTATCTCGTGCTGCGTGGCACCCTGCTGTGACGCCGTGACAAATCAAACGTACCGCGCCTCGGACACAAGACATGAGTTAAACTTCGCTTGGCCAACCACGGAGCATCGCCGGCATGGGGAGCACGCTCGACGTCCGTCATCATTTTGCCGACCTGGGCGAGGTCTTGATGCACTACGTGACGGCCGGCCGGGGACCGCCCGTCGTCCTCCTGCACGGCTGGCCACAGACCTGGTGGGAGTGGCGGCACGTGATACCCGCGCTGGCCGAGAGGTACAGCGTGATCGTCCCGGATCTGCGCGGGCTCGGCGACAGTTCGCGTCCGCTGGGCGGTTATGACAAGCGGACGATCGCCAACGACATTTGGCTGCTTGTGGCAGAGCGGCTCGGCCATCGATCGTTCTTTCTCGTAGGGCATGATTGGGGCGGTCCCACGGCATTTGCGCTGGCGGCCGCACATCCCCAAGCGGTGCGCCGCCTCGTCATTCTGGACGTGGTCATTCCCGGCTCCGGCGGCGACTTTTCGGAAGGTGGCCAGCGCTGGCATCACCAGTTCCACATGACCGCCGACCTTCCGGAAGCGCTGACGGAGGGCCGCGAGCACATCTACCTGTCCTGGTTCTACCGCACCTTCGCCTACCGGCCCGACGCCATCGCTCCCGCCGATCTTGACGAGTACGTGCGCACCTACAGCCAGCCCGGTGCCATGCGCGCCGGTTTTGCCTATTACCGCGCGCTCTTGCAAGATATCGCCGACAACAAGGCCGTGCTCGCGCAGGACAAGCTGGCGATGCCTGTGTTGGCGATCGGCGGCGCCGTGAGCTATCCGCACGGGCGCGGACGAGGCCGTGCACCGGAGCAATCGCTGCGGCAGGTCGCGCTCGACGTGCGCGGCGCCGTGGTCCCCGATTGCGGCCATTTCATTCCCGAAGAGGCGCCCGACGTGCTCATCAAGCATCTGTTGGATTTCTTTGCGGCCGAGAAGGAGCGGCCCTAGGACTGGCCGCGCCGAACCGAAAAGGCGGCGCAATCAAGGCGAGCGCCCCAGCCGCACCCCGCCATTGCCAATGCATGCCCTGCGACCCGCCCTAGGTTGCGCCGGTTTGCCGCTGCACTATAGTTTTGAGCGTTGTGATGACACCGGGGAACGCGTCCCATGCCGAGAAATGCAGCGGCCGAACCCGCCTTGCCGTCGACGGTTACAGACGCCCTTCGCCGTCAGGTAAGGGAGGAACTGCCCGAGGTTGCGCTGATCGGCGATCAAGCGCTACAGGCAAAGGTGGTGGAAGCGTGGGTCTACGCCATCGCCAACTCGAGCTTCGCATCGATCCGCGATATTCCGCCGGCCGGCAACCCCGACGTCAATGAGGCCAAGCGGGGCGATCAGACCGACCATTTGCGCGGCGTGACACGACTTGCGATCGGCATCGCCAAAGAAATGGGCAGCGCCTATCCCGAGCTTGAGATCGATATGGACGTCATCATTGCCGGAGGGCTTGTTCACGATGTGGGTAAAGCCTGGGAATTCGACCCCGTCAATCGCGAGCGCTGGAAGCAATCGCAAAAGCGGTTCGGGCGTCCCTCCGTGCGCCACCCCGCTTACGGGGCACACATTTGCTTGACGGTCGCCTTGCCGGAAGAGGTCGCGCACATTGCCATGGCACACTCGGGCGAGGGTGAGTTACTGCTCAGGAGCCTCGAGTGCATGATTGTGCACCAAGCCGACTATACCTTCTGGAACACGCTTCTGGCCGGCGGGCAACTGAAGCCGGACACGGTGGCGCCTGACAAGCGCCGGTATGTCAGCTGAACGATGGGTTGCGCGGCAGCGCGGCGCGATTGCAGGCGAATGCTGGGACCTCGGCCGCGGCGATCCCCCGAGGTCTGCTCTGCCGAACCTTGGCCATCGGCGGCTGCCCGTGCCCCGATGCCCCCGAGACAGGCTCCCTTTCGAGGGCAGCAGCATCCTACGAACTGGGGATCGCGCGTGAGGCCGCCGCAACCCATCTGCCCTATCGTTGCTGGCGGCTCGAGCGTAAGGGCGCTTGCCGACTAAGCGCTTGCCCCCGGCACGGCCCCTTCGGGAGAGAGCTCGCCTTCCGCCTGCTGGCCGATGCCAACGGCACCCCCGGCGCGCCGAAGCCGGAAGGAAAGCTCCACGGTGGCCCTCAGCCGCAGGACTCCGCTGGGTCGCCACTTCCAAGCGATTGCGCACTCGCATCTTTCTAAAAAGTTGCCTCGCGTAGTGCTTGACCGTCCCCACCCGAAGATTGAGATGCTTTGCAATCTCCTTATTGGTTAGGCCCTGCAAGAAATGGTCGAGCAGCTGTTGTTCTCGATAGTTGAGCGATACTGGTCGAAGCGGACGATGCCTGCCTTGCTTAGAATTTGAGGCCGCGCGTGCAGCGCGCGTCCCCGTTCGACCGACGATCGAGGCCATCGCTCCTTTCTGCCCGAAACTTGCAATCCCTGCCATTCGAGCTATGGCTTGATCGCCGAAACGAAGGGCCATTGCCCTTCGTGTCTTGGGTCGAGGCTACAAAGCTTTCTAAGGCGCGGAGCGGCGAGGAATGCGCGACAAACAGATCCTGATCACGGGAGCCAGCAATGGCATCGGTTTGGCGGCGGCGATGGCCTTGGTGGGGTTTGGCGCCAACGTTGCCATTGTCGGCCGCAACGCGACGCGCACAAAATTAGCCGCCGCACGGATCCAGGCTCGGGCAAGCCGCGACGCCCGTGTTTCTGCCTTCGTCGCCGACCTCTCATCGCAGGCGGCGGTGACCAAATTGGCCACGGAGGTGTTGAGCCGGCATCCCAGGATTGACGTTCTCGTCAACAATGCCGGAGCCATGTACACAACCCGACAGCTGACGGTCGACGGCATTGAGCTGACTTGGGCCGTCAACCACTTGGCACCATTCCTCCTCACCGGGTTGATCCTCGACCGGCTCAAGCTTCAGGCGCCGTCCCGCATCATCACGACGGCTTCGGACGCCCACCAAGGCGCCGCCATCCCTTTCGACGACCTTGGCGCCGAGAAGGCCTACCGTGGTTTTGCCAGATACAAGCAGACCAAGCTCGCCAACATCTTGTTCACGCTTGAACTTGCACGCCGGCTCGAGGGTAGCGGCACGGTTTGCAGTTGCTTCCACCCAGGTCTGGTCGCCAGCGGCTTCAACCGAAACAACGGCCCATTGATGAGCTTGGCGATGACCCTGCTGCAGCCGGTGTCGCGGTCGGTGGAGAAGGGTGCAGAAACGCTGGTTTGGCTGACCCGTGCCTCCAATGTCGACATGAATGGTGGCTACTTCGTCGACATGGAACGTCGGCGGCCGAGCCCGCAGGCGCAGGACGCACAAACCGCGCAGCGCCTGTGGGAGATCAGTGAACGGCAATGTGGCCGGCATTGGCCGAACTAGACGGCGTCGCTGGGTCGCTGGCGCAATGCGGCCCCCGAGAATCGCCACTGAAACGAGATCCGCGACGTCGGCCGTTGGACGGGCGTGTCGAGGGTGACCGTGGCCATCAAATCCGCAAGGAGCGCTGGCCGCAAAATGGCACGGGGGTGTGCGCAAAATCGCTTTGGCGGTGTTAGGGACAAGGCGCCGAGGTGCCGCTCGGGCCGCGGCAGCCTGCAAAGCTTTGCAGGTCCACCCGATCCCGGCGCCGGGCGAGCCCAAGCGAAGGTTGCAGGCACATTGGACGCCGCCACACAAACGAGAAGGGGCGAGGAAGAGGTGCGGGTGCTTTCCTCGCCCAAGTTCGCTCCGGTTGCGGGGCCGGAGCACAGCACCTTGCGGTGGTTGCATGCCGCCGCTCAGGCTGCCGATTTCAGGGCATGGGGATGAATGAGCATCTGGTTGCGAATGTGGCGCGCCGTGACAGACCTGTGGAGAATTCGCGTCGCCGGTTTTGCCCGGGCGCACACCTGAGCCCTGCGCAACCTGGAGGCCAACGTCGCTGTCGCGGACAGTTGATGGCAGGGACCAACGGAGCCGGCGCCCGTGCCCCAATGAGCTCGAGCGGGTTTTGTGGGTTTGCGACTTTGTCTGGCGGCCCGTACCTCCGCTGGCAACGACGAGCCCGCGGCGCCGTGCTCGACAATGGTAAGGCGTGTGCCCTCGCTATGCCCGGAGTACAAGGAGCGCATCAGTGTCGTGTGCTGCTCAACCGCATGAAGCGACCGCGTCGGTAGCCCTACCTTGGCGAAGGATCAAAGCCAACCTGTCAATGGCGCGGCACCGCCCGCTCGAGACCCTGCGCGAGCGCCGGCGCCAATTTCTCCCCTGAGGCCAAATCTGAAGTCGATTTGCGGTCGTGAGCCGCTCATTTCGGCCGCAAGGCAAAATGCGGGTTCTGGCGGGGGATACGTGGCACTTATGGACGGTATCGGCTTGATATTTCACCGGACTTTGGTCGATGGCAGCAAATGCCATCACCGCTACAAATGGCTCATTGCGGTGCTGGGGATGTTGCAGCGGACGCGGTGTGGGGATTTGTTAACAAGGGGCGTTAGAAATCACCTGACGGTCTGAGGTTAAACACCTAACGCCTCGCGGATCCCAATCCGCGAGGCTTTTCATTCTATTCTTTTTGGTTGCCGGTGCCATCCCCCGCCGCTCCGGCGCCGTCTTTCCGACGCGACAATAGCCAGCAGCGAGATCATACTGTGGATCGCTGCACGCTGCTGTTGGGAAGGCGCCGATGAGAACTTTGCTTGGCCTAACCGCTGTCGCCGGCGGCCTGTCGATATTGCCGATCCTCCTTGCACAACCCTCGCAGGCTCGCATAACCCGCATCGAGATCACCAACGTCGAGCCTGCCTTTGCCGGCCGGCGTTTCGGTGATGTCGGCAGCTACGAGCGGGTCGTCGGGCGCGCCTACGGCGAGGTCGATCCCAACCACCCTGCGAACACCATCATTCAGGATATTGGACTAGCACCCAGGACAGCCAAAGACCGCGTCCAATACGTTACCGACATTGACGTTTTGCGACCGGCCGATCGCTCGAAGGGCAACGGCATCCTCTTTTTTAATGTCGTCAATCGCGGCAACAAGGGCGGCCTGGCCTCGTTCAATGCCGATGTTCCCACCGGGCTTGCCCAGACTGTCGGGGACAACAACGCCCTCAAGATGGCGGGCGATGGTTTCCTGATGGAGCAAGGCTACACGATCGTCTGGTTCGGATGGCAAGGCGACGTGCTCTCGGGAAATGATCGAATGACGTTTTCGGTCCCCACTGCCAAGAACCCCGATGGCTCGGCAATTACTGGGCTGGTTCGCGGCGAACTCATCGTGCGAGCGCCGGCGAAAACGCTGAATCTGTCCAGCGGCTGGTTCACGCTCCTGAACCACGCCAGCTATGCAACCGTCGGCGTCGACAATCGGGCTGCGCTCGCCGATGGGTTTTTGCCAACACTGACCGTCAGGTCCAAGGAGCAAGAGCCGCGGATGCCTATTGCCAACAGCGAGTGGAGTTTCGGTTCTTGCGCGGAGAACGGGCCGTCGATTGCCGGCGATCGGCAAATTTGTTTTCCTTCGGGATTTCAGCCGGGGCATATTTACGAACTCATCTACCGCGCCAAGGATCCTCTTGTCCTCGGACTTGGGTTCGCGGCGATGCGTGACCTCGCAGCCTTTCTCAAGCACGAGGAGAAAGACGACGCCGAGAGGGCAAATCCCGTCTACCGGCCAGATAACAAAGCGCTCGTTATGGGGACATCCCAGAGCGGGCGGTTTATTCGCTCCTTCATTCACCTTGGCTTCAATGCCGACGAACAGGGCCGCATCGCCTTTGAGGGCGCCTACCCACACATTGGTGGCGGCCTGATCTCCCTCAATATTCGCTTCGCCCAGCCGGGGCACGCCTGGGGCGATCAAGTGAACCATCTTTATCCCGGTTATGACTTTCCCTTTACCTACGCGCGGCAGACCGACCCGTTGACGCAACGCACGCAGGGAGTTCTCGACCGTTGTACGGCGTCGGGCACCTGCCCTAGAATTTTTCATGTCGCAACCGCGCTCGAGATCTGGGAAGGCCGACAGTCATTGGGCCTGACGGATCCCTTGGGCAAACGCGACATCGCCGATCCGGTCAACGTGCGCACTTTTATCATGGCTGGCACCCAACACGTTCCGGCGCCCTTACCGCTACCCGCCGCAGAACCCTTCGGCGTTTGCCAGCAGCAGCCGAACCCCAACCCGCAAGTATGGACGATGCGGGCACTGTTGACGGCCTTGGTTGATTGGGTGCGCGATAACAAGGAACCGCCTGCGAGCGCCGTGCCGAGCATTAGCGATGGAACGCTGGTGCCGCCCTCCGATGTTAAATTCCCAGCGATTCCGGCAAACGCCTACGGCGATGTTCGCCGTCCCGCCGTTCGGTTCTTGGCGGTCAACAATCCGCTGCACGTGCTCGATTTCGGGCCCGAGTACAACGCCGGCGACACGAGTGGCGTAATTGCCATCGAACCGCCGCGGCAGGGCGAGACGCCCTACGGCGTTCTCGTGCATCAGGTGAATGAGGATGGCAACGATTTGGGGGGCGTTCGGGGGCTCCATCTGCGAGTGCCCCTTGGAACCTACACCGGGTGGAACCTCGGTCGCCACGACCGCTTCGAGGATGGCTTCTGCTCGCTCACGGGCAGCTTTATTCCGTTTGCGCGCACCAAGCAGGAGCGGCTTGCTGCGGGCGACTCACGCCTGTCCATCGAAGAGCGTTACCCAAACACTCAAAGCTATGTTGCCGCCGTGCGCGGGGCGGCGGCGCAACTTGTCGCGGCCCGCCTGCTCTTGCCCCGGGACGCCAGCCGTTTAGTCGCGGAGGCAGAGAGCGAAGGATTACGCCTGGCCCCCTAACGCGGCCGAGGTAGCTGCCGTTTCATTGCGCGTGCCACGGACAAATCGAGCGCAGAAATGGCTCGGTGAACATCCGATTGAATAAATGGTGCTGCTATCGCAGCGGCAAAGTCCGGCTCAAAGTTTGACGGACTCTGGGGAACCAGAAGTCGCAAGATCGCACCAGCCAGGCGTGAGCATGCCCGATCGGCCTGCGCCACCATACGCGAGGTCAGGCAGAGGTGGATCTCCAAGCCATCCGCCAAAGGTTTTGAGCGACCAAGGACCAGCGAGCTTTGCCGCTGCCCCCAGGGCGTACCGGCCTGAGCACCGAGAGATCGCCGTCTTGCCAGACCGACCCACCGGTGCGGACCATATCGACTAGCCGCGACACGCAGGGCCAAGGCAGATGGCAGCCGGCGCTGACCATTGCGGGGTAACGCCTTGTGGCGTTTTGAAGCCTTTGCAGGTTGGCGAGGCTTGAGTGCCCCCCGCCACCAAGCCGATCCTATGCCTCGGAGCGGGCGCACTGCATGAGACCAAGGCAATCCATTGGACTGGGTGTACTGATCACGGTTGGCGCCATTGTGGGAGGTTATCTGGTCTATCTTCTGGTGCCGAAAAAACATTTTCGCATCGTCGCAGGCCTATTGGCTGCCAACGCAATTATTGCAGCGATCGCATTGGCGGGGGTGGACGTCGCCGAGGCCCTGGTTGGCTGGTTTGCCTTTTTCTCGTTTCTCATCGGCGTAGCCGCACTCCAAGCGGTGATCGACTATTAATTTTTTTGCGGAAGCCATGCCGAGTACGCGCGCGCTCCACCGCACGGCAACGCCGCGAACTCGAGCCCGGGCGGGACGGAAAGCAACGCGACCGACAGGAGCCGGCTTTTTGCGGAAAATCCGCGGCAACGATGCCGAGCCCAAAGTCACAGACGAGCTCAGGATCACAAAGTAGCAAGGATGTCCAGGCGTTGACCGAACAAGTTAAGAGCGAGAGTGGGCGCCACCCGACCCTCGCTCTGATCTGCAGCCCGCAACTACTGCAGAAACAGCGGCACTGCCGCTAACGCCGCGGGGGATTGCGGCGTCGGCACTCCTTTTAGCTGAGGAAAAGTCGGCGCGCAGTCTCGAAGGTGACAGGCAAAGGCATCGCCCGCGCTTCACCTCGCCTTAACGAGAGGGCGCTATGCTCTTGTGGTCTCGCCACTTGTGTTTTGCGTATGGCGAGCGACCTTATGGTTCGGCTCCCAGTCGGCAACGACTGGGGGCATTTTCGCGCCCGGCGCCCTCCGGGGTGGCGCGCTAAGCGACACGGTTTGCCTTCTTCAAGATTTCGGTCACACACCAGACAAACGTCCGATAGTTGCCAAAGCCACTGATCTCATCGGGCTGGTAGTGGATTTCCTTCGCGACCTCGGGAAGTTGTGCCTTGAACTTCTGAAAGTCGGCCCGAAGTTTCGCGGGGCCGGGCAACATACCGCCGACCGGCGTGCGCTGTAGAAAGGCACTGACAATGCGAATGACCTGCTGAGGGTCGTTCTTGTGAGCCGATGGATCGTTGCCACCGAGGTCAGAAAGATAGGCGGGCAACCTGTAGGGATCGGCGACCATTATTTTTACGCGATCACCTGGACGACGCCCGAAATCTCTTGGCTCCAAGCGCCAAGCCGAGTTCGAACGGCATGTTGAAGCGTGGAAGGTCGTTCTCGCCGGGCTCAATGCGTGAAAGATCGTGGATCGAGCGCGGACATTCCCGGATCAATTCGACAAGCTTGTCTAACCGGATGTCACCGCTGTCGTCGTCTTCCAGCGCGCAGCGAACCCTATAACCACAGGCCGAGATGGTAAATACCAGGGCTTCGAAGAGGGGCTCGTACTTGTCATCGAAAGGAACATTGACGAAGACGTTGGGGCTTCGCAGCCTGGAAATCATTTGAGCTTCTGTTGTGTCGACCCGGCGGTCCTAGCGGTTTTTTCGACGGCCCGCTTGATGGAGCGAACGCTAACCCCCCTCGGCCTGACGACCGGATCAGGAATGATGACACCCCGAAACTGGCCCGCGGCATCGCGCCATACGTATCTCCCAGCCGGTCGGACTTTGAACGTCTTCGCCTTGTCCATGCTCGGTTCATAACATCGTCAGATCGGTTCTTGAAGCCCCGCAACCCGCCGACCCGTACCCGAGTAGACCATACGCGAAACCTGTCGCCCCGATGCCGCCTGGACTTATGAGTGCGCGTCGACCGCGCCCCGATTGGCCTGAACCTACCTTGGTTAGCGGAGGGCTCGCCGGGCCATTCGCGGTGTTGCCGCCGCCGGCTGGCGCGATTTCGAACCAACCCAGCCACGGCGGCCACCCAACCATGCCTCAGGACAGCCGCGCGTCAACCATGCCTCACTGGAGACGGGAGCGGCCGTCCTGTGAAACCCACGACGGTCGTAGGACGCCCACTGCACTTTAACCATAACCGTGCGCGCATGCGACCAAGGTCGATAGCGTTTCGCCAGTATTTCAGTATTCTGACGATCAGCCTGCATTCTATTTCGCGCATTTTCGAAGAAACCTGCGATGATCGCTGCAAGAACCTCCGATCCCCTTGATCAGGCCATCCGGTGTCGCCTCGATCGCAGCCGGGCCTTGGTCGCCAATCTTGAGCAAATCTGGACGCGGCAGAGGGCCGAACTCGACGATCTTGCGCGACGATATGCGAACCACCCTTGCAAACTAGCTTTTCGACGGGCGCTGGTGATGCTGAAACACTGGTCGCAAGAAAGGCAAATCCACGACGAGCTGCTACGACCTTGCGGGGTTGTTCGGCTCGGAGGCTAGTGACAGCGCACTCCGCCGGCTGCTGGCGCCGCACCCCTCGCGCTGCCGGGGGCGGCAATTTTGACTGACCGTTCAGCCCGAGCTTTGAATTGACGCACGCTCTTCTGCCTGCGACCGCAAGCTCTATATACCGCCTTGATCCCCAAGATTTTCCAAACAGCGCGTCAGTGGCCAGCCAAGGTCACTAAGCGCTGCGCTCCGGCCGGCACCACCCCGCTACGGCCGAAGCGACCTGGGGCGAGGGACGTCATCACACCCGGCGTCCCTCGCCTTCTCTTGGAGCCGCGATGGGTCGGCAACGCCGCGTCACAAAAGGAACCTTCAATCGCTCGTCGCAAGGGCCGCCAATGCCCGCGCCTTGCAGTCAATTGAGCCATCGGCGCGGGCCGGTAAATCTTCTTGCAAGCTGGGCTTCAAGCGCTGCCGCGCTTCGGAGGCAAGGCTGACGCAATAGCCAGGTGCGGGCCCCGCGCCCAAGGTCAATGGGTGCCCTCAAAGTTGCTGAACACCGTCGCCACCTTGATCGAGGTGAGATCCACCCGCGTCAAGCCAGCACTCCGGGCCAGATCGATCAACCCTTCCCGCGTCCAAAATACAAAGCGCTTGTCCTCGCTGAGATCCGCGGCGGCGGGGTCGAGCGCCGTTGCGGCGCTCCGGAACGCATGCATGAACTCCCACCATCGGCGAGATAATCCTACTGCTTCGCCACGCCCGCCAACGCAAAGCAAGGCCGCCGCCTGAATGGATCGTGCCATTACCAAAACCTCGTTCGTCGACGCCCCAAAGCTATCACTGGTCAGGGAATTCGTGCACCTTTAGCGGCCCATCCGCGGCGCGGCGATTGCTTTCGAACGCGTAGCGCCGGACCGCCCCCCAGCTTTGCCGCGAGGTCACGAGCAGCAGGGTCTCTCTTTTCCACATCCAACCGAACCAGACATGGGCGATGGCTTAAGTTCGCGATCCCCGGGAGAGCCGACCTTGGCTAAATTTACAACGGCGCTTGCGATCGAGCCGGAACCTTTATTCTCCCGCGCACATCCAAGGTTTCGTGACGCGAACAGCCTTGCGGGCCAGACCGGGAGCCTCCCATGAGAGCATATCTTTCACGAATCATGATTATAGCGGCAGCATTGCTCGGCCTCGTCTTGCTGGTCCAGCCGGCAGCGGCCCACAAGCAGGCCGCCACCACGACGTCGGGTATCGATGCGGGCGATTTGAAGACGGCAATGCGCAAACTGTGGGAGGAGCATGTCACCTGGACCCGCAACTACATCGTCAGTGCTTTGGCAGGCCTCGACGACGCCAGTGCCGTGGCCGAGCGTTTGCTCAAAAATCAAGACGACATCGGTGCGGCAATCATACCCTACTATGGCGAGGCGGCCGGCAAGAAACTGGCGCAACTCTTGCGCGATCACATCCTGATTGCTGCCGATGTGGTTGCCGCCGCAAAGGCCGGAAATGGGGAACAACTAGCGTCAGCGCAGCAAAAGTGGCAGTTGAATGGTGACGAGATTGCCGCTTTCCTCAGTGGCGCCAATCCGCACTGGAGTAAAGAAGAGACCCGATCGCTGCTGCGTCAGCATTTGACCTTCACGACCAATGAGGTCGTCGCCAGACTCAAAAATGACTGGGCCGCCGACATCAAGGCCTACGACGATGGCCATGTCCACATGCTGATGTTCGCCGATACCTTGGCCGATGGCATCGCCCGGCAGTTCCCGGCCAAATTCAAGCGTACGGTCGCGACGACCCAATCGCACTGAGGTCATTTCCTCTTCGGTCCCAGCTGCACGCTCCCGCCACGATGGTCGCGGGGGCGTGATAGCGCGGACCCGGGAAGCAGATCGTCAGTGCCGCCGGCGTGCGCTATCCTAAGCACGAGGTTTTCGGCCAAAGGAGGCGAGCAATGCACGCGCCTGCAAGCTACGGCAGCACCGGCATCGGCTTCATGGATGGGGAGTACATGCCGGTATCGGAGATGCGACTACCCGTAACCGACATGGGCTTCCAGCTCGGCGATATGTGCTACGACGCCGTCCACGTTCACAAAGGTCGATTCTTTCGGCTAAAGGACCATCTTGACCGCTGGGAGTATTCCATCGCCGAGCGGCGCTACCACTCTCTGGGCTACGACCGCGAGCAGGTGGCGGAGGTTTTGCACGGTTGCGTTGCCCGCTCGGGGCTGAAGGAAGCGATGATCACATTGGTGGCGACGCGGGGCTCGCCCGCGACGGCGCACAAGGATCTGCGCACCTGCACGAACCGCTTCATGGTGTGGGTTGTCCCCTACTACCAGGTGTTTTCCGAGGCCGAGGCCAGCGGCGGCAGCGACATCGTCGTTGCCAAGACCATTCGCATCCCCCCGGAGGCTGTCGACCCAACCATCAAGAATTTCGGGCGTCTTGATTTTGTCCGCGCTCTGTTTGAAGCCTACGATCGGGAGGCAAAATATGCCGTGCTCCTCGATCAGGAGGACAATGTCACCGAGGGGCGCGGATGGAATATCTTTGTGCTCCGTGACGGTGTGCTGATGTCACCCGACCGCGGCGTCCTTGAGGGCATTACCCGCAAGACGGTGCAGGAATTGGCAGCCAAGATGAACATCGATTGCCGCCTGACCAAAGTTCCCGTCGATGATATGCGCAAGGCCGACGAAGTGTTTATTAGCTCGACGGCAGGCGGCATTATGCCGGTGCGGAGCATCGACAAAGTGGCGGTCGGCGATGGCGCTCCGGGACCGGTGACGATGCGACTGAGGGAGATGTACTGGAAGCTGCACGAGGACCCCGCCCACAGCACGCCCGTCCGCTATGAGTTGGCTCCGGCCGCATAAACTGTCAGTCCCGCGTGCGAAGTCCTGTTGCAGTGACCGCCACGCCCTCGGGGAGGCGCGCGCGCCGTGGCGATGCCTCGCGCGATCAGAAGCGATCGGTCACCGTCGCGCGCGTGAAGTTTTCGACATAGTCCATCAACTTATCTGAGGCCGCCGCAGCTTTCGCCGCATCGCCGTTAGCGACGGCACGGATGACATCGATGTGGTGCCGCGTCGCCACTGCGAGATCGCGGGCCTGGCGATGGTGAAGATAGTAGAAGCGACGTGACATGGCATAACACGGCATCACGGCGCGGGCGAGGAAGGGGTTGCGCGCGCATTCGGCCAGGACGTTCTTCAACTCGTAATGGTCGCGCAGATAGGGGAGGATGTCCGCATCGTCCGCCGTGCGCGAGGCCAGCCGTTTTCCCATCTCGAGCAGGCGTGCGCGCTCTTGCGCCGTGCTGCGGCGGGCCGCCTGTCGGGCAATGATGCGGTCGAGCTCGCGTCGTAGTTCCAGGAGCAAGAGCTGCTCGATCACATTGATCTCGGTAATCTGTGCCCCGTGGCGGGGCAGGATTCTGACGAGCTGATCGGCCTCGAGGCGCTGCAGCGCCTCGCGCACGGGGGTGCGGCCGATCCCCAAGTTGGCGCTGAGTTGCGCCTCCGACCAGATGCTGCCGGGCGCCAGCTCGAGTGACACGATCATCTCTTCCAATCGCGCGTGCGCCTGCTCGGCGAGACCCGGACGCGGGGCTTGCTCGAGGTGCATCGGATCCAGTTTGGGGCGTGCCATCGCTGGCGCCGCCTTGACGGGCGCGCTCGCGTTGGCAACTCGAGCCGATCTCATTCGGTGCGTCTGTTTGCTCATGGCCTTGTCGCAGCAGCGGCCTGCAGGGCCACCACTGCCCTTGCCTGGTCGGTAACATATTAATAATATACCAATCTAGCAGAGGAGGAGTGCGATGCCCAAGCAGCTTTCCAGCGCCGCGATCGACGCCTACCACCGCGACGGCTACTACTTCCCGGTGCCGGCCCTCTCCTCGACAGAGGTTGCCCACTATCGCGGGTGTCTGGAACAGCACGAGACGAAAACCGGAGCGCCCCTACAGGGCAACTGGCGACACAAGGCGCACCTGCTTTTCACCTGGGTCGACGAGCTCGTGCACCATCCCAAGATCGTCGATGCGGCGGAGGATGTGTTAGGCCCCGATCTTCTCTGTTGGACCACGAATTTCTTCATTAAGGAGGCCAACAGCTCGGGCTTTGTCTCCTGGCATCAGGATGCCTTCTACTGGGGGCTCAGCAAGGACACGGTCATGACCGCGTGGGTGGCGCTGTCGCCCGCCAATTTGCAAAGCGGCTGCATGAAATTCCTGCCGGGCTCGCAGACGCAGGACCACCTCCAACACGTCGACACCTTTCACAAGGACAACCTGCTCTCGCGTGGCCAGGAGATCGCGGTCAAGGTGGAAAGCGAAAACACCGTCGATTGCATTCTCAATCCCGGCGAAATGTCGCTGCACCACGTCAAGCTGGTGCACGGTTCCGAGCCCAATCGCTCCAATGACCGTCGCATCGGCCTGGCCATTCGCTACATTCCAACCGACGTCAAACAGCTCAAGGTGCGCGACTCCGCCACCCTCGTGCGCGGGGTGGATCGGTACGGCAACTTCGACCATGAGCCGCGACCGAAACGCGATCTCGACGAACAAGCGCTCGCGGCTCACACCGATGCCATCAGCCGGCAAGTCCAGGCGCTCTATTCCGGCACGGACAAGCAGGCATTCCGCGCCTGAGCGGGGTTAGGCACGGCAACGACATTAGGGAAGAGCGGTGCCAATGGGCGAGGAACGCAAGCGGCTGACAGTCCCAGATCTCAAGGCGCGCAAGCAAGCCGGGGACAAGATCGTGATGGTCTCCGTGCCCGACTACCCCTGCGCGGTTTGGGCGGAGCGAGCGGGCATCGACATCGCCGCCGTCGGCAACTCGCTCGGCATGACCAACTACGGTCATCCCAATACGCTGCCGGTTACCGTCGACATCATGATCCAGCACGCACAGGCGGTGCGCCGCGGCGCCCCCAATTGCATGGTGTTGGTCGCCATGCCCTACGGTAGCTATGCAACGGAAGAGATCGGTGTGTTGAATGCCTTGCGCCTGATGAAGGAAGGCGGCGCCGACGTCGTTAAAATGCAAGGCGGACGCGAGAAGGCCCCCATCATCAAGGCGATCGCCGATGCCGGCGTGCCGGTGATGAGCCACGTCGGCATGTGCCCGCATTTCATGCACCTTTATGGCGGCTTCAAGCTGCAGGGCAGGTGTGCGGAGGAGGCCATGCGCATCGTCGAGGATGGCCTCGCCATAGAATCCGCCGGTGCCTGCGGGTTTGAGATCGAGGCCGTGCCCGCCCCGGTCGCCAAGGCCGTCGACGATGCCGTCCAGATTTTTACCTTCGGGATCGGCGCCGGCGCCGCCAGCTGCGGTCAGCTGCTGCTGGGCTACGACCTGCTCGGGGTGTTCGACCAATTCAAGCCCAAATTCACCAAGCGCTACGCGGAATTGTCGAAAGTCGCCGTCGAGGCGTTGCAGGCTTACGCCGCGGAGGTGCGGGCCGGGAAATTCCCCGATGCGGAGCATGTCTATAGCATGAAGCCCGAGGAAAGCGACAAGCTCAAATTGCTGCTCGCAAGCCGAAGCAAGCACTAGCGGGTCGTAGGCTCACGCCGCGGCCGAATCTGGGAGAGCAACATGACGCCGGAGGAAGTTCTTTCGATCAAGCCGAAGGTGCTGACGCAGAAGCAGCGCGAGTTCTACTTCGAGAATGGTTATTTGCTGCTCGAGAAGTTCCTGCCCGATGCGTGGATCGAGCGCCTGCGCGCGACCACCGACGAAATGGTCAATCGCAGCCGCGCCATTACCAAATCCGATGCGGTCTGGGACCTCGACAAGGGCCACAGCGCTGACACCCCACGGCTGCGTCGGCTCTCGAGCATGAATGATCATCATCCGCTCTATTGGGACTATGCCGCGGGCAAGACCTCACCACTGCCCGATGCCATCGCCGACCTAGTGGGTCCGGACGTCAAGTTTCATCACTCGAAGCTGAACTTCAAATGGTCGAAGGGCGGCGACGAAGTAAAGTGGCACCAGGACATCTCGTTTTGGCCGCACACCAACTACAGCCCCTGCACGGCAGGCACCTACGTGTTCGACTGCACGGCCGAGCAGGGCCCGTTGGGCGTGCTGCGCGGCAGCCACAGGGGGCCAGTGGTCGATCAATACAATGACAAGGGTGAGTGGGTGGGCTGCCTCAAACCGCAGGACGCCGCCGCCATCGACATGAGCAAGGTCGACTATCTGGAAGGCCCGGCCGGGTCGATCACAATCCACAACTGCCGGACGCTGCATTACTCAAAGGCCAATTGGTCCGAGATCCCGCGACCGCTGCTGCTCAACGTCTACTCGGCCGCGGATGCCATGCCCTACACCTACAACCCGCTACAGTCGAAATACTACGGCGCGATCGTGCGCGGCAAACCCGCCCGCTGGGCCTACCACGACCCACGCCCTTGCCTGCTGCCGCCCGACTGGTCCGGTGGCTATACGTCGATCTTTGCCCTGCAGCAGGAGGAAGATTGGGCCAAACAGCCGCGTCAAGCCGCGGGCGGCATGATGTAGGGCCAGGGCTAGGCCAGCGCCGCCGCCAGCAGCCACAATGACAATGAACCACGGGAGGAACTGAAAAATGCGTGCTATCGCGAAGATCGCGACCGCGGTCGTGCTCGGCGCAACCTTGGTCAGCGCCGCGCAATCGCAGGATGTCGTTAAAATCGGGCAGATCGAGGCCCAGACCGGCACCAACGCCATCTATGGCTGGATGGGGTCACAAGGCGTGCCGATGGCCATCGACGAGATCAACAAGGCGGGCGGTTTCAAGGTCGGCGACAAGACCTACAAGCTCGAACTGATTTCGCTCGACACGCGTGGTGATCCCAAGGAGGCGACGATCCAGTTAAAGCGGCTGCTCGAGCAGGACCATGCCCGATTCGTGTTTGGGCCGTTCCTGTCCAACGTGTTCGTGACCGTGCTGCCCTACGCCAAGCAATTCAACGGCAAGTTCCTCCTTATGGGCGGCGCCACGCGCATGCATGACTTTGTCGGCAAGCCGGAGCACGACTTCGTCATCCGCACCTGGAACTGGGATGTTGGCCCGGACGGCTTCGGGGCACGCATGGTCGATTACCTGATCAAGACGGCGGCACCCAAAAAGGTCGCCATGCTGTTCCAGAACGACCAGGGTGGCAAGGTTCTGGGCGAGATCTATGAGCCGCTCTTCAAGGCCAAGGGCATCGAGACGACCACAGAGTATTTCGATCCCGGCACCAAGGACTTTACTCCGGTTTTGGCAAAGCTCGCCGGTTTCAAGGCTGATTACCTGTTCCCCGGCTATAGCGACGCGCCACTTTATGACATCGTGCGCCAGGCCACCGAGGGCAACTTCATCCGCAAGTTTTTCCTTGTGCGTGGCTCGCTCGGCCCCGGCATGAAGAACAAGGACGGCATCGAGGACTACATCGTCTACGTGCCCAAATACTTCGAGGAAGCGGAGAAGACCTCGCCCAAGGTCAAGGCGTTCATCGATGCCTATAAGGCCTTCCACAAGCGCGACTTCCCCTACGACCAGGCACCGCTGTGCTCGTCGTCCTGCTACGACCACGTCTACATGCTGGTTGAAGCCATGAAAAAGGCCGGCACCGTTGACGACGTGGGCAAGATCCGCGCCGCCCTGCTCGCAACCACCTACAATGGGCTGTGGACCATCAAATTCGACGCCAATGGTGAGCAGATCTTTGACTTCGACATCGCCCACCTGAAGAAGGGCGGCGCCATCCAGATCACGCGCGTGGAGCCCTGATCGCGCCATCGCGTGGTAACCAAAGCAAGGGAGCGGGACAACGGGTGCCCGCTCCGCCAGCCGTAAGTATCAGCCGCCGCCGACAGCGGCCCGAACTCAGCCGCCAATGACCCAAGTAATTCTCGGGCAAGTCCTCAACGGCATCATCGTCGGGACGCTCTACGGTATCATCGCGCTCGGCGTCACGCTGACCTTTGGCATCACGGGCATTGTAAACTTCGCCCTCGGGCAGTTCATGATGATCGGTGCCTACGCGGCTTGGCACCTGACCGACGTTGCACACCTGCCCTATCCTCTCTCTGTCGCATTGGCGGTGCTCATCGCCGGCCTTGCCGGCCTTCTGTCAGATCGGGCGCTGTTTCAGTTCACGCGCAACAATCTCGTTAACGGCTTGCTCGTGTCCATCGGCCTGATTTCGATCATCGAAAGTGGCGCGCTTTTGCTCTTTACCGCAACCCCGAAGAACATGGATTTCGTGCTGTCGGGCTCATGGACGCTCGGCGCGATTACCATCTCGCGCATGAAGGTCGTCACCTTCGTCGTGCTGCTGGCCGTGATCGCGCTGACGTGGCTGGCACTCGCCAACACCTGGCTCGGTCGGGCCACGCGCGCCTACGCGCAAAATCCTGAAGCCGCCATGCTGATGGGGGTCAAGACGGAGATGTTGCAGATCGGTGTCAGCGTCTACTCGTGCGCGCTCGCCGGCATCGGCGGGGCGCTGTATGCCGGGATTTATTCACTCGAGCCCTCCATGGGCGCCTTGTTCATTCTCAAGGGCGTGGAGGCTGCCATCCTGGCCGGCGTCGGCAACTTGGCCGGCGCACTCGTCGGCGGCATCATTCTAGGCATCACCGAGTCGATCGGTGCGTTGTTCCTGCCGACCGCCTTCCGCGACGCCTATGGTTTGGTGTTTCTGGTGGCGATTTTGCTGTTCCGCCCGAGCGGGCTGTTCGGGGGCCAGAAATGAGCGCAACCTGGTTGCTCGTACCGCTCTATATGGTTCCGCTCGTCAGCCACAACGAAGTGCTGCTGACCATCCTGATTTTTACCTACATTCTCGGCATCCTGGCGATCGGCTTCAATATCGTGTTCGGCTACGCCGGCCAACTGACGATGTTTCACGGCGCCGCCTTTGGGATCGGCGGCTACGCCACCTTCCTGATCCTGACCAAGCTCGGCATTTCGTTCTGGCTCGCCATGCTACCGATGTTCGCGGTGATTCTGCTTCTGTCCATGATAGTCGGCTGGGTCTGTTTCAAGTTTCGGCTGCGCGAATTCTATTTCGCCGTCGTCACGCTGGCCTTCGCCGAACTCATACGGCTCGTGGTGCTCAATTGGAACGATGTCACCAACGGCACCCTGGGCCTGCTCGTTCTCGACAAACCGACGATTTGGTGGCCGGGACGCGGCGTGGTCAAAATCGACGGCACCGTCCCGTGGTACTTGCTGACGTTGACGGCCCTGGGCGGGGTCACGGTCGTGTCGCAACTCATCGTGCGCTCATGGATTGGGCGCAACTTCGCCGCCATACGCCTCAACGAGGATCTGGCGCAGACGCTCGGCATCAACACCTTTCGCTACAAGATGCTGGCGTTCACGATCTCGAACCTATTCGCCGCCCTCGCAGGAGCACTGTTCGGCTTCTACAGCAACTATATCGAGCCGGCCCAGCTCTCGATCACGCAGTCGCTCGATGCCATCGCCATGGTCCTGCTGGGCGGCATGGGATCGATCCTCGGCCCGGTCGTCGGAGCCTTCCTGCTAACGGGTCTGCCGCATATCATCGAATTCTCCGCAGAGCTTCGGGCAGCGACCTTTGGCGCCATTCTCATCCTCGTCATCCTACTGATGCCGCGCGGTGTCGTGGGACTCTTCTCGCGTTGGCGCCATGTTTCTTAAGGTCGACGCGCTCAGCAAACGCTTTGGCGGCCTCGTAGCAGTATCCGCGGTCTCGCTTGACATCGAGGAAGGGGAAATCGTCGGCATCCTCGGCCCCAACGGCTCGGGCAAGACCACGTTGCTCAACTTGCTAGCCGGCTTGCTGGCTCCGAGTTCCGGCAAGATCCTATGGCAAGGTCGTGACATCTCCGGCACCAAGCCCGACCTCATCGCCGCCTTAGGCATCGTCAAGACGTTCCAGAACCCGCAGCTGTTCGCCGAGCTGAGCGTGCTCGAGCACGTCATGATTGCCGGTCATCTCGCGCTCAAGCGCCTGCTCGGCTTCGCCCGCAGCAAGACCATCTTTGCGCCCAAGCCTGCGCGTCAGGAGCTAGAGGCGAGGGCCGAGCGCGTGCTGCGGCTTTGCCGGCTCAGCGAGGAAGCGCAGCGGCCCGCGGCCGCGCTGTCCTATGGCGAAGAAAAAATGCTCGGCGTTGCGATGGCCATGATGTGTGAGCCCAAGCTTTTGCTGCTCGATGAGCCAGCCTCGGGCCTGGGTCAGGCCGAAATCGTCAACCTCGGTTCGGTTCTGCGCGACCTGCGCGAGCATGGTACCACACTCTGCATCATCGATCACAAGGTCGCCTTTCTCGCCGAGTTTGCGCATCGGCTCATCGCGTTGCAGCACGGCAGCAAGATAGCCGATGGTACCGCCCAGGAGGTGTTGCACAATCAGAGCGTGATCACCGCGTACCTGGGCCGCCAACATGCTGGAACTTAAAGATCTCACCGCGCACTACGGCAAGAACGAGGTCGTCAGCGGCGCCAATATCGTGCTCAACGCCGGCGAGGTGGTGGCACTGATCGGCGCCAACGCGGCGGGCAAGTCGACGACCATGCGCCTGATCGCCGGCCTTAAGAAACCGACGCGCGGCGCCATTCTGTTCAACGGCCGAGATATCGTCGAGTTGCCGACGCCACACCGGGTCAGCCTCGGCATCGTACTGGTGCCCGAAGGACGCCAGGTCTTCGTCCGCTCCAGTGTCAGCGAGAACCTCGCCATGGGCGCCTATCATCGCCCGGATCGGAACCGCATCGAGGATGATTTACAGCAAGCTTTTGCCCTGTTCCCGCGGCTCGCGGAGCGCCGCAGCCAACGCGCCGGATCCCTGTCGGGTGGCGAACAGCAGATGCTTGCTATCGCGCGGGGGCTGATGGGCCGACCGAAATGCCTGCTGCTCGACGAGCCAACGCTTGGCCTGGCGCCGGTGATCGTTGATGAGATCGGCGACACCATAACCAAGCTGGCGCGCTCCGGGCTCGCCATTCTCCTGGCCGAACAGAATGCCGCCGTCGCCTTGGCGGTGGCCCACCGCGCCTACGTGATGACCTCCGGGCGGATTGCCGCCGAAGGATCGCCCGAGGCGCTGCGCAGCACCCCCGTTTTCCAACAGCTCTATTTCGGTGTAACGCCCACCGCAAAGTGAAGGTGACGCATGGAGCGCAGCAGCGAGGCCCTGGTCGATGTCATGCGGGTGCCCGTGGATGGCGATCCGTCGTGCGCTGTCGTGCCAGTCGCCAATTTGACATCGGCGCGTACGGTTGCGTGCGATGTCCTCGTCGTCGGGGGTGGGACTGGTGGCGTTGCTGCTGCGCTGGCGGCAGCCCGTCGCGGCCGGCGTGTACATCTCACCGAGGAGACAGACTGGATCGGCGGGCAGTTGACGGCCCAGGGCGTGTCTGCCCTCGACGAACACGATCATATCGAAAGGTTCGGCGGCACCGCCAGCTACTACCGGCTGCGCAATGCCATACGCGACCATTACCGACCCCACGCCAGTGCCGCCGGGAAACGTGCCGACTTCAATCCGGGAAACTGTTGGGTGACGCGCCTTGCTTTCGAGCCGAAGGTCGCCGTGACCGCCATGATGGCGCTGTTGCAACCGCATATCGATGCGGGGCGCCTGACCGTGCACCTGCGCAGCAAGCCCGCTGCCGCGCAGGTGGAAGGCGATCGAATCATCTCGGTAACGGCCGTCGATCTGGAGCATGGTGGGGCCGTGCGGTTTTGCCCAGGCGTGGTTCTCGATGCCACTGAGCTTGGTGATCTGTTGCCGCTCGTGGGCGCACAGTACGGCAGCGGTGCCGAGACAGTGGCTGACACCGGCGAACCGCACGCGCAGCCAACCGAGCCCAAGCCGCACTGCGTACAAAGCTTCACCTACGTGCTCGGCGTTGCGCGCCGACCGTTGGGCGAGCACCACGTCATCGCTCGACCGGCCCGCTACGATTTCTTCCGCTCCGCACAGCCCTACAGCTTGCGCATCGAGGTGCACGGCGGCGAGATCTATGGCGAGGAGAGCGGCTGGCTCAACTACAAGGTGTTCGAGACCATGCCCGGCACCAAGGGCGGGTTGTGGACCTACCGGCGCCTCATCGATCGCGCCCAGTTCGGCCCGAGCTACTCAACAGAGCTGTCGATCTTCAACTGGCCCGGCAACGATTACCGCGAATCGAGCATCATCGACCGCCCCGCACTTGCCGTGGCGGCCGCGCTGCAGGACGCCAAGCGCGCTAGCCTGGGCTTCCTGCATTGGATACAGACCAAGGCCCCGGCTGACGGTGATCGGCTGGGCGCCCCCGAGCTCAGCTTGCAGCCGGATATCATGGGGACAACCGACGGTGTCGCCAAATTTCCATATATCCGCGAGGCGCGGCGTATCAAGGCCTTGCGGACCATCGTCGAGCAGGATGTATCGGCCCACTTCCAGAACGGGCCGACCGCCACCGGTTTCGAGGATTCGGTCGGCGTGGGCTGGTACCCGATCGATATACACCGTGCCGGGCCGGAGGATGTTGGCATCAGCTGCCGCACGCGACCGTTTCAGATCCCGCTAGGAGCCCTCATTCCGGTACGCCTTTGCAATCTGATCGCCGCGGCGAAGAATATCGGCACGACCCACATCACAAATGGCTGCTACCGCCTGCACCCCGTCGAATGGAATATTGGCGAAGCCGCGGGTGCGCTGGCGGCCTTCTGCCTCGATCAGGGCGAGATCCCAGCTGTCGTCCACCGGGACGCAGAGCTACGCTTGGCCTTCCAACGCAGCTTGGTCGCGGACGGCGTGCCGTTAGATTGGGCCGATCATTTGCCGGGATAATACGCACCCTTCCAGGCACGCGCGCGTAGAGCGGGCGTCCGGGGCGTCTTCGCTCGTCCGGTGCCGCCGCCGGGGTAAACTTTTGGGATCGGTCGAGACCTCCTGGCCGCGTTGCGTGAGGAGGGGTCGTCAATTGCCATGGCATGGCGCAGGTTGGAACCAATGCAATGGCCGCGCGCCGCGCGGGCTCATTGCAAGGGGTCGCGCGGCACCAACGTGGGTGCGCGTGCGGGGCCAGAGCGGAAAGTCAAGTGCTGAGGAAGCCAGAGCCTCGAAACCTCCCATCAGACGCGCAGCATAGGCTCATTGCGTCGGAACCCGTCCGAGTTGTTGGCGGGCCTGCTCGGCATTCGGATCGAGCTCCAGCGTCCGGCGGAAATCCTCATTGGCGCCTACGCTGTCGCCTAGGCGCTGTCGTGCAATGCCACGATTGAAGTAGGCAAGTGCGAACCCGGAATCGAGATTGACAGCCAGCGTGAATACCTCTGCCGCCCGTGCGGACTGGCCGCGATCGAGGTAGGCGTTGCCCATGTTGTACGGAATGAGGGGATTGCTGGGATCGAGCTCGAGCGCACGTTTGTAGTCAGTGAATGCCTTCTCGTACTGTCCCCGACGCGCATAAATATTGGCGCGATTGAGAAATGCTGTACCCAAATTTCCGGGTTGGGCAGGGTATGATTGAATATACGCCGTGCAGCCCCGTAGCTGCCGATTAAGGTCGCGCACCTGATTGCAGTCGTCCACGGCGCCGGCGTGGGCCGTCGTTGCGGAGCCCAGGACCAACAAGGAAAATGCGGCGACAAGGCGCATCGAAGGCGCTCGGAGAAGGTACGACCAGACGTCAAGGATGGTCGACGCAGCGAGTATAGTGCGTTGACGCCTGTCAAATCGGGTTCCACATCTGCGAAACAAGAAAGACCCGCTCCTCACCTTTTCAGCTACGGTTGCTCATCATCCTATGCCCGCCTCTGCTACCCGATCCAGCACCTGGTTTTTTGTATTTTCCGATAGGAGGAATCTGGGGATCGGAGCCCAAAGGCGGAAGACCGATTGACTCCGACCCACGCTCTTTTGAGATCAATTCATCGATCGCATGATCGACACCTGCGGGCATCGGACGAAGGTGCAAATGCCGTCAACTATCCCCCAAATCGGGATAACTGGCCGATTTGCCGACGGCGACCGTCAGCGAGGCCCACCCGAATTGGGGAAAGCCCGACACATGTGGAATGCCAGCGCTAGCTTAGCTCCGCAGGCCAGATGCGTCACCCAATTGGTTCGATATCGCCGGCGCCGACAGTCGGCTGTTGGCCGGGCTGACCAGACTAAAGTCGCCATAACGTGAAGCAATCTAGACAAATCGATGTAATGAGCGTGTCCACACTACAACGGCGATGGCAACATGAGCGCCGAAGCTTGCGGCGGAGATGCAGAAGCCCTACAGCTCGATCAACTCCTATCCGCAAGTCGGGTCGGCATCGAACTCGCCAATGCGGTGATTGCCGAAACCCGAACTCGGCCGCCGTGTGCCCCGCCCGGGGGATCCCACGACCGGCTAACAAGCGGCATGTACCTGGGCCGGGAGACTTGCGGTCTCCTCTATCTGCGTCAACCCATCACCGCATGAGGCCGCGGTCGGTCATCCATTTCTGGATGAGCTCAGCGACTTGGTCGGAATTTGTGTCCATCATCAGCATATGGCCGTTGCCCTGGATGCCCTTGTCGGGCAGCGAGACCCAGTCGACCTTGCCGCCCATGGCCGCCAGCGCCTTGTGATAGTTCGTCGAGGCCTGGATGAGCTTAGTCCACAGCTCGCTCTGTGCGACGAAGTCGCCCCACA
Source organism: uncultured Alphaproteobacteria bacterium (assembly GCA_963770295.1). GTDB lineage: Bacteria > Pseudomonadota > Alphaproteobacteria > Rhizobiales > Hyphomicrobiaceae > AWTP1-13. Next base: position 126,515 of record CAVYPA010000026.1, read on the forward strand.
CGATGAGCTGCGGCACGTCTTTCAGGGCAGCCAGGTTGGCAGTCTCTGGCGGTGCGCCTGATGGCTCGACCGCGATCAAGGCCTTGACCTTGTCCGGCGCCGCAAGCGCAGCATTGAAGCCAAAGTTGCCGCCTTGGCTGTGGACCAAGATCACGCATGGGCAAACCTTGGCGACGAGCGCATTGTATGCCGCCTGCGTCTTGGCATCATTGCTGACCCAGCGGGGCACGCTTTGCATGGCGAAAATGTCGAAGGCGGCAAGGGGAAATCTTTGTCCGGGATGCGCCTTCCTCGCCACCGGGTCGGTGGCATAAGAACCGTCGGGCCCGATGCGGAACGCTTCCCACGCCTCCTTCTTGGTGCGGAATACCGGCTCGCCGGTGTAGACTTCGGGATATCGCGACCAGGAGGCGCGCCCGCGCTCCACGGCGTCCGACACATAGACGTCATGGCCGGCATTGATGAAATACATCTGCCATCCGGGCTGACCATCCGGCTTAGTCTCCCACGTGACTCCGGTGAGCCCGCCGCCATGCCATAGCAGCAGCGGGTAGCGCGCCTTGGCGTTGGTCAGCCTGATGTACTGGACATACATCTGCCCCGTGTGGAAGTCGCCGTTCGGATCCATCTTGGTCGGTGGTCCACCCGCCGTGTAGACGAGTTCCTTGATCGGCAAGCCCTGCAGCGTCAAGGCCTGGCCGCCTATGTGGAAACTGCCGATCTCCTTTGCATCGAAGGCGGCGGCCGCGCAGATCCAGCCCAACAGGCCGACCGAGGCCAGCGCGATCCTGGTGATTCTCATGGGCGTCCTCCAGATCTTCTTGGTCATTACAGGCAAGGGGGAGGCAAGCCTATCGCATCAGCCGGGTGCCGTGTAGCGCTCGTCGACAGGTTTGGTGGGTCCGAGAACATTTAGCTTGAGGGGCACAGCTAAGCGCGTGCAGCCGTTTGGCGACCGAGTTCCGACCGCGCTTAACGTTACCATGGCGTTGGACGCGACGCATATTCTTGGCTCGGCGTCGAGCTTCCACAGTCCTTGGCGCATGCCGCGGCGGACTTCGCCAGAAAACGCCAGCTTCGACGTTGCTATGCTAATGGCTTATCCAAGTCAGAAATCTTCTCAGGATACTTCTGGCGCCATGCCGCGTCGGCATCCCTTAGCAATTCGGCATAGCTCTCAGCAATTTTGAGAGCATCAGACCCGATGGCTTGGCAAAACTGCGCCACAGACTGCTTTAACAACAACTCAATTTCTGAGCGCGCACCGACTTTATCTGCTACGTCGAACCAATGCGTCATCGCTCTAACGGTTTCATCAAACATCCTCGATTTGAGTTTCTCAATTTGCTCAGCAAACAACTCTACTTCAACTTTCGCAACAAGCAGTGGTGGCGAGTCATGACTTTGCAACGCGTTTTTAAGGCGATCGCCGAATATTTTCAGGTAGTCGGCATGAACCGACCCAAACCGCGCTTGCTGGTATTCGTGAAGCGCACGCACCATATGGTCTCCAGTGTCTTGGCAGGCGTTCGCTTCGTCCGCTGTAGGCGGTTTGTCGCCGAAGCAATTGGGCATGTGGACCTCCCCAAGACAGCCTGTCGCCGCGCAGATGTTTCGCTTCATACTGCCAAACTATTGTGGCATGAGAATACCTTCCATCCCGCTCGCTCCACGCGCTCCTGAAATCTTGGGTATTTTCCTACCAACTTAGACGGTCGCTGCGAGGTGACGTTCTCAAAAGGTTTGTGCGAGGCCTAGAATCCTCCGAGGCAGGCCGGCAATACTGGGTCCCAACCAGCTGGGTGCAATGGTCAACTGCGTTGCCTTCTGGGTCACGAGCAAGCGGCCAAGCCAACGTGGCGCGCGGCGTTGGGCAACGACCAAGGTTAGTTGCTTTTCGGTCATATCCTCATCGCGACATCTTTGATTAAGTTGTTCGCGTTGGGAACGGGGGGTGAGTATGCGTATCGTCGGGGCCAAAGGGAAGAGTACGTCCTTGCATGGACGAAAGCGTAAGCACTGTTGTTCGAGTGATGTCTCTTGGCGGAGGTTTTCCTTCCCTTGTCAAAACCACCGCTGGCCGGCATTTGATCATGAAACTCAGGGGAGTGGGTCAGGGCACGCCTGGACTGCTTACCGAATTCATTGGACTGCGTTTGGCAAGTGCACTTGGGCTCAAAGTTCCGTACGTCGTTCCGATCATGCTGAGCAACACCCTACCGTGGGAGGTAGGCACTGATGAGTTCTACGAAGCGTTGCAGCGCAGTTCGGGGTGGAACCTCGGTGTTGAGTTCATAGAGACCACCCGAGACCTGATGGCAGATGATCTAGAGGATATTCCAGCTGCATTCCTTGACCGCCTAGCAGCTGTGGATGCCCTGCTACAAAACGTCGATCGTACGGCCCAGAATCCGAACCTACTTCGAGACGCAACTGGCGACTATTGGGCGATCGATTTCGGCGCCTGTCTATTCCTCGACAGGTTCGCGCGCTATCGACAGCTGATTACCTTTCAGCTGCCGTCCAATCACTTCCTGGCGGGTCGCAGGTTGCAGCTCCTCCAAATCGAGGATGCTAACGTGCCGTTGCAAGCTATCGTGTCAGACATGCCGGATGCCTGGCTCGGCGCAGGTGGCCGCAAGGCCCTACTCGACGCTCTCAGCAATATCCTCGAGTTATACGTCCAAAGAGCTGCGCACGGGCGCGGGGGATGACGTCAAAAAAAGCGCGGCCTGTCAGCTTGACGACCGCTTCAGTCTGCCTCTTCCTCCACCAGCTCCCGCAACGCCCATGCGGAAGGCCAGTGCCGAACAGGGCAACGCTGCAGGGAGGGGTGTTCGCGAAATTTGCGCGATGGTGAAGACTCGAGTTGACGGATGCCGACTGGAGCATTCCCTCCACTGCGAAAAGGTCCGTCAAAGGGCAAGCACGACGCGCTCACGCACCTCCGGCGAGAACTTCCGGGACGTGTGTGATTCTCCATGGCTCCAATCTCTCAGGATCTGGAGCCTCCGGCAACCGCGGGGCGGTTCAAGGCCCTGAGCCCGGAAGTGATGCTCAGCGCTCAGACCTTTCTGTGGTTCGGTGGTAGACGTGAAGAAGGATCTGTTGGACCTCGCGAAGATGGCAGCCGATCCAACGACTACGGATCCATCCAGAAGGCCACGGGCCTCGACGAGGCCGCTGCTAGAGCAAGCCAAGCCCAAAGCAGCGGCAAACAAGTCGCAACCGAACGCCAAAGCAGCAGCCTGAGAGCTAGGCACAGCATACGAGATCAAGAGGGCTGGCCGGAAGGCTGGCCCTTCTTGGTTCTAAGAGGGTCCCAGGCCTTCCGGATAGCCACTTTCCATGTCTGCAATATCGGTCTGGCTAGCGCCCAAATATCATAGCAAAGGTTACCCCGTGGCGGTGGGGTGGGGTGTACTTCGCTTCTGAGTTGCGGCCATGAGCGCTCCGGCGCATGCTTAATTTTCTAGGTTTTCTTAGTGATTTCGTTCGGATTGTCGGAATTGCGCAGACCATTTACAATTGGTTTCAGTAGGCGGGTATTGAGACGCCGCAAGGCAAGCGGGTGCACAGATCCTAGGGCAAGGCAAATAGTGAAGTCGGTCGACCGCGCAGTCCTACCGTGGCGGTCCAACCGCAGCTGACCTAAACCAGTCCTCGTCATTGCATCTCTAGTAGGCTTGTTTGTCGCGTCGCACTCTATCCGTGCGATGTGGAGCGGGATCGCGGGTATGCATGGTGTTATAGGGAATGCGGCTGCAGTAGGCTGCGACGCGACGTCATTTCGTTTATTGGCCGAAAGTGAGCCAGACATCGAGAACGCCTCGTGGCACCAAATCGCCGATGGGCTTGAGCGCATAGAAGCCGGCCATAGGTCATTTGTGGTCCTCGTACTCGACGATCAAAACTTTGTACAGACGCTAGGCAACCGAGACGCTTTGGTGGTCGAGTGGAGGACTAAGTCGGAAGATGTGATGTCGCACTATGTCCTCGGTCGGAAAGGATCGGGCAAGACGGAACTGCAATGTGTTGCAGGATCAGCTGGCAATTCGGAAGTTGTCCTTGCCCGCGAAGTCTTGGACTTGACTGATGCGTTGATCATCTTTCGCGCATTCCACGAACATCAAAAAGTACCCGACGCGTATCACTTGCGGGACATTACTCGGCGAAACGCCGCGCGAGCAATTGCGCATCTTTCGCCGTTCGGCCTGGCGCTCCTGTGGCAGGGCTGGCTTTCGCTAGACGCGCCCGCAGCAGAGCTATTGGAACGTCATCTCAGTCGGGAGTTTCCGTCGTGGCGAGAGCTTCTCGTATTTGAAGGCCCGCTGACGCCAGAATACGCGCTCGCTTTGCTTGGACTTCGCGAAAACGCAAGTGCGGACGACGTGCGGCGGGCATATCGTGAAAGGATGTTGCTCTACCATCCTGATAACGGCGGTTCAGCTGCGCTTGCAACCAGGCTCAATGAGGCTGCGACTATCCTGCGCAAGCAGAACGGCCGGCTGGCGTCCGCTATCAGCTAGTAGAAGGAAGCGGCCGGTCTGTGGGTGTCGCTGAAGTTTCATTGGCGGTGAACCCAACCCTCAGGGGGTCGGGTCGGTTGTACTTCGCTTCTCAGTTGTGGCCATGTCTCGGCGGCATCCCGCTGCCCGCGCATCCTTTGGCGCTGGGGGAACGTAAAATACCCGCGTGGCCCCTTTCGGATAGCATCTGGCTCAACCTTGTTCTCTCTCAGCCATGCTTTGACGTGGGGAATGCCGAGACCGTTCAGTGAGCGGGGTCCGCAACTGAGCAACTTGCACTTGCAGACCTGTTTCGTCATCATCAGTCGTTCGAGCGGCGTTTTCGACCGTCAGCGGCGCGCCTGCCAATTGTGTTCTCGCTCAACCCAGAGGTGCGCAATCAACAACAGTGCGCCTAGAACATTGAACACCGACCAGCTTGTGCGGGTCAGATGCACCGGCAGGACGGGATTGAAAATAACCGCAAGTAGCGCCAGCGCGATTGTCCAGACATGCCAGCCGCGACGATCAAAACTCTGTAATGAGATTGCTCCGGCGCAAACAAATACCACCAAGCGCAAAACCCGATAGTAGACATACGGCCAAGGCGCTGGCGCAATGATCAGCATTGCCGCCGGGATGACCCAAAACAATCTGGATATCGAGCCCACCATCATCTCGACATCCTACACAGGGGGCGAATATGATGTGTAGCGGGTGATTAGTCGAAGTCCACACTATTGCGTGGGTGCCGCTGATTGCGGCGGGGAATTTTTTTCTAATCGGACATGCGGGGGCTTCCGCTGAAAAAATTGCTTGCGCAGCAACCCTCACCCTTGTCTACGCGTCAGGTGTTTTTGCCCAAGGTGTTTCTGTCGACGGCTACGTCCCGTTTTACCTGAGTGGCGGCGTTCTCCTCATCGTCTTCCTAACGGTCAACTGGTGGGTGGACAACCGCCGGAGCACTGGCCCAAAGAGTGCGCTTGGGTGTCCCCTCCTGCAGGGGGGACATCTTCGGCCTAAGTGGTGGCGCCTCGTACTCGATGGGTCCCATCGACCGACCCGTGGTCCTCGATCTCAACGCTTTCAACCCCAGCGATCCGCCTTGCGCTGATTGTCGACGTTACGACCGTTGAATTTTGCCGAAAACAAAGTCGGTGTTGAGAGGCGACCCTCGAAGTCGAGTGCGCCACCCAATCTGCTGGTGTCGAAGCGCAATTTGTCACCAAGACCGACGGTTGAAAAGCGATCGCCCGGCGCGCTCAGCTCAGGAACTGGCGGTCGTCGAGCCGGGCCTTAGTGCCCAGCTGGAAACCGGCCAGCGACTGCAGTGCCCGAGCCGCGAACCAGCTTGGGAAATGCGTGTGCAAATGCAGCCTTGGAGCCGAAGAGATCAATTCCAGCGAGCATGCCATCAATCCGATAGATACGCCGACCTGGTCGGGCTGTGGCTCGAGGGTCTTAAGAAATCATCGATCTCATTGGCGCGGCTGTCGAAGTACATCGCTGAGCGTGCTGGTAGGCGAGGTTGCACCGAGCCCTAAGAGCGCCTTAGTAACGCCATCCCAGACTTCACCCTGGTCGGACGCGCGCACTCGCCACCCCTTTAGAGTCTTGGTGACTGCTGCCGCCTTGCGGTAGCGAATCTCCGGGTTCAACAAGCGTCCTGCCGCCGGGGTTTTTGTACGGGCTGCACCGCCACAGTTATTGCACCCCCACTGCTCCAGCCAGCGCAAGTGGCCTTCGCGTAATCCTCCACTCAGAAGGGAAAGCTACATCAAGGCATTTCCAAGTCGAAAGGCCCGAAGGGGTCGCTCCGCCTCCGCACCTTTTGCGTGCGCTTCTGATGGCCGTTTACGGCGACCCTTGCGTTCACACTTCCGCTGCTGATCACGGAGCAAGCTGACAGCCCTCCCTATGTTCCACGCGGTTGTCCACACCAGTGGCGCAAGCTTTCAATCGCCTTCTTCTGCAACGCCGCGGCTCCTTGCTGCTCGGCCACCTTGATGGCGGCGCGGAACGACGCTTCAGCCTTCCTGTACTCGCCGCGCGGCGGACGAGCCAAAAGCTCGCCATGCAGACGATGAAGCTCGGCGCTGTAGTAGCGTTCGCCGCTTGCTTCGACGAATGCGACCCCTTCGTCTACGGCTGTCATGGCGTCGTCATGCTGCCCGGCTTTCATATGCGCGTCGGCCAATAACCCGAGTAGATAAGAAAGGAAGTAACGCGATTGTGTGGCCTGCAGCACGGAGATCGCCTCTGTCAACAGCGCGATACCGCGATCAGAGTCCCCACATTCCGCCGCGCACCATCCAGTTACGCCCGTGCTCCAAGCTCTTGCCACCACAAGATCATGATCAATCGCGAGTTGGCGGCTCGCTTCCGCGTGCTGCGTAGCGAGCCCCACGTCGCCTAGAACTTGCGCGGTTGCGGACGCGAAATAGAGCGTCAAGGCCAGAGAAAACGGATCGTTTAGGTTCCTTGCGATGGTGAGCGCACGGTCCGCCGTCGCGCGTGCCCAATCCTCACGACCGGCAAGCGCCAACGACAGCGCCATGAAATTTTGGGCGCAGGTGCTCGCGTCATGGTTGCCATAGCTCGACGCCATGGCTTGATGGGCCTGCGCGTCGTAGAGAACGAGTCCAGCCTGCGCATGCACGCGGACTTCCAGCAATTGACCTCTACCGAACGAGGTCGCCCATGCCGCATGATGAGCCTGGAGCTTGAGGCCAGGATCGCCAAATTTTTCGGCCAGCGCCAATAGCTTCTCACAAAGCCGCCAGGCCGCGTCCAACTCGCCTCGCCCCCAGCGAAACAGCCATTGGCCCCATAGCGCGGGAAAAATATCCGCGCGCTCGCCCAACCGATCGCATAGCGCCTCTGCTCTGGAATAGGCCTCCAGCACTTCCGGCGCTCCGAATCCTCGGGTCGCCATGAAGGCAGCTCCGAGGCCAATGCGTAATTCCACTTCGATCCTAATCCGCTCGGCGCCATCCGCGATATGACCGATGGCGTCGAGCGCTCGCCGCAGATGGCCAATCGCCTCCTCGTTGGCGCTGCGGCGCAAGGCCTTGCTCGCTGCGCGCTGATGGTGGGGGATCGCGCGGACAAGCTCGTTGCCACGCTCGAAATGCTCTGCCAGCTCGGCTGCGATAGCGTCGAGCCTGTTGGCCCAGGCGGCCTCCAGCCGATTGCCGACACGTACATGGCTCACCGCCCGGCGTGTTGCTGGCAAGCGCTCGTAGAGGAGTTCACGGTAGAGATCATGTCGGAAGGTAAAAAGCTCCGCGCACGTGCCATCTGGCCAAATCGTCGATCCGGACTTGACGATGAACACACCCTGTCGCGCAAAACGGGCGCAGGTAGCTTCGACCTGGACGCCGGAGATCTCCAGCGCGGCGGCGACAGCGGGGGCTGCAAATTCGCGGCGAATGACGCTGGCGGCGGTCAGCAGGTTGCAGTCACTCTCGTTAAGTTCGTCGATCTGCCGGTCAATGAAGCGCCGCACGTCTTGCGGGATCGACATGATTGCCGCAGGCGTTCGATTGGGCCCTTCCGGTTGTGCAAGGTGGTTGACTATGCTTGTCATGAAGAGCGGATTGCCGCCCGTTCGCTCCAACAGCAGAGGCGCCATTTCGCGCCATTCTGTCGCGCAGTCTTCATGTCCCAGCCGGGCTTTTAAATAGTCTTCAATTGCCGGCAGACCGAGCGGTGTGAGGGCGATTTCCTTGCACCATCCGTGGACAGCGAGTTCGGTCACGAGCGCAGCGAGGCCCACTTTGGCACCCGCCGGGTCGGCGGGCCGAAGCGTCGCCAGGACCAGGAGGCGAGCGGGATCAGGACGGCGTGCCACGTGAGCAAGCCAGTCGAGCGTGGACACATCGCTCCAGTGAATATCTTCGAGCTTCAGCAGCAACGGAATGTCCGAGGCGATCGCCTCAACTGCAAGCGTCAGTTCTCGCATCATGCGTTCGCGCGTTGCGCGGCTGCGCGCTTCAAATACGCGGCGCTCCGAGCGAGTCCACAGAGAGGGCATCTGCGCCAGCCAGCTCGGCGCTTGGTTTGACAGTATCTCCCGGACCGCGCTGCCGTCTTGACCGCCAGCGAGACGCGTGAACGCCTCAATTAGCGGCAGATACGGCTCACCGACACCGTGATGATCAAGGCATTGACCATACGCGATCTCGACCGGGTGCGTCGTTCGCAGTTGTTCCAGAAAGGTATCGGCGAGTGCACTCTTGCCGATACCGGGCTCCCCAGTCAGGCACAGGAGCTGACGCCGACCCGATCGTGCAAGGTCGAAGCCGCGGGCAAGCTCCTGGAGCTCCGCGAAGCGTCCAACCAACCGCGACGGTTCGGGAGCGGACACCCGCAGCTGCGTGGCGGCACTACTTGTATGGTCCAGGCTAGCCTCGACCATCAAGCGGTAACCGCGCCGGTGCAGCGTCTCGATATAGCGCGGCCGACGGGAGTCATCGCCGAGTGCCCCGCGCAGCTCCTGGATGCAAGACGTGAGCGCGTCGTCGCTCACTGCTATGCCACCCCAGACGCGCTCGAACAGGTCCTTCTTGGTAACCAGTTCCAGCGACCGTTCGGCCAAAACGTTGAGGACCGCGGCCACGCGCGGTGTGAGCTTCATCTCGCTCCCCTCGCGCCACAGCTGCCCACTTCGTGGATCGAAGCGAAATAAACCAAAAGCAAACAGACGATCCGCGGCCACCAGTCACCCTGCCTACTAAAATTTCCCGGAAATTTCCCGGAAGTTTTCCGGTACTTGCCGGGCTGTTGACGCGAGATTTGTCGGACCCGGCCATCTTGCCGTAATCGGCGGGAGACCTCAACAGCGGGAACGTAGGTAAGACCATGATCCGTACATCATTCGCGCTTGTCGTCACGGCAACGGCGGGACTTACGCTGGCCCAACCGGCCTTCGCGCAAGTGGACGACAGGAAGCTCGGCACGGTGCAATTCGAGACTTCGTGCACGCCGGACGCGCAAAACCTTTTCGACCATGCAATGCTGTACCAGCACTCGTTCTGGTACCGCGCGTCGCAAAAGTTCTTTGAGGATGTGCTGAAGGCTGATCCTGAGTGCGGTATCGCCTACTGGGGTATTGGGCTGAGCTTGCTGTTGAATCCGCACGCTCCCACGCCAGCGAAGAACCTGGCCGAGGGCGCGGCCGCCCTGGCGAAGGGAAGGAGCATCGGTGCCAAGACTCAGCGCGAGCGCGATTATCTCGATGCACTCGCAGTTATGTACGCCGACTATGAGAAAGTCGATCACCGCAGCCGCATTCAGGCCTATGCCAAGGCCATGGAACAATTGGCGCTGCGCTATCCCAACGACGACGAGGCGCAGATCCACTACGCGCTGACGCTCAGCACCTCGGCTTCGCCGGCCGACAAGACCTATGCCAATCAACTCAGAGGTGCGACCATTCTGGAGCCAATCTTCAAGCGCCAGCCACAGCATCCCGGCATAGCGCACTATTTGATCCATCTCTACGACTATCCACCGATCGCTGAGAAGGGCCTCGATGCGGCACGGCGCTATGCCAAGATTGCGCCCGAGGCGTCACATGCACAGCATATGCCGTCGCATATTTTCACACGCGTCGGTCATTGGAGCGAGTTGATCGCTTCGAACGTAGAGGCGGCGCGTGTGGCGAAGAGCAATAACGAGGGGCACGATCAACTGCACGCTATGGACTACCTGGTCTACGCCTATCTGCAGCTTGGGCAAGACGGCAAGGCCAAGGCCGTCATGGACGAGATGAACCGAGTCTCGGGCTTCACCGAGACTTTCATCGCCGGGCCATATGCGTTGGCGGCATCGCCCGCACGCTACGCGATTGAACGCGGAGACTGGAACGCCGCGGCGGCGCTTCAGATTCGGCCCACCCCACTTGCTCATGTGGAAGCCATCACGCACTTGGCGCGCGCGCTCGGCGCAGCCCGCTCGGGCAACCCTGAAGCCGCCAAGCCGGAGATCGTGAAACTGGGAGAGTTGCGCGACAAGCTGCGCGAGGCGAAGGACGCCTATTGGTCCGAGCAGGTCGATATTCAGCAGAAGATTGCCACTGCCTGGGTGATTTATGCCGAGGGAAAGTACGCCGATGCCCTGAAGGCCATGAGCTCGGCCGCCGATGCCGAGGACAAGACTGAGAAGCATCCAGTGACGCCCGGGGTGCCAAAGCCGGCGCGCGAACTCTATGGCGTCATGCTGCTTGAGCGCGGGATGACAAACGCGGCGCTTGCCTGCTTCGAATCGACCCTGAAGAAGGAACCAAACCGCCTGGGCGCGCTCGCGAGCGCGGCCAAAGCCGCCGAAAAGTCCGGCGATATGGCTAAGGCGCGGCAGTACTATGAGAAGATCGTCGCCATCGCAGGAGACGCAGATAGCACGCGAACGGAAATTGCCGACGCGCGCGCCTTCTTGAAGAAATCGTGAGAGTGTGCGGCGATAGAGCCCCAAGAGCTGATCGTGAGAACACTCTTGCTCCTTATTGGGATGGGTGCTCTTGCCGCGCCAACCGGCGCGCAACCTCTTGAGATTTTCGGCTACGCCGGCGTGCTCGGCGAGTGGGAGTTGACGGCCACGGTCACGGAAATCGCTTCGCCGCGCGCCAAGGAGTTCTTCGGACCATTGACAATGACGCATGTCGGTTTGTGTACACGGGATGGTCCGGTGGAGAAGCATGGTGAAATGCGCGTATCACTATCAGCCTCGCGATCTGAACTGAGCGCGACACTATCGATGGCAGGTGTCGTATGTAGCTATGGGGGTACCTTGTCGGGCTCTTACAAGGGGATGATGATTTGCCCGGACACAGGACCGGTTCCACTGACCCTTTGGGTAAAATAGATGCCCCTTGCCAGGGCCGGACCATACTCACCTTAGAATTGTGCCGAGCCTCGACAAGAGCGCTCGTCAACGGCGTCGATACTTTCATCAATTTTCGCCGTTTGCGTTCGCAGCAGGCGCTGCGAAACACAAGCTGCCAGTCTTCTATACGGACGTGGAATATGTCTTGGCTGGTGGCCCTCATGTCGATCGGTCCGGATCACTGCGAAGGCTATCTAGCGCCAAGTGCCACTGCTCTATCGAAGGCCATGTCGACGTCCTCGGGCTTCCTGATATCCAAGGATAAAACTTCGGCGGTTCCCCACGTACGCAACGAGGGGAGACCACGGGTCCTGCGGCCTTTGGCTTCTGAACGGACCAATTCGAATTGAGGGGCGTTGTTCTTATTGTTGCCATCATCAGTGCAAGGATGCGGGACCGCGAGGGCCGAGCCGCCAGTGGAGGGCAGCGGCGCGGTGGGCGGATGTCCTCGGGGCAAGCTCAGTAGCCAATCACGGGGTCGACCGGGTGCAGGAGCTTCTCGCCCGCCGTTGCGCGACGTATGTTCTCGACGATCTGTCCCAGTGCTGTTGCCGGATTGGTGGCGCTCGAGTTGTGTGGTGTGATGGTGATTTTGGGATGGCTCCAGAAGACGTGTTCAGCGGGCAACGGCTCAGTTCTGAACACATCCAAAACAGCGTGGCGCAAGCGCCCCGCTTCGAGCGCGGCGATCAGGGCGTTTTCCACGATCAAGGCACCGCGTCCAACATTGATCAATGCCGCGCCGTCGCGGACACCGGCCAGAAAGTGTGAATCTATTAAGTTCTCTGTGGCGCTCGTGAGCGGGAGCAGCAGAACGATGATATCGGCGCGGCGTTTGAACTCATTGAGGTCTGCGGCGCCGATGTAGGTCTGCACTGGAATGTTCGACTTGCCTGAGCGGCTCCAACCGATCGCGTTGAAACCGATGCCCGCCAAAGCGGCGGCGCAACTGCGGCCAAGCACGCCGAGCCCCATGATACCGACGCAGGTATCGGCCGGAGGTCTGGGGTGCAGGTAGCGCCACGTGTTCTTGCACTGGGCGTTTCGAAGCTCTGGTAGCCGGCGGTGCAGCGCCAGCGAATGCAGAAGCACGTATTCAGTCATGCGCGCGGTCAACCCAGGGTCGACCAGCCTCGCAATTGGTACGTGCTTGGGCAGGCAAGGATCGGACCACAGGTGGTCGACCCCGGCGCCAAGCACCTGAATAAGCTGCAAGTTCGCAAATTGCTGGAGCATTCCGGCCGGATACTTCCAGACGATGGCCGCGACAACGTCCGTCGGCTCGGTGTCTTCCGGGCGCGTCCGGACCGCGAACGCAGGGAACGCCTTTTGGAGTTCGGTTGGCCAACTCGGATCGCTGGCTTCGCTATAGAATAGGATCGTCCTGCTTTGCCCACTCGTGCGCACGGGCTCCTCGCACACAATGCCCCCAATGTGCTTATCAGCTAGCCGATGGACTCGCCAGACCTCACTTCTTCTTGCGCGATCCTGGCTGAAGTGGCAGCACGAGTCGACCCGGTGATCTACCTGTTCAGCAGCTGACGAAGCTGGAGCTGGTGGTCAATCTCAAGACGGAAAGGGCTAAGTGTCTCGCCGTACACCGGTGATACTGGCGAGCAAAACGCGACCGTCAAGGGGTTGAGCGCTCTAAAACCGCGAGAAGCGATAGCCTTATTGGAATTAAGTTGCTCGGCGCACGCTTTCGCTCGAAACATATGCACTCTAACCCAGGTAGGAGCACAGCCGTGCAGTTCATCGATCTAAGCCGCGAGATCTACCATCGGACGCCAACACATCCCTCGCATCCCCCGGTGATCCTGGGAAGCTGGTATGACCATAGCGAAATCAAAACGGCTGGAGCGACGCGCTTCAGCTCGAAGGCACTGCACGTCTCCATGAGTGATCACGCCGGTACGCACGTCGACGCGCCTTGCCACTTCAATGCCGATCCGGCCGCGCATTCGATCGATCAGGTGCCGCTCGAAAACTTCTATACCGAGGCGATCTGTCTGGATCTGAGCCATGTTCCACTGCGGCATGAAATCACTGTCGCAGAGGCGGAAGAGGCTCTCGTCAAGGCGGAGCAAGAGATCAGGCCACGCGATACGGTTCTGTTCCATATGGGCGTCAACGCGCGGCTCTTCGGCACTCCGGGCTACCTTCACGATTTTCCAGGTCTGCACGTCGATGCCGTGCATTGGTTGGCGGACAAGGGTATCCTCATGTTCGGCGTCGAAGCGGTCAGTCCCGCGCCCGAGGGCGAGCCCAACTTCAAGGCTCATCTTGCCTGTGCACAGCGCGGGATCACCCACATAGAATGCCTCTGGAACCTCGAGAAGCTGGTGGGCAGGGGTCGCTTCCGGTTCATAGGCTTTCCTTTGCGAATCCGTGGCGGCACAGCAAGCCCCATCCGTGCCGTGGCGTTGCTCGATAGCTGAGGGCTGACACAATCGCGAAAGGGGCAAGAGAGATCTCCAGTGTCAGACCATCGTGCGATACCAAAATGCGCATTCATTCGCGGCTCTCGTCGGCCCTCGGACGTTTTCGTGTCGTCCTCAAGGTCGTGACGCATATTTGCAAGCGTCACGAATGCGGTGCGCGAGAGACTCAAGGGAGCGCCATGTGGGACTAGGTCGTAGCTTTCTGCTAGAGTTTGACGATGACTGCAACGTGCGCACTGTCGGAATTCATTGCGACGACACGTCTTGCCGATCTACCCCCCGATGTGGTCGCGCGCGGGAGCCTGATCCTGGCCGACTGCGTGGGGTGCATGGTAGCTGGTAGCGGCGCGCCCGAAGTACGGCGGTTGCTGGCGCTGGAGGCGGGTCGCGGCGAGCCCTCTGCGAGTGCGCTCGGTACTCCCGTGCGCCTGTCCACGGATGCTGCGGCGTATGTGAACGGTACGGCGGGTACCTGGCATGACCTTGACGAGGGAAACCTCAGCACGCGTACGCATGCGGCCATACAAATCGCTCCGGCCGCTCTCGCTGAAGCGGAAGCGCGTAGCCTTACCGGTCCCCGGCTACTCGAAGCCATCATCTTGGCCTATGAGGCCAGCGCCCGGCTGTGGCGAGCGTCGCAGAGCCGCCTCGCGGTCCATCCGCATGGGACGTACGGTCCCTTGGCTGCCGCCTTCGCACTCGCCAAGCTGCGCGGCGACGGTCCCTCTGCAATCGAAGCGGCCGCGAACATTGCCATGACGCTTGGCATCGCAGCGAGCCGCAACACGCTCAACGACGGCGCGACTGTGCGCAATATCTACAGCGGCCACAGCGGCCGTGCCGGCTTCCAGGCGCTGGCCCTCCGAGACGCCGGTTTCACCGGGGAAGCAGACGCCGCCGCTTCCGTGCTCGGCAAGATCTACGGTAGCGCATTCGACCCCGCTGCCGCGACCGCGGATCTCAACTCGACTTGGTGGATCCGACGAAACTACTTCAAGCGCTTTCCTGCCGGACGCTACGCACATGGAGCGCTCGATCTCGTTGATGACCTCGCCGCCCAACTGGGCAGCCGACTTGCGCCCGAACTGATCGAGCGCATCGAAATTGAGACCTTCTTCCTGGCAGCAACCATGGGGCAGCAAAGTGTGCGCACGCCGTTCGGTTGTCGCTTCTCCATCCCGATGCTCGTTGCCCAGCGCATCGCCCATGGCTCGATCCCTCTCACCGATGACGGTACGCACGCCTTTGCCGATCCGGCAGTGCGTGCACTTGCGGTCCGAGTGTTTGTGTCCGAGGACAAGGCTGCAACGGCGGCTTACCCCGAGCGCCAGCCCACGCAAATGAGGGTCGTCATGCGCGATAGCGGAACGCACGTCGTGTCCAACGAGCGGATTCTGGGCGAGAGCGATCGGCCTTTTCCGTCTGGCATCCTCGAGGCAAAGTTTGCCGCGCTGACTGAGGCAAGCTTGGGAGATGCTGCCGCCACCGCCTGGCGCGATCTCATCGGCATCACGGACATCCCCGACGTAGGCCGCCTGCTAGAGGGATGGCGCACTGTTTGCCGCGCCACATGATTTCAAGGAGTTCACCATGACCAATGCCGTGCCCGTCATCGACTTGTCTCAATATTTCGTCGGCGACCAGCAAGCAAAGGCGGCGGTCGCCAGCGGCATCGCCGATGCCTGCGAGCACCGCATCGGCTTCTTTAAGGTGGTCGGTCACGGGGTGCAGCAGGCGGTGGTTGACGACGCGTTCGCGACCGCTGTCGCCTTCTTCGCGCAACCCGCCTCAGTCAAGGATCGGTTTCGTCCAGCACGCAGCGCCTCGGCTCGCGGCTATCACGCCCTTGCGACCAAGAACCTCGCCAAGACTTTGGGCTATGACAATCCTGCCGACTTGCGCGAGCAGTTCTATATTGGCCCGCTGGTCAGTCGCGCCGCAGAGTTTGCGCACATTCCGGCTGCGGCAGAGCTTTATGCGGACAACATCTGGCCGGACACACCAGCCAACTATCGTTCCGTGTTCACGACATTTTACGAAGCGCTCGAATCGCTCGGCCGTTCGCTGATGCGCATCTTTGCGCTTTCGCTCGGCATGCCTGAGACCTTCTTCGATGACAAGATCGATCGGCACTTCTCAACGCTGCCGGCCAACCACTATCCCGAGCCCAAGGCTGATCCGCTCGCCAACCAGGTCAGAGCGGGTGAGCACACTGATTTCGGCAGCTTGACCATTCTTGCCATCAGTGATGCAGCCGGCGGCTTGCAAGTAAAGCTCAAGGACGACACCTGGTTGGATGTGACTGCCGAGCGCGGTCAATTCATCGTCAATATCGGCGACATGATGCAGCGTTGGACCAATGATCGCTGGCTGTCCAATCTGCATCGCGTTGTCAATCCTGCGGTCGAGCAGCGCTCGGGCAGCCGGCGGATGTCGATCGGGTATTTCCTGCATCCCAACTACGATGCCGAGATCGCCTGTCTGCCCACTTGCTCGGGACCCGGGAACCCAGCGCGCTACGAGCCGGTCCGTGCCGGTGACATGATGCGCAAGAAGCTCGAGGCACGCGCGGCCTGAACACGGGGAGGAAGCTTGTCCAGCAAACCACTCATCGCCGCCATCGGCTGCGGGGGCACGATCTCATCGCTGGGCCAGCATGCCACAGATGTGCTCGACTATCCGGAGTTCGGCAGTAAGCTTGCGATCGAGGACGTCATCGGGCGCGTTGCTGAAGTTGCCGCCGTTGCCCAGGTAATGCCTGTGGCGTTCCGCAGCGTTGGCAGCACAGCTATCGGCCCACCCGAATGGCTCAAGCTCGCCGCCACAATCCATCGCCTTGCCGCCGAGCGCCCTGAGATCTCTGGTTTCGTGGTGCCGCATGGCACTGCGACACTGGAGGAAACGGCCTACTTCCTGCACCTCGTTCTCAAGACTGACAAGAGCGTCGTGCTGGTCGGCGCACAGCGGCCGGTGAGTGCGCTCGGCACCGATGCCGGTATGAACCTTCTCAGCGCAGTGCGCGTCGCCATCGACCCCGCGGCGCGCGGCTTGGGCGTACTGGTGACCCTCAATGACGAGATTCAGTCGGCACGCGAGGCGACGAAAACCTCGACCTATCGCTTGCAGACCTTTCGCTCGTTCGATTTTGGGGCCCTCGGCCACATCGATGGTGACGGCGTTCAAATCTATCGGCGACCCACGCGGCGGCATGCACCGAATACGGAGTTCGAGGTCAGCCAAATGGGCACCCTGCCGCGCATTGACATCGCCTATTCCTACGGCGGTGCTGACGGTACCGTCGTCGATGCCCTGGTCGCCGCCGGGGCACGGGGCATCGTATCGGCGGGGTTGGCGCCCGGCATTCCGGCACCGCTCGAGCGCAAGGCGCTTGAGCGCGCGGCCAAGGCCGGCCTCGTCATCGTGCAGGCGAGCCGTGCCGGTAGCGGGCGGGTTGCGCCTCGCCGTTACCTGCGCGAGAGCGGCATGGTCGCTGCCGACAACCTCAACCCGCAGAAGGCGCGGATCCTGCTCATGCTTGCGCTCACCCGCACCGCCGAGATCAGCGACATCCAACGCATTTTCGCTACCTATTGAGTGATTACTCCGCTGCCTGCCGCCTGAGAAGATAAGCGGGCAGCGGCCGCGCGCTCAATTCGCTTGCGCGCGATGCGACTGGGCGCGCCGGGATGAGCGTATACCCAAGTATACGAACGGCGCGCCCGGTCGGTGTGCGCGTCAGAAGTCCGTCCGGCCGCAACAACACGACCAAGACGATGATGAGGCCATAGAGGATCAGCCGGTACTCGTTGGTGAAGCGGAGCATCTCTGGCAATGCCGTAAGGAGTACGGCGCCGAACACCGGTCCCCATAGGGTTTGCAGGCCGCCAAACAGCAGGAAGATAATAAAGTTCAGCGAGATGAAGAAGCCCAAGTCATGTGGACTGATGACCAGCATATAATGACCTTGAATTGCTCCGCCCATTGCGACCAAGGCGCCGCCGACGGCAAAGGTTATGGCTCGCATGAATGCAATGGAGATCCCCATGGCGCTCGCCGCGACCGGATCATCGCGAACCGCGCGCGAGGCGAGGCCGAGGCGCGAGGCATCGAACCTCCAGGCAACGTAGAGCGCGATCGCTGTCGCCAGAAGCGCCGTCCAAATCGTGGTCTTGAGGCCAATCCCGGTGAAGCTGTTTGCACCGCCGATGTAGTCAAAATTGAACGCGAGGACGGCGAGGGCCTCACCGAACGCTAACGTCGTGAGCTTGAGGATGAAGTCGCGCATTTTCAGCATGATGAGTGCAAGGAAGGTACCGACTAGGGCACCTGCGAGCGCGGCTACCACCACCGCCGGCAGAAACGGCCAACCAAACTTGACCGTCAAGACGGCCGAAGTGTAGCCACCAACACCGGCGATCGCCGCCGTTGCCATCGAAAGCTGGCCCGACAGGGCCGTGATATAGAGGCCAAGCGCCATCACCACGTTCAGTAGGGTGAAGATAACGACGGGCTCGAAGGCTGCGATATTCATCGTCGGCGTCTCATGCGTTGTACGAGCCGAACAGTCCGTTGGGTCGGAAGTACAGAGCCCCAATCAGAACGAAGAATGCCGCTGCGTCGCGTAGGCTAGATGACAGATAGCCCGTCACCAGAGCCTCAATGATGCCGATGGCGAGGCCCACCACCATGACACCCTCGAAGTAGCGGTTTCCCGCCACCAGCATGCAGATGAAGGCCTTGAGGCCGTAGAGAAGCCCGACGAAGGCTGATGCCGAACCGTACAGCATTCCCACTGAGACCGCTGCAACCCCGGCCATCATCGAAGCCAGCAGGATCGTGATTTGGCAGATGCGTGCCACATTGATGCCGAATGCGGCGGCGACATCGGGGCGCTCGGCAATGGCGCGGGTCGCGCGACCGTAGGATGTCCCCCGCACATAGAGGCTGACGAGCCCCAGCAGCAGCAGGCAGATCGCGAAGTTGGCGACCTGTCGCAGCGTCAGCGCAACGGGGCCGATATCGATGAAGCGGCGTGGTAATAGCACCGGGTAGGCGACAGGGTCGGGGCCAACGACGAGCGCCATGCCATTCTGCAGCACGATCGCCACACCAAGCGTGCCGATCAATGTCATCAGCACGTCGCGCCCGCGCAGCGGCGCAATGACCGTGCGTTCCAGTACGAAGCCCACGGCACCGGCACCCGCGGCACCTGCGACCATGGCGACAAGGAGTCCGAAAGCCGGCCATTGCGCCGTGGCCGCGAGCCCTGCAAACATTCCGACCATGAAGATGTCGGGATGCGCGAAGTTAATGACACGCAGGACCGTAAAGGCGAGCGCAAAGCCGATCGCCACGACGGAATAGGTGCTGCCGATCACGAGCCCGTTGGCAAGCTGCTGTAGAAATAGTTCCATGGCTATACTTCCGGTCACGCGTGCCCGCCCAGGAATACGGCTTGAACGCTCTCCTTACGCCCGATCTCGTCTGCCGATCCGCTCTCGACGATATGACCCGTCTCCAGAAGGTAGGCCCAATTGGCGACTCTGAGCGCCTGCCGCGCATTTTGCTCGACCATCAGGATCGCAATTCCCATTTTGTTGATTTCGCGCACGAGGCCAAATACGTCGCGCACCACTTTAGGTGCGAGGCCAAGCGATGGTTCGTCCATCAACAACAGTCGCGGCGCAGATATCAGCGCGCGGGCGATTGCCACCATCTGCTGCTCGCCTCCACTAAGCGAACCTGCGATCTGGTCCTGACGCTCGCGCAGAAGTGGGAAGCGCTCGAACATCGCCGCCATACGCCGGTCTACCAGCGCCTTGTCGGGTTCCGCAAAGCCTCCCAGACGCAGGTTGTCCACCACTTTTAGCGTGTTCCAAAGCTGCCGACCTTCCGGTACCCAGGCGATCCCCAGCCGATGGATCTCGTGCGGCCTCAGCCGCAGCAGGTCGGTCTGCCCGTCGAGACGGATCTGTCCCGCGCGCGGTCGTAGTAGGCCGAGTAGCGTCTTGATAATTGTCGTCTTACCAGCACCGTTCGCACCTAGGATCACCCGCAGTTCGCCAGGTTCGATCGTCAGCGATACCCCGTCGACGGCCGGCACGGAGCCGTACGATACGGCGAGATCCGTGACCTTGAGCAGCTCGCTCATTCCTCGGACCCCAGATAAGCCTCGATCACCTTCGGATCGGCCCGAATTTCGGTAGACGTCCCCTCGGCGATCTTCTCTCCGAAGTTGATGACGGCGATCCGATCGGACGCCGCCATCACGACATTCATGTTGTGCTCGATAAGTAAAAGGGTGACGCCCGCCTCGCGCAAGCGGCCGATCAAGTCGATCACGCCGTGCGCTTCCTGTGCCACCATGCCGGCCGTTGGCTCGTCGAGGATCAACAGACGCGGCTCGACGGCGAGCGCGCGGGCAATTTCGACGCGGCGCTGGTCCCCGTAGGGGAGCTCGCTCGGCATCCGAAAGCGGTTTTCCCCGACACCGACCCAGTCCAGGAGCAGCTCAGCATGCTCGATCGTGGCCTGACGCTCATCGCGGTCGAGTCGCGTCCAGCCTAGCGCGTCAAAGAGACCGGCGCGCGTGCGCGCCGTGCGGCCAACCATAACGTTCTCAAGCGCATTGAGATGCTGGAACAGGCGGATGTTCTGAAACGTTCGCCCTATCCCACTTGCCGCCAAACGGTGCGGAGGCCAGCCCGTAACCCGCCGCTCCTCAAACCAGACTTCCCCTCGGTCCGGCGCCTCCAGTCCCGTGATCAGATTGAACATCGTGGTTTTGCCGGCGCCGTTGGGTCCAACAATAGACATCACCCGCCCGGACGGCACGACAAAACTCACGTTGTTGACGGCGACAAGCCCTCCGAAGCGTTTGGTCAGGCCCTCGACGCGCAACATAAGATCTTACACCGCAACATAGGTGCCGCGGCCATTGATCTGTACGATAACGACGGAGGGATTGACGTTGTTGCCGTCTGGTGGGTTCTTGAACGTAATCCGCGAGCCGATGGGTGAGGTTACATCGAGACCCGCCAAGACCGCCGCAAGCTTCTCGCGATCGGCTTCTCCAGCCTTCTTCAGGGCCGCCACGAGCACCTGGATACTGTCGTAACCGAAGGTAGAGAACGACGTTGCCTCCTGCTGCGGGAAGCGGCCGTTGTATTTATCCAGAAAGCCCTTGAGCTGCGCGCTGGGGGAGCTTAGATCTTGCGCCAGCCAGGTGTAGTCTCCCTTGACGGCTCCCCTCGTGCCGTCCCAGTAGACCGGATCCTGAAAGGACCCGAAGCCGGTGATTAGTGGCTTGTCGATGCCAGTTTCACGGATCTGCGAAACAACTTTGATGCCGTCGCCTGTCGCGGCCGCAACATAGATGGCATCGGGACGCAGGCTGCGGATCTTGGCGATCTGCGGCGAGAAATCTTGATCACCGGCGCGGAAAGCTTCGAACGCGACGATTTCGTAACCGACCGCCCCGGCGAGTTGCCTGCAGACTTCCGCGTCACCCGCCTGCGCGTCCTGTGTCTGGTCGTAGATCACGGCCAGGCGCTTGATATTCAGTTTCGCGGCAACCTTTTTCACCAGGATCGGAACCGCGAGCGTTGAGACCGGATTGACGCGGTAGGCGTAGGTATTCCACTCCTTGATCGGCGCGCCCGAGCCGTTGCCGATCAGGGGCAGCTTGATCTGCGCCGCCACGGGCACCAGCGGCACATATCCCACCGAGTTCGTGGGCCCAAGCGACGCGATCACCTGTGCATCCGTCGCGAATTGCCGAAACAAGGTGATTGCTTGCTTTGGATCGTTCGCCATGTCGCCAACCGCCATCTCGAACTGGTATTTGGCACCTTTGGCGTCGGTCCACCCCCCCGCCGCGTTAATCTCCTCGATGGCGATGATTGCACCATCACGCGCGCGAATCCCGTAGGCGGCTGAAGGTCCTGTAAGCGGCTGGATGTGACCGACTTTGATCGTACCACCTGACTGGGCGCGCCCGATGCCCGGAGCAAAACATAGCGTCGTCGTCCCGGCTGCGAGTGCCATGAAGCGACGGCGTGTCAGAGCCACGCGCTCTATTTTGCGGTTACGCTTGTTCCTGAGAAGTTGGGTCACTCTCGTCTCTCCTACCACTGCCCGCCGATTGATCATCCGTTCGCCGCCACTGGATTGGCTCGTCAAGATCATAGGTCAATCTCGCCGCTGCACCAATCCTCCGCGCGGACCGCAAGCGGCGCGTTTGTGCCTCATCTATGGTCTCGGCGTCGATGACGACCCCATAGCTCTCGCGGGCCGCCTGGCGCGAAACCTTGCCATCTAAGACATCGGACAGGACGGCCTCGGACGGTCGCTCGAACGGGTCACCATAGCCGCCGCCGCCGCCGGTTAGCACACGCAGAACATCGCCGGCGCTGAGTAGCAATCGCGCCTTGGATGGCACCTGCTCTACGTCGCCGCCCTGGCGCTGCACGCTTGTCTGCCAGCGCGGTGCGGCGCGTCCGCCAAAGAGTCCCCAGGGCGAGGTATAGTGGCGCTCTGAGCGATAGGAGGCCACAGCCTCTCCGTCCGTCAGCAGCAAGGCACGCTCGACCCCCGTACCGCCGCGCATCTTGCCAGCGCCCCCACCATCGCAGCGCAGCCGATAGTAGAGGACGCGCAGCGGGTAACTCATCTCGATCGCCTCCGCCGGCACGTTCATGCAGTTGGAAACATCGGTATCCACCACCTCGATACCGTCCAACCGCGGGCGAGCGCCGCCGCCACCTGCGACGAGGTCCGACAAGCCATAACGCGCACCAGCATGTGAACCTCCGAACGAGACGCAGCTGATGCTGCCGGCCGGGGCTGCCGGCACCCGGCCAGGCACTGCCTGCACCAGAGCGCCGAGCACCGTGTCTGCGGCGCGCTTCAGAGTGTGGGCGCGGATGGCGACAGGAGCACCCGGCGACGGATTAAGCAGAGAGCCTTTCGGCACCGCCACCTCGATGGGCCGATAGCAGCCATGATTGTTCGGGATCTCAGGGTCGGTGATGCAACGGAAGGCGAAGTAGACGGAAGCGCGCGCGCCTGAGATTGGTGCGTTAATCGGACCTTGAACCTGAACACTCGTTCCAGCGTAATCGACGATGACGTTGCTGCCCTTGATCGTGATGGCGACCGAGATCGGCACCCGGCAATCGAGAGTAATTCCATCGTTGTCCATGTAATCCGTGAACTGGTAAACCCCGTCTGGAATGGCGGCGATGCACGCCCGGGTACGCTGTTCGGCATAGTCGAGTAGGTGGTCCATATAGGCCAAGACGTGATCGCTACCCTCTGAACGGCAGAGATCAACGATACGCTGGCACCCAACAGTCACTGCTGAAACCTGCGCATCGATATCACCCAGCACCTGCCGCGGCAGCCGCACGTTTCTCTCGATCATCTTGAACAGGGTCGCGTCTGGCCGTCCGGCATCGTACAATTTGAGTGGCGGCACGATCAGGCCTTCCTGGTAGATCTCGGTCGAGTTGGTCGGCATGCTGCCCGCTACCTTGCCGCCGAAATCCTCCTGATGCGCCAAGCAAACGCTGAAGGCGACGATGCGCCCGTCAACCACCGCTGGCGCAGCGACGATCAGGTCCGGCAGGTGCGTGCCGCCATCGTGCGGATCGTTCATGGTGTAGACGTCGCCCGCGCGCATTGTGTGGAGCGGATATTCTGTAATAATTCGTGCCAGCGCCGGGATAAAGGCGCCCATGTGTTGGGGCAGCGCGGTCGATTGTGCGATGATTTCCCCCCGCGTGTTGAAGATTCCGGCAGAGCAGTCCTCGCCCTCCTTCAGGATCACTGAATAGGCGACACGCAGAAGCGTGGACTGGATTTCTGCCGCAATCGCATCGAAGCGATTGCGCAAAACCTCAAGTGTGACGGGGTCGAAGGTGTCCGTCATGTGCGCTCTGCCCAAGTCAGAATGAGCTCCCCGGAGGCATTTGAGCAGCACGTCTGTCCGGGATAGACGACCGTCGTGGTATCGTTCTGCTCGATGACAGCTGGCCCGGCCATTTCCCAGCCGGCCATCAGCGCAGAGCGGAAAAACACGGGCGTTTGCATCGGCGCGGCGTCAGCGGAGAACGACACCAGCCGAAATCGAGCGGGCGGACTGCCCCGGGTGGACCGAAGTGTGCCTTCCTCGGGTGGCTCTCGCCGTGAGCGGCCTGCTACGGCGCGCAAATTGACGAATTCAACCGCCGCGGTCTCCTGGGCTCGCCCGTATGCGGTCCGATGCGCGGCATGAAAGCTCGCGACAGCGCGCAGCACGGGGTCCGCGGCGGCAAGATCGACGGCAACTTCCAGGTCGTAGGACTGCCCGACATAGCGCATGTCCGCCGCGTAGCGGATATATTCTGCCCCTCCGCCCATAATCGTTTCTGAGAGCTTGGCGCGCGCTTCAGCCGCCAATCTCTCCAGCGTGGAACGCAGCGACCCCGCGGTTGCCGCAACCGCCGGCCGGAAGAAGGTGGTGTGTCGTGCCTCCTCAATGGCAGCATGGAGAAGCCCCTCTGCCGCGAGCACGCCAGGCCGGAGCGGGACCACCACGGTTCTTATACCAAGTGCCCGGGCAACGCGACCTGCGTGCACCGGTCCGGCACCGCCGAGGGCGATCAGCGCAAACCTTCTCGGATCGATGCCGCGTCGCACGGTCACGGCACGGATGGCCTCGGCCATCGCCTCGTTACAGACCGTGAGGACACCATGTGCCGCGCGCTGCCGGGAGCCCAATCGGCGCGCGATGCTCTCGAGCGCCGCCTCGGCGCGGGAGCGATCGAGCCGGATGCCGCCGGCAAAGCTCTGAGCGTCGAGCAAACCCAGGGCCAGACTGGCATCCGTCACCGTTGGCGCAGTGCCGCCGCGGCCATAGCAGGCGGGACCCGGGTCCGCCTCGGCACTGTCTGGCCCCACCTTCAACGCGCCACCATCGTCCAACCGCGCAATACTGCCACCGCCGGCGCCGATGGTATGCACATCGACCATTTGCACGCGCAGGGGATAGCCGCCAATGCGCCCTTCCCGCGTCGGCACCATCCGACCGCCGTGGATCACTGCTATGTCGGCGCTGGTGCCGCCCATATCCAGGGTCACGCAATCAGGATAACCCGCGCGTACCCCCACGACGGCACCGCCGAGCGCGCCTCCCGCAGGACCGGAGAGCAAGGATACGACAGGCCGCTCAAGGATCCGTGCCGCACTCGCGACCGCCCCTCGTGACTGCATCATCTCGACCGGTGCTTTAATTCCCACGCGCGCGAGGACTGCCCCTAATCGCTTGAGGTACCCTGACATGACTGGACGCACGTAGGCATCAAAAGCAGTGACACACGTCCGCTCGTACTCCCGAAATTGAGGATCGATTTCACACGACAGCGAAACCGGCAATTGGGGTGCCACGGCCGCTGCAATTTCGCGGGTGCGCTGCTCATGCGATGAATTACGGAACGAGAATAGATAGCAGACGGCCAGAGCCTCGATCCGGTGGTGCTCGACTAGAAGCCTAATAGCCTTGCGCACGCCCTCCTGATCGAGCGGTTCGATGACGTGACCGTCAGCTCCCACGCGCTCGACAATGCCAATACGCTGACGTCGCGGCGCAAGGAATACCGGCGTTTCCGGCGGCTGCAGCAAATCATACATGCGCGACCGTTTCTGCCGACCGATCTCGAGCGTATCCTCAAAACCCGCGGTAGCCAGAAGGCCGACGCGGGCGCCGCGCCGGGTCAACACGGCGTTAGTCGCCACGGTCGTACCATGCACGAATTGCGTGACTGTGGTGAGATCGATGTCCGCTGCTTGCGCGATCGCCGCTAGTCCGGCTTCGATGGCGGCCACCGGATCCGTCTTGCTGGAGGGCACTTTGACGGCGCGCATTCCGGTCGGACCCGCTGCCACCACGTCCGTAAAGGTGCCGCCGATGTCAATCGCGATTTGCATGCCGACTAGTCTCGCCTTGCGGTCGGAGCGGATGCGTCGCCCTTGAGCACAATGGAAGCGCCGTACTGCTCGCCCGCCGCTGCGCTGGTAACATATCCGTCATGGAGGTCAGCTTGGACAGCGGCGACGCGCCGAGCACCGGGCGGGCCATGGCCTCCACCACCGGGCGTCCTCAGGCGCACGACGTCGCCCGGCCGGAACTTCACATCCGGCGCGCTGGTCGGCGCGATCGACTTGTCGTTGACGTCAATCGAGCCCGGACGTCCCGGTCGACCACCGGCGACGCCCTCGGCAGGATAGAGCATCCGGCCGGCCGAACCCGACAGGGTCAAAGGGGACGCCGCCAATTGATCGGCCGTCCGCTCGACGGTCAGCGCCAGCTCTTCGCCGAGCCCACCTCGGGATTCTCCCGGTCCGCCGGAGTCGGCGATCAATTCACGACGCAGGAATAGCACGGGCGTTTCAGTCTCGGCCCATTCGACCGAGACGTTGCGCACATTATATGGGAAGCTCACGGCAGGCAGCCCATCCGCTCCGGGACGCCCACCCATGCCGCCGAAGGCATGCTGGTGGAGGGCCCAGGGTTCCCCGTTGCGGCGCAGCCCATTCACATAGAACTGCCAGGTCGGCATCGAGCCGGAGTTGGCGGGCACCCGCTCTGGTGCAATGTCCGCCAGAATGCGAAAGACCAACTCGGACACCAGCATGCCCGAGGCAAGCCGCCAGAAACATGCCGCCGGATAGGTCGGGTTAATGAGCGTGCCGGTGGGCGCACTGATCTCGAGCGGACGGTAGGTGCCTTCGTTGTTGGGAAGCACCGGATCGCAGATCATCTTCAGCGGTACTGCGACATAGGCACGCGTATAGTTCATCGGCGAATTGACGGGACGGCGGACTTGCGGGCTCGTGCCCGCGAAGTCGACGGCAATGCGATCGGCTTGGACCGTGAGAGATAATTGGATACGTGCGGGCTCATCGAGCCCGCCAATCTCGATCGGCATCGACTGGGTAAAGGTGCCCTTCGGCAGTGATGCGATGCCCACCCGCATCGCCTGCTCAGAGCGGCCGATAATCTCATCAGCAATAGCGTGCAAGTCGTCCAGCTGGTACTCTCGCGCGATGCGTGCCAACGCTTCGGCCCCGACCCATCCCGCCGCCAACTGCGCCCGGATGTCGCCCATGACTTTCTCGCTGAAACGGACGTTGCGCGTTAGAATCGCCAGCAAATCTTCGTTTGGCTGCCCAGCGCGATAAAGCCGCAGCAAGGGAATTATCAGGCCTTCTTCGAACACTTCCTCGCTGACACCGGAACCCCTGCGTCCGCCAATGTCGACGTGGTGCACGCTATTGACCGAATATCCGATGACGCGATCGCGATGGAAAGCCGGTGTGAACATGAAGATGTCGGCGGTCTGTCCGTTACAAACCCAAGGATCGTTGCAGATGAAGACATCGCCTGGACGCGTCGCCTCCGGCGGGAAAGTTTTGACCAGCTGCTTACCGACCACTGGCATAACGCCGACGTGGCCGGTGGCGCCGAGCCAGGTCTGGCCGATCAAGTTGCCGCGGTCGTCATAAAGTCCGGTGGACATATCGTGCACTTCCACGACGTCGTGCGAGAAGGCCGTGCGAAACAAAGTTGTGGCCATTTCATCGGCGGCGGCTATCAGGCGCGGCCAGATGATATCCAGATTGAGGCGTGCCATCCTTTACTCCGTCGCAACCAGGCTAATTTCGAGCGAGCCATAGCGATCGACGGTTATTCGCGCTCCGGCGTCGAGCACAGTCGTTGCCGCATCTTCTTCCACCAGACAAGGTCCCTGAAAGACCATGTCGCGACGCAAGAGATCGCGGCGGTAGACTGTGAACGGCAAGAAACGACGCAGCCGGGCGGAGTAGGCGCGACGCTCACCCTGTGATGCTGGGCTGGCATCGACGTGTGAGCTTGCCAGCT
This sequence comes from uncultured Alphaproteobacteria bacterium, assembly GCA_963770295.1. Lineage (GTDB taxonomy): Bacteria > Pseudomonadota > Alphaproteobacteria > Rhizobiales > Hyphomicrobiaceae > AWTP1-13. The sequence continues at coordinate 154,270 of CAVYPA010000026.1, forward strand.
CGGGTAGGGCATCGACTTCCGCGCCCGCGACCCCGGTGACATGCACCGTCACAAGCTCGACCGGAACGTCATCGTAGTAATAACCGTATTTGCCCCGGTAGGTCGCTGCAAACGCTTTGAGGAGCTCGTTAGCAGTAAGCGTCGCAATGCCATCGGGCACGACGCTTATCGGCACGTGATAGCTCTGCCCGATGTACCCGAGGCCGAGCGCGACTTCGTAGCGTGGGGTGCCCGCATCGACTTCGCGCAGCTTGACGGCAATCTCTTCCTGCATTGCCGCCACCTCCCCCGCCAAATCGGCGAAATTGAGGGTCTGCAATGGGACCTTCCGGGTGCGCGCGATATCGAATGCAGCCGGTGCCAGCACGAGTCCGAGCGCGGACAGCACGCCGGCCCGGAGTGGTATCAGGACGCGCCGAATACCCAGCTTTACCGCCAGATTGCAGACATGCACCGGACCGGCACCGCCAAAGGCCATCAAGAGTGGTCGCGACGGATCACCGCCGCGCTCGCTAACATGCATCCGCACCGCTGCCGCCATGGCCTCATTTACGACATCGTGGATGATCCACGCCGCCTCGGCTGTACTGGTGCGCAGTGGGGTGCCGATCAGGTCAGAAATCGCGCTTTTCGCCAGCGCTCGGTCGAGCCGCATGGTTCCGCCCGCGAAGCGCTCGGGGTCCAAATAGCCAAGCACCAGATCGGCATCCGACACGGTGGGCTCTTTGCCGCCCAGGCCATAACACGCAGGTCCCGGATCGGCACCAGCGCTCTGGGGTCCCACTTCGACGATGCCGAGCGCGTTAATTCGCGCGATGCTGCCTCCGCCCGCACCGATCTCGATCATATTGACGGCAGGGATGGCCACTGGAAATCCGCTCGATTTCGTGAACCGCCGTGTGCGCGCGACTTCGAGGTCATCGGTCATCGGCAGCGCACCGTCGCGGATAAGACAGGCCTTTGCAGTCGTCCCGCCCATGTCATAAGCGAGGATCTCAGGCAAACCGAGCATACGCGCAAGGCGCTGCGCCACCACCGCCCCAGCGACCGGCCCGGACTCGATCAGGCGAACCGGAAATTCGGCGGCAACTCCGGCGGACCCGATACCACCATTGGACAGCATGATCTGTAACGGCGTCCGGAAGCCGGCAGCTACCACCCCGGTCCGGAGCTTGCCCAGATAACCATGGGTTAGCGGCTTGACGTAGGCATTGATCACCGTTGTTGAGCTGCGCTCGAACTCCTTGATCTGTGGCAGCACATCCGACGAGAGCGAAATCGCCACTCCGGGGAGCAGCTGCGCCAGGAGCTCACCGGCAGCGCGCTCGTTCGCCGGGTTCGAGAACGCATGCAGGAAGCAGATGGCGACACTTTTCACGTCCTCGAGCTTGAGGCGCGCAGCGATGCGCGCAATCTCCTCGGCATCGACGGCTTTTAGCATCGAGCCGTCGGCGCGCGTGCGCTCATTGACCGGCAGCCGCAGCGATCGCCGGACCAGTGGCAGCGGCGGATCGGCAAACAACTCGTAGGTCGTGACCCGAACATAGCGCCTGAGCTCGAGTACGTCGCGAAACCCCTCTGTGCACAGCAGGGCTGTCTTGGCGCCTTTGCGCTCGAGGACTGCGTTTGCAACCAATGTGGTGGCATGCGTGAGCCACCCTGTCGCGGTGGCGTAATCTGCAACTCTTCCGGACAGTTCTGCGAGACCCGCGAGCATAGCAAGCGACGGATCCGCAGGTGTCGTCAAACGCTTTGCCGTGAGTACCTTGCCCGTGCTTGTGTCGAAAAGGACAAAATCGGTGAACGTGCCGCCAATGTCGCAACCCACCCGATAGACGTCATGCACAGCTCACAACTCCTCGCCGATCATCCTCGCGCTCACCCTGCAAGCCGATGAGCGACGGCAAGCCGGGAGCCCAGATCGTAACGGATTGCGAAGAATTCCACACGTCGGATGCGGCGACGCAGGCCAGAGGCCGCGCCACATTGCCCGATTGGCTCTAGACGGCTTGCCATCGATCCCGCGCTAGCTCGACGGCTCAAGGTAGATGCATGCCACCATATTCACCTCTCGCGTTTCCCGCCAGCATGCGCAGATCTCAGCGCGGACACTGGAGTATCGCAAGTCTACCCTCCGACGTCGGCTTCGGCGCAACGGCGCCGACAAGCTGGGCGCCTTTGCTTGCGCCGAGATGCCGCCTGCTGCGATTTTCTATCGTCCGGATATAGTCCGAAGCGTGGAGCGACGGAAGCGGGCGGCGTTAGTTCAAGCAATTGCCTTGTGCATGCCGGCTTCCAAGATCTCGGTTGCTTGATCAAGCTGTGCGTTGGTCGTCGTAAATGGCGGCACGAACCGCAGCACATTTTTGAACTTGCCGCGGACTGAGAACATGAGACCATTGGCAAGGCAGTGGCGATAGATATCGGCAGCAATCTCGGTTGCGGGCTCCTTGCTGCTTCGGTCGCGCACGAGCTCGATGCCCTGCAAAAGGCCGCGGCCGCGGATGTCGCCAATGATCTCATAACGCTGCTGCAGCGCGCGCAAATTGGCCTGCCAGTAGCCGCCGATTTCGAGTGCACGCTTAGGCAGCTCCTTCTCCACGATTTCGTCGATACTTGCCGTGCCGGCCTTGCACGCCAGGGGATCGGAACTGTGCGAATGGCCGATCGAAAGCCCGTTGCGGGTGGCGCGGGATGTAACCTCGTCGGTCGTGATCGCGGCACTGACCGCGAGACCGCCACCCAGATGCTTAGAGACCGTCAACACGTCGGGCTGCACGCCATAGACCTGGTAGGCGAACATTTGCCCGAGCTTGCCGAGCCCTGTCTGCGCCTCATCGTAGATCAGCAACGCACCACGCTTGCTCAGTTCCTTACGCAATCCTTGGAGGTATTGCGCCGGCAATTCGATAACGCCGCCAGCACTAACAATTGGTTCAACAATGACCGCCGCAGGCCCTCCGCCACACTGACGGTCCAGGGTCTCCATACCGAAGTGCAAGGGTGCCATGCAGCAGCCCTTGCCGTCACCCTGGTAGGGACAACGGTAGCAATAGGGCGTCGGAATGGCGAAGACATCAGGCATTGGTGGGCCATAACCAGGTCCGGCGGCCGAATAGCTGATTGCGCGAGTGGCGTCGCTCAGACCATGAAAGCTCTGCGTCAGGGCGCCAATCCCCATGCGACCGGTTGCCCTACGCGCAAGTAGTACCGCCAGCTCGTTGGAGTCAGATCCCAATTCGCCGAACACCGATTTTCGCAGCAGCGGGTCGTTAACAGAAGCGAGTCGCGCGGCAAGCTCGACCTGAGGAACGTTGTAGTAAACGGTGCTTGCGTGCGTCAATACCTTGCTCTGCGCCTCGATCACCTGCTGGATGCGCGGATTGTTGTGACCGAGCGTCGAACACATCTGGCCGGAGTTGAAATCCAGATAACTGTTGCCCTCGGTATCGTAACTGATGCTGCCTTCGGCGCGCGATATGACAGGTCCCTCGGAGGGCGGCACAATGTCGGAGAGCAAGCTGGTCGGAACTAGAAATTCCTTGGCTTTCGCGAGAATGTCATCGCGCTGCATGGTGACCTCCCGACCGTGCGATCCTAGCAAAGGCTCGCATAACCCATGATGCATGACAATGCGAAGCGACTGTTCAGGCTCGGAGTGAATAGACGCCCAGCACGCATTCATAAAGCCTCAACCGCGGTCCGTACCTAGGCCTTAGGGGCGAGCTGCAGCCTACTCGTCCCCCAGAACACCGAAGCTCGCAGCGGCGGTCGGATCGATAGCCCGCAGGATGACGGCGAGCCCCTGTTGGTCGAGGTGAAGAACGTGCATGTTATCGACGCAACCGGGCCGGAGCGCTGGTGGCGGCTCGACAGGCTCTGGAAGGGGTACGGCCATGACTACTTCCTGCAGAGCGAAAGTGTCCGGGATGACATCAAGCGGATCCTGGCGTCGATCGGAGAAGACGACACCAAGAGCCCGAGCGAGCGGTCGCCAGAGTGGTTCGACAAGGTGCCGTTCAAGGAAAATGAGGAGTGGCATTTCGGGCGTTTGCACCACCGACGTTCGCAGGGGAAGTAGGCGCCTACGGTCGCCGCGCGACTGCCGACGATGCACGGCGTGCGAGATAACGTCGAAGTGGGGGTGATAGCTTATGGACCGAACTTCCAAGTCCTATTCCTGCGTGCCGCTGAATTTGTAGACAAGATTCTTCGGAGGGGCAGGGACAGGCGACATTCCGCTCAAGGAGCCGATCAAATTTGACCTCGTCGTAGATCTCAAGACTGGCCCCGCCTCGGCTTCGGCTCGAAGGACGGTGGCGTGAACAGCCGCCGCTCCAGCTCGGCAATTTCTTCTCCATTTAGGCGACAGGCACGGTTGCCGGTGCCGTATCGAGGCGAGTATCCCAAGCTGCGATGACCTGACTGTCGCTTCAACGCCATACGCAAGAACATCGGTACGTCAAAGTCAACATAATCGAACACAATGACCTCCTGTTTAGCATGGTGCTCGCGATGGAGGCGGCCGACTCACTGGGCGAGCGTCCCCTTCCACGAGATCGGCATGGTAAGAAACAGGGTATCGAGGGTCGGATCATCGAATCCTTCCCCAAGATAGCGGCCGGTAGCGAGCACGAGACGCTCCTCTATGCGGTAACTTGTCTATGCGGTAACTTGAGGCCAGTCTCCGCCGCGCGGCGTTCGCTCGAGCTCATGCCGCCATACATCACGACAAGATTGCGTGTAAAGCCGTCAAACAGTGCTTGGAGTGATGATACTCAAGATGGTCGCGACGCTCTGTCAGAATCACAGGTCTGCGGCCAGCGTCTAGGCTCGTGAGTAAATCATCGAAGATAAGATCATTGCGCTTGTCGTCCGCAGCGAGCGCCGTATCGAGGGCGGGGATCTGCAGTGGAGCGCTGGCTTCAAGTTGCGGTGGCAAGCGAAATCCGGTTTCCCTCAGCCGAACCCTATGCGCGAACGTGCGAGATGCAGCTTGCACCTTCGCGTCGACTTTGTGACGCACTGGGCCACATTGCATGAAGATGATGGGGTGGTGGCCATCCTTGCGAGCAACCGTTGCGGACAGCCCCAACACGAACCGACCGCTAGCGCGGCGTGCGACGAGCTCAAAGCTCACTGCGGAAATGGTGGCAATCGACCAGCCTTTCTTCACGTTTTTTGCATTCGCGATCGGAGCGGACGAGGAGAGTGCGGCCAAAATCTACTACAAGAGCCAAACATTCGGCTCACGCAAAGCCAAGACGCAACCTCGAACGGAAGGAAGACAATCTCGGTGCCCTGCTTTCGGCGTCGGCGGTCGCTGGCGGCGAAAAGAATCGCGCTGCTGCGAATAGCGGTCAGAACCGTGGTTCCCACGTCAAATTTGCCGCAGGCCGCTCGTTGCATCGAACAGATGGCAATGCTCCGGTGCGAAGCGAAACTTCAGCGGCAACCCGGGTGCGAGTTCTGTGCTGGGCCCAACTTTCGCGACCAGTGACTTTCCCTCTCCGGCATCGAAGTGCACCAGTGTCGCGTCGCCGAGCGGCTGCAGCAAACGGGCCGTGCCCGGTGCGGAAGCCGTCGCCCCATCGATGATGACATGTTCCGAACGCACGCCGAGGACAACATTGCGTCCGCAGAGATTGGCGGAGACGGACGCTGGCAGCGCCTGCTCGAGGCCCGCACCGCAGAAGCGAGCTCCAGCCGCGCCGATCTCGACGACACCGTCGACGAAATTCATCGCTGGCGTGCCAAAAAAGCCGGCCACAAATTGCGTCGCCGGGTGATTGTAAATCTCAAGGGGAGTGCCGAGCTGCTCGAATTCTCCCCGCTCATTACGACGATGCGGTCGGCCATCGTCATTGCCTCGGCCTGGTCATGCGTAACGTAGATGAAGGTCGCCTTTAGCCGCTCGTGCAGCCGCTTGAGTTCGGTGCGCATGTCGACCCTTAGCTTAGCGTCGAGACTCGAGAGTGGCTCGTCCATTAGAAACACGGCTGGATCGGTCACGATCGTGCGGGCGAGTGCGACGCGCTGGCTTTCTCCGCCTGAGCACTGCTTTGGCAGCTTGGTAAGCAGCGACTTGATGTGCATGGTTTCCGCAGCTGCCGCCACGCGTCTTGCGACCTCTGCCGCCGGCACCTTTCGCACGCGGAGACCAAAGGCAATATTCTCGAATACCGTCATGTGTGGGAAGAGCGCGAGATCCTGGAATACCATACCGAGCCCACGCTCTCCCGGCTCCAGATCGTTGACGACCGTACCACCGATACTGATCTCGCCGCTGGTCGGCGCCTCGAGACCCGATATCATGTTGAGCGTCGTCGTCTTGCCGCAACCAGACGGGCCAACCATGATCAAGAACTCGCCGTCGCGGATGTCGAGGCTGATCCCGCTGACGGCGGTATAGGTGCCGAATGACTTTACCAGGTTATTGAGTGTAATCCCTGCCACGTTCTCTCCCTAGTAGTGGCGCCGACACTGGCGCATCGCTCGGTTGATTCAGAGCCCTACTTGCGGATCGTACCGAAGCTGAAACCTTTGACGAGGTGCTTCTGGATCAGAAGGCCCAGGATCACCACCGGGATGGTGACAACCGTCCCGATGGCGGCTTGCGGTCCGTAAAGGCGCCCCTCGGCGGCGCTCTGGAACTTGTTGAGCAGCACCGTCAAGGTCGTGACCTCCGGATGTGTCAGCGTCAGTGCCAGCAAAAACTCTGCCCAGTTGAGGATGAAGACGAACAGAAATGTCACCACCATGCCTGATGCAACGAGCGGGAGGAGAATGCGCCGGACTACCTCGATGCGGCCCGCCCCCATGAGGCGGGCTGCGTGCTCGAGCGTGTAGGGCACCTCATTGATAAAGGTCAGCATCATCCAGATGACGAAGGGCAGCGTCGTGACCGTGTAGATGAGGACAAGCCCCACATAGGTGTCGAACATGCTGATCCGGACGCCGAGGAGCGCCGTCGTGGCATAAGGGATGATGATTGCGTAATAAATCAGGATCGAGATGGCGACCACGATCGGTGGGATCATTCGGATCATCAAGATTGTGTGCCGGAAATATTTGCCGCCGACATTGAAGCGTGAGATCGCGTAGGCAAGAAACGTGCCCAGCAGCAGGGCGAGGAGCGAGGCCGTCGTGCATACCAGCGCGGCGTCGCCGAGGCCCTTCCAGATGGTGAAGGCCTGCTCAGTCGCTTGGCGGCTGAGCGTCGGGTCGAGTGCGCCGAAAGCGAATATCTGAGCGTAGTTGAGCAAGGTTGGTTGATGCGGCAGCCAGTGCGGCGGCCAGGTCACCCACTCGCCAGCGTCCTTGAATGAGGTCGAAATCATCCAGAAGATTGGGAAGCTGATGACGCCCGTCCAAGTAAGCAGGGCGGCGTGTCTTCCGACCGCCGCCGCCCGTTGGCGACGCAGCCTGCGGCCCCGCGCGGCCTTGGCGGCAATGGTTATGTCTGCGTTCAGGACGCGCTCCCCTCGACCGGGCGGCGTTGGCTGATCAGCATGTAGACGGCGAAGAAGATCAGAATTGAGAATATGATGAGCAGCACGATTGAGGCCGCGGCACCAAAGCTGAACTTGTTGAAAACCCAGACCTGCTCCCACAGGAAATAGGCGACGGTCTGCGTCGAGGTACCGGGGCCGCCGAAGGTTAGCAGCACCACAGGATCGAAGAGCTTCAGTGCTTCCATCGAGCGAATGATGACCGCGATCACAATGGCAGGCTTAAGCAGGGGAAGCTCGATCCGCCAGAACGTCTGCCAGGGTGATGCGCCCATCACACGGGCCGCATTGACGAGTTGACGCGGTAACGCAGCGAAGCCGGACAGAAAAATAAGGAAGGTCAGGGACGTCCACTGCCAGATGTCGGCGATGATAATCCCCCATTGCGCAGCGATAGGATGCGACAGCCAGCGAATGCGCGGGTCGATGCCGAACCCTTCCATGAACGGGGCCAGGATCTGATTGAGCGGCCCACTGTCGATATAGATCATGGAGAAGTTGTAGCCGACAACGATTGGCACAATCATCATCGGCACCAGAAATATGGTGGTATAGAGCTGCCGTGATCGCGTGCACCTCGAGACGAGCATCGCCAGCATGAAGCCGATGATCAGCTCGAGCGCGACGGCCACGCCAGCGAAATAGAAGGTGCGCCCTAGCGCCAGCCAGAACTGATCGTTGGTGAGCACTGCCTCGTAGTTCTCGAAGCCGGCGAAGCGGGCCGTCTCGAAAGGACGATTGGCGCGCCACTTCAACAGGCTGATCCAGATCGTCAGGGCAAAGGGCACCAGTATGGTCAGTACGAACAGCCCCTCGACGATCAGAAACGGGATGAGGCGGAACACGCGCTCGGAGGCGAGCCACCGCGCGAATCCGCTTACAATCCTCCTGTTGGCATTGGGCGTGGGTATTGGGAAACTCGTGCTAGTCTCGACCATCGAACCGGCTCTGGGCCTGCTCAAACGTTGGGACCGGTAGCCCTCAATCGGTGCTACACTTGGGCTCAGAACTGATCGAGATAGATCCCGCTCTCAACTCCTTTGCGCCAGATTTGGATCTGATGGTCCCGGCCAATCTCGTTTGTGATCTTGTTCCAGCTCACTTCGATGCGCTTGGCTGCTTCTTCCGCCGAGATGTTCTTGTTCATCACATCGGCGAGGTTGTTGTCGAGAACCTTGAAATACTCGTAGTTGCCCTCGATTAGCAGCAGGGACGCCGCGTACTTCGTGTTCTCGATCGTCGTCTTGACCATGTCCGCGCCAAAGCGATCGAGAATGCCTTTGTGCGTCAGATTCGATAACCGGAAGGGGTCCCAGAAGCCCTTAGGGTGAGCAACTGCGTCGTCGCCGATGCTGGGACTCGTGAACCACTGGATAAAGAGATAGGCGAGTTCCGGGTTCTTGGAGTAGGCGCTCACCATATAGCCAGTGCCGGCCGCCTGCGGCGAGCGACGCACTAGCTTACCATCGACCATTCGTCCTGGGATCAGGCAGGCGAGCTGCTTGCCCTTGACGACGCTATTAGGGTTGCTTTCGCCAAACCCGAAGATGGAGGGGAATGACACGGCGGAGTAGGCCTGTCCGCTGCCCCAGTAGGGATAGATCTGCGGCGTGCCCCACCCCTGGATATCCTTTGGCATGTATTCGATCGCGGCCGCAAAATCCTTGATGGCTTGAACACCATCTGGTGTCGTGATGCGTGGTTTCATGTCCTTGTCAAACAGAAGCCCCTTCATGTAGAGCGGGAAGTGCCGATATGAGAAGTTGACCGAGCGATAGCCAAGACCACCCGAGAGGCCCTTCTCGAATTTGATCCCCCAACGCGTATCACCCTCTTTCGTTTGGAAGAAGGCGGCCTGCTGCGCCCACTCGGCGACCGTGTCAGGGCAGCCGAGGTCCTTGCCGTGCTTAGCCTTGTACTCGGCGTTGACCTGTGGGTTCTCCATCAAGTCTTTTCGCAGAACCAACAACAGGTGGTCGCCGTCGTTGACCATTACGAGGAGCTTGCCGTCGTAGTACTGCTGGAATTTCAGACCATCGGCGATGCCCGTGAAATCCGGTTGGTATTTTCTGGCGAAATCATCGAGTGGGATGATCACCTTGGCGCCGGCGGCATCCGGCATCGTGTAGGGGAAATCGTTGAAAATGTCGTAGACGCCGGTCTTCGATACGGACTCCTGCATGATCTTGGCCGGGATATCCGTGTAGCCAAGCGGCACGATCTCGAACTTCACGCCAGTCAGCTCCTCCCATTTCTTCGCGAAATCGGGAAAGGAATTGTTATAGAGAGAACTCAGCAGGATGGTGAGCTTCGGATCTTTGAGACCCTTTGCCCTGACGTACTCCTTAGCCGCGGCGACTGCCCGATCGGCGACAAGGTCTTGGGCTACGGCAGGTGATGCCAAGAGGCTAGCGCATAGGGCGGCCGAAAGGAGCAGTCTCATGTCCGCGTCCTCCTTGTGAGCGCGCTTCCGTATCCCATTGCAGCGTTATGTCTCGCTGCACGTTTTTCTCGTGAGGTTTCCTGCGAGTGCAGCATGGATCGTATAGAGCGTCAAGGCAGCGCGCCGTTGCGGTCGAACCATTGAATGAGGTGACTGAGCGTGCAATCGTGAGGGAAGGGCTCTCCTGCTCATCGCCCAGGCTGGACTATGGATCCTCATGTTTCGCTCCCTGCCGCATTGGCACGGACAGAAGCCAATGTAGTGGCCGCAGCCAGAAATCTGATTCCGCAGGTTCTCGCTTCGCGTGAAGAATGCGAGAGGCTGCGCCGCGTCCCAACACATATGGCGGAGGCGCTGGCCAAAGCTGGTCTCCTGCAGATGTACCTGCCAAGATCGATGGGTGGGCCCGAGTTGCCGCCAGTTGTCGTTTTTCGTGCCGTCGAGGAGATCTCCCGAGCCGATGGCGCCATCGGCTGGTGCACGATGATCGCCACCTGCGTCTCAAACTCCATGGGCCTGCTCCAAGCCGATGTCGGCCGGGAGATGGCGGGATGCCCCGCCGACATGCGGCTTGCGGGCTCGATCCGGCCGATGGGACGCGCGCGGGCTGTCGACGGCGGCTATCGCATCGACGGCCGTTGGGATTTCGCGAGCGGTGTCAACCATGCACGTTGGCTGATGTGCCCTTGCGTCATCTGGGCAGGTGACAAGCCGACGCGCACCCCGGCCGGTGCACCGATGACGCGGATATTCTGGGTGCCGGCCGAAAGTGCCACGATCCTGGATACGTGGCATGTGTTGGGCCTGCGTGGCACCGGCAGTCACGACTTCGCACTCGCCGACGTGTTCGTCCCGGAGATCCGCTCGGTGGCAGCCACCGAGCCACCAAAAGAGAGAGGTTTGCTCTACGATCCGCGCCTCCATCTTTCCTGGCTATGGACGGCAACAGTCGGCAACGCTATGGGCATCGCGCGTGGCGCCATCGACGCTTTCACCGAACTCGCATCCAAGAAATCCACGACAATGTCCACCGCACTGCTGCGCGACCGTCCCCTTGTGCAGACGCGGGTGGCGGAGGCTGAGGCAATCCTGAGCGCAAGCCGGGGCTACGTGGAGGCCGCCGTCGGGCATCTATGGACGCGAGCAAGTCAGGGCGAGAGCGACCTTGACGTGGCCGTCGCGCAAGCGCGACTTGCGATCACTCATGGCATGCAGGAGGCAGTCCGCGCCGTTGACTTGGTATTCCATGCCGCCGGCACCAACGCTGTTTATGAGCGCAATCCGCTCGAGCGCCACTTCCGCAATATTCACGTCGCCGTGCAGCATGCCGCCGGCCTTCCGGCGCACATGGAGGCCGCCGGCAAGGCCCTTCTCGGCCTGCGTCCGGCGGATTCGGGGTGGTAACGTAAAGTCGCGACTCATTCCGCCATATGCTGCCAGTGCACATGCAGCAGCCTCCAGCTTGTGACGTGACCGCGCCGGAGACTCAGGGCTGCCTCGGCGTTCACGGCAGCCTACCACGAAGGGGACCGCAGGTATCAGCATGCCATCGCGGCCACTACATAGCGGTCGCGGCCCCCTGGGATCAACTCCTAGCACCCCTGGAGCGCAGAAGCATCGGTCGTCGCAGCTTGTGTCACCAGAATTGCGCACTGTTGCTCGAACGCGATGCGATTACTGAGACGGCGGCGGTCGCCGATCTGATTGCAGTTGGTGCGGATGATCTTGGGCGGTCGGCCGGGACGACAACTTTAGTGCCGGTGCGTCAACGCTTTTGCGTCGCTCAAATCGACGGGCGATAGACCCAAAAAACGTTGGGCTAACGAGGTAGCCGCAGTCGCCGAGTGCACCATGAGGGGCTCGGCCCGCATGCACCCGTGCTTGTGCAGAAATATCTCTTTTTATCCTTGAACCGGCAGGCGCGTCACTGCGACCAACGGTTAGATGAGAATTTTGGAATGGGCATCGGATTTGATCGGGAGCACGGTACCTCACCGGCTAGCAGGGAACAAACCGACGGCTCCGCACCGCGGGATAGGGTGAGCCATGAGCATTTTGGATTTAACCGGCTATCTCGCCGCTGGGCTTGTGCTGGCCGCCTTTCATATGAAGGACATGGTTCCGCTGCGGCTGATTGCGCTGTGCAGCAACTTGGCGTTCATCACCTACGGATGCGCCCTCGGCCTCACGCCCATCTGGCTGCTGCACGCGCTGCTTCTGCTCGTGAACAGTTGCCGACTTGTCGAAGCAGCGCGATGGCGTCGCCGCCGCGTTAAAATCATCCGACGGAACCGGGCCCACAGGACTATTGCATAGCTGACGCAGACACTGGGGGCGCGTTTCCCAGAGGCCGGGCTTCGATACCACGCGATGTCGCATGAAAAACTTCAGCCCAGAACTCGCCGCAATCCTCTCGCACCCGCGCAGATCGCGCTCAGTCCACTCTAGTTCTTTTCGAGGCGTGTTGTGCTCTCTATCCCAGTACAAATGCCCGAGCACGCCTACGGCGACGACCAAACGCGCCGATAATGAACGACCTCATGCTGGCCCCCCTTGCGATTGCATTACCATCAATGCTGAACAACCCCTTTCGTTGCCCACCGCTTGAGTTAATGCAAACCGTAATGCGCGAACTTGCGCGCCTTCGGATGACGAAGGCTCTCCACTTTTAAGATGGGACAAGTGCGATGAGTCGCTGGAGACGCGCATCGTCGAAATCTTCCATAGGCAGATGCAACAGGCCAACTTCGACTGTGCGACGCTCATCCACGCAAGCCGTGATTCGGGGCATCACTTTCTGCTATTTTTTGGAGTTCTCTCTCTCCAAATCCGAGGCGTCTCAAAGTCGCCTCGCCAGATACCCCGCTAACACCCTCACGCGAGTCGCGCCAAAATCTAGGGTGTCCCCGTCTACGACGAGGAGCTGCAAAAGTGGCTGGCCCTGCGCGACGCTCTATAATGCGATCAGGAGGGCGGTGGCCCGGTTCAAGAGGTCACCGGGTTGGTGCATGGTCCGTCATCGAGACACGACCATGACATGACGCTCCGTTCACGGCTCAATAGCAATGGTGAGCGGCCCGAGACATAGGCGACAGATCGTACCGGACACATGGGTAACACGGCGATCCGACGGTGAAGATGTCGAGCGCGCCGGAGCGCACCTGGCTCAACATATCCGTGCTGCCGCCGAGCCGGCTGTTCGGGACAATTTGGATGTCGACCCGTCCGTTGGTGGCGGCGCGGATGGCACCGCACGCCTCCGAAGCGCGCTTGTTAAGCGGATGCGCCGCGGGCAGGTCGTTGCCATACTTCAAATTGAATTCGCCCGCCTGCACGCGCAGGCCAATGACGCTCGCTCCGGCCAGCGCGCTGGCGCCGGACGGCATGGTTCGCGGCGTCACCCTGTTCATGGCATTCCTCCCACATCTTGTATCGTTGTTTTGGCTATTTCGTGAACGCTAGTGACGTCCGATTGCGTTCGCAAGTTTTTCTGCCAGCATGAATCGTGGGAATATTGGTTTTGCCGCGCGGCACATCGGGCATCACCGAAGCGTCGGCGATGCGCACCCCGCCCAACCACGCCCGGCCGCATCGAAGACGGCATAACGATCTGCCGCCGCTTCCATGCGACACGTCCCGCCACATGGAACATTCCTGCGACATGGGCTCGCATGTTCTCCGCCAAGCGCTCGAGGAGGCGCAACAGTCTATCATCCGACGACGATATCAAGTAAGGGAAGCCAACAGCAATTCCGCCGCGCTCCGTGACTGACGCTACAGGGGAGCCCTCCGGCGGCGCGTCAGGTGCTTGCAGGAACAACGACGATGCAGCGCGGCGAGAACCGCATCCTGACGACCCATGCGGGAAGCCTGCCGCGTCCAGCGGCGCTGACAACCCTCTTTGCCAAGCGCATTCGCGGCGAAGCCGTGGATCCGGCGGCCATCAACGCGGAAGGGCGCGTCGTGCGTGCAATCGTCAAGAAGCAGATTGAGACCGGGCTAGATGTGATCGACGATGGCGAGCAGTCGCGCGAATCCTTTGTGCTTTATTTGCGCCATCGACAAACGGGGCTCGGTGGCAGCGGCTCGCGGCCGATGCATGCCGACCTCGACAGGTGTCCGATGTACAAGGCCGATTTCCAGCAGCGCACGGTCGGTAAAGATACCGTGTCCAATCGGGCAATGCTGCCAAAGGCGATCGGCGCCATCACCTACACCGACTCGTCCGCGATCGAGACCGAATGCAGCGATTTCCGCGCTGCGCTCGAGGAAGCGGGTGGCACGTACGCCGAGCCGGTTCTCACTGCACCGTCGCCCGGCATCATCGCCTCGCTCGCCAACGGTCAACTGATCGTGGCCGGCGTGATAGATACGCAGACGAACTTCGTGGAGCATCCGCAAGTCGTCGCCGACCGCATCGAGCGGGTCGCGGGCACCATCGGCGACCCTAGCCGTGTGCTGGCCGGAACCGATTGTGGGTTCGACACCTACGCCGGAATGGGTCGGGTCGCGGAAGATCTCGTTTGGGCGAAGCTGCGGGGACTGACGGAAGGAGCCCGCATAGCCTCGCGGCGTCTTTTCGCGTCGTGAGCGGCTCGCACCCCGCAAAGGGACCCGTCCGCCCGCCCCCCGGCCAGAGCGAGGAGCGCATGAGTGTCGCAACGCGGATCGGCATCGTCGGGCTGGGCCTGCTGGGCAGCGCTCTCGCACAGCGGCTGCTCGGGGCCGGATACGCCGTGCTCGGGTTCGACATAGATCGCAAAAGGCAGCCGGCCTTGGAGAAAATGGGCGGCACGTTTGCCGCCTCCCTGCCCGAACTCGCGCACCGATGCCATACCATGTTCCTCGCCGTCTTCGACACTGAGCAAGTCGAGGCCGTCGTGGAGGGCACGCTTCTATCTGCCATCGGCTCGAACTCTGGCAAGATCATCCTTTGCGCCAGCACCTGCGATCCGGACCGGATCGCCGCCCTCGGAGGGCGCATCGAACCGCAGGGCCTCGATTTGCTGGAAACGCCCATCTCCGGCACGAGTGAGCAGGTGCGGCAAGGTCGCGGTGTCGCCCTGGTTGGCGGCGACCCGGCGAAGTTCGAGCGGGTTGCCGACATCATAGGTGCGATATTTCCGTCGCATTTCTACATGGGACCGATTGGACAGGCGGGCCGAGCTAAGCTCGCCATCAATCTCATTCTCGGCCTCAACCGCCTGGCCCTCGCGGAAGGGTTGGTCTTTGCCGAGCGCATGCAGCTCGAACCCGCGCGTTTCCTCGAGGTTGCGCGGCAGGCGGCATCCTATTCGCAGGTTATGGACACCAAGGGCCCGAAGATGCTGCGGGGTGATTTTTTGCCAGAGGGCCGAGCTCGCCAGGCTCTCAAGGACGTCCAGCTGATCCTGGCGCAAGCGAGCAAGGTCGGACAAGAGCTTCCCCTCGCCACGCTGAACGCGAGGATTCTGGAGACCTGTATCCTCAACGGGGAAGGCGACCAGGACAACAGCGTCGTCATCCAAGAGATTCGGAGGCGCGCCGTCGGTGCACCCGAATGAGTTGCCATCATGTGGCGAATGCGCTCGGTCTGCGCTGCGGGCTCAGGGGGCATAATCCCAATTCGAACCGTCCGCTTGACAGCCACACCGGATGAACGAAAGTAGCCAAGCCTGGGGAGAAAATGCACAAGAGTGAGCACCGTCTTCTCACAACTCATGCGGGTAGTCTGCCTAGGCCCGCCAAGCTAACGCGCCTCTATGCGCGCCGGTCGCGGGGAGAGGCGGTGCCGGCAGCTGAACTGGAGGCCGAAGGCAAGGCTGCTTTGCGCCGCGTCGTCGCCAAGCAGATCGAGGCCGGCATCGATGTTGCCAACAATGGTGAGCAGCAACGCAATTCTTTTGTCCTCTACGTGCGCGACCGCCTGAGCGGGCTCGGCGGTACCTGGCAAAGACGGCAACGCGCCGATGTCGAGCGCTACCCGACTTTCAAACAAAAATCGTTCGACGCCGCCGCCGGAAAGAACGCGGTTGACGACATTCGCGGCTTGACTCGGGCGCGTGGCGAAGTCCGCTATCTCGATGCCGGACCCGTCGCGGCCGAGTGCGCCGATTTCAAGACCACGCTGGGTGAGAGCAAGGCCCCATTTAGCGAGACGTTCCTGACGGCGCCGTCACCGGGAATGGTATCTGCGATTGTGCTCAACGAGTATTACCCGAGCGAGGAAGCCTTTCTCGGCGCGCTCGCCGACGCGCTGCGGGTCGAGTACGAGACCATCATCGCCAACGGCTTTCTCCTTCAGCTTGACTGCCCGGATCTCGCGCGCGAGCGTCACAACACCTATCAGGACCGGCCGCTCGAGGATTTCCTCGACTTCGGCAACCGCGTCATCGATGCCATCAATCATGCCCTGCGCAATATCCCACGCGAGCGGGTGCGGATGCACGTCTGCTGGGGGAACTACGAGGGCCCGCACGATTGTGACGTGCCGCTCCAGGACATCATACCCGTGCTCGCACGCGCAAAGGTCGGCGGCTTCGCCCTACCATTTGCCAATCCCCGGCATGAGCACGAGTTTCGCTACGCACCACAGCTGCTGCGGGCTGACGACCAGATTATCGTCGCCGGAGTCATCGACACCACTACCAATTTCGTGGAACATCCTGAGGTGGTCGCTGATCGCCTCGAGCGCCTGGCGGCCGTAGTGGGTGACCCGCGCCGCATCATGGCCGGTACCGATTGCGGCTTCGAGACCATCGCGGGCAGGGGGCGCGTCGCAGAGGACGTAGTGTGGGCGAAGCTCAAAGCTTTGAGCGACGGTGCGCGGCTCGCATCCTCGCGCCTGTTCTAGATGGGGTCAAACTAAGGCCGGCGGCATGCCGGCGCGGAAGTCAAAAAAAACAGCCTTGGTGGGAGGAATGCGAATGTTCGATCGGCCTTGCAATACTGCGCGCGCGATAGCGGCCGCAACCGCGCTCTGCGCCTTTGCTGCCCTCATGAGCCAGGCGGGATCGGCGGCAGAGACCTGGAAATTCTACATGCACCAGTCGGCGCCGAATTTCGCCACGTCGCGAGGCGCTAAAAAGCTCACTGAAGACATCGAAAAGGTGACCAACGGCGAGCTCAAGATGCAATTGCATCTTTCCGGCACGCTGCAGATCAGCCCGAGCGATATCACCAAAGCTGTGGGCGAGAATATCGTCCAGATCGGCGACGACCTGTTCAATTCCGGCAATATCCCGGTGGCAGGGATTCCGCGTTTGCCGATGCTCGTTCAATCCTACGACGACTTCACCAAGGTCGCGGCGGTGCTGGAGCCCTACATCGAGAAGGCGTTCGCAGCCAAGGGCTCGACCGTGCTTGCGGCCTACAGCTATCCGATGCAGGTCGTGTGGGGGAAAAAGAAGCTGGAATCATTGGACGACATCAAGGGTCTGAAGCTGCGCGTGGCCGCGCCCGAGCAGGGCGAGTTCGTACGCCGCTTCGGCGGCACCTCGATCACCATGAGCGCGCCCGAAGTCCCTTCCGCGCTCGATCGCGGCGTGGTCGACGGAATTTTTACCGCAGGCGTCGGCGCCGTCCTGTGGAAGGACCTCCTGAAGTACGGCTTTCTGCTCGTCGTCAACGTCAATAATTCCTACATCATCGCCAACACCGAGGCCTTCAACAAGCTGTCTGCGGACTTGCAAGGCAAGCTGCGCAAGGTTGCGCAGGATATCGCGCGCTGGAACGAGGAGACGATGCGCACGGAAGAAGTCGCGTCGCAGAATACGCTCAAGGACGCGGGATACGTCCTAACCCAGGCCAAGACCTCGGAAATCGGCCGGGCAACCGAGATGATGCGACCCTATTGGGACGAATGGGCCAAGTCGCGCGGACCCGACGTGGTCGACGCCTTGGGCAAGGTTCGTGCCAACCTGGGGCGGTAGCTGGCCGTGGATACGGGAAGATGACGGATTCCGGGCCCGGCTCGGCTGATGACCCGCCACGCGAGCGCGGCCACGCAGAAGGCATCGTCGAGAAGACCTGCATGCTCTTGAGCGGCCTCGCGCTGGTGGTTCTGCTGGTGCTGGTCGGTCTCGACATCGTCACGCGCTGGGCGTTCAACTTCTCATTCGAGGTGTCGGACGAGGTCGGCGGCTATATGCTAGTCGCCATCGCCTTCCTGAGTTTGCCGGTCTCCCACATTAACGGCGCGTTCCACCGGGTCGAGTTCATGCAAGCGCGGCTCTCTCGGCGCGCGCGGCTGATCTCGCGTTTCGGCTTCGACCTGCTGGCACTTGTCGTCTGTGCCATCTTCGTTTGGCATTTCATGGGGCTGGTGCGGTCGTCCTGGCGGTTCGGCGACCACGCGCCGACCTTCCTGGAAACGCCGCTCTGGATACCGAGATCGTTGCTGGTGATTGGCATGGCGGCGCTGTGCCTATCGCTGCTCAGGTCCCTGGCTGCAGACCTCAGGCGTTTGTGGGTAACCGAAATCGCGGAGCAGGGACGCGATGGCCCCTGAAGTGCAGCTATTGGTCGTCACGCTGATGTTTCTGGGCCTGCTCACGGCCGGGATGCCGGTACCCTTTGCCATCGTCATTCCGGCGGTCATCTACCTGTTCCTACAGGGAGGCCTTGCCGCGCTCAACAGCCTTGGACTGGTGAGCTGGGGAAGCATGAACGTGTTCGCGCTCACGGCGGTCCCCCTCTTCATGTTCATGGCGGAGATCCTAAGCGCCAGCGGCTTGAGCACCCGCATTTACGGCGGCCTCGCCAAGCTCGTGGCCAAGCTCCCAGGAGGTTTGCTGCAGACGAATATCGCCGGGTGCGCGGTGTTTGCCTCAGTCAATGGCTCGAGCATCGCCACCGCGGCAACGATCGGCGGGGTTGCGCTGCCGCAGTTGCTCGGGCGCGGCTACAATCGGCCGCTTGCTGCGGGCTCACTCGCTGCCGGCGGCACGCTCGGCATTCTGATCCCGCCAAGCTTTCCGCTGATCATCTACGGCACTTTCACGGAAACATCGGTGCCGAAGCTTTTCATGGCGGGCGTCGTTCCGGGCCTGATCATGACTGCATGCTTCATGCTCTACATCGCCGTGCATGCCAAACTCGACCCGACGGTGGCGCCGCGCGAAGTCGGGCCCGGCTCCACGGCCGAGCTGTTGCGCGCACTGGCGGAGGTCGTGCCGTTCATCCTGCTAATTCTGGGCACGCTGGGCGGCCTCTACTTCGGCGTCGTCACCACCACCGAAGCTGCGGTCGTCGGTTGCGTTCTTTCGATCGGCCTCGGCGCCACCATGGGCAAGCTGACGCTGCAAGGCCTCGTCCAGGCCATCTGCAACACCATCATCTTTAGCGGCAACATCCTGTTCCTGATCCTCGCCGCTTACATATTCTCCACGGCTCTCAGCTTTGCCGGCCTCGGAGAGCAGGTCACCAAATTCATCGTCGGGTTGAACCTTTCCAAGTTCGAGTTTTATCTGGCGCTCTTCGCTCTCTTCACCGTACTCGGCTGCCTAATCGAAAGCCTCGGCATGATCGTCATCACCGTGCCGCTGCTCTATCCAGTGCTTGCCAGCTATGATATCGACCCGATTCTTTTCGGGATCATCCTCGTCATCTACGTCGAGCTCGGCCAAATTTCGCCGCCGATCGGCATCAATCTGTTCGTTATCCAGAGCATCTGGGACGGTAAGTTGGCCCAGGTCGTGCTGGGAACGATCCCTTTTCACCTGATCATGTTCGTTGTCCTGGCGATGGTGATCGCCTGGCCGGAGCTGTCGTTGTGGCTGCCCGCCAAGATGTCGCGATGAGGTACCGGTATGACTGACAGCCGCGAAACGACCTCGCTGCGCAACGCCGCCGTGATCGGCCTCGGACAGATGGGTCGCGGCATTGCCAGGAATCTCGATCGGGCGGGACGCCTCGCTGCCGCCTGGGATACCAGTGCCGAGGCGCGACGGGCGGGCTTATCGCCCGCCGTTAGATTCGCCGAGCCGAGCGCCTTCGGCGCGGCGAGCACGGTTATCTTCGTTGTGCCTGGCTCGGCGGCGATCCGCGCGATCCTCTGCGAGACGGGCGGGCTGCTCAATCAGCCGCACCAACACCAGGTCCTCATCGACCTGACGACATCGCATCCGGCAGCGACGCGCGAGCTTGCCGCACTGGCCAAGGCGACAGGTCGCGAGTACGTCGATTGCGGAATGACCGGCGGCGCCAAGGCGGCCGATGCGGGAACGCTCACGCTGATGGCAGGCGGCGCAGCCGCCGTCGTCGATGCGTGCCGCCCCACGCTCGGGACTTTCGCCAGTAAGGTCGTCCATATCGGCGAGATCGGGACCGGGCATGCCATGAAGTTGATTCACAACATGATCTGCCACACCATATTCCTGGCAACCAGCGAGGGCTGCCGCCTCGCCGAGCGGCTCGGCATTTCACTGGAGACCGCCATCGCCGTGATCAATTCGGGCAACGCGCGCAGCTTCGTCAGCGAGCGGCGATTTCCCGACCACGTTGTTTCACGCACCTTCGACGGCCGTTCAAGAATGGCCAACCTCGCCAAGGACCTGGGGATGGCCGCGGACCTGGCGCGGCAAGCTGGACAGCCCAGCCCCTACAGTGCGCTGGCTGCGGATATTCTGGAGCGGGCGATGCAGCAGGGCCTGGGAGAGCAAGATTTTACGACCCTCTATCAGCATCTCGAGCAGATCATGCCATACGGTGGACAGCTTGCTTGACCGCCCCAGAATTGCGGCCTTTGATGTGGTCGGCAAAGCCCAAAGAACAATTGCTTTTCGGGGAGGAGTTCATGCGGCGGACTTGGAGAACGCAGCAACGCCGACTGATAGCCGGCACCGTCGGGCTCGCCATGGGGATCATTTGCCTCGCCGACCGGGCTGATAGCCAGGCCATGACGGAAGTCACTTTCGTCGTCGTGAATAACCTGTTCAGCACGCCGGCCTTCGTTGCCGTCGAGAACGGCTATTGGACGACGCAGGGTCTCAATGTGAAGATTAAGCTCACCTCGAGCGGCCGGCAGGTCACACAAAGCCTCCAGGCGGGAGAGGCGCAGTTCGGCCACGCGGCGCTCTCCACCACCACGGCGTCCGCGCGCGCGAGCGGCAACATGCTCAAAGGCGTCATGCCCTATTACAATGCCGGTGACCACGTCGCCAAGGCGGGCGGGCGCGCCATCATCGCCCGCAAGGACCGCGGCATCGATCCCAACAATCCGAAGTCGATGGAAGGCAAGAAGATCGGCTACCTCAAGGGCAGCACCAACGATGTCTATATGCGCCAATGGTTCAAGCGCGAGCAGCTCGACATCTCCAAATCCGAACTCGTCAACCTGCCGGTCGAGAACATGCCGATCACGCTGGTGCAGGGCCAGGTCGACGCGGTCGTGCCGTGGGAGCCCTACACCGCGCAGCTGCTGCGCGAACTTGGGCCAAACGCCGCCGTGGTCAGCCGCGGCGAAGCGAGTCTCGTGACGGATATCATCGGCGTGGTCGCGCACGAGAATTGGATCGGCAAGAACTACGACCTCATTGAAAAGTTCTCGATCGGCATCGCCCAGGCCGCACAGTTCATTCGCCAGGACCCCAAAGGCGCGGCCGAGATCAATACCCGCTACCTCGACGGTCTCAACGTCGGCGACGCAATCGAAGGGCTTAAGTTCCTGCAATGGGACCCGCGCATCTCCGTGTGCACATCCGAGGGCCTCGTCAGGACCGGCAACGACATGGTCAAGGACGGCCTCATCAAGATGAGCAAGCCGTTCACAGCGGAGGACTTCTATGACGACACCGTGCTCAAGCGCGTGATGGAGAAGTATCCGCAGTTCTTCTCCGATCTGCCGCCGCTGCCCAAGAACCTCGACGAGTGCAAAGGCAAGCTGAGCTGATGACTTGTGCCGGGCCAAAGTGGCGAGCCGCGCACTGGATCACTCTTGCGGAACACGACCATGGCGGAGCATGACACGCCGTCGGAAGCCAAGATCGTCGTCTCCGGCTTCCGACACTTCTTCGAAACTGCTGATGGCCCGGTGCAGGCGACCGACCATGTCGACCTCGCCATCCGGGCAGGCGAGTTCGTCACGCTGGTGGGACCCAGCGGCTGCGGCAAGACCACCCTGCTCAAGGCACTGGCCGGCTTCATCAGACCCAGCGAAGGGAACATTCTTTATGAGGGCAGACCGGTGCGGGGGCCCGGCCGCGAGCGCGGCGTCGTGTTTCAGGAGCTCGCCATCCTGCCGTGGCGCACGGTGCGCCGCAATATCGGCCACGGGCTCGAGATCGCCCGCGTGCCACGCGCCGAGCGCGAACGCACCGTTGCCCGCCTCATTGAACTCACCGGACTAACCGGCTTCGAGGAGCGCTACCCGCACGAGCTGTCGGGCGGCATGCGCCAGCGCGTAGCCGTGGCGCGCACCTGGGCGGCCAACCCCGACGTCATCCTGATGGACGAGCCGTTCGCGGCGGTCGACGCGATGACGCGGCTGACGCTGCAGGAGGAGCTGGTGCGGCTCTGCGGGGCGACGGCCAAGACTGTATTCTTCATCACCCACAGCGTCGACGAGGCCGTGTTCCTCGGCGACCGGGTGCTGGTGATGACCCGCCGCCCTGGGCGGATCAAGGCGGTGATCGACGTGCCAGGGCGGGCCGCAGGCCGCGACTGGGAATCCTTCAAGGTCGATGCGGCGATGCAGGCCATCGCCGAGCAGGTGCTCCGCCTCGTGCGACAGGAGCGCGGCGCCGCGGCGCCGCCCACTGCCGCTCTCGCCACGGGGACGCGCGCATGAGCGCATCGGCGGCACGCTCGGCCCCGGCGCGCTTGGGCGACCATCGGAAGGGACTGGCCGCCGGGAGGCCACTGCGCGACCTCAAGGTCCTGCTGCCATTCGCAGTGTTGGTGGCGGCCTGGTGGGCGATGTATCTGAGCGTCGACTTTTCTCCGCAAGTGCTGGTTTCGCCGCTCGCCGTTTGGCACGCCTTCGTGCACCTTGTCAGCCATGGCGTGATGGCGGAGTACGCCAGCACCAGCTTGCGCATGATCGGGTTGGCCGCCCTGCTCTCGCTCCTCGTCGGCGTGCCGATGGGCTTCGCGGTGGGCATCAACCGGTACGCGGCGCACGCCCTGGAAGGCTTCTTGCGCTTCCTGCAAGGCATTTCCGGCATCGCTTGGCTGCCGCTCGCCATTATCTGGTTCGGGTTCACCCACACCACGACGCTCGTCATCGTCATCTACACCCTGATTGTGCCGATCGTCTTCAACACCATGATCGGCGTGCGCGCCATTCCAGAGCCCTACACGCTGGCGCTGCGTTCACTCGGGGCTTCGCGGCTGCGGCTGGTGAAGGACGTCTATCTGCCGGGCGCGCTGCCCAGCATCGTCGTCGGGCTGCGCCTCGGCATGGGGTACGGCTGGCGCGCGCTGATCGCCGCCGAAATGCTGGTGCGCAAAGGCGGACTGGGCGATCTCATCTTCGGCGCGCGCACCTTTGGCCAGATCGACCGCATCATCACGGGCATGATTGTGATTGGCTGTCTCTATGTCGTGGTCGACCGCCTGATCATACAGCCGATCGAGAACCTCACCATTGCACGGTGGGGAGTGCTGCGCCAATGAGCATGGCCAAGGCAAGCAAACGCTCCTCCGTGCGCCGAACCCTGGACCAGGTGGCATGGCGATTGCTGCCCCTTGTGCCGTTTGCGCTAGTGCTCGCGGCCTGGATCGCTTACTGGACCATCGTGCGCCCGCCGCTCGCGACGCTACCGGCGGTGCCGGACGTCGCCGCCGCCTTGTGGGAACTGGCGGCCGAGGGCGAGCTTGCGACGCATGTCGCAGCGAGCCTTTGGCGTCTGCTGCTCGGCGTCCTGCTCGGCACCATCAGTGGCGTCATCGGCGGCTTCATCGTCGGCCTCAATCGGTCCGTGTCGGAGTTCATTAGCCCCCTCGTAGTATTCTTTAATGCCATCTCCGGCATCGTCTGGCTGCCGCTGGTAATCGGCTGGCTTGGCATAGGCACGGCGCTGGCCGTGTTCTTGATCTGGAACACAGTATTCTTCATCGTCTTCCAGAACACCGTGCTCGGCGTGCAGCTCGTCCCGCAGGTGTACGAGCAGGGCGTGCAGGCGCTGGGCGGCGGGCGCTGGGAGACAATCCGCACTGTTATTCTCCCTGGCGCGCTGCCCTATATCCTGACTGGCCTTCGTTCGGGTCTCGGGTTTGGCTGGCGGGCGCTGATCGCCGCCGAGCTGGTCGGAGCCACCACCGGGCTAGGGCAGATGATCTTCGGCGCCACTGAGTATCACCGTTCCGACATCATCATCGGCGGCTGCCTGATCATCGGCGTCATCGCCCTTGCCATGGACCGCTGGCTGCTGCTGCCGATTGAGCAGCGCACCATCGAACGCTGGGGTCTGGTGTTCGATGCCAGGAAGGAAGAGTAAGCCGTGAGCGACATGCAATCCGCACGGCGCGACCTCTCGTGCCCCACCCTGCCAGGGCCCGACGTGCGCAAGATCATCGCTGGCGTGCTGCTGATCGTCCTGGTCCTGTTCGGGCAGCAGCTCTACGGCCGTGTGACAGCGGCCGGCCGCCTCAATCCGGCGCTGCACGCTGCGACGGGCCCGCGCAACGTCATCGTAGTGCTCGACTTCATTCCCGATCGCTTCCACAACGAGCGGGTGGCCGAGTACGGCGTGTTCGCCGGACGCGACGGCACGCTCAACCGCATCAGGTTGCGCAATGTTAGCCCCGACAGCCTCGCCCGCCTGGCAGCCGTCGCCTGGGTCGCGCGCATAGAACCTTTGCCATGAAATTGTGAACATGCCTGAGATGCAGCATGGTTCCCCTCGACAAGCAGGGGCGAAGCCGCTCAACCACGTGCGTATCGATTGCCCCGTACGCTTTATTGACCGGACCCAGGCAGAAGTAGTTGGCCCAACCGGTGAGGACCCGATTGAGCTTCGCCACTTGCAAATCCGAGTCGACCAGCAGCCAGCGCCGGCCGGTCAATTCGCTTATGGTGCGGCGTACCTTCGCAATGCTCTTCTTCGACGGTCGCGTGCCGATGTAGCTACGGCCCGTCTTCGCCGAATAGCATCTGCCAAAGGTATACCCGAGTCCTACTGAAGTCATGTATGGACGACGCCCGCCGTGCAAGAGGAATTTGACGTTTGCCGCGATGGTCGGGTGCGGTCATGTATTCGGCCTATTGTTGCAGCCCGCTTTTGGCCGCTGGCCACGTCGGCGATGATTGCAAGCAGCATCTTGAGACCGTCATAGCCTTGCGCGGCAACGATGCCGAGCTCGGCCAGGTGCGAGCGCAGCCCATTGATGGCCTGTGTACGCTGCCGCACAAGTAGGTCGCGCACGCGGTGCTGCATGAGCTGGGCTTGCTGCTCGGGCGTCTTCACCGGCACGGTACGCACCGTCGGTCGCCGGACCGCCTCGCAACACGCCGCAGCATCGACAGCGTCGTTCTTGTTGCGTTTGACGTAGGCCTTCACGTCCTTGGCCGGCATCAACCGTACGTCATGGCCGAGCTTCTTGAGCTCGCGCGCCCAGTAGTGGGCCGACGCACACGCTTCCATGCCGATGAGACACGGCGCGAGTTTGGCGAAGAAGGTCAGAACTTGTGATCGCCGCAACGGCTTGTTGAAGACCACCTTGTCGTTGGCGTCGACGCCATGCACATGGAACACCTGTTTGGCAAGATCAATGCCGATCGTGATAACCTGCATGTGGACGGTTCCCCTCATGTGATTCGTGTCCGACGATCACCCTATGGCACTTCGATGCCGGGAGCGGGCGCCGTCCACCACATCAGACTGAGCCACCAGGTCGCAGATCGAAGAGGTCGTCCTAAATGGCCTCCGCGATGAGCTTCGCGACCCGCAACTGATTGTGGAATACGTGAAGACCTACCACGAAGAGCGTCGCCGACTGTTGGGCAGCATGGCGACAGAACGCAGCCGCCGAGAACAAAAACTCGGCGAGACGAAGCGCGCCATTGATCGGCTCGTCGACGAACTCGCTGGTGGCCTAGCCACCGCTACAGCTATTCGTGACAAGCTGCTGGCGCTCGAAGCGGAGAAGGCGCAGCTGAATGCCCAGCTTGCTGAGCCACAATCTGCGACCGATGTGATCACCCTGCATCCTTCGGCTACGGCCAGGTATCTGCTGCAGCAACTGCCGGATTACGGGATGACACTCGGATGTTGCAGATTTCAGCTCCGGTGCAGTTAGGAAATAGTCAATGTTGCCAAGAGTAAAGTTGCCCGTGCTAGGCAAAATACCTGCCAGTGGGAAGCCGTAGACAGCAATGTTCTCGCCAAGTCGCACATTCGTTCGCATGGTCGCGACGCGTTCAGGCTTCAGTTGTGAACTCAGCAACGCCAGATCGTTCTTGGTGTCGCGTGCAATAACCGTGGCCGGTTGCATCAGAGATCCAGGCCTTCCGACACTGACCGCATCGCATCCGTTCACTACATGCCGACGCGATCGAGGCTGCAGCAAAATGTGTCGCCTACTACACAAATACCAACCAGCAGACTGAGACTGGGGCCATCTCGAAGCCTGACGAACCCCGCGGCCTGGCAGTACACTCGGGCCGTCATTCCCCGCCCCGACAACAAGGGCGTTATCTTCATCACCAATGGGAATGGGCCGCCAGGTTCCGACGGTCGCCTCTGGCGCAGCCGAGATAGTGGGGAAGAGCTGGGAGGATGCCCGGCTGCCCGGGCCGGTCAACAGCACGGTTTGGTGGGTGGCCACCAACGCGGCCGATCCCATGCTTCTTTTTTGCTGCACCAATCTCGGTCAAATGTTCTGAACTACCGATGGCGGTGAGACGTGGGAAAAGCTGAAGCGGGAGTTCGGAGATTCGCACGATGATGTGGCGGCCGGCCACAAGTGGTTAGATAAAAGATCAGCATCACGTCCTCGCAGCTTCGATCTCAGCACCGCGAGCGGCAAGCTGATGCGTACCATCATGGCCGGTTTTGGCCGAGTTCGAGCGCGATCAGAGACGGGTCAAGTCAAGCCTGGCACCGGCTAGAGCGCGCGGCGTCAAGCTTGGTCGGCAATTTGGGCACCGGCCATCGGACAAGAAGGCGAAGAAGGTGCTCGTTTTTCACAAGCAAGGGCTGTCCTACCGGCTGATCGGCCGCAATCTCGGGCTGAGCAAGAATACGGGATTTTTGGCGACCTAAAGGCCGTGCCCCCTGCGCGCGCTCGGAATCGCTATTGCCCGACGATCGAGAGGATCGATGGGGCTACAAAGAGGAATGCGACTAAAGGCAGAACCAGGGCGACCAACGTTACAATAATCGTGACCAAGAAATATCTGCGCGTCCTCTCAGCAGACACGTAAATCGCGTCGATCTTCTTTTCGAGATCGAGGAGCTTCTGTTGTAGTTCCTGATCTTCCATCGCTAGGGCTTCCTTGGCTGTGAATCGACCAACGCGTCGAGCGGTCGTGGACGACATGCCAGCAGCCGATTTGAGGCCCGCCGCTCAGATCAAAAATGCAGCGGCCTTTAAAGCCGCTGCGCCCTATAGCAATCTAGCAGACGGAGTCGGCGCCCGGATTATTCTACGGCTCTTGTGGGTGTCAGTATCCGTTCACGCATGCGTAGTAGCGGTTCCACCAGTAGCCGCCGCGGGTGTAAAGCGCCTTGCGCTTCAACCAATAGCATTCATCGGCGTACCCGTAGTCGTTGTACCCGACGACAATGAAGCGCTTGTGATGGCGGAACACGTGTTTGCGCTTGAAGAAATGGGCTTTCTTCACAAACATGGGCTTTGCGTAGGCGTGCTTCGCAAACGGCGCGCCCACACGGTATGAGTGGCTCATACCGCTGGAGGAATGCCCCGAACCGCCGGAATGTCCTCCGTGTTTTGCTTCCGCCGGCTCGTAAATGCTAGTTGTCAGCATGAGCCCGAGGGCTCCGACAGCGCATGCAAGCAGCTTTTTTTCCATTGTTACCTCCACGATCTTTTTGGCGTGATCCATGGGGGTGAAGTTCTTTGCCACGCTCTCGCTCAGGGGGCCCGTCAAGATTTCGCGATGAAATGCCAACCGATTTGAAGGTGTTAGGCTAAACAGCCTCTACACAAAGGTGTTTGCTTCTTGTGCGAAAGAGGCGCCACGCAAAGACTACAGCCCCACTCGAAGGGGTGCCTATGGTTGTGATGACGATCATGACGAGGATGGGTTGATCGAACACTGGACACCGTGTCCGCTAGCGCTCTTTTTTGCGCTGCGCCCATCTATAACCGCGGGGGCTAGCTTTCAACGTCACGATTTCACGAAACGTAGGCTTCGGCGGTCAGTCGGCGTCCCTAGCAGATCCAAAAGGTCAACCTGGATCACTACACATGGGCTCCAAGGCTGACCGTGATCCATTTCGATGCTAGGCATGAAAGGCAATAGGCACCTTTGATCCATAATTCTGGCTACCTTTGGACGGCAATTTAGGTCCTGATCGCGTTGTACCTTTGGTACCTTGCGGCTGTAACTGAGCACCAAGATAATTATATTGCTCGGCGGGTTGCACCCAACGCACCTGTCGCGCGGTTTCACCTCCGGCTCCCTAGGCCCTTGGGGGCCAGCTTTTTGAGCGATGCTCGGTCGCGCGCATTAAACTTCACGCGGGGCTATTTAAGGCCCGTTCCCGCTAGCTTTCAGTGCGCCGGCACGGAGCCCGTTGTAAAGTGGATGCTCCGGCACTCCTCTAAACGAAGCCGGCATTTGCAAGGCAAAACGCAGTGCTAATTTTCTTGATTTCGGACGCCATGTTGTCACGGGGTCTCAACTCCTCGCTAAATCGTGATCGTTGATCTTCCGGGTTGTTACAAATGAATGGAATCGGCCTCCCGTTAGGAGATTAGGTCCGCAGTTTAAACTAATTTATGCGGGCTATGGCCCTTTCGGATGGGGACCTTGGTCGATTGTCGCATATGGCCGAAAAATGGAGATTAATTATCAACAAGCCGCCTCGAGAGTGATGGCGGCTTTGGTGGTCCGTTAAGTCAATTTTCCGCTCCGAGCTGCGGAAGCTCGACGGAGGCAACACGACCACCGAATTGGTCAGCCACAGACGCGAGCGTTTGCAGCCTGCGGGAGCGTGTGCAGCCCACTATTTAAAACATAGAGGCCAAGCCATGTATCTAACTCCGAAATCATCCCGTATTCGGCTGAGAGAGGCGCAGAGAGCGCGCGACAACCGGAAAGAAATTCATCGAGCCCTTTCGCTTGGCCAAATTACCCGCCGCGACCTCCTCAAATGGGGCATCATGACGACCGGTGGTGTGCTGGTGTGCAAGAACGGCTTGAGCCCACTGGCACCCAGCGCCTTTGCCGACGACGTTCCCACAGGCACCCCGCCTAGCCCTCTGTTTGGTGCCAGGAAGTTTGTCGCGCGCATGCCGCGCCTGGACCTGCAGCACCCCGAGCCGATGACGAGCCTAATTCGCGGCAAGGAAACCGATGCGGTGTTCGGGGGTACGCTTGCCCGCGAGCCCAATGCGCGGCGGCTGTCCTATCACACGGATTTCTCGACGCCGCCGCCTGGCACGACCAAAGCAGATTTCACAAACCCCATTACGGGAAAGGGCCCGATCGAAGGCCGTCCTCCCGGAGAGGTGTTTGCCCATCAGCGCTGGGACGAGTTCTTTCCCAACGTCGGCTACGTCCTGTCGCTGTCGCAGCTCGCGGCACACCAGAGCTTCTTCCCAAACAACGGCAGCGCCCCCTCTCTGGGGCCGGATGCCGTTTGGACGTATGCCAGAGGCCACACCAATTTCAACACACCGTCGGGAACGTTGCCTGCGCCCCTCTTCAAGGGTCGGTACGGCGAACCCATCATCACCCGCATCTATAACAATTTGCCCACCAACCGCAGCCAGAATGGCGGCTTCGGGCGCAACGAGCACCAACTGCACTTCCACAACGCCCACAATGGTGCGGAAAGCGATGGCGCTGCCAACGTGCACCACTTCCCGGGCACCTTCTATGATTATCGCTGGAGCACCACGCTCGCGCGCCGCGACAAGATCAATATCGACGCAGGGATCGCCACCACCGGCGGTCCCGATGGTAACGGCGGCATTGTCCGGGTCGCCGGTGACTTCCGTGAGTACCAGGGAACGATGTGGGCGCACGACCACCGGTTCTTCTTCACGGCTGAGAATGTCTACAAAGGCATGCTCATGATGATCAACTATTACAGTGCCAAAGATCGTGGCAACGAGAAGCTCAACGACGGCACCAATCTGCGCCTGCCCAGCGGCAGCCAGCTGGACTACGGCAATCTCGATTTTGACGTCAATCTGATTATCTCCGATGCCGCCCTCGACCCGGAGGGGCAGCTCTTTTTCGACATCTTCACCACCGACGGCATGATCGGCGACTTGCCGCTAGTGAATTCTGTTTATGCGCCGTACATGGAGGTGCTGCCGCGCAAGTACCGCTTCCGCATTCTGGCCGCGTCGATGTCCCGGTTCTGGAAGTTTGCGATTGCTGGTCCCACGGGAAGTGCGGTGCCGTTCCAGTTTATCGCCAACGACGGCAACCTGGTGGTCCATCCCATCCCACTGACCGAGCTGGACGAGCAGGGTATCGCCGAGCGCTACGACATCGTCGTCGACTTCTCGAGTTTCCGGCCCGGCGACCGGCTCCACCTCGTGGACCGCCTGAAGCAAAGGAGTGGCAACAAGCCCGACGGTGCGGTGTCGCTGGCGACTGCCTTGAGAGGCGACCCCCAAGATCCGGTGCTTGGTGCCATCCTGCAATTCAGGGTCGTCTCTCAGCTGCAAAGCGTTGATGCGCCGGGCGTGATCCTCAGGTCAACCGACCCGGATCAGAGCCTGGTGCCCGCCACGCTCACCGAGCAAATCCCCATCGTTACTCCGGTGCGGACGAGGCTGGTTGAGTTCGGCCGGTCTGGTGAGGGCAATTCACGCGATCCGAAGACGGGCCAGTGCACTCCCGACTGCTCGGAAGTGGTGTTCAACTTCCCGTGGACGATTCGGATCAACGGGCAGGAGGCGCACTCGATGAACGCCAACCGGGTCTCGCTATTGATCCCCAAGTCGGGCGAAGTCGAGCATTGGACCTATGTCAACGGCGGTGGTGGCTGGGACCACCCGATTCACCTGCACTTCGAGGAAGGCATTACGATGAACCGCGGCAGCCAGCCGATTCCGGCGACGGAGAAGTTGGTGCGCAAGGACGTCTGGCGCTTGCGTCCTGGGGGCCAGGTGCAATTCCAGATCCAGTTTGGCGAGTATGGCGGCTCCTACGTGAACCACTGCCACAACACGGTGCACGAGGACTTCGCACTGCTCATGCGCATCCAGCTTCTCGTCTCAGGTATCACAGGGTCGAATCCCAATCCGCCGCAGACAATGGTCACTGATACTCCGAACCCGACGGAGTTTGGCGTTGTCTTCACCACTCCTGAGATCCTGCCGGAAGGGGATCCAAGACCGAAGCCCAAGGTCTAACAGGAACGTCGGTCGAAGAGCCAATGCGAAAGGAAAACTCAATGAAAAAGATGCAAGCTTCTCTGAAGCTAATGGTCTCGGGCGCGGCGGTAGCGGCCGCTTTCGGCCTTGCTGGCCTGTCCGCATTGGCTCAGACCGCAACTACGTCCACGACCACGCCAACAGCAACGACGACGCTCAGCCCACTGACCCCCCTCAGGAATAAGCCGACCTCGGCGAGTGACCAAATGGTCCAGGAAGCATGCCAGCGGCAAAAGGCGCGCACGGAAAAGTTCAAACTCTTGGGCGTACCGGAAAAGTTCGGCAGCGAGGAACCCTTTACATTCGATCCGAAGGCGCCACCGTGTTGAGGTTTTGCCAAGTGGGGTGAAGTGCCTCGAATGGCTCAGCGTTGGCGTTAGAGTGTGAAATGGATGCTCTGCCAGCCAGCACTCCGAAAGCGCTGGTGAGGCGAGCAGACGACTGGCTTCGGTTGCGGCCCTTCCGGAGCCAGTCTTTTTTTGAGCGATCCCCAAACTCACGGCTTCTTCACGGATCGGCGCTCGCGCGCCTAACAAACTTTCCGTCGCGCTGGACTTGGCCTGATTCGCCGACTTCAGCCGCTCGAGTGGTGACAAAAAACTGGATCAGAGGGTGATCGACGCGGTTAGGCAAGCCGTCTTTCCGACACGCCACCAGGCATAACGGTCTCGCTGCTCACCTACGAGATACCTTATCAATTTCGGCAATCCGAATGAAATCTGACCGTGTGGCGCGGGCGCGTCCTTTCGATTTTGCTCCAAGGATACTTGGGGAGGCGATCCGTGCTAAATTAACGCATCATGGCCTGAAGGGAGGGACTGTCATGAAGACTTCTTTACGTCTTGGTGGGTTCGGCCTCGATCTTGGCGTTTTCAACGTTTTCGGCCGCCGCACAGAGCGCAAAGGCCTCGCTGAAGGATAAGGACAACAACGATGTCGGCAGCGCGACTTTGACCCAGACGCCAGCCGGAGTGCTGATCGCGCTCTCGGTAAAAGGTTTGCCTGCCGGAGAGCACGCTTTTCATGTCCACGGCATCGGGAAATGCGAGCCGCCCTTCATGTCTGCCGGCGGTCACTTCAATCCCGACAAGAAGAAGCATGGGATGATGGCGGTCGACGGTCCCCACGCCGGTGACATGCCCAATCTCCACATTCCAGCAAATGGCGAGCTTGTCGTTGAAGTGCTGAATGCGGCTGCGACGCTGGAGAAGGGTAAGGCAAATTCATTGTTCGGCCCAGAAGGCACAGCGTTGATCATCCATGCCGGCAAGGACGACTACAAGACGGACCCAACCGGTGACGCAGGCGGTCGCATTGCCTGTGGCCCAGTGGAATAGACCCCGCTAAGACCATTGGGCCGGTCAATCTTCGGGCAAAATGTACGGACTGGCCTCCGGAACCGCTACACTTTGGTAGATAGCTAACCCGAGTTCTCCGCCCGTTTCGGTTTTTTTGACCATACGGCAAGACGGTTGAGGTGGAGCGTTCGCCGAGCGCATCATCGCCGAACGTGGCGTGCGCGACGGAAGAGGCGCCACAATACCGGCGAAGATCGAAAGCGCCTGTCACAGGGATGGCCCACCAGCACATCCGCTTGCGCTAGTGGCTGACTGCCGCTGAGCAGAGCAGCGAGCGGACAGCACTCGCAGTTCGACAGGTCGGTGTGCGCTCACGGCGAGCCCTCTTGCCATCGTATTCACGCCAAGCGAGAAAGCCCGAATTTCAGCGGGGTGTGCTCATCCTACAATTGCTGCGTTGCACGAAAAGTACGAAACTGCCCTACATGCGATGGATGTGCGCACAACTGCGGACGTTCCTGCTGTTGGCTGTCGCCTTGACGGTGGCCGCGCACCCGATCGCGCGCTCTCTTCCCCCGTCCCACGTTCTGGTCAGTGAATTGGGCCTCGACGCGCAGGTTGTGATCTGCACCTCGCACGGGCCAGTTGCCCTCGACGAACCCGCGGGAACGCCCCAGCCGGTCACGAAGGACGCCCCGTGTCCATGGTGCGCCATCAAGGGCGAACTGGCAGGGAAGCTTGTTGCGATCGCGGCCGTGCAAATCGGAACGCTCGATCCACCCCAGCTTCTGCCGCGCGACTATGCAGCCGTCCATTTCGTATCGCGACCCACTCCTGCTGACTGGCCAGCCCATGCGCCTCGCGGCCCGCCGTCGCTGATCGGCGCTTAGCAATTCCGTACCTCCAAGTTTGTTGCTTCCAGGCGTTTGGGCACGGCCCAGGCATCCGCATTTCTTAGGGAAACCCCCATGGCTATCAAGTTCACCATTGTGACCGGTGCAGCGCTGCTGCTCGCCGGGCCGGCGTTCGCTCACCATCCAAGTGCAATCTCTGGCGCCGGCGGCGCCGGTCCCCTCAACACAATCTCGGCGACCACCCTGGATCAAGGCCAGAGTGCCCTCTCCTCAGTTTATGAGTTCATTCACTTCGGCGGGCTCAGCGACGCGGCGCTGACTGCCGGAGCGCTGCTATCGGGTGACCACGCCCACAGCATCAAGACGGTTGAGAGCGTGGCAGTCACCTACGCCTACGGCGTCACCAATGATCTGACCGTCTCGGTGAGGTTGCCGTGGATCAGGCGCACCGGCATTCGCGAGGCAGAAATCGAAGACCCGGCCGAGCCGCCGGAAATCTTCAATCGCGGGGATGCGTCGGGCATCGGCGACATGACATTTTTTGGCCAATACCGCTTCTATAACAATCGCGCTACCCGCACTGAGGCGGCCGTGCTGCTTGGCGTCAAGGCCCCGACCGGCGTCACAGACCGCATTAACAATCAAGGCGAGCCCTTCGATGCGGAGTTCCAGCC
The DNA here is from genome assembly GCA_963770295.1 of uncultured Alphaproteobacteria bacterium. Lineage (GTDB taxonomy): Bacteria > Pseudomonadota > Alphaproteobacteria > Rhizobiales > Hyphomicrobiaceae > AWTP1-13. The sequence continues at coordinate 188,551 of CAVYPA010000026.1, forward strand.
AGGATCGGGGTCGTGGGACGGACTGTTTGGCCTCGCCTACACCAAGCGGTTCGGCCAATGGTCGTTCGATGCCAACGTGCTCTACATGCTCGTCACCAACGGCGTGCAGGATACCGACCTCGGCGACCGCTTCCTTTACAACGCCGCCATCTCCTACCGCCTGACGCGCGAGTCCTCGGCTATGGTGCCCATGAAGTTGGGTGCGCTGCCGGACCCGATGTGGCACGGCGGCCCAGGCACGCATCAACACACCCATGAGCATCAGGAAGCACCTTCGGGACCGGCCCTAGACCTGGTGCTCGAACTCAACGGCGAATGGCACGCCAAGGAAGTCCAAAGTGGGGTCAAGGACCCGAACTCGGGCGGCAATACCGTCTACATCGCTCCTGGGCTGCGTTTGTCCAAGGACAACTGGTCGAGCTTCGTGTCTGTCGGCATTCCCATCATCAACGATCTCAACGGCATTCAGTCAGAGCCCGACATCCACATCGTGACGGGCGTGGCCTTCACCTTCTAGGTTCGCGGCAAGCTGCGCCCAAGGCTTAAGTGGTCGCGCATCGCGACAAGCCTGTCAGGCCTACTGACAAACATCGAAATCTATGAGGGCGCCTGTATCTGGTGTTATACCGCCACTTGAAACTCCCAACTCCTGTGGCCGTTGCGGGATACCATCATCGCCCGGTTCGTGATTCCCTCCCTCCATTGATTCGGATGGAGGGCAGGATGTCGGCACTATTGATCCGGCGCGACCGCACCCCGACGGTGCTACGCAAACTCGCCAAGGGCGAGAGCAATGCGCGCCTTACACGGCGGATCCTGGCGATTGCCAATGCGCTCGATGGCATGAGCCGGGAGGAGGCGGCGCAGGCGGCAGGCATGGACCGCCAAACGCTGCGCGACTGGGTCATCCGCTACAACGAGGACAGCCTCGATGGGCTCGCCGACCGGGCGCGTGACGGGCGTCCGCCGAAGCTCGACGCCGAGGAGAAGGCCGAACTCTATCGCCTTGTGCTCGACGGCTCGGCTCCGGAGGCGAGCGGCCTTTCGGCCTTCACGCGCGAGGATCTGGTGCGCATTTGCAAGAAGCGGTTCGGCAAGAGCCTGCATGTGACCTCAATGGGTCGCATCTTGCGCGAGCTCGGGCTTTCGCGACAAAAGGCGCGGCCCAGCCACCCGGAAAAGAACCCGGCCGCACAGGCGGCCTTTAAAAAGAGCTTCGGCGCTGCTCAGAAAAATTCAGCGTACGCACAAAAACAAGCGCATCCGCCTGTTCTTCCAGGATGAGGCGCGGATCGGTCAGAAGGGTCGAACCTGCCATATCTGGTGGACGCGCGGCGAGCGCCCACCGGGGCTCTGCGACAAGCGCTTCACATTCGCCTACATCTTCGCTTGCGTTGAGCCCGGCACCGACAACGGCTTTGCCCTCGTCATGCCCTATGCCAACACCGAGGCGATGCAGCAGTTCCTCGACCGCTTCGCTGCCACCATCGCCGACGATGAGCACGTCGTCATGGTGCTTGATCAGGCCGGCTGGCATGACTCGCGCGCGCTCAGCGTGCCGGCCAACGTCACGCCTGTGGCCCTGCCGCCCTATTCACCTGAGCTCAATCCGTCGAACGCGTGTGGCTCTACCTCAAGGAGCGCTTCCTCTCGCACCGGCTGCATGAGGACTACGAGGCTATCGTCGATGCCGCCTGCAAGGCTTGGAGGCGAGGCTTTCCCTCCCGCAGCTCAGCATTTGCAGCAACGTGTCACTGCTGGTTATCCGTCGTCGGACGAGGATTGTCCCCACCTTGATGCATGCCGCCTTCTACGCCGAATGATTCCACAGGCCACATCACTCGATCTGGTACTCGTTGGGGTGACCCATTACACTGGCAGGTGGGGTTCGGTGCGGGACATCGCTTTAAGGTTTCACAAAAGATGAAACGCGAGCGTCCGGCCGACGAGATTAGGCGTTGGGCTATTAGAGCACGGCTGCGCGGCATGCCTACCCGCGAGATCGCGGTGCGCGTTGATCGAAGCTATATGACGATAAAGGGATATCTTCGCGACTGCGGCGGCACGGTCGGCGGGGTCTTCTATCTCAACCGTCTTACCGCCACGGCCTTGTTCACAGAACAAGAGCTCTTGGAAATGGGGGCAGTTTGGAACGGCCGCTGTTGGGTTGGTCCCGGTCATGGTTGGCAATCGGATCATCCCTTATAGGACTTCCGGCGGCTGGCTCGGAAGGGCTGCGGCGTCACATCTTAGAAGCGCCAAGCAGCTCTAGCTGCCTTTCGATGCGAGCCAAAACTTGCTTTCGGTCCAGCCGACTTGCAAGTTCGACTGTCAGTCCCAAAGAAGCGCCAAAAGGAACAGTGCGCTGCACACCACGAGCAAGAGCACCCAGGTCCACTCCGGCCATAACGGCTCAGCGTCGGGATAGTTGGTTCTCATCGCTGCACACTCTTTCGAGTTGTTGTCCAGACGATTACTACGAAAAACGGGCTCCCAGCGGCGGCCAGGAGCCCGTCACTTTTGAAAGGGCCGAAACGGTCCAGCGGGGTAAATTGACTGTCTCTCGCCCCATAACAGGAAAACGTATGCTTGACCTCCAATTGCGCTGATGAGAGGCAGTTGCAGGCGATCGCCCGACGGTTTATCTCGTTATGTTAGGCGGTAGGGCAGCAGGAGGGCGCGATCAACTCTCGTGGTCCTCCTCAAAGCCGTCTGTCGTGGACATTTGCTCTAGGGGCGGCTCACCGGCTTCATCGGCTAATCTATTGAAATGCTGAGCCAGTTCTTTCCTGGCCTCAAAAACAACTGCATCAACCTCTTTCCGTACCCACGAAACTGTTGCCGGCTAAGCGAGCGATACGCGGGGCTATGCCGCCCAGCTTGGATAGAAAGGCGCCTACCACCAGTTTCATATCCGCTAGCGCCGTCGCGGTGGGCATGAGTGTTTTTGTTTTTTCTGCAATGCGGAGGCGGATCAATTCAGACTTTGCCGCCGTGAACTCTTGATCAACTTTTGACTTGGACGAACGCCGCTCCGGCGCACGAGGCATCTATGCATTGAGTGCTCGCAACCGGGGCGCGCCATTGCGCCTTGACTAGAAAAATAAAGAATGACTGCCGTCCCGCGGACCCGGCGTGAACTACGTGCATCGAAGGAACCGAGCGCGGTCACGACGCATTCGTCACAACCACAGAGAAGCAAACTAGGGCCGCGGACCATGGCCCGCATTAGTGCGCCTAGCGTCGCCAACCGATCTCGACGGGACTGTTCCAGGCACGTCTGACTTTGAAATCAGGGTTCGAACCGATAGGCGTGTTTGCGCTTCGGTGGCGAGCCTAGAACCTCTCTTACATCCCTGGCAAACGGACAGTTCGAAGCGCTCGCGTCTGTAGTTGCTGCGGTTCTGCTTGCATCTGTAGCTACTCAAGCTGGTACGGGATGAACCAGCACGGCCGTCCGAGGGTGGTTGGTGAGGAGCGAAGCCCCCATGCCACGGCTACAGTTTTGGCTATGGGCAACCGTGGTTGCTGTGCTCATCACTCCGATAGTCATAACGGCGGGCTTTTTTCTTCGCCAGAGAGTACGGGCCCGTTTGTGCAGCCATTCTTAGCTTGATCGCGTGGGCATAGATTGCAGCAATGACCTACATCGCCTTTCGCGCAATCGGTAAAATGTTGAGCAACAGTAAGCGGCCACGAGTGAGAAGACGCCCGTGTATTTCACACCAGGTTAACCTTGGCCCCTTCCTTCCTCGATATTGACCTGGCATTCTTCTCTTCAAGCTTAGCCTTCTTATTATGCCAGGCGTGATGTGGGTAGTCGGGAATGGCTATGGTGGATCGTCTTTGCGAGCGTTGCGTTGCTCGCCGGCGGCATAGCGTTCGTTATGTGGCCTCACCCGCGGATGACGTATTGTACAACGACCTTCGACACCTGCATTATCAATAGGCGTGGCCAATGGAATGTTCTGGATACGCCGTGTCCCGCTGGCCAGTCACCGCGGTTCGCTTCGGTCGCGATACACCGTTGTCATTCGATCAAGCTGCCAGGTAATTCGACACCGCTGTATGTCTGCCCTATCGCTTGCGGCGCGTGAGCTTGCTCGACGATGAAAAAGCGGACCCGGAAATCAGCAAACGTGTCTAACGAGCAGCGGGTAATACCGTTGTCGATTGCGGAGCGTCAGGGTGAGCGGCCACGAGTGAGGAGACAGCGGTGGGTAGAGGAATGATCGATTTAACGGGGCAGCGTTTCGTCGTCTTCGCGTCGTGGACGATGACGTACAGAATCTTTCGCGAAATTTTCTGAGGGGTTGGTGGCCTCACGGTTCGGGTAGGCTGGTCGTGTACGAAGCGATCGAGCCAACCGAAGAGGAAGCCACCAATGAACGAGGATAGCACGAACCAGGGTCAGGTCATCCGGATCGATGACGAACGGGTGCGTGATTACTTGCGCAGCGTGGTACGCGGCAGCGTTGAGGAGACCTTGAACGCACTGCTGGAGGCGGAAGCGGAGCAGCTGTGCAAGGCGCAGCGCTACGAGCGCACTGAGGCGCGTCGCGACACGCGGGCGGGGAGCTATCGGCGCAAACTTGGCACGCAGGCTGGCGAGGTCACGCTGAAGGTGCCGAAGCTGCGGCAGCAGACGTTCGAGACGGCGATTATTGAGCGTTACCGGCGGCGGGAGAGCTCGGTTGAGGAGGCGCTGATCGAGATGTACCTGGCGGGGGTGTCGGTTAGGCGCGTAGAGGACATCACCGAAGCCTTGTGGGGTACTCGGGTGTCGCCGGCGACGGTGTCGAACCTGAACAAAAAGATCTACGGCACGATTGAGGCCTGGCGGAACCGGGCGATCAGCGGTGAGCACCCTTACGTATACCTCGACGGCATTGTGTTGAAGCGGACCTGGGCGGGCGAGGTCAGGAACGTGTCGCTGCTGGTTGCGACCTCGGTCAACGGCGAGGGCTATCGCGAGATCCTCGGCATCGTCGAAGGGGCCAAGGAGGATAAGGCCGGCTGGCTGAGCTTTTTGAAGCACTTGAAGGATCGGGGTCTTGCCGGCGTGCGGCTAATCATCAGCGATGCGTGCCTGGGGCTGGTGGAGGCCGCTGGTGAGGTGTTCGCGGATGCGCGCTGGCAAAGGTGCGTGGTGCACTGGTACCGCAACGCGTTTGTGCACGTGCCGCGGGCCAAGATGGCGGAAGTTGCTTTGATGCTGAAGGCAATCCACGCGAGTGAGAGCCGGCAGGGGGCCGAGGCGACCGCCGAGCGGGTGCGGGCCAGGCTCGAGGACATGAAGCTGTCCAAGCTGGCGGAGTGGATTGCTGTCACGGTTGGCGAGACGCTGAGCTATCACGCTTTCCCGTCTGCGCATTGGCGACGCATTCGCACGAACAACGCGCTCGAGCGGCTGCTGCGCGAGATTCGGCGGCGCACGCGGGTGGTGGGCGTGTTCCCGGATGGGCAAAGTGCGCTCAACCTGGCAGCGGCTCGCCTGCGCTACGTTGCCGGCTCAGAATGGTCGACGCGACGCTATCTCAACATGGACCTGCTCAGGGAGGCGGTCGATGCCGTGGCATGACATCAGCGACGGCGGCGTGCTCGCTCTGGTTCACCAGGAGGATGGCCGCCATCTCCACTCCGCCCCCCATCGCTCGCCAGAGTGGGCGAGCGAGCGATGGTGGCTCCGGGAGGATGGCTTTGAGTTTCCTGGAGCTCGCCAATTGGGAAATCGGCCTATCCGGCCGCGAGCGGCACCAACCTCGAAAGTGCGAAAGACTCTGGACACCACCTCGTGGACTTCGCGGGCATGGGCGGCCCCAACCGCATGTGGCTGTGCGTCTGCGATTGTGGGGCAAAAACGACGGTGCCTACCCGCAATCTGAGAACCGGCAATACGACGTAATGCGGATGTCTCCGTCTGGACCGCCTAGAGCAAGCACGGAAAAGGACACAACAGCTGCGGGCGCGGAAACTGACACACAATGGACGCCGGCAAAGCTTGGCAGCGTGGGCGGAGAGACCAAAATTCCGAAACAGACCATTTACTATCGGGTGGCCAATTCACTTGGCCTTATCGCGGGATAAGTGAAATGGATCGCTGGCTCGGAATGGTGCGCTGGCGACGCAGAGGAAGAAACCCAGCAGGCACCATTATTGCGTTGAGGTCGCCCAGTTGGCGTTGGTGAACGTAGTTGACCGCGCCCACCGTAGCGCCGATCCGCTCAAGCCCGCGATGAGGGGCAAACTCACATGGACTTGTCGGATCGACGGCAGCGGACGCGATCAACTCGCGGAAGGTGACAATAAAAGCGTCTGTGCGGTCTACCTGTTGCCGGACCTCCTCATCCCTCATTGAGTTAATCCCCGTCAGTGTCTGTCGTGGGCGCCGGTTCTTTCGGTTCACCTGCCTGGTTCGCGAACTCTTTGAACTGGTTCGCCAGAGAAGCGCCTCGCCGACAGAACCGCGGTGTTCCAAGGCTTCTACGCGTGCCGGACGGCCTTCTTCGCCACCTGGTTTGCCATCGTTTCCAGCGACAAGCAGTTGATTGTCGACTACGGGCCCCCATCATGCTGCGGCAGCGACCCGTGAAGTGACGCGGCTCGCCTTGAGCAAACCGGGCTGGCGGGTCGCGTTTCACGCTCTCATTTTAGTAACGCGGTCGACCGTGTGACGGACAATACTCGGCTCGGCTCGCTTCACGCGGCATGCGTCTTGGAAAAGAAAATGGCCCTCAGCGATCCGAAGGCATCGAAACGAGCAAACAGGACATCCGAAGAAACAATGGTACCGACGGTCCTTGAGGGCAGAAGTCAGCGTGAAAATCGCGCCAGAAAAAGGAGGAGTAGCGAGTAGATAGCTGTGCCCCCGGCGAGAAGGACGAAGGGGTCTTGCGTCGATAGGTCAGCTAGGAGCATCATTAATCCACCGGCCATAAGAGAGAGACAGACGACTAACGGAGCGAAAAAGAAAGCGTAGCTCAGTGGATAGCGGTAGGCGATGACTGCAATCCCAGCAGCGAACGTGGAGATGAGAACGGCGGGCAGATACTCCATAGCAAGCCACCTAGCGCCGTGCTGTGCTCGGCATTGGGCAGGTAGGAGGGCGAATAGAGGTTTGAGTTCGCCGATCGTCAGACAACGGCAGACTCCCAGATGTATTCCCGTTTTGTACGCCGTGAAGTGGAGTTTTTCTTCCCATTGTGACGGACGTCTCTCTACAGACCCTCGAATAGTGAGCAATTACCCGAGTCGCCACATCTGGGATGGCCTGGCGAAGGCCACGACCATGTGTGGCAAGCGGTCGGTGTATTCGGTGCGAATAGAACCGGACGTTGGCGCCGTCCTTGATGATCTGGAAGCGGAAGCCATCCCATTTCGGCTCGTGCAGGCCAATCGTCGCCCTTGGGCGGGCGGACGGCTGCGGAGGGGGAAAGGGGGACGGATAAAGGCGAAACGGGCGCTGGACACGCCTGTGATTTTGCCTAGGCCAGCGGGGTGCTGCAATGCTAACAAAAAGCAAGAAATGCTTGCCGTTTCGGCCTCCAGGTGTGGCTTTTTTTACCTTATATTCAGGGGTATGGTCGAGAATGCTAAGAAGACAGATTACGAATGCCCAATCTGCCAGGGCCGCGGCCGGGTCCGAGGGTTCAAGCGTTTGACCTTGCGTCAGGTTTCGGACCACTTCTTCCAGCTCATGGTTAGCGTGCGACGCAAAAATTAACGGCATTTACATTTAGGTCGGCTATCGCGGAAGTTAGAATTGGTGGTGAGTGGTGCACCCACCCGCCACGAGGGGGCAGACACGCAAATTGATTGTGAGCCGAGGGTAACAATGGCGTGCCGGGCGGACCCACCGCACCAGGTGGGATCGGCCGATCAGCGTCGATCCGGTCCGACGTTTTCAACGGCGCGGAAAGGGCACGACGAACTCGACGGCATCATCCGGTCCAGCCCCACTCGGCATTACGGTTCCACGCGTCTCAAGATCACGCCAGCGCAGTGGACCATCGACACCGTGGAGGATGAGAACGACCCGGTTGTTCGAACCCTCGACTCGTATCTCCATGAAGCTTTGAAAGAACGGCGCGCGATTAAAATCGAAGGCGCCCGACAGGCTTTCGACGGTGAAGGGCCAAGCATTGAACCACTTGATCCAATACCAAAAAGGTTGCTTCCAGACCGGCGTTTCGGCCTCAAGCTTGGCGCGCAAAGGGCGCGCGCTAGGATAAAAGGCAACATTCGGTACGGCTGGACTTGCAGGAAAGCTGAGCGCAGTGCCAATGCTCAGATAGGCTCCGCCCCCGCCGTTCACGAAGTGATGCAGCGTGGTGCCACCTGCTGCAGTGCTTTCCTGGTAATATTCGAAGTCATGGGTGTCGCCTGCCATCGCAACGGTGACACCATTTCGAACGAGCAACCGATACAGTGCAGCAAATTTTTCATCGCCGATCGTCGTGTCGCGGCCGCCCGCAAAGCGCGGATGCCCGACAATGGCCATGATGAATTTGCCGCGGCTGCGGGCGAGCGCACGTTCGAGCCATGCCCATTGTCGCTCATCGACGCTGCGTAGGATGCCCGTGTCGATGGCAAGGAGCGCGAAGTTTTCGGCCTGCAATTCGAAGAAAGGCGCGCGCTGGCTCCCGGCCTCGATGCCGTACAATTGGCGCAAGCGGGCAGCTTCCCGAACAAGGTGTTCAATGCGCCTGGTATTGGTGCTTGTGAGGTGAAGGTCGGCCGTAACTCGTGCGTCCATAGCGGCACGAGCGGCCTTTGGCTCGAGAAAATTTGCGTTGAACCCTTCGAGCGCGTCGAACCAGTCGTGATTGCCCGGAATAGCGTAGATCGGCTTCGTGAAGCCCTTAAACGGCAGATAGAAATTGACTTCATAGTCGCTCATGGCCCCGGCAGGATAGATCACGTCCGACGCCACGACGAGGAACTTCACATCGTCGCGGCGCCCGAGTTCCAGGTAGCGCGCAACAAGCGAATATTGGGAGGGATCGCCCTCCCCCGGATCGCCGATGACGAGGAAGCTGAAATCCCGAGTCCCTTCCGCGCCGGGAGGGTGAATGCGAAACAGCTCGTCGGCATTGCCACCATAGGCGAGTGCGACAGCGTCCACCATCGCGCCGCGCCAACGATCGACCTGCAGCTCGGTTAGTTTCTGATAGATGCCGCTCGCCCAGCTTTCCGTATTGAAATACCAAGTGAAGCCCCAGATCGGATTGATGGCGACGAAGAACACCGTCAGGGGCAGGCCGAGACGCAGGATGAGCAGCAGGGCGACCGGCAGCGACAAGCGCGCCTCGCGCAGTCTGGTTGCAAAATTAAAGCGAGCATCTAGCCAATAACCGTTGAGCCAGGAAACGACGGGGTTCATCGGTGCGGTACCATCGGCCGCGGCGACGCGAAGCGACCAAGCCAAACGCTCGGCCGGCCGGGAAAGCCGGCGCCACAGCACGCGCACGGGAAGCAATAGGATTGCGGCCAGTGCGAGTGTCATCAGGATATCGCCGGCTGTTGCCACGAAGGGCGATACCATCCCCAGCCAAGTTTCGGCTGTCGGCATGCGGCCGAGATGAATTGCGAAGAACACCGCCGCAAGCATCAGGATCAACTCGACGTCGTTGCGACGCAGACCCGCCAACCGGCGGTCGGCGTCAGAATTCAATCGGGTGAGGATGTCATTTGGCGGCAGTTCGAGTGCTGGGTCGGGATGAGCCGAACTGAGCTGCGCGACCTCAGCCGTGGGCGCAGACGCGTCCGGCGATAGCAACATGCGCCAGCCGGCCGCGGCCACGTAGATGCCGATTGCAATACCGACGGCCTGCGGGGTGCCGAAAATGTCACGTAGCAACCAAAGGAGCAAAGCCATCACCACATCAATGACACCGTTGACCATCAGCACCATGCGCGTATGTTGCTCACGCACCGCTGCCATCATTTTGGTCGCGCCACTGATTGCCAGACTCACGGCCAGCAAGATGAGGAGCCCGTTGAGGACCAGTACCGGGCTATGGAAAACGACAATGGCTGCGAGCATTGCGAAGAGGCTCGGTAGGTAGCCGCTAACCTGGCCACGCCGTGGCGAGGCGAAGGTGGCGCGAGCTTCCGCGACACTCAATGCCACCAAGGGAAAACTGAGCAGCGCAAGCGACCATCCACCGGTCGCCATGGGCGCCCAGAAGGCCAATACGCCCAACGTGACCATCGCGCCGCCGAGCAGCCGCATCGGTTCAAATCCGGCGTCGGCAGGTAGAGTTGAAGTTCACCACGTTTTCCTTCGCGATGAGGCTGCAGAGAAGTAGCGTCGAGCTTCGGCCACGCCCAACCACTGGCGCGTTTGACCCGAACCCACGGGCGCCCGGAACAACCAGCGGCCGACAGCTCGCCCAAGTGGGCCGCTGGGGTTGAGCCTTGCGAAGGGCTTCAGAGTGATTGAGTTGGCAAAAGGTGCGCGCGTGGTCACCAACGGTCGCGATGTGCGTGTGCAAAACTGACGTGGTCTCCTCGAGATCGATCCCCTGGCATCAAGGGGCCATAGCGCGACCGGCGCGAAGGGCGGCCCGCGCAGCGCTCTCGCGCCGGACCTTGGCGACGGCGTCTTGGCCGCCGCGCGTATCTGTGAACAACGAGAGCGCGTCGAATTCCTGCTTGCCTGACGTCGTCGAGAGCGCAAGATCGGTGTACTGGCGACGCGCGACGTCGGCGTGGATGCGCCGGCGCACACTATTCATGCGCAGGATCCAGTAGCCCATCCAGAAGTGGCTGCGCACCGTGTCCCAGGCAAAGCGCGGATAGAAGACGAGCATGCTCTCGCGCGGAAGGGTCAGGCGCCGGTCGCATCGGAACTTGAGGCGGAAGTAGCCGCTCTCCAGCGGATGCACCCGGTCGTAGCGGATCGAGAAGAAGAACCACAGCATCATGAACATGACCTTGCCGACGCTTAGCCCGCACGCGGCAGCGCGGCGCATGATTGTCTCCATGTGCTCAGGCGAGTAGAACCACTCCCAAGCCGACCAGTAGGCGTCCTCCCACTCCGCATCCGACATGTTCGCGTGATGCACGACGCGGTGGTTGAGGTCATACTTGTTCATGTCCGGATCCATCCATACGCCTTTGCTGTGCAGGACCTTGTGGTCCTCGGAGCCGGGCAGCGGCGTCAAGATGAAAAACTCGAGGATGTCAACCGGCAGCTCGCGCTTGATGATTTCGATATCGCGCTTGATGGTCTCCTTGCTGTCGTTGGGGAAACCCAGAATATAGCCGGCATAGGTGATGATGCCGCGCGCCTTCCAGGCCTGCAGCATGGCGCGGTAGTCGGTGATGCGGTTCTGCCGCTTCTTGGCGCCGAGCAGGCTGTCGGGATTGATGTTCTCCAAACCGATGAAGACGTCGAGCCACGCCGGCGCGGGCAGCCTTCTCGATGAAATTCGGAACTTGGTGGCATAGCGTATCCACCTGGATGGTGAACTTGATGTCGAAGTCCTCGTCCTCGCGCAGCCAGACTAGCCGGTCGAAGAAGGCCTCCCAGTTGCGGTTGCGGGCGAAATTGTCGTCAGTGATGAAGAAGCGATTGATGTTCTGCGCGCAATTCTCGCGGATTACGGCCTCCAGATCGTCCGCGGACCGGAAGCGGCTCTTGCGGCCCTGCACGTTGATGATGGTGCAGAATGAGCACTGGTAGGGACAACCACGGCCGAGGTCGACGCTCGACATGGTCCCTGCCGTGCGCCGCACGTGCTGCTCGGGCAGCATCGGCATCGGTTGGCTGCGCAAGTCGGGCAGGTCGGACATGAAGTTGTAGAGAGGCTGGAGGGTGCCAGCTGATGCGTCCTGCAGCACCTCGTCGAGCCGGCGCGTCCTCGGCTTCGCCGGCGTACAGGCTAATGCCCAGCCGCTGCGCCTCCTTCAAGTCGTCTGGCAACTCGGGCAACATGGCAGCGCAGCCCGAGACATGAAAGCCGCCGATGCAGACCGCAGCGCGCTTTCGCGGAACTGCCGGGCGAGATCGAGCGCGCGCGGAAACTGGTTCGACTGCACGCCGACCAGCGCAATGAGCGACCGGCCACCGTGGCGCTGCAGAGACCTGATAATCCGGGCCGGCTGAACCCGGCGATTGGTCTCATCATAAGTCGTGATGGCTATGTCGACATCTGGTCCAAGAACCTTTCGGCCGCGGCAGTCCTCCGCAAGACCATTGAGGCAGGCCAGCGTATTGGAGGGGATCGCCGACCTCAGCCACTGGATGGGGTAGCCGCTATCGTCGTAGTGGGTCGGCTTAATGAGGATCAGTTGGAAGGCCTTCGCCACTCCTTAGCCCCTCTTGAGAACGCCAAAGCTTACACAATGGGGGCACCGATAAGTCCAGAACCCTTCCCGACGAATATGTGGAAATCCTGAACCATCGGCACCCGAACGATGCAGACTTGCAACCCGTTCACGTTGGCTTGCTGCGAGGCACTAGTCTGAAACACCCCGGAAGTCTTCGGTGTGCGACCGAGAACCTCGTGTTCGAGTTCAGGTGGGCGGAGGGCGCCTAGCTCGGATCTATACGGCGGCGGCCAATTCGGCGAGCATTCCCATCATATTTGTGAGTCACGCCGACCCGCTGCGCACTCGCGACCGATCGCAGGTCGATGTCCGCAATCTCTGCAAATCTGACTTGTTGGTATTCAAGGTCGGCGTTACGCACGACGGGCTGTTCCCAGCCGCCGCGTAGTGGTGAGGTAGCGGCTGGAGGGGTCATCGAGAGCTCAGCAGCCCACGATCGGCAGCGAACCTACCAAGACAGCAGTAGTCGCCTCGGCAATCGGCATTGATTTCGGCAAGAACGATTTAGCGCGGCGGCATCGTGCTGCAGCAGAAGGTGCCAGAAACCAGCTTGGGCTCGAGGTAGCAATGTCCTGCGGCAGGCCTGCGCCGGCGCGTACCACGTTGGTCGGTAGCTGCAGAGCACTCGTGGGCACCTGGTCTCGGCGCTGACTTTCGGACGAAGTTTCGCCGACCAAAGTAGTCGGACGTGTACGTTTTGCACGGCAGGATTTGAATCTGCGCCCCCCTGATCAGGAAGTAGGCAAGCGCTTCGCTTGGCATCGCAGAATTGTTGTATTCCGTGTTGCACGGAATTGCCGCCACCCTTGGTAACTCATTGGTACTGCTTGACAGCGTGTTGCAATGCCAGAGCGCCAAATGCAACAGCGTTTGGGCATAAGAACTCCGTGAATTTTTTATACAGATCAGTGGATTGTGGGTGGTAGCGGAGGCCGGAATCGAACCGGCGACCTTCGGATTATGATTTCGCTGCTCTAACCAGCTGAGCTACTCCGCCATCAGCGCGGCAAAGGCCCGCGCAGGCCGTGGCGGATATAAGGATCGGCGCGGAGGCCTGTCAAGGCAACACCCGACCGGTTGCCGATCACTGGCATCGTAAGGGACGCAGCCCCGGCTGTGCGTTTAGACCTCATCGGCAGCGGCATCAGCCCCGGACATGCCGCGGATCGGCCCACTGAGGCTACGGCGATCAAGGGCGACGCTCTTGATCAAGGCGTAAACGAGCGTTCCATGGGCAAGGCCCAAACGCTGCACCGAATAGCGGGTTAGACGGGCAATTAGGACATCACCAGCGCAATCGAGCCTAACCTCGACTATCGCCCCGTGTGGGGGACCGATATCGGACACCCGGCCAGACAGAACATTGAGCGCGCTCAAATCTGACGGCGCCGACGTAGCGACCATCACGTCTCGAGCCCGCACGCGCAATCGCAGGCGGACTCCAATCGGCACATCGAGACGAGGCAGTTTCCAAAGGCCCGCATGGGAACGTAGTTCCGTCAGCCCAAATTGCTCGTCGTGCCGCTCCACGATGGCCTCGATAAGGGCGCCCGCCTCCGCCCGCCCCGTCAGGGGAAAGAGATCAAGACGATGCATGATCTGTGCCGTCGGTCCGACCGCAGCAACCTTGCCATCGCTGACAAGAACAACGGCGGACGCGAGGCGCGCCACTTCCGCAATCGAATGGCTGACATAGATGATCGGCACGCGCGCCTGATCACGCAGCCTTTCGATGTAGGGCAGGATCTCGGCCTTACGTGCCTCATCGAGTGAGGCAAGCGGCTCGTCCATAAGTAGGAGCCGAGGTTTTGCCAAAAGGGCTCTGCCGATGGCGACGCGCTGCTTTTCCCCGCCGGAAAGTCGGCCCGGCCGCCGTTCAAGAAGTGCACCAATTCCCAAGAGCTCGACCACGCCGTCGAAGTCGGTGCCCGCTTCCCGTGGCGCAAACCAGCGTCCGTACAGAAGGTTCTGGCGGACACTGAGATGGGGAAAGAGGCGGCCCTCCTGGAAGACATAACCAATCCGGCGGCGATGGGGAGGGATAAAGATTTCGCGGGCCGTGTCGAATAGGACCACGTCGTCGATCGTCACGCGGCCATGGTCAGGGTTGATCAGTCCTGCAATGATATTGATGATCGATGTCTTGCCGGAACCAGACCTTCCCAACAAGGCAACAAGCCCATCCGCGGTCTCGAACCGGGCATCGAGGGTGAAATTTCCCAACCGATGGCTGATGTCGACGGCGACAGTCATTCGATCTCAAGCCGGCGATTGGCGTAACGCGCCATCAGTTCCGAGGCCAGCAATGCCAGCATGGCAATGGCCACGGAGACGATCGTCAACCTCAGTGCACCCGCATCGCCGCCAGGGACCTGGGTAAAGGTGTATATCGCAGACGGCAGCGTTTGCGTTTCCCCGGGGATATTGGAAACAAAGGTGATGGTGGCACCAAACTCGCCCATAGCTTTGGCGAAGCACAGGATCATTCCCGCGATGATACCCGGCAAGATGAGTGGAAGCGTCACCGTCAGGAAAACCCAAGCGCGATTGGCCCCCAACGTGCCCGCGGCCTCCTCCAGCCGCGTGTCGACGGCTTCAATCGACAATCGCAGCGCACGAACCATCAGTGGGAACCCCATGACGCCACAGGCCAGCGCTGCACCCGTCCAGCGGAACGAAAAGACAATGCCGAAGTGCTCGGCCAGGAAACTGCCGATCGGCCCACGCTTCCCAAAGAGAATGAGCAAAACATAGCCCGTCACGACTGGGGGCAGAATCAGAGGCAGCAGCACGAAACCATTCAGCAGCGAGTGGCCCCAAAAGCGCCCGCGTGCCAAAGCCATCGCCACAAGTAGGCCGAACGGCAGGCCAGCCAGCGTGGCAACCAGGGCCACCCGAATACTCAACCGCACCGCGGTCCATTCCTCCGGACTGAGGCTCATCCAATCCACGGTGGATATCCCCAGCTCAACCCTTCGCCGCGCTGCTCCGCCCCGAGATGACGCCGATTGCTTTTTAGCCGAAACAGAGGGGTCAAGACGGGGTCTCCTTTAGCCAATCGCCTCGCGAACCCTGCATAATGGGACTTCAGTCTCCCTGTCACTTAGGTGATTGAAATGAAAGCATAGAGCGGCGCTATATTCCAACCTATATGTCGAGGGGGTTGCGGCTGCCCCGTGTGATCAGGGTGTTTAAGGCGTGCCAGCAAATCCACGAGCACCGTTGGCGCAATTTGTGACATGATAAGGGAAACTCGCACCGCGGGTCGCTTGTGCGGAGATCCTCAACTCGACCATTTGCTCCCATGCGAAATGCCCCACGAAAAAGCACCCGACGTGCTGCCGCCCTCAAGGGCGATTTGCGCCATGCGGTCCTCACCATCCGCATAGATTTCGGCGCCTACGGCTATCTTGGCCCCGGCAAGATTGCCCTGATGGAGCTGATTTCCAAGCACGGCTCGATATCGGCAGCGGGCAAGGACATGGGCATGTCCTATCGGCGGGCCTGGCTGCTGGTCGACGAGATCAACCAGATTTTTCGTGAGCCCTTGGTGGAAAAGCAAATGGGAGGGTCCGGAGGGGGAGGCGCCCGCCTGACAAAGCTTGGACGCGACATCGTTGGCCGCTACCGCGCCATCGAGGGCGCGGCGGCCACGGCGTCGGCTGCCGACCTGCGGGCGATGAGGGCTTCGCTGCCGAGCCGGCCCGCCAGCCCCCCCGGTGCTGACGATTAGCTCGTAATAGCAGAGGTCGCTTGCGGTGGTCGGCTAGGTCATGGCGTCGACTTGGCTACCAAAGAGGCGATGGCGCCATCCTCGCCGCTGGCGCGCTGCGCGAGACCTTCGACCACGCCCGCGCGATCGGCCGCTGGACGGTTCTGGCTCATTTTCGACTTACCCTCGAGCCGGCGGATCGTGAGTTTCAAGCCAACGATGCCGCGCACAAGCGCATCTAGGAAGTTGGCAGGAGCATCCGCGGTTGACCACGGCCCGACATAGGGAGCCTCCTGTTGATCGGAGAGCTCGGAAACATGAGCCAGCAACCAATCTTTGTCCTCCACCATCTCCAGGCGTCCGTAAGCGTGCACCGCGGCATAATTCCACGTTGGCACCACTTTGCCGTGTTCGGCCTTTGAGGGATACCAGCCGGGACGAATATAGGCCTCGGGTCCTTGGAAAATCAGCAGGGCGTCGATGTCTGGCGTGAGCGTCTTCCATTGCGGATTTGGCCGTGCCACATGACACTCGATACGCCCCAAAGGGCAGTCTGCATCGACTTTCAGCACCGTTGGCAAATGCGTAGCGTTGAGCCCCTCGCTGCCATGCGTAACGAGAATGGCAAAGGGCTGCGCGCGCATCATCGCGTGCACGTCCGCCGTGTCCGCGACCTTGAAACAGCTTGGCGTATACATGGGGAAAGCGCTCAAAGTGGACGATATGAGAACGGTGTAATCATGCCAGCGCGATCACCACCGGTAACACGATGCGACGCCGATGCGGACGAAGAGTATCGATCCCGTCGCCCCCGTACGACCGCAATCGGCCGTGGCACCACGTGTGGGCCCCGAGCCCCATGCCGGACAGGTTGCGCGCAGTAGGGCTCATGCTATGCACCAAAGATCGACGCCCAAGGCCCTTCGCTTCGAAGTCCCGCACGTTATGAGCCCTCACGCCGCCGCCTCGACCCGCTTTAAAGCCGCCTGCAGCTTGCGCATGGTCGCCTCGAAGTCTGCGCGCCGCTCGCGATTTTCCTCAACCACTTCGGGCGGCGCCTTGGCAACGAAGTTCTCGTTGGCTAGCTTAGCATCGATTTTCTTGATCTCGGCCTTGGACTTTTCGATCTCGCGCACCAGGCGCGTGCGTTCGCTCCCCATATCGATCACACCCGCCAACGGCAGCGCGACCGTCGTTTCGCCGAGCACGATTTGGGCCGAACCCGGCGGCGCCGCCTTGGCAAAGGAAAGGGCATCGATCCGCGCCAGTCGCTTGATGGTCTCCTCGTAAGCTTCGGCGCGCGCACGCACGGCCTTGCTCGCTGCGACCATGACCAACGGCGTCTTGGCACCCGCCGGCACGTTCATCTCCGAACGCACCGATCGCACCTCACTGACAAGATTGACGAGCCAGCCGATCTCCTCATCAGCGGCCGCATCGGCGAGGCCGGTCAGCAGGGGCCAGGCGCTCAAGCACAGCAGATTCTCACGCTTGACCCCCACCTCCACGAGACGGTCCCAAAGCTCCTCGGTGATGAAGGGCATGAAGGGGTGCAACAGCTTCAGGATTTGGTCGAGCACCCATGCGGTCGTAGCCCGGGTCTCAGCCTTTGCCGGCTCGTCATCGCCGTTGAGGATTGGCTTCGCCAACTCAAGGTACCAATCGCAAAACGTGCCCCAGGTGAACTCATAGATGGCGACGGCGGCCTCGTTGAACTTGTAGGACTCGATGCCGGCAGTGACGGCCGCGGCGGTGCGCTCGACCTCGCCCGCGATCCAGCGGTTGAGCGTTTCGCCAACCTCCTTGGGGTCGAAGCCCTTCTGGCGCACGCATTCGTTCATTTCGGCAAAGCGTGCTGCATTCCAGAGCTTGGTTGCAAAGTTACGGTAGCCCTCGACGCGATGGGTGGACAGCTTGATGTCGCGCCCCTGCGCGGCCATGGCGGCCAACGTGAAGCGCAGGGCATCGGCGCCGTACTGGTCGATCATGCCAAGCGGATCCATGACGTTCCCCTTGGTCTTGGACATCTTCTGGCCTTTGTCGTCGCGCACCAGGGCGTGGATGTAGACCTCGTGAAACGGGATTTCCCGCATGAAATAGAGACCCATCATCATCATGCGCGCGACCCAGAAGAAGATGATGTCGAAGCCGGTAACGAGGGTACTGGTCGGATAGAAACGTGCAAGCTCCGGCGTCTTCTCCGGCCAACCAAGCGTCGAGAATGGCCACAGGGCGGAGGAGAACCAGGTGTCAAGGACGTCTTCGTCACGCCTGAGAGTGACCTCCTCCCGATAGTGGGCGCTGGCGGCCCTTTGGGCCTGGGCCGCGTCGAGCGCCACGAAGACCTTGCCGTCAGGCCCGTACCAGGCCGGGATCTGATGCCCCCACCAAAGCTGGCGCGAGATGCACCAAGGCTGAATGTTGCGCATCCACTCAAAGTAGGTCTTCTCCCAATTTTTTGGGATAAACCTCGTGCTGCCGTCCTCGACCTTGGCGATGGCGCGCTTGGCCAATTCCGCCGCGTTGACATACCACTGGTCCGTTAACCACGGCTCGATGATGGCACTACCTCGCTGAGCGTGCGGTACGGCATGGACCGTCGGCTCGATCTTGTCGAGGAGACCGAGCGCCTCAAGATCGGCAACGACCGCATCGCGCGCGGCAAAGCGATCGAGGCCGCGGTATTTCTCCGGTACGTTCTCGTTGAGCTGCGCCCTGGCGTCGAAAATGTTGACCAGCGGCAAATCGTGCCGCTTTCCGACTTGGTAGTCGTTGAAGTCGTGCGCCGGCGTGATCTTCACCGCGCCCGAACCGATGTCTGGGTCGGAATAATCATCGGCAATGATTGGAATTTCGCGCCCGACAAGCGGCAGCACTACCTTCTTGCCGATCAGGTTCTTGTAACGCTCGTCCTCGGGATGGACGGCAACCGCTGTATCCCCCAGCATTGTCTCGGGCCGCGTCGTGGCCACGACAATACAGTTGCGCTCCTCCCACTCGATGGCTTTGCCAGCCTCGTCGAAAGCGCTCGGGAAACGATAGGTGAGGGCGTCCCGCAAGGGATACTTGAAATGCCAAAGACTGCCCTTGACGTCGACCATGTCGACCTCAAGGTCAGATAGGGCGCTCTGAAACTCGGGATCCCAGTTGACAAGACGCTTGTCCCTATAGATCAGGCCCTGCTCGTGAAGATCGACGAAGACCTTGAGCACGGCCTTCGATAGGCCCTCATCCATTGTGAAGCGTTCGCGCGTCCAATCGCACGATGCGCCGAGACGTTTCAACTGGTTGATGATCGTGCCGCCGCTTTCTCCCTTCCACGCCCAAACCTTTTCTAGAAACTTCTCGCGCCCGATCGTGCGCCGGTCCGGCTCCTGGCGCTCCATCATCTGCCGTTCGACAACGAGCTGCGTGGCGATGCCGGCATGATCCGTTCCCGGCTGCCACAGCACGTCCTTGCCGCGCATGCGCTCAAAGCGGCAGAGTACATCCTGCAGCGTATTGTTAAGCGCGTGCCCCATGTGCAGCGACCCCGTCACATTGGGAGGCGGGATGACGATGCAATAGGGGGGTGCCTTTGCGCGTTCGGGCCGACCGGCCTCGAAGGCCCTGGCCCTTATCCAGTCCTCGTGAACGCGCGTCTCGATCGCTGCGGGCTGATAGGTTTTCTCGAGCATGGTCGTCAGATTACATCAATCGGAGAGACCCCGCTGTACGGCGCAAAAACGACCGTTGTCAACCAACGGTTGTCCCCTTCAGGGCGGGTGTATAAAGGAGACTTGCTCGGGCTGCTGTGAACGCCACGTCACACTTTGCGATCGGCGTCCTGCCCATTGAGCTGCTTGGTGTGGAGCCCCCGCGCCACTTCCGCGCGAATTGCTGCATCCACCAGGCGTGGTAGATTGGCCTCCACCCAGCGACGAAGAAGCGGTTCGAGCAGTTGTTCGATGATCTGCTCAAGCGCCTGGGTTTGCGTCGTTGGCACCGTCGTGGCGCTCGCGGCATCCGGCGGGGACGCCGCAGCCGGTGGCATAGCGGTCGACGCTGCGCCATTGCCCACGGTGGCACGAGGGCTGACGGACGCACTCTTGGTCGGCGAGCCAACACTGATGCCGAGGGCCGCACGCAAAGGTGCTGCGGCTGGGGCGGCCGCGGGCTTTCCAGGCTCGGGTGGACGTACTGGAATGGGCGCAGTTGTCGCTGCCTGGGGCTGGGTCGCGCCGGGCGGCTTGGGCGCCGCCGCCGCAGGCCCGATAGCGGCTGGCGCGGAAGCCGTCACGCCGGGCTTTGCAGGGTCAGCCTTCGGTGCCAACGTCGCTGCCGTCGGGGCGGGAGTCGGCGCCTTGACGGCCCCCGAGAGCCCGGCAACCTCCGGTAGTGAGGAGCTTCCGGTGCCCCCCTTGGCGGCATTTGCCGGGGCTGCGGCGTCCCGCGGAGACGCCTCGGCGGCGGGTTTGCTTTCGATCGACGCAGAGGCTGCGGCGGGAGCGGCGTTGCCCTGCGCTGGCGCCGACGTCAGACCCGTAGCGGCCAGAGAAGCTTGGTCATCCCCACTGCCGGCATCGGCGACGAACAGGGGCGCTAGGCTCGCTCGCTCCGGTGCTGGGTTGACCGGGCCATCCGCCAAGGCCTCAAAGCTGGGGGAAACCCGATCAGCGGGAAGTGGCAGCACCTGGGACTCGCGTCCCCCACTCGGTCGCAAAAACCAAAGCGGATCCTTTTGATCGGCCGCGCCAGGCGTACCCTTAGGGGTCGGCGCGGGGGTACCCAGGCCACCGGCGAGCAAATCGGCCAAATCCTCGTCAATTTTGTTCGCGGCAGACTTCGATCCGTTGTGGTTCACGGAAGCCGTCACCTTTGTCTCCGCAAGGGAATTGAGCTCCTTAGCCTTAGCTTCTGGAAGCGGTGACTTGTCGGCCAGGGTTTTGCGGATCGACGCGAGGATTTCGTCGAGGTTCTTGCCCGCGGTCTTATCGAAACTGCTCATACCGCACCTCTACGCACGGGGGCCTATGATCAACTGGGGCTCCTTCCTCTACATATGCAAAAGCAAAACTATGGCAATGGCGCAGCGGCCGGCGCTGTCCCACGGCAGCGGCGGATGCAGCGACGTCCCGTCACTTGGCCGGTTTGGGTACCGGCCGGGGCGCAGGCGCCGCTTCCAGCGTTTCACGGCGACCGTCGGAATGCGTAATGTTGACATCGAACCACTTGTTGCGGACCTCGAGGTAATGCGCGTCAGGGTCATAAACGAGGGAGGCGACGCCAAGCTCTTGCGAATTAAGCCGTCCGATCGTCGACAGCACATTGTAGGAGGCGACCACCAGGTTACGCTTGGTGGTGACGAGATTGACCTCGGAGTTCAATAGCTCCTGCTCGGCGTTCAGCACGTCCAGCAACGTCCTTTGCCCAACGCGCTCTTCCTCGCGCACGCCGGCGAGAGCAATGCGATTGGCGTCGACGCTGGCTTGATCGGATTCGAGCTGGGCTCGCGCGGCAATAAGCTGCGACCAGGCCGCCACCACCTGCGCCAAAACCTCGGTCCGCGCCTGCTCGATTTCCTGCAGCCGACTGACGTGGGTGTGCTTGGCCTGGCGAATTCGGGCCTCGACCTCGCCGCCAGTATAGAACGGAACCGTGAGGCGCCCGGTGACGGCCGTTGTTTCCTGCCAGTCGAGGCCAACACTCTCGTCGAAGCGTTTCTGGTAGGTGGCCTCGAGCTGAGCTGTGGGCAGCCGCTCACCGCGAATGCGGTCGACGGCGAATTTTGCTGATTGCTCGCGATAAAGGGCTGCCACCACCGCTGGGTTCTCGCGGCCGGAGATCTCCGTGTTATCCGCCAAGGTCTTCGGCACGAGCCCGCTCGGCCCCGGCTCCACGAGGTTGCTCGGCGGATGACCAATCACACGCTCGTAGGTGGCACGACTGGTCTGCAGGTTGGATTTCGCAAGGTCGAGGGCCGAAACGGCCGCCGCGCGCCGCGCCTGCGCCTGGGCCACGTCGGTGCGGGTCACCTCTCCGACATTGAAGCGATCCTGGGTGGCGCGCAAATCGCGCGTCAAGACCGTCACGTTGTTCTCGCGCAGGCGCACAATCGCCTGATCGCGCACGACATCCATGTAGGCCGTCACGGCCTCAAGCAGGACCGATTGCTCGACCGATCGCAACGTCTCCCGCCCGGAGCGAACCGTCGCCTCGGCCTCCGACACGGCATTCACCGTTTGGAAGCCGCGAAAGAGAGGTTGGACCAATTGCACGTTATAACCACGCGGATTGTTCGAGCCGCCGACGATACTGTTGGGTTTCGTTGTGGTTTTCTCAAAGCTGGTATCCGCATTGCCCGTGACGGTTGGACGATAGCCGGAGATAGCGCGCGGGACTTCTTCATCCGTCGCGCGCAGCGTGGCGCGCGCCGCATCGAGCCGGGGATTCACTTTGTAAGCGGACGTGAGTGCTTCGTTTAGCGTTTCGGCACGCGCAGCGTGGGGCCAACCTGCCTCGGCGGCGAAAACCGCTAGAAGCAGGAAGCACCACGTATGGGCCACCCGCAACCACCCCTTAGCGCATATGCTCACGTCTACGTCCCTCTATCCCCTTGGACAGGGCCGTGTCTTCCGTCACGCGAAACTGCTGCTCGTTAGCGGACACCCACGCCAGTCCCCGGAGAGGCCGGTATCCATGATTCGCAAACCGTACGGTTAGTTATCTCCCATCCCTGGAGCGGAGAAGAACAAAATCTGGGACGTCCGCACCCGGTTTTCCCCCAGGCGTTGCCCGCTTTCAACACACGGACCACGGGGAAACACGCTGGAAAATGAAGCCCCTGTCGCCCAAATACCACGGATTAAAAAATGAAGCTCGCGGCGCGGGCGAATCCCGGGATCGGCGGCGCCGACGCGTCGAAGCCGGGCCGAATATCAAAAGCATCACTGGAACGGCGCCACAGGTTCGCGCGTCCAAAGGAGCCGGAGGTCTGGATGCCGACCATTCTGCCGCCGTCCTTGAGCTGATTGAGAAGACCCGCATCCACAGCTTCCACGGCTCCATTGAGCAAGATCGCATCGAATGGGCCCTCGCCGGCCGCCCCTGTCGGCAACGGTCCGTGCATGACGCTGACGTTAGTAAGCGCCAGGCTGCGAAGGTTTTCTTTTATCGACGCGCACAGGGCGTCATCGACCTCCAGGGCCACAACTTGGGCCGCAAGTTTTGCCAGCAGGGCGGTGGAATAGCCCGTGGCCGGTCCCACATCGAGAATGCGCGCTGACGGGTCGATGTCGGCGAGTTGGACGAGCTTTGCCAGCGTCCGCGGTGGCAGCAAATACCGGGCAGCGACGCCGTCGTGGCGGGGCGCGACCTTAACGGCCTCGTCCATATAAGCCATGGCCCGCATCGCCTCGGGCACGAAATTCTCCCGCGGCAGCTCGAGCATCGCCCGAATGATCCGCCGGTCGGTGACGTCGCTGGGGCGCACCTGGCTTTCGACCATGTTGATGCGTTGCTGCAGGAAATCGACCATGTCAGGTTGCTCAAACAAATCCGGTCGCTGATCGAGGAGGCGAGACCCACCCCCGCCAAACCGCCGGCGGACCTTAGCCAATTGCTATGGTAGGGGCCAGCCTAGGGTGGCAGGCCCCCTGTGCAGCCAATCGCCGCAAATGCTCTGCAACGCACGTTGCCGCGCTGGAGCGCGCATGATACACGCAGCCGTTAGCCTAGCTACAGGGTACGGCCTCGTGGCAGAGTGGTCATGCAGCGCCCTGCAAAGGCGTGGACGTCGGTTCGATTCCGGCCGAGGCCTCCAGTTCCAGCGCGATTCCACGCTCAGGCTTTGCCGCTCAGCGCGCCCAACGGGTGCCATTGCGGCAAAAAAATGAGGTGGGGCCTTGGCGAAGATCGCGCCGATTGCTAAGGAGGCGCCCAGAGCTCCTCGTCGTGAGGCTGTTCCGCGGTAGCTCAGCGGTAGAGCAGCCGGCTGTTAACCGGCTGGTCGTAGGTTCGAATCCTACCCGCGGAGCCAATCACTTAGCTGCAAAATGAGGCCCTGAAAAAAGCTCTGAGGTACGCAGGAGGTACGGAGGTACAGGGCCCCCGTACCTCGATCGGGGTCTGAGGTACGGCCTGAGGTACGGAATGGGGGGACTCCGGGCCCTGGTTCCGCCCTTGATGGCGGGCCCGTGATCGGCCGGCGCTTCCCATCGCATCCCAGCGACGTGCTGAGGCTGCTGGAAGAGGGGGGACAAGCCATGACCGACGTCAGCGAACTGCTTGCCAAGATCGAGACCATAGTCGCCCAGTGGCGGCGCAAGATATGGACCGACGCCCAGGCCCTCGGCAACATCGAGAACGCCATCCTCAAGCACCACGTGGCCAACAGGGTAGAGCACAGGAAACCCGGCAAGCCATGAAGCTCCTGCTGAATAGAGTAGATCCGCCATTTGGCCCATCTGCTTGGCCCGACAACTCCCGACTACCAATGTAACCGACCGCGTGCCCCGCCGGCATGCTTAGAGACATGCGGCGCGCCCACCCGGCCCGGGGCCACCTACGTTGCACTTGCTTTTCCCACTGCCCACCAGGCAATGGTGCCGGCGCGCGGCTCTGGGTTGCATATGGTTTCACGTGAAACGAATCGTGCACACCTCATGGGGCAACTGCGCGGCAAGCAAATTTGGCTCGACGGTCGCCGATTCCCATATGGACCGTTGCCCTGGCGGCACGGATGGACGTTCGGGCGCAAGCCTGGACCGTAAAAACGGTCTTAGCCGATGTCGAGCTCGGCCCGGGGCCACTATCGGCATTCAGGCGATCGGGTGGCAGTCCGTGCTTCTCGATGCGCTTGCTTTTTGCTGGCTCAGCGGGCAATGGTGCCGTGCGTCGCATCTGTTCAAGTAGCGTGTGAGTTGACCGCTCGGACCGATCGGCATTTCCAATGGCCACCCAGCGCGCAGACATTGACGACCGGCCGCGCCGGCGATGGTGGAACCGTGATGGTGGTTCACCTGGTGGTTCACCCGGCCTAAGTCATGCTTTAGACCGTGCGGCTGGCCATGCCACTGGCCATGCTGCATCACCCGACAACTCACCTGGCGGCTCAAACCCGACGGCTCACGTGGTGGCTCACCCGGCGTTGACCATGCGGTGCGAGCCGTGCTGATCACCCGGCAACTCACCTGGTGGTTCACCTGCCGCACAAGCTCGTGGAGGCCTAAGAGGACTGTGCCCATCTGCGATCGCGCGCGGTCGCGTTATCTGAACTGAGACACGCGCTCGGCGATCTCAAGAATAAGTCTGGCGTTGTCGGCGGCAGCCGTCCCGGTCGGCTCGCGATTGTACATGATCCTGGATTGGACCAGTAGGGTATGCCCGCGCAGCCGCCACACCCTTGCTTGTAGCTCATTAGGTCTCGCCATTTACCGCCGTGTCAGCTCGACCCCGATGAACGGACTCTCAGCGACACTGCGGGCAAATCCGGCCCGCGGCCCTCGCCCAGAAAATGAGAGGTTTTCTGTCGTTATTGCATTTCCGATAAATCTCCTAATCGGATGAAAAGCACGACGAAAGGATACGGCGATGGCGGGGTGGGGATACGAGCTACTAGAACAGAAGTTCGACTTCTCGCGCATGGGCCCGCAGGACAAGTACGACTTGGCCGACGCCTGCGGCGCGTACGTTGAAGATGACCGCCCCGCCAACCTGGTTGGATCGCCCCCTTATCACGCTTTCATCGATGACCGTCGCCGCTGCTACCGGGACGGCGAGCCGGATCCTGGCTCGGGCTGGGTCCGGCGGCCGCCGACCGCAAGAGAGCCGATCTGCGCCCATGTCGTGTGCGGCGGGCCACTAGCGCCGCCGCTGCCGCCGGGACGCAAGCGCGTCGAGCCCCGCGCCCTTGATCTCCCTGTAGGGCATGCCTAGTTAAGGCGGAGTGCTACGCTCGACAGGCCCGATCAAGCCGCCGGTTTCAGCCGGGGCATCGGTCTGATGTGCAAGCAAAGGAGCGTCACATGCCTGAGAAGCACTATTGGGTGACCTACGCCGACTGCGGCCAACTCTTCAACCACATCGACGCCGACGACCCTGTTGAGGCCTGCCGGCTACTCGATCGCTGGATCGGCCTCGAAGTCGAAGAGTATTGCGCGTTCCCAATGCAGCAGCGCCCGGACCGATCGGCGTATTGGGTGCACCAGGCCCCGGGCGCAGACTGGCCCCAAGCGACCTGTCCATACTCAAAACTCCGAAGCGCTGAGAAGCCTAGAGATTTGTGCGCCGCGGCCATACCGTTGCGGGCATGATCAAAAATCTTGCCGCCCTCGTTTCGCTGCTATCGTTTCGTGTTCGTAGGCGGGCCTGGCTTGAACTTGAACTCATTGCCCTTCGACATCAGGTGAGCGTCCTACGGCGCCAGCACCCAGGTCGGGTTCGGCTCTTCTCCACAGACCGACTTCTCTGGGTTTGGCTTTACCGGATTTGGCCGCGAGTCCTCAATGCCATGGTGTTGGTCAAGCCAGCAACCGTGGTCCAGTGGCATCGCAAAGGCTTCAGGTGTTACTGGCGGTGGCGATCACACCGTCCGGGACGGCCCAAGATGAGCACCGAGATCCGCGATCTGATCCGTCAGATGAGCCTCGCCAACCCGCTCTGGGGCGCGCCCCGCATCCACGGCGAACTGCTCAAGCTCGGCATCGACGTCAGCCAGGCCACAGTCGGGAGATACCAGCCGCGGCGACCTGAAGTCCCTTCTCCGACCTGGCGAAGCTTCCTGCACAACCACCAGGCCGACATCGCGGCGATCGACATGTTCGTTGTGGCAACCGCGACGTTTCGGATCCTGTATGCTCTGATCGTGCTTGGCCATGACCGCAGAAAGGTCATCCACTTCGATGTCAGCCAAAATCCGACACAAGTCTGGCTTTCGCGCCAGATGACCGAGGCCTTTCCTTGGGACACCGCGCCCCGCTATCTGCTGCGGGACCGAGACACATCGTACGGTCGGGCGTTCCGTGATCGAGTTCAGGCGATGGGCATTAAAGAGGTTGTCACCGCGCCGCGGTCACCCTGGCAGAATCCATATGTCGAGCGCCTCATCGGCTCGATCCGCCGCGAATGCTTGGATCACATCATCATCTTCAACGAGAGCCACTTGCGGCGCGTCCTCTCGAGGTATTTTCAATATCATCACTGGAGCAGGACACATCTCTCACTCGACAAGGATTGTCCGCAGCCTCGCCGCATACAGCCTCCCTCTGCAGGCAAGATTGTCGCGTTCCCAGAGGTGGGCGGTCTACATCATCGCTATGAACGTCGCGCGGCATGACCAACGCGCCCGCTTCGGCGTGAAGGATCGCGGCATTTTTCGACCGTTGTGCTCACATGCAACGGAGCCCAGAATATCCATTCATTTCGCGCCCCGTCGCAGATGTCCCCGATGTACTGACCGGATCCGAAATACATATTCCACGATCGGCCGCCGCCGATTCCAACGCCAAATATATTTTGAGCAAGGACAGGGTGGCAAGTACGTTATTGGTTAGCGTGCCGCCGCCTCGGTGATGCTGGCGTTCTGGCTAGCTCTCTACAAATCGGTCTGCAAAGGCGCTTCGGCGGGCTCGCCGCCCGTTATCGCGCCGAGACTACCGACCAAGCCACACCGGCGCAGCTGCTATGATAACGCCAACCACCCGTCTCAGCGACTGCGGGGCAGAGGGTATGCGCCAGTCACCCTCGCTAGTAGATGACGGCAGTTCATGCCAAATCAGAATCGGTAGCTCAACCCGGCACTGATGCGATGGTCGTTTTCGTCGCGAGCAAAGGTGGAGGCCGCATTAATCGTCGCGCTCAGGCTCGGGCCGATCTCGAATGTAAACCCGCCTTCGACCTTACCATAGGTGCGCGTTTCGAAATTCGCCACGGGCGACAGAATTGGCACCAGCGGTGCTTGCGTGAGACTGGCCGTCATGGTGCGCGTCGCATCACCAAATTCCTGCTCGAGGGTGATGTTGAGGAATGTGCTCACCGGACTGCGGCCGACAAGAAATGGCGCGCGAAATTGCACGCCGAAGCTACCCGTTAGCGTCTCAAGCGTTTGCGCGTCCACGCTGAAGGTAAGCAGCGGGTCACCAGTCTCGGCGTACCCGTCAATTCGCGCATGCGTGTAGGTAAGTCCCGCGATCGGGCCTGCGCGCAACGCGCCGAAGTCGAACAAATAGCCGCCCCTTGCCACCGCGGTAAATGCGTTGGCATCGGTGTCGCCTCGGATAATGTCGATCACGCCCGCGCGGGCCATCTTTAGGTCGTGATGCCCATATCCGACCAACGCGTCCGCGAACCAGCGCTTGGAGGAATAAGAAATGTAAGCCGCGGCCTGAAGGGCATCGACATCGATGCTGGCACCCCGATTGAGGTCGGCATTCGTATTGGTATAGTTCCCGGCCAAGCCGGCGATGAGTCCGGGGCTAAGGCGATACTCGATGCCGGAGGTCCCCGAGCCGCTATCATAATCGAACCCCCTGAGATCCGGTGAGTCCGAGCGGCTTGCGCCGGCGATCGTGCCCATCGCATAGACGGTTAATCGGCTTGGCGCCTGGGGGCCCGGCCCATAACCGAGGTCTTTAAGACCCGCGGACGCTCGCAAGTCGGAGACGCTGTTGTGCTCGCGCATGGAATCGAGGCGACCCAACACGGTTCCAGTGAAGCTGTTGGTTACTGCGGCGGCGATCGCCGGCTGGACGGCAATTGTATCTGGGGCTAGCACCATATTCGCCATGTAGTCGGCGACGAGCGCAAAGCCACCGTTCGTTAAATGCAGGCCGTCGGGGCCAAGGTAAAACTGGTTCTGCAATGGACTATCGATCCGTCCGCCGCAAACCGGTGGCGCTCCGGGACAATTAAAGCCGACGAAGCCGTACTTTGCAGGGTCGGCGTTTACAGCAACGCCGAGGCGAAAAAGATCGAGAACAAAGAAGCGAATACCCGATTGTCCAAATGGCGCAAGGCGCGTTTGCATCGCGTTGAAGTAGGCTTGGCCATAGGCGTCGGCGATCGGAGCGACCACGCCGGGGACGACCGGAAGACCGGACAGCCCGCTGAACTCGCCGAGAACGAAATTACGCGCGCCGAAGTCGATCATGCGTTTGATTTGCGCGGTCGCGTAGTCGGCCGTGATATTGGCGAAAGTCGACGCGTTGCCGACGTTGATGGAAATACCGGGGTAGCCGATGACCGTATTGTTGAGGGGTGTCGCAAGATTGCCGAGCAACGCTAGGCCATCGTTGCCGCCGATGTTGAGCGTGACCAGGTCTCGCGGACCAATGAGATTGCCGCTAGCGAGATAGGCATCGACCTGCTGCTGGAGATGCCAACCCGGCGGGACCGAGGCTGGTGGACCTACGGGCGAGGCCCTTGCTCCGCCAACGCCAAATTCGACCATCTGGGCTATGCCAAGATTTTCCTGCAGTGGTATTGGATAGACCACCCACAGACCTGGCGGAGCCGGTGGGGGCGGACTTGGCGGGCTTGGCAGGATTGCGCCCGGCGCCACGGTAGGGTCGACCCGACCTGCCAGGAAGATATCGGTGTAGCTATCGCCAAACACGAACAGGCGCGCAAATTTGCTCTCGGCCGCACCTCCTGTGGAGAAGGCAACCGTGCCGGAAATCAGCGCGATGGCAAGAATGGTGCTGCGGACCCACGCGGGTGAAGAAGGCTGACGCATAACATGCCCCCCTGGCGTCGCGCAGTTCTCAAAACACCTGCGAACTACGAGCCCAGCCATCCCGCAGCATTAGCCTACGGTCCGTTTGCTTCCCTGAATAGCAGGAGATGCGAAGATTTTGTGCACGTTGCGCATGCGCAACTTTGCAAGGCCAATGCGCAGCCAGCTTCAGGACAGCGGTTCAGATTTCTTCGAGGCAGAGACCGCCGCGACTTTAGTGAGCACGAGCAAAGGTCAATTGGTGCGGAGAACAGAAGTTGCAGATTATCGAGAGAAACAGAGCGCTCGGGATAAAAGCCGGCCGGTAAATGTTTTGAGGGCGTAAGTTGAGAGCGATCCAAATTTCAAAGACAATAGTGATCGCTCCGCGGTTGCGGGGATTTTTGCGCCGATGCTGTCGGCGTTTATCGACTGAGGTTTAAACTCCGGATCCGCTGTCGCTGGTCAGGCGTACGGTCTGGCTCGAGCCGTGCACGACATGTCGATCACGCCGGAGATCGAATACTCGCTATCGTAAAAATTACCGGAGTATCTGTTGCTGCCGACCTGACGCACCGTGGCCGTCTGGGCGGCTTTGCCTGAGGCCGTGGCGCAGGTGGCATTGACCGTATAGCTCCGCTCGCCGGCCCGACTGAAACTCGCCCTGCAACGCGCCTGCTCCTTCTCGCCCGCGGCGAAGGAGACCGTGCCGCCACCGCTCCAGGAGCCTTGCAGGCTGGCAACGCTCAACTTCTTAGAAACCTGCGCATTGCCGAGGTGTGGCGGCCAGCCGAGCGTGAGCGCGGCGGCGAAAACCAACGCACATTTCTCGGCCCGATGCAGCGAAGAAAGGAAACGAGGATCTCGTGCCATCACGTCTCTCACTACCTGGCGAAGCTTCCTGCACAACCACCAGGCCGACATCGCGGCGATCGACATGTTCGTTGTGGCAACCGCGACGTTTCGGATCCTGTATGCTCTGATCGTGCTTGGCCATGACCGCAGAAAAGTCATCCACTTCGATGTCAGCCAAAATCCGACACAAGTCTGGCTTTCGCGCCAGATGACCGAGGCCTTTCCTTGGGACACCGCGCCCGCTATCTGCTGCGGGACAGAGACACATCGTACGGTCGGGCGTTTCGTGATCGTGTTAAGGCGATGGGCATTGAAGAGGTTCTCACCGCGCCGCGGTCACCCTGGCAGAATCCATATGTCGAGCGCCTCATCGGCTCGATCCGCCGCGAATGCTTGGATCACATCATCATCTTCAACGAGAGCCACTTGCGGCGCGTCCTCTCGAGGTATTTTCAATATCATCACTGGAGCAGGACACATCTCTCACTCGACAAGGATTGTCCGCAGCCTCGCCACATACAGCCTCCTTCTGCAGGCAAGATTGTCGCGTTCCCAGAGGTCGGCGGTCTACATCATCGCTATGAACGTCGCGCGGCATGACCAACGCGCCCGCTTCGGCGTGAAGGATCGCGGCATTTTTCGACCGTTGTGCTCACATGCAACGGAGCCCAGAATATCCATTCATTTCGCGCCCCGTCGCAGATGTCCCCGATGTACTGACCGGACCCGAAATACATATTCCACGATCGGCCGCCGCCAATTCCAACGCCAAATATATTTTGAGCAAGGACAGGTGTCGCTGGCCGACACGCGCTGGAGCGAAGGCGTGACAGCGAGCTCGAAAAGCGAGTGATCGAGGAGATCACCGAGCACAGTGGGATGGAGTTCTGGGATCTGTTCGTGGAGCTGGACACCTGTTTTGAGTCCGTGCGGCCATTCTTCTTGCCCACCATGGCGTTCGCGTTCACCCCTCCCACGGCGCGACAACGGCGGAATCGCCCTTCACAATTGCGAATAGGCGATCCGCCCACATATTCAACCCCTCGCGCTTCTCCTTCTCGTAGTTGTATTGCGTGTAGACCGCGAGCGTGATGGTAGCCTTGGTGACGCTGACGTGGTTTGCGACGGCGCCGGCAACTACGGGCGGAATGCCGAGCGCCGCGAAATTAGTAAGCGCCGTTCGACGTAAATCGTGCGCGGTCCAATGCGGAATCTCGAAGCGGCCGTGCGGCCGTTCCTCATGGACCTTCTGCGCACGGAGGACGGTCTTTGCTACCACCAGCGGGGACAGCGGGCCTTCCCCATCTTTGCTTGGGAACACATACTCGGCGCGCTCGCCGGCATCGGCGATAGCATCCTTGATCAATTCCACGGTCGCAGATGGAAAGTGTTACCCATGTGCCCGGTACGATCTGTTACCTATGTCTCGGGCCGCTCAATTTGTGCGGACACATAGTGTGCCCGACCCCGAGACAAAGATAGCGGAGCCTACCCGCCGCTGATGGACCCGAAAGCGCCGCGACTCAAGGCGCTTCCCGTCGGCCTCGCCGTCAAGGTCCCCGTCGATCGAGGTGAGTGACCCATCGCCCTCGTCGATCGCTCTTGCACTGGGACGGCTCAGCGCCTTCCAGCGCCGAGGCTCAATTTGCAAGCTTACTTTGCGCCCACGCCGGCCAGGAATCGTCGGCTGGCTTCTCGGCGACGGGCGCCTTGGTAGGAACGGGCGCCTTGGTAAGAACGGGCACCTTAGTAGGAATGGGCGCCTTCTCTGCAGCGGGCCCCTCGCCCGGGGCCGTCGAGACGGGCTTGGCATTGACCTCTTTGGCTTTGGCAGGTGCCGCTTTTACGACCGCTGGCCACGGTCGTAGTTTGGGCGTGAGCTCGCCCGCCTTCGTTACATCGGCGACGGCGTGAATATAGTCGCCTTTGCTCGTGTAGGCGCGACCGCGGCTGTTGTAGGCGGGCGCATAGTTTGGATTGAGCTCGATGGCCTTGTTGTAGTCGGCAATCGCGCGGTCAACGTCCCCCTTTAGCCCGTAAGCATCGCCCCGGTTATGATAGGCAATCACGTCCTTGGGATTGCGAAGAATGATTGCCGAGCAGCCTTTGATACGAAGATCGTGATCCTTGCTATCCAGGCAATCACTTTTGCTATCCGCCAGCGCGGCCGTCGTGAGGAGCACCAGGCCCGCGGCCACAAACCAACGCAACATACTATCCTCCCCCAGTCCCTTCCCTACGTTATCGGTAGCATGGGCCGGTCTATCGGAGGAATTGGTCCTTCGTTCTCCCCCGGATGAGGGAGGTAGGGTCCCGCCTCCAGACGGACCGCGCGCCAGCTTGCCCAGGATGTGTCCCGCCCCTCATCGGGCTAACCCAATTTGGCGCACATTTCACCGATCCGATCAAGTCACCTATCCGATCAAGTCAGCCCGATCAGAAGGACGTCGGGCCGCTGGCTTCCGGCCCGGGGAACGTCCGGCTCGAGGCCTGGGCGCGCACTGAGACGTCGCAAGCAAAAATCTCTGGGCCCCGGAACCCGTCTCATCCGCCGGCGGCCCTCCGGGGGCACGCAGAGCTCGCATCGCTCCTGACCCATCGTGGCGCCGGAAGCGGTGGATAGCAGGGGAGCTTGGGGGAATAGTTTCCTCGCAGGGGCGTTCTTTTGGCACTCCAGCTCTCGGACCGTGCCGAGAGCCGGGTGGCCAACTTGGTGCCGGTACCCCTAGGCTGGCGCCATTTTCTTATAGGACGGGCCCTGGATGGGTGGAGTCTCTGCGCTTTGCGCCGCCAGGGTCGCACTAGCCGAGCTGATACGAACCCTTGCCGTCGGAGGGACAATTGTCATGCGCGACGGAAAGAAGCGGTGTGTCGGCAACTTCTTAAACTTGTCCGTTGTGCACGGTCCGTTAGTAAAAGTCTGCGCCTTTGGCCCATGCTGAGCCTTAGGACCTGGCCCGCCCCGAAAGCGTGATGCCGCGTTCAACCGTGGAGCAATCACGCAAGTCCGCCGGTCGCGCCCGAGCGGTGGAACAGCGTTGCGCAGCCGTGCGTTGTCTGATCATTCTCATAAAACATGGAGGAGCCATGCGCACCGCCTGGATAGTTGGATTCATCATGGCTGCACTGTTGGCTGTGCCACTTAGCGCCGAGGCAGGCAAAGTAGAAGGCGTCGGCATCGGCGCGGGCGTGGGAGCCGTCGTCCTTGGACCGGTCGGCGCCGTCGTCGGCGGGGTGGTCGGTTATAAAGTTGGCGGCCCGAACCTTGTCAATAGGCGCTACCGCTCATGTTGGCGAGACACCTACGGCTATCGCCATTGTAGGCATCGCTAAACCTGGCATCGTCCCGCAAGCCGTCACTTCCCAAGAACGGGGCCATCTTGGCGTCGCCGGCTGCAGCGTAAGGCTCTTCGCGCGAGATTTGCGCTGACCCGTTGCGCCGCGGCTGAGGGACGACGGATCGGCGGCCACAAGTCGCGAACAGTCCCTGCCCCGCTGCAAAGGTTGCCCCGGCATCACAACGCGGTCGGGCACGCCTTCTGGCACGCGCTTTTTGCGGGCCGCGCTGGGGGGCCGCTCAATGGGCAGCAATCGGCTTTCAGCCCGCGACGTTGCCAGCAAGGCCCGCCTATCGAGAGAGAGGTCGCGGAGCCTTCGCTGGCGCCATGGCCTCGCCAGCCGCCTTGCTTTGCAGCCGAAGGCCATATCGTGCCAAAAATGGCAAATCGCCGCCGGTGGGTGCCCTATACCCGCGACGTCCGCGACGGTCGGGAGGTGCTGCGTGGGACGCGACTGGTTTTCCAAGCGCACGCTTGGCTCACTTGTGGATGAGCGGGTCAGACGCGATGGCGCCCGCGAGGCCCTCGTCTTCGAAGCGCGACGCTTCACGTTCGCCGAGCTTGCGCGCGACATTGATGCCGTCGCGCGCGGTCTCATCGCTCTGGGCATCGGGCCGGGCCATAATGTGGCGCTATGGATGCCAAACCGACCGGAGTGGCTTCATGCGGCCCTTGCGGTCATGCGCATCGGCGCCGTGCTGGTGCCGATCAACACGCGGCTGCGCACTGAGGATGCTGCATATATTCTAGGCCAATCGGACTCCACGGCACTCATCATCGCGGCCCGATCTGGCCCGGTCGACTACCTTGCCATGGCATCGGAGCTCCTGCCATCCCTCGCCTCTGGTGGTGTTGGTTTGCGGGATGCACGGCTAACGGCATTGCGGCGTGTGATTGTGCTCGGCGATGCGCCCGCGCCTGGGGCGCTCGCCTGGTCGGCGCTGCTGCAAGCAGGGACGCGCGTATCTGACGATGTCCTTCGCGCGAGAATCGACACGGTCGATCCAAATGAGACGGCCTTCATTATTTATACTTCCGGAACCACGGGATTCCCGAAGGGCGTGATGCACTGTCACAACATTGTTCGCAACGTCATCGATCGTGCCTACCGGATGGCCATCACGCCATCGGATACCATTCTCATGTACCTGCCGCTCTATCATCTCTATGGCTTCTCTGAGGGGATGCTGATGTCGATGGCGACCGGTGCCCGCCAGCTCGTTACCCAGTCTTTCGATGCAACCGAGAGCTTGCGGCTACTGGAAGAGGAACGAGCAACCATCCTCTACGGCTTCGACACGCATTTTAAAGACCTGCTCGATGCCTACCGGCGGCAGCCGCGCGATACTTCGAGCATCCGCACGGGCATCCTCGCCTCCGGCACGTTGAGCTCGATCCCTGTCGCACGGGAAGCGCGAACACTCTTCGGCAACTTTCTGTCCGGCTATGGGATGAGCGAGATAGGCGTCGGCGCCGCCTTGAGCGCAATCGATTCCTCTGAGGAACAATGTGTCGAAGCTTCCGGCTATCCTGCCCCCGGATACGAGGTCAAGATCATCGATCCGGAGACGGGACACGAACAGCCGGTGGGTGCAGCCGGCGAAATTCTCGTGCGCGGCTACATGGTCATGCAGGGTTACTACCGCAAACCCGAAGAAACTGCCAAAGCCATCGATGAAAACGGCTGGATGCACTCGGGCGATATGGGGTTCATTCGCGCCGATGGGCACCTACGCCTTATGGGCCGCTACAAGGACATGCTCAAGATCGGCGGCGAGAACGTCGATCCGCTGGAGGTCGAGGCGTACTTGGGGACCCATCCGGCAATCAAGGCGGCCGCCGTGGTTGGCGTCCCCGATGCGCGCCTAAGCGAGGTTGCCGTGGCTTTCCTTCAAACCATGCCCGGGCAACGGCTCACGGAGCGGGGGGTGGCAGAACACTGCCGCGGCAGAATTGCAAGCTACAAAATTCCACGTCACGTCTTCCTGGTTGAGGAGTTTCCCATGACCGGCTCCGGCAAGGTGCAGAAGAGCAAGCTGCGCGAGGAAGCGCGCCGACGGCTCGGCACTGGCTAGCGGTTATCTCACCGCAGGTTGCTAAGTTGTCGTCGAGCGTCGGTATGTGGAGCGGCAAGATGAGAGCGATATTGCAATTTGTGGCCATAGCGGTCGCGGTCGCCATGCTATGGCAGAGTGCGATTGCACAAGGTGGTCCGTGCAGACAAGTCAACCACGATCGCGACGCCTTTACGGTCTGCGAAGTCGATTTGCGCAAAACTGCGGTCCGGCTCTACTGGCGTCGGCCGGATGGCTCGCCGTATGGCTACCTACAGTCGCTACCCCGATCCCTTGGCGGCAAAACCGACGAGCTGCTCTTTGCCACCAATGCTGGCATGTTCGACCCTAATTTCCGACCCGTTGGGCTCTACGTGGAACAGGGTCACGAGCTCGTGCACGCCAACACAAAGTCGGGCTACGGCAATTTCCACATGAAACCCAACGGCGTGTTCTACGTTAAGGGCGACATGGCTGGCGTGCTGGAAACCAGCGCTTACCTCAAGCTGCGACCGACGGTTGATTTTGCTACCCAATCCGGCCCGATGCTCGTGCTCAACGGCCGCCTACATCCCAAATTCATCCGGGCGACCTCATCCCTCAAAATGCGCAATGGCGTTGGCGTGCGTTCGCCGAATTCGATTGTTTTCGCCATCTCACAAAGTGAAGTGTCGTTCGATGCCTTCGCGCGGCTGTTTCGCGACACGTTGAAATGCAGCGATGCGCTTTTTCTCGACGGCGGCAGTGCCTCCAGCCTCTATGTGCCCTCAATTCGGCTTGGCGGGAATATCTTGCCGCTGGGCCCAATGTTGGGCGTATTCGCCAAGGCTGCGCGCTAGTCGACCGCCGTGGCCGCGCCGTGGTAGGCGAACGGACTGAGTTTTCGCCGGGCCGGCTCAAACATAAAACCCGCCCAACCACGGATGTCGTTTGGCGCGATTCGGGCTCCGTGCTTCGGTATTTCCATCGATTATCGATTGCTGGCAGACCGCGCTCGCCTAGGATTTCTGCCGCTCGGCGGCGCGGTGCCCCATGGTGACCCTCCCGCCAGACATCGCTCTGAGGATTAACGCCTCACCCTGGCTCGGCTGGGTCATCATCGTGCTCGCAATGCTTGCGATCCTTGCCCCGACGATGGCGGGCAAAGCCACTGTCCTCCTCGTTGCTTTGCTTTCTCCTCATTGCGGGGTTGGTCCAGCTCTTTGGTGCGTTGCGGTCCGGCAGAGCACCAGCAGTCGAGTGTTGACGCTGGTCCTTGGCGCGACGGCAACCGTCGCGGCCATTTTTATGCTTATCCATCCCCTGCTGGGTGGCTCTTGAGCAGCGGAGTTTTATCCCTGCTCGTCGGCTTTCTGATCTGGCGGCAGTGGCCGTTGGCCGGCACCTGCGCACTCGGTATCCAGATTGGCGCGAATTTGCGGTGCACCGGCGTTGGCGCAGTCAATGCACGAAACCTTGCGGAAAGTGATTTTCGCTGTGCCGGGCAAACAGGCCTGAACGCTCACTGCGGCTCCATTCGGAAGGTATCACAGCTTGCAACCTGCCCCGATCTCAGCCCAGTGAGGAACCAGTGCGTGCGCTGTTCGGAGGATCCGTGCGTGAAGGCATCGGGCACAACATAGCCTTGGCTTCGCCGCTGCAGTCGATCGTCGCCGATCGCCGAAGCCGTCTGGATGGCAGCCTCGACGTCGCCGGGTTCGATGACGCGCCACTTTTCCGCCGCGTAGTGGCCCCACACACCGGCGAGACAATCCGCCTGCAATTCAACGCGAACCTGCAGTTGGTTGCTCTCGGCCTGATCCAGAGCAAGCTGTCGCTGCTGCACTTGCGGCAGGATGCCGAGCAAGTTCTGCACGTGATGGCCAATCTCATGGGTGATCACGTACGCCTGCGCGAATTGGCAAGATTTGCTTCCGACGTTGCAGCCGCGGAACCGGCGTTCGAGATCGTCGAAAAAACTCGTGTCCAGATAAACCTTGCGATCGTTTGGACAATAAAACGGCCCCATAGCCGACTGAGCATATCCGCAGGCTGAGGGGGTGGCCCCGGAAAACATAACGAGCGTCGGCGCCTCGTAGGTTCTGCCGTTTTGCGCAAAGACATCGTTCCATTGCGCTTCTGTGCTGCCGAGCACCGCCGCCACGAACTCGCCGGTGCGGTCGGATCCAGGATCGACCCTATTGTTCGTGGCTTGAGTTTGCTGCTGCGGGCTGCGCAGGCCAGACAAGATCTCCGCCCCACCAATCAAGTAGATCGGATTGATCCCCAATGCCCATCCCACCGCAGTGAGGAGTAACAGCGTGCCGATGCCAATGCCCCCGGCCCGCCCCATGGGGAAGCCGCGCGGCGGCTCTCCACGCCGATCCTCTATCTGATCGCTACGCGGCAGTTGATCGAAACGCATCTCTTTTCGGCGTCCAACGTGGCCTCAAATCGCGCGGGCCCCTGGCATTCCCGCCGCGAAGCCTTTGCGGCAGACCACCACGATCATCGATTTGCGCGGTCAGCTGAATCAAGACTAACCCTGAGAGGAGGCCACCCCTCGCTCCCGACGGCTCAGGGCTTTCCGCGCTCGCCAACAGAAATACTCCCCACTTGCCCCCCAAGCGCGAGGGTTCGAGCCGTCTTGCGAGAGCGCTAAGGTCCGGGCGCAATGCAAACAGGCCTTGTCACGCGGGTTTGCATTGGCCGTGGGAAAGCATGGCTAACGCGAACCCAGAGGAGACGGCCTTCAGCCTTCGAAGATCGCCACCCGTCGCGCCTCTCGCTCGACACCATCGTTGCGACTGCGCCAATCAAGGGCGCCACGCCAGCTTGCGCAAGCCCGCCCGCCCGTGCGCCCGCCTTCGGTGAAAGCGCAGTTTCATCAAAGCTCCCATGAAACCCACGGTAGTTT
This sequence comes from uncultured Alphaproteobacteria bacterium, assembly GCA_963770295.1. Lineage (GTDB taxonomy): Bacteria > Pseudomonadota > Alphaproteobacteria > Rhizobiales > Hyphomicrobiaceae > AWTP1-13. Next base: position 227,432 of record CAVYPA010000026.1, read on the forward strand.
CTCAGGACTAACACCGAACGACGGGTCGGCTGTTGCTATGCTATTTTTTGCGCAGCGCAGGAGAAGCGCGCCCAAAATCGTTTGCCCGCCAGCCGTTTGGGGCGAGCGCCTTCAGCGACGGTTTTAGGGTGTCGGACTCATTGCGAGGCCGACGGGCGGAGGCCTCGATGAACCTGACGGCACTGATCATTCAGCTTATCGCCGGAGCGCTCGGCGGCAACGCTGCCGGCAATCTGTCAAAGGACATAAATCTAGGTCCGGTGGGCAACAGCATCGCCGGCGCCATCGGTGGCGGCGTCGGCGGCCAGGTGCTGAATGCGGTCTTGGGTTTGGCGGGGACGGCTGCAGCATCTGGATTGGACATCGGCTCGATTGTCTCTGCGTTTGTGACCGGTGGCGCAAGTGGCGGCCTAACCGCCCTCATCGTCGGTTTTCTGAAGACAAAGATGGCCAGTTAGGGCTGCGCCGGCTTTGCCATTCCAGGAGTTGCAATGGCCGTCCCAACGTTAAGTCTTGGCGAAGCGGGTGGATTGGCGAGCGAGGCGCAAGGCCCAGGGGATGGCGACGATTTTTGGCGACCGCGGGCCACCGTGCGGCCATCCGACCTGATCGAGGGGGCGCAAACCATGACGCTGCGGTCGGCGCGCCCGGGCTTTGGCGACAGCTCGTGGCTCTTCGCAGGTCTGCCAAGGCGTTCTCTCGGAACCTCAAACGTCCGTGCGGCGTGGCAATTATCTTAGGCACCTCGAAAATGGGATGGATCACATGGCTGAAGTCGTAACAAGGTCCCCCCTGCAATACCTGGACAAGGCATCAAATGCCCTGCGCGATATGGGCCTGATGCCTGAGAAGACGAACGGCGCGGCGCCCGTCAATGCGCTACTGGAAAAGATATCCGACCTGGACCAAGACAAGATTGCTTTGATCGCCCGCACGCTGGCGCAGAGCGAGGTTTTCAACGAGGTGGTCCGCGAGCAGACATCGAAGATGGAGGTCGGCGATCGCTATCAAAGCATCACCAATGGCTTCAATTCCATACGCGATGACTCCAAACGCCTGGTAGATCAGGTTACCGACGGCAAGTTGGATATTCTGGAGCGCGGTACGAACATGTGGATGAAGATCGCGCGGGGCGACATCGCCGATCGTTTCGACAAAATCCGAAAGACCTACCTCTCTGTCACCAAAGAAACCAAGAACCAAATCGAGCGTGAAGCCAAGATCCTAGACGCCTATCGAGACTATCGCGGGGCCCTCAAGCACGCGGAGGTGATGGCGCTCGAGGTGCTAAAAAAAGCCAGCGAGAAGCTCGACGCCATGAAGGCCGATTTGAAGACCGCGTCGGAAAAGGTCGCCGAGTTCAAAGGTACCGAACCATCAGAGCGGGCAAAGCTGGAGCTCCTACGAGACGAGCAGCTGCGTTGCACCCAAGAAGAGGACAAGCGCTACCAGATCGCCAAGGACCTCTCGGACAACCTGACAATCGCCTATAATACCTCCGAGGTCATCATGGCCCGCCTAATGCAAACGACCTCCGCCAAGGAACGCGTGTATGCGCAGGCGGTCACCTTCTTCTCGACAAACGATAGCGTACTAACGGCACTCAAAGCGTCGTTTACTGGCATGTTCGGCCTGCATGAATTGACCAAAACGCTGGACGCCATGAAGGAGGGCATGTCGAAGAGCCTCGAGACCTTGTCGGAGGTGGGTGACAAAGTCACGGAAGCGGCCGTGCGCAGCGGCTATGGACCGACGGTCCGGGCCGATGCCGTTAAGAAGCTTGTCGACAGCGTCGTGAATTTTCAGGAGCGCTCCACAGAAATCATCGCCGAGATGCGCAAGCTTGCTACGCAAAACTCCAGTGAAATTCGTGATGCGGTCGAGGACAGCAAAAAGCGCATGGCCCGGCTGATTGCTGCGGGCGATACATTGCCCGCCGCCGCGTGAGGCTCGGGTTTGGAAAATCCCATGACCGAGGCCGGGATGGTGCCGAGCCAGCCGCAGACGCTCGACGACGTCATGATTGCGATGGACGTGGTGGACACCCTGCGCCATCGAGAAGATCTTGTGCGTCGCGAGCTCAACGAGAAAGGCCGCGAGAGCGAGCTGCTCGCTCGCCTGCGCCAGATCTATCGCGACCAAGGCATCGAGGTGCCGGACGGGGTTTTGGCTGAGGGGGTCAAGGCCCTGGAGGACAGCCGCTTCGTCTACACCCCGCCGCCGCCGGGCTGGAAGCGCACATTACTCACCTTGTGGGCGAAGCGGCAGCGGCATGGCAGGCGGCTCGGCATCGCCGCGGCAGCGCTTGTTGGCTTGTTCGGCGGCTACTACGCGCTCGTCACGCGACCGGCCAAACTTGCCGAGGAGCGGGCGCGTATCGAGGTCACCGCGACGCTCCCGAAACAGCTTCGGCAAGCCTACGCCGATGTGGGGGCCATTACCGCCGATGCAGCCGCCAAGCAAAAAGCAAGCGCACTGCAGACCGAGGCCGAACGCGCCATCGGTGCGGGCGATCGCGCTGGCATGCTCAAGATCAATGCTGAGCTTGCGGCGCTACGCGAGGAGGTGATGCGCCAGTACACCTTGACCGTCGTGTCGCGGCCGGGTGAGAGCAGCGGCGTGTGGCGTCGGCCACCCCACGGCAGCCAGGCGCGCAACTACTATCTGATCGTCGAAGCCATTACTCCGCAGGGCGAAAAGCTGAGCCTGCCGATCCGCAACGAAGAGACCGGCAGCGTTGAAACCGTGTCCAAGTTCGGTGTTCGCGTGCCACAAGACACCTTCGAGATGGTAGCTCGCGACAAACGTGACGATGGCATCGTTCAGGAGAGCCGCTTCGGCGAAAAACGGCGCGGCATGTTGGCGATAAATTACGAAATGCCGTTCGAGGGTGGCTTCATCACAAGGTGGTAAGGTTGCTTGATGTGGACAGGACGGCAGACGTTAGCGTCGATCGAGGATGCGATCGGCAAGCTGCACGGCGAACAAAGTCAGCTCGACCAGGCGCTGCGCTCCGCCGTCGGTGAAACCGAGCGGCTGCGATCGGAACGTAGCCACAGCCTGCGAGAGCTTGCGCGCATCAAGCTCGACGAGATGGCCGCTGGGCGCCTAGTCGGCGATCTGGATGCCGGCGAGCGGCGGGCGCGACAAATCCTCGATGACTACCGTTTGCGCATCAGCGCGGCGGCCGAGCAGTGCAATGCCCTGCAAAAGGAAGTGACACAGGCGCAGGCGGCCCGGCACGCCGCGTCTGCCGAGGTCGAGACGGCACTGGACGTGGTTGAGCACGACAGGGCCGAAGCGGAAGCTAGGGTGCAGGCAACGCAGGCTTGGCGGGATGCCAAACACGCACGCGATAAAGCAGAGGCGGTGGCCGTCGAGGCGGAAAAAAAAGCTGCCGCTTCGGAAGCCGAGCTCGGTGCCAAGAAGAAGCCTTACGATGAGGATCCCCTGTTCGCATATTTGTGGCGAAGGCGGTTCGGCAGCGGTCAATATACGGGTGGTCGGGTCGCTCGCATGCTCGATCGTATGGTGGCGGAGTTTATCGCCTACGACGGTGCCCGACCCAATTATGCCGCGCTGATCGAAATCCCGCAACGTCTAAGGGAACATGCCACTGCCCAGCGGCAAGCGGTGCAGGCGCCACAAGCGGCACTTTTCGAAATCGAACAACACGCCCTGATCGAGGTCGGTGTCGATGCGAAGGAACAGAGCCTGGCCGAAGTGCGTCACAAGCTGGCCGTCATCGATGACACGGTAGAGAAGAAGCGAGAAATGCTGCGCAAGGTCGACGAAGCGCGCGCAACCTTGGTCACCGGCAACTCGGATGCCGCTTACAACGAGGCGCTGAATACAATCGCCGCCGCCGATGCCGCCGACAACATCGCCAACCTTTATGCCGAAGCGCGCCGGACACCGACCTCTGCCGACGAAGCGATTGTCGGTCGCATCGAGGGGATCGAGCAGAATATTGCCAAGACAGAAACCGAGATTGCCGGTTTGCGCCGCGAAGCCCTCGAACTGTCGCGTCGGCGGTCCGAAATGGAACAAGTGCGCGAGCAGTTCCGTCGCACGGGCTACGATCACCCACGCAGCACCTTCAACAACGACGGCGACATCGCCGATCTTTTGAAAGGTATGTTGCAGGGCGCCGTTCGCAGTGGCGCGCTTTGGGACATCCTGCAGAATGGGCACCGATCGCGACCCACCCGCGGCAGCACGGATTTTGGCCGACCCGATTTTCCGCTGCCGTTTCCCCTTCCCGGCGGCAATACGAACGATTCGGCCGGCGGCGGCTGGCGCAATCCGTCTAGTCGCGGCGGGTGGTCACCAAGGCCACCGCAATCCTCCGCCAATGACACCGACTTCTCAACGGGCGGATCCTTCTAACAGCCTTGACGCGACGGCCGCATCGCGCGTCCTCCTTTCATGGAGATTTGTGCCTCCGCCTCTGCGGATAGCGCAAGCGCGACGATAAATGCCTTAGGCGGCGATGCCGCCAGGAATTGGTCGCAGGCCTGCGGCGAGGCCCCGATCGCTGCCCGCCCTCGAGGGCGCCCAAATTGCCGCTCCCCTCAGCGCTCGAGCCAGACGTCCTCCATGCGCCAACCATTGTAGATGCTGTTCACCATGATCGTGACGTTCTTCACCTCAGGCCGCCAACAGGTAGCTCCGCGCATGTAATAGATCATCGGACGGACCGCATCTTCGGTCAGCTTTTTATCGATTTCCCAGGCAATCTGCTTGCGCTTCTCCTGGTCCCGCTCCATGGACTGCTTGGCGATCAGGGCATCGATCTCTTTATTGCAATAATCCATGTAGGTACGCGAACCACAGGCATAGTTCTCGGGATAGTTCTGATCGGGGTCATCAACACCGTTGCCGACCTAATTCACTGCCATCTGGTATTCACGCCGAATGAGTTTCGGCACCCAAAGCGCGGTTTCGACCAAATCCAACTCGGCATCGATGAAGATCTCCTTCAATTGACTGATCAGGATGACCGAAGCGTCGCGATAGGTCGGCAGATTTCGGGTCGAAAGCTTCAGTTTCAGCCGCTTATTTGGACCGAAGCCGTTCGCCTGCATGGTGGCGCGCGCCTTCTGTCGACTCTTCTCGACGTCAGCATCATAGCCCGGTAGCGCGCGCCGCATGTCCTCGGGCATTCCCCAACGCCCCTCTGGCAGCGGCTGCATGGCGGTACCGACATCCCCGCGCCCTTGAGTCAGAATATCGATGAAGCTCTTGCGATCCAGCGCCATGGCAACGGCCCGGCGGACGTCAAGGTTATCGAACGGCGCTACGGGGTTCATCAGTATGTTGGCGGCAACGTTCATTGGAGAGATATCGCAGATGGCCGTTGGCACCTGGCTTTTCACGTCCGTCACCAGGGGCACGGTCAGTTCATAGGGAAAGATCATATCGAAGTTGCCGGCGACGAAGGCGAGGATAGCGGTCGATCGGTTGGGGATGATGGTGTATTCGATCCCGTCCAGATAGGGCCGACCTGGCTTCCAGTAGTTCGGGTTGCGACTGACCTTGATACCCTGGTTGCTTTGGTATTCGACGAACTTGAACGGTCCCGTGCCGATCGGCGCCCGGCGCATATCGCGTGGCGAGACATGGCAGGGGTATACCGGCGTAAAGCCTGAAGCCAGCAGGGCCAGAATTGCGGGCTGCGGCATTTTCAGGTCGAACACCACTTCGTAGGCGCCATTGGTCGTCACCGCCTCGACATTGCTGTACCAACCCTTACGGAAATTGACCTTAAATGTCTCCTCACCCTTGTCGCCCAACAGATCCCAGGTGCATTTGACGTCGGCGGCAGTGAATGGCTTGCCGTCATGCCAAGTCACGCCCTCACGTAGCGCGAAGGTCAGTCGCTTCCCGTCTTCACTCCAGGTCCAACTCTTGGCCAGGTCCGGCACGATCCCTTCCAAAGCGTTCTGCGGTGCATGCGGATCGAAGACGACGAGGTTGTTGAAGACCCCCATCATCGGCAACACCACGGAAATCGTTCCCTCCTCATGGATCGACATGCTGGCTGGGCTATCGCGGTGCGTGATGCGCAGCACGCCACCAGACTTTTGTGCCCAGGCGCCCGTTGTGGCGAAAGCGAAAATTGCAGCTGCGATGGCGGCCAGCTTGAGCATCGGTTTGTCCTCGCGCGTTGGCGGTGGCCCTGTCGTCCCAGAAAGTGTGCACCCGCCCAGGCTCAGCAACAATAGTGAAAACGCGCCGAGTAAAACGACGTGTGCCGAACATCCCACGATTGTCCGGCAAGGCAAGCGGCACGCCGTCCCTGGCAAGCCGCGCCATGACCGTTTAGCGCCGCGTGCTCCCTGGCCCAGGGGTTGGCTGGGTCGAAAAATTAGGCAAGGGACATCATTTAAAGCGGGGCGCGGCGGCGATGGCGCCGGGCTCCGCTGCCACCTGGCTGCTCAGGCTGCCGTCGGCCAGGAAACGTGCTAGTGTCCTTCGGCCGCATGGGAGTACGCAGGCGATGGCCGACAGCAGCTTCGAACGAGCCCTCAACGACCGCATCGGCGACATGCTCGACGCCTGCACCGTGTGTGGCAAGTGCGTCGAAAGCTGTCCCAGCGTTGAACCGGCCGGCATCAAGCAGGCCCGACCTGCCGCGGTCATTGCCGGCGTGCTCGATCTCGTGCGAACTGGTGAGGGCCCCGACGCTTCCCGCCAATGGGCGCAATCCTGCACGCTCAGCGGCGAGTGCGTCAAAGCCTGCAGCTATGGTGTTAATCCGCGCTTTCTGCTGGCGATGGCGCGGCTCTCGATGCTGAAGAAGAAAAGCGCGCTCGCTGAACGGCGCCGTGACGGCGTGGTGAGATATCGCGATACCAGTCAAGACGTAACGGTGCTGTCGCGCTTGCAGCTCGAGGGCACGGTATTGGACCGGCTAGGCCAAGGCTCCGCATCGGTTGCAAAACCCAAAGACGCCCCGGATTTCGTATTCTATACGGGCTGCAATGTCCTAAAGACGCCGCATATCGCGCTGCTTGCGCTCGACGTCATGGACCGGCTTGGCCTTAGTTACCAGGTGATGGGCGGACCAAGCCATTGCTGCGGGATCCAGCAGATGCGCGCCGGCGACATGGAGATGGCGGGTCGGCTCGGCTCAAACTCGATCGAGAAAATGTCGCACAGCAAGTCCGGGCAGGTGCTGTCGTGGTGCCCAAGCTGCCAAGTCCAGTTCACCGAGACGACATTGCCGGTGCTCGAACGGCAACGCGGATCCAAGCCATTCGAGATGACACCTTTTATCCGTTTCCTGAGGTCGCAGCTGGACAATCTCAAGCCGCACCTTCTCCGGCGCGTCGAGTTACGCGTTGCCCTACACAAGCATCCCGGCGTCGCCGGTGTCGTCGAGGCCGCAAGCGAACTCTTGCAAGCCATTCCGGGCGTGGAACTGGTCGATCTGCAGCAGCCGGCGGTGGGCTTGCAGAGTGTCAACCTCGGCGTGCTCCCCGCCTACAAGCGCGAGCTGCAACGCCAGGAACTCGAGGCGGCGCGCACGGCAGGTATCGACGCGCTGGTCGCCGTCTATCACTCAGACCATCGTGACCTGTGCGCCCACGAGCGCGACTGGCCGTTTCGGATTGTCAACCTGTTGGAAATTCTTGGCCAAAGCATGGGGCTGCACCAGCATGACCGCTTCAAAGAACTGAAGATCATGCAGGATGCGGACCTCATTCTCGCCGAATGCCAGGACCTGATCGGCGAGCATGCCCTCGATCCCAGACTTGCTCGCAGCGTCATCGTCAAAGCCATGCTCGGCGAGCAGCCGCTACCGCTCAAGGGCAAGTCGACGGCGCCCGCACCGTCGACGGGCGATCCTCGGCCGGCATAAAATGTCGCGTTCGCGCAGCATGGCTGCCGCGGCGAAAGGGGCCGTGCGCAGCCCCCGAGCCGCGACTAGTTGATGATCGGTCGGTCCGGAAAGGCCAGTTGCTCGCGAGCCCGCCACTCGTCGGTGACATAGTTGATGATAATGGACTTTCGCACGCCCTCGATCGGCCGCCGCTCAAAGCCATGATAGGTCGTCGAGGAGGGAACAAAGATGAAGGCGCTGTTGCTGGCAAACGGAGACCGACCGACAGGGGCCTTGTTGGCGTCGTAGATGTCGGTGCCCAGGCTCTCGTGCTGGGGCTCGGTTGAAATATAAAACAGCATAGTAAAGGTTTTGACGCCAAGATCGGTGTGGGGCTCGAGCCAAAAGCCATCGACATCTTGAGCGTACTCGACCCGAAGGTACGAACCGTTCAACTTGGCACCGAACCGGCTGGCGATACGATCGGTCACTCGACGATCCTGGAAGGCCGCGCAAAACTTCGCGCAAACGGAAAACCTCTCTTGATTTTCCGCGTCGAAGTACTTGCGCGTGGCATTGTGCAGTTCGCGTTTGCCCGAGACCCCGGCTAAGCCCGGTGCCTCAAACGGGAGCGCCAAAAGCTCACCCATGGTCTCCGACGGCAGACAATTCCGCACAACCCAGGAACGGTAAGGCCATTCGGATTGTTTGGCGGCCTCGATGCTCGCCAGCAGCGCCGACACAAGCGCATCCTTCGTTGCATGCATCGCCATCCTCACACATCTGAGAGTGAACCGGCGCCACAACCCTAGCCTGGCCCGGTGAGTTTTGTTTTCAGGGTGCTCTGCGCGACACAGGACAACCGAGCTTCTTGCTGTGGATAGGTATCGCTGCGCCCTAGTTTCACAAAGACACAAAACGTTGCACTCGGGATCCCTCAGGCCATCGCACGGACCCGAAGCGCCGGCACAATCTCACGCCGACGGAGGTGCGCGAGCCAAATTTGCGCCCTCGGCCCGCGATTTGGTTGCGCCCAGCCGCTCCGAACCCGGCCTAAGGCAGCGGCAGCCTGGGCAGGAGGAGTTCGGCGCCCGGCCGGCAGCAGGAGACGCACCATCGCTCGGCGAAGCAACGCCCTTCGGATCGAGCGCTTCATCCGCCAACAGATTGGCCTGGCTTGCCAGTTGCGCTTGATCGGGCGATTGCCACGCCCAGGCGACGTCTGCGGCCAAGAGCGCCAGGCACGCCAACAGCAAGGACCAAAAGATTGCGAAAAGGCGCGGGGAGTTTTGCCTGCGCCCGGGTCGTTGCCCAAATCGCGCCCGCCTCAAGCAAACGGGGGAGCGGCCGCTAATCATGGCGGTGCCGACGGTAAGGTGAGCCCGGGCGGCATCGGCAAGCAGCCGCAAAATGTCCGCGAATCGGAAAGGTTTTTCGCAATCACATGCCTGCGGTGCTTGTTTAACTTGGGTAGGACGGTTCCGATAGCCTGAGCCACGCCGCTTTGCTGACTCGCCGCTTCGCACAAAGGCACAAAAGGCGACGCCGACGCCACCTCGATAGAAGTCCTAGAGGTTAGCCCCGATTAAGGCGCCGGTGGATAAGCGCCTCCCCCGTATCGCGATCCATTATATGGATTGTTCCTGCCACAACAACACCCGGCCCGGAGAGGGGGCAAAATTCGCGCTGAAAAGTCCGGGTGTCCCCACGGCAAAACACTTTTGTCCCCATAAAATTTTGCGGTGCGATTTCTGAACAGGTGGCCTTTTGGGCAGATTTGGCCTCGAGGGGCTACGGGTCGCGTCGGACGCACCAGCACCCCAGTATTCTCTGCCACCTCCTGGGCCGCGTGCTGCCCATGAGAGGGTTCACGCTCTTCCCTTGCAAGGCGACAACCGGCTCGCCCCCACACACCAGCGAGCCGGTTGCAGAGGGCGCCGTACCCCACACAAATCGACGCCCTTTTTCTTTGGCCGCCCTAAATTCGGACAGGCAGCGTCGTCACGCAAAAAACAACGAGAACGACAATCACAAAGGTGCTCAGCACCCACAGCCGAAATTCGTTAAGCAACGGCAGCCCCCACACCACAAATTGGAAAGCATTAACTGTTTCAGCGAAATCTTCTGAAATTGCAGAGGAGCTGACGGCAACAGCCCCTCTGCAGTTTGGGAGACAGTCCATGAACGATCAAAAGACCCAGCGCGGCCCGCACCCAGCAACCTGCGAACGAGGGTAATCGCGAAGCTAAGAAGTACCGCACCGGGTTTAAATCGCGTGCCTAACGGGAGGTCTTGCACGCGGTTGTCACTATAGCTCCATGGGCCGTGGAATGATGTCACTACCAGGCAACACTCGGCATAAAACTGATAAATCACCGACAGACACTATCAGGCGTTTGTCAGATGCTAAATTGGCAGACCTCCTCAGACTTGCGCAGCCCGCAAGTCTTCGAAGACACCCCGGGATCGAGCTTTAAAGGCCTCTCCAGTGCGCGGGGCCGGGTCGTGCGATGTTGGGCAATCCCTCCGTATAAGGACTGGATCTCAGCTGACCTAATTTCCCTTCCGCATCCTGATCTGTGCGTTGCTCTCACAGAACAGTTGCCTCGCTCCGATTGCGGACTGGCCCAAGGTCCGATGAGCTTTCCCGGGAAAGGTGTAGCTTTGCTGACGGAGGACAGGGTTCGAACCGGTATGAGGTCCCAACACCCCTAGCGCGGTGCGGACCCAATTCGCCTCTGACCATGCGCTTGATTTGTATGCGTACATGGGTGCGGGGCGCTTGGCGACAGGCGTCCCCTTTTTTTGCCGCGTGGTTTGGCTGCGTCCATTCCGACCGCTTCAATGCAGCGCCGCTTGCGGATTGCTGAGCGGCGGCATCACCCAACAGCGCCCTCAATCGACGGTCTTGGCTCCGCCTATTCCTCGGCGGGCTCACGAGAGAGGCGTCAAAATATGAATGGATCACGAGAAAGGACGCAGCTTGGTGTGGGTCTTGGCGCAAATGCGCAGCATGGTTGAAGCGCAGGCGTTGGAAAACATTGAGCGCAGGTTGGGGCAGCTCGGCGGTGGGCAGGTAATCATCAATGGTGACGATACATACGATCAACCGCTTCAACCTGAGCAGTTGGCTGAGCAATTGGGTCAGACGGTGCGGCACACGTACAAGGTGTTTCTGGACTTCGGCGAGAGCGCTGAAGAGTTTTACGCTCGGTACCCTGAGGCACGCGGTCGCCGTCGTGAGGGGATTATCCTCTCGTTCGGCACTGGTGCCGATAAGTTCGTGCGCATTCCGCAACCGGAGTGATTAGCCATGCGCGTTATCTACTGGAGCCCGAGCCGGCCGAAGTTCAGAAGCGGTCGACAGTCGCTTGCGAATGCGCAAGCGGCTTCCGTCACCTCGCGCAGGCGCAAGCGAGCGATATCGCTGCCGCGCGTGAGCTTCGTCGATGATGAAAACGCAAATCTGGAAATCGGAACGAACAGCGATGGCTGGGATGGGTGTCGGGACGGGTACGGTTGAGAGAGATCCGCAGTAAGCCAGTAATTACGGGCTCTTTTGCGCGATATTCGGCGGAGATCGTCTCCGTCAATCTATTGCGTGCCACCATCTCCGATGATCGAGTAGGGTGCCCAAAACAGCGGATGGGCGTAGGTATATACCGTTTTGCCGGCGTAGACGAACCCTGGACCGTCGATCAACCCAGCATGGCTTGACGCAGCGCTTCAGCCCGCGCAAGTTTAACACGACCCAAAAGCGGCTCAACTGTGTTCTCACCGGTGGCCTAGGGGTGCCTCACAAGCCTCGAAGATGATCAAATAGACGGGGCGACCTCGGGGCAGGAAGGACGACACGCACGTGGCGTCCAAGCGCGACTTCGGTAGTACGCCGATAGGGTCTGGCCGCAAGTCCGGCATCATCCACATTGTCACGATCAGCGCCATCCATATGACGACGAGCGTTCCCCCTGGATAGCGAATGGCGAATTTGGTCATTCGGTGTCCCGCAACCACGCCGCTTTGATTCTCAGACTAACCCGCGCGCATGAACTCTCGGGGTTTTCCCTGATACCAGCCCCTCGGCGCGGACGCCAAGCTTGAGCATCGGCGCGGACCGCAACCATTCGGACTGGCGTACGTGACGCAAAAGCGCTCGCCAAAAGTCAGCGCGCAGTGGATCCACGAAGCGGACCACGCGAAATGCGGTCGACTGGAATAACAGTCGGGCCTGCTTCATCAGGGAGGCTGCAATGAGCGCAATTGGAATTGTCTTCGCAAGATCAATAGCGCTGCACCTCGTCTTGATGTTCACCCTGGCGAATGTGGTGGTCCAGCCGACCCACGCCCAGCAACAGCCGGACGCCAAGGTTCTCGAGTACAAGGCGATGGTAGCTGCCGCGCGCGAGGCCGAAGTGGCCCCGCGGCTTGACGGGGTTCTGACCGCGATCAATTTCTCGGCAGGCCAAGTGGTGAAGAAGGGCGACCTCCTGTTCGAGTTCCGGTCCAGGAACGCCGAGCTGTCGCTTGTGCTCGCACAGGCGCACCTGAAGCAGGCAGAGGCGCAGTTGCGCCTTTCTGAGGGCAACCTCAAGAATAAGCAGGCCTTGCGAACCCGGAACGTCGCATCGGAGAGCGAGTTTCTGAACGCGGAGGCTCAGCGGCATATCGCTGCCGCGAAAGTTGAGGAAGCCCGAGCCAATGTGGAGATCGGCCAAATCGTTCTGGAGCAGATGAAGCTGTACGCGCCGCTAACTGGCATCATCAGCCGGCCTTTGATCAAGGAAGGCGCCTACATCACCAGAGAGGCGCGTGACCAGAGCCGGCTTGCGACGATCGTCCAGCTCGATCCGATCCACGTCGTCGGCCAAGCTCCTGCTGCCGCATATTTCCAACGCAGCGATCAGGGAGGCGGAGTGCTCAAGACTTCTCGAGCAGACGGCCGACCGGGGGGACTTCGGGCTTGCCTTGGCCACTGGCGATAAGTATCCGCACAAAGGCCGTCTCGTCGCCGGAGCGTACGAATTTAACCCGGCTACCCAGACGACCGAAATTATCGTCGAGTTTCCAAATCCGGACTATCTGCTGAGGCCAGGCCTCAGCGTCACCCTTCAAGCAACCGTACACCCCAGATGAGATTGATCCGACGCTGCTCGAGACGGTGGCGCAGATAGTCAGCGGGGTCGCAGTACTCATTCACGCCGGAATGGGCATATTTTGACTTGCACAAGGCACCCTTCCAGAGCTGGTCAGGGTCGTCGATGATTGTAAAGTTTCTTAATGTGGCCGAGGAGGATGGCAATCTGGGCGAACCCGCATGGGAAGAGGTCGACATCCTGGAGATCGGCGCGGTCTGGAATGCCGTCGAGGATGCTATCGAGGAGCGGTGCAAGGTCGAGACACTGAACGTCGGCGAGTAACGGCAAGCCAAAAGTCTGCCCCGAAACCGTCGAGTCGGCTGCCCTTAGAAAGGGACTCGTTGGGAAAGGGTAGCCCGTCGGGCCGAGGCAGCGCCGAATTCGAGTATCGCGTCCTCTTGACCAATCAGGGACCGAACATCATCCACGAGACCAGGCAAGGTGGTCGACAGGACAGTTGGCTCCAGATGAGGCGGGTGGGGCATCCATGGCCAACGGAGCGTCTGTCCCGTCCGCAGCAGATAGCTAGAGGTCCAACGGGTCTAGTTCCGGCGATGGGGTTCGGCGTGCGATTTACCTGCAAACTCTGGGGCAGGAGTTTCCGCCACCTGGGCCTGCGTAGCAGGGTCCGCCCGGTCCTGCAAAGCATGGTCCACTAGGACCGGAATAAGCGGCACCTCCAGGACCGTCATAGGCAGGTCCTCCGGGTCCGCTGTACATAGGGCCGCCGGGGCCAGAATAGGCGCGACCACCCGGGCCAGAGTATGCCGGCCCTCCCGGTCCAGCATAGCAGGGTCCCCCGGGCCCAGCGTACGCCGGGCCGCCCAGACCGCTATATGCTCTTCCTCCCGGGCCGTCGTAACAAGGTCCTCCTGGCCCTGAGTATCCGATGCAGTGGCATGGGTTCTGCGCGACCGCAACGCCCCCGCCTAACAAAGCCAACTTGAAAACAGCAGCGGCCACTGCCGCCGTCACTAATTTCATAGACGCCTCGGCGTAAGCGAAAATCCAAACATCGGCTGAAAATTCCTGCTCCGCTACGCGCTCGCGCGCGAGGGGTTGTCGAGGCAAAGACCACGCCCCTAGAGACCGCACAGGGCGTGGCCAGGCGGACGGCTTATGCGCAGGGGCTTGCCCCACGTCCGGAACGGATTGGACACGGTCAAGGCACCGGCAGTCATCCCCGTTCCAGGGGATTAGTTGCCGGCGCGCACCTCCTCAAGTTCGGCAGCCCATTGCCACAGCGATCGCTCTGAGATGCCGTACATGACAGCGACATCGCGGGCTTTGAGCACCTCAAGTTAAACGACCGAAATAGGAGCTGCGTTGAATCATACGCGATTGTGCGTGACGCAAACGCCATCCGTTTGGCTTGGCCGCGCACCATTGCGGTTAAGCTGCCATCAAGCTCCGGACACGTTTACAGCGGCATTGGCCATTGAGGCATGAGCGCTAAACGCCAAGGCCTTAGTATTGCAAAGACCAGCGCCAAACGAGCGGTCATAGGGCTTTGCTCCCAACAGCGCGCTCGTATTCCTCCGGGGGTAGCGAAGCGATCAATGCCTTGATGCGCTCGATGATTTCTAGCTTGCGTTGGGTCTTCCGTTTTTCTGCTTCCTCACTTAACTCGCGTTGCAATTGCCGTATCTGTTCTAATCGCGGGTCTTCAGCGCGCGACTTTATCGGTGGCTGCGCAGGTGCCTGTGACTGCACAGGCGGTTGTGGTCGCGCCTGTTGCTGCCTAATCATCGTCTTGCTTGAGCACGGTGGGCTTGCATCTTGCGGCCGGCCAGCGCGATAGTTGAGAACGATGCAGGCATCATCTGCCTGCTTGAGATATTTGCGTCGCTCGCGCTCATCGACGCCGCGCATTTCCATGGCAGCCTCGCTGGCATTTTTAAGGAGATCGGAAAGCTCAGCATCGGATTTCATGTGGTTGGCATGACCGGGCAGGGGGAGTGTCATCAACATTTTGCTTGCTCGTGTGTGAAGTCACCGGCATGGCGCTTCGGTCCCCGCACCGGAATGCGGTGTCGAAACGGCGCGCTGGCAGCGCGTTTCTGCCTGAAATGACTTCCCCAAGCCGCCCATTCGGGCTGGCTTCTTGATCGCAGCAGGTAAATGAGTGTGATTGGACAATTTGTAGATCCCCAGTTAGGGGGAGTTCGTTGCCTGAATGCCGCTTGCGACGCTGCCGGGCGTCCTCGCGGAAATGAGCCGGACTTACAAGCTCATGAAGCGCGGCAAGCTCGACGAAGAGACGGCGAGAGCGCGCATTTGGTGTCTCGACAAAATGCGACGCGGCGAGCAACGATCATCCGCCTCTCCTCACAAATTGAGGAGTTGACGACGCAGCTTGTTGAGATCCTCACGGCCGCTTTTGCTTTTGCAAAATCGGCACTCAAGGGTCAATGCCTCAGTCGATCACCAGCAGCAGACCACCCAATCGATGGGGATCAGTCATTGGCCCCGTGTAGGTGACCCATTCCGGCCGTGGCAGTGCACTCGCTGGTGCGTTGCCCAGAACCACCTCGCATGTGCGAAGTGACGCCCGCGTCGGCACTGAGATACAGGCGACGCATCACCAGATCGAACTCTGCCTAGAACGTTCTCGCCCCACCAGGAACAGCATTCGGCTTTCCCTCTCACGCGAGCAGACATTGGTCAGGAGGCGGGAAGAGAGCGGTGTCGTCTTCTACCTCCGCGTGCTGCGCTCCGTCGGCATGTACGTGCCGCAATCTGAAAATCTACGCCGTGCCGTCGTGCCACTTCGCGCAAGGGTGGCCTCTTCGTCTGCGAAGCGTCACGGTTGACCGCGCGGCAATCGGCAGCTCCCAACGCATATCTGCGCGCGATTGTACAGATCGGCGCCGCTTTTCCTAAGCCGGCGCAGCTGGGACAGGTACCGGGTCGTACCCTAAAAACAACACCAACAAAATCAAAGACTTCTGCTCATATCTCGCGGATGGAGCTTCCGGTCCTGAAGATGCCTTCACTTTGGTCCGATTGCAGGGGAAGCGCCGCCGTCGTATCTAGTTGAAAGTGATTATCAAGTGCAAGACCATGGCGCTCCCATTTCAGGCAACGTTGCCATTCTCGGCAGAGCCGCGAGCACGGTGGCAAGGTCTCGAACCTGCCTCCAAGCTTTTCGTCGCGGCCTGCCTCGTCGTGGTCTGCGGCGCCGTCTACGCCTCCACCGTCGTAGCGAGCCACATTGAGGCGGCGTTTGCCCAGAAAGCGGCGGCAACCACCGCGTTGTATATGGACAGCGCCGTCGAACCTCTGGTCCAGGAGCTCGCCACCAAACCCTCACTCTCGAGCGAAAACCGCAAGGCGCTCGAGCGCGTGCTGTCGTCGCTGTCGCTTGGCAAAACCATTGTTGCGTTCAGCATTTGGGTCGGCGACGACATCGTCTTCAGCGTCCCGCAAAAAACCGCCGATCGCCACTCTCCGCCAGCCGACGTTCGCGATCGGGCGCTGCGCGGCGAAGTAGTCGCCAGTTTCGCCGCCGATAGGGGGGACCCGTCGCAGGCGCCGCATGGGCTCGT
This sequence comes from uncultured Alphaproteobacteria bacterium, assembly GCA_963770295.1. Classification (GTDB taxonomy): domain Bacteria; phylum Pseudomonadota; class Alphaproteobacteria; order Rhizobiales; family Hyphomicrobiaceae; genus AWTP1-13. The sequence continues at coordinate 243,943 of CAVYPA010000026.1, forward strand.
GCCGGTGCTCGAAGTCTATGCGCCGATCCGGCAAACCGGCAGCAGCCGCATCATTGCGCTTGCCGGCACCTCCGAGCTGGCTGTGGCATTGAACCGGGAAACGCGCGCCGCCCAATATGCAAGTTACGTCGTCATCGCCAGCGCCGCCATTGCGCTTGTAGTCGTGCTCTTCAACCTGACCTGTCGCTTGCAATGGCGCATCGGCGAGCTCTCGCTACAACGGGCAGCAGACGAGCAATTTCGCCAGCGCTTGTGCGAGGCCAACGGGCGTGTGTTCGAAATCAACGAGCGCAATCTGCGGCGCGTCGGCAAGGAACTGCATGCGGGCCCCCTACAGCTTGCGGCGCTGGCTTTGTTGAAGGTCGATGCCCTTTCGCAACCGCCCGGCCAATTGAGCCAAATGTCCACCCAACGGGCGAGTGACATTGAAGCCATGCGCAAAGCGTTGACCCAGTGTCTTCGCCAAATTCGTGCCTTGTCGGCAAGCCTGGCGCCTTCCGAATTGGCTGGCCTGTCCTTCGCCGAAACCTTGGGAACGGCGATCTGTTTGCACGAACTGCGGACCGCCAGACCGGTGGCGTGCGACTTTGGCGATTTGCCAGCGAGCGCACCGGACGCCCTCAAGGCCTGCGCCTACCAGTTTGTCTCCCACGGCCTGACCCGGGCCTTCCAGCAGAGCGCAGGTGGCGCGGTGCACGTTCGAGCGACGGGCCGTGAGAACCTGGAGATCGAGCTTTGCTACGAAGTGGAGCGTTCGAAACGGGTGTCCCGGCCGGCAGAGGAATTCGAACACGAAGACCTGCGGCGCCACATCGAGGCGCTGGGCGGGAAGCTGATTGTGCGCGCCGAGGCCGAACGCCTTCTGCGGATCACCGCGCGCTTCGGCGCGGACAGCCCACGAGGCACGCGGGCTGCACCCGTGCCCGCGGCCTGAGCCGCGCCGCGCAACTCGGAACCGCATCGGTGGGGGGACGACGTGGACGCGCGTCACGGAATGCTCTGAGCGGAGGCCGCGCGGGCCGCCACGATCGCGCGCTGGAAACGCGGCCTTGGCGCGATGCCGGTCGATCGAAGGCACAGCCCACCCGTCGGAGAGGCTCTGCGGCGCGCTAGCATGCCATGCAAGCGCCCGCGATCACACTCGTGCGCGCGCGTCGGCAGTGGGCATCGACGGCCGTCAGAGGAGGCGTTCGATGCGGATCGGCAGCCCGTCGCGTGGTTTCGGAATCGGCCACATCTGCCAGCGCGGTACGTAGTCGGCGGCGAGGCTCAGTTGTGTCGTCGTCAGCAAATGGTAGAAGAAGCTCTTGGCCTGCATGTACGCAAAATGCAGGCCAAGACACATATGCGCCCCGCCGCCGAACGGCACCCAGGCATACTTATGGCGGGTGCGAACCGCTGCATCCGTAAAGCGTAGCGGATCGAACTTAAGGGGCTCCGGCCAGATTTCGGGCATGCGATGGGTGAAGATGGTATTGACCGCAACCCGCGTGCCCGCCGGAATATCGTAGCTTTTGAAGCGAAACTCGCGCACGGCGCGACGCGGCACCGAAACCACCGGCGGATTGATACGCATCGCCTCCTTGAAGGCCATTTCAAGCAAAACTAGTTCACCCAGCCGTTCGTAGGGGAGTGGTGCGCCGGCTGGAAGCCCGAGCCCCCGCGTTTCCGCTCGCAGCTTCTCCTGCCACTCGCCGTGCTTGCCCAACAAGAAGACAAGCGTCGTCAACGAAGAGGTCAGGGTGTCGTGTGCCGCCATCATCAAGAAACTCATATGGTCGGCGATTTCCTGATCGCTCAGTAGCGATCCATCCTCTTTGCTCGTGCGGCAAAGTTCGGAGAACAGATCTGTTCCCTGCCCTGACCGCCGTCTCGGGATCTCTTGCCGCAAGAAGGCAATGATTGCCTCCCTGCCATTGACGCCCTTCCACATTTGTGTGCCGGGAATGGGGGAGCGGACTACACCGATACTGGCCGCTACCATATCGACGAAGGCGCGGTTGACGGCATTGGCCTGCTGGCCGAGCTCAATGCCAAGGAAGGAGGTCGCGGCCAAATCAAGGGTCAGCTGTTTGATGGCCGGATAGAACTGGAAATCGGACCTGCCGCCTTGTCCCGCCCCCTCTAGGTGCCACTCGGCAATACGCCGAGAAATTCCACTGTTGAGGGCCCCGAGATAGGCCTTCATTGGCGATGGCTTGAAGGCGACCCCCAACGCCTTGCGATGTAGGCGATGCTCCTCAAAATCCATCAGCATCAGACCACGCGGGAATAGTCGGTCGAGCAGAAAGCCCCACCCGCCCGACGAGGAAAAATTCTTGTCGCGATCAAACAGAATGAGCTCGTTGGCTTCTGGTCCGAGCAGGGCGACGCTGCGTACGCCGAACAAATGGTCGCGATAGACGGGGCCGTGCTTGCGGTGCATCAGCGCGACATGGCCGACGGGATCCTTGAGAGCGGCAAAAGTATTGCCAACGATCGGCCAGCCGTCTTCCCCGGGGAGATGGGCCAACAGGTGGCGCTCGGCTCCGGCGCCGATGTTTGCGGTCGGGCTCGTTATTGGCATGCTCATGGTCTGCCTCCGCAACAGGGACTAGCTCTCGGTGGATGCCCATTTGCCATGCGCATCGCAAAAACCCGATCTGGCGGAACCGGCAGGCTGGTCGATCGCAATCACGCCACCGCCGTACTTTCGGCGAAGGCGGTTACGATCGGACTAAAAGTTCTTTGCTCCGCTACTCTTCTTGGCCTGATCCCACCATGGGCAGACACCGGCCGAAACGGCGTAGTTGCCCTCCAATACCTGCACCGGCTGTCGCAACCCCGCAGCGGCGACCTGCAACTGGATGTCGCGCGCGCTCTGGCGCCGCTCGGCATCGAGCCACAGGCGTTCGTGGCCCCACAGGCTGCCACCGCTTGTCATTTCACCCGGCTGCCAGCTCGCCGGATCGATGCATCGACCTCCCCAGCCATATTCGACCATAAAGCCGGAAGGCGTGCGCGAATAAAACGAGGTCATGAAATCGTTGGTATGCCGCCCAATTGTCGTACCAAGGGGCACTTCCAGGTTTTGCGCGACGTCGAAGCCCTGCCCGACATCGTCGAGACTGTAGAGCTCGACCATGAAATGATGGATGTCGTTTTTTCCGGTCTCAATTAGGGCGAGGCTGTGGTGACGCGGATTGACATGGAAGAAATAAGCTTTGAACGGCTTCACAAACCAGTCGCTGAGGCGAAACCCCAGTAAATCACGATAGAATGGAAGCAAGCTTTCGACCTTCTCGACGGCGAGCACCGCATGGCCAACGCCGAGCGGACCTGTCCGAAACCCCGAGATGGCACGACCCGGCTTGAACGGCTCGTCGGCGGCCTCGGCACCATGGAAGGCCTCGAGCCGCGTACCGATGGGATCCGTGAAAACGATCAAGTCCTTGACCCGCCGTTCGGTCGCCAGCGCGCGGTTGCCGCGCTTGACGTCGACCCGGGCCGCCTCCAGCCGAGCCGCCAGCGCGTCGAGTGCCGTCGCGTCGGACAACTCCCAACCAAACAAGGCCGCCCCTTCGACAATGTCGGGGGCAATGACGAGCCGCTGCTTGCGGTCATCCATCCTGAGCCGCAGGCTCTTTGCACTGCGCTCGGTGATCTGCATGCCAAGAAAGCCCGAGGCAAACGTTGCCCAGTCGTCAAGCCGATCCGACCTGACGCCGACGTAGCCCAGCGCTTCGATCTGCATGGCTTTTCTCCCATGGCACGTCAGGAGCGGGCCCCGCAGCCTTCTGGCCATCGCCCCGGCAGCCAACACCCAAGGGGGCGCAACAGCCGTGGCCATCGGGCCTTTGCCCATCGCTTTTGCCGGGTTGCATCATGCCTCAGCGCCGCGAACAGGGGAAGGGCCCGCGCCGCAGCACGCTGGTGACGCTGCCCCTCCCTCGCGTACGTGACCCACCCATCGGCCGGCCCGCCCGGGCAAAGTGGCCGTCACCCCTTGGGCACAGCGGTCGCACCCTCTCACCGTTCACGCGAACAGTTGGGTTCGATCGGATCCAGGCCCCCTTGCCCGCGTGTCAGGAACCGCTGCCGCCGCAAGACGAGCGCCAACGCGTCGAGTCAACTCTGCGATGGGGTCGGTGGCAATGCGCGCGTCGGCCCAAAACTTGTATCCGCAAGGGGCGGAGCGACGGGCAAATCCGCGACAGCATGTGGTGCTGCTCGCGGGTTAACAGGGGAGCCGGTGAGGTATGGCGGTCCGGCTCGGCATGAAGGGCTAGTAGGGCATGTCACGCCATCAGGCGGGCGGGATGCACGGGCCCCTGGCGTTGGGGCAGGCGGCAGTAGAGCAAGTAAGCGACCGCGTCCGAGCTGCTAAAAGCTTGCTCGAACGCGGTCCAAGGCAAGCAGAACGTGCCCTGACCAGCCGGGAGAGGAAAGGCCGGGCTTGCTCTGCGGTGCCGGATAACCCCCAAAAATGGAACGGATCGCGCCCTGATGTCCCCAAACCGGGCGGCCCATTCCCAAACCGGCCTTCTTGCTTACGGCCGCAAATGGCGCCGGCACCGTGGTCTTTCGATCCCCAGTTAGGGGGAGACCATTGGCTGAATTGTAGGAGCACCTACAAACGGCAGACCCCAACCCGGCAAAAATTCCGCCGCATTCAGTATTACTCTGCATAGAAACCAACTGCGTCCCTTGCCATGAATGTAGCAAGCGCCCTTTGCGGTCTCTTCCCTCGACCCAATGGCGCAGGGCCACACCGTCCTACCCCCGTATGGCAGTGGCCTAGGGCGAGAGCGCGCTGTGTTCCCCCGATACTACCGCTCTCGCCCGCCCCTTCCCCGTGCACAGAAGTTGCAACTGCGTATCAACTGCAAAAACGCGCGGCGCGGTTGCGCCTGATTTGGGCACAGCCGCTCGTGGGTAGCCAGGCGCAGGTACTCATTGTACGAATTAATTGCGGCGGTCACCTGGAAGACCGCGGTCATTCGTACGGGCGGTCCCAGGGCTTGATCGCTGGGCGCCTTAGTTCGGGGGGGGTGGAAACTAACGGCGCAAAAAGCCGGGTGTCCGTCTGAGGGAGGCGGTCGCCCGGCTTTTCATTGTTCCACCCACGCTCTCAGCGCGCCCACTCGCACCTCATTGGTCGCACCCGCCCGCCCTGGCGGGGCGGTGTCACGCTACGCGCGATGCGGATCGCCCCTCTCGTGCGATTGCCCCTGCAAAAATCGTCACGTCGTTAATTTCTTAATCGTCTCCGCACGGCATAATTGCCATGCGGCTGTCCAGTGCAAAGTCTGGAGCACATTGCGGGGTCTGCTCTGGCGGACGGTGCGGGCCGCCCCACCCGTGCGCCATCATAGGCGGGGGCGCAGGTGCCATCGTCCCCGGTTGTGGTATCGTGTCCAAAAGGACCAGGCAGGCGCAGATGGCGCCCTGCCTTCCGACCCTTTGCAAAGCTCCTTCTGCCTTGGCGGCACTCACGCCCAAAGACGATCAAGGGTGTGGCGGGTCGGGTGGCATTTCGCCGGCGACGGGCTGGCGCCGACATGTCGGCTGAAGTTAACATTCCTTACAGGAGCATGGCGGGGGACGTTCGCCTGGGCCATTTGCCCAGGACGGGCGGACCCTCCCATGACATACCCTCAAGGGTGTGCCAACGTTGGGCGGGGAAGATCGCGATGGATATCGTCTGGTCGACTGTGAATTGGATTGATGGTTGGCTCGGTCCTTACGGCACAGTGGCGATCGTGGGCGGCATGATCGCAGGCTTCCTCTATTGGATGCTGAGCGCGTCGCGTTAACATCGTGCCGAACCAGCGTGACAGATGCCCGGTGGGGCGGAGGGAAGTCAGTGCATGGGAGGCCTCGGTTCCGGCACCCTGTTGTCGGACCGACCGGTCTGCTGTGGCACGCCATGCGGCAGCTTACGCGCGGCATTGCCAAAGCTGGGCACCCCCTTTTTTGCCGCCTGATGAGATGAGAAACGCCCATCCCGGACGGAACGGCCGAGGCGGCCGGGCGATGCCGTTTGCCCCCGAACCGCTGGATGGATCGGCCGCCTTGGGCGGCGATTCGCGGTTGCGAAAAAAGCACAGGCCGTGCCATTGGGTCGCACACGCACGAATATTGCGGCTGGGAATTTACCCCCTATCTATATGTCAATCTCAACACCAATTGACCACAGCTTTGCGGCCAGCTGGCGCGTAGCTCGTGTCCAGTGGAAAGGGCCAATGACCAAGAAGAAGCGCAAGACCGTCACAACCCTGGAGCCGCGGGACTGCCGCTGGCCGGTGGGGGATCCCCGACAAGCAGATTTCCACTTTTGCGGCGAGCCGCAAGTGCCCGGGCAATCCTATTGTGGCGAGCATTTACGGCTGGCCTTCCAGCCTCCGAAGCCACGTCACCAGCAGTCGGTCCCTAGAATACCTGTGGCCCAGGCGGCCTGAGCTCCCAGCACCGAAAGTCCCGACGGAGAGCGCAAGCCTTGGCTTGGTTGCATGACTTGGTGCAGCCAGGACCGCTCTCGTGCGCCACCCGCAACCAAGAGCGCCGGCGCGCGCAAGAAAACGTTATTCGCCGCGCGCGCCTCGAGTCGGCTAGCGTGTTGGCATCTGTCTCACACAGATCTTGCGGTGCAGGATGGAAAGGGGCCGCTTCAACCTCCCGAAGCGGCCCCTTTTTTCGTCGCCCGCTCCCTGTCTCAAACCCTGCCTTCGCCGCGCCGCTATGTTGCCCGTGGGGCATCGTGAAGGTGAACTTGCGTCTCAGGACGGGTGGTTAAGGTAGGGTAAACGCAACCAATTCTGGTCTTGTGTGTTTACGAACCATGGATATCGGTATGCGGACCCTTCATAAGCCGCGCCGACGGCGGCGCGAGAAAGAGGCTGCGCTCGACCCGAACGTGGTGGACGTTGGTCCGGGGACGAAGTGGCAGCTGCCTTTCAAAAAGAAGGACGTCGACACGCTCCTCAGCAGCGAAGCCGACATCGCCGCCGCAGTGAAGGCTGGTGGCTGGAAGGCCGGTGCGCTCATTCTCTACAGGGATTTCCTGCGGGAAGAGAAACTGGATCCGTTCGAGCTCCAGGGGAAAGACTTATCGTGTACCTGCAAGCTCACCGAGCCTTGCCACGCCGACGTCCTGATCGAATTGGCAAACGTCTGACCGCGCCGACCTCACCGCTTGTGTGAGCAAGAAGCAAGTTGTAGAGGCGAACCGAGCCGCGGCCTACCAGCCACTTCGATACTGCGCGGCTTTGATTTTTCCCCCGCGCGCACAAAAGCGCGATGTGCCGAGTGGCTCCCCCGGAGTTGAACGGTCGCGGCATTGGTAAAAAAAGGAAGAATCGCCACCGGCTTCGAGGAAATTTAAATAGGCCGTGCGCTGAGAAATAAGCCCAAACGGCCCGCGTTATGGTGTTCGGTCGGCCTGTGCCCGCACATGAGCCAACCAAGCGCGGGGCGTCGGAAATGTACCCGTTACCGACGCCCCTCGCGATCACGGACTACTCGTAGGCCCGGCCCTCGTTACATCCAAAGGATGGTCGATAACGAACCGTATGCGGCAAAGTCGCGAGCCTTTCGAACGCGGCCTCATCGACCCAGCGTGAGTGCACATAAAACAACCTTGGATTTCGGATGCAGTGAAAGTGTTGAAAAGTGTTGAATGGTCTGGCAGCTGGGCTCGTCACGGGTAGGACGAAGGACGTCCCTTAGCGCTGCCGCTACAGCATCTTGCTGCCCTTCCTTTGCGTGAAATCGGGCGAAAATGAAAAGCTCCACATTGCCTCTCTTACGTGCTCACATCGCTGCGAAGAAACACGACGTTACAATTCCGTATGGAGGACCCCCAAGTGGTGTTGCTGCCAAGGCTGCGCATCACCGGCAGGGCTTCGACAAGCGCTCCGTCCTTGGTAACGATCCATGCAGCGTAGCCATAGGCGCTGCAAATCGCTTGCGTAAGGTCAATGGGGCTGGCATGGGTGCCCGTCAGCAACTCTACGATGAGCGGCGGGCGATAGCGTCGGATCGTCTCTCGACCGCCCTCCAGGACTTCCATTTCGCTGCCCTCAACGTCGATCTTTATGACCCGAACTTCCTCGAAGGCATAGCTATCAAGGGTGCGTACCGCGACATCGAAGCGCAAAACTTTCGATTGCGCTTCAGATGATTGTCGCAAACTTCCGCCGAGGTGCAGAACCGTTCCGTCCTCTGAGACCGGGACAATGAATTCGGCGGCGCCGGTCCTATTCGCCAGCGCGACCTCGTGGACATGCGCGCGCGACCCCAACATGCGTCGCGCAAAGAGGGCATAGTCCGGGTTCGGCTCAAAAGCCTCGACCCTATCCACTCGGCCAGAGAAGGCGAAGGCGAACACACCGTCATTGGCTCCGACGTCGATCGCCGTCCCGCCGCGCGGCACAAATTTGTCCAGCGCGCAAAGTTCATGCTCCCCCCACGCGGCTTCGTCGGCAACCCGACCGCGGTAGTATAGCGGCGAGGGCACAAGCAGAATGGCGAGCCGCTGCTTCAGGGACAGGACCATGCGATTGCTCCAGCACCCCAATGGGCAAACGAGGACAGCATCAACATAAAGCGGCTCCTCAGTGAACCCGAAATTGGCGAGGGGCGTGGCAGCCGCAAGGCCTTCCTATGCCCGCCGGACGAAATAATGCCGACTAGCCTTGGATTATGGCTGGTGCCAGCAGGCGCAAGGGTTTACATCGGCGCGCCTAACGGCACTGGAACTCCAAGGGAGGACACGGAGGCGCAAGCGCAACATCGATTTTGTCGTGCCGGGCACGTGAGCGCCTTTTGGGTCGCAACGGCAAAGACCCAATGCGCCGTCCCACGCCGGCGACTAGGGCTCGACGATTTGATCGGCCTTGGAGCCGTCGAAGCCGTGCATGTAGAGCGCCCACTGTAGACCGACCAGCGCGCCCTTAATGCGGGGCAGCAACCACAGGCAGCTTACCAAGGTCAGGGGCATCCAAATCGCAAGTTGCACCCACTCGGGCGGCGCTAAGCTCTTATGCAGGGCAAGGATCCCACCGACGATGAAATGACCGACCACGATAATGGTGAAGTAGGCCGGTGCATCGTCGGCTCGATGGTGATGCAAAGCCTCGCCGCAGGAGGGGCATTCATCAGTTACCTTCAGGTATTTCCAAAACAGCGTTCCCTTGCCGCACTTCGGGCAACGTTGCGCAAAACCACGGCGCATGGCGAGCAGGGTGTCGCGGCGAGGCCGGTCAGTGATCTGGATCGGCATGCTCGTTAGATGGCCCTGCAGGGCAGGAAAGTCCATGAGCTAATTGCCCCAGGTGCACCCAAGGGGACGCTGCCTCGGGGCGGGCCCAACGGCTAGACGTCGGCCTTGGCTCCCGTGCCAACCGGGCAGCTCAGGCCCGTTCCGCCAAGGCCGCAATAGCCATGCGGGACTTTGGCGAGATACTGCTGGTGATAGTCCTCCGCGAAGTAAAAGGGTGAGACGTCGAGGATCTCGGTGGTGATCGGACCGTAGCCGTTCGCTGCCAAAACGTTCTGATAAGCGGCTTTCGACGCTTCTGCTGCACGCCGCTGCGCCTCGGAGGCCACATAGATGCCGGAGCGATATTGCGTGCCAACGTCGTTGCCCTGGCGCATGCCTTGGGTGGGATCGTGACTTTCCCAAAACGTCTTGAGCAACGCCTCATAGGTCAGCCTCTTGGGATCATACACGACGAGCACGACCTCGTTGTGGCCGGTGCGCCCGCTACACACCTCCTCATAGCTGGGATTGGGGGTCACACCGCCGCTGTAGCCGGCGGCAGTAAGCCAGATGCCATCACCCATTTCCCAAAATTTACGCTCCGCGCCCCAAAAACACCCCAGCCCGAAGATTGCTGTCTCGAGGCCCTCGGGGTAAGGACCCTTGAGCGGCCGCCGATTGAGGTGGTGAAGCTTAGCCGTCGGAATAGGCTCGGGACGGCCCTTGAGCGCGGTCTCGGTCGTCGGCATTTCAGACTTCTTGCGAGCGAACAACATCGATCAAACCCTCATAGGGTCGCGAACTACCACACATATAGTGCGCCGCCGCCCGCGGCGCTAGAATTCGCCTTCGCATGGGGCGTTATGCAAGGGGGTCGAGATGCCGACCGCAGGTCAGGAGCGCACCGTTTACGAGGCCGGTGTGGGACGCAAGACGTTCCTCTCGCTGGCATTTTTGATCCTCCTCCCCTTCTATGGCAGCCTCGGACCCATGCTGGCCTGGCGTTTTGCACACGGGCTGTGGTTCGACACCATCGGTCTCATGGTGTTCAGTTTGATCTTTACCGCGCTAATGGCGCTGTTGGGCATACAGATCTACCAATCGATCCGCTCGAAGGTGGTCCTCGGAGAACGCGCCGTTCGGATCACCCTCCCGCAGGGGAGCGGGGCCATCCCGATGCTGCGGTTCGTCGACCGCGAGGTGCCCTACGAGCAAATTCAGGCCGTCGAGACGCGTTGCGTGCTGTTCGGCAACGTCATGGCTCCCGTCCTGCTCCGCGCCACCCGGCTACTCACCAAAGACGGCGGACACATCCGTCTTGGCACGGTGAACGAGGACAATGTCGACCAGGCGTTGCCCTTTCCGGAGATCGCCAGCAGGATCGCCGAACGAGCCGGCGTAAACATTCTCGATGGTGGCACGGTACGCCGTTGCATCGAGCGGCGCATGCTCGGCTTCATCCACCGCAAAACGACACCCGAGAACAGTCCGCCCCTCACCGGCGGGGAGCTCAAGGACCTACAAGGGCGTCACAAGCGAGCGATGCTCTATTTGGTCGTCGCTGCGACCGTACTCGTCGTCGGCGGCATCGCGGTCGACGTCCTCACCGCACCGCGAACGTCATTTGCCAGCGCGGGCGCATCTCAGCCCGCGAGCAAGCGCTAGCTTCAGTTTGCGAACACATTGACCCGGCGGCGGCGGCGGCCCGCATAGGCCGCAACCAGCCCGAGGCTGGCGAATACCACCCAGGTGGGTAACAGCAACAGTCGCTGGACGAGCCCGTCCCAAACCAATGGATGAGTATAGCGCCGCACCGCAGCTTGGGCATTCTTGTGCGATACTGGGGCCACTTTCGACCACTGCTCGCCGAGGGACGTCATTACAATCTGGCCCCCCTTGCTCTCAAGCGCGCGCGTGCCGTCGTAGATGGCGGCAATGATGGCGACGAGCAGTAGGACACTCGCAAGGAACCGCAAAAAGCCCATTTCTAACCACCAATGGTTACCTGCCGAGAAGCATACAGCCTAGCGCCGTGATCGTGTAGCTCGATCGCCGACCTTGTGGCGCTTGCAAGCCTCCGGCCGCCCTCTATATTCGCGCCTACTCCAGTGACGCGGAGGGATGGCCGAGTGGCTGAAGGCGCACGCTTGGAAAGCGTGTATACGGGCAACCGTATCGTGGGTTCGAATCCCACTCCCTCCGCCAGGAGCGATTTTGTCCGACCCGGACACATGGGTGACAGAACGTACCTAAGACATAGGTGACAACCTGGGCCCGAACGGGTTGTCGATGGGTTGCAAGGTTCTCTGCTCCAGATCGATATAGCCCAGATCATAGTCGATGAAGCTGACGAGCCAAATTCCCTCGTCGACCTCCTTGATGCCGAGCCGCTGTCCGGCGAGGACGGTGGAGACGTTGATTTTCTTTCTGTAGATGCAGATACGGCCGCAGGCGGTGACGAGGACGTCGCGGTCGTGGAAGGGGTATTCGAGGTCGGGGAGACCCTGATAGGCGCGCCTTGAGGGGGTGTAGACCTCGGCGGGGCACTTCATGGCGATGGCCTCGTGCGGCCGTTCGGCGTTGAACTCGTGCACGAAGTCGTCGAAGCGGGCCTGCTGCTGCAGGCTGTTCATGCCCGGCGGCCGGGTTGCCTCCTTTTTGAGAGTGAGGTGCATGCGCTCGTGGCGGCCATTCTGCTGGGGATGGCCCGGTTTGATGCGCTCGATGGCAATGCCGAGGCGCAGCCACCAGACGGCGAGTTTTGACAGATTGAAGAGGGCATGAGGACTGGCGAAGGGGACCCCATTGTCGGAACGAATGGCTTGAGGCAGCCCGCGCTCGGCGAACAGCCGCTCGAAGGCAGTAACGGCAACGTCCTCGCGGGTGGTGTCGAGGGCTTCGCACATGAGGAGGAAGCGCGAGGCCTGGTCGGTGACCGTGAGGGGATAGCAGTAGCGGCCGTTGCCGAGCTTGAACTCGCCCTTGAAGTCGGCGCACCACAGATCATTGGGCGCCAGGGCCTTTGACAGCGGCGTGCCCGTTGCGCGGGCGCGCCGTTTGCCCAAGCGTTTAACGAGGCCGTGACGATCGAGGACGGCATGGATGGTGCTTTTGGCGGGCAGGCGTAGGTCGCCGGGCAGCCGGCGCAGGAGCAGCTCCCTGATCTTACGGGCGCCCCAGTGGGGCTTGTTGCGCTTGAGGCTGACGATCAGGCTCTCGACCTGGCTGGGCAGCTGGTTGGCATAGCGGACGGGCCGGCGCGAGCGGTCGGTGAGGGCCTCGAGGCCATGCTCCTTGTAGCGGTCAAAGATTTTGTAGCCAGTTTTGCGTGAAATGCCGAACTCCCGGCACAGCTCGGTCATGGCCTCGCCGTCGAGCAGCCGGGCAACGAAACGCAGGCGTTCTTCCACGACCGAACACTCCTTCCAGGGCATCGCCACCTCCCGCCTGCCCCCGTCGTCGCAGATGGAAAGTGTTACCCATGTGTCCGGTACGATCTGTTACCTATGTCTCGGGCCGCTCATTTCCGACCCCTTGTTATTCCTCACATTACCGTGCAAGAACAGGCCGCGTTCCAAGGGGTTATGAGGGTTTCTTGTCCAATCGAGTTCGCCCGCGTGCACCCTTCTCCAAGATTCGATAGGGACATGTATAGGGTGCGCAACAGGGTTCGCGGTGAGAAGAGGCTGAGAGCCGCGGATGTCGCCAAGCTGGCTGCAGGTACGCACGAGGATGGCGGCGGCCTTCGGCTGTGGGTGGACCCCGATCGCGAGAATGGCGACCGAGGACCACGCCGTTGGCAGCTGCGCGTGACGATCGCCGGCAAGCGCTACAACCGTGGCCTGGGTTCCTACCCGCTGGTGACGCTCGACATGGCGCGCGAGAAGGCGATCGATATCCGACGCGCAGCGCGCGATGGACGCGACCTGATCGCGGAGGAAGAACTGAACCGCGTCAGGAGCGTCAGCTTCAAGCAGGCCTTCGAGTCCATGTTCGATCTTCGCAAGAAGGCGCTCTCGAACGCCAAGCACCTGCAGCAGTGGTCCTCGACCATGGAGGCCTACGTCTTCCCGACCATCGGCGAGAAGCCGGTGGCCGACGTCACCCATGCAGATATTTTGGCAATTTTAAAGTTGATTTGGTTCGAGAAAGCCGAAACCGCCAAGCGCGTGCTGCAGCGCATGGAGCTGGTGTTCAAGTCGGCGATCCTTCGTGGACAGCGGGAGAGAGCTTCGCCGTGCGTCGGCGTAAGAGAGGAGCTGGGCGTCAAGCACCTCGAAATCGAGCATCACCGCGCCCTGCCCTATGCCGAGGTGCCGGATTTTATACGGGTTCTGCGTGCATCGCCCTCCTATGAGATCACCCAACTGGCGTTCGAGTGGCTGATCCTCACGGCGACACGCTCACGCGAGACCAGGGGCGCCCGGTGGGACGAGATCGATAGGAAGGCGGCGCTCTGGACGATCCCTAAGGAGCGGATGAAAGGCCGCCGCGAGCATGTCGTTCCGTTGTCGAAGCGCTGCCTGGACATCCTGAAGAAGGCGAAAGCCCGCCGTCCCGACAGCGAGCTGCTCTTCCCCGCCCCACGTAACGGCGAGGCGCTGTCGGACATGGCATTCACCAAGGTGTTGCGCGACCGAGGATTCGCCGACCGGGCGACCCCTCATGGATTCCGCAGCTCATTTCGCGATTGGGCCAAGAATCGGCAAAGGTGCGCGAGGTCGTTGCGGAGGCCGCTTTGGCCCACAGTGTGAAGGATAAGACCGAGGCGGCCTACCGTCGCGCCGCCTACCTCGATGAGCGCCGGGAGCTCATGCAGCGTTGGGCAAGCTATTGCCGTGGAGTTTTCCACAGCCCACAAATTCTATAGCTCTATAGATCTACAGAAAGGTCAGGCTATGATTGTCGTTCAACCGATCAATTCGGCGCGGACCTGAGAGCGTTTTTGCGCGGTAGGGGTTGGGGTGCGGATGGTTAATTCCGATAGCCACTCTGGGTACTGACGAACAGTGACTGATGAGCTTGACGTAATCGTCAGCTCCCAATTGACAGTTACTCGGTCAACAGACGATTTTTAGGCTTCCCTGAACGTCGGTTGTGTTCCATGACACCCGTCCTCGCAACGGGTGTACCGCGTTATGTCTCAGGAGCTTTTTCCCAAGGTCGAACTCTGGCAGCTGTCAGAGCATGTGGCCCGAGCGCTCAAGGAGATTGTGCGCGACGCGCTCGTCGAACACGGCACCGTTGAAACCACACCGGTCGCAGGTATGCGGGCTGCCGAGGCGGCGGCTTACTTGGGCGTTGGCCGCAGCACGTTTTACAAGCTGGTAAAGATCGAGCCCGACTTGCAGCGCTCTTATGTAATCGGCACCGCGCGCTTGTGGCGCAAGGAAGATCTCGATGCGTGGATAAAGGCGCAGGTGGCACCATGATGCAGACAAGAAGCGACACGCCAGAACGGTGTCGCGATGACCCGCCCACCAAACATATGAGTAAGCTTCTCCTGTTCGTCGCGACCGTGGGCGCGCTCGCCAGCGTTGCGCTATGCGCCACCTACGGCCTCGATCAGGCGTCAGTGCTGAAGGACCAGGTCATCATTGCCCTCAACTACGCCATGGTGGCGCTGTTTTCCTTCGTCCTGCACATCGGCGCCGTCAGGGCATGGGTCCTGGGCTGGCGCAAGACCGGTGTGCTGGCCTGCATCGTCGGGCTCCTGCTGTTCGTGGTAACCGTGCTGCTGAGCACTAGTGGCCTCGCCTCCC
Source organism: uncultured Alphaproteobacteria bacterium (assembly GCA_963770295.1). Taxonomy (GTDB): domain Bacteria; phylum Pseudomonadota; class Alphaproteobacteria; order Rhizobiales; family Hyphomicrobiaceae; genus AWTP1-13. The sequence goes on from CAVYPA010000026.1 coordinate 258,946, forward strand.
GCGCCGACCGTCTGCTGGCGGAGCGCCAAGAGGTGCTCGACGGCCGGGCCGACATCAAGGCCCAGATCGACACTTTGTTGGCTGAGAAGGCCGTCATGAAGTTCACGCGCATCAGCCAGGCTTTGGTCGACATTACGCGGCGCCAGATGGATGAAGCCACTAGGGTGCGCAAGGCAGAATGTCCTGACGGTGATTGGAAGCAGCGAGGCCCCAAATGCGGTACCAAGGAGATCGACGAGATGGTGGCGGCCACTAGGCTGGCCACGGCCGAGGAATGGAGGGCCGCCACCGAGCATGCTGATGAGATTGATAGGCAACTCACGGCCCTGCGCGAGCTCGAGAGCGGCGTCGGCGCGGCCAAGGCCCTCGGTGCCTGGATCGACGCACTGACCGCCTGGCAGAAGATGCTGGTGGCCGTCGCCTATGACCTTGGCCTAATCGTGGTGCTGATCCTGGCGGAAGTGATGGGTCACGCCCAGCCCGCGCGTAGGGCCTCAATCGAGCGGTGCGATTGATCGCAATTGAGCGCTGGGCGTCAAGGATGCGGATTTCCGTGGCAAAGCCTTTGCCGACACTGCCGGGCTTCTGCAGCCACTCGCGGCCGTTGATCACGGTCACGCCGGTGAACTCGGTCGCCGCCCACATTTCGTTCACCTTCTCTGCGCCGATGCGCTCGATCCCGCCCGTGTCTTTTCCTGGCAACGGCGCTGATCCTCGTCCGGCCACCGGGTGCGCATCTCGCGGTGGAGCCGGTGGAAGTCGGCTTGCCCATCGCCGCCAATGAAGCATAACTCGCCGTCGATGATGGCCGAGTTCGCCGGCCGTGCTCGACGCCGGCAACGTGTCTGGGATCATCTCCGCCATGGCGTCTGGCAATGCCATTTGCTTGGGTTAATGTCGAGCAGCAGAGGGCCAGCTTTATCCTCCTCTGACAACCATCCAGTCGCACGGCGTGGTGATGACCGATTGGCTAGGCGACCCTGGTTGGACAACCTGCCCGAAATTCGCGCTGATACCAGCTAGGATTTCGCCGCGCCACGGGTCAGGGAGAAGCACCGTTCGTTCGTTACCTGGGTCGACCGAGCACGAGCGGGCGAATAGTGCCAGGGGTGGGCGCATGGCATCGCGCCCCCCCGGAGCACTTTCTCTTGTACCCCCGATAGCTGCCGGAATCGCTGCGGTGCCGAAGACGTCCGGGGTGTGCCATCTTCAGACACTGAATTTCGCATTAATATGTTTCATCAATGGGGCTGAGATTGCCGACGCCGGTAGAGATTCGCGCTGCTACGCCAGAGGATGCGGGTACGATCTCTGCTCTGAATTTGGATGTTCAACAGATCCACGCTGAGACCCATCCCTGGCGCTTCAAGCCGCCAGGACCGCACACGTTTACCGAAAAGGATGCACAGGACTTACTCAGCAACCCCGGTTACTTCGCCTTCCTCGCCTTCGATGAGGGCACCCACAGTGGCTACCTAGTGGCTGAAATTGTCTACCGTCACGAGACGGCAAGGCAGTTCGCACACGAATTGATCTACATCCACGAGATCGGTGTCCGACCTGGCGCACGCCGAAAGGGGATCGGCCGATTGCTTTTGGATGCGGCCAAGGAGCATGCACATTCTTTGGGAATACCCACGGTCACGTTGGACACTTGGTCTTTCAATGAAGGCGCACTCCGCTTCTTCCAAAAGAATGGTCTTGTGCCGGTGAGCGTAAGGTTTTGGAACAGAGGAGAGTAAGGGGCGACCCGTAACGGGTCACGGCCTGACGTCGGCACTGAGCTTTGGCCTCGTCAACCTTGGACCGTAGCACCCTCAATTTCTGCCATGGTCGCGCCCGCTGAGGATACGCACACTCTGTGCCAGGAAGAGACTCATGCACTGCAGCGAAGCGCCGCCCTATTCGATCACCTCGTCGGCGCGGGCGAGCAGCGATGGCGGGATCGTGAGGCCGAGCGTCTTGGCGGTCTTGAGATTGATCACGAGCTCGAAAGCGGTCGGTTGCTCGACTCGAAGCTCGGAGGGGGTGAGCACTTGAGAATGCGTTCGACCAGCCTTGCTGCTGGACGCCCACAGACCGGCGCGTTCGCCCCAAAAAAACGTACCGCCCTTCTTGGGCGTTTGCGACAGCGCGACTTTCGATCCGATGACGCAGGTGGATGCGATAGCAGCAACTAGCCCAAGTCTGTGCAGAACGCGATCACCTCCCATTTTCGACGGATGCGTTTGGCGAGACTGCAGCGAAGATCACCTCAGTGGGCCAGAGGATCTGGACGGAGCTGGAAGTGAACTGCTCGCGGTAAGCTTCCCTTGCCGCCCTCCATTAGCCATGGCGTGCGGTCACCACTCGTGGTCCACAAGCCCCGGCCCTTCCAACCGGCATTTGCATCGTCGATGCGGCCGTCGAAGCCTTTTGCATAGAAACCCAAGGGGTAGGGCACGCGCAGCAGGATCATCTTGCCGTCCTTTAGCGCGATCAGCCCATCATTGAGGTTGGCAGTCGACATCGGGATGTTCTCACCGAGCCCAAAGGTGTTGTGTTGGTCGACCCACGTGTAATAGCTCGAACTCGGCGCTGTTCTCGCCAATGCCTTGGAAGCCCGGCCCGGGATACTGGTAGACGGCCCAGCCTTCCGGGCAATGGTCGCCGGTCGCATTGGGGCCGTTGAGCGGCCCTTTGCATTTGCGCCGGTCAAAGCTGGCGAGGTGTCCGCTTCCGAGCGATGCCCACACGACGCCGTTCTTGTCAATGTCACCGCCCCGGATACCGTAAGCGGGGCGTGGCACGTTGAAGATCTCCGACAGCCCCGTTGAGGGATCAAAGCGCAGGACCGCGGGCGTGCCGACAAACACGCCGACCGTGTACCAGATCGAGCCATCGACAGGACTCGGCATCACCGCATAGGGCCCGGATCCCGGAACAATGCGCTTATCCTTGGCGGAGTTGAGCGGCTGGTTAGGCTCAACGAACTCGTCGCGCTTGCCGTTGGCGTTGGTGTCGAGGATGAACGGTGACCAGCCCTGCGATTTCGCCGCGTCACTGGTCTCATCGAACATCTTCGTGTCGATCCACCCGGCGACGGGCCCGGTGCCGCTGAGCCAAAGTGTGTCATTGGCATCGTACCCAAACTGCGGGTGATGAGTGCCAAAGCAAGTGTCGACGAAGGTGTACTTCATCGTCTTGGGATCAAGCATCGTCACCTGGCGAGAGGATCGCTCGAGCGGAAACACAATTGCTGAGGGGTGGTCGGAGCCCTTCTTACAGTAGGCCGGATTATCCACGCCCCGCACGTTGGCCGCCATCCACACTCGGCCCTTCTTGTCGAACATGGCGTTGTGATTGTTCGCCTTGGTGTCCCAGATCTTCTCCTCGCCCCAGTAGGGTGATGGTGCCATCGGCTTGACCTGCGCCGCGTGTCCGGGGCCCAGTGCCTCGGGTGTGTCCGGGTCCCGCACCGGCATCTTGAAGGTCGTCACCTTGTGGGTCTTGGGATCGAGGATGGGCATGAGGTCGGTTGCGTATTCGGGTGATCCGTAGACCGGCCCAAAGGCATTGACCGTCGGGTTGCGCCGATCCGACGCAATCAGATCGTGCAGGTACTTCTTGGGGTCGCCCCATTCCCAGCTCGTGACCACGATATTGCGCTCGACGCCTTCTGGCCGTTTCGGCTTTGCGCGCGGCAGCTCACCCTTCGCAACGCGGTCGGTCCAATCCCCGAAGTATTTGAACGGTAGGCCGCCAAGTGCCCCAAGCGGGTTCACCATGTTCTCGGCCGCTTGGCCCGACTGCACACGCCGAATCCAGGCTTCCTCGCCGGATTTGAACTCGCCGAGAGTGGGAGGAATCGTGCGCGTGGACAGCTGGCCAAGCTGATGGCAGCCAATGCAGTTGCGGTTCTTGACCGTCATCAGCCAATCGATTTGCGTGATCTTCTCGGGAAGCGGACCCTTGGCACCGAACTGGTCTGCATCAGGAATTCTTGAGCATCGAGTACCAGTAGACCGCCGGGTAGTACTGTGCCGAGGCCGCCTCGTTTGGCGCGACCACCGCGGACAAATCCAAGAGCTTGCCGGGTTCCGCATCCACCTTCTCGGAGTCCACAAGCCCATATCCGCGCACCCATACTTTGTATTTTGCCCTCGGCAGGTCAGGGATGACGTAGCGGCCCTGGTCGTCACTCACCACGATCCTCGCGAATTTGGTTGGGAGCTCGGTGGTCTCTGCGATCACCCACACGCCACCTTCCGGTCCGCTCGAACTGCGGACCACACCGCCTATGTCATCGCTGTCGATGGCAACCTGGGAAGTGTTGATTTGTTGAGCCCGCCCAGTCGTTGCTGCAGCGGCTGCCAAAAGCGAAACAAGGCCGATCGCTCCAAGGCGGCGAAGGGTTGGCATGTCATCCTCCCTAACAGCGCTCGCGACGTACGCATGGACCGACGAGCGCCTATCGTTTTGAGCGCCACCTGGTCACACGACCACTCTAGCGAAATCGTTCGCCGAGCGTAACTCAAGGCAAGACCCAGCGCGGTGCCAAGCTGATTGCTGCACTGCAACTAAGTAACCGCTAAGGTCAGAAGCGGTCATGGCGCTGGGATGCCGAGGGCGGTTCCTGCGGGTCCGTCGACCCTCCTGATTCCTGACGCGGCATGCGAACTTTGCACTCGTATAAAAAGACCGTGGTGGTGACGAATTTTGCCCGTGTACGCCCATGTGTCCACATCAAGACACGTGGGCTTCAGCGATGTCTGGTCGTTGCGAGCTCAGGGGCTGGTCACGCTCGCCTGCTCTCGTTTGCTTTTAACCTAGCGGCCTCGGGTATCGCCAGAGCCCGCCTCGAGGACGCGAAGAAGGACGATGATAAGAGGGCGCAGTTCCACAAAGAGGAGCGCGCTGCGCCACGACAGGCGTCACGCACTGGAAGGGCTCGCGCGGCAACGCGCGGGCTCTTTTCTATTGGTCGAGCCACACATCCTCGAAACGCCAATTGCTGTAGATCCCATTGTGGTGCAGCACAAACCCCTTGATGTGCGGGATACCAGCACGTGGCCGCGCGATCATGGAAGATGATCGGGCGCGCTAGGTCCTCGGCGAGCTTACGCTCGATCTCCCACACGAGCTCCTTTCGCTTCGGTTTGTCGAACTCCTTCGATTGCTTGTCGATCAGCGCATCCACTTCCTTATTGCAGTATTGCGTGTAGTTGCGCTCCGAGTTGCAGCTGTAGTTCTCGTACAGGTTGACGTCGGGATCGTCGACGCCGACGCCCGTGTTGTTCAGCCCAACGCTGTACTCCTTGCGAGTCACCTTGGCCTGCCAAATGCTGGTGTCGATCAACTCGAGCTCGGCTTCGATATACACACTCTTCAGCTGGTCGATGAGGATGGCGGCCGGATCACGGTAGGTGGGGATGTTGCGGGTAGATACCTTCACCTTTAGCGGCTTGGTTTTGCTGTAGCCGAGCTCCTCCATGATCGCGCGGCCCTCCGCACGGCTCTTCTCCACGTCGGCGGAGTAACCGGGCAGCGTCTTCAGGACATCGGGCGGCATGCCCCACGCGCCCTCGGGCAGCGGTAGCATCACACCGCCGATGTCGGCCTTGCCGGCACTGAGGATATCTATGAAGGTTTTGCGATCCAGTGACAGCGCCATCGCCCTGCGGATCTTCGGATCGTTGAAGGGCGCGACCTCACGATTGACGATCAGATTGGTCATGACGTACCGCGGCGCCACCTCGCACACGGCCTTCGGCGCTTGGGAGGTAACATCCTTCAGCAGCGGTATCGTCACATCCGTCGGAAACGTCATGTCAAAGTCGCCGGCCACAAACGCGAGAATGCGCGTGGAGCGGTTGTCGATCACTCGCCACTCAATGGCATCGAGATAGGGTTTGCCCTTCTTCCAGTAATCTGCGTTGCGCACCAATTTCACCAACTCGCTCCGCTTGAACTCAAAGAACTTGAACGGCCCGGTGCCGATCGGATGGGCTCGCATGTCCTTGGTCGACACGTGGCAGGGATAGACCGGCGTGTAGCCCGACGCGAACAGCGACAGGAACGATGGTTGGCGGCGGTTGAGGACGAACGTGACTTCATGGTCGCCGTTGGTGACGACTTCCTTCAGATTCTGCCACCAGACGGCGCGCGGGTTCTTGCGGAAGTCGTCTGGGTCCTTGCCGGTCAGCTTGTTCCAGGTGCACTGAACATCTTTGGCCGTGAAGGGCTTGCCGTCGTGCCACTTGACGCCCTGGTGCAGCTTGAAGGTGAGCTTGGTATTGCTCGCGTCCCAGTTCCAGCTCTCGGCCAGGTCGGGCACGATCGTCTCGGGCGTGTCGAGCGGCGCGCTCTGGTCGAAGACGACCAGGTTATTGAAGATGCCCATGAATGGCGCAACCGTCGAGATGGTCGCCTCCTCGTGGATCGAGGCGCTGGGCGGGTTGTCGCGTTGGTAGATGCGCAGCGTACCACCCTGTTTCTGCGCAGCCGCCGGATCGGCCAAGCTGACAACGAATGCAAACGCAAGTGCTGAAAAGAGAGAGCGCACCACTGGAACCTCCCTTCGTTCAACGGGACGTTACTCTGCAATGCGTGCGGTCGAGAGCTCTCTGTCGGCCCAATCGGTGTAGCATGCCGCTACGCAGGTCGCTCGGATATAGCGGGCTTGCCTTTCAAGGCCTCCCTGGTTCAGGCGATAAGCGGCTCGCTGCTACGCTGCTGCATCGGTATACCGCTGCCGTTCGCACCCAGTTTTTGCGATGTCAAATCCTGTCCGCAGTACCTCAGATTGCTGCCATGCCGAGGTTCGACTTCGACAATGGCGCTTGGTGCCATTTCCGGCCGTGAGCAGGTGCGGGAAAGTCGGCACGCGCTCTCACTCAATGACCTCATCGTAGGACGTTGCCTCACACCGATCCCGACGGACGGATCGCCCCGTCGCGTCCCCTGCACCGCGTGCAAAATCCGTCACGCTCATGCATGGGCTAGTTGGACCTCAAGCGTTACCGCAATTACGGCATTTGCCCGGCTCAAGGGTGAACGAGCCCCAAACGGCGCATTCGAGCCGCATTCACGTCAGGCAACCTAAGCTGCGGTCACAACCGAAGGCGGTGGATTGTCCCCGCCGAACAGGAGAACGCAATGATGATGAAGCTTCTCACCGCAACCGTACTTGTCCTCGCGGTTGCATCCGGTGCGGCCTTCGCTCAGACGACGCCGCCCAAGATGCCCGCCGCAGATGCAGCGGTCGACGCCAAGTTCAAGGCAGCCGACAAGAATAGCAACGGCGTGCTGGATGGCGCCGAGCTCGATGCCTACAAGGCCAGCATGGCAAAGATCGATACCGACAAGGACGGCAAGGTCTCTTCGACCGAGTTCGCGGCAGCCACCAAATCCGGGCTCATCAAGTAAGCGACCAGCAAGCGAAGCCAGCAGCCTGCCACCGGTGGGCCGCTGGCCCGCGCAACCGAAGGAATACGTTATGTCACGCAACGCTCTGATAGCGAGCTTGGCCGGCGCAATTGCGCTCGGGTTCAGCACGTTATCCGTTCAGGCCGCACCGCTTTCGGTGAGCGAAAGCGCGCTTTACAGTGCTAGCGCGAGCCTGGCGCAGAAAGCGCACTGGGATCGCCCCTACTGGCGGCACCGCTATCATTGGTACCGCCATCATCGGCACCATCACTACCAATGGCAGCATCACTACGACCGGCACCACTATAGGCATCACCACTACGGCTGGGATCACCGCCGCAATCGTCGGATCTACGCTTCGCATCTTGATGGATATGGACTTCGCGGTACGTTGTCCGCTCGTCCGATGCTGGCGCCTCATATCCGCTTCTTGTCCATCGACTCGCACGTTTGCTCCACGCTCTCGCGTGCACTACCCCAGGCCTCTACCGCGCGTGCTCTCGCCCGAGGAGGTAGGCCGTCTTCTGGAAGCGGCCCCCGGTCCGGGCCTGAAGTACAAGGCGGCCTTGAGCATTGCCTATGGCTCCGGTCTCAGAGCTGGCGAGGTCGTAATGCTGCGCGTCAGCGATATCGATAGAGAGCGCATGGTGATCCGCGTCGAGCAGGGTAAGGGCAGGAAGGATCGCAACGGCATGCTGTCGCCGCGGCTGCTGGAGCTGCTGCGGGAGTGGTGGTGCGTCGGCCAGCCGACGACCTGGCTGTTCCCCGGCCGCGATCCGCTGCTGCCGATCACGACACGCCAGCTCTATCGGGTTGTTCGCGATACGGCGGAGGCGGTCGGGATCGAGAAGCGGGTGTCGCCGCATACGCTGCGGCACTCCTTCGCCACCCACCTGCTGGAGCAGGGTGTCGATATTCGCGTGATCCAGGTGGCTCTCAGAACAGCGACATACTGCCAACGAACAGCCAGCTGAAGCCCGGATCGGCTACCGCTATCATCCGCGCTTCGGCGAAGTGGTGCAGATTAGACGGCGGCTCGAAAGCGGCGGCATCGAGTTCGTCGTTGTGCTCCAGCCCGACGGCTCGTTCGCGTGCTTGCCGGCATGGATGATTGAACCAGCCGCGTCTCGTTTCGAGATAGGCGACGAACCGCACTTTCCACTCCAAATCCTGCGCTCGATGCGTGCCGAGGTCGATGCGCTCTTAGGCTTTCTCCGGTCCGAATCAAAAACGGAGACAGCCGATAATGGCGGGCAAATCCGAAAATCACCAACCAAGTCTGTTCGACGAAGAGACGGCGCGCGTGGAGCCGACCTCGGCTCAGAGGGTCGAGCTCGCAGGCCTCGTGGAAGCGCTGCTTCGCGAGATCGCAGAGACGCTGGCCGACGTAAGAAACGGGGAGAGCGTCCATGAGCAAGATCAGGGCTGAGCATCTACAGCGCAGCGCATGCGTCTATATCCGTCAATCAACTCCGGATCAGCTCGTGCACAATCTTGAAAGCCAGCGGCGGCAATATGGGCTTGCCGATCGCGCCAAGCAGCTTGGTTGGACGACTGTCGAGATCATCGACGACGATCTCGGACGATCGGGCGGCGGCATTGCCCGTCCAGGCTTTGAACGATTGCTGGCCGCCATCTGCGAGGGCCGTGTCGGGGCAGTGCTAGCGCTCGAGGCCTCGCGTCTCGCCCGGAACGGCCGCGATTGGCACACTCTGATCGAGTTCTGTGGATTGGTCGACACCATCATCGTCGACGAAGATGGAATTGACGATCCTCGCCATCCCAATGATCGGCTGCTGCTCGGCATGAAGGGGACGATGAGCGAGCTTGAATTGTCGCTGTTCCGCCAGCGCTCGCAGGAGGCGCTGCGTCAGAAGGCGCGCCGTGGCGCCCTGGTTCTTGGTGTTGCCGCGGGCTATGTGAAAGTCGGGCGCGACCGGATCGAGAAGAATCCGGACAAGCGCGTGCAGGAGGCCATTCAACTCGTCTTCACGAAATTCGCCGAGCTCCAGAGTGCGCGGCAGGTGCATATTTGGCTCAGAGACGAAGGGATCGAATTGCCCGCCAAATCCCGCCGGGGTGAGGCACACGGCGTCGTGTGGCGGCTGCCAGCCTACAACATCGTCCACAGCATCCTGACCAATCCGATCTATGCCGGCGCCTATGCATTCGGGCGCACGACGAGCCGGGTCAGCGTGGTGGACGGTCGCAAGCGCGTTCGGCGTGGCGTGCACCGGCCGATGGCTGAATGGGACGTTCTGATCAAAGATAATCACGCCACCTACATCACCTGGGACGAGTTCGAGCGCAACCTCAAGGCAATCGCCAACAACGCGACCAGCATGAGCAGCGCGCTCACGCGTGGTGCAGCCCGTGAAGGCGAGCTGCTGCTTCCGGGACTGCTGCGCTGCGGCCACTGCGGTCGCAAACTCCATGTGCACTACGGCGGCAGGCTCGGCCGCTATAACTGCTACGGCGCACGCACGAACCACGGCGCCGAGCGCTGCATCTCGGTAAGTGGCTTGAGCATTGACGCCGCGATCGCCAAGGAGGTGCTGCGCGTCCTGAAGCCACTCGGTATAGAAGCCGCGGTCAAGGCGATCAATGCCCAGTCGAACGAGACCACGGCCGCGCAACGGCAGCTGGAACTCTCCCTGCAGCAGGCACGCTATGAGGCCGCCCATGCCCGCCGGCGGTACGATGCTGTCGATCCAACCAATCGGCTCGTCGCCGGGGAGTTGGAGCGCCGCTGGAACGAGGCGTTGCAGTCTGTCGCGAAGATCGAAGGAGAGATCGCGACAATGATCGCGCGGCGTCCGCCACCGCTTGGCGAGCCAGAACGGCAGCAACTGATGGTACTCGGTGCCGACCTCGAGCGCGCCTGGTTGCATCCGGCAGCAACAGCTGCAACACGCAAGCGCATTCTGCGCGCCGCAATCTCGGAGATCGTCGTGCGCCGGGATGGCGCGATCATCCATGCGGTCCTGCACTGGCAAGGTGGCGACCATACGGAGCTGCAGGTGAAGCAGCGGCTTAATGCAGCCGGTCGGCACAATCCGCGCATTCCGGACGACACGATCGCGCTCATGCGCGAGCTGGCCCGACTGATGCCGGATCGCCAGATCGCGCGCCTGCTCAATCGCATCGGCGTCGAAACCGGCCATGGCAATGCGTGGACGCAGGAACGCGTGCGCGGCTTCCGCAACCACCACGAGGTTGCGGGCTACCGAGACGGCGAATGGGCTGAGCGCGGCGAGATCACGCTCGAGACCACAGCGAAAATCGTCGGGGTATGCAATATGACGGCACTGCGCATGCTTCGCCGCGGCGACATCAAGGGCAGACAGGTCTGCCCAGGTGCTCCCTGGGTGATCAAGGCCGCGGACCTCACAGGATTTACTGGCCGGAAGCGATCGGACCCTCCGCTAACACCAAATCCCGACCAGCGGGTCCTTGACTTTCAATGAGTTAAGAGGACGTGCATTATGACTCGTGCCCGCTGGGCCATTCGAAGCTCGACACGACGGCACGCTACGCCCACGTCGCGAGCAAGGTTCTGCGCGATGTGCTGAGCCCGCTCGATCAGTTGACGCCGCTCACCCCCAGGAAGGAGGCGCCGAAGTAGCCCGCGGTAGACGTGAGCCGTCCAACGCTGGAGGTCGCGGAGATTTTCCGCGATCACGGTCCCGCATGGCGTCGTGCCATGCGCGGCCATCTCTCCCATGCGCAGGTGAAGGTGATGAGCGCGATCGAGGGCTGCCGCACGGCGGCCCTCGGTGGCCACGTTGCGCGTTGTGAGAACCCGGCGTGCGGCCACACCGCCATTGCCTACAATAGCTGCGGTAATCGGCACTGCCCGAAGTGCCAGGGCAGCCAGGCGCGCGAATGGCTGGAGGCGCGTAAGGCCGAGCTGCTGGAGGTGCCCTACTTCCACGTCGTGTTCACGCTGCCGCCGCGCATCGGCGCCGTCGCGTATCAGAACAAGGCCGTGATCTACGATCTCCTGTTCAAGGCGTCATCGGAGACCCTGCTGACGATCGCGGCCGATCCGAAGCGGCTGGGTGTGAAGATCGGCTTCACGTCGGTACTGCACACGTGGGGAAGTGCGATGACCCATCACCCGCACGTGCACATGATCGTGCCGGGCGGCGGCATCTCGCTCGACGGATCAAAGTGGATCAGTTGCTCGGAGGACTTTCTCCTGCCGGTGCCGGTGCTCTCACGTCTGTTCCGCGGCAAGATGCTGGCGATGCTGAAGACGGCGCACGAGGCCGGCCGCCTGCAGTTCTTCGGAACGCACGCCCATCTCGCCGACAAGGCCGCGTTCAAGTCCTGGCTCGAACCACTCTACGACACCAAATGGCACGTCCATGCCAAGCGCCCGTTCGCCGGGCCTGAAGCTGTGCTGGCCTATCTGGCCCGCTACACCCATCGTGTTGCGATCTCCAACAGGCGCCTGATCAAAGCCGACGAGACGGGCGTGACGTTCCGGTACAAGGACTACCGGCTCGAGGGGCCAGGCCGGTACAAGACCATGACCGTGGCGCCGGGCGAGTTCATCCGGCGCTTCATGCTGCACGTGCTGCCGAAAGGCTTCCACCGCATCCGGCATTACGGGCTCTTGGCCAGCAGCCGCACCAAGGCCGACACGATCGAGCGGGCGCGAGAACTGATCAAGCTGGCCACGCCCACCACAGCCACCTCGGTCGACGAAGCCGGATGAAGCACCTGCCAACACCGAGGCGACAGACAAGCCGATCCACCCCTGCCCGTGTTGCGGTGGTCGCATGGTCATCATCGAGACGTTCGAGGCGGGCTGCGCGCCGCGCAACAGACCGACCGTGATGCTGACCGCGATCAGGATCGACACGTCATGACGCTGATCGCGCCACTCTCACGCGTCAGTGCAGATCGATCGTGCTGCTGGTTCACGGCCGGCGACGATGACGCTCAGCCCACCAGTCCCGTGCCAACATCAATCTGGGCTCGATCGGCGTGTGAGACACCCGGTTCTCACGATCGTAGGCCCAGATCCACCGGCAAGCGCTCACATCTGAGACCGATGCTCACCTTGACGGGCACTCGTTGCACCCGTCGGCGCCCGCGAAATCCCCATAGCGCCCGCTGAGCCGGGTGCCCCAACCTCGCGCCTTCCTTCCCTGGCGGCTTTCGAACGCCGGCCCGGTCGTGCGCGTGGATGTGTCCGTGCTGGGCCGGCATCCGAAACCCGTCACAGAACCGGAAATGCGGTTCTGGCTCCGCCAAGCTACCACCTCGCAAAATTCGGACTTCCCATGCGAACGTCAGGGGTGCGCGGTCTTGGCTAGTCGGACCAAGTTGAGAAACTCGGCACGGTAGCCGAAGAGGTCCTCACCCCTCGCCGCAGCGGCGAGCGCAATCACCTCGTCGTAGCCAAAGCTCTTAAGATAGGGCTCGCCTCTGAGCAGCTGCCCGAACGCCGCGACCGCGATCGAGAAGCGTACCTCCGTGGAGACCTGATCCATGGCTGTCTTTTGGAGTTCTTGCGTGATTGGGAGTTCGATGCGGCGGCTGACTGTCGCGGTCGGCAGCTTATAGTTGATCCTCAGGAAGCCGTATTCGCCCTTGCCTTCCTTGATGGCCGTTGCCGGCTGCTGGTAGCGTAGGTCCTCGACGAACTTTGGGCTCCCGACCGGCGTCGATCTCGTAGAGCGCGGTCACCGTGTGGCCGGAGCCGATGTCGCCGGCATCGACCTTGTCGTTGTTGAAGTCGTCGCGGTTGAGCAGCCGGGTCTCGTAGCCGATCAGCCGGTACTCGCGCGACCGTGGCGGGGTTGAACTCGACCTGGATCTTCACGTCCTTGGCGATCGGGAACAGCGTCGAGGACACCTCCTCGACCAGCACCTTGCGCGCCTCGTTCAGCGTGTCGATGTAGGCGGCGATGCCGTTGCCGTTCTGCGCCAGCGTCTGCATCAGCGCGTCGTTGTAGTTGCCCATGCCGAAGCCGAGCACCGACAGGAAGATGCCCGTCTCGCGCTCGCGCTCGATGAAGCCCTTCAGCTCGTCGCGATCGGTGATGCCGACGTTGAAATCGCCGTCGGTCGCCAGGATCACGCGGTTGACCCGTCTTGTCGAAACTGCTCGGCCAGCCGATAGGCCTGCCGGATGCCCTCGCCGCCGGCGGTCGAGCCGCCGGCGTGCGAGCCGCTCGATCGCCGCGAGGATCTTGCGCTTGTCGGCCACCGCGGTCGGCTCCAGCACCACGCCGGCGTTTGGCCGGCATAGGTGACGATGCGCGACGCGGTCATCCGGCTGCAGCTGTCGACCAGCATGCGGAACGCGATTGCTTGAGCAGCGGCAGCCGGTTCGGCTCGTCCATCGAGCCCGAGGTGTCGATCAGGAAGCACGAGGTTGGCGCGCGGGCGCGTCGGACTTCGCCACGTCGTAGCCCTTGATGCCGATGTGGACGAGCTTGCTGGTCGCGGTTCCAGGGCGTCGGAAGCACCGCGACCGTCGGCGCGGAACGGCTGCGCTCCGGTCCTCGGGCAGCGGATAGGCATAAGGGAAATAGTTGATCATCTCTTCGACGCGCACCGCCTCCGGCTGGCGGCAGACCGCGCCGAGTTGAGCGAGCGCGCGCACGAAGGATAGGAGGCGGTATCGACATCGATCGAGAAGGTCGAGACCGGCTCGCTCGCCACGCTCTTGACGACGTTTGAGTCGGCCGTCGTGAAGCGGTCGCGCCCTTCCTGGGTTGCCTGGGACTGAGATAGGTCGCGTCCGACGGCGGCAAGCTCAGCAGAGCGTCCGTCGGCAGGGAACGGAGTAGATGCTCCGAATCGCAGCGGCTCTTGCTGGCCCCCCACGACCCGCAACTCGCCCGAGGCCGACGCCTGCTTCATCGGGTCCGGTGCCATCGGTTTTGGAAGCCCTGCGACCTTCTCGGCCGCTTCCTTTTTCTGCGCATTCGCCTCCTGCGTGGCCTGCTTCGGGTAGAAGAGAAGGCACTGGTGCCCAGGGGGACAGCCCTTCTCTTCAGGCCTAGCGCCGGCGGGTACTGGAGAACTCGACGACGTTGCGCCGCCCTTGCGGTCCACATCGGCGGCTGGGGTTGCGACGGGCGACGGCGCCGGAGGCACGTTCGCCGGATGTGTGAGAGGCTGAGCCGCCTCTGGCAAGGCCGCCAGCTTATCCTGTGGCGCCACCCGGTGCGCCACTCTCGGCGTTAGCGTCAGATGCAGTGTGAACGGCACGACAAGCGCGAGAACGATAATTGACGCGGCGATGGCCACGGGACGGCGGAAACGCATCTTGCTGCTCCCCTCGGAGATTGAAGACGTGTTTCTCAGACGTGGCGGAACGGCACTCCCTTGGGGTGTGCCGGCGTGAGGGACCGCGGCGGACTCGAACGCGGCAAGTGCCGCCGCGACTGCCGCCTCCCGCGCGCCTTCGGCGGGCGGGGGAACAGGCAGTTCCTTCAACTGTTTCAGGTCATTCTCGGTCATGTCTCAACCCACGGCATCGAGCCGTGCTCGCAAGCGTTTCCGTGCCTCGTGCAGGTGCCAGGACACCGTTTTTTCGGTGCAGCCCATGATCGCCGCGGCTTCGGCGTGGGTGAGGTCTTCAGCATAGACGAAGATCACCGCGTCACGCTGCTGCGGCGGCAGCCTCCGCACCTCGTGCCAGAGTTCGCTGCCGGCCACGGCGGTTTCGGCCAACTCAGCGGCCCGACCCTGGAACAGCACGACGACGTCGGGCCTTTCGCCTTGCCGCAATCGCTCCCGGGCACGCATGTGGTCGATGGCGGTGTTGTAGGCGACACGGTAGAGCCAAGTGGAAAACTCGGCGCTGCCTCGGAAGGAGCGGACGGCGCTCGCCAGCTTGACGCAAACGTCCTGCGCCACGTCCTGGGCTTCCTCACGCGTGCCGATCAGTCGCCACGCCATGCGGTAGACCGACCAGTAGTGAGCCTCGATCAGGGCTGCCAGTGCGACACGGCAGCCCCCTGCAGCCTTTTCGACCTGCTCCTGATCGACCGGATCCTTCACTGCGGTGCCCATCCAACCGTCGCGACGATGTGACGGCTCAGATCAGGCTTTCCTTGGGTCGATCACGGGAACGTGAAAAGCCGACCTGTGTTCGCTACCGCAGTTGCGGCATGGCCAGCGCATAGCGTGCGGCCGGTGCTGCAAGGCGACGGTAGATCTGGGTCACGTACGTTCCTCGCGGCGACGTCCAGTGAGCGTCAGTTGATCCTCCAATTCCGGACCGAAGCGCTGCACCGCCGAAGTCTTCAGGTTCGTGCCAGGTACGGACTCATGCACTGCAGCATGCCGCGCTAATCGATCACCTCGTCGGCGCGCGCGAGCAGCGTGGGCGGAATGGTGAGACCGAGCGCCTTGGCGGTCCTGAGGTTGATCACCAATTCGTACTTGGTCGGCGCCTGCACCGGCAGATCTGCCGGCATCTCGCCTTTGAGGATACGGTCGACATATGAAGCCGAGCGGCGAACGATTTCGATGGCGTCCGGTGCATAGGAGATGAGCGCGCCTTCCGTGACAAATTGGCGGAAGCCGTATATCGCGGGTAACCGATGGCGCTCCGTTAATGCCATGATCAAATTGCGATGGGCGTTGGTGAATGGATCGGGGCCGACGATGACGCCGCCACCGGGATCGCTCGCGAACGCAACGATAGCAGCTTCAATCTCGGCCGCATCCCGCACCGGAATTTCCGAAAGCGCAGGTGAGCGACGTGGCGGTCGCCCCGAATTCGCGCAGGAATCGAGAATACCAAGGGGCGGTCTGGGGATTGAACATCAGCGTGATCCGTTTCAGGCCGGGAGCGATCTCGATGAGCATCTCCAGCCATTTACCGATCATCGCAAAGTCGACATATGAGAAACCGGTGATGTTGCGGCCGGGACGGGCCAGGCTGTCGACGAAGCCCTGTCCGAGCGGATCGTTGACCACGGAGAACACGATCGGAATAGTGCTGGTTGCCTGTTTCAACGCCGCCACGATAGGGGTGCTACTGGCGACAATGAGGTCCGGGTGGCGAACTCACCACCTCTGCGGTAAGAGTCTGAATTCGCGCAAGCTCGCCTGCGGAAAATTGATGCTCAATCCTTATGTTGCGGTTCGCCGTCCAGCCGAGTGCTTCGAGGCCTTGCCGAAACGCGACGATGCGAGCCTGTTCTTCTGAATCATCTTCCGCGCGGCCATGCAGGAACACGAGACCCGCCACACCCGCATGCCCTGCTGCGCGAGCACCGCGATGGGCCACGCAGCCGCCGCGCCACTGATGAGCGCGATGAAGTCGCGTCGTTTCACTGGCCGATGCCTCCCGTGCTTCGGACAAAGGATAGCACAACTCAGCAGCCTACGGAGACTGCTGCGCTGCGGGATTTCACTCCGACCTATGTCGCAGATGGGTCAAGGGCTGTCCTGAACCGGTCAAGGACCCATCAGCCCATGTGCAAAAGGTGCCACCAAGAGCCATGCCGGCCCGCTTGCGGGCACGGCAGAAGCCCTCAACTACCGGACACAATGTTGCAGGCGAGGTGGGCTTCTGTGGCGTGCCAATTTCAAACTCATGCACCGCCAGCAAACCTATTCGATCGCCTCGTCGGCGCGTGCAACGAGCGAAAGGGGAAGGGTGATGCCAAGGATCTTAGCTGCCTTGAGGTTGATAATCAGTTCGACTTTAGTGACCTGCTGGACTGGTAGATCAGCAGGGTTGTCGCCCTTGAGTATACGTCCGGTCTGGATGCCAGCTTGACGGTGCAATTCGACAAAGCTGCCTGCGTAACTCATCAGGCCGCCAGCGACCGCGAAGTCGCGAGACTGGTGGATCGCTGGCACTGCGTGGTGAACAGTTAGGGCTGCAAGCTGCTCACTGTGCGTGGCGAAGAAGGTATCGGAGGCGACCACGAGTCCACCCGGCTTTAGTTGGGCCAGGGCTTTAAACGCGGAATCGAATTCTCGTTCACTACTGGCGTGCAGGAAATGGAGCCGCACCCCACGCGCGTCTGCCGCTGCCTGCAGGTTTCTCAATTGCAAATCGGCAGTAGGACTGGTCGGATTGAGGAGAACGGCGATCAGGGCAGCCGTAGGCACCACCTCGTGCAGAATTTCCAGCCGCTTTGGCGTTACTTGCACGTTCAAGCTCGTCACGCCGGTGAGGTTACCTCCGGGGCGATTTAGCGTGGCGATGAGTCCCATTGCAATTGGGTCGGCACCCATTTCGAAGACAATTGGAATTGTTATGGTCGCCGATTTTGCCGCGAGCGCTGCCGGAGCGCCTCCTGGCGCCACAATCACTTTCACTGGACGACCTGCCAGCTCCGCCGCCAGCGCAGGTAATCTATTGTGTTGGCCTTCCGCCCAGCGAAATTCGATTGCGACATTTCGACCCTCAACATATCCGGTTTCGCCGAGACCTTGTCGGAAGGCTCTTACACGGCTGGCGAACGCGGTGGGCAATTCGGCCCCAAGATATCCGATCACCGGCATTGCGCGCTGCTGAGCTCGCCCCGCGACCGGCCACGCCGCTGCTGCGCCGCCAAGGGTGAATATGAAATCTCGCCGTCGGATGTGGATTCCCGCTGAGATCGTATGCACGCAATCAAGGAACGATATCACGCCCCGAATTCCAGGCATGACAGTGATGGACGGGAGCAGTTACGCTTTGTGCCAAAATGAGAACTCATGGGTGCACCAAATAGCCGGTCTATTCAATCACGTCGTCGGCACGGGCGAGCAATTTTGGCGCGATATCGAACCCGAACGCCTTCGCAGTTTTGAGGTTGATCATCAGCTCGAACTTTGCGGGCTGTTCGACGGGAAGGTCTGCGGGGCTGTCTCCTTTGAGAATGCGACCGACATAGTTGCCTGCGCGCCGGAACAAGGCTGGGTAATCCGTTCCATAAGACATCAGGCCGCCGACCTCCACAAACTCCCGTGCGCCAAACAGCGCGGGGATCGAATTTTTGTTGGCGAATCCTACGATCAATTCTTTGTTTCCGAATGTCAGCGGATCCGGAAATACGAAAAGCGCGTCGGCGTGTTCTCTCATGATGGCCGCGAATGCCTCCGCAAACCCGGGCGGTCCCGGCACCTCCACGAGTTGCAAGTCGACTCCTAACAAGGGTGCGGCGGCCCGCAGCTCCTTCAACGCCACTTCCGCAGGCGGGATGGCGGAGTTCCAGAGAACCGCAACGCGCGCCGTTCGGGGAAATGCCTCCTTGAGCAATGCCAGGCGCTTAGTCGCCAGTTCCGGAGCAAGCGAGGTCACGCCGGTGATATTTGCCCCGGGCCGTGCGAGGCTGGTGACAAGTCCGAGCTGCACCGCGTCACCGGGGTCGGCCATCACGATCGCGATCCTGCTGGTCGCGTTCTGCGCAGCCTTGGCTGCCGGGGTGGCCGCCGCCAGTATCACTTCGACGTTGAGGGCAATGAGTTCGGCGGCAAGTGCAGGGAGCCGATCTGCCTGGCCTGCCGCAAACCGTCGCTCAATGGTAACATTTTGGCCCTCGACCCAGCCACGTTCCCGCAATCCCTCCAGGAAGGGTCTGCGCCGATAGACATCGTGAAAAGGTGCAAAGCCGCCGCTGGGCGATATACCGCCTCCATAGTCGAGATACCCGATGAGCCGGATTTTGGCGGGCTGCTGAGCGTGCGCCGGGAGCGGCCAGACCGCTGCAGCACCGAAGAGAGCTATGAACTCGCGCCGTCTCATGCCGAACACTCCTTCTTGCTAGGAGCGGGTTGAGAGTTCGTTACTGCGAACTCATGGAGAGACGTTAGCGAGTAGACCTTTCCGTGCCCATCGTCGGAATTCGCAAGATTTCGCACGACCTTTCCGCACCAGGAAAGTACTAGGTGTCGGCCTCAACCTTGCCATCAGTCTACTTGGCGGGAAGGTCACAAGAGAAGAACGTCCATGGATCGGGACCGCAAGCCTCGACGCGTGCGAGGTCACTAACTGAAAAGCATCATCTCCCATTGTTGATCCCGGTCGCCGGAAATTGTCCGCGAGATGCTGGCCGTAGCTCATCAAGCTCCCCGCATCCACATTCTCGCGGAATAAGAACGCCGACGGCATGCGGTATTTGATTGCAAGTTCCGCGATCTGATGTCCCTGGCCGTCCGGCTCTGGCGGGGGGCGTGGGCAATCACGCTACCGCAATCTTGAGGACATGCAGCAACGGGCGCGGAATGAGCCTCGCTTACTCAATCACCTCATCGGCGAGCGCGAGAAGCGTCGGCGGCACCGCGACGCCGAGGGCTTTGGCAGTCTTGAGATTAATGACGAGTTCAAATTTTGTTGGCCGCTCGACGGGAATATCTGCCGGCTTTTCGCCTTTCAAGATTTTATCGACGAACTCCGCCGCCCGCCGGTAAAGCTGCCGCCTATCGGTTCCGTACGACAGCAATCCACCAGCATCAACATACTCCCTGTTTCCGTAAGCAGCGAAAAGCCGAAGCTTTGCGGCCAGATCGACGGTTTGTTGGCGGAGGCTCAGCAGTAAGGGATCTTCCAATACGATCAGGCCAGTGGCGCCGGCCCTAGCCGCCGCTTCCATACTGGTGGAAAGCTGGTCAGCCGTTTGCACCTCGCAAAGTTCAAGGCGCTGCCCCCGCGCCTCGGCGCCTGGCCTTAGCACTTGCAATGCCAGGGCCGAAAACGGTGTGTCCGGGTTCAGGAGCACAGCGACGACCTGGATTCCGGGGACGAGGTCGCCCAACACTTGCAACCGCTTCCCGCTGATTTCGGTGCCCGCGGGATGCAGACCGGTAATATTTTCACCGGGGCGGTTGAAGCTGTTGACGACTCCGGCACCGATTGGATCGCCAACGGCGGTGAAAACGATGGGTATGGTTGCGGTGGCGGCCTGCGCCGCCTTTGCAGTCAACGTTCCGAAACCCGCAACGAGCACGTCTGGTTTGGTGTTGACGAGATCGGCGGCGAGTTGAGGCAGCCGTGCCGGCTTCCCTTCGGCGGAGCGGAAGTCCAAGATCAAATTCTTACCCTCGGCATAACCCAGCTCACCAAGCCGCTGTCTTACAATCACCGCGTCCTGATCCCCGAGCAGGGACAGATAAGCCACGCGATACGACTTTGACCGTTGCTGCGCGCGCGCCGCGAGCGGCCATGCGACCGCCGCGCCGCCCAGTGTGAATGTGAATTCTCGCCGTCGGATGTGGATGGCCATGCGATCCCTTCCGCCGGAGGTCGTGCGCATGCCGATAGAAGGGACGATACCACGCTTTAGCGAAGGAACGAACAATGCTTTTGCGCTGCGAAAGTCTTGAGCCGCCCATGTCTCAGTTGGGTCAAGCTCGGTCCTCCATACCCGGCTTCATCGCGCAAACTTTTTGTCCGCAGCTCCCGCGATTCCTGCCGTGGGTTCAACGTGAGAAGGCACTCAACCTCTGTGCCACAAGCTGCCGTTGCACAATGCGCGCGATCCCTCATCCCGCCCAAACCGGTGAACATGCGAGCGACACGAGTATTCGCACGCTAGTGAAGTATCAGGTAGCCAGCGTCTCGGCGTTGCCCGGAGCGGTCCTTAGGATTTTCGCTCTCAAATCTCCGCTCTTGGCATCGAACGCTTGACCGCGTCTCCGGTTTTTTCGTATCGGATACAGCCGGTGTTGGGTCTCTCTCTCCACTCGGCGCAAAGCGTGTTGCCCTTGATTTCCCATTTTCCATGGAACATCGACCCACTCGGTGTCCGGTAGAGGGCCGTGCCATCACCGGCTACGAGGTGATCAACTTGAGGCCACCGGCGAGGTCGCGCGCTGGCCCTTTCCTCTGACAAAGTGCCTAACAAAAGGTCTGATTTCCCTCCTCTTGAAAAGCACTAGCTCTCTAAAAGTGGGCGTCGCCAAGCGTCTCGCAAGCGAGACCGCATTCGTCTAGAGGAACAGCAGATGAGAGTTATTCCGCGTGTCGTTGTGGCGAGCACACGCATCATCGGCCTCATCGTACCGGCTTTCGCCGCGGAAATGACAGGAGCCGAGATCACAGGATATTTGTCTGGCAAAACCGCCTATTTAGAAACGACTGCGGTGTCAGGAAGCGGTGCAGCCGGCCAGGCCGTCTTCTATTGGGCCAACGCTGAGCATCCAAAGGGTTGAGCTCCCTCATGCCTTCCGAAGTGTCGACAGTCGGTGGTGATCAATCTGTGGAAGAGCTGAGGCGTGAGCTGGCCGAGGCGCGCGAACAGCAAGCCGTAACCGCAGGAATTTTGGCAGCGATCTCAAACTCGCCGACCGGTGCGAACCGGGTCTTCACAGAGATAGTGGCGAGCGCAGCTCGCCTCTGTGATGCCTATGATGCGGTGATCCTTCAGGTTGAGAACGACGTGCTTCGCGTTGTCGGCCACTACGGGTCCATTCCCACTCCCGGTGAATTGTCTATAGCGAGTGGAACCGTGATGGGGCGGGCTGTTTTGGAGCAGCGAACGATTCACATCCCCAATTTGCAAATTCAAACTACTGAATACCCTGAGGGCAGCGACTTTGCACTTCGTCTGGGGTTCCACACGCAGCTCGCCGTCCCGTATGGCCAAAAAATTAGAACTGCAAGAAAGTTGGCAGTTTTCTCAATCGGCATGGTCTCACCACGCGTTGTCCGCTACGTTTTTTTGCGGCGATCAATGGCGCCCATTGCGAACCGCCGGGCAAATGGGGGAGCTCATGGAGTGGGCACGTATCCTGGCCTATATCAGCGGGACCATGGACCAGGAGCTGCTGCTGCGGAATGAATATCTCGCCGCTGAGAACCAGAATTCTGAGGGGCCAATTGAAGGGTCGGCCAAAGCTCTCGGACGCCGAGCGAGCGAAGCTCGGCGAGATTGGTCGTCGACTGGGCCGCAAGGCACTCGGCGACGTAGCGACTGCCGCTCTGCCAGATACCATTCTGGGATGGTACCGAAGGCTCGTCGCGCGCAAGTTCGATGGCTCGAAGCATCGAAGCCCAGGCCGACCCCGGGTCGACAGGGCAATTGAGGAACTGATTGTCCTCATGGCCGAAGAGAACCGCTCCTGGGGCTATGACCGGATTGTGGGGGCGCTGACCAATCTGGGATTTGAGGTCTCCGACCAAACGGTGGGAAATGTTCTGCAACGCCACGGTGTGTCGCCCGCGCCGGAGCGCAAGCGCACGACCACATGGCAGGCCTTCATTCGGACCCACCTGGCGCTGTTGGCGGGGACCGACTTTTTCACGGCGGAGGTGCTGACGCTGCGTGGGTTGGCGACCTACTACGTGCTGTTTGTCATCCATCTTGAAAGCCGCCGGGTGGATATCGCCGGAATCACCATTCACCCGGATGAGTTGTGGATGAAGCAAATCGTCCGGAACGTGACCATGGAGGGATGCGGCGTCCTACGGGACTGTTCTTATCTCCTGCATGATCGAGACACGAAATACACCCAGTCGTTCCGGGCCATCATTGCGTCAGGTGGGGTTGAACCGCTCGCGCTGCCCGCGCGGAGTCCGAACTTGAATGCCTATGCGGAGCGCTGGGTTCGGTCGGTGAAGGAGGAGTGCCTGTCCAAGGTCATCCTTTTGGGCGAGCGCTCCCTGCGGCGGGCGTTGAACGAATTCGTCGAATACTATCATGCCGAGCGCAATCATCAGGGAAAGGGCAATGTCCTCCTGTTCCCTCGTGATACAGACGTTCACCGCAAGGGCCTCGTGCAATGCCGCGAGCGATTGGGTGGCCTCCTGCGCTATTATCATCAAGAGGCGGCGTGATCGCACGCCCAAGGTTCGGCCCAAGAACTTTGATTCCGCGAAGCGGCGCGCTGCGACTGGGAGATGGAGGAAGTCGAGGAAGCCGCTTTGCTACCCGCTGCCCCAACTCTACGCTCCGGCAAGCTCGATCGCCCCGTCCAGTACAGGTTCTTCCGCCCTTCCAATTTTTTGGCCCTAAGGGTTTGGGCGCAACGGCGATTCTCCAAGCCAACACCCGGTCCATTGCCCTGGCGCAGGTAACAAAAGCAAATGTCAGAGCTTAGTTAGTTCTCCTTTTGAAGCCAGTAACAACCATTTGGAACTCCTTGTCTGCATCGCCTTGGAGCCTAATTCTCCAAACTCCTGCCAAGGGCGCGTTGACCTCGCAAAAAACGATGTTGCCAAGGTAGCTAGGCTCGCATTTGACAGCTTGAGGCGGCCCTGCTTCAGGCTGGGCCAGCATCGTGATCTTCACGCCTTTTAGGGTCGTGTTCACTGCGAGCCTAAGAAGCGCCAAATTCTCTGGGACCTGAACACTCTTTTCCCAAACCAGGCGCCCCGCAACAAAGTGTTCTTTTGAAGGTTCCGTTGAAAGGATGAACTGTCCGGTGCCATTCACACCTGGCGACAACCGCTCGATCTGTTGATCTGACGAATTGGATGGCAGCGAGTTGATTTTCTCCTTGATCCATGCGGCGTATTTAAACACGTCCACGTCGAACGCATGAGATCCTAGGGCACATGGCTTATTCCCGTCACCCGCGGAAGTGACACCGTACAAGATAAATTCCTGAGCGGAAGTCACGAACAAAGGTCCGCCCGAGTCGCCTTTGCACGTTGTGCCGAAATTTGCGCCCGCATCGACGAAGCGCCAGCATATCGCCGTCTCAAGGAAATCTCCCACGCAGGATGACGTCTTTACTCTGGCCCTGATCTTTAATCCGGTAGCGGCCAATACTTGATCTTCGCTCAATGGACCGCCAGAGCTCGCATAGTAACGCCGTGCACCATAGCCAACGATCTGGCCCTCGTCGCCGGCCGAGATATCGGCAGCGTCATTTATGGACGCAGGCCTGATCCCAGTCACGGGTTGCGAGAGGACTAATATGGCGATGTCAGCCTCCGGCAAGCGACTCAAATCAGCTTTGAAGTGTTCGTGAACGATGGGGGGTTGTCCCAATGAAAAAACACCGGCGTGAGGAAAGAACACCGCCTTAATATTTTTCAGTAGCACTGTGCAATGAGCCGCAGTGAGAACGATGTTTGGCGAAACCAACGTGCCGGTACACCCAACCTTCAACACGTCGTCGTCATCCAAATTCAAAATTGCTGCTACGGCGGGGTAATCTGTTGTAAAACCCGACCCGTCAGGCACGATGACGAACGGCCAAACAGTTTGCGGTTTCGAATCGCCTCCCGATTTGTCCTGTAGAACAATCATAACTTCCGGGGGCAAGTAAATTGAATGGAGCCTATCAAGCGCCTCTTGCGCGGGAAGGCTTGCCAATTGCTCCTGCAGGGATTTTAAATAGGCGGCATACTCTTTCACCTTCACGGAGGTGCCTTCAAGGTTGGCGGCGGCTAACCGTTTGCCAATCGCCAATTCCGGCACATTTCTCTTGCTCGGTATGCCTGTAAATCCCTTTTCTATATCCTGGATTGCCTTTTGACTGAGAACCGTGTCGCCCCAAGATTTGCTCTCAAGTGTCCGGCGGAACTCCGCGGACCCTGACCCCTCGATGGACTTAGAAAGCGTCGAAAGCTTTATTGCTTCGGATTCTATATGTGCTGCCAAAACCCCAATTCGACGAGAGACCTCATTTCCCGTCTGTTGCTGTGCCAGCGCTTGGGACAGCGCCGCCGCAACAACGAAGATCAAGAACGGAGCGGTGATCCGCATGGCTCGCCCAAGTATCATGACGGCACGAAAATAAAGAGAACGGTGACTACAGTGGCGGAACAAGCAAGGGGGTCAGTCTCGTTAAATTTTCAATTCTCCTAAGCTTCTGATTTACGTTTTGGTTGTAAATTGAAGCCAACGCGTCGGTGTAGTTTGGGTTTAACGTGATTAGTAGTGCGTGTTTGTCGGTTCGATCGCCCGACAGGCTCCCAGACGCGCTGGCGAGGGCTAACCCTGAACCAACAGGCTTTAGCTCTACCTTCGGCGACGCGCTAGCTTTTATAGTGGTCGTGAATTCGAAGGTTTCAGCAAAATCGACCGTTCCTTTATCTTGTTTCTGGGCGCCGCCCTTTGCTTGTTTTGCTGCAAAAGGTGTTCTGCCCCGAGTGTCAAAAACGATGCCGGGGCGATCCCCTAGTCCGACAGCCTGAAGCTCTAGGTAAGTTTTGATTACCTCTTCCAGCCCGATCGTCCCAGTTATGGGGTATTTGTAATCGGGCCCGGTGGCCTCGAGGACGCACACGCTTTCCTGGCGCGCCTCTTTGAACTTGTCTACGAACGTGAATTCACGTTGACCAAGTCGCTCTTTCTCGACTCCGCCCGAGATTCCAAGCGTAAACGTACCGGTTGACACGGGCATTTTAAAAGATGCGTCTGCTCCGAGCTTGTTGTTTTCGGATATTGTAAATGTGAACTGGTATGCGATGCTCATCTTATCGTAGACTGCGAGTCGTTTTGCGTCTTCGGGTAGGAATTTGGCTAAGGCGCGTTGTGCTTCGCAGCGGATTTTCTTCACGATGTCTATCGTTCTATACCCGGGAACATCATAGGGAATAGGATGGATGGTGCAACCGAAGAAGCACAAACAGGTTGTGCAGAGGAGTAGGCGACAAATTGTACGCATTACGCAACCTCAACGCATAACCTTTGGATGCTAGCTTGTTGCGCTCCACGTGTCTGTGATTTCCGTGCAACTGGCCGCGGTTCTTTCGCTGGCCTTTTTGGTGGAGAGAAACTTCGCAAAGGCTTGCGGCGCCCCAGCGTTGTACCAGTCTCAACGGACTGGTCTCAGCCGTGTGTCGCGATAGCCCAATCGCGGCGATGCCGCCGGGTCGAGCAGCTCTCCCCCGTCCTCGCATCGAACGGCGAGAAGGCCCGCCTCGCGCTCCCAGATTTTCTTACTCGATCTGACTACGATAGGAGAAAAACAACAGCGTGTTCTCCGCAACCGGGTATTGGTTACTTGGTTGAGCCGAGATGCAGCGACGATGGGCCCGGCTAAGTTAGGATGATGATACTCTACAATCGGCTCGATGAGCTTCGCCGCAGTTTGCTAACCTGATGGGGTTGTGCTGTCATCCAGAGATAAGAGAACGCATTTTTTTGAGAGACTGGATCTGCCCAGCGTTGGAGGCGAATTGTGACCCCGACAAGCTATGTAGTTACGTTGATACATGGCACGTTCGCCTCGAAAGCTGCCTGGGTGAAACGTGGGTCGCCGCTTTGCATGAGCCTCGCTCAGAGCCTCGAGGTGCCTATAATTTTCAAGACCTTTGCATGGGCCGGCGCTAATAGGCACGCGCAAGGCACCGAAGCAGGTCAGCGGCTTGCTGCGCAATTGGCGCGACAACTGGAAGAGGCGCCCGATGCTGCCCACTTTGTCGTGGCTCACAGTCATGGCGGGAACATCGCGCTCTATGCCATGAAGGAAGAACCTCGGGTCGCAGAGAGGCTGCGTGGCGTGATCTGTCTCAACACGCCATTTGTCGCCATAACCAGGAGAAGCCCCGGTCAGCTTCTATTTTGGCTCTATCATCTCGGTGCGTGGGTTGGACTGATTTTTGGGACCACAGCGCTCTTATTGTGCGCGTTGTGGGCGTTTACGGATTTCGCTTCGCTAGGCAAACTCGGCATGCCCCAGGACTGGCCCACTGCCTTGACGTGGTTAGTGGCCGCCCTCAGTGCATTGGCTATAAGCGCTTGCCTTATTGCTTTTCGAACACAGATCGCACGCTGGATCGTGGAGCGGCAAGATTGGCTGGTCGGGACGGAGGGTTTGCCGGACCTCGACTCGCCGCGAGTATTGTCGCTGCGAACTGCTGGCGATGAGGTGCTCAGTTTGTTTTTAATATTAGATGGGCTATCGAGTATTCCAGTTATCCTCCTGCATCCGCTGTTTGTTCTTTGCCTGGTGGTCGGCGGATTTATCTGGCTGCTACCCCATGGGAATAACGCGATGGCCGTGGTTGAAAATCTCGCGCCGCAAATTGTGGGTTTAGTGATTTATATGATTCTGCCTTTGGCCTTGGTTGCAGACTATGTGGGCTGGAAGCTCAGCGTTTCAGTTGTGCCCGCGATGCCGATCGCTACCGCAACTATGACTTCTAGTCATCGGTCTTAGTCTGCTTGTCGGCACATTGGCGGTGGCGTTTGCGACCAATCTGATGTTTCGGTTGTTGCCCATGGGGGTGAGCTGGCATCGGTTCGTTGACAGTATTTTTGTCCACCTCTCTTTCACGGAAGTGCCATTGAACGCCCGTTGCATTGAATATCGGGAATGCTCGCCCCCGCTCACATCCCTGATGCACTCAGCCATTCACGCGCGGCCAGAGGTATTTACGCAGATCGTCACCTTTCTCAAAGCAAATGCATCCTGTCTCGTGCGTGAGCACAGCGGTTGAAAAATGCAGAGATTCATCACGCCGAAACCGGCGCATCGTTTCGTTGACCTCTGAGATCAGGCGGCGCAACGTTCGTACCGATGATGCAGACCGCCCACCTCTGGGAAGTGATAATCTCGCCTGCAGAAGGAGGTTGGATGGGGCGGGGCTGTGGACAATCCTTGTCGAGCGAGAGATGGGTTCTGGCCCTGTGTTGATATTGAAAATAGCGCGACAGGACGTGCCGCAACTGACGCTCGTTGAAGATGATGAGGGTGCCGTCGCGGATGTGCCACGGGTAGTCGGGTAAACGTGAAGAGCTTGTCGCCGGCTTCTTCTAGGCTGTCTGCTACGGCTCGACACTTGAGGCGCCACTTCCGAATGAATGCCTTGCGCCGCGTCGCCACTTCTTTTGCCGTCTTTGCGTAGACCATGTCCGAGAAATCAGCTGCGATCTCCTCGGCCAGCTTCTTTGGAGCATGCGCGATCAGATTGCGCATGAGCTGAGCCCCTTCTTTCATCCATTCAGGAGTAGAGTCCTGGGTTGCAGTTTTGACCAACACTGTTCGCGGCCGCAATGGCGATATGCTGGGCGTGGAACTCTTCCGGGGTCCTGTTGGCTAGCGCCGAGTGAGGACGCACGCCGTTGTAATCGATACGCCAAGAATTGAGGGCGGCGCGTGCCTGGGCCAACGAGCCAAACAGCGTCTCATTCAAGCACTCATCCCGCAGTCGACCGATGAAGCTCTCAACAAACGCATTCTGCTGAGGCTTGCCCGGTGCGATGTAGTGCCAGTCGACACCTCTCGTGTCCGTCCAGTTCAGGATCGCCTTGCTGGTCAGCTCGGTACCGTTATCGGAAACACAGCTCTTGGGCCGGCCCCGCCGCGCGATCAGTGCGTCAAGCTCCCGGGCTACGCGCACGCCCGACAACGAGGTGTCCGGGATCAACGCCAGGCTCTCACGCGTGAAGTCGTCGACGATCGCTAGGATCCGAAAGCGCCGGCCGTTGCTGAAACAGTCGGACACGAAATCCAGTGACCAGCGCTCGTTGGGACCGTTCGGAAGTGCCAGCGGCGCACGTACGCCCAAGGCGCGTTTGCGGGCGCTACGCTGGCGCACTTGCAGTTTCTCTTCACGGTAAAGCCGTCGAAAGCGTTTGTGATTCATGCGCCATCCCTCACGTCTCAGCAACACATGCAAGCGACGGTAGCCGAAGCGACGCCGCCGGTGCGCCAGTGCTCGAATGCGCCGCCGCACGTCCGTGTCGCCGGCACGGCGGCTGCGGTAGCGCATCGATGCGCGATCCACACCCAGTATCCTGCACGCCCGCCGCTCGCTCACCCCATGCACCCCACAGGCATGAGCCACGGCCTGCCGTTTGGCGGCGGGCGTCACCATTTTCGGGAATTAATGTCCTTCAAAACGGCGATATCCAGCATCGCCTCTGCCAATAGCTTCTTCAGCTTCCCGTTCTCGTCCTCAAGCGCCTTCAGCCGCTTGGCGTCCGACACTTCGAGGCCGCCAAACTTGGCTTTCCATTTGTAAAACGTGGCTTCGGAAATTCCGTGCTTGCGGCATACATCCGCCGTCGTCGCCCCCGCCTCCTGCTCCCGCAAGATCCCGATGATCTGCTCCTCGCTGAACCGGCTTCCCTTCATCGTCCGTCTCCTCTCAGTGACGGACTTTACCCTTTTTTGGAGGAATTTTCGGGGCTCAGGTCACGCAGCTTGTGCACGGTGCACCGCTGGAGAGAAATATCCGCCCACAGAGAAGTCAGCGCTTTCTCAAGTCCAGGCGCGCCGTCGACGATGGCCAGGTCCGGCTTCCTCAAACCACGCGCAGCCAAGTCGTCCAGCACCGTGCGCCAAGCCGCTTCGCCCTCTCCGCCCATGCTGCGAATGGCAAGCAGAACTTTCTGACCATCCCGACGTACTCCAAGCACGATAAGTAGCGAAATCGTTGTTGCTTTACGATCGATGCGTACACGTACCGTTGTCCCATCGAGGATCAAACGAACGATATCTTCCGCCTTCAGATTGCGCTGGTTCCACGCCTCCCAGTCGCCCTTGATCTTCCGCCACGCGCGGCTCACCGTGTCCTTCGACACAGCTCCGCGGAACAGTGATGCCAGGGCACGGCCGACACGGCGCGTGTTGGTGCCGGCAAGATAGCTGCCGGCGATCAGGGCTTCGACCTCCTTTGTGCGGCGGCGATACGCGGTAAGCGTCTTGCTCTTCCACTCGGTTGTCCCACCGTCAGAAGTCTCCACGCGTGCGCGTGGAACTGATATTGTCGTCTTCCCAAACGTTCCCATCAGCTCGCGATCGCGATGACCGTTGCGGTGACCAAATACCCGCTGTGCGGCTACTGTAGTCGTTTCCTCTGGCTCTGATTCGCTCGCGCCCGGCAAACGCTCGCCCGACCGCGCATAGCGCGCGCGTCCAAGCGCCGTCGACAGCTCAGCCTCCAATATCTCCTCGATCAACCCGCGGATCTCCGTTCGTACACGGGCCTCGATGCTGTCCTCCCACTCCGCACCCAGCAATATGTTCGACGCTGCCTTCGTGATATCCTTTGACATGGCGTAATCTCCACGGTGGCGCTAACCACCGGTTTTGGCTTGGTTTCGACAAGCCGGAGATTACGCCACCTCCGATTCCCACCAAACTTGCGACGGCACCGATGATGAGTGATCCAAGCATTCGCGGCGGATCGAGCCGATGAGACGTTCGACAAATGGATTCTGCCAGGGTGACCGCGGCGCGGTGAGAACCTCTTCAATGCCGTGTGGTCAAAAAACTGAAACGGCCGAGACTACGGTCAGCTATCCACTGCCACTATGGAGGTTCCGGAGGCCAGTCCGGTACATTTCAATGACGCGATGGTGGACGGCGTAATGGGGGACCGTTAATGGATTGGGCGCGCGTCCTGGCCTACGTCACTGGGACGGTGGATCAAGAGCTGCTGGCGCGGAACGAATATCTGGCCGCCGAAAACCGCATCCTGAAGGCCCAGCTGAAAGGACGGCTCAAGCTCTCGGACGCCGAGCGAGCTACGCTCGCCGAGATTGGTCATCGCCTGGGCCGCAATGCCCTCACCGAGGTCGCAACTGTGGCGAGGCCGGATACTATCCTGGCCTGGTACCGCGCGCTTGTCGCCAGCAAGTTCGATGGCTCGAAAGCCCGTCGCGGCCCGGGCAGACCGCGTATCACGCGCGAGGTCGAGCAGCTCATCGAAGCGCGAGAGCCTCACCCGCGTTCCCATCGGCATCGCCGCCAGGGCTCCCTGGCCAACGGCGGCGGCTTCACGGCCATAGTCGCCGGCGGCCTCGGCCTCGGCAAGGTTGCGAGCGGCCTGATCCATCGTCTCGATGCCCGCAACCGGGCCACGGTGCGCGCTGGCTCGGCCACACCGGGAGTGGCGCGCGCTGTCCCACCGGCCCGCCAAGTCGCTTCGGCAATGGGTGGGATCAGCGCGGTCCGCTAAGCAACGCCCCCGGGCGAAGGTTAGGATCGCACAGCCCGTCATCGCGACGGTTAGGTCGCGCTAAGTCGGTCTGCGAAAGCGCGGGGGCTCCATGGACTCGGGCTGGATCTTTGGCCTGGGGACGGCGTCTGGGCGCAGATCTGGGCGGCGGTCGTCGCAGCCGAAGCATAGAAAACCGCTGAAAGGCCACCAACGACGTGCTTTAGGCGATCACCTTCGCTGCTCTCAGGGATTGGAGGCGCGTTGCGTCGTAGCCAAGGAGCGAGGTGAGGATTTCGTCCGTGTGTTGACCCGGCGTCGGGACCGGACCTATGCGACCAGGCGTGGCGGACATCTTGACCGCCAAGCCAGGAACGTGGATCTCGCCTGCGAGTGCGTCCGGCTGCTTGGTTAGCATCTCTCTTTGCCACGTGTGCGCGTCGCGCGTCACTTCCGGGATGCCGCGTACAGGGGCAACCGGGACTCCGGAAGCTTGCAGGATTTCCACGATGACCGTGACATTGCGTTCGGCACACCAGCTCTCTAACAGCCGGCGGCGGTCATCGCCGCGGCCAACGGAGGAGTTCATGGGCTCTCTGGAAGATCTGGCCGGATCACGTCCCGGATCAATGATCCGCAAAAGCCTTTCCACCATCTCGCGGCCAACGGCGGAAATAACCACCCAGCCATCCTTCGCACGGTAGGGTGGCCGACCGCCTTCACCACCTTCTTCACCCGTGTCTAAGTAGTAGATGCTGGGGATCTCCACCATCGTCAGCGCGGAATCGAGCAGGCAGCAATCGACTACCTGACCTTCGCCTGTGCGATCACGGTGGCGCAGGGCCGCAAGCGCACCGATAGTGGCGTGCAACGCCGTCGTGCGATCCACCAAAGAAAAAGCGGTGCCGACAGGCTGACCCACCGGTTGCCCGGTGAGACTCATTAGTCCGCTCATCGCCTGGCCCAACGGGTCGAAGGCGGGGAGGTCGCGGTAAGGGCCATATTGCCCGAAACCAGAGACGGAAACGAGAATGATATCGCGCTTCAGTGCCTTGAGTGCCTCATAGCCGAAGCCCATGGAGGTCATCGTGCCTGGTCGGAAATTCTCGAGCACGATATCCGATTTTTGAACGAGCCCGGCAAAGATCTTCTTCCCATGCTCGCCGCGCATATCGAGGCAAATCGATTTCTTGCCCCGGTTGTA
Source organism: uncultured Alphaproteobacteria bacterium (assembly GCA_963770295.1). GTDB lineage: Bacteria > Pseudomonadota > Alphaproteobacteria > Rhizobiales > Hyphomicrobiaceae > AWTP1-13. Next base: position 291,312 of record CAVYPA010000026.1, read on the forward strand.
AACCGTAAAATAAACGCTCTGGCCGCGCACAAGTGGGGGATTTGTGCGTGTTTCCTCGCCACCGATACGCTCGACTTTGATCACCTCTGCGCCGAGGTCCGAGAGCATCATGCCGCCGCGAGGACCTGCTTGAAAACGCGCCAGCTCCAGCACGCGCACGCCGTCGAGACTGAGTTGCATGATCGGCTCGCCGACACCCACGACACTCTTGACCTGAAGCGGTACGATACGCGCTGCTTCTGGTCATAGCAACGGATGCGCGCCATTCCTGAGGTCTCTTGAGGGCTTACCACGATGCTTCGTCCTCTAATCCCTCCCCCAGACGCCGCGGCGCGCCGCGCCGGCAAACCGGTAGTCGTTTACCCAGTTGGCACGCTGTCAAGGCCCGATATCACGGTGCTGGAAGCCATACGGAAAACGATTGTGAAGCAGAATGAGATCATTGTGCCGCCACGCGACGCCCGCACCTTTCGCGTCAAAAGGGGACAGTTCTTCCGCATCATATGTATGGAGGGCGCGCAGGTCGGCGATCTAAATCTGTGGAACTCACACGATCTCGCAGAGCGCTTTTTCAGCGGGAAGACGCGCGCGCTTCATGCGACGCACATCAGCACTGGCGATCGGCTGTGGAGCACCATGCCGTATCTCAGGCCCATGGCGACAATCAGCCATGATACACTCGGCTGGTACGGCTGGGACGAGGACGGCGCGGGTGTTCACGACGTTATCGGCACGCGCTGCGATCCCTATACGAACCGAATGTTGAGCGGCAGCGATTATGATCACTGCTGCCACTCTAATCTGGCGCGCGCCCTCGCGACAGAGTTGAGGGTCACGCCGCGCGAAATCGAGCATCAAATCCATGATGTGCTCAACGTCTTCATGTGCACTGGCTTCACGAAGGACACTCACCAGTATTTCATGAAGGCAAGCCCAGTGCGACCCGGAGACTTCATTGAGTTCTTCGCCGAGATCGACTTGCTTGGCGCTTTGTCGGCTTGCCCTGGCGGTGATTGCAGCACAACCCACTCGAACGATGTTGCTGCATGTCATCCTCTCAAGATCGAAGTTCTTGAACCAGATCCGGTGTCAATCGCGCATTGGAGGTGGCCATCAGCGAGTGCTTATCACCGCCGTCATGGCGCGCCGAGCAAGGAGACGGGGATATGACACGCGCAAGGGGAAAGCCCCCGGGACTCCTAAAAGAGATAGGCCATGCGGCGTGGCGCGTTACTGCCACTTTGGAGATGGTCGGAGAGGCGATTAGCTAGCCCCCACCCAGCAACCACAAAGGAAAAACACGAACCTGCAAAACCCGCCGCCGGCGGCGCCGATCACGCACGCCAACAGAAAACTCACCTCTCAGCGAATTGCTGATATGCATTACGCATTTAAGGACGGGTAGTCGACGACTGGCGCGGTTACCAAATGGTGTGGGAGTGGCCGTTTTCCGGCACTGCCGGTGCCTCAATCCACCTCATGGTTCCGTCCCCAGTCGCCGCTCATCGCACCGTACGTGCGGATCTCCCGCATACGGCGCTCGGACAGGACATCACGCTTTCGCCCACGGAAGGTTGCGCGTAGTCGGCGCCAGACGCTTGAGCCCCAGCTTTTGATAGAGGTGCTCGTCCGGGAACCGTGCAGTTCCTCGACCTGGCGTCTTGTGCTTCTTGCACAACCACCGGCGCAGCCGCTCTGCCACATGCGCATCGACTGCCCGGTATGCCTTGCTGACCGGACCCAGACAGAAGTAGTTGGCCCAACCGGTAAGAAGCCGATTGAGTTGCGCCACTTGCAGCTCCGAGTTCGATTGGCAGCCGGGTCCGGCTGGTCAATTCGCTTATGGTGCGGCGTACTTTGGCGATGCTCTTCTTCGCCGGGCGTGTGCCGATGTAGGCGCGTCCCGACTTCGTGGAGTAGCACCGACCGAAGTTATAGCCCAAGAAGTTGAACGAGGAGTCCGGAACGCGGCAAAGACGGGTCTTCTCTTCGTTCACCGTCAACTTCAGCCGACCCATTATTTCCCGCATGGCGTTCATGGCCTCCTCGGCCGTGCCGCGACACAGGATTGTTAGATCGTCTGCGTAATTGACGATGCGCGCGTTCAGACGTGCAGCATGCCCCAGCACCTTCCAACCCAGTAGGAACCGCCGCATGTAAATATTACTAAGCAGCGGGGAGATCGGCGCCCCTTGCGGGATGCCTCTCTTCTTGTGCCGTGCCTCTGCTGTCCGACGCTTACCGCCCCTACCATCCTCCTCCTCGACCGGCGCCACGATCCACTGCTTGATCAGGTGGAGCATGTGCCGGTCACTCACGCGTCGTGCCACTGATGACATCAGTTCCGCATGCGGAATGCTGCCAAAGTAGTCGGCAAGGTCGGCATCTACGACGTCCCGATATCCCGTGTTGAGCAGGCGGTGTATGTGACGCACCGCGTCGTGCGCGTTGCGTCCCTGCCTGTACGCATACTGCTCCGGTTGCAGGTCGGCCTCGAAGATCGGCGATAATATGAGCACCGCCGCTGTCTCGGCCACCCTGTCCCGGATCGTGGATATCCCTAACGGCCGTTTCCGGCCATCGGGCTTGGGGATGTAGACTCGCCGCACCGGCTGTGGCCGATACGTCTTCTTCCTGAGGTCTTCCGCCAGTTCACCCAGCCACCGCTCGACGCCGTACTCCTCGATGTCCCGGAAGGTCTGTCATCCAGTCCATCCGTGCCGGCTGCCCCGCCATTGGCCTTGGCCAGCCGCCATGCATGGGTCAGTACATCCTCCCGATACAGCTTGTCGTAGAGCGCATAGAAGCGATAGGAAGGCTTTTCCTTCGCTTTGGCGTGCAATGCCGTCTGAAGCTTCTGCACACTTTCCGGAGTTCGTAGGCTCACACCAGTCTCCTGTGCCTTGCCTCGTCTTGCATCACCCTGAACTGAGGCCCCTTCCCTCCACCGGCATTACCTGGCTTCACCGGTACAACGGACCTCCCGCCACCCTAGACGGCCCGGTCTGATCCTCACGGATCTCCAGTTGGTGAGCACGTCCCACCACCGCTGGGGTTTCCCGTGTTGCTACGGTCTCCCTATGCCCGCATGCCGTCGCCACTACCCCGGCGGAACCACTGGGTGCTCATGTCGCTCACTTCCCCAGTGATGGCAGCCTTCCCTGAATCTCAGGCAGGTCGACTTCCGCATCACCCATTTCGGGGCCTGCTCAGCGTTCACTCATTACGGCCTGCAAGCTCGCGAAGTCACTAAATGACCCTTTACATCGTAGGCTCCGACGCTCTCGTCACCTCCTTCGTCGCTACGATTGCTACCGGCTGGAGCGACCCTTGCCGGGTGGGGCTGTCCCACTAGGAAACCGCGCCTTTCCACGGCGCACTGAGAAAGGCGGGCTAGCAGAAATTGCATGTGGAGTTCGCAGGAGCGCGTTGGAAATTGGCGTTCTTGCCGCGACGACTTTCCTCTTGCGAAATTGACGAGAACGCAGAGCACATCATCGACGTGGTCGTGCTAACCAAGGCAAACTAGGATGTCACATGGATTTCCGTTCGACGTTCGACGAAGTGGCGGAACTTTACGGCGAAAGACCTCGGTATCCTGAGCCGTTCTTCGCGGTGCCTCACCCGTCTGCAATGCGTTCTCTCTGTTGGCTCTCAGATGCCGAGATAAAGTCGTCGCACCACGTCGCTGCGACGTAAATCTTCGACCCCGCTGGCTGAAAATTCGATTTTGCCATGAACGAGTACGAAACCACGGTCGGCGATGCGGATGGCCTGCTGAAAGTTTTGCTCGGCCATGAGCACAGTCAAACCCAACGCCGTCTTAAGCTCGGCTATCTTGTCGATGACGCGCGTCACCAGAATAGGTGCAAGCCCGACTGAGGGTTCGTCGATGATGAGGATCCGTGGCGAGGCCATCAGTGCGCGCCCCAGCGCAAGCATCTGCTGCTCACCGCCGCTCATGCTGCCCGCCATTTGGTGGCTCCGCTCCCGCAGCCGTGGGAAAGCTTCGAAGCAGAATTCCAGGTTCGCCGTAATTTTCTCCCGCGCACCGGTGCGGTAGGCGCCCAACAACAGGTTCTCTTCGACTGTTAGTTTTGGGAAAAGGCGGCGGCCTTCGGGAACAATCCCGATGCCGAGCGCCACAATATCTTCGGTCTCCATGCCGACGAGGTCGTGGCTCTGTCCGTCGATTTCGGCAACTATGCGGCCCGCGGTCGGCCGCACTTGACCGGTCACGCATTTGATCAGCGTGCTCTTGCCATTGCCATTGGTGCCGAGCAGCACGACGGTCTCGCCGTCGCCGGCGCGCAGCGTGACGTCCGAGAGGACATGCACGGCCCCATATCCAGCGGAAACGTTTTCAATCGAAAGGCTATTGGCCAAGATATGCTCTTTCCACTTCGGGCTGAGACATCACCTCATGCGGATCGCCATCAGCGATTTTCTTGCCGGCGACGAGCACCACGATGCGCTGCGAAAAGCGGACGACGGCCCGCATGATGTGCTCGATCAGCACGATGCTTATGCCGCCCGCGTTAAGCTTAAGGAGCACTTCAAGAACCTCGTCCACTTCAGTGTCCGAAAGGCCGGCCATCGACTCGTCCGCGATCAGCACGCGAGGCTTTGCGGCCAGCGCTCGGCCGAGCTCTAGTTTCCGCAGCTCGACCTGAGTCAGGCTCTTGGGGTTCGCCAGGCGGCGCGCGCCGAGGCCGATCTGTGCGAGGATTGCTTCGGCCTCCGCCTCGACCTGATCGGGGTTGGTGTGCCCGACGGCAAACATCAGCGGGACTTCGATGTTCTCCCGCACCGACTGCCCCTTGAAAGGGCGCGGGATCTGGAAGCTGCGTGCAAGCCCAAGGCGCGCGCGCCGCCACGCCGGGAGCCTTGTTATGTCCGTGCCATTGAACTCGACGGAGCCCTGATCGATGCCGAACACGCCCGTGAGAGCGTTGACGAACGTGCTCTTTCCGGAGCCGTTTGGACCGATCAGTCCGACGCGCTCGCGTTGGCCGAGGGTAAAATCGAGCGCGTCCACAGCGGTAAAGCCGCCGAAGCGCTTGGTCACCTGCGTGGCGCGCAAAATCGGGGCGTGGAGAGCCGGGGCTTCGCTCATGCCCAGCGCTCTCGCAAGGTCTTCACGACGCCGACGATGCCTCTAGGTGCCAACGCGACAAAGACGACCAGAAGCACGCCGACCAGCATCAGGCTCAGCACGGAAGAGATCGTCACCGTGGTAACTTGCTGAAGAGTGCCGAGCAATACTGCGCCGATTACCGGCCCGATCCAGGTCGTCATGCCGCCGATCACCGGCATCGCTACCGTATTGACGGCGATGGTCAGGCTGAAGGCGGAAGCCGGGTCGACATAGGTGATGTAATAGGGAAACGGAGCGCCAGCCATTCCCATAAGCGCTCCGCTGATCGTCGTCGCCATGAGCTTCAGTCGCAAGGCCGGGACACCGCTGCATTCGGCCGCGACCTCGTCGTCGCGGATGGCGGCAAGTCCCCGACCCAGCCAGGAATACTCGACGGCGCGCGCGATGAGAACCGCCGCAATGGCCAGGCCGAGCATCACGCCAAAAAGGTAACGTGGATAGGTTCCGAAAAAAGTTGGCGCATCCGGCCGCAATACGGAGACGCCGCGTGCGCCGCCGACGAAATGCCAGTTGATGAATATCGTATTGAGTACGACCGAGAAGGCGAGGGTCGCGATCGAAAAGAAGACTCCCCGCAGGCGCAGCGTGAGGTACCCCATCCCCAGACCGACGATGCCTGCAATGACACCGGCGATTACGATCACCGCCGGAAGCGGCAACTGGAGGGTTTTGTAGTTGACGACGCTGGCATAGACGCCGAGCGCAAAGAAGCCGGCAACCCCGAAATTCACATAGCCGGCATAGCCACCGAAGATGTTCCAGGCGGTCGCCAGCACCACGTACTGGAGGATCGTATAAGTTGCGAGATATGCGTACTCGATAGCGATCCAGTCGACCAGCGCAAAGGCGAACAAGGCGATCACCGCGCTCGTGCCCAACGGAATGAGGTAACGGCCCACCGTCCGTTTGGGGATCGGTACCGCGGTGGTGCCTATGGGTTCAGTTGCGCTCACCGTCCGAAAATCCCTTCCGGCCGCGCACCGAGGGTGAAGATGAGCAGCCCGAATGCGACAGCCGGAGCCCACGACGGGCCGACAAATGTGGCCGTCAAGGCTTCGGCGATCCCCAGGATGATCGAGGCCAGCACGGTGCCGCCAAGGCTCGTCATGCCGCCGAGCACACAGATCGCGAACACGCGGCCAATATATTCGCGGCCGAGCGACGGCTCGACCGGCTGGATGATAATTAAGAGGGCGCCCGCGAGCACTGCCGTCGCGATGGATAAGCCGAACGCGATCTCCTTCACTCTCACGGGGTTACCGCCGACGAGGCGGAGCGCACCGGGGTCCTGCGACACCGCGAGGATTGCGCGGCCGAGAAAGGTGCGGCTCGTGAAAACATAGATTGCCGCCACCATTGCCAGACCCGCGATGAGCGGGACCACGAGACGTAGCGGCAGCGAGACGTATCCGAGTGCAATCGTCTTGCGGATGTAGGCGGCCTCGACAAAGCGATAGTCCACGCCGAATACCAGCAGCAAACCAACCTCGACGATGAACAGGACGCCGAAGAAGAACGCAAGACCCTGGAGCAACTCTTCCCCGTGCCGTTCGAAGGCGTAGTAGTACAACTTGTACAGCAACCGCCCGACTAGGAAGGCCGGGGGGGCGGCGATCAGCGAGGCAACCAGTGGATCGATACCGAAAGTGCTGTTGAGGTAGAATGCGACGAACGATCCAAGGATAATGAAAGCGGGATGCGCGATGTTGACGATGTCGAGCATCCCAAAAGCGATGGTGATACCCACCGAAACCGCGGAGTAGAAGCCTCCCAGCAGCAATCCGGTCAGCAGAGCATTGAACAGGAGCTCCGGGTTTACCAGCATCCTCCGGTCTCCGTGCTGGCACAAAACATTACTGCTTCGTCGGCGTGAACGGCACCTTCAGATCGCCTGATTTGTAGTTCGCCGGGTGGAGGATGACTTGCTTGCCGGATTCTTTGAATTGCTGGACATCGTTACCCTTGATGTCCTGGTATTGCACGGTGATGATGCGCGCAGTTTCCCATTCTCCGTATTGGCCGAACTTGATGTCTCCGACAATTGTCTTGAACGTGGTCTTGTGCAGATAATCGGCCATCTTAGCGTCGTCGACGCCCCCCACTGCCTTCACGGTCTCCTCGAGAATCTGCATCTGCGCGTAGGCGAATGGGGGAATGTACAGGCCAAGGACATCGACGCCGGCGGCGGCGGCGCGTGCGCGGTACTTCACCAGGAAGTCGTCGACGCCGGAGAACTTCATCGTCGGCTCCGGCGCGTAATAGTCATAGCAGACGACGTTGTTGAGCTGATAGCCGAACTGCTGCTTGAGAGCGGCGAATTGCAGCCCCACCATGCCGCCGCCGATCATCTTGGCCGTCAAGCCGACTTCGTAGGTGGCACGCAGCATGCCCGCCGTGTCCGGCGGGTAGGATGAGATGTAGACGAGGTCAGGATTGAGGACCTTGATGCTGCGCACGATCGACGTGAAATCCACAGTCGCTGGTGGATAGCTCTGGTCATAGACGATCTTGAAGCCGTGCCTTTTGGCATGCTCGCGCGCGCCAGCCATGGCAATTTGGCCGAACTCGGCGTCGGCTCCGACAATTGCCACAGTCTGCGGCTTGGGAGTGAGAGCGGCGGCCAGCTCAAAGTAGCCGACCGAGAACTCACTTTGCGGTTTTGGCCCGCTCGGCTGCATCGTAAAGTAGCGGTCGTATTTGAACTGCGCGTTGGCATCGAGCGCATAGAACGCCAGGAATGTCTTCTTGCGTCCCATGACGACCGGCATAGCCGCCACGATGGGTACGGTGCCGTACCCCGAGATGATCACATCGACCTTGTCGATATCCATCAGCTTTGAGTAAACACCGGGCACCGTCGCGGGATTGCTCTGGTCGTCGTAGTAGACGAACTCGACCTTGCGGCCAAGCAGGCCTCCGCGAGCGTTGATCTCTTCCTGCCAGATCTGATAGGTGAGTAGCGCCGCCTTACCGCCGCCGGCGAGCCCGCCGCTTAAGGCCATTCCGAAGCCGATTTTGATTGGCGGTTGTTGCGACAACGCGGGCCCACCACAAAGAACGCACGCGAGCAGAGCAAATGCACGAGTGATAAGCCGCGAGAGCACCTTCATGGACTAGTCTCCCCGGTGTTGCGCGATCCAACATGTCGCGCTTTGTATTGGTTTGAGCGTACTGGTGCTGTTTCCTGGGGTCAAACGATCGTTTGGGTGACGCCGGTGCGCGCTTTGACCCTACTCGGCGCCCTACATTGCTACGCAGCCGCCCAATTGCGGTCTGAGCGCGCGCTCCGGATCCGTGGCATGGTTGCCGTAAACAAGGGGGGCCTTGGTTCAGATCATCCATATGAAGATGGGCGCGCCCCTGCCGTCCAAGGCGGACCACGTCTTAATTGAGCCGTTGCCGGGCGGAAAGTTCACTGCCCGAGGGTCGGTTATCGCCTCCCACCGCCTGGCATTTTTCAACCCTTCACCCTTCAGCAGCCTCGATGAGGCTATTACTTCGTCAAAGAGCTGGGCAGAAGAGAACAAGCTCACTGTGATCTATGTGAAGACATGGACGTAAAGTGCTGAGCGCGAGTGACCTGGAAGTTCACGACGTTATCCTACCGGCGCGGTGCACCAAGCCAGACCTTCTCAGACATCTGATTTTTCCATCACCCCTGGGCCCGGAGCTTATCGATATCATAGCAAATTCACGAGACGGTCCCGGTAGGGACGAGGATCACTCCCCGCCCTCCGGCCAGATCGGCCGGGCCATCCCCTAGGAGACATCTCATCTGAACCGCTGTGGACTGAAGGGTTCTACGTCAACTTGGGGTGACTGGCTGGAGAGTATCTCGGCAACGGTCTTGCCGGTCTTGGCCGCGCAGGCCATGCCGACGTGGCCATGACCGAAGGCATAGACGACATCGGGTGTCCGATGCGACCTGCCGATTACAGGAAGCGAGTCCGGCAAGCTCGGCCGATGTCCCATCCACATGCTGAGGCGACCTTCGGGATAGTCGCTGCGCAAGGCAGGGAACATGCGCTTTGCGTGACGGAGGAGGATCCGAGCGCGCCCCCAATTGGGTGGTGCGGCGAGCCCCGCAAGCTCGACCGTGCCTGCGAGTTGCAAGCCCAGCTCCATCGGCGTCGCAACGAATTTGCCGTCGGCGTCAGCGACTGGAATGCGGGACGTCACTTCCGGATCGCGGATCATGATGTGGTAGCCACGCTCGGTCTCGAGCGGAACGCAATCTCCGAGCTCCGCGGCCAAGGGCTTTGACCAGACACCGGCAGCGAGCACGGCTGCATCTACGGCAATGGCACCGTCGCCGCAGCGAATGGCCTTCAGGCGGCCGTCTACGACATTAAAGCCAACCGCGCGCCTGCGCTCAACGCGGCCCCCGTCGCGCTGGAATGCACTGGCCAGACTGTTGACCAGTCGATGGGGGTTGGTGGTGTGACCGTTCTCGCGGACCAGAATGCCCTTCACGTATTCGCGCGAGAGATTCGGATCCAGTTGCCGCAGCTCGTCGACATCGAACTCGTGCCAAGTAATCCCGTTGTCGGCTCGTAGGTTCCACGCGGCCCTCTCCTTCTGCCAGCTCGTCAGGGAGCGATAAACGAACAGATGGCCCATCCGCTGCACCAGGTCTTGGGCGCCAGCGTTCTGCACCAGCGGTGCCAGCGTCTCGATGCCCTGGTCCAGCAGTGTGCGCAGAGCGCGAGCCTGGTGTCTGACTTTGTCGGGCGTACCCGCGCGGATGAAACGTATCAGCCAGGGCGCCAGGCTTGGGAGATAGCCCAGCCGCAACACCAAAGGACCGAGTGGGTCGGCCAGCCATTTCGGTACGCTGCGGATGATCCCCGGCATCGACATCGGCACGACCGAAGAGCCGTTGAAGCAGCCGGCGTTGCCGAATGAGGTGCCCTCTCCGGGGTTGCCGGGGTCGAGAAGGACGATGTCGTGGCCCCTGCGCAGCAGGAAGCTTGCCGTCGTGACGCCGATCATCCCAGCGCCGATGACGCCTATTGTCTTCCTGCCGCCCGCGATTGCCATGTTCCCCTGTGCCGATTGCCAGCCAAACGAGCAGATTTTACGGATCGCAGCGGACAAGATAAAGTCGGATGTTTGGGCGCGATCGCGCCGATCCCCACCGTCGAGGTCGGTCATGAGTGAGCTACGTATCACCAGCGTCGCGGTCGACGTGGTGCGCTGGCCGCTCAAGATGAAGCGCCGGCATGGCGTCGGCGACATCGAAGAATCGATTCCCGGCGCCATTGTGAAGATTAGCACCAATATCGGCGTGGTCGGATGGGGCGAGGTCGCCCCCTGGTCGGTCTTCACCGGCACGGCTGAGGCCAATGCCATCGGCGTTCATCACTATCTTCGCCCCCTGTTGATCGGCGCCGACCCCCTCAAGATCTCGACGCTGATGCGCCAGATCGAAAAGGCCCTCGTTGGCCATACCGAGGGCAAGGCGGCCGTAGAGATGGCCCTGTTCGATATTATGGGCAAGCACCTTGGCATGCCTGTCGCCCAGCTGCTCGGCGGCTACTATCGCAGCCACGTGCCGCTGAGCGTCTCGATCGCCAATCCTGACTTCGAAGAGGATCTGGCGTTCGCCAAACGGCTGGTCGCGCAGGGCGTCAACATCTTCAAGGTTAAGACCGGCTTTTCTTCGCACAGGGAGGATCTGCTGCGACTTGAGCGTCTGCGGGCCGACTTGCCCCCGACCGTCGACCTGCGGGTCGACTACAACCAGGGGCTCGATCCCTGGGATGCGATCCGCCAGATCAGGGATGTGGAAGCGTTCCGGCCAACCTTCATCGAGCAGCCCGTCAAGCGGGACCAGCGCGCGGCGATGGCGGCAATCACTCGGGCCATCGATACGCCGATCATGGCAGACGAGAGCGTGTTCAGCCCGGCCGAGGCAATCGAGATGGTGCGCGGCGAGATTGCCGATCTGGTCAGCATCAAGATCATGAAGTCCGGGGGCATGGTGCGCGCGCGAGAGATCGCGAGCATCGCCGAAGCTGCCGGCATCATCGCCTACGGGGGAACCATGTTCGAGGGCGGCCTTGCCATCGCCGCCGGCTTGCACATGGTGGCGGCCACACCCAACATCGCGCTCGGCGCCGAGTTCTACACGTCCACCTGGGTGATGGGTGTCGACATCCTCAAGAGCCCAATCGAGATCGACAATGGCATGACCCGCGTGCCGACCGGCCCGGGACTAGGCGTCGATATCGACGAGAGCAGGATCAAGCGCATTAGCACCACTCATTTCGAGTAATGCCACGGCACAAGGAGCAACGTTCATGGACATCAGTAGACGGGCGGTTGGAACGGCAGCGATCGGCACGATCGTGGCAGCATCGAGTCTCGCGGCAGCACAGCCGGCCAAAGCGCAGGCGTCCACGGACTCCACCTTCGATCGCGTGAAGCAGAGCAAGGTGCTGCGCGTCGCAGCTCTGCCGGGCGAGTCGCCCTATTTCAACAAAAACATCGCAACCGGCGAGTGGAGCGGCATGGCGGTGGAGATGGCCAAGAACATCGCCAGCAGCTTCGACGCCAAGCTCGAATATCTGGAATTGACCTATGGCAATTCGGTGCTCGATCTGCAGAGCGGCAAGATCGATCTCGCTTTCGCTCTCAACCCCACGCCGCAGCGTGCCCTGGTGATCGGCTTCTCCCGGCCCGTGTTCATGCACGGCTTCGGAACCGTCGCCAAGAAGGGCTTCGAGCCCAAGACCTGGAGCGATCTCAACAGGCCGGAGATCAAGGTCGCCGTCGATATCGGCTCGGTGCACGAGCTGGCGGCGCGCAACTTCGCCCCCAAGGCCGAGATCATAGGGCTGAAGACGCGCGATGAATGCGTGCTGGCGGTGCAGACCGGACGCGCCGATTGTGTGATTCTCGCAGTGATCCTGGGGCTGACCGCCATCAAGAAGAATCCGGCGCTCGGTAAGTACGTCGTGCTGAAGGATCCATTCGTGCAGCTGCCGAACTGCATGGGCGTGCGCTACGAGGTCGACAAGCGCTTTCGCGATTTTCTCGACAACTGGGCGGACTACAATCGCGGTGCCGCCCAGATCCGCAAGTGGATGGTCGACGGTCTCGCGCTCAACGGAGTGACGCCGGAGGATATCCCGAGCGAAGTCGCATTCTGATCCGGCGCCAGGCGAGACCGATTGCAACGCAGCGGCACGCGCCGCCTCGAGGGGCACGTTTGTGACAGGCGTCACCTACCATTGGGACTTCTCGTTTCTGTGGATGTACCGCTGGCTGCTGCTCAAGGGGCTCGGCTTCACAATCCTCTATACGGTCGGCAGCATTGTCTTCGGCCTCCTCATCGGGTTGCTGGTCGGGCTCATGCGGCTTTCCAAGAGCTGGCTCGTCAACGTTCCACTCATCGCCTACATCGAGGCGTTTCGCTGCACGCCACTGCTGGTCCAGATCATCTGGTTCTACTATGCCTTCCCGGTGCTGGTCGGCATCGACATACCGGCATACGCCGCGGGCATGTTGGTCCTGTCGCTCTACACGGGTGCCTTCTACGCAGAGATATTTCGCGGCGGTGTGATCTCGATAGAGCGCGGCCAATGGGACGCCGCCAGGGCTATCGGCATGCGACACATCCAGGTGCTGCAGCGGGTGATCCTGCCGCAGGCCGTCAAGCGCATGATTCCGCCCTTCATCAACCAGTCGATCATCCAGCTCAAGAACACGTCGCTGGTGTCGACGATTGCCGTCGCCGACCTACTGTACCAGGGACAGCTCATCACCTCGGCTACGTATCGGCCGCTCGAGACCTATACGACGGTCGCGCTCATCTATTTTGCGATCCTCTTTCCTCTGACGCTCGGCGCCCAGGTCGTGGAGCGCCGCCTGCAGAGATCGGACTGAGGCGATGGCCGCTACACAGAACGGCACCATGATCGAGGTCAGAGACCTGTGGAAGGCGTTCGGGCCGCTGCAGGTGCTGAAGGGCATCTCGCTCGAGGTGCCGAAGGGCTCGGCGGTGGCGCTGATCGGCCCGTCCGGCTCGGGCAAGTCGACGCTTCTGCGCTGCATCAATCTGCTGGAGATGCCCGAGCGAGGTCGCGTGCGGGTGGGTGACCAGATGATCGACTGCGCGCGAGGAAAGCTGCCGGCGGACAAGGAGCTTGCAAGCTTTCGCGCTCGCACCGGCATGGTCTTTCAACTGTTCAACCTATTCCCGCACATGACTGCGCTGCAGAACGTCAGCGCCGGACCGCTGTACGTGAAGAGGATGCCGCCAGGGGAGGCAAAGGAGCTGGCGATGGCCCTGCTGGCGAAGGTCGATCTCGCGGACAAGGCCGATGCCTACCCGTCACACCTTTCGGGCGGACAGCGCCAGCGGGTGGCGATCGCCCGCGCGCTGGCCATGAGCCCGGAGGTGCTGCTCTTCGATGAGGTGACGTCCGCCCTCGACCCGGAGCTCGTCGGGGAGGTTCTGGACGTGATACGAAGTCTGGCAGATGAAGGTATGACGATGGTTCTTGTCACCCACGAGATGGGATTTGCCCACGAGGTCGCAAAGACGGTCGCCTTCATGAGCGATGGCGCCATTGTCGAGATCGGGGCACCCCACGACGTGCTGGGGCAGCCGAAGAACCCCAGGACGCAGGCCTTCCTGGCCCGCTTCCACAGCTTCACGCGGACGTTTGCGGGGACAACGTGAAGACAGACGAGGTCAATCCGAGGATCGCCCAATTGACCACCAGGCCGATGGGGATGTCGCCAACCGTGAAGGTGGTTCCGGTCACGTACGGACCGGAGGACGCCAGGTGCTGGTCGAGCTGGCCGATCTCTTTGGTGATCTGCCTGCGTCCTTGCTCCACGAACCCCAATCCTCTCTGGTGTAGGCGATGCCGAGTTCATCGCGGTCCAAAGAACCTTGCGCACCATTGAACAAATTCGCTCGACCGAGGATGCGAATCTGCTCACGACATGTTCGCCGGCGCTGCTCAAGAAACTGGCAGCCATAAGCCCTTCCAACCGGACCTCGAACCTCTGCATCCAAATCAAGTCTTTTGCTCCGAGGGACGGGCTGGGTGCGCCTCACGCGAGCGCGAGCTTAGCCGGACGAACCACGGGCGAACCATACGTAATACAGTTGAATTGGCGTCCTCGCCCCGAAGCGCCCGTAGATGTTGGCTACCGAGAACCAGCCCAAGCAGATGTGTGGCGACTGTCAAACTGACTCTCTGGTCGTGGGTAGGCGCGTGGGTAGACTTTTGAAATATCAAGAATTCTCTAAAGAAAATGACGGGTATTAAAATCCTACTCCATCCGCCAGCTGATCAATATAACATTTTGAAATATAAACCCATTCATCAACCGCGAGAAGGCTTGCCTCACGTTTCGTCTCTCAACACCGACTTTGTTTTCGGCAAAATTCAACGGTGGCAACGTCGACAATTAGCGCAAGGCGGATCGCTGGGGTTGAAAGCGTTGAGATCGAGGACCCACGGGTCGCTCGATGGGACCCATCGAGTACGACGCGCCACCACTTAGGCCGATGATGTCCCCCCTGCAGGAGGGGACGCATGGCCCGGGGATACCGCCGCAAGTGCAAGTGCAAGTGCTGCCTGAAGTTCTTTCGGTCCTCACCGAGCTTTCGGCTGCCCCGTCTTGGTCCGTAGCACCCTCGATTTCCGCCGTGGTCGCGCTGACCGAGAGCACGCACCCTCTGTGCCAGATCCCTGCCGTGAGCGAGTGCATGAGGCGCGAGGCTGTCGGATCTCGTATTGGCGCCCAGATCAACTGATAGGTTTTGCAGGCTAGGACTTCGGCCGTTGTTCTATACGGCGATGTCGGTGTGACGATCCACACGCTTGCGAAGCTCCGACTGCGCAGCGCGGACCTCTGAGACCACGGCAAAGGATCGCCGACATCCGAAGCATCGCAACACGAAATCGCAGAACGCCATCCCGTAGGGGAGAGGCGCTGGGCATTTGACAATGCTGAATGATGCGCGATAATATTGAAACATCGTTTCAAACAGTGAAACATCAGATGCCAAAAGATGCAGCGCTGCCCAAGCCAGCACGGAAGCCGAGGCCGTTGGACAAAGGTCCAGCAACCGAGACCGTTGATCTGTCGCTGCGCCTGTTGGAGAGACTTGCGCGTTCGAGAGAGGCAATCGGCGTTTCAGAACTCGCGCGCGAATTCGCATCCTCGAAGGCGACCATTTATCGCCACCTTCAGGCTCTCCTGATGCACAGCTTCGTGCATCAAGAGTCCACGACGATGCGCTACGCCGCGGGAATCAAGCTGTTCATTCTCGGCGAACGCTTGAGGGAGCGTTTTGACATCCTTCCCGTAGCCCGCGAGGACTTGGCGCAGCTTCGCGACGAAACCGGCCAACCGGCGACCTTGACGGCCCTGGTCGAGGATCAGGTCGTCGTTTTGGAGGTCCTGCAGGGGCGCGCGATTGTCAATTTCGGGACGCAGGCGGGAACGGTGCTTGACCTCCATGCCAGCGCTCACGGCAAGGTCGCGTTGGCGTTCGGTCCGGAAGGTCTCCTGCAGCGGTGTATTGCAAGACGGCTAAAAGCTTGGACCCCACAGACTATTTGCTCACCAACTGCTCTTGAGCGCGCTGTGGCGCAAGTGAGATCACGAGGGTGGGCTACTGCGCCCAATCAAGTGTTGCATGGCGTAAATGGCCTGGCGGCACCGGTTTTCAATCATGCTGGTAGTTATGTCGGTGCGGTCGCCATTGCGGGCTCCATCCAATACATCCCTGCGTCGCCGCCTCAAGATCAGATCAAAGCGGTTGCGCAAACCGCGGATCGGATATCCCGCAAGCTCGGGTGGATTGCGAGATGAGTAAGCGCCAGCCGTGGCACCTTGGCGCGGAGGCGGCTGAACTCTACGAACGTTACGTCGCTCGCTACATCCTGGGCCCTTGGACGCCCTTGCTTGTCGACGCCGCTCGCCTCGCGGAAGGCGAGTGCGTGTTGGATGTTGCTTGCGGGACCGGCGTCGTGGCTCGCGCTGCGGCAAAACGTGCCGGTTCCGCTGGACGTGTGGTCGGTGTCGACCTCAATCCCGCCATGATCGGCGTTGCGCGATCGCTCCCGATACCGACTGGCGCGTCGATCGAATGGCTTGAGCGTGACGCGCTCGATCTTGGATTCGGGGACCTCAGTTTTGATGTTGTTCTCTGTCAGCAGGGATTACAGTTTCTTCCAGATAAAGCGGCTGCGCTGAAGGAAATGCGCCGCGTGCTCAAACATGGCGGCCGCCTCGCCTTGAGCGTGTGGGCCAACGTTGGGCTTTACAACGGTGCCGTCGGTGAGGCTCTCGCTCAATTCCTCGGCAACGAAACCGCCGTCCGCTTTTGCGCTTCGCGGCAAGCCCCCACTAGAGAGGAACTGCAGCGTCTCCCAGCGGAAGCAGGCTTTTCTGCTGTCGACGTGCGCGTCTGCCGCATCAACGCGTACCTCCCGCGTCTGGATAAATTCACACTGAACCACTTGGCTGCAACGCCAGTCGGACCAGTGATCGCCGCCACAGATCCAGAGATGCGCAAGAAGATTGGAGTCCGCGTGATGAATCAGCTGCAGCGCTACGCCGACGGTGATGGGGTTACCTACCCGGAGGAAGTGCACGTGTTGACGGCTCGGGTTCCGTGACTGCCAGGAGACCCCGGATCAAGAGGAGGAAAGCATGCAAAACATTCCGGAACTCGCTCTTGCCAGCAACCGCCCTGATCAAGTTGTGAACAGGCGCAGCTTTGTTGTCGGATCGGCGGCCATTCTTGTGACGCGGCCGGCGCTCGGCCAGCAGACCTACCCAGCACGACCCATCACCCTCATTAACCCGTTCCCACCCGGCGGCGCCGCCGACCTGGTCGGGCGTCCGTTCGCGGCACTGCTGGAGCCACTGATCAAACAGCCGGTGGTAATCGAGACTAAGGCCGGCGCGGCGGGCCAGGTCGGCGCCCAATTCGCTGCGTCCGCAAAGCCCGACGGCTACACGCTCCTTATCCACATCGTATCGATTTCGGGCTTCGCTGAGGTCGACAAGTTGTTCGGGCGGCAGCCGAAGTTCACGCGCTCCGACTTCATACCGATCGCGCGCTTCACGGAGGGCCCGATGCTGCTGATAGTCAACGATCAGCAGCCGTACAAAACTGTGAAGGATTTCGTCGACGACGCCAGGAAGCGTCCGAACGAGATCGTCTTCAGCTCCTCTGGCCTGTACGGAGCCCTGCATCTCCCGGCGGCCCAGTTTATGAAGGCGGCGGGCATTGAGATGAAGCACTTGCCCACCAATGGCGGCGGCCCGGCACTAACGGCCCTGCTCGGCAACAACTCGCAGGTGATGGTCTCCGCGGTCGCCCCGGCCAACACACAATTGAAGGCTGGCAAAGTACGAGCGCTGGCGTGCTTTTCGCCCACTCGCGCCGCCTCACTCCCCGACGTGCCGACGCTTAAGGAGCTTGGCTACGACGTTGAATTCTCGCTGTGGGTTGGTCTGTTCGCGCCTAGCGGCACTCCGGATGCAGTCATCGACAAACTGCGGGATGAAACGAAGAAGGCCGTCGCCACGGAGCAGTTCGTGAAGGCAATCGAGAATATCGGTGATGTGGTGGCCTACCTCGACCAGCCGGATTTCGCGAAGTTCTGGGATGCGGACGCAAGGCGGGTGGAGGACGCAGTGCACTCGATCGGCAAGATATGAACAGGCTGATTTGGCCAGCTCAGGGAGTCTGCGGCGCGGCAGTCGCATATGCGCACTACGGTATCTGAACCAGGAGCGGGTCAGAGAACTACACATGTTGAGAAACGTGAGCATGTCAGGTCCGTAGTACCCCCGAAGCGACCGCGAGCGTACCCTCGACACATGCAATCGAGGTCGAGGCGCCGCGCTGCCGCAGCCTGGCCGAGGTCGCTGAAGTTCGTGATCGTGACGCGCCTTCTGGTAACGTGGCGGTGATCTCGAGCGATCCTCCACTCGAGCGATCCTCCAAGAGCCTCGATGTAACGCCGCAGGTAGCTGACGTACGCGTCGGCGCGCTTCTCGAGCTTGGCCACGGCCGGCTGCTTGACTTTGAGTGTGCGGGCGAGCTCCTCCTGCGAGCGCTCACGCGCCTGGCGCAGCTCCGCCAGCGCCATCTCGCTCTTGAGCTCACCGATACGCGCGGCAACACGCGCGTGCCGCTCGCGCGAAAACTTGGCGGTCAGCTCTTTGAACGGGCGATATCCGGTCATGGGATGAGCCCTTCACGTTTCAACTGCTCGATGTGCTCGTCTTAGAGGTGGTCGGCGATCGGGATCATCTTCTTGTAGAAGCGCTTATCGCCGGTCTTGTTGCCGCCTATCAGCAGGATCGCCGAGCGGATCGGATCGAACGCGTAGAAGACCAGAATCGGGGTGGCGGCTGCTTTGCACGCGAAGCTCGCGCATATGGTTGTGCCTCGACCCTTCGACGCCCGACGAGTAAGGGAACGGCAGATCAGTTCCGCGCTCCATCAGGATCTTGGCCACGGCGCTGATGTCCTCCTGCTCGGTGTTGGTCAGCGTGATCCACCACCCGCCGAACTCGTCGGTGTACTCGACGCTCCAGCTCACGACATGCATTGCCTCAATGGAATATCGTCAATAGAGGCATTCGTCGGGCCGCGAGGCAACCTTACCCGGAGCCACCGTCCAGAATTTCGACCATGCTGCGTTGGATGGTCGCCACCGACGGTAGCTCGTCCTCAGCAAATGCGGCCCTGGCAAGGCCCATGCTTCGAACGCAAGCTGCTTCTTCTGCCAGTCGGGATGCTCGCTGACCAGCTGCCGCACAAGCTGCGCGATGCGGGCCATGCCGGCCTTTGTGGGCGACCGAAGCGTCGCGCCTCGCGAGCCTCCATCTCAGTGCCCCGAGATTTGAGGTGGGCATCAGTATCCGATCCTCGCTGCTTCTCGGTGGCGCGCAGCAGAAATATCGGCTGCGGCAGGCCTCGCATTGTGAACCAATGGGGTGTGCTTGTCGGGAGCCTCGTTTGTCCGGAAACGAGATTAATTGTTCGCGGGATATTCATGGTGTAGTAGCCGTGGCGTCGCACCGATCATGTTAGCGCCAAGTCAAGGAGTCCGCGGTGTCTGAAAACACATCTTCCGAAAGAGTTCGTCTCGACGTCGAGGGTGCGATCGCCACGATCACGCTCGATCGTCCGCAGAAGCTGAATGCGTTGTATCCCGAGATGATCCTGCGATTTGTGGACCTCATTGAAGAGGTCCGCCGCAACAACACGGCGCGGGTTCTCGTCGTGCGCGGCGAAGGACGCGCGTTCTGCGCCGGCGATGACCTCGCCCCGGAAGACCGCTTCAAGTACGGCCCGCCCGACCTGCAAACCCGCTTGAAAACCGGCTTCCCGCGCATCGTCATCGACCTGCTGACCCTGCGCAAGCCAGTGGTCGGCATCGTCCAGGGTCACGCTGTGGGTGCGGGGTTGGACGTGGCGCTCGCATGCGACTTCCGCTTCTCCGACCCGGACTGCCGCTACGGCGCAGTTTACGTGAACCGGGGCCTCGGGGGCGGTTCGACCTACCTGCTGCCGCGCTATGTCGGCCTTGGCCGCGCCACCGAGATGCTGCTGCTGGGCCGCTTCATCGAGATGGAAGAAGCGCAGCGGCTGGGACTGGTGACAGAGGTGGTGCCGAAGGAGAAGCTCGAGGAGCGCGCCTACGAACTCGCGCACAGGCTGGCGAAGGGGCCAACGCAGGCTTATGGCGCGATCAAGAACGCGCGCAACCAGGGCCTCGGCCTCGACCCCGTGAAGGGTTTCGAGGCGCAGATCCTTGCCAACGTGGAGCTCATGTTCCACAAAGATGCCCGCGAAGGGCCGCGCGCCTTTAAGGAGCGGCGGGAGCCCGACTTCACAGCGGAATGGATCGACCTGCAGTACGACCCGGTGCGTCCCTATGAGTAAAACCGCCGGCGGCGAATTCATCCGGTACGAATGCCGCGACCGGATCGCGACGATCACGTTCAACCGTCCCGAGAAGCTTAACGCCTTCAACGACGACATGGTGATGCAGCTTGCGCGCGCGCTGCGCCAGTTCGACATCGACCCGGAGGCGGACGTGGCGGTGCTCCGCGGCGAGGGTCGTGCCTTCTCCAGCGGCGCGGACGTGCACCAGCGCCAGCTTCGCAGCGAAGACGAGCTCAAGAAGCACGGCGGCCCACAAGGCTGGGGCGCGAATGCGTCCGAGCTGTTCGTAAAGGCGGTGAACTGGAAGCCCGTTATCGCTGCGCCGCATGGCTTTGCGGTGGGCCTGGGCCTCGGCATCGTGCTCGAAAGCGAATTGATCGTGGCGGAGGAAGACACGCGCTTCCAGGTGACGGAGACGTCGCGCGGCCTGGCGTCTTCGCGCTACTGGGCGTTACTCAATTTCCGCGGGGCGGGCTCCTTTGCGACCGAGGTGACCATCACAGGTCGATTCTTCACTGCCGATGAAGCGCTGGCTGCGGGCGTCGTGGACCGCGTAGCGGCTAAGGGCGAGCATTTGCAACAGGCCTACGCGCTGGCGCGCGACATTGCCGCGAATCCGCCATTGAGCGTGCGGGCCACAGTGCGCACGCGCCGCTGGTACATGGACCAGGCCGAGCGCGAAGCCTACCTGCAGACGACGCCGCTCAAGCTGCACCTGACGGAAGACTTTAAGGAAAGCGCAAAAGCCTTCGCCGAGAAGCGAAAGGCGGGACCCTTCAAGGGCCGCTAGCGGTGACGCAACATGAAGCTTCTGGAGTACGAAGGCAAGGCACTATTGGTAGGGCACGGCGTGCCTGTTCCTGCGGGTGCGCTGTGGCCGCAAGTGCCGGACTCCGGCAACGGCTGGATCATCAAGGCGCAGGTGCTGGCGGGCGGCCGCGGCAAGCGCGGCGGTATCCAGGCCGCGGATACGCGCAGCGAACTCGAACAGCGCGCCCTCGCCATGCAAGGCAGCCGGCTCAGCGACGAGCCGGTGCATGCCGTCTACATCGAGCCCAGGTTGCGCATCGAGCACGAATACTATTTGGCCGCGATCGTCAACCGTGACCAGGGCCAGGTGAGCGTGATGGCGAGCGCCTCGGGCGGGATCG
>CAVYPA010000027.1:0-103480 GCA_963770295.1 uncultured Alphaproteobacteria bacterium
CAAATGTATAAGGTCGTTGAGCGGTGCGGCAGCCACCGTTCCTGTCAGCGTAAGCCGCGGTTGGAAACATTCGTCAACTGGCCTGCACGAATGGGTTCAACCATCTATCTCGGTGAGCTTGCGGACGAAATGCTACGGCTTTGCTCCGCGAACTCCGCTCGACCCTGGACAGCTATTCACCAACCACGGTGAACCAGCTCTCACCCTTTCAACCCCGCCTCTCAAATTCGCCGAGCTCGCGCTCGCCTGTGCGCAAACTCCGGTCAATCTCTTGGCTCGAGGAGGATTGCATGATTTGCTTTATAGGCCAGACGCATGACACTCTACACTACGTCTTCGCTGGTTATCCCCTGGCGGCAGGGAGATGTGCACATGGCCGATAGGGATGAGGTCGACCACAGCCGGGAGCCGCTGTCCGGTCTTGTTGGTGACATTCCACAGCCCCGAGACCGGTTTCTGCGTGCTGCGGGTGAAGGCGCGGGGCATCGTGACCTCGTCACCGTGCTCGGCTCGGCGGTCGAGGTGCATGCGGGCGAGCACATCCAGGCCAGCGGGCAATGGCAGCAGCACCGCGAGCACGGCCCCCAGTTCCGCGCAAGCTTCCTACAGCGGTGCCGCCCTCAACTATCGAGGGTATTCGTCGCTATCTCGGCTCCGGGCTCATCAAGGGCATCGGCCCGCACTTTGCGGATCGACTGGTCAAGGGGTTTGGCGAGGGCGTCTTCGAAGTGATCGAGCGCACACCGGAACGCCTGCTCGAGGTCGATGGTATCGGCAAGACGCGGCTCCAACGCATCACCTTCGGCTGGGCCGAGCAAAAGGTCATCCGCGAGATCATGGTGTTCCTGCAGGCCCACGGCGTCGGCACGTCGCGGGCGGTGCGCATCTTCAAGACCTATGGGGCCGATGCGATCCCATCTGGTCAAGGAGAACCCCTATCGCCTTGCCCGTGACATCCGCGGCATCGGCTTCATGACGGCCGACCAGATCGCGCAGAAACTCGGCATCCCGAAGTCGTCGATAATGCGGGCCCGTGCCGGCATCACCTACGCCCTCCTGCAGGCGGTCGAGAACGGAGATTGCGGGTTTGCCCGAGGCCGAGCTGCTGAACTCTCCGCCCAGAAGCTGCTCGAGGGTCGAGCGCGGGCTGCTCGCCGAGGCCTTGGGCACTCGAGCTCGCCGGCGGGAGCGTGGTTGCCGACACCGTCAATGAACAGCCGTGTGTGTTCCTGCCGCATCTGCGCCATGCCGAGGATGCGATCGCAATGGCCATCCGGCACCTGCAGGCAGGACGACCTCCATGGGCTGCCATCGATGCAGTGAAAGCCATCGACTGGGTCGAAGCGCGGCTCGGCGTCAGGCTCGCGCCGGGCCAACGCGGGGCCGTCAGCAAGGCCTTGTCGTCGAAGATCTTGATCGTCACCGGCGGTCCCGGCGTCGGTAAGACCACGATCATTCGCGGCATCCTCACCATCCTTCAGGCCAAGGGCGTGACGCCCTTCTGGCGGCTCCAACCGGCCGGGCCGCAAAGCGCCTGTCGGAAACCACCGGGCTTGAAGCAAAGACCATTCATCGGCTGCTGGAGTTGAATCCAAGGCCGGAGGGTTCTCCGGCGCAAGGACTTTCCGCTCGAGTGCGACCTGCTGGTGGTCGACGAGACATCCGATGGTCGACGTGCCGCTGATGGCGCATTTGTGCTCCACGCGCTTCCGGACACCGCGGCACTGCTGCTGGTCGGCGACGTGGATCAGCTTCCGTCGGTCGGCCCGGGTCAGGTCCTCGCGGATCTGATCGGGGTAGTAGCGCGTCCCGGTCGTGCGTTTGACCGAGGTCTTCCGCCAGGCCAGCGCCAGCCGGATTATTTTCAATGCGCACCGCGTCAATGCGGGCGCCATGCCGGGAATCCGCAGCGCCCGACGGCGACAGTGATTTCTATTTCGTTGAGGCCGCCGATGCCGAGGATGCCGCCAACAAGATCGTCAAGGTGGTGGCCGATCGCATCCCGGCCCGTTTCGGACTAGCCCCGATCCGCGACGTGCAGGTGCTCTGCCCGATGAACCGCGGTGCCGCCGGCGCGCGGGCGCTCAACCTCGCGCTTCAGGCTGCGCTCAATTCCGGTGAGAACAGGGCAGTGGTCGAGCGGTTCGGCTTCACCTACCGGATTGGCGACAAAGTGATGCAAGTCGAGAACAACTACGACCGCGAGGTGTTCAACGGCGACATAGGCTTCATCGCCAAGGTCGATCACGAAGAGGGTGAGGTCACGATTGATATCGACGGCCGAGCGGTTGTCTACCCGTTCGGAGAGCTCGACGAGGTGGTGCTCGCCTATGCGACGACCATCCACAAGTCGCAGGGCTCGGAGTACCCGGCGGTCGTGATCCCGGTCGCGACGTAGCACTATGCCATGCTGCAACGCAATCCGCTCTACACCGGGAATGACGCGCGGCAAACGCCTGGTGGTGCTCGTCGGCCAGCGCAAGGCGGTCGCCATCGCCGTGCGTGGCACTCAAGGCCGGCGGCGCTGGTCGAAGCTGCGCGAGTTGCTCGGCTTCGACGATCGGCCGTCGCCAACCGAGCGGTCAAGCGAGGGGTTGCTGACACGATCGTCTTTGCGGCGACATTCCGATGGAAGCGCAACACCGCGTAGCTCCGAAGACGCCGCATTCCAAAGCTGGGTGCTGGGGCGCGACCCCAGTACCTCCGATACCGGATATGCCCAACGATGCTGATCGGTCGTTCCGCCGCGCCTGCCTTAATGGTCCGCTTATATGAGCACCCGGCGTGTCAAGCCCCCGCCGCCCCTCTTTCTTTTTTTTCTTTCTTCCTCCCCCTTTCTCTAGTTCGACCGCGCCGCAGGCTTTCCCTCGCCCCGACCGCAGGATGCTGCCGCCGGCGCGCGCAGGGTGTGTCAAGGCTGGCCCGCTTTTCAGCGGCCACCGTCAGGGCTCGGCCTTTACACGACCGAGCACGACGGCAGGCTTGATGGGTTCGGTCGATTGCTCCTGTCCTCTGTTACTTATCCGTCATCGTGTCAGCGCGCGTTATTCCGATCACGGAATGTGCTTTCGGCAGGTCTTGCTACGAAGTCCATGGCGCGTGCGATGTTCGCATCAACTTATATCCGGCAGCTCCGATCCGGCTTACCAAGGTGCTGCTTGCATGGACGATCGTGCAGGAGGGATGGGGCTCATCTTTCGAACGGCAGATTGGCAAGCGCCGATCTGCGATGCCGACATACAGCCACACATCCAACCCGCCCGACACACCCGACTGGGGTGTCGGAACTCAGCGCACTGTCGACGTTATCGCGTAAGGGTCGCTCCTTGCGGAACCAGACCATGCTCGAGATAGCGCCAGAGCGCAATGGCGAGCTTGCGCGCCACTGCAACGATCATGATGCGCTTGATGCGCCCGTTCTGCCCTTCGGTCCGTTGCACAAACCATTGGGCAATCGCGCTCTTGGGTTGATGTTTGATCCAAAGCCAAGCCATCTGGATCATGGTCGCCCGCACAGGACCGCTGCCCGCGCGCGAGATCCCCTGGGAGCGCTCCATCTGACCGCTGTCATACGGGCTCGTAGCCAATCCCAGAAAGCCTGCGACCTGCCGTCGGTTGCTGAACTGACGATAGTAGACCTCGCGTGCCATGACCGCGGAACCGGTCGGACCGATGCCTTTTAACAGCAATAGCTGGGCGCGCTTCTTCTCGGTCTCCTTGCACGTTGTAGGGCTCTCGTCGCGCTCTTGTTCGATAGCTGCAATCTGCTGCTGGACGAGCCCCAGTCGGTCGATCTCCCGTGTTATCTCTTGAGCAAGTCGTGGAGGCAAGGGCCGTCCCTCTCCGGTCACCAGCTTGTCCACCCGGAGCGTCCTGTAGCGCGCCTTCACGTTGATGCCGCGAATGCCTTGCGCAAACAGTAGCCCCTTGATGCGGTTGACGTGCGCCGTCCTCTCGGTGATTAGCCGACTGCGCTCGCGGTGGGAACGGCGCAGGTCCTCTTCATCGACACTTGGAATGCGAACGACCGACCAGACATGTCGCTCACCCCCACACCAGGCGATCAGCGCGCGCAACAGCTTGCCGAGGTCAATCCGATCGGTCTTCGCCCGACGGCTACGCCGATTGACCTGCATGCTCGCCGAGTCAACCACGAGGCACTCGATGCCACGCGCCTTGAGGAAGCGCGCGAGCCAAAAGGCGTCGTATCCCGCCTCGTAGCAGAGTATGATCGATGGCTTCTTGCCACTCACCTTCGTCCAGCGATCACAGGCCGCGACGAGCTTTGCCATCAGGCCTTCGCTGTCGCCGCCTTTGAGCGGATAGACGCTCGCCTTCTGACGATCGGGAAACTGGATACCCAACAGCCATGAGTTCTTGCTCAACTCCACGGCGCAGAAGAGCCTATCCGCAGGAGCTGTGGAGTTAGTTGCTCGATCCATTTGCCGGTATCTCCTTTACGTCCAATAACGACTTGGACGAAGGAGATTGCTGGAAAACTACGGCGGCCTTCGTCCCGGCTCATAGCATCTTATGTATAGCGACGACCATCGAAGAGTTTCGTCCGCGACATTTCTCCAGACGGCCGGAGATGCAGCCCGGCCGTCAGAGGGGCCGGCAGCAGCGGCGGCCGCCTTGGCAATGCGGCGCATCGACCGGACCCATCGCTCGGCACCCTCTACGGTTTCAACACTTCGGCTCCGGGTGCGGCTTCGAGTTCGCAGGCGTTGACTGTCATGGCGAGCATCACATAGTAGCCGATCGCGCCGGTGAGCTGCAGCAATTGGTCATTGCCGAAGCGTGCCTGTACAGCCTTGAAAGTGGCATCGTCGACGCGGTGCTTGCGGATGAGCTGCATCGTGAAATCGATGATCTGGGCGTCCTCCGGCGGAACTCCGCGCGTGTGCTTCTCCCGGATGGCCGTGATCGTCTCCTCCGGCACGCCTTGGCGGCGGGCGCTGCCTGTCTGGGCGCCCCACACGTAGACGGCATCGAATTCGCGGGCCGCCGTCATGGCGGCGAGGACGCGCACGCGCATGTCAAGCGAGCCCTCGAAGCGTACGAGCGCCCCGAGATGGGCTACGCGGCCGGCGAGCTCCGGAGAGTGGAGGAACATCGAGAAGGGACCCTGCAGCGCCCCCCGGCTGCCGACGATGGCGTCGACGATCGCGTAGTCCTTGGCGGGTACCTGGTCCTTGCTGGTAATGGGCGTCAGTCTGGCCATGGTTTGCCTCCGTTGAGAATGATCATGCCACCTGTATTCCCGTCGTGCCGGCAAACCCGGCGACGTCGTCCGACGCAACTTCGATAGCAGCTTGCCTGCCGGCTCACGCAGTTCCGAAGTGTGCCACATCCTTGGCCAACGGTGTCCGCCATCTTCGAAGCCGAGCTTCAGGGCCGACCTCGTTAAGGGAGGATCGCCAGAAGTCTCCTAATGGGATATCGCGCCTCCGTCCGGTGAACCTTCGGATCCGGACACGAACGAACCCAGCTCACTAAGGTTCGCCCGTCTCACGTCGATCTCTGAATGTGTATAGTTGGACCGCGTCGCGCCGCCCCGTCCCAAGTTGCCACACGCCCAATAGAAGGTTTGCATTCACCTCTCCACGTACCACCCCAGCCTCCGCAGACGCCATGTGCTTACGGCCGACTCGACTGCATAGGACAGGATCCATGCGGCTATACCGAGCGTGGCGCCGTTGATGTCCGGATTGGCAAGGGCGATCGAGCTAGTGACGGCGGCGGTCACGATGCGCAATACCCCGCTGGCCGCGAGTGATCCCGTTGTTTGCGCCTTGGCGAGTAGGCCTCTGAAGAGTGCGGTGCAGCCCCAAAATGCGGCCATCACGAACGAGATCGCCAGGGCCGGCTCTGCATAGGACGCCAGCTCGGGCGTCAGGCCTATCAGGCCTCTCAGGATGGTGTCGCGCAACGGCGAGTGGAACAACATCAGCGCCAGCAGCGAGAAGAGGGTGACAAGCTGGGCGGAGAACACGAGCAGGATGCTCACGTCCTCGCGCCGCCCCACGAGCGTCTGCGCCGACTGCGCGAGATTGCGCACCGGTGCCATCAGCAGCGAGACAAGCCCGTGCACGACGCCGAAGGCCGCAATGGCCAGCTCCGCCGTTCGCAGGCGACCGAGAAAGAGATTGATGACAAAGATCGATCCAAGCTCGGCCGAGGCGTTGATGATCAACGGCCACGCAAAGCTCCAGTAGCGGGCAATCGGCTCCTTTGACTGTCGTGCGACCGGGAGCTCCATCAGATGCCGCCAGGCGAAGGTCCAGGCAAAGATCGCCTCGGTCGCCATACAGATGACAAGCGCTGCAGCGCCGATCGCAGCGCCGTTCAGCCACATGGGCAGCAGCGCAAGCGAGACCGTCAGCGACAGCAGCCGGACCAGAGTGCTCAAGGTGATAATGAACGTGCGGCGGGCCAGCATCAGCAGCGCGAAGGCATTGGCGCGGACGAGCAGGAATGGCGCACTGACGATGAGCAAGCCGACAGCCCCGCGTGCCTCCAACTGTGCCTGGGACCCGAGGCCAAACCAGCTTCCAAACGCCATATTGCCGACCGGCGTGAAGGCCACGGCTAGCGCAATCGTAATCGGCAGTGAGAGGACGAGGGCGGCGAAGGTGCTCAACCGTAGAGAGTTGGCCCGCGATTTCAGAAACGATAGGCACAGGACCGTCGTGACCTCGGACGTAGCTGTTATCGCAAAGTAGAACGTGAAGGCGGCATTGAAGGCGGCGAGCGCGGCGCTGGGATTGTCGGTCCGCGCCAAGAATGCGTGAATGACCGATTTCGACATCATGTTCAGCTCGACCATCAGCACGAGCGGACCAAAGAACCAATAGCAGTCGCGCAGCTTGAGCGGCGGCCGTTCGGCATCCTGGACTGCCGTCCCGCGGTTCATCGCGGCTCTTGGGATGGGTTTCAAGGCGAGGCCCGAGCGAGCGTCGGCGTTTGCGTCTTTAGCTTTTCTGCCCGTCCGAGAAGCGCCCGTCCCGCCATGCGAGCGCGGCCTTGAGCCCTTGCTCCTTGCGAATACTCAGGAACTCGGTTTTCTCCGCGCTCGGCGGAGGCGTTCATGTTGAACCCGGCAGAGAACGTGCGGCATTCGGCCCGCACCAGGATGGCCCGCACCCGCTGGTCATCGCCGAGTTCTTTCAACGCGGCGACGCATTCGTCCATGGTCTCGTTGTGAAAGGCATTGAGCACATGTGGTCGATTGAACACGAGCGATGCAACCGGCCCCTCGCTGTGCACCTTGATGTAGTGATGGGTCATTGTGCCTGTTCCGGTTTGTCTGCCTCAACACAAACTGATACGCGAGTTGACAACAACCGTTCTCTACTGGGCGATATAGCCGCCATCGATCACCAATTCGGTGCCAGTGATGAAAGATGCCTCGTCGGATGCCAAGAACAACACGCCATAAGCGACATCCATCACCTCACCCAAGCGGCGCAGCGGCGTGATGGCGGCCTTGGAGGCGCGTCCGGCGGCATTCGTATTGTTGAGCATCGGCGGCAGGTAGCCCGGATGTACAGAGTTCACCCGTACACCGGTCGGTCCGAACCGCACCGCGGCGGTCTTGGTGAAGATACGCACCGCTCCCTTTGACGCGCTGTAGCCGGGGTGGCTGTCCGCGCCTCCGATGAAACCCATGATCGACGAAATATTGATTATTGAACCGCCGCCGGTCTTTGCCATCTCGGCCGCCGCGCGGGTGGTTCCCAGGAACACGCTGGTAGCATTGACTGCCATCAGCTTTTCCCATCCCGCCAGCGCGAGTTCGTCGCCGACGGAGCTGCCGCTGATACCGGCGTTGTTCACCAAGATATCGAGCTTCCCGTACGTCGCGATGGTGGTGGCGATCAGATGGTTCCACGCCGCTTCCGAGATCACATCCGTTTTTACAAACGTTGCTCTGCCCTGGCTGGCACAAATGTCAGCGGCGACGGCGTCGCCTTCTTTTTGGAGCATGTCGGCGACAACGACTGCAGCACCCTCCTTGGCGAACAATCGGGCTTCTGCCGCACCCATGCCGTGTGCACCACCGGTAATGATTGCGACCTTGTCTTTCAGTCTCATGCGTCTCTCCCTTGTCGATGAGCACGATACGTCTGTCAGTAGCGAGCAGAATTCGTCATTGACGGGTGCTGCAGTCGGTTGGACGGCCTGTGGAACGGGAACGTTGTGCCCGCCGGCTTACTCCAGCAAAATGCTGCCGCCGGGAAAATAGGGCACGAGGCATACCATGCAATCGGGGACGATGGTGTTCACGCAGATGAACCGCGTGATCTTCGGGCAGCCAGCCGCGGCAACAATAGTCGCGGAATTGGAGCGGCTCGGGGCAAAGCGGGTGTTCCTGCTGACGGGACGCACGCTCAATAGAGATACCGACGAAGTCGAAAAGGTGCGTCGGGCGCTCGGGTCCCGGTTCGCTGGCGTGCACGATCACATGCCCGCCCATTCTCCCCGTGACGCAGTGGTCGCCTGCGCCAATGCGGCGCGGGCGGCCGGCGCCGACCTCCTCGTCACCTTCGGCGGCGGTTCGGTGACGGATGGGGGCAAAGCTGTGACCATCTGCCTCGAGCACGGCGTGACGGATGTCGATGGGATGGAGCCCTTCCGCACCATCGTCACAAACGGCAAGCGACAGATCCCGGACTTTCGTGCACCCAAAGTCCGCCAGATCGCTGTGCCGACGACATTGTCTGCCGGAGAGTTCAATGCTCGCGCCGGCATCACCGACACGCGGCTCAAACTCAAGCAAAGCTTCGTCCACCGCGCCATCGTGCCGGAAAGCGTCATTCTCGATCCCGCCGTGACTGTGCACACGCCCGAGTGGCTCTGGCTGTCGAGCGGCGTCCGGGCCATCGATCACGCGGTCGAGACCCTGCTCTCACTCGACGCCAACGACTACACGGACGGCACTGCGCTGCAGGCGCTGCGCGCGCTTGGCGCGGGTCTGCCGGGCGTCAAGGAGGAGGCCAGCAATCTCGACGCGCGACTGCGTTGCATAATGGGGGCCTGGCTCTCCATGGTCGGCATTGTGTCAGGCACGCGTCTCGGCGCCAGCCATGCAATCGGGCACATTCTCGGCGGCTCGGCCAACGTACCGCACGGGCACACGTCCTGCGTGATGCTGCCCTACGTCCTTGACTTCAATGCGCAGGTCAACTCGCAACGCCAGCGCGAAGTGTCGGTGGCCATGGGCCGGCCAGAAAAGCGCGCCTCTGAAGTGCTCGACGACTTCATCCGCGGCCTCGGTATGCCCCGACGCCTGCGCGAAGTGAAAATTGAGGAGGCTGACTTGCCGCGCTTGGCCCAGAATTGCATGCTCGACGATTGGACCTACTCCAACCCGCGGCCAATCTCGAGGTCCGAGGAGGTGTTGGAAATTCTGCGCGCTGCATACTAGGGCGTGAACTCACAAAACGACGGGTTTGATCCGACTGGACATCCAAGGAACCAGCGCACCATTGCCTGCCGATGCCGCGACCCAGTTGAAGCCGCTCAAGTCGCCACGGTTAGTAGGATGTGGGTCCAAGAGCCGACGGCGACGGCCGCGTAATGACCGGTAATGACAGCCAGGGAATGGCCGCATTGCCCCTGCAGCTCGGGGCGGTTAGGCTGCGACGATGCGCCAGAAACCGGTCGGGTCGGAACGGCGAGCAACAAGGCTCAGTAGGTTAGGTTTGGTGGTCGCGGCCGATATTAGCACACAGGACTTAGGTTCGCAGCCGCGGTTCGCACGACGATGGGGGCTCTCGCAACAGAAGGGATAGAACGTGGCAAAAAAAGGCAGAGGTATCTTCCTGGTGTACGTCGACATCGACGCCCAACACGACAAGGAGTTCAATGAGTGGTATAATGCTGAGCATCTGCCGGAGCTGCTGGCAGTTCCTGGCATTCTCGCAGCGGCCCGGTACGTGGCGGTGAAGGGCGGCCCAAAGTATCTGGCGTTCTATGAGCTCGAGAATGTCGGGGTGATGCGTACCCCAGCTTTCACCAACAGGCCGCGCACGCCGTGGGGACAGCGGGTCTCGCCGAGCGTTATCGGATCGAACCTGACGCGGATTGTTGGAGAGCAGATCTTCCCGGACGGCATCGAAATGCCGGAACGCGCAATGGCGCCCGTATTGCAGATCGGCCGCATGTCTGTGCCGTCCGAGATCGATGGGGAATGGAACGCTTGGTACAACGGTGAATATATTCCCGGCTATCGCAAGGTGCCGGGGGTGATTTATGCCCGCCGTTATCGGGTTCATGAGAACGTGAGCAAGTATACTACCGTCTATGAGTTCGCCAGCACCGCCGTTCCAGAAAGCGCGGAGTGGAAACACCAAAATCAGCATTCCTCGCCGCGTTCCCCACGCATGCGGCAGGCGATGACGCATGCCCCAGGATCGCCCGGCGTATATACTCGGATGGATCCCTAGCTAACCAAGGGCCTGTCAGGAGACAGCCGCTCGCTCTGTCGCGCCGGCCATCGCGTCAGCGCACAACTAAGCACTTATAATTGCTAGCCTGGAGTGGCGCTGATGAGGAGCACGAACGAGAAGGCCGAGCTTTGCCGTGCGCTCCACGCTGGTGCCGAGCCCACTCTGTCTGCCGCCTGTTGGGACGTGGGCACCGCCTGCCTGCTCGCCCATGTTGGCGTGCCGCTGATCGACACGACGAGCTTTGGCGCGATGGCCACGCGTGGCCTGCCGGATGCCGTCGGTCTCGCGACGCGGGACTTCATGCTCGGCAACGCGCGCCTGATCGCCGCTGCAGTCGACCTCCCCGTTCAGGCCGACCTCGAGAATGGCTTCGGCGACAGTCCCGAGATCGTTGCACAAACCATCCTGGAGGCTGGCACCACGGGCATAGTTGGCGGGTCCATCGAGGACGCGACGGGGCGCCCGGCCGACCCAATCTATCCGCTCGAGCTGGCGAAAGAGCGCATCCGCGTTGCGGCCGAGGCGGCCCGTGCGCTACCGTTTCCGTTCATGCTGACGGCGCGCGCCGACCAATATCTTTGGGGTCGCCCCGACCTTAGCGAAGTGATCCACCGCGCGCAGGCCTTCGAGACGGCGGGCGCCAACGCGATCATGGTGCCGGGCCTCAGCGACCTCATTGCCTTGAAAAGCCTATGTGACGCCGTGAGCCTGCCCGTGGTGGTGCTCATCGGCGCGGGCCCTGCTGGACCAGCCCGCGAGAGATTGGCTGCGACCGGCGCAAAGCGCATCGGCGTTGGCGGGGCCATGGCTCGGGCGGCGCTCTCGGCCTTCGTGAGCACCGCTCGGGATCTACTCGAAGGGCGCGAACTCGACGGCTTGCGCGGCGCCATGTCCGGCCGCGAGATCACCCAGATCTTCCAGCGCCGCCTCGCCAGTTCCTGACGGTCAAGCTGGTGACGAACGGTCCGCCACGGTCGGCGCGGCGGGTTTTTCCTGGACGGCCGTATCGAACGCTGCGGTGAACCGAAAGGCGGCGATCAAGCTCGCACCTCAAACGACCGACGCAATACCTTCAGCAGCGGACATCAAGCGCGATGCACTCAGTATCGTCGAGGTCGGATCGACCTATGTCGGCTTGTGTATAGTCGCGTCCTCGGGAACGGAGTGAAGTGCCGCCGCCCGAATAGCCTTCAGATCGGTCGCATGATCGGCCGAGCCGGTGCGCGGCGAGCGATCTCCTTGAATCGCGCACGTGCGAAAGTCGCGGCCGTGCCCGTAAAAGTGTTCGACGTACATCGGTATCTATTGGATAAGCTTCGAGCGCTCCAGCCCCCACGCGCTTGGCGGCCTTCAAAGCCGCAAAGATCAGGTGTGTCAACTTGGCCCTGGCCACTGAAATGTCCTGTCCTTTCATCACGTCCGGCGCGATCCAGCGCGAGATTATCTTTTGTAGGGGACCAGCGGAACCGCGCCGAGGCCGAGGCGAGCGCTGAGAAACGCTTGGTTGCCCTGCTGAATTCGTGGAGATCTTTGAGCAGTCTCAGAAGGCCGGCACGATCGAAGCCTTAAAGCTCCGCCTTCACATCGCGCCACGAGGGCTCCGGCTTTGTGGTGTTGGTCATGTCGAGCCTTGCAACCCCGCCTCTCGAATTCGCGCTCGCCTGTGCGCAAGCTCCGGTCAATCTCTTGGCTCGAGGAGGATTGCATGATTTGCTTTATAGGCCAGACGCATGACACGCTACACTACGTCTTTGCTGGTTGTCCCCTGGTGGCAGGGAGATGTGCACATGGCCGAGAGGGGTGCAGTTGACCACAGCCGCGAGCCGCTGTCCGGTCTTGTCGAGCGCGTGACATTCCACAGCTCCGAGACCGGCTTCTGCGTGCTGCGGGTCAAGGTGCACGGGCACGGTGACCTCGTCACGGTGCTCGGCTCGGCGGCCGAGGTGCATGCGGGCGAGCACATCCAGGCCAGCGGGCAATGGCAACAACACCGCGAGCACGGCCCCCAGTTCCGCGCAAGCTTCCTGCAGGTGGTGCCGCCCTCATCTATCGAGGGTATTCGTCGCTATCTCGGCTCCGGTCTCATCAAGGGCATCGGCCCGCACTTTGCGGATCGACTGGTCAAAAGGTTCGGCGAGGGCGTCTTCGAAGTAATTGAGCGCACGCCGGAGCGCTTGCTCGAGGTCGACGGTATCGGCAAGACGCGGCTCCAACGCATCACCTCCGGCTGGGCGGAGCAGAAGGCCATCCGCGAGATCATGGTGTTCCTGCAGGGCCACGGCGTCGGCACGTCGCGGGCGGTGCGTATCTTCAAGACCTATGGGGCCGATGCGATCCCTCTGGTCAAGGAGAACCCCTATCGCCTTGCCCGCGACATCCGCGGCATCGGCTTCATTACGGCCGACCAGATCGCGCAGAAACTCGGTATCCCGAAGTCGTCGATAGTGCGGGCCCGTGCCGGCATCACCTACGCCCTCCTCCAGGCGGTCGAAAACGGAGATTGCGGTTTGCCCGAGGCCGAGCTTCTGACTCTCGCCCAGAAGCTGCTCGAGGTCGAGCGCGGGCTGCTCGCCGAGGCCTTGGCACTCGAGCTCGCCGGCGGGAGTGTGGTTGCCGACACGGTCAATGATCAGCCGTGTGTGTTCCTGCCGCATCTGCGCCATGCCGAGAGCGCGATCGCAATGGCCATCCGGCACCTGCAGGCGGGACGACCCCCATGGGCAGCCATCGATGCAGTGAAAGCCATCGACTGGGTCGAAGCGCGGCTCGGCGTGAGGCTCGCCCCGGGCCAACGCGATGCCGTCAGCAAGGCCCTGTCGTCGAAGATCCTGATCGTTACCGGTGGTCCCGGCGTCGGTAAGACAACCATCATCCGCAGCATCCTGGCCATCCTGCGGGCGAAGGGTGTGACGCCGCTTCTGGCGGCCCCAACCGGCCGGGCCGCCAAACGCCTGTCGGAAACCACAGGGCTCGAAGCAAAGACCATCCATCGGCTGCTCGAGTTCGATCCGAAGGGCGGAGGGTTCGTCCGGTGCAATGACTTGCCGCTCGAGTGCGACCTGCTGGTGCTCGACGAGACATCCATGATCGACGTGCCGCTGATGGCGTTTGTGCTAAAAGCGCTGCCGCACACCGCCGCACTCCTGATCGTCGGCGACGTCGATCAGCTGCCGTCAGTCGGCCCTGGTCAGGTGCTCGCCGACCTGATCGGGAGCGGGCAATTGCCGGTCGCGCGCCTCACCGAGATCTTCCGCCAGGCCAGCGCCAGCCGAATCATCGTCAATGCGCACCGTGTCAATGCGGGCGCCATGCCGGAACTCGCAGCGCCCGAGGGCAACAGTGATTTCTATTTCGTTGAGGCCGCCGATGCCGAGGATGCCGCCAACAAGATCGTTAAGGTGGTGGCCGATCGCATCCCGGCCCGTTTCGGCCTAGCTCCGATCCGCGACGTGCAGGTGCTCTGCCCGATGAACCGCGGCGCCGCGGGCGCGCGGGGGCTCAACCTCGCGCTTCAGGCTGCGCTCAATTCCGGTGAGAACGGGGCGGTCGTCGAGCGGTTCGGCTTCAGCTACCGGATTGGCGACAAGGTGATGCAGATCGAGAACAATTACGACCGCGAGGTGTTCAACGGCGACATAGGCTTCATCGCCAAGGTCGATCACGACGAGGGTGAGGTCACGATTGACTTCGACGGCCGAGCGGTTGTCTATCCGTTCGGAGAGCTCGACGAGGTAGTGCTCGCCTACGCCACAACCATCCACAAGTCGCAGGGCTCGGAGTACCCGGCGGTCGTGATCTCGGTCGCGACCCAGCACTACGCCATGCTGCAACGCAATCTGCTCTACACGGGAATGACGCGCGGCAAACGCCTAGTGGTGCTCGTCGGCCAGCGCAAGGCGGTGGCCATCGCCGTGCGTGGCACTCAGGGCCGGCGACGCTGGTCGAAGCTGCGGGAGTTGCTCACCTTCGACGAAACGGCCGTCGCGAACCGAGCGATCAAATGAGTGTCGCTGATACTAGCTTCCAAGTCGATCCAGGCCTCCCCCCGGCGGGGATAAGATGATCCGCTTGCTGTAGACTTGGGATATGATCGCGTGGGCGATGAAGTAACGCAACATGGTTTCAGTTCATCTACGGCCGCACTCTTGGCGTCACCGCGATTGAGTGGAAGCTGCCGCTTCCGCTCGCTAGCCGACGCGAAGGCACCCATCCCCATTGTCGCGGCGCTTCGAGAGTCCAGCGAGTGGTTGGGGTGATCATTGCAGCCGCGGTCCTAAAGGAGCCGTTCACGAGGTGGCGAATCATGACAGCATTGCTGATCGCACCGCTACCCAGTGCACGAAGAAAGTGCTGTCGCTGCCGGAAGTGCAGGCCGTCAACTATATGCCCCCGCCTCGAAATCACTCGACTTGCCACCAACGTGAAACGATCTTGGGGGGCTAAGATTCATAGGTAGAACTGTCGGTGTTGCCGGAAAAATCCATTTGTCGTCGATGCGGGCCAGTGCCATGTATGCCTCGCGATGAGCTCAGCGTGCCGAGCCTATCGACCGCGCTGGAGCAGAGCGGTGGTGGAGCATCGCCGGCAAGGTGCACACCAAGGGCTGCCCGTGAAGTTGTCGCCGGCATATGCATACTCGCCTCCCTTCTGGGACAGCGTTCGCGAGACGTTCTCGTCGAGGTGGGTTATGCCCCGAGAGAAATCGATGACCTGATCAAGGCAAGGTGTGATCGCGGAGCAGTCTCGGAAAAGAAAGCAATGACAGAGCGTGTGCTGGTCGGCGGCTTGAGCGTCGCAAAGGTTCTCTATGACTTCGTCAACCGGGAAGCACTGCCGGGTACCGGCCTATCCGAGACCGCGTTCTGGGCGCGTCTCGACCGCATTGTGCACGACTTGGCACCGAAAAACCGCGCGCTGCTCAAGGTGCGCGACGAGATGCAGAGCCGGATCAACGCGTGGCACAAAGCGCATATTGGCCAACCCTCCGACCTAACCGCCTACAAGAAGTTCCTAGCAGAGATCGGCTACCTCGTCCCGGAGGGCCCTGACTTCGCGGTCGACACCGCCAACGTTGACGATGAGATCGCCTGCGTCGCTGGCCCACAACTGGTGGTCCCGGTCACCAACGCCCGCTATGCCCTAAACGCCGCCAATGCGCGCTGGGGAAGCCTCTACGACGCACTGTATGGCACTGACGTGATCCCCGAGGACAACGGAGCGACCCGCGGCGGCGGCTACAATCCGACGCGCGGCGCCAGGGTGTTCGCCTGGACCAAGCGCTTCCTTGACGAGGTGGCGCCGCTCGCGAGAGGCTCGCATGCAGCCGTGCGAGGCTATGCGGTGCAGGACGGCGGGCTGGTGGTCAGCTTTGACAACGTCGCCGACACCTGGCTGGACAGCGCCGCGCGGCTGATCGGCCTCTCCTCCGCGACGACGCCGGTGGAACTCGCCGATCCTGCGCAGTTGGTCGGCTATCGCGGCGATCCGTCGGAGCCCCGTGCTATCCTGCTCCGCCACAACGGACTGCACATTGAGATCCAGATCGACAGCCGCCACTACATTGGCAAGAACGACAAGGCGGGCGTGGCCGACGTGTTACTCGAGGCCGCCATCACCACTATCGTAGATCTTGAGGACTCGATCGCCGCCGTCGATCCCGAGGACAAGGTCGGCGCCTACCGCAACTGGCTGGGCCTGATGAACGGCACGCTGTCTGAGACCTTCGTGAAGGGCGGCGCGGAGATGACCCGCCGCCTCAATCCCGACCGCGTTTACACCACGTCCGACGGTGAGACGCTGACCCTGCACGGCCGCAGCCTGCTGCTGGTGCGCAACGTCGGCCACCTGATGATGGACGCCAGCGTACTCGACCGCCAGGGCAAGCCCGCACCTGAAGGCATCCTCGACTGCGTAATCACCTCGCTCATCGCCATGCACGACCTGAAGCGCACGGGCATCGTCCGCAACAGCCGTGCCGACTCAATCTATATCGTCAAACCGAAGATGCACGGGGCTGGTGAGGTCACCTTCGCCGGCGAGCTGTTCGACCGCACCGAAGATGCGCTGGGGTTACCGCGCAATACTTTGAAAATCGGCATAATGGACGAGGAGCGCCGCACCACCGTCAACCTGAAAGAGTGCATCCGTGCGGCACGGCATCGCCTGTTCTTCATCAACACCGGCTTCCTCGATCGCACCGGCGACGAAATCCACACGTCCATGGAAGCCGGTCCGATGATCCGCAAGGGCGACATGCGCAGCACCGCCTGGATCAAGGCCTACGAGGACTGGAACGTCGACATCGGCCTAGCCTGCGCCCTGCCGGGACATGCCCAGATCGGCAAGGGCATGTGGGCAATGCCCGATCGCATGGCCGACTTGATGGCGCAGAAGATCGCCCACCTGGAGGCCGGCGCCAATACGGCGTGGGTACCCTCGCCGACCGCCGCAACCCTGCACGCGATCCACTACCACAAGGTCGACGTGGCCGAGCGCCAGGTGGAGCTGCGCTCACGGCCGCGCGCGTCGCTCGACCATATCCTCACCATACCGGTCGTGGACCGCGTCAACTGGTCATCGCAGGATGTGCAGGCGGAGCTCGACAACAACGCGCAGGGCATCCTGGGCTACGTGGTGCGCTGGATCGACCAGGGCGTCGGCTGCTCCAAGGTGCCCGACATCAATAACGTCGGACTGATGGAGGATCGCGCTACCCTGCGCATCTCCAGCCAGCACATCGCCAACTGGCTGCATCACGGCATCACCAATGAAGCCCAGGTGACGGAAACACTGAAACGCATGGCCGCCGTGGTGGACGGGCAGAACGCGGGCGACCCGATGTACAAGCCGATGGCACCGAACTTCAACTCCTCGGTCGCCTTCCAGGCCGCATGCGACTTGGTCTTCAAGGGCCGCGAGCAGCCGAACGGCTACACCGAGCCTATCCTGCACGCTCGCCGGATGGAGGCGAAGGCCCGGCCCGGTCGATGATCCGGAGCACCGGGCGGTGGGGCGAGATCAACGCCACGCCACGCGGCGAGTTGCTGGCGATCCTCGATTTGCCATCGCGCGTTCGCGAACTTGTTCGTCAAAGCGCGTCGCCACAGCAGCGATCGGGTTGGAACATTCCCCGTAAGTCCTTGGAATCCTACGGGACCGATTTCTTGGTTTGGAACATGCAATCGCTTGTTTCGCAAGGGATTGCGGTCAGTTGAAATTTAGTGTTCATTATCAATAGCTTATGGTGACCAACCGATTGTCCCACCGCGAAACTCACACCCACCTCATACATTCGATTACTTACGTAGAAGTGGAACACTACCGGGGATCAAACCCCAAATTCAGCCTCGTGATGACTGTCGGGCAGGTGCTGTGCGACGAGCCGATGAAAAGCAATGATCGAGATGGTGCGTTTCGCCGATTAGCCAAGGCCTCCAAAACACCCAAACCTGCCAGGCACTGCGCGGTGCAGATCAGGCGCCGCACGCGCGCCGGGCACTCGCTACTGCACGGGGTGTCGTTTGACAGCTCCACCGCACCAGCTGACGATCGACCTGGTGGCCGAGACAAGAGATGCGCTCGAGCGCAAGCCCCCACGAGGCAAGTCGCTCGTGCACGGAACCCACGAGTGCGAGAACGATCAGGATGCCTTTTTATACGGTCACCCGATCTCAGACGGCCGAGAACAAACCGTCGAGCGGATTATCTGGTCACCTAACCTTGCACGCGATGCGGAGGCCTGAGATAGATTACACCCACTGAAGCTAGCTTGCTACGGGGTCGACATGACTGACTATAGGTTCCAGGATATCTGGAAGGAGCAATGTGATGCGGCTCGCGGGGTGCGAGATCGGTTTGGCGTCGTCGACGCCCTCGACTATCTGGTCGGGGAAAAGCTCATGACGTATGCCGAGACGGCCGCAACGCGGCCTGAGTTCGCCCGTGAATTGCCGCAGTTTGTCGCGGAGATCCGACGTATCTTTCGGGCAGAAGGAATTCGGCTCTACCTAGCCCATTTTATTCGCCGTAATCACTTGTAGTTAAGACGGTCAGCGGCGGTCGCGCAGCATCGGCCGGATTGACGGCTGACCGGGGCGGATCACTGGGACGCGTTGAGGGTGATCTGTTGCGGGCTGTCGCGGCATGGGCCGCGTCGTTCATGGACCTTGCGCGGTGAGGCGGTTGGTGACGAAGGCCAGTACATTGGCGTGCGGCAGGTGGCTCGGGAACGCGAGCTTGATGGAACGCTTCAGCTCCACCACGCGGCAGGCGATCTTCACGAATGTCGCGCGGATCGTGGCGAAGGTCGCGCCGCGCCAGCGCGACTTCTTCGGTGCTGCAAGTCGCAGTGCATGCAGCAGCCAGTACGCGCCCATGTGCAGGAACAGGCGGAACTGATTGGCTTGCCAGCGCGAGCACGCGGTCTTATCCGAGCGCGTGGTACATTTCATGTCCTTAATCAGGTTCTCGACAGCGCCACGCTGGCAGTAGAGCCACTGGTCGAGATGCTTGCCCCGACCCGTTAGGTTCGTGACGACGAAGCGCGCATCTGTGCCGAACTCGGTCGCCTCGACGCGTGCGATCACCTTCTCCTCTCTCACCCAGAACTCCGCCGCATATTGGAACTGATGGAAGCGGCGCACCTTTCCAAGGCTCGGCTTCCAGCGCCATTGGCACTGCTCGCGCCAGGGCTCGGCGAGTGCGTCGAGCGTCTTGTTCCGGGCGAGGCCTAGGATATAGTCGCAGCGCTTCTCACGCAGCAAATTCAGCACTTCCGGAGCGCAGTTAGTGGCCGTCACCGCCGCCGCCGGAAATCTCAACCTCGGGCCGGTCGCGGCGGATGCGGTGGATGACGTGCCGGAGCACGCGCGCGATCTCCTCCCCCGAAGGCCGTTTGCCTGGTCGGAGCAACGACAGGATTGGCTTGCCTGAGCTTGCCTCGAAAATATGGATCGGCTGGAAACAATGGCCACCCGCGTGCGTATTGAACAGCGCCAGCTCCTGTTGGCCGTGCACCAAGTCGTCGGTGTCATCGATATCGAGCACGATCGACGCCGGCACACGCGCATAGCTCCGGCAGAAGAGGTCGATGAAGCCGGAGCGATCCGGTACAGCGTGCCGGCGTCGGCGAGGTTCTCGAGCCGTGAGATCGTCGGCTGGCTCGGAATGTCGTGACCGCTCTCCGGCGCACGTTCACAGGCGATCAGCAGCGCGGGATCGTGGCGCAGCGCATCGAGATCGTCGCCATCCTCGTAACCAGCGGCGATTGCCATCATGCGCGCCGTCACCATCGCGCGATAGGAGTGGACAACGAGCAGCGGGTTGCGCCTGTCCGGCAACGGGTCCGCTATCAAGGCGGCGAGACCGAGGCGCCGAGCCGCTTCGCGTAGCACCACCAGGCCGCCATTCGAGGTGAGGTTGCCGGCGTCTGCGCGGCTGTGAGCGACTTCGACCCGATGGATGACAGACCCGGGAGAAACGGCGTAGCTTCGGCCATGGCGGCGGCGAATCCGGTGTGTGACGCGCACGCTCTGTTTCGACACCAGAATGTTACGCCGATCCAACAGCTTCGTCGCCGTCCTCCGAGTTCGCATGCCAAGCTATGGCGAATAAAATGGGCTAGATCATCTCGAGCGCCTGCATGCACGCGAGCAGCAAGAGTTGTCAGCCGAGCCCATGGACGATGACTGGATGTTTGAGACCCCCGAGCAGCGCGCAGCTGCGAGTGAGCGACTTTCCCGCTTGAAGGAACTTCTCACTTCAACGGTGCTGGGAACAGCCTAGGCAAGCTGCGCCAGACAAGCCGAAAAGGCGAACTGACAGTCGGCATGTGTGTGGTGTCTCTGGTCTTTGGTCTGTTCGCTGGCTAGAAGCGGCAGCAGCCACGCGCTCCCGGCGCTGAGCGGGGTGTGGTACCGCCAGCCCTTGCTTGCCGGCCTGACTGAACATGGGCTCCCGGTGGCCGCAGTGGTTTGCCCCGCGGCGCTCGACGCTAGAGCGCCACTTTTCTTCCTGTCGCTAAGGTGGGACACTCCCTGCACAATCCCTCTTGCTGGTCTTACTCGGTTGCCACGATAGGCAACCGTTCTTTAGGTGCTGGCGCCCGATCAGACGGAGCGGCGATGTTGAGCGCCAGTTCAACTGCAAGCCGCGCCATGCTGCCAAACGGGTAATGCTCGCGGTACTGGTGGATCTGCTCGTCGCCCCAGTTGGGTGTCCGTCACTCTTAGGCGGCTTGTCGGTCTTGA
Source organism: uncultured Alphaproteobacteria bacterium (assembly GCA_963770295.1). Taxonomy (GTDB): domain Bacteria; phylum Pseudomonadota; class Alphaproteobacteria; order Rhizobiales; family Hyphomicrobiaceae; genus AWTP1-13. The sequence continues at coordinate 20,702 of CAVYPA010000027.1, forward strand.
TCCCGATGGTCGAGTCGGTCTTGATCGCTCCTCTGGATCTTTCTTGCACTGGTCGATGGCGAACGTGATCAGCCGGAGAGTTTTCATCCAGATCCCCTGCACGGTCGGCGTCTTGCCTTTGAGCACGGCGTTAATATCGCCCTTGATCATGGTCGAGAACCGGGCATCGCCGTAGCGCTTGCCGCTTGCCGCTTGCCGCTTGCCGCTTGGCGTCTTGAAGTCGCGGAAGCGATCAAGGATGCGGCGGCGTGCTGCCCGTGTGGTCTCGGCCAATCCCGTGAAAGCCTTGTCACATACTTGATGATCAGCGCGTCGATGCTGCCGGGCTTGGTGAGCGTTACGCTGCAGCGTGACCTTGCGGAACTCCTTGCGCCGGAACTGATGATGCATTCTGCCGTAGCGGCGATAGGAATTGACGCGGAGAGTGCGCGCGTCACGCGATCCGGGTGCTGTTTGAGTTATTCTCTTCCCCTGTCGGTGACCGCAAAATGAGAACGTCTGGTTCGCTTAAGCGCGCCAGCCTTGTCGAGGCAAGTACGGGCCCAATGAACGCGGTTAGTAAATATTGTCTACTTGCCGATTGGGAGCAAAAGCTCCCGATCCTCAGGGATCAGCTGAAACTCGACTGCCAAGGCATCAGTAGCCGGGTGCATGTTTTTCTCCTACCCGTCAGCTCCGAAAGCCAAGGGCCTCATGAGAGACTGATAGTCTGGGACTGACAAACGAAGTCCGGCGCCCGCGTTCGATGGCGAGCGTCGAGAGTTGCGGCTCCCGCATTCTTTTTTGCCGTCGGCTGCAACCTCCTATGGATTGGACGGGACTTTCTGATCAGCTAGGCAACAGTAAGACAGGGCTGAAGAGCGCCCCTATTTTTTCTCCCTCAGCAATTGCTCGCGCCTGGTCGGCGTGACCCGGCCGGTGCCCCCGCATTCGGGCAGGACCTTGCGCCGGAACGGTAGGGGCCGAGTATCGGTCATCGCCGTTTCTCTTGGAGCTTCTGCGTTAGCCGCCGACTTTCCACGATAAGCTGCTTACATTCTTGTACGGTGATGCTTCCGTTGCGCGCAGCGGCCCTTGCATCCAGTTGGACGACTATGTGCTCAGGGTTGTTCTTGGCGGCCTTGAGCCGTTGCACCAATTCCTTGTAGGTCATGAGCCTACGCACTCCCCAAAAGTGGGGATCATAACTATTCCAGCGCACACCAAATGTAATTTTCTGGGCAATGCCTCCCATAGAAGGCGCAGGCGATGTTGGTTTACTTGTTTCAGCGCAATGGTGACCGGGCGCTCACAACTGACATCACCGGTCGAAACCTTCCGTCGTCCACGCCTTACAGGCATTGGGCCTTCATGGAGGCACTCGACGACGAAAAAACTAGGCCTCCGCTGGGCGTCGCTGACCTCAAAGAGGCGCTCAGCCGAGTGAGGGCTTTCGGCTACTACACGTTTAAAGAGCGCAGTTAACACACCTACGGCACGAATGTTCCGCTGAGGTGTGGGCACGTAGTGAATCCGGTGGTCTCTAGAACGGCAATTCAAATAGTCGCCGCCAATTTTCGTCGGCGACGATAATCATTCCACGGCTGACAGGCGTTCCGTTCCAAACGTCATCCGCCAGACACCGTTGCGCGAGCCGCACTGCCTCTTCTTCGGCTTGAGCAGGGTTTGCCAGTTCGATACCGTCCTGGTCCAGTACGGTCACTTGACCACGTTTAACGTGGAAGAAGTATTGCGCCATCTCGAAGCCCTCCAGCGGGCACGAGCACTTTGCGCAGGAAACCCAATGGGACGGGATTCGATCCATCTATACGAAAACTTTTATGCGATCTCCAATTGTTGCGGCGCAATGCATCGCGAATGCAATAGTTTGTAGACAAACAGTATCGTGGCCAAATGACCTATGACGGACGGAGAGGTTGGACTACAATCCGTTTGTTCGTTTGCGGGTTAACGGGCGATAATCGACCAGGTATTAAGTAATGAGGATTACCGACAATCGAGAGATCGCATACCAAAATAGGTTCTCGACTACTGCTAAGCAGGAACAACCTGCAGGCGGTGCGTGGGCAGGCAAGCTTAGCTATGCTGCGTAGGACTTGGTACAGGCGCCTTGCAAGGATCAATCTGTTTATCGTCGAAGCGCGCCAGCGCGTTGCGATGCAGAAAGCGCTCGTCAGCAACCTGGAGCGCGAGGAACGAGGCACTCGCAATGCTCTCGCGCGGTTACGTCGGTCCGAGGTGATGCTGCAGCTGCTTGAGGACGATCGCGAGGTCATCCTGGAGAAGGTGCGGAGGTCCCCGTTGCCTGCCCTAGTCATATCCGAGGTTGCTCAATCCTGAAATTTTAAATTCAAAATATCGACTGCCAGCTCTCATCAGCACGATGATCATTCGCTTTCGGGGTTTCGCCTGAGTGTATTGCGGCCGCGCAACTGGCATTTGTTTCAAGTCCTGGAATATCCGAAAGGAGTGATCAGATGCGCATACGAACAATTGCCGCCGCCTTGATGGTCACTGCGCCTCTCCTTGTCCTTGAAAGTCCATCAGCCGCAGCCTGTTGGGAGGGTAGGGGTTATGGCTATGGCGCTGCTGGTTATGCAGCCCCGCGCTATGGGTACATGAGCTACGGCTACTCTTCCCCCGCCTACTACGGTGGCTACGGTGGCTATTACGGTGGCTACGGTGGTTATGGAATAGCCCGCGGTATCGCACGCCGTAACATCAGACGTGCGGCCTACGGCGGCATTGGCTACCGTGGTGGCATCGGCGTCCGCAGAGGCCTAGGCGTTGGCGTAGGCCGCGTTGGACGCTTCAGATAGCTCGTTACCACCAGAACTTCTAAGGCGGCGCCGGGTCCTCTTTGGGGCCTCTACAGGCGCCGCATTTGCGACTGAGGCGAGGAACGCCAACTGCGCCTCGTCCGATGCGCGCGTTCGCATAGAAGTGTGCCCCAACCTTTGGGTCGATCAGGCAAAGCTCGCCGTCGAGGATTGTGGTGCGTGCGGAGAGCTTGGAGAAGGCCTCGACCATGCCTGGCAAGCGGGCCGTGTATTCCGCACCGTGGCGCGAATAGACGCGAACGGCGCTGCCGTCCTTGATGACCGGAACCGAACCCATCCCAGTTGGGCTCGTGCAGCCAGTCGTCGCCCTTGGTGGGCGGACGGCTGCGGATGGGGATAGGGGGCGGATAAAGGCGAGACGCGGCACGGCCCAATGATTTGGGAAAACGCTGCAAAAAATCAACGTCGGCGAGTGGTCTATTTCGCCTCAGTCCGGCGCGCTTCAGGTCGGCGTGCGCGTCGGTATCTACCCGGCGGCGCGTCAGGGCTCCCAAAATTCAAGTAATGACCCCATCGAGCCCGCTGACCCGGCTGCCCCAAGCCCGCGCCTTCCTTCCCTGGCGGCTTTCGAACGCCGGCCCGGTCTCACCCGCGTCGACGTCAGTGTATGGCCGGCATCCGAAAACCCGTCACAAGATCGGACGTTCGCACGACGATCGGAATGTCGCAGAAAAGCCAAAGAAGGGACGTCCTTTCCGGCACCTGCATATCCTTTGATCATCGGTCCGAACGCCAAATCGCCAGGATGATCCAAAGGCTGTTAAAGAATGCGATGAGGTAGCCAACTAGGCCAAACAACGTTAGCACGGAAACCCCGAACAGGGTGGGTCCGCCCCCAACAGTCATGACGATCGATGAACCGATGACGAGCGACGACGTCATGATTCCGATTGTCATGCGGTCGATAGTGTTGTGGAGGCGTTCCCCGAAGCTATCGAGGCGCTTGAGATCGAGGTCGACCCGCAAGCGGCCGCGCCGCGCATCCTTGACCAGGCGGGCGAGGTCACGCGGCACGGTGGTGAGAAGACCAAAGGCGTTCGCGAAAGTCGCTTGGCTGCGACGCAGCGCCACGACCGGCTGATAGCGCTCCGAGAGCGCGCGGTCGAGGAATGGCCGGACACGATCGACGAGCCGGAACTCGGGGTCATATTGACGGCCGAGGCCCTCAAGGCTGATCAGCGCCTTGAACATCAGCGTGAGGTCTGCCGGCAATAGGATCGCGTGCTCCCGTAGAAGGCCGGCCACACGCTGCAGCAATGCGCCAATGCGCAAGTCCTTGAGTTCTGTGTCCGCGAAGTCGAAGGCGAGTTCGCCAACGTCGGCGGCGAGCCGGACCTCGTCCACTCCATGCTCGCCCGTCCAGTCGAGGAGCACCTCAAGCATGGCTTGCTCGTCCTGGCCGACAATGCCAGCGAGCAAATCAACCATTTGGCTCCGGCGAAGCGCTGAGAGACGCCCAACCATGCCGAAGTCAATCAGGGCGATGCGGTTGCCAGGGAGATAAAGCACGTTGCCCGGGTGCGGATCAGCGTGAAAGAAGCCGTCGACTGAGAATCATCTTGAGCACGGCATCGGAGCCGCGTGCCGCCAGCACCTTGCGGTCGAAGTCCGCGCCGGGGATGGCAGGGAGCTCCGTGCCGCGAATACCGGCCACATACTCCTGCACATTCATCAGGCTGCTGGTAAAATCCCAGTACACTTTCGGTATAAGGATATGAGGATCATCCGCAAAGTTGCGCGCGAACCGATCGACATGGCGGGCTTCGACGGCGAGGTCGAGCTCTCGCTCCAGGGAACGTCGAAATTGGGCCACGACCTGGACTGGCGCGTAGCGGCGCGCCTCGGGCATTTCGTGCTCGATCAAGTTGGCAAGGTGGTCGAGAAGCCTCAAGTCCGCTGCAATCTTGGCTGAGATGCCGGGACGTCGGATCTTGAGGACAACAGGTGCCCCGCTCGGTAGTTTGGCCCGGTGCACCTGCGCAATCGAAGCTGCGGCATGAGGCTCTCGCTCCACATCGGCAAACACGTCGAACGGGGATCGGCCAAGCGCCTTTTCAACCTGCGGCAAGAGCTCGTCGAAGGAAATCGGTGCGACTTCGCTGTGTAAACGCTCAAGCTCGGCGATCCAGCTCGGCGAAAGCAAGTCTGGCCGTGTCGACAAAATTTGGCCGAGTTTCACAAACGTCGGCCCAAGCTCCTCTAGGGAACGCCGGAAGCGCTCCTGTGGCTCGATTTCAGCAGACTTGCCGGCTTCGCCCCAGTGCAGAATCTGCCCGGCTCGCTCGAGCGCGGAGGCCAGCCCCGTGCGACGCACGAGATCGCCAAGACCGTGCCGGATGAGGACTGAACTGATCTCGCGCAGCCGTGACAGGTCACGCGCCGCGCCAAGCGTCCCCCAGATCATGGGTGGACCTATTTCGCTTTCTTCGATCCGCTCTGGTCGCTGAGTGCATCTGCAACCCCGGCAATGATACCGCTCGTCAAGAGTGCCATGCGAGCGCTGAACGTACGTGCCGCCTCCAGGCTCGGGGTTGCGGTTTCGCGATAGGTACCTGCGATGCGGCTCGCAAACTCGTTCATCAATGCGCCCGCGCGTGCGCTGGCCTCGACGCCAACGTTTTGCGCATGCGCAGCAAGCTGATCAAGTTCGCGGCGCAGGTTCTCGCCACTTGCCTGCTCGGACACCCGGTTAACGGCGGCAAGGCAGTCTTCCTGTAGCTTCATCAAGCTGGCGAGCGCACCTTTTATGTCATTGTCTGTGACATCCTTGCCCCGAATTGCAACGGTTTCCAAGGCACGATGGGCTGCTTCGGCAGAGACGACGAGCGCAGCATCCAGGCGGCGCACCGCATCGGCAAATTCCGTTCCCGGCGCGTTCGCCGGAGCCGTCCCGGACAGTGCACCGCCGGTTACCGCTCGCATGACCTCCTTGACGCCCTCGGGGTCGATCTGACCTTGCCGCAAGAGTTGGCTCATCAGCGAGCGTACCCGCTCGCGGATGGCTTGATCTTCCTCGGCGGCTGAGGTCTCCGGTGGGCCCGTCGAAGCTGCCTCGCTGGACATGCTCAACTCCTCCGTTGGAATCTCCTGACCGCGCTGGACCCCGTCACACGGTGAAAAGGCGCGAGCGGGACTTTGGCATCTTGCGCCCGCGAGGTGCCTGTTTCAAGAACGACCGTCGGCGCGTGGCCGGAAATTTAAGACCCGCAGCTTTGCCGTTCGAGCCAGGTGAGAGCTCTTGACGACGGTGACGGAAAGCCGGCCGCCAGGCGAAGATGGCGCCCGGTTCAGGGGCGCCAGTCTCCGAAGTCTGTTCTGCGACGTATATCGGAGGAATTTTGCGCCGGGGGGCTCGTTCTAGCTGCCGGCCAAAGTCGCACCTCCGTACCAATCCTCTGCCCGCGCATGGAAGGCTAGCGCGATATCGCTGGATCTCGCGCTCGGATGCTGCAGGTGGGCACCCTTACTACCGCAGCACGTGCACAGGGCCGACCGTCGGTGAACGTCACTTGAACCAGGCTATAGCGGTGTCGTTAACGCCCACCCGAGCGCGGCATCGCCATAATTCACAATCAGGATTTGCCCTGAGTGCACTGGGCGGCTGTCAGTGCCATGATGAATAAAATCCCGACTAGGTGCCACTGTGCGCCGAACACTATGTTCATCTCGGGACCACACTCACCGAGGTTGGACTTGCTCGGATCTTACTTCCTCGCTTGGATGCTGTGCGCAATCGTCGGCATCCTGGCCGTTGTCGTCATCCGACGGGTCCTCGTTGTAGCCGGCATCGACGAGTACGTCCTTGCCCCCTGCTGACTTATGCTGGCTTGGCGGTATCAGCCACATTGCTTGTCTGGCTGGTTTGGTTCCGTCATTGAGCGATGTCGCTTCGCAAGGCTCTCGGCGTCCTGATCAGCATCGTCTCACTGGCCGGCCTTCTCGTGACCGGACTGCTAGAATTGCGCCGGGTCGACCAAAGCCCACGTACCGACGACGCCTCTCTGCAAGCTTACAGTATATCGTCAACATGGCGCCGGATGTCAGCGGCCGCATCGTCGAGCTCAATGCGCGCGCCGCCCGCTCTTCACCATCATCGACACCGAGCAGTGTTATGCGATCGGTAACTTCCGTGAGACCGACCTCGCCGGGATTAGCCCCAAATTCTCAAGGTAGCGTCGGATGTGAGCGCGATGCCCGGGGGCCTGCCGCCTGTTGAGCGCACCCTCAACTGGGTGCGGATCGCAGCTCCAGCGCGCATCCAGCTCCAGACTCCGCCCGATGACCTTTGGCGCCTGGCGATCGTCGTGAGGATAGGGGCGACGCGCGCGACTTAGCAGCACTACTGGGCCGCGAGCTGCGTCCAACCCCCGGTCGGCTCGGCGACTCGCTGCGCATCGTGGTCGTGGTTCGCAGCACGGTCGCGATAGCGGAAACGTTCCGAATCCCCGATATCGCCACCTCCGCCAACCTTGTGCTGTTCCTAACGCATCGCGAAGCAGTCTCCACCATACAGAGCGCGCTGATCTCGGGCCTTCCTGCCATCCTGCGCCCGCTTTACGATGCGCTCACGCTCATCCTGATCGAGCGCGCTAAGGATTGCCAGAACCGCCACCCTCCCGGCAATCACTGTTCCGCCCCCAGCAACGCGACAGTGATCGTAGGTCCTCGGCAATTGTCGCTTCGTGCCACTTTCAGAACCGAGCAGGTGCAACAAGGTGTGCGCGCAGAAGACTTGGTCGGTCCACTGTTGTTGCCGCTAGGCGAAAAACGTCCCGGCGTGCTCGTCCCGTGGTCCAATAGCGATGGGTTGCGGTCGCGGCTTACTGGATGAACAGCAAAATGCTAGCAGCGGGCAAATGTCGCGGATGGAGTATTCGGTAAGGACGCGACGACCTGATGGCAGGAGAATCGGGCTTCCCCTATGGTCTCTCCCTAAATCCCACCCGAAGGAGAAACCCAAATGACATATTCCTTGTACGACGCGGCTGTAACCCCCTGCGCCCAGCAGCTTAGCGCACTGGCCGGAATTATCGACAAGGCCGCCGCGCATTGTGCCGCCAACAAGATTGAGGAATCGGCCCTGCTGCAGGACCGATTGTATCCCGACATGTTCTGCCTCGCCCGCCAAATCCGTCAGTCAGCGGATTTCGCCATGAACACCGGCGGCCGCCTAGCTGGCGCTACTCCCCCCACCATGGCGGCTGTGGATGACACTAGCTTCGCCGCCGCCAAAAGCCGCGTCGAAACCGCCCTAGGCTTCGTGAAGTCCCTGACTCGCGCACAGGTCGACGGCGCGGAGGGTAAGGTGATCGCCTGGACCGCCGGCGGCAACAACCGCAAACTGAAGGGCAACGACTATCTGCAACAGTTCGCCCTGCCGAATTTCTTCTTCTTTGTAACGACGGCCTACAACATTCTGCGTCATCGCGGCGTGCCGCTCGGCAAGCGAGACTTCCTCGGGCCGGTCAACTGGCTCTAGCGCGCCTTGTAGTTTTGCGCTGCCCGAGTGCGGGCTCTGGCCGTAGTGGCAATTGCCGTGCGGCCGGAGCCGGCCCGAGTACGTCACTGGCCTTTTCTTGTTCGCCCTCTTGCCGCCTTGCGCAACCAGATTGTGGACCCTTTGTGCGAACCGCGTATCATTAAGCTCGGGCAAAATCTCAGCGTCCCTGCCGTGCGGTTGAAACTCGGTCAGTACCACAGTAAGCTGTCGCGGTTGTTGCCGTGCCGAAGATGCCCGCCCTGTGCCACGAACAGACCTGAGCGGGTGTCAGCAAGGTCTAGCGACGGCTCAGCACGCCGCACTCGACGCCGCCGACCTGTACCTTCGGTCTCGCCCATTGAGGCCGCCAAACGCTCAAGCCTGTTTACCATTGCTCCCAATGCGTGATGTCTTCGAGCGGCGGGCGATGCGCGGGTTTGAAGTCAGTGCCGATGGTGTAGGCAACGGGCACAAGGCCGACCTGCATAATGTAGGCGGGAATGCCAAGAAGCTCTGCCGCCTCGTCACCACGGCGCAGATGGAGGGTGGTAAAAGTTGAGCCGAGACCACGGGCTCGTAGCGCGAGCTGAAAGCTCCATACCGCCGGCAAGATCGATCCCATAAGCCCCGGCCACACGTGACGTGGAAGGTCGACGGGTAGTTGATCCACTGCAATGCAGGGGATGACGTGCACCGGCGCTTTCTGAATATTTGCGGCTAGATATTGGGCCGACGAAAACACGCGGCTGTCTTGCGCGGCTCCAGTAGCATCAGCGTTCCTCTGGCCGTCCTCCAAATATGTTCCGGCGCCCCTGCGGTAAATCTCACCCATAGCGTTGCGCATGTCACGATCGGTAATCACGATCCAACGCCATCCTTGGCGGTTGGCGCCGGTCGGGGCCTGTAGCGCCAGCTCTAGACACGCGCGAATTATGTCATTGGAAACCGGCCGCTCGAAATCAAGCCGCTTGCGCACCGCGCGGGTTGTCGACAGCAAAGCATCGGTGATCGAGAGATCGTAAACGGCCATTGGTGTCCTCCGCGGGAGTACGAAACTTAGAGGTGCGCAATTAGCGAGGCAACCGTCGGCATGCCGTGGATTGCAGCACCCAAATTGAAGGCAGGTGCAGGTCATCAAGGCATGCTGGCGGCCTGACCGGCACGACGAATGTAACACTGTTCCCGGACATGGGCACCGACGCGCCACAACGGTGAATGAGTGCCAGCTTGAGACATCGTTCGCTGGTGCTTGTACCCAGACGAACGGTCCCAACGCGGACATCGCCGTCAACAAGTCGGGGCCCAGGAGGAAAGTAGGATTGTTGGCTTCTGTTTACGGAGAGGATTTCGTCGGACCGCGGCGTAGCGTAGCATAGCGATCACGAGGCCATAATCAATCTTAGGGCGGACTCTGAGCGCTTTTGCTGGTTTCCGACTAATGGGATCTCGCCCATGCAACCCAAAGTGCCGGCGGATGCGACAAACGATGATCTCGTCCGCACGGTCGAAGAGCTGACGCGAGAGCTGCGCGAGGCGCGCGATCAGCAAAGAGCGACGACCGAGATTCTGAGCATTATTTCCCGCTCGCCGACTGACCCACAGCCGGTGTTCGACACCATCGCCGCGAGCGCGACGCGTCTGTGTGATGGGCTCTATAGTGTCGTCTTCCGCTTCGACGGCGAGATGATCACGGTAGCCGCCGATAGTGCCGTGTCTCCGCGGACGTCGACGTTCATCCGGAGCGCGTACCCGGCCCCGCCGGGCAGAGGGACCATGGCGTCCCGCGCGTTGCTCGAACGACGGGTGATCGCCTTGACCGACGCCCAGGACAGCGTCGCGAATCCAGACGGTGCCGAGCGCGCGCGTGGCATTGGCTACCGAGCAGGCCTGTCAGTGCCGATGCTGAGAGACGATACGGCAATCGGCGCTATCAACGTCGTACGGCGCGAGGCGATCCCGTTCACCGCCACCCAGGTCGAATTGTTGAAGACCTTCGCAGACCATGCCGTGATCGCCATCGAGAATACTCGGCTGTTCGAGGAGGTGCAGGCCCGCACACGTGACCTGTTGGAATCTCTAGACCAACAGACCGCCACTTCAGACGTGTTGCGTGTGGTCTCCAGCTCGCTCGGCGAACTTGCACCGGTGTTCGATGCGCTACTATCGAATGCCGTGCGCATTTGCGAGGCCAAGTTCGGAATACTGTGGCTGTCCGAAGGGGATAAATTCCGATCTGTCGCATTTCATGGCGTGCCGCCTGTGCTTATTGAGGGACGTCGGCGCGAACCGCTCGTCAAATTCGGGCGGAACCATCCGATTGGCCGCGTCGTCGGCACGCAGCAATTCGTCCACATCGACGACATGATCACGGATCAGGCCTATATCGAGCGCGACCCTCGTACCGCAGAACTCGTAGAGCGTGGCGGTGCTCGCACTGTACTTTATACGCCGATGCTAAAGGATACCGAGCTGATCGGTATAATCGTTATCTTTCGTCAGGAAGTGCGCCCTTTTGGCGAGAAGCAGATTGAGCTGCTTGGCAATTTCGCCAAGCAGGCGGTCATCGCAGTCGAGAACGCGCGGCTGCTCAGTGAGCTGCAGACACGAACGCGTGAGCTTCAGGAGTTGCTCGAATACCAGACCGCGACCAGCGAGGTGCTTGGTGTTATCTCACGCTCACCCAATGAGGTGCAGCCGGTGCTCGACACCATTGTGCGAACCGCACAACGGCTTTGCGAATCGGATCGAGCCCAATTCTTTATGTTGGAGAACGGCAAGTACTGCCTCGCGGCCTACATAGGAACTAATCCCGAATTCCTAAGATACCTTTCGGAGAACCCGATCTCAGCAGAGCCAGGGTCAGGGTCGACGACGGGCAAAGCGGCCCGCGATCGGCGGACGATCCATGTGCCCGATACTTTTGCAGACCCCGAGTATGCCAGCAGCGATCTCAATCGGACCGGCAGGGGACGTTCGGTTCTGGCAGTCCCTCTCCTTCGCGGGGATGTGGCAATCGGCGTCATCACAGTGGCCCGCGACAGTGTCAGGCCGTTCACAGATACGCAGGTCGAGTTGGTTGAGACCTTTGCCGACCAGGCGCTCATTGCCATCGAGAACGCGCGCCTGTTTGAGGAGATTGCCAAGAAGGGTCGCGAGCTCGAGATCGCGAGCCAGCACAAGTCGCAGTTCGTCGCCAACATGAGCCACGAGTTGCGAACCCCGCTTGCGGCCATCCTTGGCTACGCCGAACTCATGCAGGAAGGCTTCTACGAGCCCCTCGGCCAGAAGTCGCGCGATGCCCTCGCCCGCATCCGTTCCAACGGCAAACATCTGCTGGGCCTCATCAACACGGTGCTCGACATCGCCAAGATCGAGTCAGGACAGTTCAACTTGAACCTCGGCGAGTACGCACTTGAGAACGTGGTTGAGACCGTCCGGGCGGCGACCGAGTCGTTGGCGGAAAACAAGAAGCTTTCGCTCCAGACTGAGGTCGCCAAGCGCCTGCCGTTGGGCCTGGGCGATGAGCAGCGCCTCACCCAGGTCCTGCTCAACCTGGTCGGCAATGCCATCAAGTTCACCGACGCGGGTGAGGTACGCATCGCTGCGAGGATGGCCAACGGCCACTTCGCCGTCACTGTGGCCGACACCGGGCCCGGTATCCCTCCCGAGGAACGAACGCGCATTTTCGAGCAGTTCCACCAGGTCGACAGCTCCAACACCAAAGCCAAGGGCGGCACCGGGCTCGGGCTTGCCATCACCAAGCAGATCGTGGAGATGCACGGCGGGCGCATCTGGATGGAGCCGACACCTGGCGGGGGCGCCACCTTCCAGCTGCAGCTGCCGATCCGCGCCGCCGCCTTCGGAGTGGGTCCATGACCGGTAAGCGCATTCTCGTGGTCGAGGACCAGGAGGACCTGCGCGGGGTCCTACGCGATCTCTTGACCGGCTCGGGTTACGCTGTGCTTGAAGCGCCAGACGGGCAGGCGGCTATCGCAACGACCAAATCGGATCGTCCAGATCTCATCGTCATGGACATCCAGATGCCGATTCTCAACGGCTACGAGGCCACCCGACAGATCAAGGCGGATCCCGACCTCAAGGCGACGCCCATCATGCGGCATCGGCCGAAGCTTCGAGATCGTCCAGCGAGAAGCTGACCGTCGTGCTCAGCTTGTCGGTCAACCGTGCGCGTACAAACGCTTCATGGCTTTGTCCACTGACCCGTTCGATTAGGAGATCAGCGACGTTGTAACAGCGGTTATTGTACTGCCAGGCAGCGCGAATATCGCGGCTGGGTTGTGTCACTTAGTTTGGCTCAGCTCACCTTCGAGGGCGTCCGCAAGCGCTTCGATCTCGTAAGGCTTCAGCAAGACGGGAATACCTGCACACCTCGCACCAGCAGCGGCCTCCGCGTACCCAGTGGTGAGGACAATCGGCAGGCCGGGACGGGATCGTTTGATCTCGGCAGCAAGGTCCAGACCGCTCTTGCCGCCCGGCATCATTACATCGGCGAGCACAACATCGACTTGCAACCCGTTCGAGAGTGCCTTGAGAGCCGCAGACACGTTCGGCACGTGGGTCGCCCGCATGCTGATAGAGTCCAGCATCGCCACAGTAAGGCCCGCTACCCTCGCATCGTCTTCGACAAGCAGGACGCTTGCCCCGCGAGCGCGGCCGCGGGCTGCGCGGGCATCCCGCTCTTTTGCCAGGTCAACAGCCGGCGAGGGAGTTTTGTGTGAGCGTGGCAGTAGCAGGGTAACGGTGGTTCCGCCGCTAACCGTACTATCGATTTCGACCCTTCCGCCCGACTGATTGGCAAACCCATAAACTTGCGCCAGTCCCAGCCCAGAGCCCTTGCCCACCTCCTTGGTTGTAAAGAACGGCTCGAACGCTCGGGCGCGCACCTCCGGCGGCATACCAATTCCATCATCGCTGATGGATAGCTTCACAAACGCTGCGCCGCCCTGATCGGTGGTATTTTCGGCAGCCACTCTGATCTGTCCGCCATGCTCCATGGCATCGCGCGCGTTCAGCGACAGGTTCAGTATGGCCCTCTCAAGTTCGCCTACATCCACTTCGACCGGCCAAAGATCGGGTGCGAGCGACATCTCAACGTTGATGTCACCTCGCAGAGCCCGGCTGAGCATGTCCCGCATGCCACCAATTTGGACGGCCAGATCGATCGTTTCGGAACTAAGCGCACGCCGGCGCGAGAAGGATAGTAGTTGGCGAGTGAGGCTAATGCCCCTTTCTACGGAATGGCGCATCCCATCCAGAATAAAGCGCCGCCGCTCGGGATCCGGATTTCGCTCCAACAGCTGGAGGCCTCCTGAAACGACCGCAAGAAGGTTGTTGAAGTCGTGGGCGACTCCGCCGGTGAGCTGTCCCACGGCCTCCATCTTTTGAGCCTGACGCAGCGCCTCCTGGGCCATTGTTCGCTCCGCGACTTCTTTGGCCACACGCTGCTCAAGAGTGGCATTTAAGTTTCTGAGCTCTTCTTCGGCACGCTTGCGGTCCGTGACATCGCTCGCCGCGCCAAACCACTCGAGAATTTCGCCCTTTGCATCAGTAAGCGGGACGGCACGTGAAAGCGTCCATCCCAACGAACCATCAAGCCGCCGCACGCGATGCTCCAGCTCGAACATGGTCCTGCTGTCGATGGCCTTCTGGATCGCTGCAGTGACCGCCGGCTGGTCGTCGGGGTGGACGTACTGTCCGAGCCAAGTTTGGCTTGGACTTTGTGTATCGGCGATGAAGCCCTGGCCCTCTAACTCCAACATCTCCGTCCAGTCGGTATTCATGCGGTAGATTGCATAGGAACTCGCACCCACCAGGGCGCGGAGCCTGCCCTCGCTGGTGCGTAGTGCCCGCTCTGCCAGGACCTTGGGAGTCGTCTCAGAGACGGCGCAGAAGATCCCGGCCACCTTGCCGCTCTCGTCCCGAACCGGAGAATAGGAAAATGTGAACCACGTGTGCTCATCAAATCCCTTCCTGTTCATGACTAACGGAAGGTCTTCGCGGTACGTCGCCCGGCCAGTCATCGCCGCATCTATCAAGGGACTGATGTCGGGCCAGATCTCCGACCAGATGTCGTAGAAGCGGCTACCAAGTGCTTTGGGATGTTTTGCGCCGAGGATCTCGGCATAGGGGTCATTATAGAGGAACCCCAGGTCGGTGCCCCACGCCACGAACATGGGAAATTGCGATTGAAGGAGCAGCCCTACGACAGAACGCAGCGACTGCGGCCAGTTTCGAGGCTGGCCAAGTGGCGACGTTGACCAATCAAGCGCCCTCATCAGAGCGGCGGTCTTGCCACCACCGGCCAGGAAACCGAGATTGTTGTCTGAGAGCGTCAACGCCTCAGCTCCTCACGCCCTAAACCCAAAAAAGGGGTAGCCGCAGAACGCGGTGTAGCCAATTTCTACAGCTCTTTCGCGGGCTTGTCGGCTATTCTGCAACTCTAGTTTTCCTAAAAGTTCCGCTCAAGCTTGATCCTAGATTGACACAAACTTTGGCATAGCAACGCGCGAAGCATTGGACGTTGGTGCAGGCCTGATTCTGGCACTCTTCGACCGTTCCCTGCTGAGGCTATGCCGCTTCACAGCTATAACGGACAAACGGGGTACGACGCTGGTTGATCCGCGCTTGCACCGGCGCATGAGCACCGAATTCCGGCGCCTCAGGAGCTGTTTGCGTGGTCCGGGTGGCACGCCCAGAACTTCCTCGCCAGATCGTCGTCAAAAAACGCGGCTTGGCCCCGTCCTCTCCCCACCCCTAGGGCGTCACGTCGCGTTTCATCGCGTGTGTCGAGCAATCTTGGCGGCTGCGGCAATTGGCTACACACACACAGCGCAATCAACTGAAGCGCCGGCGGCAAAATGTTCGATGCCTCGCTTCAGTGCCTTGGAGTCCGTTTCGCACACGACGACGTTGACGTGCCCGATGTTGTTCGTCGATCAGCGCCTGGCGCAGGCAGGGGCGATAGGCAACCGGCGAGTTATCGGTTTCACTCTCCTGGATTGGTAGGAGCACTAAAGCCTGTCCGGGCGTGAGCGCTCCCCCCTTACCCTGCAGCCCACTCGCGCGGTTTTTCCGGCCGGCGGTACCCGCCGGAGAACATGGCCGACCATTTGCGCCCGAGGGAGGGTTATTCTGTATCCCCCTCCCCCTCCCCCTCTCCCCTGTGGAGCCCGCGCATCCAGGTGCCGCGAATCACCTTACCTTTCGGCCCCAAACCACGCTGCTGATGGGGGGCCCATGGCTGAAATCGATCGGCAACGGATCTCGGCGGTGAAGAGGCTGCACGAGCGCGGGCTAGCCTGGCACGCAGGAATATGGCGCAAGGCCGGCAGCACGGAATTGATTGCTGAGGCGGACGCCGTGCCTGCGCTGCTGGTGCGCCGGGCGGACGATCTTGAGGGCTACTCCGAAGGTTCTCCCGCACAGGCTGAGCTGGCGTCGATCGTCGATGCAATTGGAGCATACGAGGAAAAGCGTTGGCCGCTCGGCAAAGTGCCAGGCGGCAAAGGTTAGCCCTCCCGTGTGCAACCTATATTCGCTCAACAGGAAGCGGGACATGCTGGCTCGCTTCTTTCGTGTCTCGCACAATCGAAGCGCAGCGTTCGAACCGGCGTCGGCGATCTTTCCCGGCCACGTCGCGCCCGTCGTGCGCCAGAGCGTCGACGGTGAACGCGAAATCGTTTTGATGAGCTGGGGTTTCGTGCTGCTCCAGAACGGCCGCGCACCAAGGCGCGTCACCAACGTGCGTGACGATAAGATCCTCGAGAGCAGGTTCTGGCGCAGCTCGTTTGAGGAACGGCGCTGCCTGGTACCGGCGTCGTCATTCTGCGAGCCCAACGGCGATGTAAAGCCAGCTAGCTGGCATTGGTTTGGCCTGCGCGGAAGCGATGAACGCCCGCTGTTTGCCTTCCCTGGCATCTGGCGGCGCTACCAAGGGCCGGTGAGAAAGGACGGCCCGAAGGTCGAGCTCGAGGTGTATGCGTTCCTCACCACCACGCCCAACGAGCTGGTGGCGACCATCAACCACGAACGGATGCCGGTCTTGCTGACACGCGAGGAAGAGTTCGAGACTTGGCTCAGCGACAATCCGGAAGAGGCACTTGGGCTCGCGCAGGAGTACCCGCCAGGTCAGATGCGAATTGTGCAAGAGGGCTTCAAGAAACAGGATTTGCTCGCCGCCGCGGCGTGAACTACCACGGTCGATGATCACGCCACACTACGTTTTCACTTCAAGTTTCCCAGCTTGTCGCGGCAGAAGGCCTGGGATGCCCTCCGAGACCGCATTGCTTTGACTTCGACCAATGCTGACAGCATCGCCGGCCAGAGGCCGCGGGCGCAGCCTTAACCGTGTCCTGCATTCCCCCGCATCAGGGTTAGCCCCGATATCTGCCCCCTCCGAAACGCACCAAATATCACCTAAGGGTTCACCTGCTTCGTCGCTGGAGCAAGAGGGCTGCGGTTGCGTTAGTTGCGGCTCCACGAAGGGCTGCGTTCCACGGAGACGATGGATGAAGCCCAATCTGGTTGCTCTGGGTCTAGGGGTAGCCACTGCAGTGGCAGCGCTTTGGAGCGCATCCATTCCAGTGCAGGCGCAGCAACAACCTAACATCGTCGTCATCATGGGCGACGACATTGGCATCTGGAATATTGGGGCCTACCACCAGGGCATGATGGCCGGTAGGACGCCGAACCTCGACAAGTTAGCCGCTGAGGGCATGCGCTTCACTGACTACTACGCCGAGGCAAGCTGCACGGCCGGCCGCGCTAACTTCATCACCGGCGAGCTGCCGATCCGCACGGGTATGACCACGGTCGGCCAGGCCGGTTCGCCAATCGGTATACCCTCACAGGCGGTGACCATTGCTACGGCGCTCAAGTCCATGGGTTATGCCACGGGTCAGTTCGGTAAGAACCATCTCGGCGACCTCAATGAGTTCCTGCCCACTGTCCACGGCTTCGACGAGTTCTTCGGCTACCTCTATCACCTCGATGCGATGGAAGATCCCGCGCATCCCAACTATCCGCAGGAGCTGTTGGCCACGGTCGGTCCGCGCAACATGGTGCACAGCTGGGCCACCACCACGGACGACCCAACGGTGATGCCGCGCTGGGGCAAGATCGGCAAACAGAGGATCGAAGATGCGGGGACCCTCTATCCGAAACGAATGGAGACCGTGGACGACGAGATCCGCGACTTGTCCTTCAAATTCATCGACAAAGCGAAGGCGGAGAATAAGCCCTTCTTCCTGTGGCTCAACCCGACGCGCATGCACATTGTCACCCACCTCTCTCCCAAATACGAAGCGCTGCGCAACGCCAAGAATGGCTGGTCGCTGCAAGAGGCGGGCATGGCGCAGCTCGACGACGACGTTGGTTTGGTGATGCAGAAGCTCAAGGACATGGGCGTGGACGACAACACCATCGTCATCTTCACCACCGACAACGGCGCCGAGAACTTCACCTGGCCCGACGGCGGACAGACACCGTTTGCGATGGGCAAGGGCACCGTCATGGAAGGTGGCTTCCGCGTGCCGGCGATGATCCGCTGGCCGGGAAAAGTACCCGCCGGCAAAGTCGAGAACGGAATTATCTCCGGGCTCGACTGGTTCCCGACCTTGGTGGCCGCTGCCGGCAACCCGAATATTGCCGCCGAACTGAAGCAGGGCAAGAAGCTCGGTGAGACAACCTACAAGGTGCACCTCGACGGTTACAACCAGATGGACATGCTCACCGGCAAGGGCCCGTCCAATCGCCACGAGATCTTTTACTTTGGCGAGAGCACACTGGGTGCGGTGCGCATCGACGACTACAAGTATCGCTTCATCGATCAACCTGGTGGCTGGCTCGGGGCCAAAGTCCAAGTCGATGTGCCATTCCTGACCAATTTGCGTCTCGACCCGTTCGAGCGCGCAGGATGGTCCGTTGATCAGACCGCGATGGGATCTCAGGAATACTTTCAATGGTTCAAGTTCCAATTCTGGCGCTTCGTGTTTGTTCAACAGCAAGTTGAGAAGCTGGCCATGACGGCCGTCGAGTTCCCACCCATGCAGAAGGGGGCTAGCTTCAACCTTGAGGCCGTGAAGGAGAAAATCGAAGCTGCCAGGGCGGCAATGGCCAAGTAGGCCGGGATGAGGCGTCTTGCATCTAGCGGTGGCTTCGCTTGCACACTACGCGGTCTTTACGCCAGCACCGGCACAGACCGGCGCCCGCCGACATTGATTCTGAGGCCCCAGACAAGGATTCAGTTGCTCTGACGCCCGTCAACTGCCTGGAGCGAGAGGTGCCGACAGGACGTCTGTGGGGTGGTCACAAAATGCAACAACAACTCCAGGCGATCGTTACGGTGTTGTCGCTGGTGAACCCTCTCGTCTGTGGCGCGATGTTTGCGAGGGTTGAAGCGGAACGCTCTAGCCTCGAACGGCGCGCGGACGCCATAAAGGTGGCGTTGGCCATCGTGCTAATTCTTAGCGGCGCCGCGCTCATCGGGACGCGATTATTACACTTGTTCGGTGTGTCCCTCGACGCATTCATGGTGGCGGGTGGTGGCGTCCTGGCCTGGATGGGCTTCTCCATGCTCAGCGGTCATGGATCATCGGCGTCACCCAGTGGACCTTCGGGGACGAGCGCGTCTCTGACGCCCTTGATCCTGTTTGCGGCAAGCCCGGGGACGATCACCGGGGTGATCACACTCTCTGCCGCCCACACAAGATTGGGATTTCCAGTAACGGCACTGGTGGCAGTCGTGGTGGCCAGTGCTCTCACATGGCTGGCCATGGTGCTTGTGGCGCGTGTCGCCCATCAATCCGCCGAAGGTGGATTTGCGCGAGACGCGGCTACGCGTTTCATGGGGCTGATCGTCATTTCGATGGGGGTTCAGTTCGCGCTTACTGGACTGCGCCAGTTCGGTTTTTAGACCGAAGCCTCGGGCTAATTGCGGTTGGACCCAACAGTCTTCACTTCTCGCTGAAAAAGACGGCGCTCTATGGTTGTTTAGGCGGAGCCGGTGAGATCGAGAATGTGAGCCATGCGTTCCAGCCGCCCGCGGTGATCCGCGTCAAACTCTTTGTAACCCTTGAGGTTCAGGTAGCCTTGAGACCTGTCGTCAATCAGAAAATTATAGCCAAGCTGCGGCCCAACGCCAATCACGCGGGACTCGAAGCTGCCGACGCGATCGCCGGACCCGTGGTCAGCAGAAATTTCCTGGTAGACGTAGCCCACAAGGCCTACCTGCCACCTGTTTGGTCAGGAATTTTGAGGCCCCCCAGTCCAGGCGCATGTCAACGCCATTCTGATAATCGGTGTGTGGGTTCTCGAAGTTATAGGTGAAGCCGAGCGCCACCGAAAATTCGTTGCGGCTTTTGGGGTCCAAATAGGTGTAACCGAAGCCGCTATCCAACCCGGAGTGTCCAATGCCGAGATTGGCGAGACGCCTCGCCTCGTAGTTACCGACGGGCAAACTCGTCAGGACATAGGTCATGTAATTGTGCACGCCCTGGTTCCAGCGCAGGCAATGAGCGGCACATCGGCAAAGCCGTTGACCTCATCGCTGAAACCGCGCGATACCATGAAGCCGAAAGGATCTACTGCCCCTGTCAAGGTCGCGTCGACCGAGCCAGCCGAGTGGCCGTAGGCCAAAGCTGCGCCAACGTTCAGTTGCCCACCGAAAACCTTGGACGCGAACGTGTAGCTTGGATAGACGAAGCCGATAGTCCCATCGGCATCGAGAACAGCATTAAGGTTGCCGGTGAAATTCGCGGTGATGTTCCCGCGCGCGACCTGCCGCGCGAATGCCACGTCACCGCCGGCGTCCAGCGATGTATGATAGAAAATGCTCACAACCGACCATCCGGGTTGGAGGGGTGAGGCAGCGAGACTTCCGAAGAACCCCGGAATCCAGAAACTGACTCCGCCCTTGTCGGCGAGCGGCGCCGCTGTTCGGGAAGGTCAATACGGTGCCAAGCAGCAACGAGGATGCGAAACCCTTACTTATAGCCAGCGACCACCGCGTTGGGCTAAGCGCGCTAGCTTGCAACTTCATGGGGCCCTCACGTTGGCTGAGTTATTGGAGTGACGGGCAGATATAGAAGTGGATTACGCTGCTCCCGACGATCAATGCGCCCCTGACTTAGGATTGCAGCGAAGGTCGATTTGCCAGCCAAGCACAAGAGAATTCACTACATAAAGCGATGTCGACTGACTTGTTGGCTGAGCCCGTCTCCAGTACCTCTGAAAGCTGACTGGGGTTCTACCTCGCCGCACGCGTCGGAGTAGCACTCGCTGAGCTGCTTAAGTTGGCTGCGTCGCGCGAGGATTTCAGGGATGCTGCCAACTGAAAGCCTGAGGCTCCCGTTGGAACGCCTCGGATCAATCTTCCATTCACCCACACGCGGCGACGCCACGCGCCACTGGGTGCGTCACCTATGTCCGCTCGGGGTCGAAGAGGCATGCCGGCTATCTCGCCTGCACGACCGAAGTTCCTCAGGAAGCTGACCTAATCATTGCCCCCCAAGGTTTCCAGGGTGTTGCCAGTCTCGCGACGCCGCCGATGACGAAGATTCGAACTCTTGTCGGTTCTGATCGGATCCATCGGTGCGATCCTGTCTTTCTGCAAACTGGTCGACGGTCAATTGAGTTTCAATGGCACGCGCCGGGGGCCGCGCACCTGGCCCGCCGACCAGGTTACGGCACCGTCGAGTGTAAAGTCGGGGATCCGCCTGAGCCACTCCTCAAGCGCGACCTTCAGCTCCATGCGGGCGAGGTTGGACCCAATGCAGCGGTGAATGCCGAGACCGAATGCGGCGTGCCTGTTTTCCTTCCGGTCGATCAAAATCTTGTTCGGATCGGCGATGAAGCCGGGGTCACGATTGGCGGCTGGGAACGGCAGCAGGACCATCTCGCCGGCCTTGTACTGGCAGCCCCCGACGACCGTGTCGTTCTTGATCCTGCGCGCCATTGTCACCGGCGCATAGGCACGCAGGAACTCCTCGATCGCGGCTGGGATCAGGGCTGGCTCGGTCACCAGGCGGGCGCGATCGGCGGGGACGCGGGCGAGATGCCAGAGGGCTGCGCCGATTGAACTCCAGGTCGTGTCGATGCCGGCAACCAGCAGCAGACGCAGGGAGTTGACGACGTGGGTCGTGCTGAATTTCGTACCGTCGTCGTAACGGGCCTGCAGCAGCTGACCGACGACGTCGGTGCCCGGCTCGGCACCCGCCGCGACCTGTCGTTGCCGCTCGGCGACGAGGGCCCCGAAGTATTCGGCCATCTCGGCGAGACTCTGCTCCAACTCCTCGCTAGCCTCGACCCCTGACTCGAGCTGTTGAAGGATCCAATCCCGGAACCGATCGCCATCGCTGTCTGGCACGCCCAAGAGCAAGGCAATGACGCGGACGGGAACGTGCTGGGCGTAGTCGAGAGCCGCGTCGCTGCGGCTGTCGTCACGGGCCAGGATGGCGTCGATTAGCTCGTTGCAGATCTCGCGCGTGCGCGGCACGAGTCGGTCGATGGCCGCCGGGGTGAAGGCCGGTAGAAGGGCACGCCTCGCGTTCTGGTGGCGAGGCGGATCATTGGTGATCGGCGGCGCGCTGCCGCCGCGCGCCGGCACGAAATCACGCACGATCACCTGACGGGACGAGAAATTGTCGTGATCGAGGGCGATGGCACGCACGTCCTCGTAGCGCGTCGGCAGGTAGACACCCCCATAGCGGTCCGTGTGAGCGACCGGGCACTGCGCCCGCAGGCGGTCCCAGATAGGATAGGGATCATCGACCCAAGCCTTATCGAGGTGATCGAAATCGCGAGCCCAGTCCATGACTGGCCGACGCTCTGCCATGGCGATACTCCAATCGCTTTCCTGCCGTCAGGCCTATGGGTCCCTTTCCCCATAAACCGACATTCCCAATTCGCGGAATCGACGTTCAAGGTTAGCTGCTGCCGAACCGCGTCGCTTGCAACGCGTGTCATCGCCTTCCATCTGCCGCCTGAGCCTGTGTACCGTGCCGGTGCCAAGACCTGTCAGTTTTGCCGTCTTGCAGATGCCCGTTCCTTTGGCCAGCTCCCGCCGTGCCCAATCTAGCTTGTCGGCCGCTCCCGGCCAACCTAGCCTTTTTTCGCACCTTGCCGGCCGTGCTCAAACTTACCCTCGCGTTCGATCTAGGCCTTGATGACGCTGAGGCCGGCCCGGACGCGCTGGCGGATCATCGAAGGTTCGAATTCGGCGAAGGCACCGGTCATCTGCAACAGCAGCCTGGCCGCGGGGGTGGTGGTCGTCGTATGGATCGACTGCTGGTCCATCGACGCCGACCGCTTCGAGATACCGGATCGTGCCGAGCAGGTCGATCAGCGAGCGGCTGAGCCGATCAATGGCCCACGCCATGACGACGTCGAACCTGCGCCGGTTGGCATTATTGAGCGGCGCATCGAGGAGCTGGCTCTGGTCCCTTGGTGCCGGTGATGCCGGCATCGCGGTAGACCTCCGCTACCTGCCACCCGCCGTGCTCGGCGCCCTGCCTGAGCTCACGGGTCTGGTTCTCAACCGACCGGTGGTCCGTCGACACCCGCACGTAGAGCGCCGCGCGCTTGCTCGCCTTCGCGATGGTGGCAATTCCCCTGAACCGACGGGAGCAGCATAGACCAATAGATACGCCTCGAGGCGCGCTTATTTCGGGGTCTTCTACGGGCTGGTTTCGGTGGGGATCCAGGCCTCGGGGATGTTCCGCTTGAGGCGGTCCCACATCACGCGCTTGCTTGCTCGAAGGTCTCGCAGTACCAGATCTCATCGGCCGGATGGATCTGGTGCTCGACGGCAAGCCTGTCGGCTCGGCGCAGTTCTTCGGCGCCGAGATAGGTTTTACCGAACCGCCGGCACCGCGCAACGGAGCGGGCGTCCTTCTGCCAATCCCAGGATGTAAATATTCGCCTGTTTGGGTGACAGTTGAATGCGCGTGGAGGGCCGGCGTGCGCTGTTGGCCGCTCATGTTTGCAACTCTCCCCGCAAGTTGAGCTAAACTGTCTCGGGTGCAGTCGTCAATTCAGGGTGGGGGATACGCGAGATGCCCATCAAAATCGGCGATATCGTCGGCCTGATCGGCAAGCCCACACGCTACATCGTTCGTGAGCTATTGCCTGACGGCAAGCGTGCCATTTGCGAACGAATGGTCAGCGCTGGGAGCGAGGCCTTCTTTGCCGCCCCCAGCAACTCCTATGCGAGCTACATCCTAGCGCTCAAGGATCTGGAGAAACGCTAGCGCACGGTCCGCGCCGGCACGGGCTCATCTCGCTTCAGGTTTCAGGTGTGGAGGCAAGCCTGCGCTCGCTTTCAGCGAATAAAGCAGCGAAGCGTTCAGCAACATTTGCAGTGACGGTTTCATCCGGACGGCAGGGGTTAATCGGCAACGTCTCCAATCGTGCTGCTTCCTCCAGCCCAATAAGGACGTCACGG
Source organism: uncultured Alphaproteobacteria bacterium (assembly GCA_963770295.1). GTDB lineage: Bacteria > Pseudomonadota > Alphaproteobacteria > Rhizobiales > Hyphomicrobiaceae > AWTP1-13. Next base: position 44,481 of record CAVYPA010000027.1, read on the forward strand.
CGCATCCGCAGAGCAGCGAGCTTCGCCTCGAACTTGCTTAGAAATGCGGTCCACTTGGCGCAGGTTTCAGTACCCGGCCGGAGTCGCAACTCGACATGGCGCCGACAAAATTCAAGCCGCCGCTCCCAATGCTGGACTAGGCTCGAGGCGCGCTCAATCGCCGTTCCCGCCATCACGCTTATCCACAAAATATCCACAGACAACATTCCACAGGCATGGCCGCCTGTCGAGGAGCACTTCGCTTGGTAATCTCGATGACCGTCAGGTAGCTGACGAAAGCTTATCCACATCGCACTCGACGCGGTTTGGAAATATCATGGCCGCAGGGTCGTTTTCCTTGCGGCCCAGCAACCCGTCCCATCCAGAGCCCTCTGGGTCATCGGCTTGGTGGCATCCTGGGATGAGTAAAGCGTACCAGGATGCCACGCAGCGTTAGCCACGAGGGGGCATCTTTCGTCGCGGCTCTTAGGGTGATTTGGCAATCTGTCTTGGGAGGCAAAGAGCGCTTGACTTGAGCGCGCCAATCCCAGCAAGGGCGCTCTCGCACGGGGCGCCCTTCGCTATCGCGCGTTCCAACAGCTAAACTGCTTGTGGTTCCTATTTGAGGGCTGTTGCCAGGGGTATGGCGTCTTGCCACTTCGGGCACTCGCGGGCCTTGAGCTCCGTCTCGAACGGCCCTTCTGTCCACTCGTGCGCGACGTCGCCCTCCGTCGTGGTGACCGCGTCGACATAATATTTCCCATCCTCGGCGAGGATGATGTCGACCGCCAACTTGAGCTCAAAAATCACCGTCCTTGCGGTTGCCATCCCGCTTCTCCTGGTTGGCCTCTGGCCCGCAAGATCAATGTTTGTAAACATGTGCTCAAGCTCCGAAGCACGTTTGAGATCTTCGGCATGGGGTGAAGTCGTTTGTGGCGATGGCGCCACGGTTCGTTGTCCTATTTGGTTTAACTGGCTTGCAGCTGTAGTGGCTTCAGCTCTTATGGTGGCGTTCGAGGGATTGCCTTTAAGCGCACGAATGCGCACCCGTTCGCGCGCGGCGCGTCCCCTGGAAAGGCGCCACCTTGCCTGGTCCGGCGCCTTTCCGCTTTCCGCCACTGCCTGGACCGGCACGTAGGCGCAACCGCAGACTCTGGCGCTGAAACGGCGACGACGGAACAATTTGTGACGAGCTACCGTTGTTGCGCCGATGATGGGAGGGCCAGTGTGCCATGTCGGCCGACTCCGCTGACGTTCAACACAGCGCACAACACTGGCGAATGCTAGAAGCAGAAGCGCGCATTATCGCGAGCGCAATGACTGATCCCGCACCAAGGCGAGTCATGCTTTCGATCGCCGAGGCCTACAAACGCCTTGCGGTGCGTACGGAGCTTCGAGATCCCTGGCCGCTGATAGACAATGCATCGTTCGGGCCTAATGCCCTGAAGGCCATCGGCGAAGCCTACGATGCCGTGTGGCTGGAGATCGCCGACAACTATAGTAATGTTGCTGCCGAGCGAGAAAGTGCGCGGGTGCAGTTGGCAACTGCGCTACTGTCAGTTGCCTCTGAGGGCAGCCGCGATCCGCAGGCATTGAAAACGGCTGCCATTGAGAGGATGCGAGACCACCGCGACCTGTAGTTGCGCGCCCGCAACTAGCCCGCTTCTAAAGCACCGGATGTGCGGGCACCGACTCATCGGGCTTAGCACCGGTGCGTCGGCTTGATGCGCACTCGCAAAGTTGAACTAAACTGTCTCGGGTGCCCGGCGTCAATTCATAGGCGACAACGATGTTGCGTCTCGTCTTGATCGTAGTCGTTTCGCTTGTGGCGGTGTATTTGCTCATCATCCTGGTTTCCGTCATGGCAAGCTATGAGTGGTTGCCGTAGGCGCTACTATCGGGGAACCGGACGATGTGCATTGCCCAACAGGGGCTGTCGAATGCGCGTCGAAAATCCCACCCGAAACAAGAACGCCCCGACACGACCGTCACGTCCGGTCGCAAGGGCAGAATGGGCCACTCAACCGAGTGATTATCGACTTCCGCCCGCCAAGCTTTGCCAGGCGCGTCATGATCGGCTGGGCAAAGCGTTCTGTTGCCCACATTGAGTTCGCTACTCGCAAAAGGCGCTCATACGGCGCTGGGCCAAGTCCAGGTGCAAATGGTTGCGATGGGCCTCGTTCGCTTCGGGGCCGAGTACCGTCGTAAAGATGCCGCAGGCGCTCTCGTGCACCTTGCGCAAGAAGAGGCTCTTTTGCGCTGTCGCTTCCTTTGCAGAGTCGGTGAGAGGCCGCGCATCACCGCCGGCTACGTCGGATTGAGCCGGCACTTGCGCCTGCGCCTGCAAATCGCGAGCCGTAGGACCCCAGCCCGAAAGGACATCGATTGTGCGGCCATCGTTAGTCGTGAACGCTGCAACATCGAACGCATTTGCGTACGAATGTTCGCTCTGCTTGCCGCTCGTATTGCCGACCCGCGGCCGACATGAGTAGCCTGACGCGCTGATAATGCGGGTAATATCTGCCCCGAGAGCGCTCTTGGCTAGCGGTTGCAGCCTGGTTTCGATCCACTCGTGAAGTTTTGCTGCGACGCGGCAGTTCACAATAGTGGGCGGCGTTACGTCAACGCCTGCTACGCGACGCAGGAAAATGGGTGCCGGTGCCCCGCATTGGGCGGTGCGAATAGGTTTTGAGATGTCGAATGAGGTGCCGAGCGGTGCAAGCAGCAGGTTGCACTCCTCGAGGGCGCCGATAATCTCCGCCGCCGACCAAGATTCTGCCTGCGACGCAGATCGATCAACGGGGGGATGATCGGCTGCTCCTGGTCTCTCGTCGGGCTTAGGCGTTCGGGCAGTGTCGCGTCTTCTCTCTGCTGCCTTTCTTTGGTCCTGCGACGTCACCGCCTCGGCTGGTGTCGGCGAGAGCGTTCGGTTGGCATAAGCTAGCACCAGGGCTGCAGCTGCCGCCAAAATGACAATTCCTGTCGGCCGCACCACACCCATACCAAACCTCCTTAAGTCAAACCGCGGGCGAGGAGCCAGGTTCCTGCGCTGCAGCGCACGCCGATAAGGAACAGCTTTGTTCCAGGTTCGTTATTGCTGCGCACTTTCATGAGACAACGTTCATGCGCGCATTCCTTGTCTTCACGTTATCGGTCCTCGCCTTCGCTGGCACGAGCGACCTTGCGGTTTCGGCCCCTCGGAAAGCTCCTGCGGCGTGGAACCTATCGATGGACGCCATTAACAACGCCGAGTGGCTCGGCAAGTCGGGTAGCACCTCCGCGGCCATCCTCGTCAAACTGCAGATCCTCCTCGACCGCGCCCATGCCTCGCCCGGTCAGATCGATGCCACGCGCGGCGAGAACACGAGAAAAGCCCTAGTTGCGTATCGAGAGATGCGGGGACTAACTGGTGGAGAGAAAATCGACGAGCAGCTATGGCGGACACTGAGCAAAAATGATCAGCAACCGGCGCTGATCACGTACACGATTGCGGAGAAAGATACGGCGGGGCCGTTCATCGAAAAAGTGCCAACCGACTTTCGTGAGAAAGCGAGCCTTGCGCGCCTAAGCTACACAAGCGTCCAGGAAGGGCTCGCGGAAAAATTCCATATGAGTGAGAAGCTGCTGCGCCAGCTCAATCCAAAGGCAACCTTCGAGAGTCCAGGGACGGAAATCGTCGTGCCGAACGTGCAGCGCGAGGAGCTGCCGCGTAAAATCGCGCGCGTTGAAGTCAGCGCCAGTGAGCAGCGCGTGCGGGCCTACGACAAGGAACACAATATCGTCGCGGTGTATCCGGCTACGGTGGGGAGCAGCGAACGTCCTTCGCCGCAAGGGGCGTTCAAAGTCACTGCAATAGCTGAGAAATCCTACGTATCACTATGACCCGGCCCTAAATTTGAAGGGGGTAGATGTGCAAGAGAAGCTTGAGCTTCCACCCGGCCCTAACAACCCGGTAGGGGTGGTTTGGATCTCCCTGTCGGCCAAAGGTTACGGAATTCATGGCACGCCCGACCCGGAGGCCGTCAGCAAGCGCGCATCGCACGGGTGCATCCGTCTCACCAACTGGGATGCGTTAGAGCTCGCCAAGCATGTCACCAAGGGTACGCTCGTCTCAATCGAACGGAGCGAGAGCCACGACCGCCGAGCCGGACGGCCATAATTCAGACGCGTACGCTTTCGTTGGATTTCGACCGTGGTGTAGCCCTTTGGAAGCTGACTCCCATGTTAGTCAAGGACTGCCTGGGCCTCGTATTACGGCTTTGTCGCCCGGTGGCAGCGCCGTTTGAGTAATTGCGCCTGGGGGTCGCGGCGGAACGCTCCACTTCGGCGTTAAAACTTGGCGCCAGAAGCACTAGCGCTGACGTGTGACCCCAACTACGTCAGCTAATTGGCCTCGCTGGCATCATCGGCCGACGCCACTCGTGTCGATAAGCTGACGGGGTCCTTTTTGCTCCACCAGCTCCGGTGTCGACTGCTCCGGGCCTTTGCTCCGATTGAGCGTGTAATTGCTACAGAGCCCACCATGCGATCCATGGAACTGCTCTCTGTCATTACTTGTCCGGCCTGCACTTGTCCGGCCTGCCGTCACAAGGCGCTCGAGCCCATGCCAACCGACGCCTGCCTATCCGTCTACCTTTGCAAACGGTGCCGACACCCTATGAAGCCCATCAAGGGGAAGCGCGTGTTCTGCTCATACGGATCGGTTCCATGCCCGCCGGCGCAGGCTGGGGACTGCTGCAACTGACCCGGCTTGCACAATGGGGCCTCGCTGATGGCGTCACTCACGTACCGGCCTCCGTAGTAGTGAGACCGCTCGACTGTCGCCTGCCGATGCAGGTCGACCCGGCGGTCAACAATATCGTCGCCTACCTCGACAACGCGCTTTGCTCGCTTGGCCATGGAACCGCCGTGCCTCCCCCGAGTTTATCTGGCATCCCTGACGTAGACTACATACCCTCAGCGGGTCTAGGCGTCCCCTCCTAGGCCCGCTTCCATTTCACGGCGCGGGAGGCCGCTCGTCGGTCGGATGCGGCGTCGCTTCGCTTTCTTGATGCTCTTGATGCTCTTGGTGATCACCGGCAAGGCATGTAGCCGCCGCGGCGCTCGGGCTTGACGGAGATCTGCAGTTCCCCCCTTCAACTCCTGGATACTCTGACCGTCATGTTTCCGACCGTTGGCGTCCTTGCACTTGCTGCGCTTCCAGCCCTGGCCGGCCTCCAATCCTTAGCCCTTGGGTATTCGATGGAGATATCCGGCACCGATCCAGGCGGCAATCATGCCGCCAACCAGCCATCGACCACCGCTAAGTTTAGCGGCACAGAAACGAAAGGAGCAACCACCCTTAGTGGCTTCCTTTGCATGTTGAGCGCGCCACGGTGCGGCCGCCCATCCGAGCGCCGCGCGGGCGCTCTATGCCAGCAGTGAAAGGTTTTTGCACGAGAACCCACAGCCAGGGTGCCGCCTGTCGTATACGGCGAGTGTTGGGCTCGTTGAGACATTACTGACGGCGTTACCTATCGCCGCCGCCCTGTGACACTAGGCTTCTTGGCAGTTGCCGCGACATCGCCGCGATTGCCTAGCCCAGAATTGCCTCACGTTTGCGAGATTTTCGAATAGCGGATTGCTCCCGGGTGTGCCTTCTGCTTTCGGTCGGATGTGTGATTGGCAGGACCTCACGCATATAATCGAAAAGCGCATCGCAAAAGCTCTCAGCGTAGCCTGGTAGTGGGCGACGCTTGTCCCATTGAATTGCAACTCGCTCTTGAATGGGCTTGCGGCGATGCGTAACGCGGACAATTTGCAAATTGTAGCGGTCCGTTCGCTGGAGAGATGGGATGATTGCCACGCCTTGCCCAGCCTCCGCCAGAGCAAGCAGGGTGTGGGGTGCGCGACTCTCGAGCAGAATATTCGGCTCGACGTCTGCGAGGCGGCAAGCTGCGTCGAACAGCCTCCGGATGGAATACCCAGAGTCCGGCAACAGCAACGGATAAGAGGCAAGGCGGCCGATATCTATGAGACCCGCATGGCCTAGCTCAAGGGATGTGGCGCCGGCAGCCAAGGCCTCAGCTGGTGGAAGGATCCGACTGTCAAAGCGCGGGCCACCTTGTTCAAGCCTGATGCCCAAATGAACTTCGCCGCGTTCGAGCATGGCTGTCTGCTCATGACCGAGAGCTTCGCTCAGCTCTACATGTACGTTGGGAAAGCGTTCAGTATATTGAGGTAGAAATCTCGACAGCACGCTCTCGATCGTGTGCGGTGGGGCGGCGACCTTCAACACTCCTCTGTCGCCGCGCCGAAGGACCTGTGCGCGTTCTCGGACGATGTCGAAATCGGTCAATACGCGGCGGCAATCAGCGAGGAGCTGCTCGCCTTCTGCGGTCAGGACGAGGCCCCTCCCTACGTGATCAAACAGCCTGAGTCCCAACTCTTGCTGAAGATCACCGATTTGTCGCGAAAGAGCAGGCTGTCCAATGCGCAAGCGCACCGCGGCTTTCGATACAGTACCCAGTTCGGCGACGGTAACAAAGGTTCTTAGGCGCCGCAGATCCATAATGTGAATTTATGCCTGACCGGCATGCAATACCAGTACAATTATGCATTGGACATGAGCCCGCCGCAGGGGCGATGTTTTGCCAATGAGCCCTGGAAGATCGGCTAACGCGCGGGATCGTCCGCCTCTTTCGAGCGATGCGCACGTCCCCCGGCGATCTAAAGCCTTCTGCCGACACGTCTTGATGAACGCCTGACTAGGGAGGATCATCATGAAGCACGGCGAAAATAGAAAGCGCTCGACGACCAAGCAGCGCGAGAACACTCGATCCTATCTCTCCCGGCGGACGGTGCTCTGCTTTGCCGGGGTTTTCGGGGTAGCAACGCCGGTTGCGATGGTCGGCGCGGCCCGTGCACTGACAGCAATGAAGAGCGGACCCCTTGCCGAAGAGCCTCCTCTATGCCGCGCTGCCACGACCGGCGAGCCGCTAACTGGCCCGCCGCGCACGCTCACGCTCGCTTGGAATGCAACCTCGGTCTGTACGGCGGCGGCCCCTGTGGCGAAGGAACGGGGCGTGTTTGCTAAACACAACCTTGATGTCGGTTTCATCAATTTCGGTGGTTCGACGGAACAACTGCTCGAAGCGATTGCGACGGGCAAAGCGGATGCGGGCATCGGGATGGCGCTGCGTTGGCTCAAGCCATTGGAGCAGGGATTCGACGTTCGTATCACCGCCGGCGTGCATGGCGGCTGCATCCGGCTGCTCGGCTCCAAGGCTGCCGCCATTACCAGTCTGGAATCGCTGCGCGGCAAGACCATCGCCATTAGCGACCAGGCAAGCCCAGCCAAGAATTTTTGCTCCATCGCGTTCGCCAAGAACGGGATCGATCCGGTCAGGGATGTCGACTGGCGACAATACCCGGCCGATTTGCTCGCGCTTGCCGTGGAGAAGGGCGAGGCCCAGGCGCTCACCGATAATGACCCGCGCACCTATCTCTGGCTCAAGGACGGCAAGTTCAACGAAGTCTTGACCAATCTCTCCGGCGAATTTGCCGATCGAGTCTGCTGCATGCTCGCTATCCGAGGAAGTCTCATCCGTGGGGAACCGGCCACGGCAAGCGCATTAACGCGATCCGTACTCGAGGCTGGCGACATGGTCGCTCGTCATCCCGCCGACGCTGCCGCGGTGTACTCGGCCTACGGCGGCAAGGGCCCGTTGGACGACCTGGCCGCAATGCTCGCGAGCCACACTCACCACAATCATCCGATCGGGACGGCGCTCAAGCAGCAGATCTTGTTGTACGCGGATGAGCTCAAACAGGTAAATGTGCTCAAGCGAAGCACGGATCCGACAAAGTTCGCAGAGCGGGTCTACGTTGATGTCCTAAGCTGAGCGGGCAGCAGCTGTGACGATCAATTCCGCAATGGATCAAGTGAGCCGTCCGTCAATAATAGCTCTCGGTCCGCGCCAGAGTTCGATGCGGCGGCCATGGATCCTCGGAATGGCAGCAGCAGCATGGCTCGGAGTCGCACTGCTCACAGTCCTCTGGCCCGACCGGTTGGGAACCGATTGGGATTACACAGGCGACCTTGCCGCTGCATTTGGTACGCTTGGGGGTGTGCTCGCAGTCACTACCTTTGCCGACCTTAGGTTCGCGTGCCTGCCGCACATAAAGCGCCTCGCACCGTGGATGCTTGCGCTCGCATTGTTTCTCGGCGCTTGGGAGACGGTTACGGCCAAACTTGGCCTGCTTCCGATGCCGTTCTTCCCCCCACCCCAGGCTCTGTTGGAAGTGGTGATTGACGATCGGGTCCGCCTCGCAGAAGGCGTTCTCGCCTCGTTACGCCTGCTGGCAGGGGGCTATTTTCTTGGCGCTGTGCTCGGCTTCGCCGTGGGTGTGGCCATGGGGTGGTCGCGCACCGTCGGCTACTGGATCCACCCGGTCTTGCGGCTCGTCGGCCCGCTCCCAGCGACAGCCTGGCTGCCGCTTGCGTTCTTCGTTTTTCCTTCGAGCCATAGTGCGAGCACGTTTCTGATTGCGCTGGCGACGGGATTTCCGGTCACGGTCCTTACCTGGTCGGGCGTCGCAAGCGTGAGTAGCGCCTACTACGACGTCGCGCGTACGCTCGGCGCAAACCAAGGCTTCCTCATTCTCAAGGTGACGATTCCGGCGGCGATGCCGCATGTATTCGTCGGGCTGTTCATGGGTCTCGGCAACTCGTTCGCCGTCCTGGTCATCGCCGAGATGCTCGGCGTGAAGGCCGGCCTCGGCTGGTACCTCCAATGGGCGCAGGGGTGGGCCGCCTACGCCAACATGTATGCCGCGTTGCTAATCATGGCGCTCATCTTCTCCGGTTTGATCACACTGTTGTTCCGCCTGCGTGATTGGCTGTTGGCTTGGCAGAAAGGGTTGGTGCGGTGGTAGCCCACACGGCAGTGTCGGAAACTTTGGTTCGGGCCGATATTCCGTTGGTCCGTGGAGCCGCCCTCTCCGTTCGTGAGGTAAGCCATCGTTTCGAGCTGGAGGGACGTCCGCTGCCGGTGCTGGAGCGTGTCAGCCTGCGCCTCGAGCCTGGAGAATTCGTCGCAATTTTGGGCCCGAGCGGGTGTGGCAAGTCGACTTTGTTGCGGCTGGTTGCGGGTCTCGACTTTCCGGCAGCCGGTTTCCTATCGTTGGACGGCCAGCCAATCAACGGGCCCGATGCGTCACGCATCATCGTTTTTCAGGACCCAACGCTTTATCCGTGGCGGACGGTGTGGAGCAATGTTGCGCTCGGGCTCGAAGCGCGTGGACTACTCCGAAGCCATCGCCGACGCGTAGACGACGTTTTGCGCTTGGTCGGCCTCACGGGTTTCGCCACGGCTTATCCACGCCAGCTTTCGGGAGGAATGTCGCAACGCGCCGCGCTTGCACGGGCACTGGTGAACGATCCGAAGCTTCTCATTCTTGATGAACCATTGGGCCAGCTCAATTCCCTGACGCGCATCGCCATGCAGCAAGAGCTCGCGTCGCTATGGCAGCGCGCTGGCTTCACCGCGCTGCTGGTAACCCACGACGTCGAAGAGGCCGTATTCCTCGCCGGTCGGGTCATCGTGCTGAGCGCCCGTCCCGCACGGATCACGGCCGAGGTCGAGAATGCGCGACCGTATCCGCGTCATCGCGGCGATCCTCATCTGGCGGAGCTTCGGCGCGAAATTATGGGTCATCTCGGCCTTGCCGAGTCCTGGTGAGGGCCAAGGGAACGTCGCTTGCACCGATTTGCTCACGCGCATTGAAGAGCAACCACTTGAGGTTCTGGATGTCATCGCCAGCTCGATGAGCATCCGCGCGGCCGAGCCGGCCATGCAATCGATATGCGCACGCTATATGGGGAAAATCGGTGTGTCAGACGCCCCCACGTGCTCGAGGTCGGCTGCGGCAACGGTGCTGCCAGGAAGCTCATCATGTAACACCTGAGACCAGCACGACTTGTTGGGATCGATCGATCGTCGTTATTCATCAACATGGCAAACGAAAAATTCAACAACGAGCCATGAGCGTCGTTCGAGCGTAGCGATGTTGCGTCGACCGGGCAGCCAGCAGCCGCACTGATGAGCCATGCGCAGGCGCATCAGGATTGCCGGCTATCGTGAGCGCGCACCAGGCTGCCGCTGACACGTCAACCATGCGCGCGTTTCTCACTCTGCGAGTACGCACTTCGTGCCGTAGATCTTCACGGCCATGCTGCCGGCTTCTTGGCGTACACGGCAGTAGATGGCCCGTTCTTCGAACGCAACATCACCAGAAAGCTGGCGGTGCGCCGCAAGCCAGTCGGCCTCAATCGTCGTATGGAACTGTCCGGGGGGCGGGGGGCCAAAATCTTAAACTGAACTATTGGGTCCGTACGACGTTGTAGATTCGCGATCTAGGCAGCGAGGAAGCGACCCCATGTTCAAGTTGTTCACTGGCATTGGCACGATTGCGATCAGCCTTGCCATTACCCTCGGTGTCGCTAGCGCTCAGACGGACACTGCACAGCCCAGCCGTAACGATCCGCCTCCTCCAGCCCCGAACCAAAGCAGCAAAGATCCTGTTCCCCCAGCAACTGACCCATCGCTCCCGACACGCGGTGGGAAACAAGAACCGTCCTCGAAGATTGAAGGCACCGAAAACAACGCTTCCATTCTGAACAATGGTGTTTTGACCGTTCCGGGAGCGCCGCAGGATAGTCAAACAGCGCCGGCAAAATTCTCCAAACGCACGGATGAGGCAGATAAACTCTCCATCGCAGCCTACGCCCTAATACAGCTGAGCACACAGCAAAGGGATCGAATTTATAGCGCCCTTAACAAGCCAATGGCGCTGTCTGATGAACAGCTGGGCGGCCTATCCGAGATTGGTGCAGAGGTTCCCGCGAGTGCCACTGTGAGGGGCCTTGCGCCGCTGCCCGAGCATTTGGTCTCTGAATTGCCAGAGCTCAAGTCTCTGTTTTTTGCCAAGGTTGGCGAAAAAATCGTCCTAGTAGACCCCATCCAGCATCGCGTCCTTGGGGTCCTCAATTAAAGCGCGCCTTTTAACATTCGCCGCCGCGCGCAGTGCCCGCATGACGTTGCTCAACTTCATGCGCAAGCTCCGCAACCCATGCTGCTCAGGCGCCCATGGGTATGCTGGCGATGACTTAACCGCTGCCGGAACGGAGGAGCTAGCGTTCGCGTTGATTGCAGGAACGCGACGAAAGGAGCACCAGCATGACCCAACAGAGCGGACGGTACGGTTACAAGCAAGATCAGCGTAACGGTATGGCCGACCAGGTCGCCGACAAGGCTCGTGAACTCGGTGAAGAGGCACTGGATCGGGCGGACGAATGGCTGAAACCGGTCGGCCTTTCGATCAAGGAACGCCCAATGACCGTCTTGGCCGTGGTCGGCGGGTTGGCCTTCGCCGCCGGTGCGTTCTGGATGTTGAAGAACTCTCGGCAGCAGTCGCGCTATGAGGAATTGCTCACGACCCTTTCCGACCTGCCCCGCCGTGCCGGTTGGCGGTAGCCCATCGAGGCGCCAGTTCCCACGCGCTCGGCTGGCGCCAGCATCTGAACCAAAATCGTGGCTACTGCGTTGTTTCTGCGCAATTCAATCCAGGAGCTTGAAATCATGGCACAATCCCAATACGGCGGCCGGTCAGACCTTTCGAACAAGGCCTCCGATCTGAAGGACCAGGCCACCGACCAGATCAAGAAGGTCGCTGACCGGGTGGAAGGTCTCGCAAGCGATGCGGTCGACCATCTGCGCGATACCGGTGCCGGTGAAGTTGCCGGCAACATCAGAGGAGCCGTGGACAAGTCGGTGAAGGATCAGCCAATGGCAACGCTTGCGATGGCGGCGGCGGTGGGGTTCGTCCTCGGCGCGCTCTGGAAATCGTAAGGGGCAAGCGTGTTCGCAGGCCTGATCAATCAAGCCAAATCGGCGGCAACCCACCTTATTCTCAAATACGTGGCACGAGCGTCAGTCGCGGTGCCCTTCGTCATCGCAACCGGCTTCGCACTTGCCGCGATCACAGTGATGCTGGTCGACCGCTTTGGGCACGTGATGGCCTATTGGCTGGTGGCGGGGGGTCTCACCCTGATCGGCGTGATCGCTTCCATCGTCGTCTCCGTCAAGGAGCACGAGGAAGAAGTCGCCGAACAGCAGCCTACGAAAACCGATACCGAGGAGGTGGTCAGTGACGCCACCGCCCAGGCCCTTGCGCAGACGACCATTGCCTTGCTCGGCGCTCTCATGACACTGCCGGGTGGTTCCGCCGGAGCGCTCAGCGCGGTGCGTCTGCTGGCACGCAACCTACCGCTGGTGCTGCTGCTGGTGATGATCGGCATGCTGTTCTGGCCCACCAGAGAGGGCGAGCGACTGCAGTACGAACACGATGCCTGACGCAAGCCCAATGGACGCCACGACAAAAATGGATGCCCGCAGATCACGAATAAAGCGCGATTTGGGACGTTGAGCTCACACACTTCAACCTAGAAGAACGCTAAGCATCTGCGGGACCGATCGCGCGCAGGACCGCAGGAGCACTTCGCACCCAGTTGCCGAGGCAGCAACGGAAGCGCCGGCGCCGATCGGGATCCCCGGCACAATTGGTTTGTTCGCTCCGCTAGCAAACGAAGATACTTTGAGTACTGGGTTGATCCGAGCCGTCGGCATTTGTCCGAAGGTGAGGTCAGGCGTTGCGACTGCGTGGGCTCCGGTTTGACCGCTCGTGTCCATGGCGGAAATTCGATGATTGGGGTCCGGCGAGGCACCGCAAAGCTCAAGGTCTCAGCGCGTTGGCTTCGCAACCGAAGTAGATAGGTGGAAGAGACGGCCCGCTGTTTGCTGCTAATCCTTTTGACGCTCTCGCACATCCTCAAAGAGCGCATAGGGAGGGGGAAGCCCGGTTCCAAGTACGATCCAGCGGCGCGGACAAAGCGCGCCCAGACAGCGCTGCGTCCGTTCCTGGCCCACATGCCGCCCGATACGGGCATGGTATTCGTGATCGATCCGCGTCATCCGAGCATGCTGGTGGACGTTCTGGTCACCATGCGGGTCACCCTGGCCAAGAACGGCGAAAAGGTCGCCGCCAACCGCGTCTACATCATCCCGCCGGATGCGACGCTGACCATCGAGAACGGCATGTTGCAGGTGACGACACCTGCACCGCCGCGCGAACACCGCCGCCCGATCGACACCTTTTTGCCTCGCTCGCCGAGGACCAGGGCGAGCGCGCCGCCTCCATCGTCCTGTCGGGTGTCGGTAGCGAGGGTACCTCTGGATTGCGTCCGGTCAAGGCCAACGGTGGCCTCGCTGGCCCAGGCAGAGTTCGATGTGGTCGATTACGTCGTCGCGGTCGAGGTCATGCCTGAAAAACATCGCGCATCAGGAGCAACTGAGCGCGACGAGCGGATGGAGAGCGGCGCAGGCCAGCCACGAAGATTGGCAACAGCATTTGAAGAAGATCGGTGCCCTGCTGCGCCGGGGCGTCGATCACGACTTTGCCGGCTACAAGGAAAATACCCTGGTCCGCCGCTGCAACGGCGAATGCAGGTGCTGCAACTTGATGCCGTCAGCAACGACATCGCGCGGCTCGCTGCCGACCCGCATGAAGCCGACCTGCTGTTCCGGGAGCTACTCATCGGCGTGACGGAGTTCTTCCGGAACCCCGAAGCGTCTCAACGCAGAGCTGCAGCACCGGGCCATCAAAATGTCGCCATCTGTTTCTCGGGCCGTCGAAAGGGGTGACCCGCGGCATCGAGTTGTTCTCCCTGCTCGACAAGAAGCATCGCATTCTGCAGCGTCGCGACAATGGCGGCTCGGCCGCGCCGGCGCTCCGGTCCATCAACGCTCCAACGAAAAAGATCGGGGCATACGGTTCGATCACGCGACGCGCGCTCCTGTCGATACTGTCGCCAAACAGTGCCGGGCGATGCGGTGTTGACACCTCTAAGGGTATCGACAGTCTGTCGCATGTAACCGTCGAGGTTTACCCTTGCACTCACCAATAGCTCCTTCCGGATGTCCTGCTGAAGACCCGCGGCCACCTCATCGCACACAACACGGCCCACGGGTCTTGCAAGTGCCGAGATCACCAACGCCCGATGCGTTCCGGTTCGGAACAAAAAACGGCATTCCTCGTTTTGTTGGTAAGCAAAATGTCTAACTAAGCGACCATGAGAACATCTTGTCATCAATTGCGCTAATCACCTTAGGCCTATTGGTTCTGGCAGGCTTGTCGATCATCCTGAGTTTCGTTGTCCGCGAGACCCGCCGTGCGCTTTCTTCGGTACAAAGGGTTAAGCGCCAGCCTGGAAAGAATCACTCCGCTCATAAAGAGCTCATTTCTGATCTTCATGCTGAATCGACCGCAAGCGCACAACTCCGCAGCAAGAAAAATGCCATCGGGCCTTTTTGACTAACGGTTCGCGGCACCTCGTTACGCCTTGCGTTTGACAGCAATAAAGCCGGCACGGTTAGGGCAAGCGCACCGGCGGAAACAATGCTGCCGCCACTTTTTACCCGCTGTGATGACGGCAAATTCGAGATAAAGGAGCTGTTGCGCGCCACGTCGTGCCTCGCTTCAGGGGAAGGCGTGGCAATCTCGACGTGTGACCTTTCATTAGCTATGGTTTCACAACATTGAGCAACGTCGAAAGAAAAAATAATACAGGCGCGAATGGGTATGCGGAGCGGTTTGATGGTATGACCTAGAGGTTCGGCTTTACTGGTCGATCTAAAGGGAATGGCGATTCCCATGAACACGGGTCCGGCGTTTTGGCTCATTGTAACCGTGGGAGGGGCGGTTCTGTTGGGCGTAGCGTTAGCTTACGGTCTCATTTCGACCGGTACGCGGCGCAAGAACCGAGACAAAAATCGCTCCTAATCGCAAAGGAAAGGCGCCGTAACGCTGAGCGTGAAACGGGGCTCGTCATCACCGACGATTTTTGCCCAGCAAATCCGGGCTCATATACGAGACGATCGGCCTCGTTAGAGATTAGCATCTGTGTGTGCCTTAATTTGGTGATTCAGCGCGCTCGAGCGCGAAGGCCGAACCGTGTCCCTCGCCCTTCGGCACGGGCCGAATTGACTCTGGGTGGCGTCACGGCTCCTCCGCTCGTGTTGATCGACGCGACGACCGCGATGTCGGGGAGGAGCCTGAGGTGCCGAGCTTCGGACACCCGAAAACACTCAACGCACCACGGCGACCAGCCTCACTAATGGATTGAACACGCTTCCTGGATATGTCGGTAGTGTCTGAAAGTAACCCATGCCGTGGGTCAATTGGGGGAAGAAATAATTGATGAGGAATTTTGGAGGAGCGCCTCACGGGTTTTGGTGATAGGGCGATCCGCGGAGCGCGAGCTTGAGCAGCCGCAGTGACGGCATGGAACTGAACCCGTAACACGCGGTTCCAATAGCATCATGTTGGCCCGAGTTCTTGCTCTTGTCCCTGTCGCCGCAATGCCAGCTCTGACAGCGGCCTCTCGCAATGGTGGCTGGGTCTCCTACGTCAATGATCGTTTCGGGTTTAGCTTCCGCTATCCCGCCGCTGTATTTGAGCCAGAGCGGAAGTCACAGCGCGGGGATGGCGAAATATTTGTTGCTGCTGTGGGTGAGGCACGTTTCGCCTTTGGTGCCTGCGAGAACAGCGATCGCCACACCGTCGCGAGCTACATGAGCTTCATTCGGCGGGACTCTCACTTGAAATATCCTGTCCCGTATGCTCCTCGAGGCCAGACCTGGTTCGTCCTGTCGGGGGAGAGCAGTCATAATGTCTTCGACGAAAAGGTAATGTTCAGTTGCGGCGGGCGCATCATCAACAGCTTTGCTCTGATGTATCCAGGGGCAGCCAAAAGAGTGTTCGACCCTGTTGTTGAGCGGATAGAAAACTCGTTCCGGCCCGGTCAGAGCTGCAGTTCACATGCAGATCGATAACATCCGGATCGATCCCTGGATTCCGACGGTTCGGTTTACAACACTAATGCTGATGCTCGCTTGTTCCGGGATAGGCATTCTGATTGGACGGCTGACGACTGAGAATATTGTCGTCAGTCAAGATCGCCCTATCGCGGCCGCTGATTCGGTTGATCCCGCGGCCTCGTCCTCAGCGGCAAAAGAAAGTGGGCAGTCTCGCGAACCAGAGAACCGTCAGAGCCGAACTTCGAACGCTCGGGAAGAGGTGTTTGATACGGCGACGCCTCCGCCTGCATTGCTGAAATCCTGGGACAGCAATTGAATATCACGTAAAGCATAAGCGCGAGCCGCGACCTGCCAGAATGATCCGCAGGCGGCAACTGGACCGCCCATCACCCGACGAGAGTGGTGAGCGAGTGGAGGGAGGCCATCCAGCCCGAGACTACCGCGATCTGAGAAACCAAATGTTGAACCGATAAAGGCTTCGTTAGGTTTGCAGGGCCCACGCAGATTGAACTCTTTTGGCACGGTCATCTCCTTGGCGCTAGCTGCCAAGGCGGAGGGATGAGGCCTTGCTGTCCGGGGAGGGTAATTCTGCGGCGCGCCCATTTCCCCTTCCCACCCGGGCGCCCGCGATCGCTCGCTAGCCCGGAACCTCGCGCGTGCCATCTCGTTTTTTATGGAAGCGGGCGCCTTGTCACTCATTTCGATACAATCCAAATGAAAGAGTCTTTCGGACCAGCAGGCGACATGGATGCGCGAGCTGCGTATCTGTTCTTCTGCCCTTTCACCAATCGCTACGGCGTCACGCTTGACAAATCCGGCAGTAATCTGCCTCAGCAAGGATGTGATATTGATTGGCAGCTACAGGCGGAATTTCTACTTGGCATTCATGAAGCGCTACCCGTACCCATGGACCCCGAACCGGTCTTGCGTGCCATAAAGTCGGTCGGCTATTTCGTATGGCGGGAGGGTCCTGTGCGCAATCCCCACGGTACCTCGCAGTAGCGTGGTGGTTCGCCCGCCGCCCAAACCTTAATCCTAGAACCTGGGGTCACGAGCAAAGTGCCCGCGGCTCGCATCGGTTGAGGGCGGCGCGAGGAGGGCGAGCTGCCGCCGCGCTATCGCCGAAGCCAACACCGCCTCGGATTTTTAAATGGACGGCAGCAAACCGCCGCGCGAGCGGCCACTCTCATGCAGTCAGGGCGCGTTGTGAGCAACGCCGGCACGGCGCGCGAGCTCCGGTAGCGAAAACTCCGTGCTTTGCGTCTCGCTCAGGACCTCGAGTGCACGATAGCGAGCGCGCGTCTCGGAGCTCAATAACGCTCTCTCGCAGACGCTCCTGCAGCCCGGATTAAGATGGTACTGCTTCCTCGCCTCAGCCACAAAACGGCATCCCCGCGCCGCTCGCACGACTGGAATCCCGACGCACATGACCAAAATGGTCGGGCTCATGCCAGCGTCTGCTGATCAAACGTGGCGACTATCTTCCAAGCATCGGAATAATTGGGGCCGGACGGACAAGTCAAAACGGTACTACGAGGGTCGAGGACAACCTTGGGTCACGGGCTGCCCTGCGTGCGGACTCCTCAGGTATTCAATTGACGCCCGCAACCCCCTCGTGTTTGGCATAGATCGACCTGCTGGTACAATTGCGACGCAGGTTGCGAACATCGCCGGAGGCGAAAAATCAAGCCCCTTGTCCAGCCTGGTACTGCTGCTCGCTGACCTTCTCCATCCACGCGACGGGTGAGCCATTCAATGCCTCTTGTATGGCGATGTGGGACATAGCCGTGGTCGCCGAGGCGCCATGCCAGTGTTTCTCGGCAGGCGCGAACCACACAACATCACCAGGGCGTATCACCTCAATTGGTCCGTTCTCACGCTGCACCCAGCCGCAGCCTGCGGTAATGATCAGGGTCTGCCCAAGTGGGTGCGTGTGCCACGCTGTACGCGCGCCTGGCTCAAAGGTGACGAGAGCACAGCTCACGCGGGCCGGCTCGGCCGGTTGGTTCAAGGGATCGATACGCACCGTACCAGTGAACCAGGTGTCCGGCCCTTTGCTCGACGGCCGGGTACCAATGCGATAGATTTCCATTGCGGTCTCCGTTACTTGACTGCTGAGAAATCGTAAATATGCCTTATCAACGCGGGTCTCAGGAAAACGACTCCAGCTTTCAGGGACAATCGATCATGGCTAGCTAACAAAGCCCTGTTTAGCAACGACTGCGGCGGTTGGCGTCAAAGAGCGTTCTCCCTTGTCTTACCTATTGCATTGCGCGAATGACGTTTGGTTATTTAAATGTGGTCGGCGCAGCGTCGCGCGTTGTGTCGAGGGAAGTGTATGTCGGCCAATACGAAGTGCCGTCTGACACAAATACGCCGATCATGGCGTCGTCCTTGCTCACCTGCTTCGCCGACGCGATGAGCGTGCCGTAACGTGTGATCTCGTGCTGCCAGACGGCCTGGGCCGAGCAGATCACGCCGGCATCGAACTATCTCTGGTCGGCGATCTGCAGGCGTCGTTCCACTGCCACGCGCTCCTGTTCCTTTCTTACTTGTTCGATGGCTTCAGCGCCCTTGGCCAAGGTCGCCTCGTTGAAAAGCGCCAGCAGAGGCGTAAGGCCGTCACAATCGACTAAGCGAAAGATCTCAACGTCGCTTTGCGCCGGAGCACTCCAGCCCGCGATATCAAGCGTGCGCCGGGCTTTGGAAAGAAGGCCGTGCTGACGTCGAAACTCAGTTTTGTTCAGATCGGAGAAGGTCGGCGGCAGCCAGTTTTGCCAGGGAACCCGCGATTTCTCGGCCGTCGCTAGGGTGCGGGCATGCCGTTGCTCAAGCGCGTTGAGGTCACTCACGCTTGATTTGGTTTCTTCGCGGCCAAACTTCTTGAGCTCGCTATCGCTGAGCGGCCGAATGAGACCCAGATTTGCGAGCACTCCGCCCAGCTGATTGATGGCGAGAGCCCTCAGCTGCTCGCGCTCGTCTTGGTCAACACTGTAGATGTTGGGGATCACAAAATACGAGCATGCGCCGTGGTGCAGGAAATGCCGTCGCACCCAGTCCAGATCGACATCAGGAGCGCGTGAGATGGCTGTCTCAAAGGCGCTGGCCAATTGCCGGATGACGGTCTGGCTCGGCAGCCGCAGGCGAGCGTGAGATCCGGCCAAGCCATCGCGGCGCCCAGGTTCCGCCGGAGGTGGATTCAGCGCTGCCAGCGCCAGCAAGCCAAGGTCAATGCCGAGGGTGGCAAGAAGCGCGATGAGGTCCCGGCCGGTGATTGGCCCCCCCGACTTGCCTTCGACGGTGACCCGACCGGCGCTGAAAACATAGGTCAGCGCGCCGGAAAGGTAAGAGCCGATATTGGTCCAAAGCTTCTTGACCGCGTTGGCGACGCCGGCCGGCCCTTCGTTGAACGTCGCATCCCGTAAAGTGAGCTTTGCGGGCAGCTCGGCCTGCAAGGCGGCTTGCTTGAGCCGCTCGGCAAGGGTTGGATCGTAACAAGAGAACCCGGCCTGGTTTGGCGGGATCGCGACAGCTCCGGCAAGCGCTCTCATCTCGGTTGCGGTCGACTTGCCCAGTTCATTACTGCGCGCGGCGATGCCGCGCGCTTCACCCCTTAAGGTCGCGGCGCGTGTTTCGAACGCACGTTGGCGCTCTACCAGGTCCGCGCCCTGCACAACCACGGCACTTTGCCTGAGGTGATCGACATCAGCTTGCACAGGGGTCAGCCAACCGCGCACCATACCGTCTCTGAGCGTGGTCACTGAGTCCCGCACGCCGCGGCGAGCATTGTACAAAGGCCCGCGTCCGGCTCCTGAACTCGTACCGCAGCTACCGCCGCTGCTTTCCTCTCTGGCCATCTGGCTTTCGGACCAGGACACCACGTTGTCGAGTTGGCTTCGAACGGCATCAAGGCGCGCCGCAATAGCAGAGCTTGCATCGCGCGCATCTTCTTGCAGCCCAGCCAGGCCGCTGCGGGTCGCTTCCTCGCCGGCAATCAGGCTCCACCAGAATCCGTAGCCAAACCCGATCGACCAGATGGCGAGGAAGAGATAGAGTGGAATCGTAATCAGTCTTTCGGTAAGCCGGCGGTGCGATCCAAACGTCTCCCGGAGGGCAAGCCACATCAGGAACGTCAGGGCCGCCACTACTAGGATTACGAGGAGGTCATTGGAAATCGACAACCCGGTGGACGTGTCGGTCGATGAGGCGGACACGCCGACGATGAAATCCCGCATGCCATGCCAGGTGGCATAGCCGGAGATGAACAGAAGTAAAAGAGACGCGATGCCAATGAGCATGCTGCGCCCCAGCAGGTAGTCACCAACCCGCTTCCAATCGATCTGCCAGTCGCGAAGGAAGTCTGCGTTCATGGGCCACCTCGGACGTGGCCTTAACGATTTGGCCTGGCTATCAGTTGCGCGCCAGCACGTTTGCACGCCTGGCAAGCGGTGCAATCAGCGTAATTCAGGGTTCTGGGCCCGGCTTTGCGGCCACGGCCTCAACCGGACAGCACAATCCATTGAAACGGCCTGCTTTAGCGCGGTGCCGCCTTCGCCGAGATGACGCGAACTCGTAGGCGCACGAAATCCTGGCGCCGTCGAAGACTTCTGCGAGAGGCTTGTTAGGTTTGGTCGGCGCGCGTTACAGAAATGTGTGGATGTGCGGCCGAAAGACCAATCCCGATAAGGCGATGGTTGCCATGAAGGCGGAGGCCAAGACCCTGCCGCCCTCAACACTGTCATTGCCGGGTCAGAGCCGCTGGTGCCGGCGCAACTCGGGCCGTGCTCGCTGAAGGGCCGTTGCGAGCAGCCATCTCGGGAAGGCCGACCTTTCGTGGGGCGGGCCGGCAGCTTCTGGACCGGGCGATGTCGCAAGCCGACACTGACCGGAAGTCGTCGCATCTCCCGAACGCCGTCAAGCATTTTAAGTTTGAGCCGCGCGGCAAGCACTGCATTCACCACGAACCTACTGGCGAAGAGGTGAAACACTATCGGTGTGGCTCACCGGGGAATTGGCGCTAGTCGGACCGAGGCTAGTCGTGACGCTCGGGCTACGGCGGTGCTGACGCTTGCTAGCCCCCTTATTCCCATCATGCGTCTCGTGGCTCGGCGGACTTCCCGCGGGGCAGGAAGGATTTCCACCATATATCCGCCCGCGCGCTGGGTCTCCGACCCGTGAGTGAAGAGGATGTGGCGGCCATCCCGTTGATTTTTCTGATGCGACCGTCCGGCTGATATGGTCCCTGAAGTGGAACCGTAGCGCCTCCGGTACCGTTCACCAGCACCAACCGTGAATACGCTCCCCGAGTGGTTCGATGCTGGATATGTCTGCCGCCGAAGCGGTCGTCGACGCCAAAGATGCCGCTAAGTATGCGGGCCTTGCCTATGTCAGCGACGAGAAGCCGGGAATCAGCCGCAGGCGAAGCGGTACCGGCTTTCGCTACACGGCAGCCGGCGGGGGCAAAATTGATGATGTCGCCCTTAAACGCATTAAGGCCCTTGCCATTCCGCCAGCTTGGACTGACGTCTGGATCTGCCCGAGAGCGAACGGGCACATCCAGGCAACCGGGCGCGATGCAAAGGGACGCAAACAATATCGATATCACGCGCGCTTCCGAGAGGTGCGCGAGAGCACGAAATATCATCATATGCTGGCTTTCGCTGAGAGCCTGCCTGCTATCCGTAAAAAGGTCCGCGATCACCTGGCACTCAAAGGCCTGCCACGAGAGAAAGTCCTGGCCACAGTTGTGCGGCTGTTGGAAGCCACATTGATCCGGGTCGGCAGCGACGAGTACGCTAAGCAGAATAAGAGCTACGGCCTGACGACGCTTAAGAACAAGCACGTGGAGATCGAGGGCTCAGCGCTTCGCTTCAACTTCAAAGGTAAAAGCGGAAAGGTCTGGCGCCTGGATGTGCGTGATCGTCGCATCGCAAAAGTTATCCGCGCTTGCCAGGAGCTACCGGGCCAGGAGCTTTTCCAGTATGTCGATGAGTTCGGGCGAAACTCGCGATGTCACATCATCGGACGTCAACGATTACTTGAGAGAGATAAGCGGCGAGGACATCACGGCCAAGGATTTTCGCACCTGGCACGGAACCGTCCTTGCAGCGATGGCGCTACAGGAGTTCGAGAAATTCGACAGCCAGGCCGGGGCCAAGAAAAACATTCGCGACGCCATACAGCGCGTGGCCGCGCGTCTGGGGAACACGCCGACGATCTGCCGGAAATGTTACGTGCACCCCGAAATCATCACCACCTACATCGAGGGTTCACTGCTCCTCGAGGTGAAGCAGAAGGTCGAGGCTGAGCTCCGCGATGATCTCGCCGATCTGAAGCCGGAAGAAGCCGCCGTGCTCACCCTACTGGAAACACGCCTCAGCATGACGCTCAAGGACAAGCTCAAGGCGAGCGTCGCGGCCACTTCGTAGGCGCCTATGCAGGCGGACCTCGGCGACCTTGTCTTTGTAATCCTGTTTCGGATCGGCGCCGAACAGCATCCTAAATGCCCGCCACCAGGCTCGATGCGTCCAGCCAAATCTCGGCGTACTCTGCTTCGAGTCGGTGCAGCGCCAGCTTCGGATCATCCGCGGGTCGAAGTGCTGAAGCCCGCGACTCGATCGCCCGGGTCTTACGAGCCCGTCCAGACGACACGATTGCTGACTACTTCCGCTCAATTAGCCGTGCAAAAATGGACGGCAGTGTCAGCCGAAGCAACCATCTGTTTAAGGGAACGAGAATGAAAAGAGACGATCTGACCTTTCAGACCGGGTTTCGCGTTAGCATCGGCAACGATCGGTCACAAGGCGCGGTGATGGTGCTTGCCCGGGGCGGATGCGAGGGTGGGCCGGACAATCGTCATCGCGGCGCGGATCAGTGGCTGGTGGTGATTTCGGGTACGGGCGCGGCCGTGATCAATGGCCATAAGGTGACGTTGCGCGCCGGGTCAATGGTGCTGATCGAGCGCGGCGACACGCATGAAATCCGCAACACGGGTCGTAGCCTGCTGAAAACGATCAGCATCTACGTGCCGCCGGCGTACCGATCTGATGGCAATGAACTGCCGGCCGGTAGGAAGTAGTACCGTCGGCCGCCATCCAAGATAACTGCGCGCGAAGTGACTCGGAAGTTAGCCGCGCAGGAGGCTTTCGAGGCGATGTTTAACGAACGGGCGCCGTCATCACGCGCGCTGGGTGACCATATCGTTAGCCCCGAAGTATCGCGGTTATCAGTTATCAGTGGGGCATGGGAGCGTCGACAACGTCGCCCGGCCAACCAATGCTGATCACATCGTCCGTCAATGCCTCGAGGTGGAAACGCTTCCCGGACGCCCCGCAGGGGATGAGCAGCTTGGTCCGCATACCCGCTGCATCTGGAAGGGCGCAAACGGCGAAACGCAACTCGAGGCCTGCAGCATCGCGGGCATGGCGCTCGGCGTACCGCTTGTCACAGTGCCATGCATCCGGCAGTACGGGCCCGTTCTTTCTGGAAGCAGGACTATAACCGCGATCTCCCGTCCATGGCACCATCCTCGGAATAGGTGCCCACTGCCCCCAGACCATGGAGCCTCGACCAACGCGGTCGGTTCGAACGTGCCGATCCATACGAGATGGTTCGCGGCCGCACGATCCGTTGCCTGGATCGCCGATCACCCGAACTTGATGAGCTGACCTTGAAGTTGTTGTCGCACCACCACACCTGCACAGCTGCTGCATCGTTGCCCGCCGAAGATAACTCTCACGGCCGTATCGGCTTGACTTGCATGGTAAGCTGGCCGACACATCGCGGAGCTTTTGACTAGATTGTTGCCAGCGAGAAAAATCAGAATGAATGAGGACCACCCCACGGCGCACCTCGGCACGATCTTAAGGAAGATGTTCGACGATGAGGTGCCGGCGCCGTTGCCGCGGCGTTTGGTGGAGCTGCTCCAGGCGCTTGCCGCCAGGGACAAGCCAGGCTTGCCCACGAGCGATTTGAAAGATCGCTTGATCGCTTTGTTGCCCAACCTGCGCGCGTTTGCATTTTCTCTCTGCGGACAGCACGATCGTGCGGACGACCTCGTGCAAGAGACGTTACTTAAGGCCTGGAGCCACCTCGACAGCTTCCAGGAGGGCACCAATCTTCGGGCATGGCTGTTCACGATCCTTCGAAACACCTTCATTACGGAAATGAGGAGACGGCGCAGGGAGGTCGAGGACGCCAACGGCACCAAGGCCGAGGGCCTATCCGTTGCCCCGGCCCAGCAAGGGCACATCGACATGCAGGATGTGCGGAAGGCGCTGGATCTTCTTCCGCATCATCAGCGCGAGGCTCTCGTACTGGTTGGGGCTGCAGGCATGTCCTACGACGAGACGGCGGAAATAACTAAGTGTGCCGTCGGAACGGTGAAAAGCCGCGTCAACCGTGCGCGCTCAAGGCTTGCCCAACTCCTTGGCGTGGACAGCGCGGAAGCGTTCGGTCCAGATTTCGCAACGAGTGCCATCACCGACAGGATCGCCAACGCGCAATAACACGCAGATGCCCTTCGGCTGCTCGCTTTCCCGCTCCGGACGAGGGCGCACTCTTGATTGAACTAACCCGGCTAGCCACGCGTGATCTTGATGACGAAGCCGACGAGGGCCCATTCCGCCGACGAACCACCGCAACCGCTTGCCCTTCCGAGATACGCGCCTAAACAGTTGCAGCCGCGCACGCTGACCAAAATCTCACGACACACGTCGCCAAACACGACGATGGAGCCCGCTTTCGGTGAATGGGACCGCGCAAATTGGCACGGACGTAGATCGCTGCGTGAGACGGCATTTTTTTACAGTAAGCACCCCGCAACCTCACGCGCCTCATGTGGACCGGGATTAGCCTACTGCAACCGCGGGGCCGCTATGCGCTTGCGCCTCCTTCACACAGATCTCTAGTGCTTCGGACAGCGATGTCGCGACCAGGTCAGCGCCGACAGCGGCACGCCAATCCTCGGCCTTGTTGTCGTCTCCCAAGAGCATCCAGAAACATGCGAGGAATCGGGTGTTCGGCATCACCCGACGGAGACGGCGGATGAGGTAGCGGACGTGAGCCGGATTACCGGCGCTGCCGAAATAAGAGAGGCAAACCAGCGGGGCGTCGGGAGCATCGATCTTGAACGATCGCGCGGATGCGACGTCGGTGAACGGTTGTACGCGCGCGGGCAGGCCATGCTTGTCGAGCAGCTGGGCGAGCATCGTCGATGCCGCCTGGTCAAGGGGGCTACGGCTAGCGACGCACAGGACGGAATGATCGATGCGCCAATTGTCGTGAAGGCTGTCTGACGCGAGGACCGGGGTCCCGCGAGCGATCTCATCGCTAGCTTGCGGTTCCTGGTCTTCGTGGTCGCTGAGGTCTTCGACCACCTCTTCGACCGTATCGCAGATCTCAAGCTGTTTGTCGTGCGAGAGCTTGCCCTGCGCGGCATCGGTTTGGGCCAGCGCGAGCGCCGGCATGGCAACCGCGTCATAGCAGGCCGACAGGCGTTGTTTTTTGAGCTGCCTTTCCGCCATATCGGCTGCCTCGGTGTCGTCGCCAGCAAGGAGGCGTTGATAGAAGCGTTCGTGCGGTTCGAGTGCCGGTTCGTCCCCCAGCAGCACATCGATGAACTGCAGCGCTTCGATGTGTTTGCCGAGGACAACAAGGCAAACCGTCAAAGGCGTCGCCAGAAGCAGTCCGATTGGACCCCACAGCAGTGTCCAGAAGAGCGTCGAGATGACGATAGCTACCGGCGACAACCCGGTGTGCTGACCGTAAAGCAAGGGCTCTATGACATGCCCGGCGATCGGCTCGGCGACAAGAAACAAACCCGCAGTGGCGATCGCCATGCTCCACCCCGGATCGACGGCGGCCGCCAGTGCGATCGGGAAGAACGCGGCAATGATGCTGCCGATGAAGGGGACGAAGCGCATCAGGCCCGCGAAGATTCCCCAAAGGACGGCATTGGGCACGCCGATCACCAACAGCCCGATGGTGATGATGAGCCCGAAGCCAGCATTGAGAAGGGTCTGCATGAGAAAGAACCGGCTGAGGCGGCTTCCCGCATCATCCAGCGCTGCGGTCGAGCGCTGAAGGTCTGCCGTACCGGCGAGCCGCAGAAAGCGGTCTCGGATGTCCTCCCGTTGCAGGAGGATGAAGATCAGGAAAAGCACCACCAACGCCGTCATCGTCAGCGGGGATAGCAATGGACGCACCAGAGTGGCGATCAATTCGAGCCCCCGGGGTTCCGGCTGACGCACCTCGACCAGCACGGGTTTTTGCTCTGCGGGGGATGCTGCGGGCCCTGCCTTCGTGATCTCTTCTTGCAGGTCTTTTAGGGTGCCCGTTGCGCGGTCCAAGGCCCGCGACGTCAGGCTGCCAGCTCCCAGTGTCCTGATCTTGTTGCGCAGATTTGTTTCGTATGTCGGCAGGTCTTCGGCAAGCTGTGTGATTTGAAGGGCAATGATCGCGCCGAGAGCACCCAAAACGCTCAACGCAAAGAGAACGGTCAAAACGACTGATGGTGCGCGCCACACCCCCCACTGTCGAAGTCGGCGAATGAGAGGGGACAGAATGAAGGCGAGGAGAGCTGCGATCACCAGCGGTTCAAGAATCTCCCGTCCCGCGATCAGAAGGACCACAATAAGGCCCGCAACGATAAGCCCGTGCGCCCAAGCGCTGATGCGACCGGGATCCAGACGCGGCGACGTTACAAGCAACCGCCCCACGGAACCCTCCCCGGGTTTCTGGGTAAGCACCGTCCCAATGTGCACAGGCTAAACCTCCAGGGCACTCACAGAGTAGTTTTTGCAGGCTGTGCCGACGGCGGACCGAAGCAGTCTGCTTTGCTATCGAGTGCACGCTAATGGAACTAAGCTCGAACCCAGATGTTCCGCATCAACACCCTTCCCCGGAGAATACGATGAAAACCCTCGCCGACGCGTTCGAGCATACCCTTCAGGACGTCTATTACGCGGAAAACGCAATCGTGAAAGCCTTGCCCAAAGTGATCGATGCCGTGAGTAACGCCGATCTCAAAACGGCCCTCAAAGACCATCTGGGCGAGACCAAGGGCCAGATCAAAACCTTGCAAGCCGTTTTCAAGTCGATTGGCAAAAAGGCCTCAGGAGAGAAGTGCGATGCAATTGAAGGCTTGATCAAGGAGACCCAGGGCGTCATCGAAGATTCCAACGGCTCCGTCGCGAAACACGCCGCTATCATCGGCTGCTGCCAGGCGGTGGAGCACTACGAAATCTCGAGGTACGGCACGCTGCGCGAATGGGCCAAGGCACTTGGCGAGACCGAAGCGCACGAACTGCTAACGGAAATCCTGGATCAGGAAAAGGCGGCTAACCACAAACTCACCCACATCGCCATCACCGAGATAAACAAAACCACCAGGTGATGCGGTTGATCGCTTCGCGCCGGTATGTTGCAGGACGAGTGATGACATCGCCGGGGGTGCCGGGAGGCCAAGAGCAAAGCCCCCCAATCTGTCCCCAACTTTTGAGCGGTTTTCGAGACGCCAGACGCGGGGATACTACCTCGCGCTGACGCCGCAGCAGTCAATTCACTGTTTGCGGGTTTGCTAGTGTCTCATTTCCCTGGGCATGTGGGCGTCCGCGCCGTTGGGTTTACGGGGGACGCCCAATTCCTCGGCTGCGAACTCCTCCTCGGTAGGTTGCGCCGGCCAAAACAGTGCGCCACCCAGAAGCAGCAACAGCACGAGCGGCCAGTTGCGACCGATCGCGCGTGCTACGCTCAACCCCGTTGCTGCAACGCCCGGCGTTGCAAATAGAGTACCGAGTAAGGCCACGGGAGTTTGTATCAAAGCCCGAGCCGTGGTGTCGCTGATCATCTCCCGCGTATCCGCATTCTCTTTCAGCTCCTCAGCAACCTCCACCTTGTGCTCTCTCGCTGACACGACGATGGCAGCGATGATGCCAATGGCGGCCAGCCCCCCAGCCATTATCCAGCAGCCGGTTACCGCGCCAAACCGTTCGCCCAGCATTGCGGCGATTGCAGCGACGGCAAAGCCGACCGCAATGACGAAAGGCACGGCAACCGATGCGCGGGCGACATATTTGAGGACCAAATTGCCGACGGCCGACTTTACGTCATTGATCAATCCGCGAAACATACCCAGTTCCTCTCGCCCATTTAGGGCTTATGACTTCCACAGGGCACCAAGCACGAAGCCAACGGCCGCGGCGGCTGCCAAAGTTGCCATCGGCTGATCCTTGATGGATTTGTCAACGGCACCCTTCACATTGCCCGCGACCTCCTGAATTCGTTCCCCTGCCTCGCGGCCCTGTTGGGCAGCATTGCTGGCGAAATCTTCGACGTGCTGCGCCACGTTTCTCGCCTGATCGGTGGCTTTGTCAGCCAGCCGGCCGATCTGGTCAGTATTCTTCGTGACATTCGCGGTGGTCCGACCGCCACCTGATTGAGGTGTCTGCGTCATGGTCTGTGCTCCTGGGGTTCAGTCTTAGGGGCACAACGCTGGGATGGTACTATTGTTCAAATGCTGAACAATGGAGGCATTGGATTCTGAAATCGAAGGTCTCTGGATCCCGTTTGTCTCACCTCATCCGGGTCCACACTGAGGATCCTCAGGGTGGGTACCGGGGGCGAGAACGGCGTGGGGCGGTTCACGAGTTGCGATAGTGCCTGCCGAATATGAATGGCGTGCAGCTGCGGCGACTGGGACTACCTCAGCGGCCCTGTCCAAGCTCTCGTCTTCGCGAGACAGTTTAGCTCGGCATGGGGGAGAGCCGCACCACGAGTGGCGCACAGCGCACGCACCGACCCTCAATCCGCATTTCACTATCGCGGCGATATTACACCTGGGGGTGGAGAAGGACGCACGCCTCCGCTACGCGGTCTGCGGCGAAGCAATCATGGTTAACAGGGCAACCTCTGTCTCATCGCCACCGCCAAAAAGTTCCGGCTGCTGCCGGAGCAGAACGGTGAACGAGGATAGTCCAATGAGAAACTCGTTGCCGTTGAGCACGGCCGCGTCCCTGTTCGCCGTCGGCATGAGGGCACACCATGCAGCGGCGCGGTCTCCGGGTGCTAACCGTATCAGCCTCAGGACTAGTGCTGAAGGTGCAGAAGAGCGATGAGATAGGGCCTCCTACTCGAGATGGTGGAAGGAGTGGCGAATCTGGCGCTCGTAGCCAAGACGGCGGCGGGAAGGGTGCCGGTCGTAGCGCAAGGCAGGAAAAACGGAGCGATCGAGGCGCACAGATGCGCTCGGGCGACAAAAGTGCGCGCGGTGAGAGGTCGCACCAACGTAGCAATGTCGACGTCGATGTCCGCGGAACGCCGCCGACAGAGACAGAGCGGACAGGCGCACGAGGGTGGTGGATGTCGATGTTGATCGCAGGCGTCGATCCGGCGGACGGGGTGTCGACGTCAACTTGCGGGGCTATGGGTTTATACCCCTGCTGGCTGCCAAGAGCTGTTGCATCGCTACAAGACATGCACCGCCCGCTGACACGTTTTGCAGCGGCGCTCCACAAGGGGGCGCCGCTTTCATTCTCACCCTAGGGGGCCTCATGCCCAAGAATGACCAACCAACCTTGCCGCCGCAGGCGGTACGCTCTCTGCATCCTGCTTGACATGCTGACGCCAGCTGAGGCGTAGCTTTTCGTCTCTCCCGGATCTGGAACGCCAAGCCAACTTCTACGTTATGGCGGCATCTAGTTTGAACACGCACAATCTGCCTGTGGTCGCAAAGGTACAAAACCAATGCACAGCATCATTTACTTAGTTGGCCTCGTGGTTGTCGTGCTGTTCATCCTAAGCTTTCTTGGGTTGCGCTAGTCCCATGAGCAGGAGATGAACATGGAACAGGCTGCACCGATCGCCTCGAGGACCGGTAGCGTCGGCCAGGCAAGCTTCGTGGAATGGGGCGCCGTCCTGGCAGGTGCGGTTCTGGCGGCGGCGCTTTCGTTTGTGCTGCTCACCTTCGCAGCAGCCATAGGTCTTTCGGCCACTTCTCCTTGGCCAAACTCTGGCATGTCGGCGAAAGTAATTGCAACCTTGGCGGTGTTTTGGGCCTTGGCGCAACAGATTGGCTCTCTAATGGCTGGGGGCTATGTCGCGGGACGAATGCGTTCCCGCTGGCATGAGGCTGGAGATGAGACAGAATTCCGTGACGGGTTGCATGGTGGCCTCGTTTGGGCGGTTGCAGTCCTGATCAGCGCCGTACTTGTTTTCGCTACGGCGAGCCTTGCCGTACGTACTGGTGCTGATGTGGCCGGCAAAGCAGTGGCTGGCGCCACATCTCGCACGAATAGTCCGATGGATACCGTTCTCGACGCGATACTACGCCCAGGCACGGGCGCGCAGTCGCAAAATATGGCCGCGTCGACCTCAGATGAGATCCGAGGCGAATTGTCCCGTATCCTGGCGAGCGCAGTCGCCAGCGGTTCTTTATCTGCCGAGAACCGAGCCTACCTAGCCAACCTGGTCGCGCAACGGTCCGGTGTTTCGCAGCAGGAAGCGGAAAAGCGCGTGGATGACGCCATTGCTGCTGCACGGACGGCCGCCGACAAGACGAGACGCGCAGCGATACTAACTGGCTTCGTCACCGCGGCTGGGCTGATCCTTTCCCTCGGTGCCGCTTGGTGGGCAGCAATCAAAGGGGGCGAACACCGAGACAA
This sequence comes from uncultured Alphaproteobacteria bacterium, assembly GCA_963770295.1. Lineage (GTDB taxonomy): Bacteria > Pseudomonadota > Alphaproteobacteria > Rhizobiales > Hyphomicrobiaceae > AWTP1-13. The sequence continues at coordinate 75,037 of CAVYPA010000027.1, forward strand.
TTCGGTCCCAGCTCGTTTTCAATTTGATCGCCGGCGGCGGTCACCCGTCTCTTGAAGGAAGTCCCAGTGTTTCGCGACATCATCCTTTGGTTAGCAGGCGTCCCGATCTTCGTGATCATTTTGTTGCACTTAGTCGGTGCCTTCCACTGACATTTCGCGACGAGACGTCGACAGTGACCTGTTGTTGACCAACGGCGGCGGCGTGTCGGATATACGCTTGCGGGCAAGTTGGGTGTCTCCGCTTGTAGAGACGGCCAGGCGCATCCTGCCCGGCAGGGCGCTCACAGCATCTTGCCGTCGTGCTTTCGCGGGATGCCGGCACGGATCCAGGTTAGTGGCGGCCCGAGCGTTGTCGTACCATGTCGGCGAAATCGCCGTGACCCATTTCGCGCGCCCCGGCAGTGAGGGCGCCGTAGCGCGTGATCTCGCAGTGCTCGACCGCCTGCGTGGAGGCTTGGCAATTGCATAGATCCCCCCAATTGTGGATGCCCTTGCCTGCTCAACTCTGCACATTAAATCAGCCGGGAGACTTCCTGTTCTGTGGGGAGCCGCCCTTCGGGCGTGAGGTGATCGATCACGCGCGGGAGATGCTCACTTAACGTGGCAAGCAGCTCGTCGCGCTCCATCCCGGTCTGCTCCATGAGGTCTCTGATCCCGTCCTCACCGAGAGCGGCCTCCAACTTTTCCGCTGTGATTGAACGGTTCGGACCGCGGCCTACCCACGAGCGCGCGATTTCACCATGTCCGCTCCGCTCAAAATCCTGGACGGTGTTGCCGACGCCGCGTGTCAGTACGTTTCCAGGTACTGACCCGCCCCCAAAGATAGTGCGAAGGACGCCAGCGAGGCCGCCCGGTTCAGCACTTGAGGGCTCGCCAGCTTGGGCGCCCGGGTTGCGCGAAGGCGCGCCCGCCTGCGCGGGCTGAGAATTGTTGAAGCTCTTGTAGGCCTTGTATGCAAGAAACGCGAGGAGAGCCATTGTGGTCTTGGACATGCCGCCGCTCCCAGGAGCCGCAGGTTGCGGCTGGCCGCGCGGACCGTTTTGCATTCCGTTCAGAACATCGAGAAGTCCCATACTCAGCTCCTTAGGTAACTATGCGCGCGGTGGTGGCCAGTTTGCACGGGTGACGCCTGGATCGTTGACAGTGCGCTGGACCACGAGTCGGTGCCAGATAAACAGCACAACGATTGCACCAAGCGTCGCACCGATCAGTCCCGCGCCCTGATCATGCCGATACCATCCAATGCTTTGGCCGACGAACGTGGCGGCGAAGGCCCCGGCGATCCCGATCACCATAGTCACTAGGAAGCCATGCGAATTGTTCGGACCCGGCAGTAGAAAGCGGGCGATGAGGCCGGCGAGAAGGCCGATTAGTGCGATCCAGATGATGCCAGGCATGACGACCTCTCAAATTCGGCTCAAAAATCGAGCTTGAACTAGACCTCGCCATCCTTGCGGAGAGGCGTTTGCGGCCCGTTGGCTGGCTCAATTCCCTTCGCCTCGTTCATGGCCTTCTCCAGATGCCGACGCGCCTCGGCGAGGTGGGCAGAGGCTTCATCTTTGCGCAGGATGAGCCCGTTGCGCGCGGCATTTCTCAACTCGTTCTCCATGTGCCACAGCGATTTCAACCAGTCAGGAATCTTGTCGAGGAGATCGTTAGCCATGCCGTCCACCTTCGCTTGAGCTTGGGAACAACGGACTGCGCTCCAAAGGGTTCCGGGGCATCCCGTTGTGGACTAAGGCCGAAACGCTCGTCAGCAAGATCGTTCGTACTCTGGCTTGTTATCACCCCCGCCCATTCCCATCTTCGCTCTCCGAGGAGGACACCGATGCACGGCACAACCGTCCCTTTGGATACCGGTACGCAGCAATCAGTGGCGCGGCTAGAAGCGCTCGCCCGTCTGATGGACGGCGCATTCGTTCTTCCCGGCACCACCATCCGCTTCGGTCTCGATGGCCTCATCGGCTTGATCCCGGTGGCGGGCGACGTTATCGCGGGTCTGGTATCGACCTATCTCATCTGGGAAGCCCGACAGCTCGGCGCGCCAAGCTGGTTGATTGCGCGGATGCTCGCCAACGCCTTCCTCGACACCACGATCGGCGCGATCCCAGTTGTGGGAGATGCGTTCGACGTTCTGTTCAGGGCCAACATGAAGAACATGGCTCTCCTTCGCCGGCACCTGGAGAAAAAGGGCTATGCGCAACCCGTACGCGGCAGGGTGATTGATGGAGATGCTGTCCGCGTAAGTTGACGCCATCGTCGCGAGCGTTGCGTTCGAACCAACCGTGAGCTGTAGCGTTGTCTTTGTAACCGTCGCAGGAGAACACCAATGACCCAGCAAAAAGCCGGATATCCTCTCGACTATTCGAAGGGCAGCGCGGACGCCGGCAAGGACCGGGTTCGTGAAATGGCTGACGTCGCCACCGACAAGGTCAAGAACGTCACCGAGAGTGCCGAAGAAATTGCCGGCAAGGTCGCCGAGCAGGCCCGCGAGTACGGCGAAAAGGCCCAAGCGGCCGTCAAAAATTTCAAGCCGTATGTCGACAAATCGATGAAAGAGCAGCCCATGGCTACCTTGGGCATAGCCGCGGTCATCGGGTTCGTTCTAGGCGCGCTCTGGAAGAAATAGGATTTTGGGGCAGGTCCTCTCAATGGCCGAACCACTCGTCGTTAGGATCCCACACAAACTAGGTAAGGAAGAGGCCTTGCGGCGCGTGAAACCGGCGTTGGGCAAGGCCTCTTCCAGTTTTCCGGTGCTCGCTGTTGAGGAGGAGACTTGGTCGGGTGATCGGCTGAGTTTCCGCGTCCGCGCCCTCGGACAGGTAGCAGCAGGAAACGTTGAGGTGGCTGAGGATCACGTGCAGCTGGAAGTGACGCTGCCTTGGTTGCTGCACAAATTTGCGCAGGCGGTGCAAAAGACCATCGCCGGACGCGGCCGGGTGCTGCTTGAGAAGAAATGACGCTATCCCGCGTTCGTGCGGTCAAGCTCACGGCAGGTCTCGAAGTTTGAACCGTGGTGCCCTTCTATACACGGACGCAAGATCCGGTTCCGCCTAGCAGCGTCTCTCCCTTGCGCAGGTCCGTTTGTCGTGCCGAGCTTTGGCTTCCTTGCGCTCGGTGATGTCACGGACAATTTTTTGGATGCTCCGACGACAGTGCCGGTTTCATCTTCGCTGGCGAAACGATGAGGGGAGGCGTCTATCAAAGTGCCGTCCTTGTATCTGCGATGGCTTCACAGGGGTCGACGCGCTCGACGCGCCGGATGCGATCTAGGATGCCGGCTTCTTCATTGTGGCGGTTCGGCGGAAAGACCGCGGCAACCGGCTTGCTAATCATTTCAGCGCCGTTGTAGCCGAACATAACTTCGGCCGCGTGGTTCCGGCTCGTAACAATGTCATTTAGCTCCTTACTCACAATTGCATCGTCTGAACCTTCGACGATGGAAGCGCGCAGACGACTGGCCTGTTCGGCCCGAGCTTCGACAGAGCGAAGTCGTCGGATGTTCGACGGCCATATCAACCGCGCCTACCATTGCGCTAGAGCCATCGAAAAGTGGAGTTGGATACGGAATGAAGCGAATGCGGCTCAGACCGCTCGGCAATGCCTTCCATGCCCCGGATGGGAGGTCGGTCCCTCACAGCGGTTGCCATCGGGCATTGTCGTGGGGCATCAGCGTGCCGTCAGGCCAGAACGGCCTGCACGTGACGCTAGCCCGATCCCAATTAGGGTGCCCGTCCGGCAAACGTTGCGGCGGTTGAACATGGTTAATCCGCACCCGCATACTCTTTAGTCGCGGGCAGCAGCACGGTTCCAGTCCTTGCCAAATGAAAAAGGCACCCGGCGGACGGGTCGCCTTGTTCTAGCACCGGCGCCGCGCATGTCGAATGACCGCCAACCGCCGCGCCAGATCCCGGCAGGCGCGGCGTTGCGAATTCTTTGCCAAACTCCGGACTACTTTTGTCCCGCATGTTTTTGAGCCGAAAATGATTCGAATTTTCGTTCCGTTGTGAATGGTAATCAGCTGAAGGTCATCTTCCCGACAGACAGCGCCGGCAGACGGGTCCACCCTTTCTGGGCTTCCACGGCTGCGTTGGTGCTGCTCCTTTGGCATGTCAGTTGATCAGCGCAGCCCAAGAGGAAGGGAGACCCTTTAGGTTCCTGACCCTCGAGGGTCTCTTATTTTCGCAGCGCATGATGGCGGAAGCGAACCGCGTGGGCGGTATGCCATGCTGGCCCATCCCATGCTTGATGAACTTCTCAAGCTGCTTGTCGAACTCTCGGGGTTTGTGATCCAGCGCCGCCATATGTGTGTCGCGGGCCATGTGTGCGACGTAGTACGTCACAGCGCCAGCAAGCGCATCGAGCCGATCGTCCTGAGCAAGCGCCCCCTTCGCGTGAACCATGCGCGTAAGTTGGTAGAAGAGGCGGTACAGGGGACCTCGTTTCCCATTAATGAGCTTCGCGCTGTCGAAGTCCTGCTCGATCATCGACAGATATACTATGAGACGATGTTGGTTCATCACCGATTCGAGCACGTCGAAGATCCGGTGCTCTTCAGCCATGGCGCTCCAGTCAGCGTTCTCTACACAACAATCATAGGGGTACTGCTGGACGGCACTGATCAGCAGCTTGGTGAACCTCCCACCACCGTAGTGGGGCTCGCACAAAATCAGCTTGACGTCGTGCTTCTTGGCAATCGCCACGAACGTGTTGAGCGTCTTATCATCATAGCCGGCAAGGAGCCCGCCGCTGGCGACCAGGAACATCCCGCCGTGAGAGAGCTTAAGGACCGCATAAGAAGTTTCATCCTTGCCACGAGCTGAAGGGCATCTTCCATCAATTCGCGCATAGCACGCGGCCTCAATCCGATCGCGACGGTCGGGTGACGCTGCGAATCACATAGCCTCTCGATCTCTCGTCCATCTCGAGCTCAAATTCACCACGGGCCTGAGCTTCTTCCAGCAGTTCATTGAAAGATCCAAATCCGTAATACGATTCATTGAAGCTTGGCTGCCGCCGTTTCAAAGTCTGTTTTACCATGGATCCCCAAAGTTTCGCGGTATCGCCCTTCTCTGCGTACAGTGCCTCTATGGTCTCCCGCACCAGATCGATCGCCTCCCGCGCCCGATCCTCCTGCCCCTTAGACGATTTGATGCCTGACTTTGCAGGCGGCTCAGCCTTTGTCCCTGCCTCGTTGCGTCTAAGCCTCGGAGATCGATCACGCTTGGTGACCAAGTCATCGTACAAGATGAACTCATCGCAATTGCTCATCAGCAAATCCGACGTAGAGCTCTTCACTCCGACCCCGATAACTGTCTTTGCGTTCTCTCGAAGTTTGCTTACCAGTGGTGAAAAATCCAAGTCACCGGATATGATCACGAACGTGTCGATATGCTCTTTCGTGTAGCAGAGGTCGAGTGCGTCAACCACCATGCGGATGTCTGCCGAGTTCTTGCCGGACTGACGGGCGTGCGGTATCTCAATCAATTCGAAAGCAGCCTCGTGCATCGTGGCTTTGAACTCTTTGTAGCGGTCCCAATCGCAATATGCTTTCTTCACCACGATGCTCCCCTTGAGTAGGAGTTTTTGCAGTACAGGCTGCATGTCGAATCTCGCATACTTTGCGTCCCGCGCACCCAGGGCTATGTTTTCGAAGTCGCAGAAGACTGCGAGATTGCGATCACCATTCACGAGCAAACTCCCATTCTGTTCGTCCTTCTTGGAGGGCCAGCCGCCCGTGGCTAACGTGCCAACAGGCTAACACGGACAGGCACTTTTGATGAAAATGCTAGAGCATGATCAGCTTTCGTTGAACCGGTTAAGATTCCCAAATCAGCGCGCATAGGATTTACGACGCGGGCCGGTCTTCTCATCCGCCAACTGCCTGCGTGTGACGGCTCCTCCACCGGCACTTGAATGCCAAGGATATAGTTGCTGTTGAGGTGACCACGATTTCAGTGAGAGCCAAGATGCAAGCGGTCACGACAATAGGTTTGGACATAGCCAAGTCGGTTTTCCAGGTTCACGGACTGATGCTAGGAAAGGTTGTCGTTCGTCGACAATTGAAGCGCCGGTACTTGTTGGCTTTCTTCAAGAAGCTTTCGTCCTGTCTGGGGTGCATGGAGGATGCTCGGCCCGCGGAACGGCGAACCCTTGACGGGCGGCGGCAAGCGCGGGTTAGCATCGCTCGATATCGGAGGGACTTCACTCCAACGCTCCCTTTCACGGCTGCCATTTCAGGTTAGCCACTGCCCCCGGAAGCCTTTGAAAACATATGAGTCCTTTTTTTGGCTAACCTTCAGCCAAATACTTGATACTGAACAAATTGGGAAGCGCCGATCGGAGTCGGGCTGCAAGTTATCCCATCCGGTCATCAAGTGTGCTGCCGCGACGCAAATACACTGGCACGTCGCTTCAGGTCTTTCTGCGCCATCCGCCACTTGAGGGTTTCGAAGCGATCCTGGCCAAAGAACGGCTCGCCCTCGAAGACCATAAGCGGCACGCCCCAATGACCGGCACTTTTCTGCGCCGACTCATTGCCGGCGATCGTTACCTCGTAGCGATCCGCACTCGCCTCATGGCATGGTCGAGCTCGGCAAGGTCGAGGCCGGAACGCGCCACAACGCGGGCCAGATGGTCAGCGAGATGCCAGTTGCGCGCGCCGCCGAAGATGACCGCGCTGACCTCCTTGAGGAACGCGAGCCCGTTGCTAGGCTCGGCAGCAGCAACGCCGAGCCTGGTGAGGCAACCCATATAAGGTTGCTCCCTGGAAACCTCACCGGACTCGAGCTCCATCACGATTGGATCAGGCTTCGGCGCAGAGTACGGCAGGCCTAGCATCTCCGCCGTGCGAGCTACGTCGCGGCGCAGGTAGCCCTACGCTCAAACTCGAGCAGGCGCGGTGTCACTAAGGAGGAATAGGGCGAGCGGAACGACCAGAACAGGTCGTAGGTCAGTGTCATGGTGATTCCTCAGGAAGCGTGGCCGGACGGTCCAGCCCTTAGCCTATCTCCTCTCGACCTCATCCCAGAACCGAAGCATAGGACCAGCCAAGGTATCGGGACGATCCTCGGGAAAGAACAGCCGACCGTCTGCAATTTCGATGACGCGCCTCGCACCCGGTATCGTGTCCTTGAGCCAGTAGGCCCACTTCTTGTCGAAAAAGATGTCCTTCAAGCCCCACACGATAAGGGTTGGGATCTGCAGCGCCTTGAGCGCCGAATGGATGGCGAGAGTGTGGGTATTGTCGAAGCCCAGCCAATATCGTTGGAAGGCCTCAATGCGCTGCTGCGAGGACAACAGCGGCTGCAGATAGAGCCGGATGACCTCGTCCGTCAGAACAGTTGGATCGGCGTAGCTGCGAAACAGCGGCACCAATTCGCCCCGGGCATAGCGTTTGCGCGCAACATCGGGCCGATCAAGCATGGACTGAAAGATGGGTGCGAGGGTCCCCTTGCGCGCATGCTCCATGATGGGCAGCAGCTGCGGCGGCGGCCAACCGTCGTGCACATCGCAATTGGTCAGCACGAGCGATGTCAAACGCTCCGGGTGGTGTGCCGCAAAGATCTGGGCGATTGCGCCGCCGCTGTCGTTCGCGACCAGATCGATTTTCTCAATTCCGAGCGCATCCACGACCTCGGCAAGCATTCGCGCCTGCGCCGTAAACGTCACATCCTGCATCGGCGAGATCTCGGTGTAGCCCAGCGCCATCAGATCGATGGCAATGCAGCGGCGGCGATGCTGCACGCGCTCAATGATGTTGCGCCAGTGGTAGCCGTTCAACGGCACGCCGTGCACAAACAGCGCGGCGGACCCCTCCCCCTTCTCGAAGAAAGCGATGCGCCCCGACCTCACGTCGGCGTAGCGGCGGCTTGCGTGAAAAGTCGTGATATCCATGGTTCCTCCGTCGGTGCGGAGGGAAGGCTAGACAAGCTGCCGGCGCCGCGCTGTCATGATCTTGCGTAATTCGGCGATGTGCCCCGCCGTTGCGGCGCGCCGCATCGCCGTCGGGGTAACCCCGAAGAACCCCCGGAAGCGCGCCGTGAAATGGCTGTGGCTCGCAAACCCGGCGTCGAGTGCGATCGCCGTCACGTCGTCGCGGCCGTCAAGAACCGCATCGAGGGAATGCGCAAGGCGCTCATGCAAGACATAGTCGTAGATCGAGGTGCCGACCATCTCGCGAAACACGTGGCAGAGATGGAAAGGCGACAAGTTCGCCACCTTGGCTAGTTTGGTAATGCTCCACGGGTCGGCCGGCGCAGCCCCTACTGTCTCTTTCACCCGCTCCACGGCATGCCGGCGGCGCAATAGTGCCGACCGTCGCGGTGTCGGGACGCCAGGCCGCAGCGAGCCTAGAGCCATGCTCAGGAGATCGAGCCCAAGCGCTTCACTTTCGAACGGATCTGCCGCGGATCGCTGCAGCCGCGACCAGAGCAGATTGCGCAGCATCATGGCATCCGCCGAAAGCAGGCCGCTGGACGCCAAGCCGTCTTCGTTCCCGCCGTAATGTTGGTCGTCCGCCAAGTCCTCGCCGTACCGCAGAATGAGCGCACGATCTCCGATAGCGCCGGGGAAGCCAATCCGATAGGGCATGTGCGCCGCAAAGAGCACCGCATGGCTCGGCGTGCCAATCACATGCCGGCCGGGCGCATCGTGCTTCGAGAACAAGCCGCAGATGGGTAGAACCACCGCATTCGAGTGCTGCCACGCAATGTCGCCGCACGCGTCGGATGGCGGCCGTGCCGAAAACGCGCCGATCTGCAGGGCAGCGCCCGCGAGCAATGTTTTGCGGATGGGTTCCACGACCAAAGCCCGATCTCAGTTGAATTAGCGCAATATCTGACCTTTGGCGCAGCGCAGTCCGCGGACGTCCCAGCATACCCGGTCTTATGGGCCCTGGTGACGAAAAAGGTAGATGGGTCAGTCGGCACAACTGCATGGAGGGCGAGGCAGTGGACTTCAGCTTTGGCACAAGCCGGTCAGTTCTCCGGCGCAGCAATTCCGAGAGCTGCCGAAGGTCCCACTGACACGCCGAGCAGGTACCGACGATGCAAGAAACCCATTTGCGATCCCACTGGGCGCATGCGAGTTGTTGCGCAGCGATGATCGCGTGCTCACGCGGGTGTCGAGAACTCGGACGATCTGGAGCGGACTTTCGAGGAAAGAGCCCATGCGCAAACTCCGCAGCTATTCCATTGCGTTCGAGCGCCCAGTAGCGCAAGGAGTATCTCGCCGGCGAGACATCCGATGCGCCGACCGATGCGGTCCGCATGTTCTCCCGTCTATTTCTGACTTCGCCGGCTCATGTCTTCTCTTCTAGACCTAAGAGCTTGTAGACGGCTCCTTGGTCACTGAGCGCGGCGGACACTGCGAGGCAACCCATGGCAAGATATCTCGAAGACTACGCGCCCGGCCAAACCTTCGGATCGGGACGACTGCGGGTCGACAAGGAGCGCGTCAAGGCCTTTGCCGCGGAATTCGATCCGCAGCCTTTTCATCTCGATGAGGCGGCGGCGACCAGCACCATCTTCGCCGGGCTCGCAGCCAGCGGCTGGCACACGGCCGCTATGACCATGCGTCTCCTGGTCGATGGCGAGCTGAAGCCAGCGGGCGGTATTGTCGGCCTCGGCTTCGATGAGTTCCGCTGGCCCCGGCCGGTGCGGCCGGGTGACGAACTGTACGTCGAAAGCGAGATTCTCGAAGTCCAACCCTCCAAGTCCCGTCCCGACCAGGGCCGCATCAAGGTCCGCACCACCACGTTCAATCAGAACGGCGAGGCGGTACAGATCCAGATCGGCAACCTGCTGGTGCTGAGGAAGCAAGCTCCCCCAGCGCACGCGGGCTGACGCACGAGCCAGCCGCTCCCCGATCAACCCCGCCGTCTCTTCCGAACGCGAGAGCCACGTCTGCCGGTCATTCCGACATGCAGCGAGAACGCATCGACACCATGCCCACGCCTGCGCCTCCCTCCAGGAAAGCCTGGCAAAGGCCAGCTGCTCCTCCAGCCTTCATGGTTTGGAGAAGGAGCTGGTTCGGGTGGATCCATTGCGCCGGGGCAATCGCGTGCCCTTCGACCCAGACGGGGCATGGACTGCCTAGCGTGGAGTAGTTGAAGGCGGCGCGCTCAAACCCGGTCTGAGAAGTATCAGTGACCATCATGCGCCTTGTGCGCGCCGCCTACCGCATTTGCGTAGCGAACTACTGGGTGGCGTAGGCGTGCTCCCTTGGCAGGGGTAGAACTGGCTCAGCGGTCGCCACCTCCTTGGGCCACACCACCTTGGTTTCATTTCCTACAAACTGCATGACGACCGGGTAAGCTCGCGAGTTCTGGCCGGCCAACTCGTGTCCCGGCGGATAAAACTTGACGCCGTAGCCTTGTAGCGTGCCACCATCGGGGATGTCGGTCTCCAGAGCCGCCTTCTGCAGCGCCTCGGTGCTGATGCCACCGTGGTTCTTGATTGCGCGTGGCAGCACATCCGAAAGGAAGGTCCAGGTGTTGGCAAAGCCAATAGAGACGTGCACCGGGATCGTCTTCGGGTTTACGTCTTTGCGATAGCGCTTCACCATCTCATCGATAAGGTAAGCGGCATCCTTCACGTTCAGGGTCTTGGGATCCAATAGCTGGCTGCCGACCGTGTCGATGTTGAAAAGCAGCTCCACGTCTTTGCCGAAGGTCTCGGAAAGCTTGTCGTACTGCGCATAGCCAGCCCCGTGGCCGATCAAGGCCTGGAACTTGAGGCCCGCCTCCTTGGCTTGTCTTAAGAACAATGTGATGTCGGGGTTGTAACCGGTGTGGAGCAGAACGTCGGGTCGGGTGCGGCGCAGCTTAGTCACGAGTGCCGATAGGTCGGTGGCTGTAGCGGAGTAGCCCTCCTTGTGCACGATCTGAATGCCGTGCTTTGTGCAGCGCTCCTCGTTGCCCTTGGCGACGCCGACGCCATAGGGGCCATCCTCATGAATAATGGCAACCTTGAGATCCTTCGGGTCTTTGCCTAGCTTCGACTTCGAATAGGCGTTGAGCATGTCACAGGAGGCCTCACCCCACTGATCGGAATGAGCGTGGCTGCGAAATACATATTGCAGGTGCTTGTTGCGGAACACCGCCGAGGAGATGCATACCGTTGCCCACCAGAACTTTTTGGCGGCATCGACCTTGGCCGAGAGCGGTACGCAGTGGGCAGAAGAATACACACCCATCAGCATATCCACGCGCTGCTCGTTGAGTAGGCGTTCGCCTTCATTCACGGCAACATCGGCTTTTGACTGAGCGTCGGCGAAGATCGGATTAATCTTATAGCCTTCGACGCCGCCGCGCTCGTTGGTGATATCAATCGCATATTTCGAGCCGAGCTGGGCCGCGACCGACCCACCACCGGCGAAAGGACCTGTCTGATCGAAGATCAGACCGATCTTAATCTCTTTCTGCTGAGCCAAGACGCCGGTTGTGACGAGCAAGGCAGAAGTCGCAACGCCTAGAGCCAGTATCCGATCGATACGCATGATTTTCCTCCCTTGTGCGTTTCCTCACACCCCCGTGGGCGTGGCTATCCCGCCAGAGCCGGCAGGCCGGTCGCGCACTTGCGGCGCGCGCCGAGCCCCTTTTTCCCGAGCGGGGGTTACGCTGATGCGTGTGCCGGGTTCTCTGTCGCGGATCGCGGATTTAGAATACGCCGGTTCGGCGGCGAGCGCAGCCCCAATCCTGGGCTTTCGGGGGGCGGACTGCTTTGAATTTGGATCTAGCGCGGACACTAGCATCGAGGTTCGATCAAAGCCCGACCTCGGAACTCTGCCCAGGCCAGGGTGAAAATGCCTTTGAACGAGAGGGGCAGCGCGCGCGCCCCACGCGTCTGTTTACGGTCACACCGGCTCAAGGCGAAGACCGGCCGCTCAAAGTGTCAGGAAGGCTTGGGATCATCATCGCAATATTCGTCCTGCCCACAGAAGTTGTTCGGAGATGATCACCGACGCGGCAGTGACACGGCCTCTTTTAGCTGAAACCTTATTCGCCGAACAGGCAGCCTCTCTACTATCATCTCGTATGGCCTGTAATTTTCGCTGTTGCCGCCGCGGAACCAGGGCGTTGCCGACCATTGTTCCGAAACTCTGCGACAATCGGCCAGTAATCGTCAGCGCGGCGAAGTTCTGGCGTGATCTGTCGTCTCGCCAAAACGGGGTGCGGCGAAGATCGAAAAGACGAGATGCGAGGCAGACATGCTGTTTGGAATCGATCCACTGCTAGCGCTGGGCGTCGTGCTCGCGACCGCCGCAACCGATGCCGTTTATGTCATGTTCACTTCGGCCGTCGTTGCGCGGCGTCGCGTGCCTGCAGCGACCTGGAGCAGCGTTTGGTACCTGCTGTCGTCATTTGCAGTAATTTCCTACACAAACAACTGGGTCTATGTCCTTTTCGCCGCCATTGGCTCCTGGATTGGCGCCTACGTGACGATGACATTCCTGCATGGGCCACCAAGCAATCCGCCGGCACCCCTCAAGCCATCACCGCTACCGGGCGGCTCGGAAAGGTCTTGACGGCACTCGCGCCTTTTGGCGCGCGCGACAGGAAAGAGCTCATTGAGTGGTGGCTCGGGGCGCGCTATCGCACCACCCCCGCATTGTCAGATGAATTCTTCGCACCCCCGCGGTCTTTCTCGTTGCCTACATGGAGGAGGGCTGTGATGGTCCGCTTCAGTCATTTGGGGCGCGCGGCCGATGCGGCCTTCTCAATGCGCGTCGCCATGTCGGAGCGGCCTACGCGTGGTGCGGGTGTTCTCTTACCGACACGGGGTAAAGTCCTTGGCCCCGTGCCGAAGGCGGTCTATGCATGGGGGGAGCGCTACGGGTGATCCGTCGGCCGCGATAGGTGAGCGCACGCAGATGATCAAAGCGGCCATCGTCGGCCTCGGCTGGTGGGGCGGCATCATCCAGCGTCAACTTGCCGCCAGCGAAGTCATTCGGCCCGTGCTCGGCGTCGAGCCGGTCGACGCAGCGCGCAAGGTAGCCGAGGCGGCCGGACTGGAGACGACTGCCCGCTTCGAGGATGCGCTCGAACGCTCTGATATTCGGGCCGTCATCCTGTCGACGCCGCACAAGCATCATGCCGCGCAGATCGTGGCGGCGGCCAAGGCCGGCAAGCACGTCTTCTGCGAAAAGCCTCTCTGCACCACGGCGCGCGAAATGGACGCGGTCATCGAAGCTGTCACTGCGGCAAGGGTGCAGCTCGGTATTGGCCACGAGCGGCGCTTCGAGCCAGGCATCATCGATCTACGGGCGAGACTCGCCGCTGGCGAACTCGGCACGGCCTTGGCCATGGAAGGCAACTTCAGCCAGGACAAGTTCCTCACGCTTTCCCCCGGCAATTGGCGCCTGTCATCCGTGGATGCACCCGTCGGGCCGCTTTCCGCGACCGGCATTCATCTCGTCGATTTGTCGATTGCCTTCTTGGGCAAGCCCAAGGAAGTCTGGGCGCGGCTCGCCGCCCGCGGCAGTCCCTTCGCCAATGGCGATACGCTTGGCGTCATGATCGCGTTCGAGTTGGGCGCCAGCGCCCTATTGACGGCCATTCTGGCGACCTCCTTTATGGGCCGCATCGCCGTCTACGGCTCGCAAGGCTGGATCGAGATTCGCGATCGCACGCATCCAGAGCACCCCACGGGATGGGACGTCACCGTCGCGCCTCGCGGCAAACCTCCTGCGACGCATTCTCTGCCGCCGCACGCGGCGGTGAGGGACAATCTCGAGGCCTTCGGACGTGCCGCCGCCGGAGAGGCACCCTACCCGGTGAGTATCGCTGAGATCGACACCAATGTGCGCACCTTCGAAGCCATTACGCGTTCTGCACTGAGTGGCAAGGTGGAGCGCATCTGAGACAGGCCTGATCATGCTGCCGCTGGCATGGTCCGGCGGCGTTCGAACGTCGATCGCGCGCCCGCATCCAGCATCCGCGCCGGCGTGACAAGTGGCGTCTCGTCGGCCGACCCTGGGCCACACCCCAAACCCCGAGTACCGAGCGCGTCCTGCTGATGCGCAGATAAGCCCGCGTTGCCGTAAGAGTTTGTCGCCACAAGTATTGATGTTGCACAATCGATCGAGCTCTCAATATTGAGCGACGCGCGGCGTCAGTCCCAGGTTGCTGGCTCCGTCTCACCTGCGTAAGACGTCAGCTCGAATGACGCGCGCACTGCCCCCTGTCACGGCGAAATCACGTTAACGAACCCACATCAGGTCGCGTGCGCACCGGTCTCAGTGCTTTCACCGGTAGTGCGTGTGACTGGCGGCCACTTAGGGTCGGCAGTGTTGGCGCATCTCGTGTGCTGAGGGCCGTCCCGGTAGGACTTGGACCACTGGCACGTCACCTTGGATGCCGAGAGCGCAGATCACGTGATCCCCAAGGCGAAGGCGGGCACTCACACATGTCGATTGGGATCAAGCACCACTGCGAATACTTTCGGGATTGGAAGCTGGTTAACGCATACGCCCTAGGGATCAGCCCGCACTGAAATCCGAGGAGACTGCCATGTTAACCAATTCATCGTCACCAACGCGGCGCAGCGTTCTTGCAGCTTCTGCCGCGGCCGTCGTCGGAAGCGGTAGGGTGCCGGACATAGCTCAGGCTCAGCAGGTCGGAAGCAAGCGCACCGACCTGCAGCGGCACGATCTCAGTATCCCCGGACGCGAGGTCATCCAGGTGGTTGTCGAGCTCGCGCCGGGAGTAACAGCCCCCGCGCACACGCATCCGGGTGAAGAGATCATCTATGTCATCGAGGGCTTGTGGGAATACCAGGTGGAGGGCAAACCGCCGGTGACGCTCAGGGCCGGTGAGGTGTTGTTCATTCCGGCCGGAATGATCCATTCCGCCAAGAACGTCGGCAGCACCAATGGGGCAGAGCTTGCCACCTATATCGTCGAAAAAGGCAAGCCGCTCCTCACGCTGGCGAAGTGACGGCTACGACTTGCGGTCCGCACGTACGACGCTCTGCGAGCCAAGGGCTCTCCGCACCGCTTGGTGACGCCTTGAATTAAGGAGACTGGTCATGTTTACGAATTCGTCATCGCCGAGCCGGCGCCAGCGCGTGCGCGCCGCCGCGATGGGAATTGCAGTTGCGGGTGCCGCGAGCCTGTTTCCTGGAGTTCCGGCGGCGGCGGTCACCAGTGAGGCAATCCGCCCGTTCCGCATCAATGTCCCCGAGGACGACCTCCGTGATCTGCGCCGGCGCATCGCCGCGACCCGATGGCCCGATAAGGAAACCGTCGCCGATCAGTCGCAAGGTGCACAGTTGGTCAAGCTCCAGGAACTGGTTCGCTACTGGGGGAGCGGCTACGACTGGCGTAAGGTGGAAGCAACCCTGAATGCCTTGCCGCAGTTCACGACGACTATCGACGGGGTCGATGTCCACTTCATTCATGCCCGTTCCCGCCATCAGAATGCACTTCCGGTGATCGTCACGCACGGCTGGCCGGGATCCGTTATCGAACAACTCAAGATTGTCGGTCCGCTCACGGACCCGACCGCGCACGGAGGCCGTACCGAAGACGCTTTCGATGTCGTGATACCGTCGCTTCCCGGGTACGGTTTCTCCGGCAAGCCAACCGGCACCGGCTGGGACCCCGACCACATTGCGCGGGCATGGGCGGAGCTGATGAAGCGCCTCGGATACACGCGTTATGTGGCCCAAGGTGGCGACTGGGGTTCTCCGATCTCCAGCGCGATGGCGCGGCAAGCGGCCGCGGGCTTGCTCGGCATCCACATCAACTTGCCGGCGACGGTACCGCCCGAGGTGGCCGCTGCGCTTGCGGGCGGGCCGGTGCCGGCCGGACTTTCCGAGCGTGAACGCGCGGTGATCGAAGCGCTCATGACGTCGGCAAAGAATGGTAACTCGGCGTACTTCACCATGCTGACCGCGCGGCCACAGACGGTCGGCTACGGCGCGACGGACTCGCCAGCCGGCCTCGTGGCGTGGATCCTCGTGCATCCGGGGTTCGCGCAGTGGAGCTACGGGACCGATCCCGACAAGTCGCCGACGAAAGACGACGTTCTCGACAACATCACGCTCTACTGGTTGACGAATACGGCAACCTCGGCAGCGCGGTTGTACTGGGAGAACAGGGCGCCAGGCAGCGTCATCGTCGCGGCGACCCAGAAGACCGGCGACATCTCATTGCCCGTGGCCATAACGGTGTTTCCGGACGACGTCTATCGAGCTCCTGAGCCTTGGGCCCGGCGCGCCTATAGGAACCTGATCTACTTCCACGAGGTCGACAGGGGCGGTCACTTTGCGGCATGGGAGCAACCGGAGCTCTTTGCGTCTGAGCTTCGGGCCGCGTTCCGATCCCTGCGCTGATTGGGGCCGTCTGTGAGGCGGGTATAATGTGAACCCGCGTCACACGCCACCAGCCCGGTGAAAGCGCTCACCGGCCGACCAAAGCCGCAGGGGGAGTCAGGCTTTAGCCGCGCTTTGGGCCGCCATGGAACGGTGGATCGCGATCGAAAACCTTTTAAATCCGCTGAGGATCAACCTCGACCTTGAGGCCACACCGTTCGAGCTGGAGCAGCATGGGTGAGCGGCTGTCACGGTTTTCCCAACCCCGGTTGAGCGCCTCCGTCATCTCGGCAAAGGCCATGTTGGCAAGCCGCATCGGCACGCCCAGCTCGCGGCCAAGCTCGGTGGCAAGCCGCATGTCCTTGTGCCCGAGCTTCAAGGCAAAGCTTGGAGGGTCGTACTTGTTTGGCAAAAACCGGTCATAGAGGCGGTCGAAGGTGCGCTGGCGCCCGCTGGCCCCGGTGCGCACGGCTTCCCACAGGGCGAGCGGCTCGACGCCGGCCTTGATCCCCAGCGAGAAGACTTCCGCCAGCGCCATCTGAATGGCGTAGCCGGCGCAGTTGTGCACGAGTTTGGCCACCGAGCCGGCGCCGATTGGGCCGATGTAGCGGGCTGCATCGCTGAAGGCGTCGAGCACCTGTCTGTGGGCATTGAAGATTGTTTCCTCGCCCCCCACCCAGACGGCAAGCCGTCCCGACTTGGCGCCTTGGGGTCCGCCGCTCACGGGAGCGTCAAGCAGGTGCAGGCCCCGCTCGCTGCAGATCGGGTGAAGCCTGCGCACCAGCGTTGGTGAGTTGGTGGTGAGATCGAACCAGGCGCTCCCCTTCTGCATGCCCTCGATCAGCCCGTTGGCTGCAAGCGCCACGGCCTCGACCTCGGGCGGGCCGGGTAGCGAGGTGAAGATCAGCGTCGATTGTTCGGCAAGCGACTTGGGGTTGTCGGCCCACTTGGCGCCGGCCTTGAGATGCGGCAGCGCCAAGTTCTGGCGTAGGTCGTGCACGACGAGTTGGTAGCCGGCCTTTTGAAAGATTGGCCGCCATGCCGGCGCCCATGGTTCCCAATCCGATGAATCCCACCTGCATGTCGCTCTCCTGGTGTGCGTGCTCTTACTTCCCGGACCGCTCACTGTACACCGCAATGCAGGCGCCAGATATGACGAGGGACCCGCGCCATTGGCTGCTCGTGCCCTTCGGGCGGGATGTGTGCAGCGGCGTCACACCGAACCTATCGGCGGCTGGTCTCGGTCCGCGCTGGTCGCGCAGGAGCAGCGAATGGAACCGGCTCGAGTCCGGCGGACGCGCTAATTCAAGCAGAGTGGAAGAAGCCGTGGACGCTAGGCCGCGGACTGCGCTTTCATGGTGCTGGGCGAAATCCGCGCTAGCGGCAAGGTGAAGCGAAGGATGGACCCGCCACCGGCCCGGTTTTCAGCCCATATTCTGCCGCCGTACATCTCAACGATGGTGCGAGCGATGGACAAACCAAGCCCAGTGCCGTGTCCCTTGGTGGTGTAGAAGGCGGCAAAGACGTGATTTAGTCGGTCCGGCGGAATCCCAATCCCGGAATCGGCGACATGAAATTTCGACCGAAGATCGTTCGACGATCGCACTATTGATCGACATTTTCTTTTGTGCAAGGTTGCAGTCGCTCATGGCGTCGATCGCGTTCATCGCCAAATTCAAAATCACTTGCTGCACCTGAACCTGATCACCGCGAACGGGCAAGGCTCCATGCACGTTTGAAGAACTGACCTCAACGCCTTTTCGGCGTGCCTCCGGCACAATGATCTCTAAGGCGTCCTGAATGACTTCGTTGAGGTCAAATTCCCGCAGTTCTGCCTTGTCTCTCTTCTTCAACAGTCCCCCCAGATGCGAAACGATTTTTGCGGCCCGGTTGTCGTCTCGAATGATGTTGCCAAGCAAGACTTCGACCCGCGTCGTATTCGGCGGATTGGCTTTTAAATGCAGCATTGCCGCTTCCGCCGTGCACTGGATGGCAGCCAAAGGTTGATTAAGTTCGTGCGCTACAGAAGCCGACAGCGCGCCAGCGACCGCTGAGCGGTTCAGATGGATGACCTCCAAAAGGCGCTGGCGAAGCTCCAATTCTGCAATACGGCGTCTGCGGCGTTCCAAGACCAACCCGGCAATCACCGCGGCTTGGGCTAGAAGAATTGCCGCTACGGCGGTAACGTGCCAACGATACCGCTCCCACCCGCTGGGCTCACGAAATTGCACGATGCTATCGCGCGGCAGGCTACTTTCAGCAATGTTCCATCGGCGCAGTTCCCGCCAGTCATACACAGGCGCACCGAAGACCACGGAGGGCGGTTTGATCGCGGAAGGGGTCTCGCCTTTCAGAATGCGAAACGCCACTTCCGCGCCCTGTTGTCCCAATCGCTGAATTTGCATCAACGGCCCGCCGACGATGCCGCGCCCCATCTCATAGTCGCCCATCCCGAACAACGGAACGGATGCAACCTCGCGCATGGTCTCGAGCGCGCGATCCTGGGAATAGGGAACTCCCGCCGCGTCCTCGGAAAGTAGAAACCAAAAAATCGTGGACTGCGGTGGCATTGCGGCGGCGCGCTGTAGCATCTCGTCAAATCTCAGGTCGTTGAACCATTCGATCTTCACACGCTCAGCGAAAGATTGAAAATCGTGATGGAGTTCTGAGGTCCAGTAGCGCTCGACCGGGGAATTACCGACAACGACCGCAACATCGGTCGTATCGGGTCGTAGTCGCAAAATATTGGCGAGATACGCTGGTAGATCGAGGTCTAGGAGGACGGCCGTGTCCTTGTCCGCAAGAGAACTGTCGGGAATGCGCCGCCGATCGGCGCCGAGGATCAGCATGGGTGTGGCAGGAAATAGTCGTTGCCGATTGCGTTGAAGAAAGAATGCCGACGGCGCGCCAATCGGGACGATCAAATCGAGCTTGCGGCCGACAAGAAGCGCACGGATGTATTCCACAAACGGGGTCTCGTCTTCGGGTGTTTGCACTCTCGCGGTATCGAGCGAGACCTCATAGAGATCGATGGGTTCTTTGGATCTTTTGATGAGCTCGGCACGAAAGCTTCCGGCCATGTCGCTCCACGGTGAGTAGGCGTGACCGAAGGCATGCACCAGAAGCACACGCCGTGGCTCTAGTGCAGAGACATCAGCGATTGCGAACAACAAAAACGGACCGCCAAGGAATGTGGCCCACAGGAGGGATGAAAGTTTGCTAAAGCGCCACACCTTCTCGACCATCGAGCGCGCGATCTTTCTCCAACCTCGATTAGCCTAGCCCCTGTTCAGCACAGGCGGGCACGAGAGGGTCGCCGTCACGGGAGGCGCCAGCCGAGTTTGTTGTGTTAGAGGCTCGCCGCCCGCGTCAGAGGCCGCAGCAGCTTATTCGTTTGCTGAAGGAGCAAAATCAGTACTTACCCTGAGCGCCTGGGATGGCGGCCTTGCAGGTTCGCAGAATGGAGAGTGGTCGGGTTGCGGGTCGCGACAGAGATGGCTAGCGGACGTTGCTCGGCGGGCGCGATTGCGTGAGGCGCGGAGGGTGCGCTCCCGGCAACGCAGTGTCATCGGTCCGACGCCACATCAACTCTCGACGTCACGCGATGATCCGGGATCGCCATGACTCTGCGCTGCGTTACCGGCCCGCTGCCGCCGATGCCGCGTAGACCACATACCGGCTCCAGGGGCGCCACCGGGGGCCGCCTTCTCGCATCTTGCGAAGGACCCGCGAGCTCTGCAACAGGTTCTCGAATTGCGGGTATATGTAGACAACAAACGCTTCGCGAGGGTTTGCCCTCAGTGACGCCTCGAGATTGGCAACGACGCTGCGCAACGTCTCCCGCCCAAAGGGATCAAAGAGGAAGAGCACGAGCGGCTCTGGGCCATAGACGTAGTCGACGACGTTCATGCAATGCAGCTGGAATGCCGTGCATTGCTGCGATGCAGGGCTATAGCGTTTGATGTTTTCTTCTGCGATGTGGTGCAAATGAGGTGAAAGTTCGATGCCGACAATTTTGGCGAAGGCGAACTCCGACGCAACAAGCAAGGCGCGCCCTTTGCCCGATCCCATATCAACGAACGCGAACGTATCCGGCCGCAACCCAAGCGAGTTAAGAACCTCGTAGATGAGAGAAGCCGTTGTCGCCACGTAGAAGTGAGTGGCCGGCTTTTGGTCACGCCCGAAAAAGGGCGCTGCCGTATCCGTGCCGAAACGCGCATCGAAGGCTTCGACGCGTTCCTCGATATATGATCTGACGGACTCGAACAGATAGAGGGCGGGCCCGAGCAGAGGGCCGTTGAGATCCAACCAACCTCGGAACGTGTTGATAAGCGGCTGACGAAGAACGGCCATACGCTTCTCCTCGTGAATGTGCGGTGGTGCGGCCTCCGTCGTAGCCAGCGGTCGACGTTATGAGCACTAGGCGCATCGCCGGCGGCCTGATGGCGCTTTGCCTGGAGGGTGCCTACGGCTGTCCCGTGACACCTCCAATCGCGCCCAGGATCGCGGCAGGAGTGGGATCGATCATTCGTCTTGCTTTCCGTACCGCTCGTGACCACCCGATTATTCGGCAGAGCCTTGGATCATCACCGCCCCAGCTTGGCGCGTGAACCAGACATCTCGGGCGAGGCCAGGCCTCGACGTGCTAGTGACGCTCTCTGGAGCGTGAGCGCTGGTGAGCATTTTCCGCTCGTGGCTAAACGAGCACCGTTCCGGCTTTTGCCAAGAAGTGGCGATCACTAGAACCCACAAAGGTGTGAACGGTGTGCGCCCTTTGACGCAGGCGGCAAACGCCCGAGTTAACCATCGCGTCTGCCTGCGGGCATTCGGCACGCAAAGTGGCCTCGATGGAATTTTCAGACACCACCGCCTCGAGCGCTGCTGCAAGCGCGGTTCACACAAGGTGGGAACGCTCAGTTCGTGAGGATTTGAACATCGAGCTGTGCAACGTGCTCCGGGTCGGCGATCGCGTCGATCGCGGCGATCCTGCCATCGGCGATCGTGAGCCCCAACAGGATGCGCAGCCGGCCCTGCAGGACAACGGCCAGGCCCACGGCTCCATCGACAAGCGCCAGCCGCGCCGCCCGAGCGCGGCCCTTGAAAGTCTCGGCAACGGCCGTTGCGCCTCTAATTTCGGCCGTGCCACCCATTTGGGTGGCCGCGCGATCGGCGCGGAATACAACGTCGGGATCCAGAACCGCCAGCAGCCCAGCAAAATTGCCGTCGCGCGATGCAGCCAGGAAAGCGGCGGCAACCTCCCGCTGTCGGGCCAGATCGTCGTCGCGATTGAGCGGCCCTCCCTGCACCCGGCGACGGGCACGGCTCGCGAGCTGCCGTGCCGCCACCGGTGAGCGGTTGATGATCGGTGCAATGTCCTCAAACGGTACATCGAACATGTCGTGCAGCACAAAAGCCACGCGTTCGGCAGGGGCCAGCTTTTTGAGCACGACCAGCAACGCCAAACCAACAGAATCCGCGAGCAGCGCCTCGTGCTCAGGATCATCGTCGCCGGCAACGGACTCGGCCGCATCCTCAACAGATGCCTCCTCGCGACGGGTCTTGCGCGAGCGCAACATGTCGAGACACACGCGCGCGACCACGGTTGTCAACCAGCCCGTCAGGTTCTCGACCGCGCTGGTGTCGGAACGGCCGAGCCTGAGCCAGGCTTCCTGAACGGCGTCGTCAGCCTCAGCTCGCGAGCCCAGCATTCGGTAAGCAACCGCTCGCAGATGGGCCCTATTGGCCTCAAATTGTTCCGCCAGCCATTTCCTCTCGTGCATGGGTCACATTTCCCTGGCGCGATCCGTCATGCCTATGACGAGGGAGACCCAGCCGATGTGACGGCTCGATTTGAGAGCCTCCTCGTCAGAAGTCAAATCCGGGCCCAAGTGTCCGGTTTCAGCAAAGACACGTGAAGGAGACTAAATCATGCCTGCTCGGATGAAGAACCCGGCACTGGTCGTTCCCGATGCCATGAAGGCCCTGCAAGCGCTCGCGGCATCAACGCGCAAGAGCGGCGTGCCGGAACGGACGCTCGAACTCGTCAACCTGCGGGCAAGCCAAATCAACGGCTGCAGCGCTTGCGTTGACATGCACCCCCGCATTGCCAAAAAGGCCGGTGAAACGGACGAACGTCTCTTCGCCGTGGCGGCCTGGCGCGAGTCCCGCTACTTCACTGACGCGGAGCGTGCCGCCCTGGCACTCACGGAGGCGCTGACGCGGGTGAGCGACCGATCGGACCCGGTATCGGACAAGGTCTGGACCGAGGCGGCACGGAACTACGATGAACCGGCGCTTGCAGGCCTCGTCATCGCCATCGCCAACATCAACGTCTGGAACCGCCTCAACGTCGCCGTGCGCCAGCCAGCCGGTGAATGGAAGCCGTAAGAACATCGGTCAGGGCTACCTCGAGGCAGAGCGACGCAAGCGTCGCTGGGATGGAGAGGCCCCTGCGCCACCTATGCCGCAGGAACTGCTGTGGGCGATGAGCGAGCGATATTTGGAGGTCTTTTGCCGTATCACGGGCCGGGAGCTGGCGGTCGGCGGCGACACCCGATCGTTGCGCACCAAGGCTCCGGCAGTCGGGGCTCGTAAAATTAGTTAGGCAAAAGACTAAGTGATCTTGACAGCGGCGCTGGCGCATTATAGTTAGGCATATGCCTAACCAAATGCGCCCAAGCCTCGATCACGTGTTTCACGCCCTATCGGACCCGACCCGTCGGGCGATCGTGCGCCGATTGAGCCGTGGTCCCGCCTCTGTGAGCGAGCTCGCCAAGCCGTTCAGCATGGCGATGCCGTCATTGCTGCAGCATCTTCGGGTACTGGAGGCCAGTCGCCTCATTCGCAGCGAGAAAACGGGCCGGGTGAGAACGTGCGAGATGCAGCCATCCGCCATGAGCCTGGCCGAAGGCTGGCTGGTCGAGCAGCGCGCGCTTTGGGAAGGCCGCCTCGACCGCATGGAGACCTACGTCGCCACTCTGCAAAGCAAGGAGAAGAAGCATGGCAAGAGACACAGGCAATAATGGCCATCTCGATCTTTCGCTGGAACGCACAATTGACGCGCCGCGGTCGCTGATCTGGAAGGTTTGGACCGATCCCGACCACGTCAAGACGTGGTGGGCACCGGCACCCTGGACAACGTCGCAGTGCGAAATGGACCTGCGCCCGGGCGGGATGTTTCGCACCGTCATGCGCTCGCCCGAGGGTCAGGAATTTCCGCACGTCGGCTGTTTCATCGAGCTTATCGAGAATGAAAAGCTGGTCATAACCAACGCACTGGAGCCGGGTTATCGGCCGGCGCGGGCTGCAGTCGGCAAGGCCGCGGAGAGCGCAGATTGCGCGGACATTCCTTTCACCTCCATTTTGACGCTCAAGGAGCGAGGCGGAAAGACCCACTACTCCATCGTCGTGCTGCATCGGGACGAAGCGGATCGTCGGCGACACGAGGACATGGGCTTCCACGACGGTTGGAACACCTGCCTTGACCAGTTGGTCGAGGTGGTCACTCGGCTCCGGCGCTGACGCGCGTGGCGCCATGCGGCCGAACGAATTGCCAAGGCGGTCATTGAGCGTGCGAACCGGTCAAGAGCCCGGCCGGCAAGCAGCCGGGAATGCCCGACTGGCGGCTTTGAAATACATGTCCAACTAAGGGCAGTTGTTGCGCCGCTTCGCCCGTTCACAGCTGTCTGATGGCCCGCACGAAGCCCCGAGTCTACTGCCAAGCGGGACGAGCGCTGGGCCGGCTCCCGCCTCGGGGGGGATACTGCGTGCAAGCCTCTTGGGTCGGCTCTGGAGCGACGCGGGTCTGGTCAATCCCATGCGGGTCGAGGGCGGAGATCGACGCAGCCTTTTCATTGTCACTTTACTGGAGTAACGGCGGGTGCCCCCTTGCTCTTGACAAAGAAAGCGATGAACTTCGCCGGCTCCGTCGCGCTGGCGTTCCTGGAAACGACGTGGACGTCATCCGGATTCTCATAGAACGTTTCTCCGGCCTTCAGGGTGAGTTCCGGTCCGCCTTTCACCTGCATGACGACGGAACCTTGGATCACATAGACGAAAACGTGCGCATCGTGACGGTGCTGTGCCGAAGATGCACCTGGCGGATACTCGACGAGAACCATTGCACCTTCTTTCTCGCCGCCTGAGAACCCAGGAAGTGGTTTGGCCGCAAGCGGGGTCACCTTTGTCTCCTGTGCCAGGGCAAGGTGAACCTGACACAGCAAAAATGCAGCAGTCGAGATCATGAGGCAGTACCGATGCAGCAACATGATTGTGAATCCCGTGTCTAGAAGGACAGCCTTCGAACTCGATACGTTTTCGCTGTTATAGCATGCAAGTATCCCGTTCAGAGAATGCGCAGAAACTCGGTCGGCGACGAGGCGGCGCGTTGGGACTGTCGCCAGACGGGCCGCCGTTGCGGCAGGGGCCGGCCTGCCTGCCGATGCCCCTTCGACCGGCTTTCCTCTCTTTGTCCGTTGTTAGGAGGAAGCGGCAATCAGCCGAGCAAGCGACGCCCAAGATAAAGCTGCTGCTTTTTGGGCATTTACTGCATGTGGCTGTCCCGGCGAACGTCAGCACATTTCTCGTCGATGAAGTGTTTCTGGGCTTCGGTCTCGTTGACCCTGCCCTTCTCGACATGCTCGACGTTTCGTAGGCCGCAGATGTGCTTCCAGGCGGCCTTGAGCTGTTCTTCTACTGACATCCCCAATGCCGGTATTGGATCGAGTGCCGGTGTCGGCTCCGGTGCCGGGGTCGGATCTAAATCCGGTGCCGGTGCCGGTGCCGGAGCCGCGAGTGGCGTAATTGACTGCGTTGTCACTGGCGCGGGCTTCTTGTATTCGGCAACAGGGGGCGCCTGGTAAGCGAGCGTTCGCTTCGGTTTCGGCTTCGAATACTCAGCACACCCTGTCAAAGCCACACAGGCGCACACGATTATTGCCCCACGTCGGATATGCATGATTTGCCCCGTCTCGACGAGCTTTGGGTAACTGAATTGCGGTTTCAGCATACGCGCGATCCATTTTCCCGCCCCTCGAGGGATGACGGAAACTATCCCTTGCCGCCCGGAATTTTTCCAAGCGGCCACCTTTGCTGTTCGTATGCTTCGATGCTGTCGGTGAGCGCTTTCAATTTGCGCTTCTCGGGGGAGTTTTCTTTGCAGCCCATGAGTTCGTCAGCTCGTTGCACCAGAAGCGCGTGCATCTGATCGGTGATCGCGGTGAGATGCGCCACCGGTTCGGCAGGTTTGTTGGCGCTGGCTTGCTTCGCCTTTCTCGCAACCGATGCCATGCTCAGAACTCCTGGCTCTCGTGTCCACTGGCAAGCGACGGTAAGCGATTCGTTCCAAGCGGGACACGTTGCCACCACCGCGTTGTGGATAGGGTGGAAACCTCAGACTGCGGCCGCGCTCCCCCCTTGGGTGGCGTTGCAAGTTTGGTGGGAATCACTGGTGGCGTAATCTCTCCGGCTTGTCGAACCAAGCCAAAACCAGTCGATGTCGTTGGGCCGCCGGTCGAGCCAAGACCGGCGACCGCTTTTTCATTTTTCAGGCACCGGCGGGCACTTGGTCAAGAAAGCCAACCACCGACTCGATCCGGTCGCCGTCGCGCGCCACCAAGTCGGTGCCCTTTATGAGGGGCTCGTGCCCCACGGGGCCGTTAAACGCAGTCCCGCGAAGGCGGTCGTCCGGGCATGACGGTCGTGAGCTAATCGGGCGCGTTCCACGCTCGTCAAGGCCGTGCGACCGGGCGAGAACAACAGCACTCCATAGGCCGACAAAACAAGCTGGTTCCGGATTTCCTTCACCTTGTTGGCTGGGTTCGGCGAGGATTTGCCTTTGGCGTGAAAAGGCCGGGGCCTCACTTTTCTAACTCGGCGAGTTCGCGTTCCAGGGAATCGCCGTGTGCATTGTGTGCTTTGAGCGCCACACAAGTGGTCGGCCGCTTCCTATAGGATGAGCGCGCGCAGCCACCTTGGCTGCGTTTTGTGTGCGGAGCCAGCGGCGACGTGGCCTGAACCGAGAGAGACTCTCGCCGAGTGTATGCAGAAAGAAATTGAGCGCGATCTCAGCACGGAGTGACCCATGCGATTCGCAATTATCGAACCGGCAACGCAGGCCGTCATTCCGGCCGAATGCAACGACATCCGTGAGGCGATGGCGCTTGCCGGTCTCGGCCACGTCGACCATAGCGTGATCATGCCCGGTCTGGGTATCGCCCTTTACGGATTTGGGTTGCTCGCGCTGCCGGCCGAGCAATCCTATTTTGCGATTCACGGTCGGCTGTATGCCGGCAACGCGGTGCTCTATGCATTTAACCAAGCCGGCGAGACCGTCAGTCTACTTCAATGCGGAATGCCCGATGTGATGTTCATGCCGGACGCCGACGCGGTTGAGCGCAACATTGCGCTCGGCCTGGTCGAACGTCCGCAGACAACCGTCAATGGCCTGATCACCTGGCAATGGCCGGAACGGCCATGGGCGCAACACTCCGGTTATGGAAAGACGCCCGCGAAACCAAACTTGCTACAGTGATCGAATAGCAATCTGCCATTCGGGAAGGTCAAACGTCACGCATGAACGGCACACGCGATTTGGCGCACGTCCGGTGCAGGTCGCGCTTGCGCTTTGACAAGGGTAAGGAGCGCAAAAATCAACGCCATCCTGGTGGAGCAGATCGAAAGCCAAGAACATCAACTGGCCGAGCGGTCGATCAATCCACAAAGTGTGCGCAGCAAGGGTGATGATCGGCTGATTTGAGGGCCTAGCACGCGTGGCGAGGACGGAATTGGTGCTGCGTAGTCGGTGAGATGAGCCTCAAGCGTGCCCGTTGATCAGGTTCCTTCGGGTCTTTTGTGTTCCTCGAAGAGAGGGACTCGCCGCGCATGCTCATTAGCGAACACTGCACGACCACCAGGTGCGAAAGCATGCTTTGCGGCACGTGTCGCCGCGACAGGGCACCCAGCAGTGACCTCTCCTACCACATCTCCACCGGGAGGTGCTGGCTGGATCCACGCTGCCCACCTGGTCCGCGATCAACGGGGTGAGCGCAGGCAGACTGCTGGCAGGGGCAGCGAGGACTGGCGCGGTCATTGCGACGAGGCCAAGGACGACAGCCATAGGTAGTCCTGGCTGGAAGCGGGCGGCTGGCTGCGCCGGCGCTGGCACGGGCCGCAGTGCGCGCTTCTGCGCGTGCCTGTTCGCAGCGCCCGACGGTGTCATCCTTGTTATCGTGAAGGCGGCTATCGCGGCGCCGAAGGAAAGTAAGACCTCGCGACGTTTCAGGTCTCGTTTCACTCTTGGTATCGCGATAGCGGCCTTGCCTGCAGAATGCTCGCTGCGGCTGGTCATGACGCGCACCTCACTCACCAGCAGTGTGCTGCCAAAGAACGGAGCTAGAAATAGGGTAGATCCCTGATAGCGCGGTCGGATTTGATCTGACGAGGAGGGACCGCGCTTCAAACTTGATTGTGAGCCGGTCTGCGCTGCCGCATCGTAGCAAGCGACCCGAGCTCGATGCCCGTGATGCTTTGCAACGAGCTGGGCGAAGCCTGAGGCTTGGAGATTAGCGCCGGTTCAGGAACCGCACGGGTACGACAAACATCATCTCTTGTGTTTCGTAATTGGTCTTGGCACCAAAGAGCCTGTCGCTCTGTCGCTTTCAGGTGCTTGCGGCTTTGTTTCCCTTAGCCGCGTGGCGCTCACGGCCGCGCGCTGTCTTGCCCCTACCGCATGCGTTGTCGGTCCAGATTCTTTTGTTCCCTCAGCACGGGTGGCCAACAAGTTTATTGGGGCGGCACACCCACGCGATCCACGACCCCGTGCTCGGCGAGCTCGTCTTAGATGGATGAGACGTCTTAACGCGGGCCCCTTACGAGTATTGACGCCTAATGCCAACTCCGGTTCGCTTGGCTCGGGAGCACGACGGAAAGAGATCACAGCCTCCGTATCTCATGCCCGCCCTGGCGACCGTGACCGCCCAGCTCGTTTGCTAAGCGGAGGGTGCCGAACGCTTGAGCGTGTCGCAAAATACCTAGGTGAGATCCCGCGATGACGCGTCCATCATATCCTCATCTCCGCATGCTCACACAATATGGCTTCGTGCGACATTGCCCGCCGCGGCCGAAGCGCG